>NZ_JCAWAE010000002.1:0-955900 GCF_059691795.1 Sphingomonas sp. 320_CC | reverse complement strand
TCCCGTAGAAGAAGCTTGGAGCATCTGGTTTTTTGCGACCGTAGCAGAAGCCGGTAAGGCACTCCGCTGCGGTGACACCCCTCTAGGCGGGGTTCCGATTCGCGTCAAACACAATCTTTCACATTTGTGGCAATTTTCTCGGATTGGCGCGTTTAGGACGCCCCACACCCCTTCCAAGCCGCTGATCACAACACGTTTGACGATCGCGTCCAGCGCCTTTGCCGCTGCACGTCACGTCCGACGCCTTGGCTCGATCGTCTCTACGTCATCGCCTTAAGCGATTGTGAAGGCCAATACCGCTACATGCCCGATACGATGGACACCGTGAGCCCCGCACCTGTCGCCGCCACTCCCGTTCCCGGCGAGCCAAGTTCGCTCGCCGGACAGGTGCGCAGTGCGTTGATCTGGCGGTCGGGGAGCCAGATCGTCGCGCAGCTCGTGCAATGGAGCGCCACGTTCCTCGTCATCCGTATCCTGGCGCCATCGGACTACGGACTATTCGCGATGTGCCAGGTCATTCTGACCTTCATGGGGATGCTCAACGGCTATGGCCTCGCCAGCGGATTGATCCAGCAGAAGACGATTACCGAGCGCGAAGTTCGCCAGCTGTTCGGCATGCTGATCCTGCTCAACGTCACGCTGGCGATCATACAGGTATCGTTGGCGCCGCTTGCGTCAGCCTATTATCGGCAACCGATCGTCGGCGAGATGCTCCGGGTACAGGCGTTGCTATACCTTACGACGCCCTTCATCGCGTTGCCGTACGCGCTGCTTTCCAGGTCGATGGACTTTCGCCATCAGGCGAAGGCCAACATCACCGCGTCGATCGCCTCCGCCAGCGTTGCCTTGGGTGGCGCGCTGTACGGTCTTGGGGTCTGGACGCTCGTGATCGCGCCGATCGTGCTGTTCAGCGTGCGCGGGGCGATGATGACGTGGAGCGCGCGGTCGCTCGTATGGCCGAGTTTCGACTTTCGCGGCGCGGGGACGATCGCGCGCTATGGCGGCGTGATGGCGGCGGGGCAGCTGTTCTGGTTCCTGCAAAGCGAGACGGATGTGTTCATCGCCGGACGCAGCTTCTCCGCGCACACGCTCGGGATCTACACGACCAGCCTGTTCCTGACGCAGATTTTCGTGTCGAAGTTCGTGCCGCCGCTGAACGAGGTCGCCTTCTCCGCCTATGCGCGGATGCAGGCCGATCCCGACGCGATCGGGCGCGCCTTCGTGAAGGGCGTCCGGATGGTGATGATCGTCGCGATGCCGTTCTACATGGGCCTTGCTGCGACCGCCGAGCCTTTGGTGCTGACCGTGCTCGGCGACAAATGGCGCGAGACGGCGCCCATCGTCCACCTGCTCGCGCTGGCGATGCCGTTCATGACGTTGCAGGTGCTGTTCACGCCGGCGTCCGATGCGCGCGGCCGTCCCGGGATCGGCGTCCAGAACGGCGCGGTCGGTGCACTGATCCTGACCAGTGCGTTCCTGGTCGGCGTGCAATGGGGCCCGACCGGCATGGGCGTGGCGTGGATCACGGCCTATCCATTCTACCTGGGGATCAGCGCGTGGCGGACGCTGCCGGTGATCGGCGTTCGCGCGCGGGACGTGGCGCGCGCAGTCGCATCGCCGGCGCTGGCCGCGATCGCGATGGCGCTGATCGTCGGGCTGGTGGATCGCGCGCTGCCACCGCTCGATGCGCATTGGCGGTTGATGATGCTCGTGGCGATCGGCGCGGCGGTCTATGCGGCGTGGATGCTGATATTTGCGCGGGCGACCGTGCGCGAACTGATCGCGGTCGCGCGGAAGCAGCCGGTCGCCGCCTAGCCTGTAGGGTCAGCCTAGGCGGACTGAATATACTCGCGCATAGCTGCGGCATCGGCTTCGATCCGGTCGATGCGGTATTTGACGAGATCGCCGATCGACACGAACCCGACCAGCGTTTCACCGTCGATCACCGGTAGGTGGCGGATGCGACGCTGAGTCATCAGCGACAATGCGCCGATCGCCGATTCATTGGGTCCGATCGACTTTACCGCGGTGGTCATCACGTCGCCGATTCGCCGCTCGAGCGCCGCTGCGCCATCCGATTGCAGACAGTGGATGACGTCGCGTTCGGAAAAGATCCCGACGACCTTGCCGCCATCCAGCACCGGCGCCGCACCGATCCGCTTCTCGGCGAGCAGGGCCACCGCCTGGGCCACGGTAGAGTCGGGGGTCAGCGACTGTATGTCGCCCTTGTCCTTCAGGATCGCCGCGATCGTCATCTTCGCCTCTCCTCAACTGCGTCTGTTGCGCTTGGCTTGAGGAAACCATGTTTGCGCGGCAATGTGAAGCGATGACCGATCGACTGCCTGAACCGCCAGCCGGGTTGGACGACCCGCATTACGCCGCATTCGCGTGGGCGCGGTTCCGGGGGATCATGGCGTGGATGGTGCTGGCGGCGGCGATATGCGTCGCGGCGATCATTGCGGCGATGGCGCATGTGCAAGGGCCGCTGCATTTGGTGACGATGCTCGCGGTGATGGGCGGGGTTGGCGGATCGGTGATGATGGCCGGACTGTTGATGGGTCTCGCATTCCTCAGTTCGGGAAGCGGGCATGACGAGGACGTGACGCGGCTCGATTGAGCGCGCGGCGCTGATATGGTCGGGCATGAAAAAGGCCGGTGTCGCATGAAGCGGCACCGGCCTTTTCAGGTCTTAGCGTGATCCCGGAAAGGTCCGGGATGACGGCTTCAGCCTGCGACTTCGTCCGGTACCGCACGAACGCGGCGACGGCGGGGCTTTTCTTCGGGCGGGGCATCTGCGGCGAGGGCGTCCGTCGCCGGTGCTGGCGCTGGCGCTGGCGTTATTGCCGAGATGCCGAGCGATGGCGGCAGGCGATCCGCGTCGAATGCGGTCGGTGCTGCGTCGTCCTGCACGACAGGTGCATCGAGACTGCGATCGCGGCGCGGGCGACCGCGACGGCGGGGCTGCTCCTCGGTCGCTGCAACGGGAGCGGCGGTCTCGACGGTTTCGGTCGGCTGGGCTGCCTGCTCAGGGGCTTCGGTTACCGAACGAACCGCGTCGGCTTCCGAATCCTGGTTGGCGTTGGCGACCGGTGCACTCACACGGGGCGTGCGGCGGATCGTTTCGCGCTGCGGCGCATCGCGGTAGTCGCTGCGGGGCTCGCGGACCTGCTCGTCGCGGGGCTGAGTCTCGCGGGCCTGGGCCTCGCGCGACTGGGCCTCACGGGCCTGATCCTGCTCTTCGCCGTTGCGGTCGTCGCGAGGCTGAGCATCACGCGGCTGGGCGTTACGCTGGTTGCGCGGATTGTCGCCACGGACGCGGTCTTCGCGCTGACCGTCGTTACGCGGCTGCCCCTCGTTGCGGGGGCCGTCGTTACGCTGGCCCTCGTAGCGGTTGTTCTCGTACCGCGGACGCTCTTCGCGCTGCGGACGATCTTCACGCTGAGGGCGGTCTTCGCGGTTCTGGGTGTCGCGGTTCTGACGGGGCGCGTTCTGGTACTGGCCGTTCTGCTGGCCGCCATTCTGCTCACCACGAGCCTGCTCGGGCGTACCCTGCTGCTCGCCGGAGCGGATCGGTTCGCCCTCGTCGCCGTAATCGTCGTCGCCGTCGAGATCGAACGGCTGCTGGCGACGCGGCTGCTGCTGCGCTTGCGGCTGGCTCTCTTCGAAGCGGGCGCGGGTTTCGCTCAGGACGCGGAAATAATGATCCGCGAACTGGAGGTAATATTCGATGTTGACGCGGTCGCCCTGCTGCTGCGCGTCGCGCGCGAGGTTCTTGTACTTCTCGTACAGCTGGCTCGCGTTGCCGCGCGCGCGGCTGTCGATGCGGTTGCCGGTATCGCGACCACCCTGGCCGCCGCCGCCGCCACCCTGGCGTTGACCGCCACCACTACCGCCGCCGCCATTATTATTGTTGCCACGACCGCGACGGCGGCCGGCTTGCCGGTTGTTGATCAAGCTTGTGTCCTCAGTCGTCGAACCAAAATCTGGTCGTGCTCCGAAATGCGGTGCAAACCCCCGTCGCGCACCGACGATCTAGACGAGATCGGTGCGTCGAACTTGCCAGGGCCGCCGGACTGCAGCGACCTCAAAGCGAAGGATGCGGGTCATCGCTCTAAACCGACCAATCGTCGAGAGTGCGTGCCCCTGCCCGCGTGATAGCGGCCGCAAGGGACCTACTACAAGCGAAATGTGAGGTTTAGCGCCATATTGTTCAAGTCGCGGGGGCGTGGGTTGCCACTAACGCACGCGCGTTGCCGCCATAGTCGTGATGGAGCGCGACATGCAGACCTTGCGCCTCGAGTAGCGCCGTGACGGGGGGAGCTTGCGTCGAACCGATCTCGATCACCGCCGCGCCGCCGGGGGCGATCAGTGCGGGGAGCTGTTCGGCGAGGATCCGGTAGTCGTCCAGCCCGTCTGAGCCGGCGTAGAGCGCGGCGTGGGGTTCGTGGTCGTGGACTTCGGCTGGGAGGCGTTCGTCGGTGGCGATGTAGGGGGGGTTGGCGAGGATCAGGTCGAACTGGCCGACGATCGCGCTGGCCCAGCTGCCGTGGATGAAGTGCGCGCGGTCGGTGACGCCGAGGGTTGCGGCGTTGGCGCGGGCGTAGGCGAGCGCTTGGGGGGAATAGTCTACGCCGAGGCCTACTGCGGGCCATTCGTCGAGCGCGGCGAGGAGCAGCGTGCCGGGGCCGGTGCCGAGGTCGAGTATTGTCGCGGGGGCGCGGCCGGCGAAGTGCGCTTGGGCGGCGATCAGGAGGGTTTCGCTGTCGGCGCGGGGGACGAGTGCGCCGGGGCCGACGGCGAGGTCGATCGACCAGAAGCCGCGGGTGCCGGTGATGTAGGCGATCGGCTCGTGGCGGAGACGGCGGTCGACGAGTGCGGGGAAGGTCTCGGGGACGGTGTAGCGATCCGGGTCGAGGAGGATCGCGTTACGCTCGATGCCGAGTGCGTGCGCCATCAGGAGTTCCGCGTCGAGGCGCGGGGTGGCGGAAAACGCGAACTGAGCAGCGGCAGTGGCGAGCGCTACACTCACTGCTCCCCTTCCGCTTGCGGGAGGGGTCGGGGGAGGGGCTGTCACCGAGCGATACCCTTAGCGGGAAGCCCCTCCCCTAACCCCTCCCGCAAGCGGAAGGGGAATGCCGTTGCGGCTGGGGAAAGCTCAGCCATCCAATTGCGCCAGGCGGTCCGCTTCGTCCTGCGCGATCAGCGCGCCGATCAGTTCGTCCATCTCGCCTGCGACGATCTCCGGCAGGCGGTGGAGCGTCAAGTTGATACGGTGATCGGTGACGCGGCCCTGCGGAAAATTATACGTCCGGATCCGCTCCGAGCGATCGCCCGAGCCGACCATCGATTTCCGCGCGCCCGCCCGCTCGGCATGCAACCGGTCACGCTCCGCCTCGTACAGCCGCGTCCGGAGCACGCGGAGAGCCTTGGCCTTGTTCTTGTGCTGCGACTTCTCGTCCTGCTGGATCACGGTCAGCCCGGTCGGGATGTGGACGATCCGCACCGCCGAGTCCGTCGTGTTGACCGACTGCCCGCCCGGCCCGGACGAGCGATAGACGTCGATGCGCAGGTCCTTGTCGTCGATCTTGACGTCGACCTCCTCCGCCTCGGGCAGCACCGCGACGGTCGCTGCGGAGGTGTGGATCCGGCCGCCGGCCTCGGTGGTCGGCACGCGCTGGACGCGGTGGACGCCGCTTTCGAACTTCAACTTGGCGAACACGCCCTGCCCGGTGACGCTGGCGACGACTTCCTTGAAGCCGCCCGCGTCGGACGACGAGCCGGAGATCATCTCGACCCGCCAGCCCTGCGATTCGGCATAGCGCTGGTACATGCGGAACAGGTCGCCCGCGAACAGTGCCGCCTCGTCGCCACCGGTGCCGGCGCGGACTTCGAGCATCGCCGAGCGCTCGTCGGCGGAGTCGCGCGGCAACAGCGCGAGCGCGAGTTTGCGGTCCGCGGTCTCGAGCAGCGTGCGGTTCTCGTGCAGCTCGTCCGACGCCATCGCGCGGAGCTCGTCGTCCGCATCTTCGGCCATGAACGCGAGGCTCTCCGCCTCCTGACGCAACCGGCGCACTTCGGTGGCGGCTTGGGCGACGGGTTCGAGCTCGGCATATTCCTTCGATACCGCAACGAAGCGGTCGGAGGGGAGATCGCCGGTCGACATCAGCGCCTGCAGCTCGTCACGCCGCGCCTCGATCGCGCGGATGCGGTCGGGGGAGATTTGGGTCATGAGCACACCCCTCCCGTCATCCCAGCGAACGCTGGGATCCAGGATAACCGGGCGCAGCCTTCATGGCTCTGGATCCCAGCGTCCGCTGGGATGACGGGGAGGCTCAACGCAGCGCCTCCGCCAGATCGTCGATGATCGTCTGCACCTGTGAGAGTTCGTCCGTAGCGGTCGCCGCAACCGCGCGCGTCACCGGCTTGTCTTCGTCGACATTCAAACTCACGAGAACC
The DNA here is from genome assembly GCF_059691795.1 of Sphingomonas sp. 320_CC. Lineage (NCBI taxonomy): Bacteria > Pseudomonadati > Pseudomonadota > Alphaproteobacteria > Sphingomonadales > Sphingomonadaceae > Sphingomonas > Sphingomonas sp. 320_CC. The sequence goes on along the minus strand of NZ_JCAWAE010000002.1, from coordinate 949,444 downwards.
TTCGCATTTACCTTCGCCGCTTTGTCGTACCGCTTCCTGGGCGAGCCGGTTGCGATCATTTCCGCCGACAGGCCATCCTTCCGTAACGAGCGCAACAGCCGGTGCCCAAGTCCAATCGCGCGGTCGTCCTCGACGGCAACGATAACGTCCGGGTTAACCGCTGCTAGCTCTGGCACCAGCATAGCCAGCCGCTCGACACCCGCAGCCCAACCAACGCCAGCCGTCTCCGGCCCGCCGAGCGATCCAATCAACCCGTCATACCGGCCGCCGGCCAGCACGGTGCCTTGCGCGCCCAGCCGATCGGTCACGAACTCAAACGCGGTGTGGCGGTAGTAATCCAACCCCCGCACCAGCCGCGCGTTGCGCTCCCACGTGACACCCGCCGCATCGAGCCCGGCGGTCACCGCCTCGAAGAACGCGCGTGCCTCGTCCGTCAGATACGCATCGATATCGGGCGCGCTGTCGGCGATCGGGCGGTCGCGCGGGTCCTTCGAATCGAGGATCCGCATCGGGTTCTTTTCGAGCCGCGTCAGGCTGTCCTCGGACAGTTCCCCGCGGTGCGCCTCGAAATGCGCGACCAGCGCCTCGCGCCAGGCGTCGCGCGTCGCCGCGTCGCCCAGCGTGTTAAGCTGCAACGTCACGCCCTCCGATATCCCGAGTTCGCGCAGCAACTGGTCCGCGAGCACGAGCAGCTCGACGTCCGCCGCCGGCTCGGCCGCCCCGATCACCTCGGCGTCGATCTGATGGAACTGGCGGAATCGGCCCTTCTGCGGGCGCTCGTAGCGGAACACCGGGCCGCTAGTGGTGAGCTTCATCGGCGCGAACTGCTGCCAGCCTTCGGTCAGATACGCGCGCGCGATCCCGGCGGTGAACTCCGGGCGGAGCGTGATGGAATCCCCGCCGCGATCCTCGAACGTGTACATTTCCTTCGACACGACATCGGTCGTCTCGCCGAGCGAGCGCGCGAACACCGCCGTCGACTCGAACACCGGGATATCGACCCGCTGGAAGCAATACAGCGCCCGCACGCGTTCGAACGTCGACAGGACATGCGCGAACCGGCGCTGCTCGTCGCCGAAAATGTCCTGGGTGCCACGGATGCGGCGCGGGGTTTCTGTCTTGGCCATGATGCGCGCGTATCTAGGCGACGTCCCCGCTAAGCGCTAGCGCTGTGGCATGAACGACAAACCCAGATATTGGGGCCTCGGCCAACGCGTTGCCCCGCCGCGCTTCATCCTGTTCGTGCTGGTCTTCGCGATCGGCCTCGCCGCGCTGATCCCGCGCTTCGGGCTCGGGCGCGGTACGATGGCGGCGTTCGACGTCGCCGCGGTCGTGTTCCTGATCGCGGTCTCGACCTTGTTCCGCAACGCCACCGCCGCCCGGATGCGCCGCGCGGCGGAAGAGAACGACGCCAACCGCGCGGTGCTGCTCGGGTTCAGCGGGACGATCATGCTGGTCATCCTGGTCGCGGTGGCGAAGGAACTGCAGGGGAAGAACGACGCTGTCGGGATCGCGCTGACGATCACGACGCTGGCGCTCGCGTGGCTGTTCTCGAACATGATCTACACGCTGCATTATGCGCATCTGTTCTATGTCGACGATCCGGACGGGAAGGACGCCAAGGGCCTCGACTTTCCGAGCTGCGACGAGCCCGATTACTGGGATTTCGCCTATTTCGCGTTCACGCTGGGGATGACGTTCCAGACCTCGGACGTCGAGATCACCTCGCGCCGGGTTCGCAAAGCCGCGCTCGGCCAGTGCATGGCGGCGTTCGTATTCAACATCGGCGTGCTGGCGTTCACGATCAACGTGCTCGGGAGTGGTTGAGCAGTCCCGGTAAAGGACTGGACGGCTGCCCTTTATCGCGATTACACCTCGTGTCATCGTCTCTCAGCCGGAAGGCCCTTCCTTGATCCGCAAGCTTCTCGTCGCGTCCCTGCTCGCATCCGCCGCACCCGCCTTCGCGCAGGTCCCCGCCGGCAACACCGCGCCGCAGCCGGTGCCGTTCGTCGACACCATCCCCGACGCGGTCGACACGCCCTATCCCGGCACATTGCTGCTCGACGTCGATGCGACCGATACCGAGCGCGGCATCTTTCGCGTCAAGCAGACGATCCCGGTCGCCAAGTCAGGGCCGATGGCGCTGCTCTATCCGAAATGGCTGCCCGGCGCGCACTCCCCGCGCGGCGAGATCGAGAAGCTCGCCGGCCTAGTGATGCGCGCGAACGGGAAGATCGTCCCCTGGACGCGCGATCCGGTCGACGTGTTCGCCTTCCACATCGACGTGCCGACCGGCGCGAGGTCGGTCGTTGCCGAGTTCCAGTTCATCTCCGCGACCAAGGGCGACCAGGGCCGTATCGTCATGACACCGACGATGGTCAGCCTCGAGCCCAATCTCGTCAGCCTCTACCCGGCCGGCTATTTCACGCGCCAAATCCCGATCAAGATGACCGTTACCTACCCAACCGGCTGGACCGCCGCGGGTGCGGTGCCCGCCAAGGTGTCGGGCTCGACCTACAGCTACGACACGACCAACTACGAGATCCTGGTCGATTCGCCGACGCTCGCGGGCAAGTACGGCAAGGTCTGGCCGCTCTCCCCCCGCGTCGACCTGAACGTGTTCGCCGACAGCCCCGACCAGCTCGCCGCCAAGCCCGAGCAGATCGACGCGCACAAGCGGCTCGTCGACCAGGCGGTGAAGACGTTCGGCGCGCAGCATTACGATCATTACGAATTCCTGCTGTCGATCACCGATCAGCTCGGCGGGATCGGGCTGGAGCATCACCGCAGTTCGGAGAACGGCGTGAAGCCGGGCTATTTCACCGAATGGGAAACCGGCGCCGCCGCGCGCAACCTGCTGCCGCACGAGTTCACGCATAGCTGGGACGGCAAGTTCCGCCGCGGCGCCGACCTGTGGACGCCGGACTTCCGCACGCCGATGCGCGATTCGCTGCTGTGGGTCTACGAAGGCCAGACGCAGTTCTGGGGCTATGTGCTCCAGGCGCGTTCGGGCCTCGTCAGCAAGCAGGACACGCTCGATGGTTACGCCTCGATCCTCGGGATCTACGACGCCGCGAAGGGTCGCGAATGGCGCCCGCTGATCGACACGACGAATGACCCGGTGATCTCGGCGCGGAAACCGAAGGGCTGGACCAGCTGGCAGCGCTCGGAGGACTATTACAACGAAGGCCTGATGGTCTGGATGGAGGTCGACGCGATGCTTCGCCAGAAGTCGGGCGGGACCAAGTCGATCGACGATTTCGCCAAGGCGTTCTTCGGCGTCCGTGACGGCGATTACGGCGAGCTGACGTACACCTTCGCCGACGTCGCGAAGACGCTGAACGGCATCGTCCCCTATGACTGGGCGACGTTCCTGAACACGCGCCTGACCGAGACGGGCAAGCCCGCGCCGATCAACGGCTTCGCGATGAACGGCTACAAGCTGGTCTACGGCCCCGAGCAGAGCCCGTACCTGAAGCAGGCGGAGAAAAGCCGCGGTACCGATGTCAGCTATTCGCTCGGGATGGTGATCAACAAGGAGGGCGTAGTCACCTCGTCGATCTGGGACAGCCCGGCGTTCAAGGCGGGGCTCGATGTGGGCACGGAAATCGAGGCGGTGAACAGCGAGGCCTATTCGTCGGACAGGATCAAGGCGGCGATCCTGGCCGCGAAGGGGACGAAGGTGCCGATCCGTCTTACTGTGAAAAACAACGACCGATTCCGCGACATCTTGCTCGATTACCATGACGGCCCGCGCTATCCGCGGCTACAGAAGGTGGGTACAGGTGACGGCGGACTGGACAAGCTGCTGACGCCGCGCTGACCAGAGACTAAACTAACGTGGTGCCGGCCGCTCCCCAGACGAGGAGCGCCGGCATCGTCATATCGAAAGGACCGCCATGCGTATCGACCTCATCCCGACCGGCAAGAACCCGCCCGAGGATCTGAACGTCATCATCGAAGTGCCGACCGGCGGCGAGCCCGTGAAGTACGAGTTCGACAAGGCATCGGGCGCGCTGTTCGTCGATCGCATCCTGCACACGCCGATGCGCTACCCCGCGAACTACGGCTTCGTGCCGCACACGCTCAGCCCCGATGGCGATCCGCTCGACGCACTGGTGATCGCGCGCTCGCCGTTCATCCCGGGCTGCGTCGTCCGCGCCCGCCCGATCGCGGTGCTGAACCTGGAAGACGAAGCCGGCGGCGACGAGAAGCTCATCTGCGTGCCGGTAGACGCGGTGTTCCCGTATTACGCCAACATCGGCGAGCGCGGCGACATGCCCGAGATCGTGTTCGAGCAGATCGAGCACTTCTTCACCCACTACAAGGACCTTGAGAAGACGAAGTGGGTCCGCGTCGGCAAGTGGGGCGACGCCGAAGAAGCCAAGCGCGTCACGATCGAGGCGATCGAGCGCTACAACGCCGAGAAGGCCAAGGGCGAAGAGCCGATGAACGCGGACGACACCGCAGGACGCTGATAGCATGACCACGGCGTCTCCTGCGTTCGACGGCATCCGCGTCCGCGCGGCGCAGATCGGGATGTACGAGACGCCGATCCTGCATGGGCGTCTGGCCGATGCCGGCGCACTAACGGCGGCGTTGCGCGCTGCGATCCTCGATCGCTACGCCGCCGCGCCGAGCCTTGCCCGATCCAATGTCGGGGGCTGGCATTCGGCGACCGACATGCTCTACTGGGGCGGCCCGGCAGCGGCCGCGCTCGCCGATACCGCGGTGAAGATGGCCAAGCGCGCGTCGCATTTCGATGGCCGCGATGCGGCGACCGTCGAGTGGACCGTCAAGATGTGGGCGAACGTGTCGCCGCCCGGCGCGCTCAACATGAGCCACGCGCATCCCGGAGTGCTGTGGGCCGCGGTCTATTACATCGACATGGGCACCGCGCCGGCGGAGGGCGAAGCAGGCGGCGAACTGTTCTTCGAGGACCCGCGCTTTCCGGTGCCGTTCATGCGCCTGCCCGGCTTCCGCCTGGTCGGGATCAACGGCCAGCCGCAACCTGTCGAGCGCCGCCTCCCGACCGAGGCGGGCGACCTGGTCCTGTTCCCAGCTTGGCTCCGCCACGGCGTCCGCCCGCACCTCGGCACCGGCGACCGCATTTCGATCGCAATGAATATCGACGTGAAGGGGTAGGACCCGCGTTGGCGACACCCTGGCCTTCCCCCCTCACTGGAAGGGAGGGGTCGGGGGTGGGTCGGCGTCCGCATTTCCGACCTTGGTGAGGAGGTGGCCCAAACCGGCCTACCTACCCCCAGCCCCTCCCTTTCAGGGAGGGGAGCGGGACGGCGCTTTGATCTACCGGCCAGCGAGCTTCACCAAAGCATCCCCCGACATCCGCTGGATCGTCCATTCCTCCATGCCGACCGCGCCTACTTTCCGGTAAAAAGCGATCGCATCGGCATTCCAGTCAAGCACCGACCATTCGAACCGCGCGCAGCCGCGATCGAGCGCCACGCCGGCCAGATGCGCCAGCAACGCGCCACCGACCCCCTGCCCGCGCGCTTCCGGCGTCACGTAGAGATCCTCGAGATACAGCCCACGCTTGCCCGTCCACGTCGAGAAATTTTGGAAGAACAGCGCGAACCCGAGCGGGCCTTCCGCGGTCTCCGCGATCAAAGCCTCCGCGGCAGGCCGCTCCCCGAACAGCGCCTCCGCCAGCATCGTCTCGGTCGCCTCGACCGCATCCGGCTCGCGCTCGAACGCGGCGAGTTCGCGGACGAAGCGCAGGATCGTGCCGACATCGGCAACGGTGGCGGAACGGATGATGGTCATGCACTAGCCTCGATCGATGTCTGCGCGATGTCACGCCTTCGCGCCGCGTACAGGCACGCGACGACGATGACCGCCGCGCCCGCCAGCGTGAACGCCGATACCCGCTCCCCGAACACCAGGAAACCCAAGCCGGCGGCGTAGACGAACGACGTGTATTCGGTGGTCGCGAGAAACCCGGTATCGCCGTGCGCATAGGCCCAGCCGAGCAGCCACAGCGATGCGGTCGCGAGCCCCGCGGCGAGTATGAGCTTGGGCCACTGCGCCGCCTCGGGCACCACCGCCAGCCAAGGCGCGGCGAGCGCCAGCGTCGCGGTGATGACGAGAGCCTGGAAGAACGCGATCTCCCCCGGCCGCGCCGCCTGGCTCTGCAACCGCGCGATGACGAGGTTGACCGCGTACAGCACCGCAGACCCGAGGACCGCGAGCGCACCGTGAAACGTCTCCGGTCCCGCGACGCCGCGCCCATGCCCGATCATCACCACCAGCACGCCGAGCAACGCGGCGATCGACGCGACCACCGCCCGCCGCCCGACCCGTTCGCCGAGTGTCGCCGCACCGAGGAGCAGCGCAAGGATCGGCGCGATGTAGGTCAGCGAAATCGCCTGCGCCATCGGCACGCGCGCGAGCCCCCAGAAGAACAGCACCGCCATCGCCGTCGTGACCAATCCGCGCGCAAGATGCAGCTTCAGCGCCCGCCCGCTCGGCCGTCCGCTGTTCCCGAGCCTCCACGCGACCGCGCCGAGCCCGACGCTGATCATCTGCCGCCACAGCAGCGCGTTATAGACGCCGATCGCGAGGACCAGCGACTTCATCACCGCATCCATCATGGAGAACAGGCCAATGCCCAGCGCGGCAATCGCGAAAGCCAGAGCTGGGGAAACGGCGCGGGGTGTCATCGGACCAGACCGTATCACGAACGATCTATGTTTGGATCATCCGCATGCAATCCGCTTAACCGGCATCCTATCGTGACGCCATCGCCGGTACTGGAATTGCCGTTGCGGACGTCGACGGTTTGATAAAGCGGTGTCCAGGGTGCTGTTCCCCCGCGAACGCGGGGGTCTAGGACCACGAACGCTATCGCCGGTAACCCTGGATTCCCGCTTTCGCGGGAGAACGAGAAAGGCGGCCGCGTCCACACGGCGTCATCCTGACGAAAGTCAGGATCCAGGGTAACGAACGTTGCCCTTCATGGCTCTGGATCCTGACTTTCGTCAGGATGACGGGGTGTGGTGGTAGCCCCTATTCCGCCGCCACCGGCACCAGCGCGGCCATCGCCGCATCCGCCGCGTCGATTTCCGCGGCTTTCGCCTCGACCAGCCGGACGATGTGGTCGACCATGTCGGCGTCCTGAACGTGGTGGTCGGTCACACCCGACAGGTACACCATGTGCTTGCCGTTGCCGCCGCCGGTGATGCCGATGTCGGTTTCACGCGCCTCACCGGGACCGTTCACCACGCAGCCAAGCACCGAAAGCGACATCGGCGTGCGGATGTGCTGCAACCGTTCCTCCAGCGCCTGCACCGTGCGGATCACGTCGAAGCCCTGTCGCGCGCACGACGGGCACGACACGACGCGGACACCGCGGTTGCGGATGCCGAGCGCCTTGAGAATCTCGAACCCGACGCGGACTTCCTCCTCGGGCTCGGCCGACAGCGACACGCGGATCGTGTCGCCAATGCCGTACCAGAGCAGGCTGCCCATCCCGATCGCGGACTTGACCGTGCCGCCGACGAACCCGCCCGCCTCGGTGATGCCGAGATGCAGCGGGCAATCGACCTGCTCGGCGAGCTGCTGGTACGCCGCCACCGCGAGGAACAGATCGGACGCCTTCACCGCGACCTTGAACTCGTGAAAGTCGTGGTCCTGCAACAGCTTGATGTGATCGAGCGCCGACTCGACCAACGCATCGGGGCAAGGCTCGCCGTATTTCTCGAGCAGGTGCCGCTCGAGCGAGCCGCCGTTGACGCCGATACGGATCGCGCAGCCGTTGGATTTCGCCGCGTCGACGACCTCCTTCACGCGCGCCGCCGAGCCGATATTGCCCGGGTTGATTCGCAGGCAGGCCGCGCCGGCGTCCGCCGCTTCGAGCGCGCGCTTGTAGTGGAAATGGATGTCCGCGACGATCGGCACGCGGCTCGCACGGACGATCTGCTTGAGCGCTGTGGTAGATTCGACGTCGGGGCAGCTCACGCGGATGATGTCGACGCCCGCGTCTTCGCAGCGGCGGATCTGGTCGACCGTCGCGCGCACGTCGTCGGTCGGCGTGTTGGTCATCGTCTGCACCGTGACCGGCGCATCGCCGCCGACGGGGACGTTGCCGACCATGATCTGGCGGCTCTTGCGGCGGGTGATATCGCGCCAGGGACGAAGGGACATGGAGATTCCTCGGGAGTTCGAGGCCTATATAGCGACTTGCGCGCCGGAACGGAACATCGCTGGCCGGAGTAGCGATCGTCGGCCATAGCGGCGCACGGCTTTAGGAGCGAACGCGATGACCCTGTCCCTGTACGATGCGACGATTCCCTCGAATCTCCAGATTCTTCGCGCGGTCGACGCGCTGCTCGACAAAGCGGAAGCATTCGCGGTCGAGCGCGGTATCGAACCCGCGACGCTGATCGACGCCAAGCTCGCCGACGACATGCTGCCCTTCGGCTATCAGGTGAAGTCTTGCGCAGCGCATTCGGTCGGCGGGATCGAAGGCGTCCGCGCCGGTACTTTCGCGCCGGACCGCTCGGCTTGGCCGACGGATTTCGCGGGGCTCCATGCTTTGATGCGTGACGCAATCGCCAAGCTGGAAGCGATCGACCGGGAGACGTTCGACGCGCTCGCCGACAACGACACCACCTTCGAGTTCGGCACGTTCGTCATGCCGTTCACCGGCGCGAACTTCCTGCTCTCGTTCTCGCAGCCGAACTTCTACTTTCACGCCAGCACGGCCTACGCGATCCTCCGCGCGCAGGGCGTCCCGATCGGCAAGCGCGACTTCATGGGCACGCCGCGCATGAAGGCGTGAGCCGACTGAAACGCAGGTACCCGGATTAAACGATCCTCCCCCGCCAGGGGGAGGATTTCAGGGGGACACCGGTCGGTCGCGAACACCGCCTCAGCCGGTCGCACGCTTGCGGCACCGGCCCCCGCCCCGTAGGGCCGCGCGATGACGAGGCATTTCGGCATGGACTGGCTGCGGATCGGTGCGTTCGCGCTGCTGATCCTCTACCATATCGGCATGGTCTTCGTGCCGTGGAACTTCCATGTGAAGTCGCTCCATGTCGAGGACTGGGTGCGGCTGCCGATGCTGGCGAGCAACGCATGGCGGCTGACGCTGCTGTTCGTCGTCTCGGGCTATGCCAGCCGCGCGCTGCTCAACCGGTCGAGCGGCACGGCCGGATTCTTCGCCAATCGCTGCTACCGCCTGCTCGTGCCGCTGCTGTTCGGCATGGCGGTGATCGTCCCGCCGCAACCCTGGGTCGAGCTGGTCACCAAGCACGCCTATGCCGGCAGCTATCTGACGTTCTGGAGCCACGACTATTTCCGCTTCGGCAAGCTCGCCGGGCTGTCGTTGCCGACCTGGAACCACCTCTGGTTCGTCGTCTATCTCTGGGTCTACACGAGCGTTTTGACGCTCGGGCTGGTCCTCGTCCGCGGCGACTGGCTGCAACGCGCGTTCGACTGGGTCTTCGGCAGCTGGGCGGTGCTCGCCCTGCCGGTCGCGTGGCTCGTGTTCGTCCACGCCTGGTGGTTCCAGATGGCCGCGGAATCGCAAGCCCTGTTCGGCGACTGGGTCGCGCACGTCACCTATTTCCCCGCCTTCCTGTTCGGCTTCGGCCTAGCCCGTTCCGAGCCCGCAATGGCGGCGATCGCGCGCTGGTGGAAGGTCGGTGCCGTCGCCGCGGTGCTCGGCTATGGCGCGATCATCGGCATCGAGCTCGAATGGCCCGGCGACATCGTCGCGCCGCGCTGGATCTACCCCGGTTACGGCGTCGCGCACGCGCTCGAGCAATGGGGGGCGATCGTCGCGCTGATCGGAATCGCCGAGCGCCACTGGAACCGCGACCATCGCTGGCGCCGCACGCTGACCGAGGCGGTGTTCCCGTTCTACCTGATCCACCAGACGATCATCGTCCTCGTGATGTACGCGCTGCTCCCCGCCGGCCTGCCGGGCTGGGCGGAGTTCGCCTGCCTGCTCGCCGCGACGACGATCGGCTGCATCGCCTTCTACTGGATCGGCCGCAGCATCGCGCCGCTCCGTCCCCTCATCGGCCTCCGCGCCCTACCCTCGAAAGACTCAGCATGACCTGGACCCTCGTCATCCACGGCGGCGCCGGCAAACTCGACAGCGAGATGGTCTCGCCTGAGCAGGATGCGGGCGCACGCGCCGGCCTGTCGCGCGCGCTCGACGTCGGGTCGAAGGTGCTGGCGGACGGCGGCGGCGCGCTCGATGCGGTCGAGGCGGCGGTGCGCGTGCTGGAGGACGACCCGCACTTCAATTCGGGGCGCGGCGCGGTGTTCACGCACGACGGCACGCTGGAGCTCGACGCCGCGATCATGGACGGGCGCACGCGGGCGGCGGGGGCAGTCGCTGCGGCGACCGCCACGCGCAACCCCGTCGGTCTAGCGCGCGCGATCCTAGACGACGGCCGCCACGTCTTCCTCGCCGGCAAGGGCGCGGATGCGTTCTCGCTCGAACGCGACCTTCCCCAGGCGGATGCCGCGTGGTTCGCGACCGACGAACGCCGCCGGCAATTTGCGGAGTTCCAGGCCGATGGCGGCGGGTTCGACGTCGACATGAAATACGGCACGGTCGGCGCGGTCGCCTGCGACACGCACGGCCATGTCGCCGCCGCCACCTCGACCGGCGGCGTGACCGGCAAGCGCTGGGGCCGGATCGGTGACACGCCGGTGATCGGCGCGGGAACCTTCGCCGACGATCGCGCCTGCGCGGTATCGTGCACCGGCTCGGGCGAGTTCTTCCTCCGCGTCGGCGTCGGCCACGAGATCGGCGCGCGCGTCCGCCTGTCGGGCGAGTCTCTGCAAGTCGCGGCCGACGCGGTGCTCGCCGAAGTGAAGGCTCTGGGCGGCACCGGCGGCGTCATCGTCGCGGGACCGGACGGCGACATAGCCTGGGGTTTCAATACCGTCGGCATGTACCGCGGACGCGCGTCGTCCGAGAGTAGCCGGACCGTCGCGATCTACGCTAACGAGCCGGCATGAAGCGCTATCTCCTCGCCGCGATCGCCTCGCTCGGCCTCGCCTCCCCCGCCACCGCATTCTGGGAGTACGGCCACCAGACCGTCGCGCAGATCGCCTATGCCAACGTCACGCCGAAGACCAAGGCGGCGATCCGCAAGCTGCTCGCGCAACAGGCATTGCTGGATACGCCGACCTGCCCCGCGGGCACGATCGAGGAGGCCAGCGTCTGGGCGGACTGCATCAAGCCGCTGAAACTGAACGACGGATCTACGCGCTTCGGTTTCGCGTACAGCTGGCATTACCAGAACGTCGACATCTGCGCGCCGTTCGACCTGACGCCGGCGTGCAAGGAAGGCGATTGCGTCTCGTACCAGATCGATCGCGACGTGAAGATGCTCCGCGACAAGTCGACGCTGCCCCGCGACCGCGTCGTCGCGCTCGCGTTCCTGATCCACTTCGTCGGCGATCTCCACCAGCCGCTGCACGCCGGCGACCGCCACGACAAGGGCGGCAACGACGTGAAGGCGAACTACGGGATCTACGGCCCTGCGCGGTTCAACCTGCATTCGATCTGGGACGGCCCGCTGGCGGAGCGTGCGATCTCGACGCCGCCGTCGCTGGTAAGGCGCTATCCCGCGGCTGAACGCGCGAAGATCGGCGCGGGGACGGTCGTCGACTGGAGCCGGGAGAGCTGGGAAGCCTCGCATGAGGCGTATGCGGCGGCGCTTGGCGGGGACGCGTGTGGTGCGGTGCCGGCGCGGGTGAAGATGGACGATGCCACGATCGCCAGGATGGTGCCGGTGTCGCGCGAAGAGGTTCGCCGTGGGGGTATTCGGTTGGCGAAACTGCTCGACAAGGCGCTGGGGTAACCTGCTTTCCCTCGCCCCTCCGGGGAGAGGGAGGGGCCCGCGTACGCTTGTACGTGGGAGGGTGAGGGGCTTGAGGCTCGGACCTTCCGTCCCAACAGCCCCTCACCCTCCCGTCGCCAAGCGGCTCCTCCCTCCCTCTCCCCGGAGGGGAGAGGGACTGCCGCGACAAATCTTAGTTCAACACCACCGTGACCGCGCGACGGTTCGCCGCCCAGCTCTGGTCGTCCGAGCCCATCGCCACCGGGCGCTCCTTGCCGTAGCTGATCGTCGTCATCCGGGACGACGACACGCCCTTCGCTGCCAGATAGTTCTTCGTCGCGTTGGCACGGCGATCGCCGAGTGCGAGGTTGTATTCACGCGTGCCACGCTCGTCGGCATGGCCTTCGATCGTGATCCGCTGGTTCGGGAACTTGGCCAGCCACTGCGCCTGGCTGTCGAGGATCGCGCGCGCGGTCGGATCGATGTCGTACATGTCGAGCCCGAAATTCACCGTGTTCGAGCTGACCGAGCGCTGGAAGTCGGCATCCGACCCCGGCACGATCGCCCCGCCGACATTGCCGCCGTTCTGGCCCGCATTCGGATCCACCGCAGCGTTGTTGTCGACCGGTGCGGGCGGCAGCACCGCGGGACGCTTCTTCGCGCAACCCGAAACGGCGATCAGCGCGGTGCACGCAAGCAAGATGTTGGAAAGCTTCGACATAGATAGTCTCCCGTAGAAAATCACGTTTCCCGTTAGTGCCCCCATAGCAGGTTCAGGGCCGCAGGGGGCCCCATGCCGGATCGGAGCCGTCGAGCGGCGTCGGGATCTTCCGCTCGTTGACGCCGGTCAGGTCGACCGACCAGAGGTCCGCCTTGCCGCCGCTGCCGCGTCCCGAGCGATAGAAGTTGATCACGCGACCGTTCGGCGACCAGCTCGGACCCTCGTCCTGCCAGTCGTTGGTGAGCAGCTTCTCGCCGCCGCCGCTCGGGCTCATGATGCCGATCCGGAAGCCGCCGCCGAGCTTGGTGAACGCGATCAGGTCGCCGCGCGGGCTCCACACCGGCGTCGCATAGCGCCCGCCGCCAAAGCTGATCCGCTGCTGGTTCGAGCCGTCCGCGTTCATCACGTAGATCTGCTGGCCACCCGAGCGATCGCTCTCGAACACGATCTTCGAGCCATCCGGCGAATAGCTGCCGCCGGTGTCGATCCCCGGCGAGTTGGTCAGCCGCTGCGGCGTGCCGCCCTGCGACGACACGCGGTAGACGTCGGTGTTACCGCCCTGCGCCATCGAGAACAGGATGTTGCGCCCGTCCGGCGAGAAGCGCGGCGCAAACGTCAGGTTCGCGTTCGCGACCACCAGGCGCTGCTTGCCCGAACCGATGTCGTAGACATAGATCGCCGGGCGATTGTTGAGATAGCTCATATAGACGATCGACTGCTGGTTCGGCGCGAACCGCGGCGTCAGGACGATCGACTGGCCGTTGGTCAGGAAGCGGTGATTGGCGCCGTCCTGATCCATGATCGCGAGCCGCTTGATACGGCGTCCCTTGGGTCCGGTTTCGGACACGTAGACGACGCGGCTGTCGAAATACGCGCCTTCGCCGGTGAGGCGGGTGTAGACCATGTCTGCGCACTTATGCCCGGCGCGACGCCAGTCCGAGGGCGGCACGACGAACCCGGTGCGGGTCAGCTCGGCTTTCGATGACACGTCGTAGAGGTAGCAGCCGACGGTCAGGTTCCCGTCGCCGTTCGCGCGGATGAAGCCCTGCACCAGCGCCTGCGCGCCGGTGCTGCCCCAGTAGTCGAACCCGGGCGCCGTGACTTCGGGGAAGGTGATCGGGCGGAGCTGGCCGGGGGACAGCGGCGTGAACAGGCCAGAGTTGCGCAGATCGTTGGTGACGATGTCGGCGAGCTGGCGGCCGAGCACGTCGGTCGATCCTGCGGGCGTCGACACAACGGCAGACGTCGGCATGACAGGAATCGCGATCGGCATCGGTGCGGAAATGCCGCCGGTGACGTCGACCACGAGTCCGCCGGACTGATCGCCTGCCGCTGCCGGGGCGGCTGGATCGGCGGGAGCCTGTTGCGGTGCCGGCGGTGGTGCGTCTTGCGCATACGCTGCACTGCCGGAGACGAACGCGAGCAGCCCAACCGAAGCCAGAACCGATCGAGCCTTACGCCCACCCCACACAAACCCCACCCCGGCGGAGGCCGGGGCCCAATTGGGGGACGCCGCTGAGGGAACGTTGCGCATCATTACATCGACCTTCCCAATTGGGCCCCGGCCTTCGCCGGGGTGGTTACCGTGCGACAGGTGGTCACCTGCAACCGGGACGGTCTGGCGCGAAGGGAAAAACCCCAGGATCGATCGAGTCATAACGGACATCCTCAGCCGGGAAGTTTGTAGCGCAGGCTGAAATTGCTCCAGCCGTTCTGCACGTCATACAGGTCGTCGGGCAAACCGCGTAGCGGCGAACATCCGACGAAGGTCGCGATCGCCAGATCGTCGACGCGGTCGACATAGCGCCGGTTGTCGTCGTCGACGCCCGCGTGACCACTGATCGTCGGCCGCGACTTCAGCGTGCCGTCGCGGTTGAGCTTCAGGTTGATCGTCACGCGGATCCGCTCCGCGCCGGGTCCCGGCGTAACCTGGCGATTGGCGCAAGGCTGCACCTGCCGCAGGATCGCCGAGCCGATGTTCGCCGCCGCCTGCGCGCCGAGCTTGGCCGCCTTGGGCGCTTCCGACTTGCTCGGCGACGGATCGGCCGACAGACCTTTCAGGAAATTGTCGCCGAGCCGCGAACCGCGCGGCCGCGACGCCTTGGCCTCGGCGGTCGAGCCGCTGCCCTTGGTCGAGGATGGTTTTGCGGACTTGGACGACGACGCGGAGGACGACGTCTTCGCGGGCGCGGCGCTCGGTTTCGCCGCAGCCTTGGTCGGCGCGGACTTCGCGGGCGCGGCCTTGGCGGGTGGCGCCTTCTCGGGCTTGGGCTGTGGCTTCACGACGGGCTTCGGGACCGGCGCGGGCTTGGCGACGGGTTTCGGCGGCGCGGGCTTGGGTTTGGGTTGAGGCTTCGGCTCGGGTGCCGGCTGCGGCTTGGGCGCCGGTTTCGGCGGCGTGGGTTTGGGCTGCGGCGCAGGCGGCACGGGATCGGGCTTCGGCTCGGGCTCGGCCTCTTCCGGAGCAGGCGGCGCGGCATCCTCGGGCGCACCTTCGTCCGGTGCGATCGATTGCGCGGGCGTCTCCGCCGATTGCGGCGCGGTCGCCTCGAGCGCGACGTCGGGCACCAGGCTGACGTCGATCGGCTGCTGCTCGATCTTCTTCGGCAGTTCGGGCGCAGCGAGAAAGCCGAGCGACAGCGCGCCGAACAGCAGGACGTGCCCGACGACCGCGACGCCAAGGCCGATCTTCTCCGAGCGATCCATCAGCCAGCCATCAGTTCTGGTTACCCTCGACGGTCACCAGCGCGACGCGGTTCAGCCCGGCGCGGTTGAGTTCGCCCATCACGCGCATCACGCGGCCGTAATCGAGCTTCCGGTCCGCACGCAGCAGCACCTGCGGTTCGTCGCCCACCGCACGGCTGGCGGCGATCGCAGCAAGTCGTACCGGCAGCGCATCGTCGGTCACCTGATCCTTGTCGATGAACAGTGCGCCTGTCCCGTCCATCGAGATCTCGACGGGCTTCTGCTCCTGGTCGAGCGCCTTCGCACGCGCGTCGGGCAGGTTCACCGGTACGCCCGCGGTCATCAGCGGCGCGGTCACCATGAAGATGATCAGCAGCACCAGCATCACGTCGACCAGCGGCGTGACGTTGATATCCGCCATCGGCGCCCGCCGCCCACGCCCGCGCGACGAAGGAAGGTTCATAGCCACCTTAGCGCGACCCGTCCAGCTGGCGGCTCAAGGTCGTGTGGAAACCGTCGGCGAAGCGGTTGAGGCTCGCCTCGATCCGGTTGATGCCGTGGCTGAACCGGTTGTACGCGATCACCGCGGGAATGGCCGCGAACAGGCCGATCGCAGTTGCGAACAGTGCCTCCGCGATTCCCGGCGCGACCACCGCGAGCGACGTGTTCTGCGCCGCCGCGATGCTGGTGAAGCTCCGCATGATGCCCCACACCGTACCGAACAGCCCGACGAACGGCGCGACCGAGCCGACCGTCGCCAGCACGTTGAGCCGGTCCGACAGCTTGTCGATCTCGCCCGCGACCGCTGCGCCCATCGTGGTCGCCAGCCGCTCGCGCGTGCCGCTCTTGTCGATCGTGCCGCCCGCGGTCGAGCGCCGCCACTCGGTCACGCCGGCCGCGAACACGCGCGCCGACGGCAGGTCGTTCTCGCCCTCCGTCTTGTAGAAGACGTCGATGTCCTCGGCCTTCCAGAAATCGCGCTCGAACCGGGTCATGCCCTTGCGCGTCTTGCCGATCCGCCGCCAGAACGCGACGATCAGCGCCCAGGTCCAGATGCTGGCGAGCAGCAGCCCGATCATCACGCCCTTCACCACCCAGTCGGCCTGGAGGAACAAGTGGATCGGCGACAGCGTCGCGCTATCCATAGTCAACACCGGATTCATGCTTCCCCCTGCCAGACAAGGCGTTCGTAGATATCGATCCAGGCGCGCGGCTGGCGGCGTGGGCGACCATTGGGAGCGACCAATGCCGCCACCACGTCCGCCTCGGCCAAGACAAGCCCCTCGCGCATGACCCTTTGATGAATGGTGACCCCGGCCGAGCGGACACGGCGTATCCGCGAGACGACCAGCAAGGCGTCGTCGAGCTTCGCCGGCGCGGCGTAGCGGATGGCGACGCTGGCAATCGCGTAGGAGCCTTCGCCCGCCTCGAACGTCGCGCGCTGGTCGATCCCGCCGACCCGCAGCATGTCCGACCGCGCGCGCTCCATGTAGCGCAGATAATTGGCGTGATAGACCGCGCCCGACAGGTCGGTGTCCTCGAAATAGACGCGCACCGGAAACCGGTGCTCGCGCCCTTCGAAGCGGCCTTCCGCCGGACGATCTGAAACCTCAGCCATTCCCGCGGCTGTTAACCCAGTCTTTGCAGGTAAGCCAAGCTTTGCCTTCACCATGCCGGCACTGGTCGGGGGCGGACGAGCGGCGTACGCTGGCAGGGTTCAACGCAGGAGACTCGCATGGCCGATCGTCCCACCAGCGGAATCACACCGTTCCTCGTCATCCGCGATCAGCGAGGACGCGAGGCACTCGCGTTCTACGAGGCTGCGTTTGCCGCGACCCTCGTCGAGACGAACTTCGCGGACGACGGCGTTCGACTGATGCAGGCCAGCTTGCGAATCAACGACGCCTGGCTGATGCTGTCCGACGAGTTTCCCGAATGGCGTGGTCATGCCGAACCCGAACCCGCCGGCATAACCCTGCATCTCAGGGTCGACGACACCGACGCCTGGGTAGATAGTGCGGTGACGGCGGGAGCGGTCGTGACGATGCCCGTCGCCGACCAGTTCTGGGGCGATCGCTATGGCCAGATACGCGATCCGTTCGGCCATAGCTGGTCGGTCGGATCGCCCATCAAGGCCTGATCAGCCTACTGAAAAACGCTGGGATCCAGCTTCAGGCGCGGCTGAGCGGGCGGAACCGGCTGCGAGATCGGCTGGAGCCGCGCCTGCGTGACCGTCTGCACCGGCATGTTCGACGCATATTGGCGCGAGACCATCAGCTGCGGCTGGACCGGACGTACGGTGCGACCCCGCCACACGTCGACCGCGCGGTAGAAATCGGTGAACGGCCGCTCGAGCACGGGCAGGTTCTGTGCGGCGAACGCGGGCAGCGCCTCGGCGGTCAGACCGGCGCTCTGGGCGAGAACATTGCCCGCCGCGGCGCAGAATTCATCGCGCGCGGGCGACTGCGAGAAGAAGTTGTACAGGCGAGTCATCGAATCGTCGTAGCGATCCTGCCAGTCGCCGCCGCCCGACTTGTATTCGCTGGCATAGGTCGCCTCGGCCTTGGCGAGCACCGGCTTCTGTGCCGACAGCAACGCGTTGTAGCCCGCGACGATCACCACTTCCTGTGGTCCGCGGCATGCGAGCGCAGCGACGTTGAGTGCGGCGCGGAGATGCCAGACCTTGGCGGACGTCGTCAGGTTGCGATTCGGTGTAGGATAGGTGCCGTCGGCGAGCGCGACCGGAATGACGATCGTAGGCGACGCGCCCTTCGGCATCGTCGGCGCGGGCACGGGCACCATGATCACGGGCGGCGCGACCTGCGCGACGGTCCGTGGTTTCTGTGCGCAACCGGCCAGCAGGCCTAGCGCGGTAACGGACAGCAAAGCAAACCGACGACTCATCGCAACCACCTCATGACGTCCCCCGACGGGACACTCTATGCATGGGTTAGGTTAACGAGACGTAAGCCGTACGCGCTTTGCGGCGAGTGGAGAGGGGATGAGGTTAGGGGTTGGGGGTTGGGGGTTGGGGGTTGGGGGTTGGGGGTTGGGGGTTGGGGTTTGGCGGTGTGCTGCTTCGGCGCCGTGTGGCGTTAAGCCCCCCCCACCACTCCACCACCCCGGCGGAGGCCGGGGCCCAGTTGGAAAGGTTGCAGTAACGGAGCGCGACCTTAGTCAGCGACGTCCCCCAACTGGGCCCGGCCTCCGCCGGGGTGGTGCTAGGTAGACGCTTTTGTGAACATCAGCATGTAGAAGGCGCACCCTCTCGATCCTCCCCCTTGCGGGGGAGGATCGAGCGCTAAACCGCACGCGCCTCGAGCGCAGCCGCCGCCTGCGCCATCAATCCGCCGATGATGTCCGCGACCGGCTCCTCGCGCTTGACCATGCCGACCGACTGGCCCGCCATCACCGAGCCATGCTCGACATCGCCGTCGATCACCGCACGGCGCAGTGCACCCGCCCAGTAATGCTCGATCTGCAACTGCGCCTCGGCCATTTCCACGCGACCGCCATCAAGATGCCCGGCAACCTCGCGCTGCTTCGCCGTGAACAACTCGCTCGACGCGTTCTTCAGCGCGCGGACCGGGATGACCGGAAGCCGCGCATCGATCTGCACGCTGGCGATAGCGTCGCGCGCCGACGCGCGGATGAAGGCCTTCTTGAAATTGGCGTGCGCGATCGACTCGGTCGCGCACACGAACAGCGTGCCGAGCTGGACACCCGCCGCGCCCATGTCGAGATACCCGGCGATCGCCTCGCCGCGACCGATCCCGCCGGCGACGAACACGGGGACCTGCTCGGCGATCTCGGGCAGCATCTCCTGCGCGAGCACGCTGGTCGAGACCGGGCCGATATGGCCGCCGGCCTCCATCCCCTCGATCACCAGCGCATCGACGCCGCTCCGAATCAGCTTCTTCGCGAGCGCCAGCGCCGGCGAGAACGCGATCAGCTTGGCGCCGGTTTCCTTAATCGCCTCGATGCTGCCCTTGGGCGGCAGGCCACCAGCGAGCACGACGTGGCCGACCTGATGCTTGGCGCAGACCGCGATCAGCTCGAACAGGTCGGGGTGCATCGTGATCAGGTTCACGCCGAACGGCTTGTCCGTCATCGCCTTGGTGGCGGCGATCTCGGTATCGAGCAGCGCGGGCGTCATCGCGCCGCACGCGATCACGCCGAACCCGCCTGCGTTCGAGATCGCCGAGACGAGGTGACGCTCGCTCACCCACGACATCGCGCCGCCGAGAATCGCGACCTCCGACCCGAGGAACGCGGCGCCGCGCGCCATCCGGCGTTGCAGCCGCTCAGTACCGATCGTCATGCATCCATCCCCGTCGTCCCGGCGCCTGCCGGGATCATGTCGTTATGTATCAAGCTCAAGCCGCATCCTCGGCATCGAGCCCGTATGCCGTATGCAGCACGCGCACGGCCAGCTCGGTATAATCCTCTTCGATCAGCACGCTGACCTTGATCTCCGACGTGGCGATCGCCTGAATGTTGATGCCGCGCTCGCCGAGCGTCGTGAACATCGTCGAGGCGACGCCCGCGTGGCTGCGCATTCCGACGCCGACGACGGATACCTTGGCGACGCGCGTGTCGTGGACGATCGTCGCATAGCCGATCGCGTCCTTCGCCTTGTCGAGCACGTCGAGCGAGCGCGCCAGATCGGCCGCAGGCACCGTGAACGTCACGTCGGTCGAGCCGGTCGAATGCGCGACGTTCTGCACGATCATGTCGACGTTGATCCCCGCATCGGCGAGGGGCGCGAAGATCGCCGCGACCGAGCCCGGCCTATCGCTGACCTGCGTCAGGGTGATCTTCGCCTCGTTCTTGTCGTGCGCGATGCCGGTGATGAGCTGGCGTTCCATATCGTCGATTTCCTCTTCGCCCACGATCAACGTGCCCCGTTGTCCGCTTAGGGGGTGACCATCATTGGTGTCGCCATCCTCGAACGAGGACAATACGCGCACACGCACATTCTCTTTCATCGCCAGGCCGACAGACCGAGTCTGCAACACCTTGGCACCGACGCTGGCGAGTTCCAGCATCTCTTCGTACGTGACCTTGCTCAGCTTCCGCGCGCGAGGCACGATCCGGGGGTCGGTCGTGTAGACGCCGTCGACGTCGGTATAGATGTCGCATCGGTCGGCCTTCATCGCCGCCGCCATCGCCACCGCAGACGTATCCGAGCCGCCGCGACCGAGCGTCGTGACGCGCTGGCCGTCCGCGACCCCCTGGAAACCGGGGATCACCGCGACGACACCGTCCGCGAGGCTCGCATCGAGCGCGGCCGTGTCGATCTCGCCGATGCGGGCCGATCCGTGCGCGTCCGACGTGTTGATCGGCAACTGCCAGCCGAGCCAGCTCCGCGCCTTGCAGCCCGCCGCCTGGAGCGCGATCGCGAGCAAGCCGCTCGTGATCTGCTCGCCGGCCGAGACGACGACGTCATATTCCTTGGCGTCGTACAGCGACGACGCCTCGCGGCAGAAGCCGACCAGCCGATCGGTCTCGCCCGCCATCGCGGAGACGACGACGGCGACCTGGTTGCCGGCGTCGACTTCGCGCTTCACGCGCGCGGCGACGTTGCGGATCCGCTCGATCCCAGCCATCGACGTCCCGCCGAATTTCATCACGATACGGGCCATTGGCAGCGCAAATCCCTTTGGGTCGAAGCGGCGGCCCTGATAGGTAGCGCGCATGATACTGGCAAGCGACACCGTAACGAACGCAACAATCGATCCGCGCGAGGCCGCGCATTTCGGCACGATGGCGAAGGACTGGTGGGATCCGAAGGGTTCGTCGGCCCCGCTCCACAAGCTCAATCCGCCACGACTGCGCTACATCCGCGAGCAGGTCGATGCGCATTGGGGCGGCGACGGTTCGACCTTCACGCCGCTAGCGGGAAAGACCGCGCTCGACGTCGGGTGTGGTGCTGGGTTGCTGTGCGAGCCGTTGGCGCGGCTCGGTGCCGCGGTGACCGGGATCGATGCGGCACCCGAGAATATCGCGGTTGCGGAGATCCATGCAGCGCAGAGTGGCCTCGCGATCGACTACCGCGCGGGAGGCGTCGAGGGGCTGGTCGGGCAGTTCGACCTCGTCACCAGCCTCGAAGTGATCGAGCACGTCAGTGACCCTGCCGGCTTCGTGCGCGGTCTCGCGCGGACGTTGGCGGAGGGTGGGTTGCTGATTCTTTCGACGCCCAACCGGACGCCGTTGTCGCGGTTGGCAATGATTACCGTGGCGGAGGGCGCTGGCGTCATTCCCAAGGGCACGCACGACTGGAACAAGTTCCTGACGCCCGAGGAACTGACCGCGTTGCTGAAGGATGCGGGGCTTCGCGTGACGGACACGCGAGGGCTGAGCTTCTCGCCGGCGACCGGGTTTGCGCTGAGCGACTCAACCAGTCTCGATTACTTCCTGACCGCCGTAAAAGCCTGACCTTGCCCTACACGCCTCCACCCCCGCCTTCTCCGCCACCCCGGCGAAGGCCGGGGCCCAGTTGGGAAAGCCGGGGTAACGAAGCGCCGTCCTTAGCCATCACCGTCCCCCAACTGGTCCCCGGCCTTCGCCGAGGTGAAAGCGGTGGGTATGGTGGCATTCGTGGCTGAGCACACCGCTCCCCAACCATGTTCACCCGCGAAGGCGGGTGCCCAGACTGGGCACCCGCCTTCGCGGGTGAACATACTTTTGCCGTTTGCGGCGCTGGCGATGATCCTCATCACCCTCGCCCTCCTCCGCCCAGTCGACCACGATGAGAGCCAGTACGTCGCCGCCGCCCTCCTCACCGCGCACGGCCTGCTCCCCTACAAAGACTTCGCTTACCTCCAGACCCCGCTCCAACCCTATCTCTTCGCCCCGATCGCAGCGCTAGCCAGCACCTGGACCTGGCCAGCCCTCCGCATAACCAACGCCCTCCTCGGCGCAGCCACCATCGCCGCGGTCCACCGCGCCGCACGCATCGGCGGCGCCAGCACGCGCACCGCAACCATCGCAACCGCGCTGTTCGCCACGTGCGACATCCTCCTCTTCAGCATCGGCACCGCGCGCAACGACGCGCTCCCGGCCGCCTGCCTCGCGCTAGCCCTCCCCGCGATCGTCAGAACCGCGCGCGATCAGGCCAGCCGCTGCGACGCGGTCCTGATAGGCCTCCTGCTCGCCGCCGCCGCGACCGCGAAAATCTCCTATGTCCTCCCAGCACTCACCTACGGCATCTGGACGCTGTTCAGCCGCAACCGACGCCCGTGGTGGACATTGCTTGGCGCAATGCCGTTCGCGCTCTTCACGCTGGCGCTGTTCGCCGCATCGCCCGAAGGCTTCCTGTTCGGCGTGCTCGGCTTCCCTCGCCAGGCGCCAACCGAATGGTACCAGTCCCGCCCCTGGAAGCTGTCGAACAGCGTCAAGATTATCGACACCCTCAAGTTCCTCGCGCTCGGCCCTGCCCTGCTCGCGATCGTCGCCACCACCGGCAGGCGGCAACGCTGGCACCTGATCCTCGACCTGCTGATCCTCGCCGGCCTGATCGCCGCGCTCGCGCCGGTGCCGACATGGCGGCAATATCTGCTGCCAGTGCTGCCGGCGCTATTCGTGCGTCTCGCGCTAGTCTGGCACGCGCATCCGCCCGGCAAGGCGATGCGGATCGCCGCAACCGTCTTCGCCTGCGCCGGTCTCGCCCCCACGATCGAAGCCGTCGCGAGCGGGCGCATCCCAATGCTCGACGCGATGCGCGACGCCTCGTCCGCTCGCCAGACGCTGGACCGCGAACACATCGCCGGCCCGGTCGCGACGCTCTCCCCGCAATTTCTCCCCGGCCGAGCGATCGACCCACACTTTGCTACCGGCCCCTTCTATTTCCGGAGCACCGCGTTGCTCGACGCGCGTCAGGAGTACACCCTCCACCTCGTATCGCAGGCCCGAACGCATCTCCTCGGCTATCCGTCCGCCATCCTCACCGGCGGTGAAGGCGCCTGGAGTAGCGGTGACGATCAGATTGATGCAGTCCTGGCCGCCTACGCCCGACACCACGGCTATCGCGCCGTCTCCGTCCCCGGCACGCGATTCACCCTGTACGTCGCACGCCGTGCTTCGCCGCGACCAGCCCCGCATAATAGTCCATGAGCTCGACCGCATGCTCGCGGTCGCTGCGGACATGCCGCGCCGCCACCGCCGCCGCGCGCCGCAACATCGCCGGATCGCGCACGAACAACCGTCCGATCGCCGCCGCCGCACTCTCCGCATCGCGCGCCGCGTAAAGCTCGCTCGCATGGTGGTCCGCGACCTCCGCGCACCCGCCCGTATCGGGTACGATCAGCGGCAGGCCCGATGCCATCGCCTCCGACGCGACCAGCCCGAACGGCTCCGCCTCCGACCCGTGGATCAGCGCGTCGCAGCTCGCCATGATCCGCGCGAGTCTCTCGCGGTCGTACACGGGCGCGAACATCCGGATATGCGGCGAGCCGCCGATCCGGCGCTGGATCGCCTTGGTCTGCGCGCCCGCACCGATCAGGACCAGCCCGACCGGCAAAGTCGCCCCCGCCCGCGCCACCGCATCGACCACCAGCGGCCAGCGCTTCTCGCCGTGATGCCGCCCTAGCCCGAGCAGCAGCATGCCGTCTTCGGGCAAGCCGCACTGTCGCAGCAACGCCGCGCGCAACCGGGCATCGCGCAGGTCCGGCGAGAAATGCCCGCGCTCGATCCCCAGCGGCATCGCCGCATCGATCCGCAGTCCGCGCGCGCGCAACCGCTTCTCCAGCGCCGGGCCGTTGGTGACGACGACATCGTATTTCTCGAGAAACCGGCTCATGTACCGGCTGTACCAGGCGAACCCGCGCTCGATCTGGTCATGGCTCGCGACGCCGGCGAACCAGCGTTGCGCATAGGCCGCGATGTTGTCGTTGTGCATGAAGAACGCCTTTACCGCGCGTCCCTCCCAGTCGCCGACGAACCACGCCGGTCGCCACGGCGAGCAGCATTCGACCACGTCCGGATCGAGATCGTCGAGCACCCGGTGGATCGCGCCCTCGTCCCAGAACAATCCGTAGTTGCGATCGAACGGCATCCCCGGCGACTTGAGATAGATGATCCGCCCGCCGCCGGGCCGCTCCTCGACGCGGTCCTCCTTGCCCGGCGCGACGACGATCAGTTCATGGCCCATGTCCGCCATGATCCCCATCTTCCGATCGACATAGGTCCGCACGCCGCCGCCGGTCGGCGAGTAGAACTCGTTGACGTCGACGACTCTCATGCCACCACTCTCATGGCGTGACGGGTCCGAACCCGCCGAGCCCGCGCAGATACTGCACGGTGATCCGCACCGTCGTCACGCCTACACCGACCTCGACCAGCGCCTGCTCGACCTTGGGCCGCGACCGCCCGAGCTTCACGTTGCTCGCGAACCCGGCGCCATCGGTCCAGAAACTGAACTTGTTCTTCCCGTCGCGATTATGCGTCAGCAACAGCGCATAGCGGCCCGGCCGCGGTACCCGGATGCACAGCATCGGCGCGCCGCTCGGCGGCGTTGGCACCACCACCCGGCGAAACGTCTTCCCGGCCGCTATCAGCACGTGGTCGTCCTTAAGAAAGCCCGCTTCGTCATCAGGATAGAGTTCGAGCTTCAACTCGCCCGTACGATCCTTCAGCCCGGTGACCTCCACCGCGATCGCCGGCCCCTCGCCCGGTCGGCACGCCGCCGCATCGCTGCCGAGCACCTGCGCCCCGGCCGACCCTGCAAGCGCAACGATCGCGGCCAGCGCGACACAGGCGCGGATCATGCGCGTAACCGGGTGAGCCCGGCATGGATGCCGAACAGGATGATCAGCGCGACATGGACCAGCAACGTCAGCGCGGCGGTAAACGCGATCAGCTCGGACAAGGTCTGGTCCTGCCCAATCAACAGGATCGCGGCGTTGGCGAACAGCAGGTCCTTGTTCGGCACCAGCGGCAGGCGCGACACCAGCAGGCGCCCGGCGGCAAGGAACAGCCACATCCCGACCGGAACCCCGGGCAACGCATAATGCCATGCGAACGCGATCAACACTGAGCCGCACAACAGCCGGATGCAATGAATCCCGAACACCCACCACAGTTTCGCGCGCGGCAGGGAAAACACGCGGCGCGAGAAGATCAGGAACGGCAGCGAGATCGCCAGCGTCACGCCCGCCGACGCCAGCACCGTGCGGAACTGGTCGTGCGTCAGCAGATGCCGGCCGAGCGGCAACGCGATCGCCACCAGCAGCAGCGTGACCGCATTGCCCGCGATCGCCGACAGGATCGACACGTCCTTCACCGCGCCGAACGGCGATGCCACCATCCGCGCCTTTGCCCGCGCCCAGGCGTAGAAATACGCGTCGCCCGAATAACCGAACACGACTTCGTTCGCGATCCGCTTCTTGATCAGCGCGACCAGCCCGCCGAGCGGGATACCCCAGAGCCGGCGGAAGATGACGTAATCCCCGGTCGGCGGCGACATGTAGAGCAGACCGAAACACACATAGAAGCGCGGGTCCTGCGGCACCGAGCGCGACAGTCCGGCAAGGCCATGCCCGAGCAGTTCGCGCCCCAATCCGACAATCATCGCCAGCGTCAGCACCGCACCGATGATCGCGGGCCAGCGGCTGCCGAGCGCCTTCAGCGGCTCGAGCCCGGCGCGCGCGATATCCGCATAGCCGTCGCGATCGGCAGTTTTGGTACGGAAGTTCACTCGCCGGTCCTCAAACCATTGTCCTCAAGCCGTTCCGCCGCCCGTTCCCTGCTACTTGGTGCCCGCCTTCCCTCGCGCGGCCTGATAGCCGCCCGCCGCCGTGCATGCACGCAAAGTCGGTTTCATTCGGTCACGATCTCCGCTCTACCCATCGCGCAGTATGATGACCCCCATATGTCACTCGTGAGCAAGCCACCGATCGCCCAGCACATCCTGACCTATGCCGAGGACTTGCGCGGCGGCGGGGTAGAACGCGCGCAACTGCGCCTCGCGCGCGGCTGGCTTGCGGCGGGCCGGCGCGTGACGCTGGCGATCGAGGATATCTCGGGGCCGCTGGCGGCGGAACTGCCGGAAGGTCTGGAGATCGTCACGCCCTCGCGGCTGCTGGCGCTGCCGAAGGTGGTGCAACGTCTCGCGCCAGACATCATATTCTGCCCCGGTAATTTCTATACCGGCATCGCGGCATGGACCCGGCTGCGACTCGGCAAGACGTGTCCGCCGATCGTCGCCAAGATGTCCAACGCCCCCGCGCGCGCCGATCACGGCCGCCTGATGCACGCCGCGCACCAGCTCTGGCTCGCGCGTCACGGGAGCTTCCTCGATCACCTCGTCGCGATGACGCCGGCGACCGCGAACGAGGCGGCGTTGGCGACCCGGATGATCGGGCGGACGAGCGTCATCCCGAACCCGCCGGCGGTGGCGATTCCTATTGCGCTGCCCGACCTGCCACCGCGCTACATTCTCGGTGTCGGCCGGCTCGAACCGCAGAAGCGCTGGGACCGCGTGATCGTCGCGCTTCCGCTGCTGGCGGACCAAGCGATACCGCTCGTCATCCTCGGCGAGGGGAGCGAGCGGGGGGCGATCGAAGCGCAAATCCACGCGCTCGGCTTGGGGGGCCGCGTCCTCCTGCTCGGCCACAGCAGCGATCCGCTCCCGGTGATGGCGCGCGCCGCGGTACTGGTGCTGACGTCGGAGTACGAAGGCGTACCGGGAGTTTTGCGAGAAGCCCTTTCCGTCGGAACGCCGGTGATCTCGACCGACTCGAGCGCGGCGGTGTCGGAGATTATTGATCGGCCGGAGCTTGGGACGGTGATTGCGAAGGACGACGCTGCTGCATTGGTTGAAGCGCTGGATGCGTGGCTAGAGCCGACTCGGCAGCGACCCGAACCAGTTGCCCAACCGGGCGCGGACTCAGCCAACCGCTACCTCGCCCTCTTTGACCAGCTGGTAAGGCAGTAACTTCCTATCGATTACCCGCCCCATTGACGTCACCCCCCGTCATCCCCGCGGACGCGGGGATGACGGAAGAGGAGCTGGAACCCGGAACAAGTGGTAAGGAGAACGTCAGGCCGTAGCTTGATCGTCAGCCTCGGCCTTCTCCTCTTCCCGCTCAGACCGCCGCTCCAGCGCTGTCTTCAACATCGCAGTCATAGGATCGGCCAGCGCCAGCCCCAAAATCCCGAACAACGCACTCGCCAAAATCTGCGCACCCAACGTCAACGCCGGCGGCAGATCGACCGTCCGCTTGGCGACCATCGGCACGATCACATACCCGTCGATCGTCTGCACCACGAGGTACGTGCCGATCGCCCAATAGCCCGTATCGACGCCCGCGCTGAACCCGACCGCGACCATCAGCACGCCGGTCACGATCGCGCCGACGTTCGGAATGAACGCCAAAATCCCCGCGATGATACCCAGCAGCATCGCCATCGGCACGCCGCCGACCGCCAGCGCGATGCCGCTCGCGACACCCTCGACCGCCATCCCGAGCAGGCGCCCGGCGAGCAACCGCCGCAACGTCGCGCCCATCTTGACCAAAGTCCTGGCGAACTCGGGGCGAAGATCGCTCGGCACCATCCACTGCATCCCACGCGAATAGGTGCCCGGGTCCATCGCGATGAACAGCCCGAGGATCAGGATCATGAACATGCTGGTGATCGCGCCGATCGCGCTGCCCACCCACGACGTCACGCGCCCGACCGAGCCGAGTGCCTGCTTGACGATCCCGTTGACGTCCGATGCACCCGGCATCAGCCCCTGCGACGTCAGATAGCCGGTGAAGCGATTGGCCTGCGATTCCAGCGTCGAGCGCAGCTGCGTCACCTGTTCGGTGACCTGCACGCCAGTGAGAATGAACGTCCCGACCAGGAACGCGAACGTCAGCAGCACGACGATGAGCAACCGCCAGCCGCGCCCGATCGGCAGCACCCGCCCGAGCAGCCGCACGCCACCATCGAGCAGCGCCGCGAACACGACGCCGGCAAAGATGATCAGCAACGGCTGCACCAGCACGATCAGCAGCGCGATCACGCATGCGAGCCCGAGCCAGATCGCTGCGCGCTTCAGTTCCTTGCGCAGGAACGGATCGCGCATCTCGACCGGGCTCAATTCGTCGACGGTTTTGGTCTCGGCCATCTCAGTTCACCTTGGCGGGGTGGAGCGAGGTGCCGGCGCGATCCGACCGCAGCGAACTCCACCAGCTCAGCGGGTTGAACGTCGCATCGCCGTCGAGGCTGAAGGTAATGAACTCCGCACGACCGCCGAGATTCTCGTACGGCACCGGTCCGCCAAGTCCGAGCTGGCTCAGCGCGAACCGGCTGTCGGCCGAGCGATCGCGGTTGTCGCCCATCAGGAAGACGTGATTCGCGGGGATCGTGATCTCCGCGAAATTGTCGCCCTGGCTGTCCGATTCCAGATCGATCGTCTCGTAGCGGCGACCGTTCGGCAGCGTCTCGGCATAGGTCGGCAGGCGGCACATCTCACGCCCGTCGGGCAGAGTCTCGCGCGCGCCGGGATAGTCGATCTCGCTGCACGGGCTGTTGGTGTCGACCGGGATCAGCGTATCATGCAGAGGACCACGCTTCACCGCGACGCCGTTCAGGAACACGATCCCGCCGCGCACCGCGAGCTTATCGCCCGGCAGGCCGATCACGCGCTTGATATAGTCGTTATGCGTGCCCGGCGGCGTCACGATCACGACGTCGCCGCGCGTCGGCAGCGAGCCGAACAAGCGGCCGTGGATGAACGGCAGCGACACGCTCCAGCTGTCTTCCTGCTGGCGCAGCACCACGCCCTTGAAGATCGCGACCGGGTTGGGGATCGTCGGCGACACGAACGACCAGCCGTACGCGAACTTGGTCACCACCAGCCGGTCACCGATGCGCAAGCCCGGCAGCATCGATTCGCTGGGGATATAGAAGGGCTTGGCGATGAAACTGTGGAAGCCGAGTACGACCAGGATCAGCCAGAAGATGCCCTTTACCTCGCCCCACCAGTCGGTACCGCGGCGGCGTGTCGTTTCGGGGGTAGTGCCGGCCAGTGGCGCGGTATCCGCCGCCGTCGTCTGCGCTAGGGGGGCCTGCGCGAGGGGCTTTTCGGGGAACTCGTTGCCGTCCAACGCCGCGTCCTTCATCGATTCGTATCCTGGCGCATGTCCGGGGATATCAGAGGTATAGCTTCGATGATCACGAAGGCCTGCGCCCACGGGTGATCATCGGTCATCGTCAAATGCACGCGCGCGGCGTGGCCTTCGGGGGTCAACGCGTCAAGCCTCGCTTTGGCGCCCCCGGTCAGTGCCAACGTCGGCGCGCCGCTGGGGGCGTTGACCACGCCGATATCGCGCATGAACACGCCCGCGCGAAACCCGGTCCCCACCGCCTTCGAAAATGCCTCCTTGGCGGCGAACCGCTTCGCCAGCGTACCCGCCTTGGTAAAGGGCCGCCGCGCTGCCTTCGCCCGCTCGACATCGGTAAACACCCGCTGCTCGAACCGCTCCCCGAACCGCTCGATCGAGGCGGTGATCCGCTCAATATTGCACAGGTCGGACCCGAGCCCGATAATCATCGCGACGCCTCAAGTCGGAAGACAAAATTAGATTTGCGCGCAGAGGCGCAGAGGCGCGGAGAGTATGAGGGCCGCAAGGGCGGCAAGATCGAGTGAGGCAGCGAGAGAATCCAGCCACGGGCTAGCCCCCTCTTCTGCTCCGCGCCTCTGCGCCTCTGCGCGAACAAAACTGCCTTACTACCGCGCCGCATCCATAGCCTCACGCATCAGCCGAACCGCCTCGCCAAGCCCGACGAACAGCGCCTCGCCGACAAGGAAGTGCCCAATGTTCAGCTCCCGAACCTGCCGGATAGCCGCGATCGGTGCGACATTGTCGTAGGTCAGACCGTGCCCCGCATGCACCTCGATGCCGTTCTTCGCCGCTAGCGCCGCTGCGTCGGTCAGCCGCCGCAGCTCCACCGTCCGCGCCTCGCCCGACAGTTCCGCGTATAAACCTGTGTGCAGCTCGACGACCGGCACCTTGAGCCGCAACGCCGCCTCGATCTGGCGCGCGTCGGGTTCAATGAACAGCGATACGCGGATGCCCGCTCCCGCCAGCGCATCCACCAGTCGCGCCATCCGGTCGTAATGCCCGGCGACGTCGAGCCCGCCCTCGGTCGTCAGTTCTTCGCGCTTTTCCGGTACGATGCACGCGGCGTGCGGCTTGTGGCGCAGCGCGATGCCGAGCATCTCGTCGGTCGCCGCCATCTCCAGATTGAGCGGAATCGTCAGCTCGGCCGACAGCCGCGCGATGTCGTCGTCGGTGATGTGCCGCCGGTCCTCCCGCAGATGCGCGGTGATTCCGTCAGCCCCCGCCGCCGCCGCGATCAGCGCCGCGCGCACCGGATCGGGATACCCCGCCCCCCGCGCATTCCGCACCGTCGCGACGTGATCGATGTTCACCCCAAGGCGCAGGTGGTCGTTGCCGGAGGGGCTCATGCCGCCGCCCGACTTCCCGGCTTGATCGCAGGGATCGCGGCAAGTTCGCGCGGCAAGGCATCAGCCGGATAGGTCGGCACGTCGAGCCGGATCAGCGGGAAGAACGGCACGCCCAGATCCGCCGTCCCGTTCGAGCGATCGACCAAAGCCGCCGCCGCCACGGTCACGCCGCCCGCGCGCCCGATCGCCGCGATCGCCTCGCGCGACGACAGCCCGGTGGTGACGACGTCCTCCATCATCAACACGCGCTGGCCCGGTGCAAGCCGGAACCCGCGGCGCAGTTCGAACACGCCATCGGGCCGCTCGAGGAATACCGCCTCGACGCCAAGCGCGCGGCCCATTTCGTGACCCGCGATCACGCCGCCCATCGCCGGCGAGACCACGATATCGATCTGCGCACGCAGTTCTTCGGGGATCGACGCGACGAGCGCCTCCGACAAACGCGCGCCTCGCGCGGGGTCCATCAAAACCCGCGCGCATTGCAGGTAGCGCGAACTGCGCAGGCCGGAGGACAGGATGAAATGCCCTTCGAGCAACGCTTCGGCAGCGCGGAATTCGGCGAGCACGTCGTCTTCGGTCATCGCGGGTCATCGCTCCAAATGGTCTGCCCGCGCTAATACGAGCGCGCGAAACCGCACGCAACGAGAACCGGCGGCTCACCGTCAACCTGCGTTTCGTTGCGCCCCGCCTCTTCTCCGTCATCCTGACGAAAGTCAGGACCCAGAGCCACAGGGGACGGCGTTCGTTATCGTGGATCCTGACTTTCGTCAGGATGACGGGCGGTTAGGGCAGGCGCTTAAAAGGCCCATGCCAGACAAGGCTTGAGGCGAGCCCCCCCGCTGGGTATAGCTCTTCCCAAATCATAAGCAGACATCCGCGCGTCCGGAATCGGGTTCGCTATAAACCGGGGTCAAGAATAACGATGCGCAAGATGGGGATGAGAGGATTTGCGATGGCAGCGGGGCTCGCACTGGCGAGTCTCGGTGGTGCCGCCGGGCATGCGGCCCAGCCTGCGAGCACGCCAGCAGCGACGCCTGCACCGCAAGCCGCTGCCGCTCCGGGGGGTGTGTCGAACACTGCGCCGACGACCGCCGCCGCGACGCCCACCGCCAACCCGTCCAGCCCCGAGCTCGCGATGGACGGTGCGCCCGCGATGACGGTCAAGCCGATGATCGGCCAGCCGACCGATGGCCTGTTCGGGCTCCAGCCCCAGGTCACCAAGAACGGCCAGTTCGCGCACTGGATGCACAATTCGATCCTGGTGCCGACGATCACGATCATCTCGCTGTTCGTCCTCGCGCTGCTGTTCTGGGTCTCGTTCCGCTACCGCAAGGCGCGCAACCCGGTCGCGTCGAAGACCAGCCACAACACCTTCATCGAGATCATCTGGACGCTCGCGCCGGTCGTGATCCTCGTGCTGATCGCGGTCCCCTCGATCGGTCTGCTGCAAGCCCAGTTCAAGCCGGCGCCCTCCGGCGCGGTGACGCTGAAGGCGATCGGCAACCAATGGTATTGGACCTACCAGTATCCGGACAATGGCGGCTTCGAGATCACCGCCAACATGCTGAAGGAAAAGGCTGACGTCGCCGCCGGCGAGCGTGGCCGCACCGATGCCGACGGCCCCAAGCTGCTCGCCACCGACAACCGCATCGTCCTCCCCGTTGGCGTGCCGATCCGCCTGATCACGACCTCGAACGACGTGATCCACAGCTGGGCGGTCCCGGCGTTCTGGATCAAGCTCGACGCGATCCCCGGCCGCCTGAACGAGACCAGCTTCACGATCGACAAGCCCGGCCTGTATTTCGGCCAATGCTCGGAGCTCTGCGGCGCGCGCCACGGCTATATGCCGATCGCAGTCGAGGCGGTTCCGCCCGCCGAATACGCGGCTTGGGTCAAGGCCAAGGGCGGCACGATGCCGACCCCGGGCAAGGCGTCCGACAAGGTCATCCCGCAGCCCGGCGCCGACGGCTCCGCGGCGAAGGTCGAAGAGGCGGCGGAAACCGCCAACGCCACCGGCCCGGTCGAGAACGTGACCACTACAGCCCCCGCGACCACGCAGGGCGCGACCTCAAACCCGGCCGGCGCCGGCAACGCGGGACAGTAAGATGACCGACACCGCTCTCACCCCGTCGGCCTTCGTGTCCCACGAAGCGCACGACCATCACCACGATACCGATCACAAGCCGGGCTTCTTCGCGCGTTGGTTCATGTCGACCAACCACAAGGACATCGGCACGCTGTACCTGATCTTCGCGATCGTCGCGGGGATCATCGGCGGCTCGGTCTCGGGCCTCATGCGCGCCGAGCTCGCGCATCCCGGCATCCAGTATCTGCAGGGCTGGGCGAGCATGCTCCACGGCGGTCCCGCCAGCCTCGACGAATCGCTCCATCTCTGGAACGTGCTGATCACCGCGCACGGCCTGATCATGGTGTTCTTCATGGTCATGCCGGCGATGGTCGGTGGCTTCGGCAACTGGTTCGTGCCGATCATGATCGGCGCGCCGGACATGGCGTTCCCGCGCATGAACAACGTGTCGTTCTGGCTGCTGATCCCTGCCTTCACGCTGCTGCTGGCGTCGCCGTTCTTCGGTGGTGCGGGTAACGGCTGGACGCTCTACGCGCCGCTCTCGACGTACGGCGAGCCCGGGCCGTCGACCGACATGGCGATCCTCGCGCTCCATCTCGCGGGCGCATCGTCGATCCTCGGCGCGATCAACTTCATCACCACGATCTTCAACATGCGCGCGCCCGGCATGACGCTGCACAAGATGCCGCTGTTCGTGTGGTCGATGCTCGTCACCGCGTTCCTGCTGCTGCTCGCACTGCCGGTGCTCGCCGCGGCGATCACGATGCTGCTGACCGATCGCAACTTCGGCACGACCTTCTTCGATCCGGCCGGCGGCGGCGATCCCGTCTTGTACCAGCATCTGTTCTGGTTCTTCGGCCATCCCGAAGTCTACATCATGATCCTGCCGGGCTTCGGCATCGTCAGCCAGATCATCTCGACGTTCAGCCGCAAGCCGGTCTTCGGTTATCTCGGCATGGCGTATGCGATGGTCGCGATCGGCGTGGTCGGATTCGTCGTGTGGGCGCACCACATGTTCACCACCGGCCTGAGCGTGAACACCAAGATGTACTTCACCGCGGCGACGATGGTCATCGCGGTGCCGACCGGCATCAAGATCTTCTCGTGGATCGCCACGATGTGGGGCGGCTCGCTGACCTTCAAGACGCCGATGGTCTGGTCGATCGGCTTCATCTTCATGTTCACCGTCGGCGGCGTGACCGGCGTGGTGCTCGCCAACGGCGGCATCGACGATTACATGCAAGACACCTATTACGTGGTGGCGCATTTCCACTATGTGCTGTCGCTGGGTGCGGTCTTCTCGCTGTTCGCCGGGTTCTATTACTGGTTCCCGAAAATGTCGGGCAAGATGTACAACGAGTTCCTCGGCCAGCTGCACTTTTGGGTGTTCTTCGTCGGCGTGAACGTAATGTTCTTCCCGATGCACTTCCTGGGCTTGCAGGGCATGCCGCGCCGCATCCCGGACTACACGCCGCAGTACGAGCATTGGAACACGGTGGCCTCGGTCGGCTACATGATCATGGCCGCGGGCATGGTGGTGTTCTTCGTCAACCTGATCTGGTCGCTGGTCGCGGGCAAGCCAGCGGGCGACAACCCTTGGGGCGACGGCGCGACGACGCTGGAGTGGACGATCTCCTCGCCGCCGCCATACCACCAGTTCGAGACGCTGCCGCGGATCGATTAGGATGCGAGGCCGCGTAGCGCCAGCTACGCGGCGGTGTGGCCGAGCCGCACGCATCCGACCGGCCGGCGCAGCAACGCCGCGTCCGACGACACGGGATTTAGTCCCGTGTCGGGGCGAGCCAAAAAGGAAGACGCCTCAGGGAAATCCGGGGCGTTTTCATTAAATGGCCGTCCCCAGTCCCACGATGTTTCCGCTGAAAGGCGGGGACCCACCTTAAGCTCCCGCCTCGGCAGGGAGAACGAAGGAAGCGAGCGCCCGCGGACGTCATCCCCCGCATACGTCCTCCCAGCGGGGTTGGGATTGCACCCTGTGCCTCCATTCGCGGGTCATCAGCGAGACCCCAGCTTTCGCTCGGATGACAAGATAGGATTGGCCAAATCCCAACCCGAGCACCTCTCATTCATCATTCCACAGGACAATCGCGTTAACCCCGCGTCATGCCGAGCGCGCCACCCCCAGTCCGCCCCGACGCGCCAACCGGCATCCCTCATTCGACCTTTGCCCTGCTATCTTCCTTTGCGGCGTTTGCGTTCACGATCATCGTCCCCACCATGCTGCGCGACGGCGACACCGGATGGCATCTCGTCGCCGGCGCCTGGATCGTCGCGCATGCGGCTGTGCCGACCACCGATCCGTTCTCGTTCAGCGTCGTCGGCCGTCCCTGGGTCGCACACGAATGGCTATCCGAAGTAGCGATGTACGCGAGTTACCGCGCGGGCGGTTGGAGCGGCGTGATCGTCCTGGTCGGCGTGGCAATGGCAGCGCTGTTCGCGCTGGTAGCGGCTGAACTCCGCCGCTGGATGAGCGCGCGGGCAAGCATCATCGCGCTGCTGCTGCTCGCCACCGGGCTACTTCCGTCGCTGATCGCAAGGCCGCACATGCTGGTGCTGCCCATCCTTGCCGGCTGGACGATCGCGCTGTTGCGCGCGCGCGAACACGACCGAGTTCCACCATTACCGATGGCGGCGGCGATGCTGATCTGGGCGAATGCGCATGGCAGCTACGTCTTCGGACTGGCGCTGGTCGGCGTATTCGCGCTCGAGGCGTTGCTGGCCGCCAAGCCCTCCGACCGCCGCACTGTGATCCAGCGCTGGGGCCTCTTCGGAATTAGCGCGACGATCGCTGCAGCCGTCACGCCGTGGGGCGTGCACGGCCTGACGTTTCCATTTTATCTGAACGACCTGAAAGCGCTCGGTCAGATCAACGAATGGCAGCCGTCCGACTTCAGAACCTTTTCCGGCTTCGAGGCGATCTTGCTCGCTAGCCTCGCGTTCCTGCTGGCGCGGCCGATCCGTATCCCACCGATCCGCGTGCTGCTGCTGCTCGGCATGCTCCACATGACGCTGCAGCACACCCGCCACGAGATCATCCTCGTGACCGTCGGCATACTCGTGCTGGCCAAGCCGCTCGGCCGCGCGCGGCGCTACCGCGATACCAGCTTTTCGAACCCCCTTCCCCATGGCTCAGAGCGACTGATCGTAGCCTTTCTGGTATCCGCTCTTGCAATCAGTCTCACAGCCTACCGCGTCGCAGTGCCGGTCGTCCGCACGGAAACCAGAGGCATTCCCGTCCGCGCGCTCACGCATCTTCCGCCTGCGCTACGCCACCAGCGCGTCTTCAACGAATACGGCTTCGGCGGATCGCTGATCCTAGCGGGCATCCGTCCGTATATCGATGGACGGACCGACATGTACGGCGACGCCTTCACGCTCGACTATTTTGCGATCGCCCGCGGCGACGCGGATCGCTGGCATGCGGCGAATGCGAAGTGGCATTTCGGCTGGACCATCCTGCCGCCGCGCTCGCCACTGGTCCGCTTGCTCGACCATGACCCCGCTTGGCGGCGGATCTACGCGGACGATACCGCGGTCATTCACCAAGCCGTACCCACGCACCGGGCAAACCGCTGAGCCATCACGAAGGCTTTCCGACCTCCGCCGCAACGCGTATAGCGTACCCGAACCATGACTCCCGCCACCCCCCTCCTGCCACCGGCGCATTGGCGCGATTTCCTTGCGCTGACCAAGCCGCGCGTGATGACGCTCGTCGTCTTCACCGGACTCTGCGGGATGCTCGCGGCCCCGGTCGGCGTGCATCCGGTGATCGGCTTCACCGCGATCCTCTGCATCGCGCTCGGTGCAGGTGCGGCGGGTGCGCTCAACCAATGGTACGAGTCGGACATCGACGCCGTCATGCGCAGGACGCAGAAGCGTCCACTGCCCGACGGCCGCATGGACCGTCAGGCCGCACTGCATTTCGGCGTCGGGCTCGGCGCGTTCTCGGTGCTGTTCATGGGGTTCGCGGTCAACGTCGTCGCAGCCGCGATCCTGACCGTCTCGATCCTGTTCTACGTGCTGGTCTACACTGTCTGGCTGAAGCGCCGGACGCCGCAGAACATCGTCATAGGCGGTGCCGCGGGCGCGTTCCCGCCACTGATCGGCTGGGCCGCGGCGACCGGCGATATCGCGCTGCTCCCCGTCCTGCTGTTCCTGTTCGTGTTCCTCTGGACGCCGCCGCATTTCTGGGCGCTCGCGCTGTTCATGAAGAGCGATTACGCCGCCGCAGGGGTGCCGATGCTTCCCGTCGTGTCAGGCGAGCGGACGACGCGGACGCAGATCGGGCTCTACACGATCCCGATGGCGGCGGTCGCGATCCTGCCCTGGCCGCTTGGGCTCACCGGTCCGATCTACGGCATCGCGGCCGTCCTGCTGACCGGCTGGTTCGCACTGCTCGCCGTCCGCGTCGCGAAGCGCACCACGCATGCCGACGATGCGATGAAACCGGAGAAGGCCTTGTTCAAATACTCGATCCTGTATCTGTTCGTTATGTTCGGCGCGCTGGTCGTCGATCGGTGGTTCGCATGAGCATCCCCGATCCCATCCGCGAGGAAGATCTCATCCGCAGCCGCCAGCGCGGTCGCGCGCGCGTGATGGCCATCCTGCTCGGCGCGTTCGTCATCCTCGTCTTCGCGATCTCGATCGCCAAGATCCGGGCGGGGATGCCGCACTGATGGCCGGCTGGAAGGCCATGTCGCGCACCAACCGTACGGCGGCGCTAGCGGTTCTCTTCATCTGTTTCATGACCGGGCTCGCCTGGGCCAGCGTGCCGCTCTACCGCCTGTTCTGTGCCGCGACCGGTCTCAACGGCACCACCAACCGCGGGCTGGCCGCCCCCGGCGCTGTCGACCACAAGATCCGGATCGACTTCGACACCAACGTCAGCCCCAAGCTGCCGTGGAAGTTCACGCCCGAGAATCGTTCGGACACGGTCGATATTGGCGCGCGCGACATGGCGTTCTTCACCGCCACCAACACGTCGAACAAGCCGCTGACCGGCACCGCGACGTTCAACGTCCAGCCCGCGCAGGCCGGCAAGTATTTCACCAAGATCCAGTGCTTCTGCTTCACGCAGCAGACGCTGAAACCCGGCGAGACCGCGCGGATGCCGGTAATCTTCTTCGTCGATCCGAAGATCCTGACGGACCCCGACGCGGCCGATATCCAGACGATCACGCTCAGCTATACGTTTTACCCGGTGGATTCTGCGAAAACAGCCAGCTAGAACGACGCCAAAGAAAATAGGGGAGTACCGATGGCCGGCGCCAAGAACCATGATTACCACATCCTGCCGCCGAGCATCTGGCCGCTGGTCGGGTCGTTTTCGGCGCTGATCATGGCGGTCGGCGGCATCATGTGGATGCACGGCGGCCATATCGACAAGCCCAATGGCGGCGGCTGGGTGTTCTTCATCGGGCTCGCGGGCGTGCTCTTCACGATGTACTCCTGGTGGACGCAGGTCGTGCATGAGGCCCGCGCGGGCGATCATACCCCCGTCGTCCAGCTCCATTTCCGCTACGGCATGATCCTGTTCATCGCATCCGAAGTGATGTTCTTCGTCGGCTGGTTCTGGGCGTTCTTCGACTTCTCGCTGTTCCCGACCGCGATGACCTTCGCCGACGGCACGGTCACGCGTGCCGTCGAAGGCGGTGCGGCGATCGTCGCGCAGTGGCCGCCCAAGGGCCTGACGGTCATCAACCCGTTCGAACTGCCGCTGCTCAACACGCTGATCCTGCTCACCTCCGGCACCACCGTGACCTGGGCGCACCATGCACTGATCCACAACCAGCGCGGCGGCGAGAAGACGGGGGCTTGGGGCCTGATCGGCGTCGGCAACCGCGATGGCGTGCTCAAGGGCCTTTGGCTCACCGTGATCCTCGGCGCGCTGTTCAGCTCGATCCAGGCTTACGAATACGTCCACGCGCCGTTCCCGTTCAAGGGCATCAACTACGGCGCGGCGTTCTTCATGGCGACCGGCTTCCACGGTTTCCACGTGCTGATCGGCACGATCTTCCTGATCGTCTGCCTGGTCCGCGCCTACCGCGGCGACTTCACCCCGCGCCAGCATTTCGGCTTCGAGGCGGCGGCGTGGTACTGGCACTTCGTCGACGTCGTGTGGCTGTTCCTGTTCGTCACCGTCTACGTATGGGGCGGCTGGGGCGCCCCCGTCCACGGCGGTTGAGCCTCTACCAGCCCATCCACTGCGACCACCCCGATAGCTACCACCCCGGCGAAGGCCGGGGCCCAAGTGGGAAGGATGCAGTAACGAAGCGCTGTCCGCAGTTAGCGGGGTCCCCCGATTGGGCCCCGGCCTTCGCCGGGGTGGTGGCGGTTTTGGATGCGGCACGGATGCGAACCAACCGGCGCCCTCTTACCTTGTTCTCCCGCGAAGGCGGGAGCCCAGTCTGGATCCCCGCCTTCGCGGGGATACAAGGTATGGAGGAACTGACGGCGTGACCGAAGACCCATACCCGCTCGCCAAAGCCCCCACGATCGCCCAGGTCGCGCTGAAAGGCCTGTGCCCCCGCTGCGGCAAGCCCACGCTCTTCGCGAAATGGTCCAACTTCGCCGACAGTTGCCCGAACTGCGGGCTCGACTTCAGCAAGTTCAACGTCGGCGACGGCCCCGCCGCATTCCTGACCCTGATCCTCGGCGCGCTAGTCGTCGCGCTCGCGATCACGCTCGAACTCAAGGTGCACCCGCCGCTCTGGCTGCACATGCTGATCTGGATCCCCTTCACTGCCGGCGGAGTCGTCCTCTCGCTCCGAGCAGCCAAAGGCGCGCTCATGTCCGCCGAATACCGCAACGCAGCCCGCGAAGGCCGAATCGACCCGTGACCCGCACCGCACGACGCATACCCGTCATCCCGACCATCCTCGTCACGCTCGCGATCGCAGCGATGATCGGCCTCGGTCTGTGGCAACTCCTCGACCGCCTCCCGAAGAAGGAAGCGTTCCTCGCGCAGCTTGCCGCCAACCCCGCCAAGCCGCCAATGGCTTTCCCGCGCTTCCCCGACGAGACGCTGCTGTTCCGCCGCGCCTCTAGCCTCTGCCTCCAGCCGACCGAGATCAAGCTCGCCGGCGCCGGCAAATCCGGCTTCCGCGCGATCGCCCAGTGCCGCATCGGCGCGGAAGGCCCCGGCATGATCGTCCAGCTCGGCACCACGCGCGATCCGATGGCCAAGATCGCGTGGACCGGTGGCGAAGTCTCTGGCTACATCAGCCACGCGCCCGACGGCCGTTCGCTGATCGGATCGCTGTTCGATCACACCCCGCAGCGCCTGATGCTTGTCGCGGACACCCCGCAGGCCGGCCTTAGCCCCAACGGCAAGCCCGACATCGCGTCGGTGCCGAACAACCACCTCGCCTATGCCGGCCAATGGTTCTTCTTCGCCGCTATCGCCGCGATCATCTACACGCTCGCGCTGCGCCGCCGGCCTCGCTAGCCGTTCTCCTGCGAACGCAGGAGCCCAGGGTACCGCGCGCATTCCTTCGTAACCCTGGATTCCTGCGTTCGCAGGAAAACGGACAACGCCCGCAGCTTGTCGCCTCCCCGCCCATTCGCTAACCGCTTGGCCATGCGTTACATCAGCACCCGCGGCTCGGCGCCCATCCTAGATTTCGAAGCGGCGACGCTCGCCGGCCTCGCCTCCGATGGCGGCCTCTACCTCCCCGACGCGTGGCCGACGCTGACCCGCGACGAGATCGCCGCACTCGCCGGGCTATCGTATGTCGACACCGCCGTCGCGGTGATGGCCCCGTTCGTCGGCGACGCGATGACGCGCGAGGAACTGAAGGCACTCTGCGAACAGGCCTATGGTCGCTTCTCGCACGCCGCCGTGACCCCGCTGGTGCAACTCGACCACGACCAATGGCTGCTCGAACTCTTCCACGGCCCGACGCTCGCATTCAAGGACGTCGCGCTCCAGCTGCTCGGGCTGTTCTTCGAACGCTTCCTCGCCGGCACGGACAAGCACCTGACGATCGTCGGCGCGACCAGCGGCGACACCGGCTCGGCGGCGATCGACGCGGTCGCGGGGCGCGAGGGGATCGACATCTTCATGCTCCACCCGGTCGGCCGCATCTCCGACGTGCAGCGCCGCCAGATGACCACGGTGCTCAGCCCCAACGTCTACAACATCGCCATCGAAGGCAGCTTCGACGATGCGCAGGCGCTCGTGAAGGCGATGTTCAACGACCGCGCCTTCTCGACCAAGTTCGCGCTGTCGGCGGTCAATTCAATCAACTGGGCCCGCCTGATGGCGCAGGTGGTGTATTTCTTCTACGCCGCCGTCCGCCTCGGCGCGCCCGATCGCGAGGTCGCGTTCGCAGTCCCCACCGGCAATTTCGGCGACGTCTTCGCCGGTTATGTCGCGGCAAAGATGGGCCTGCCGGTGGCCAAGCTGGTGGTCGCGACCAACGTCAACGACATCCTCCACCGCGCGCTCAGCACCGGCGATTATTCGAAGGGGGGCGTCCAGCAGACCCCAACGCCGTCGATGGACATCCAGGTCAGCTCGAACTTCGAACGCCTGTTGTTCGACCTCGGCGATCGTGATGGCGCCGCGCTCGCTGCACAGATGGCCGGCTTCGAATCCTCGGGTGCGATGCGCCTCACCAACGCGCAGTCGCAGGGCGCCTCCGCGCTGTTCCAGAGCGAGCGCATCGATCTCGACGACATGACGCTGGCGATGCGCTGGGCGCACGAGCACGCAGGGCAGGTGATCGACCCGCACACCGCGATCGGCCTCGCCGCAGCCCTGCGCACCGAAGTCCCCGCCGGCGTGCCGATCGTGACGCTCGCCACCGCGCACCCCGCCAAGTTCGGCGATGCGGTCGAGCGCGCCACCGGCGTCCGTCCCTCGCTGCCCACCCGCGTTGGCGACCTGTTCGACCGCGAGGAGCGCTACGCCACGCTGCCTGCGACCTTCGAGGCGATCACCGCCTACATCACCGAGCGCGCGAAGCCGTCGGCATGAAACTCGAAACCCTCATCGGCGAGCCCTGGGCGGATTACGGCCTGATCGACTCCGGCCACGGCAAGAAGCTCGAACGCTACGGCCGCTTCCGCTTCATCCGCCCCGAACCACAGGCGATGTGGGCGCCCGCCTCGCCCGACTGGCAGGCGCAGGGCGAATTCGTCCCCGGCTCCGACGAGGACGGCGGCGGCCGCTGGGAATTCGCTGAACCCGTTCCCCGCGAAGGCTGGACGCTCAAGTGGAACGAGGTGTCCTACACCGCGCAGACCACCCCGTTCCGCCACCTCGGCTTCTTTCCCGACATGGCGCCGGTGTGGAGCTGGATGCGCGAGCGCGTCGCGGGGCTCGACTCGCCCGAGTGCATGAACCTGTTCGGCTACACAGGCGTCGGCACGCTGGCGATGGCGACCAAGGGCGTCCGCATGGTGCATGTGGATGCGTCGAAGAAGTCGGTCGAGGCGGCCAAGGCGAACGCGAAGCTGTCCGGCATGGCCGACGCGCCGATCCGCTGGATGACCGACGACGCGGCGAAGTTCGTCGCGCGCGAAGTACGGCGAGGGCGGCGGTATGATGGGATCCTGCTCGATCCGCCGAAATATGGGCGTGGGCCGGAGGGTGAAGTGTGGCGGCTCGAAGAAGACCTGCCGAAGCTGATCGCCGACTGCCGGAAGCTGCTCGACGAGAACTCCCGTTTCCTGTTCCTGACGGTCTACGCGGTCCGGATGTCCGCTCTGGCGATCGGCGAACTGCTGAACCAAGTGTTCGCAGACCTCCCCGGCAAGGTCGAAGTCGGCGAACTCGGCGTCCGCGAAGAAGCGCGCGGGCTGACGCTCCCCACCGCAATCTGGGCCCGCTGGAGCCGCTGAACTCGCCCTCTCGCCACCACCCCGGCGAAGGCCGGGGCCCAATTGGGAAGGTTGGCATAACGAAGGGACGGTCCTCCGTTGGCTACGTACCCCAATTGGACCCCGGCCTCCGCCGGGGTGGTGGTTGGTTCAGGGAGCGGTACAAACACGGCAACTCCCATCTCATTCGTGCCGAGTAGAGACCGAGTAGCCCGCTTGGGCGTATCGAGGGCTCGTATCGAGGTACAGGTTCCGAACGCCAACCTGTCCTTCGATACGCCGTCTCGATACGCTCCTTACGGAGCTACTCGACAGCTACTCGGGACAAACGGAAAGTGGGTTTACCCCGGAATCTGCTGCGAGATGCAGTGGAAGCTCCCGCCCCCGGTCAGGATATGGTCCGCGCGCTGTCCCACGACCTCGCGGTCCGGGAACAACGCCTGGATCGCGACAACCGCCGCCGCATCGTTCTCGGCTCCGTACAACGGTACCACCACCGCGGCATTGCCGATATAGAAGTTCATGTAGCTCGCCGGCACGACCTCCTCGTCGCGCAGCACACGGCCCGGCGACGGGATCGTCACGACCTCCAGCCCGGCCGCCTCGGCATCCCGCGCCGCGTTCTGGTACACCTGCCAGTTCGGATCGTTGTCGGTCGCCTTCGGGATCGCCACGCGCCCCTCGCCGACGAACCGCGCGAGGTTGTCGACATGGCCGTCGGTATGATCGTTGACCAGCCCGTCCCCCAGCCACACCACGCGCGTATAGCCCAGATCGGACGCCAGCCGCGCCTCGATCTCCGCCTTGCTCAGCGACGGATTGCGGTTGCGGTTGAGCAGGCACTGCTGCGTCGTCACCACCGTCCCGGTACCATCGCCATCGATCGCGCCGCCCTCGAGCACCCAGTCGCACGCCTCGACTCGCGTGTTCCGGCTCTCCGCCAGCCGCTGCCCGA
The DNA here is from genome assembly GCF_059691795.1 of Sphingomonas sp. 320_CC. Lineage (NCBI taxonomy): Bacteria > Pseudomonadati > Pseudomonadota > Alphaproteobacteria > Sphingomonadales > Sphingomonadaceae > Sphingomonas > Sphingomonas sp. 320_CC. The sequence goes on along the minus strand of NZ_JCAWAE010000002.1, from coordinate 905,869 downwards.
TCGTGTCGTCACCGGGCAGGTCATACTTCCCGCCCCAGCCGTTGAACCGAAAGTCCCGCGCGCTGCCGTCGCCGACGATGATCGGCGCGGTATCACGCAGCCAGATATCGCCGAACGGCTCGACCACCACGTCCGCGAACGGGGCAAGCTTCTTGGCGGTGGTCGCCGACCCGACATCGGCGGCGACCAGGATCACGGTCTCGCCCTTGCCGCCAGCATGTACCGCTTTGGCAAACGCGACGACCTCGTCCCGCGCGGGCTCGAGATCCTCAAGCCACAGGTCCGCATGGCTCGGAAAGCCGATCCAGACGGCCTTGTGGTGCGCCCATTCGGCGGGTGTCGAGACGGTCGTGGTCACTTACTTGGCTCCTGCGCGATCGCGGTCACGGATGCCGCGGAATTCGGCGGTCTTATACCAGTTCGGCCACAGACTGGTATCGTCCGCGAGCTTCCGCCCAAGCCCGTAATAGATCGTCAAATCCTCGACCGTACCCGACCAGTCCCACTTCGCGTCATATTCGTCGGCCGGCTTGTGATAGCGGTGCGCGACATAATCCTCGCGCGCCGCGTGCCCCGCTGCCGTACCACCGACAACGAGGTCTTCGCCGCTCCCGCCATCGAGCATCGGCACGCCAAGCTTGGCAAAACTGAAATGGTCGGACCGATAATAACTGCCACGCTCCGGGTTCGCCTCGGTGCCGATCACGCGGCCCTCGGCGGCAACGAACGGCTTCACCAAATCCTCGATCTCCGATTTACCCGCGCCGACCAGCACGAAATCCTTCGCGCGCCCAACGATGTTCAATCCGTCCATGTTCACGCCGCCGACGGTATGCGCCAGCGGATACACCGGGTGCTCGGCATAGTAGCGCGATCCGAGCAGCCCCGATTCCTCTGCCGTCACGGCCAGGAACGCGATCGAACGCTTGGCCGGCCCCGCCTTCGCCTGAGTCTCCGCCAAGGCAATCAGCCCGGCCACGCCACTCGCGTTGTCCAGAGCACCATTGCAGATATCGTCGCCGTCTACCGCGTCGCAGCGCCCGAGATGATCCCAATGGGCGGAGTACATCACGTAATCATTCGGGGCGGCAGTACCGGGCAACACGCCGATGACGTTCTTCGACGCCTGCCGCTTGATCGTGTTGTCGAACCCACCGCCGAACTTCAGCCCGAGCGGCACCGCCTTGAACCCCTTCACCTTGGCCGCCGCCGCCAGCGTCGCGTAATCCTTGCCCGCGCTCGCGAACACGCGCTCCGCCGCGGGCTTCTGCATCCAGCCGACGATCTGCGACTGGTCGAGATGATCGCCCTTCTCGTCCAGCTCGAGCTGCGGCCCGGTCCACGACGACTGCACCACCGCCCAAGGGTACGCCGCCGGCTCGGTATCATGGACGATGATCGCCGCCGCCGCGCCGTGCTTCGCCGCATTCTCGAACTTGTACGGCCAGCGCCCGTACCACGTCATCGCACGGCCCTCGAACGGCCCCTCGCGCGACATCGTCTGCCAGTCGGCGTCGTTGATGAGGATGACCACGGTCTTCCCCTTCACGTCGGTGCCGGCATAATCGTCCCAGCCCTTCTCGGGCGCGGTGATGCCGTAGCCGACGAACACCACGTCGCTATTCGCCACCGCGGACTTGGGCGCCACGCGGTACGTCCCCGCAACCATGTCGGTGCGATAGGCAAGACTGACGGGCGCCTTGCCGCCGGTGAAGGTGAACGGCGCGACGTTGCCGGCGGTGACCTCCACCATCGGCACGTCCTGCGTCCACGACCCCTTGTTGCCGGGCTTCAGCCCCGCCGCCTTCATCCGCTCGACGATATACGCGACCGTCTTCGCTTCCGCAGGCGTGGTCGGCGCACGGCCCTCATACGCGTCGGACGACAGCACCTGCGTGACGGTCTTCAACGTCTCGACCGAGATCGCAGGGGTGGTCTGCGCGGACGCGGCGGTCCCGAGCAGCAGCAAAGGCAAAATGGCAGCGCGCATCTACATATCCCCGTTAAGTCATACGCATTTTGGCAGTGCGCTCGATACCGCGCAAGCGCCGCTGCTCTTGCCGTGCCGCCCGGCGTCGATAGGATACCCAAAGGGGACATTGGGGGGAAACGGCGATGCGGTTACGATCTGCAATTCGTGCGAGTGCTACCGTCTGCGTGGCATTTGGAATGCCGCCAGCGCAGGCAGCCCCCGACCCCGTCGGACCGACCGCCGCCGCCTTCGGCGCTCGTGAAGCCATCCGACAGATCAGCCTGTCGCCGGACGGCACGCACGTCGCGCTGGTCGTGCCCACGAACGGCCGCGGCGAAGCGCTTCAGATTGCCGATCTCGTCGCGGGCGGCAATCCGAGGACGATCCTGACCGCATCGGGAAACCCCGACCATCTCGCCGATTGCCATTGGTCGACCACGATCCGGCTGGTCTGTCAGATGGTCACCGTCGCCGACGATGGCTACAACATACTGGGTTTCAGTCGCGCGATCGCGCTCGATAGCGACGGCGGCAAGATGAAGATATTGACCGCATCCGACAACGCCCGCGCGCTGGACGTGATGCAGGACGGCGGCACCGTGATCGATTGGACCGCCGACGGTGCAACCGGATCGGTGCTGATGACCCGCAAGTTCGTACCCGAGGTGACCACGGGGACCCATCTAGCGAACGAGACAGACGGCCTGGGTGTGGAACGAATCGATACCGTCACGCTCGCCCGTCGAACGATCGAACAGCCGCGTGGCGGTGCGGTCGAATATATCAGCGATGGCCAAGGTGTCGTGCGGATCGTCGGAACGCGCGCCAAGACCGGTATCGGATACGATGCTGCCACCATCAGCTATTCGTATCGAAAACCCGGCGACCGTGGTTGGCAACCACTCGGCCGCCTGACGATCGGCGGAGATGGAGATACGGGCTTCAATCCCTATGCCGTCGATTCTGGTCTTAACGTCGCCTATGGTTTCGACGACAAGGACGGACGGACCGCGCTCTATAAAATCGCGCTGGACGGTAGCCTGAAACGCGAGGTCGTCCTTGCTCGAGCCGATGTCGACGTCGACCAGTTGATCAGGATCGGGCGACAGAAGCGCGTGGTCGGCGCGTCCTATGCTACCGATCGCCGCGAGACGGAGTTCTTCGACCCCGCGTTGCGGGCCCTCGCCGCGTCACTGCGAAAGGCACTGCCCGGCCAACCTCTGATCACGTTCGTCGACGCGAGCAGCGACGAAAGCAAGCTGTTGCTGTTCGCGGGCAGCGACGTCGATCCCGGTCGCTACTATCTGCTCGATCGGGCGACGCGAAAGATGGAGGAAGTGCTGCCCGCACGGCCGCAACTCACAAAGACCACGCTCGCCAGCGTCAAGCCGATCACCTTCCGTGCCGCCGACGGGACGATGATCCCCGGTTATTTGACCTTACCCGCCGGCAGCACAGGGAAAGGGCTGCCGGCGATCGTGATGCCACATGGCGGCCCCGGCGATCGGGACGAGTGGGGCTTCGACTGGCTCTCGCAATTCTTCGCGGCGCGCGGGTTCGCGGTGCTGCAACCGAACTTCCGTGGATCGACGGGCTATGGATCGGCTTGGTTCAAGAAGAATGGCTTCCAGTCCTGGCGGACCGCGATCGGCGATGTCGACGACGCCGGCCGCTGGCTGGTATCGCAGGGCATTGCTGCGCCGGACAAACTCGCGATCGTCGGCTGGTCGTATGGCGGCTATGCGGCACTGCAATCGTCGGTGGTGGATCCGGGTCTGTTCAAGGCGATCGTCGCGATCGCGCCGGTCACCGATCTCGATAGCCTTCGCGAAGAGTCGCGGAACTATAGCAACTTCAAGATGGTCGACGCCTTTATCGGGCAGGGCCCACACATTCGCGAAGGCTCGCCTGCGCGCAACGCCGACAAGATCAAGGTGCCGGTCCTGCTGTTCCACGGCGACAAGGACCGCAACGTCGGGATTGGCGAATCCCGGCTGATGGCGACCCGGCTGAAATCCGCTGGGGGCAAGGTCGAGCTGGTCGAGTTCGCCGGGCTGGATCACCAGCTTGACGACGCAAGTGCGCGGACGACCATGCTGACGAAAGCGGATGCATTCCTTCGCGCGTCACTCGGCATGTAGCGCAACGAAAAAGGGCGGCCCCCGCGGGACCGCCCTTTTCCTCGTATCAATAATACCGAAAGATCAGCGCGAGTAGAACTCGACGACCAGATTCGGCTCCATCTTCACCGGGTAAGGCACTTCGTCGAGCGTCGGGACGCGCGTGAAGGTGACCTTGGCCGCGCCGTCGGTGGCGACGTAATCGGGAATCTCACGCTCGGCGAGGCTCTGGGCTTCCATGACCAGCGCCATTTCCTGCGCCTTGGTGCCCAGCGTGATCTCGTCGCCGACGAAGCAGCGACGCGAGGCGATGTTGCACTTCACGCCGTTGACGCGGATGTGGCCGTGCGAAACGATCTGGCGTGCCGCGAAGATCGTCGGCGCGAACTTGGCGCGGTAGACGATCATGTCGAGGCGCTGCTCGAGCAGGCCGATCAGGTTCTGCGAGGTATCGCCCTTCAGACGCGCAGCCTCGTGGTAGCATGCACGGAACTGCTTCTCGGTCACGTCGCCGTAATAGCCCTTAAGCTTCTGCTTGGCGCGCAGCTGGATACCGAAATCGCTGACCTTGCCCTTGCGGCGCTGACCGTGCTGGCCCGGACCGTATTCGCGCTTGTTGACCGGCGACTTGGGACGACCCCAGATGTTCTCGCCCATACGGCGATCGAGTTTGTACTTCGCGCTTTGACGCTTCGACATAGTAAGTCCTTGGCAAATGCTAACAACGTTGTTCCCGGTATCGCTCTGCTGGCTGTACGAGACTGATGTCCAGACAGGGCAGGGCCACCGCTTCACCGGGGTGCAGGGCCATTGCGAAGGCGGGCGCCTAGACGGGGGGCGGTCCAGAGTCAAGCTGGACAGGCCGGATGGGGCTCGGCAAGAGACGGCGCATGACCATTCTCCCCGGCCCAGATTGCAGCACCATGACCGAGGTCCGCGCAGGCGTCGACGCGCTCGACCGCGACTTGGTCGCGCTGCTCGCCAGGCGCTTCGCCTACATGGACGCAGCCGCGCGCATCAAGCCGGAGCGCGGGCATGTGCGCGACGAGGGTCGGAAGACACAGGTGATCGACAATGCGCGGGCCGAGGCGGTGAGGCTGGGCGTTCCGGAGGCCGTGGTCGCGGATCTGTGGGAACGCCTGGTCGAAGCCTCGATCGCCTACGAACTCGCCGCCTTCGACCGGCGCTAGGCTCGCGGTCTCTTCCCCGCCAGCGACGACAACACCCCGCGGAGAGTCCGGATCTCCTGGCTCGACCAGCCCGGCTTCGTCAACAGCGTGCGGAGAGTCCGCCGCGTCGACTGCATCTTGTCGGGCAGGTGGAAGAACCCCGCCCCCATCAGCATCGCGTCGAGCTGCCCGATCATCCCGTCGAGCTCTTCCTGCGGTGCGGGCGGCATGATCGGGTTGATCGACGGCTGCGACAGCTCGCGCTCGGCGGTTAAGCCCTTCGACCATTCATATGCGACCAGGATCACGGCCTGGGCGAGGTTGAGTGAGCCGAATTCCGGGTTGATCGGCACCGTGATGATCGTCCGCGCGACCGCGACGTCGTCGGTTTCGAGGCCGGAGCGCTCGGGTCCGAACAGTATCGCGGAGCGGCCGGGGGCGGCGTGGATCTCGGTTGCGGCCTGTTCGGGGGTGACGACCGGCTTGGTCACGCCGCGTTTCCGCACTGTGGTGGCGTAGATTTGCGCGCAATCGGCGGTGGCGGCGGCGACGCTGTCGTAGACCTTTGCGTTCTGGAGCACGATGTCGGCACCGCTGGCGGCGGGACCGGCGGAGGGGTTGGGCCAGCCGTCGCGCGGGGAGACCAGACGCATTTCGGTCAGCCCGAAATTGAGCATGGCGCGCGCGGCCTTGCCGATGTTCTCACCGAGTTGGGGGCGGACCAGGACGATTACGGGGGGTGGAGTCGAGGCGCCGACCGCTCCAAGCCCGTCCGAGAGCACATCGCTGTCGCTAGCCACGTCCGTACCAATCATGTTTTCGTCAATCACGTCGCCAAATCCACCAATCTCGTCAAGCTCACCAAAGTCGTCCGGCACAACCAATTCATCGCGGTCGGCCAATCCGTCGTGCCCGCCAAGTCAACCTGCTCACCCACCCCACCCCGTTCGTCCTGAGTAGGGGCTGAGCGAAGCCGAAGACCCGTATCGAAGGATTTGCGCGAGAGTAAGCGCACCGCGTCCCAATCCCTGCCGCCAATGCTTCTTTCTTTGCCCGGGTCCAGCCTTTCAACTGGTGCTCGGCTTCCAGAGCCTCGATCCTGCTGGGGAAATCCTGCGACCACATCAGCGTCACCGGGCGCCGATCGTGCGTGTATCCCGGAAGCTCACCGTGCTGATGTTGCGCGATCCGGCGTTCCAGGGCGTCGGTGTGGCCGATGTAGTAGCTGCCGTCGGAACAGCGGAGCATGTAGGCGTAAAAGCTCATGCGACCTGTCCTTCGATACGGGCCTTCGCCGAGCTCAGTCCCTACTCAGGACGAACGGAAGAGGAGTGAGGAACCGTCGATAAGGTAAAGTTTGCGATGCTGCCAGTTGCGCGGACGCGAGCCGGGCAATGCGCGCGCATCACTCCGCTCGCCCGACCTCCTCAACACTCCCGGCAAAAGCCTCGAAGTCCTTCGCCTCGCTAAAATCCCGATACACACTCGCAAACCGGATATACGCCACCGAATCGAGCCCCTTGAGCCCGTCCATCACCATCTCGCCGATCCGCTTCGACGTCACGTCGTTCTCGCCCAGCGTTTCCAGCCGCCGCTGGATCCCACTCACCAGCTTCTCGATCCGTCCCGCCTCGATCGCCCGCTTCCGCGTCGCGATCGACAACGACCTGAGCAGCTTCTCGCGATCGAACGGCTCCCTGCGCCCCTCACTCTTCAGCACGAACAGTTCGCGCAACTGGATCCGCTCGAACGTCGTGAAACGCGCGGCGCACCCTTCGCATTGGCGCCGACGTCGGATCGCCGCCCCGTCTTCGGTGGGGCGGCTGTCCTTTACCTGGCTGTCTTCATGTCCGCAGAAGGGGCAGCGCATTCAGACCTTCTTCTTGCCCTTGTAATAGGCGTAGCCCGCGCCCGCGAGTGCGCCGAAGATCGGGCCGATTACCGGCACCGGGATCGCCACGACCGCGCCGAGTGCGCTCCACTTGGCCATGCTCTTGCCGAGGCCGGGGGTCGCCTTGATGTCGTTCTGGACGTCGTCGAACTTCGACATGCTGTTTATCCTTGATAGATCGGGAAGCGCGCGCACAGTGCACGAACACGCGTCCGAACGTCCGCTTCGACTTCCGGGTCCCCATGCTCGCCCTTTTTCGCGAGGCCGTCCAGCACGTCGGCGACCATATTGCCGATCTCGCGGAACTCCGCCGGGCCGAACCCGCGCGTCGTGCCTGCGGGCGAACCGACGCGGATGCCGCTCGTCTTGACCGGCGGCAGCGGATCGTTGGGGATGCCGTTCTTGTTGCAGGTGATCCCCGCGCGCTCCAGCGCCTCGTCCGCATCGCGCCCGGTTATGCCGAGCGGGGTTAGATCGATCAGCGCGAGATGCGTGTCGGTGCCGCCCGAGACTACGTCCGAGCCGCGCTCCTTGAGCGTCGCCGCCAGCACCTTCGCGTTCTCGACGACCGCGGCGATGTAGCTCTTGAAGTCGGGCTGAAGCGCCTCGCCGAACGCGACCGCCTTCGCCGCGATCACATGCATCAGCGGCCCGCCCTGCAGACCCGGGAACACCGCTGAGTTGATCTTCTTCGCGATCGCCTCGTCATTGGTCATGATCATGCCACCGCGCGGGCCCCGCAGAGTCTTGTGCGTGGTGGTCGTCACGACATGCGCATGGCCGAACGGCGTCGGGTGCAGGCCCGCTGCGACGATCCCGGCGAAATGCGCCATGTCGACCATGAAATACGCGCCGACCTTGTCTGCGATCGCGCGGAACTTCGCGAAATCGATGACGCGGGGATAGGCCGAGCCACCCGCGATGATCAATTTCGGCTGATGCTCGACAGCCAGCGCCTCGACCTGATCGTAGTCGATCAGGTGCGTAGTCGCATCAACACCGTACTGGACCGCATTGAACCACTTGCCCGACATCGCCGGCTTCGCGCCATGCGTCAGGTGACCGCCTGCATCGAGGCTCATGCCGAGGATCGTGTCGCCCGGCTTGACCAGCGCCAGCATCACCGCGCCGTTCGCCTGCGCGCCCGAATGCGGCTGCACGTTGACGAACCCGCAGCCGAAGATCTGCTTGGCGCGCTCGATCGCCAGCGTCTCGACCGTGTCGGACGGCGCACAGCCCTGGTAATAGCGCTTGCCCGGATAGCCTTCCGCGTACTTGTTCGTGAACACCGAGCCCTGCGCCTCTAGCACCGCCTTCGAGACGATGTTCTCGGACGCGATCAGCTCGATCTGCGTCTGCTCGCGCTCGAGTTCGGCGGCGACGCCGGCGAATACGGCAGCGTCTGCATCGGCGAGGCCGCGCGTGAAAAAGCCGTCGGGCTGGACGTCGTGGAGTTCGCGGGGCTGAGTGCTCATGCGGGGACCTTTAACTTGTCGACACGGAGTTGATGACGGCCGCCGGCGAATTCGGCGGACAGGAAAGCTTCGACGCACGCCTTCGCCATTTCTTCGCCGATCAGGCGGGCGCCCATCGCGATAGCGTTGGCGTCGTTGTGGATGCGCGCAAGGCTCGCCGACAGCGGTTCGGACACGAGCGCGCAGCGGCAGGCGGGATTGCGATTGGCAGCGATCGAAATACCGATCCCGGAGCCGCACAGCGCGATACCGCGCTCGGCTCGACCGTCGGCGATCGCCGACGCGAGCTTGAACCCATAGTCCGGATAGTCGACGCTGGCGGTGCCTTCGGGCCCGAGATCGAGCACGTCATGCCCTGCCTCGCGCAGCCAAGCGGCGAGCACCGCTTTCAACGAAACGGCGGCGTGATCGGACGCGATGGCGATGCGCACCTGGCGTATTCCTGTGACGGGAGATCGGGTGCCCAGCCCCCTACCCCCCCGAGCCGGAATTTGCCACACCTGTTCGCGGGCGCTTTCGTCAGGATGGCGCGTTAAGGTCGAGAATGACGTCGAACGAGACCGTGAAGGAGACATTCATGAAGGCCCTCACCCTGCTTGCCGCCGCCGCGCTGACCGCATGTTCCGGCCCGGCCCCCGATACCAGCAGCGACGGCAACATGACGTCCGCCGGATCGGTCGAACGCAAGGTCGCCGCTCCCAAGCCTAAACCGGCGCCCGACTACACCGGTCGCTGGATCGGCGTCGAAGGCATGGTCCTCGACGTCGCCCCGACCGCCACCGCCGGCCACTACGCACTGACGATGCAATGGGACCTCGACAACAAGGGCAAGTTCGACGGCATCGCGACCGGCGACACGATAGCGTTCGATCGCGGTGGCGTCCGCCAAACGCTGCGCCCGACCAACGGCGACGCGACCGGGCTCAAATACCTTTTCGGCAAAACCGACTGCCTCACCGTAAAGCCCGGTGAAGGCTATTGCCGCGACGGACTTAGCCGCTAGGTTCCCGCCCGTGACTATCGCACATGCCAACGCCGACGCCGCCCGCGCGCACCTCTCAGAAGTGCTCCTGCGCACCGGGCAAGAGGACCGCGAAGCGTTTCGCGAACTCTATACGCTGACCAGCGCGAAGCTTTTCGGGATCACCCACCGTATCTGTGGCAACGCCCAAGCCGCGGAGGATGTGCTGCACGAGGTCTATCTCACGATCTGGAAACGCGCCGGTGCCTGGGAACCCGGCCGCGCGAGCCCGATAACCTGGTTGGCGACGATCGCGCGCAACCGCGCCATCGACTGGCAGCGCGCACAGGGCGTCCGCCGCACGAGCCCGCTCGACGATGCGCCCGACGTCGCCGATCCCGGCGAGGGTGCCGAGGCAGGGATGCTGGCGAGCGAATCATCGCGCGAACTGATCGAGTGCCTGAACGGCCTCGAACCGCAACAGCGCGACGCGATCCGGACCGCGTTCTTCGACGGCATCACCTACGCCGAACTCGCGATCAAGCGCGCCGTGCCGCTGGGCACGATGAAGAGCTGGGTCCGCCGCGGCCTCGCCCGCCTGAAGGATTGCCTCGATGGTTGATCCGACCACCGATGCCGGCGTGCCTGAGGACATTGCCGCCGCCGAACTCGCACTCGGCCTGCTCGAAGGCGAGGAACGCGGAGCCGCACTTCGCCGCGTACTCGCCGAACCCGGTTTCGCCGCGCAGGTCGAATGGTGGCGGTCGCGCCTGGCGGTCTTGTTCGACCTCTGGCCCGAACACGCCGCGCCGGCGCATCTTGCCACCCGGATCGAAGCCAGTCTCGATGGCACGCCAGCCCCCGCGCAAACGAGCCGCTTCGCTTGGCCGGCGCTCGCCGCCGTCACCAGCGCGATCGCCGCATCGCTGTTGCTGTTCGTCATGGTCCGCCCAGAACCGACCGTGCCCGTCTCGCAACCGATCCCCGTCGCGCGCCCGACCAGCGTGCTCGTCGCGATGCTCGGCGACGCGAAGTCGCCCGTCGCCGCAGTGTACGATCCCGCAAACGGCGCGCTCCGCGTCGCGGCCGGTCCCGGCGTTCCGAACGCCCGCGTCGCGCAGCTCTGGGTGATCGGCGGCGACGGCGTGCCGCATTCGCTCGGCCTGCTCTCGGGCCGTCCGACCTCACTGGCACCCAAGGGCGTCGACCGCGGTCGCATAACCCCCGGCGCGACGCTCGCGATCTCGGTCGAGCCACTCGGCGGCTCGCCGACCGGCCTGCCAACCGGCCCGGTCGTCGCTACCGGCGTGGTCGCGCGCGTCTGATGCCCGTGCGACCTACCGCGACCGGCGGCATCCCGCCGATCGCGCGGCTGCTCGGGCTGAGCGGCCTCCTCCCGCAACTCGCGGCAGTCGCGCTGCTGCTGAGCGGCGATCCGCAAAGCCGGTTCTCCGCGCTGGCGATCGCCTACGCCTATGCCGCGATCATCCTGAGCTTTCTCGGCGGGCTCTGGTGGGGCTTGGCCGCGCGCGCCGACTCGCCGCCCCGCTGGCTGTGGTTCGCCAGCGTCGCGCCGTCGCTGATCGCGCTAGTCACCGCCTGGCCCTGGATGGTCGGCCTGCGCTGGCCCGGTCCCTCGCTGGTCGTGCTCGGCATCAGCCTGATCGCCGCGCTGCTCGTCGACCGCGCGCTGGTCCGCGCCGGCATCGCCCCGCCGGGCTGGATGGCCTTGCGCATACCTTTGTCGCTTGGTCTCGGCGTCCTGACGATGCTCGCCGCCGCGCTTTAAGGCCACGCCGCACGATTCGCGGGCTGGCTCGATTCATGGTACGAATCGGTCATGAATACATCCGCCGCGAGTCTCCGCACCGATCGGCAGGAAAAGGCGCGTTTCACCACCGCCGAGTTCCTGCGCATGGGTGAGTCCGGCGCGTTCGACGACATGAAGGTCGAACTGGTCGAAGGGGAACTCGTCCGGATGAACCCGCCCCAGTTTGCGCACGCCTCGCGTCAGGCCAAGATCGCCATTCGCCTGTCTCGTCTATTTGCTGAGTCAAGAATCGTTGGCGAGGCCGGCGTCGATCTGGGTAACGATACGGTGCTTGGTTGCGACGTCGCCGTTCTACGCACGTCGGTCGAAGAAAACCGCCTATTGCTCGCCGCCGACTTCCTGCTCGTCGTCGAAGTCGCGGAAACGTCGGTCGCGCGCGATACCACGATGAAGCGCTTCGCCTATGCGCGCGGCGGCATTCCGCATTACTGGGTGGTCGATGGAAACCGGTCCGTGGTCCATGTCTACGCCAACCCCCTGGAAGGCGATTACACGCGGTTCCATTCGGTAGGTTTCGGTGAAACGCTAGACGTGCCGGGCGCTGACGGCTCGATTACGATCGACTGATCAGCGCTGCACCGCAGTGAGCGGGACCAGCCTCAAGCCGCCTTGCGCAGATCCAGGCGGCTCCAGATCTCCACCAGCGCATCCGTCAGTTCGCGCATCATCGCCTCAGTATGCGCAGGGCCCGGCGTGAATCGCAGCCGCTCGGTGCCGCGCGGCACGGTCGGATAGTTGATCGGCTGCACGTACACGCCGTATTCGGCGAGCAGCACGTCGCTGATCTTCTTCGCCTTGACCGGATCGCCGACCATCAGCGGCACGATATGCGTATCGCCAATCATCACCGGCAGCCCGGCGTCCTTCAGCATCGCCTTCAGCATCGCCGCCGACGCCTGCTGCCCCTCGCGCTCGACGCTCGAGCTTTTCAGATGCCGCACGCTCGCGAGCACGCCAGCGACCAATACCGGCGACAGCGAGGTCGTGAAGATGAACCCCGGCGCGTACGAGCGGATCACATCGACGATCGTACGATCGGCGGCGATATAGCCCCCCATCACGCCGAATGCCTTGCCGAGCGTCCCCTCGAGGATCGTGATCCGGTGCGCGACCTCGTCCCGCTCCGAGATGCCGCCGCCGCGCGCGCCATACATCCCGACCGCGTGGACTTCGTCGCAATAGGTCAGCGCGTTGTACCGGTCGGCCAGATCGCACACCGCGGAGATCGGCGCGATGTCGCCCTCCATCGAATACACACTCTCGAACGCAATCAGTTTTGGTGCCGCCGGATCTTCGGCCGCGAGGAGTTCTTCGAGATGCGCGAGGTCGTTGTGGCGAAACACCCGCTTCTCGCAGCCCGAATTGCGGATGCCCGCGATCATCGACGCGTGATTCAGTTCGTCGGAAAAGATGATGCACCCCGGCAAAACCTTTGCCAAGGTCGCCAGCGTGGCCTCGTTCGAGACGTAACCGCTCGTGAACAGCAAAGCCGCTTCCTTGCCGTGCAGGTCGGCGAGTTCGCCTTCCAGGTCGACATGGTAATGCGTGTTGCCGCCGATGTTGCGCGTGCCGCCCGAGCCCGCACCGACGTCATGCAACGCCTCTTCCATCGCCGCGATCACCTTCGGATGCTGGCCCATCGCGAGGTAATCGTTCGAGCACCAGACCGTGATCGGCTTCGGCCCGTTATGCCCGGCGAAGCAGCGCGCATTCGGAAACGCGCCCTTGTTACGGAGAATGTCGATGAAAACGCGGTAGCGCCCTTCGGCATGCAACCGGTCGATCGCCTGCGTGAAAACGCGCGAATAATCGACTCGCGGACCCTTGATCGAATCCGTTGCCGGAATGCCGTCGCTAATCATGGCCTTGGGCACTACGCCTCGCTTTCACTCGTTTCCAGCGCAATACCGCTCTTACGGTGATCGCTTTCCTCATCCTGGCAGCACATTGCCACGATGCGGCCGCGACGCAAGGTGGCACATTGTCCCAGGTCAGCGCTTAAAGCTGCTCGATCCTGCCAAACCCGTGCGCCGCCAGAGCCGGTCCGAGCGCGCGCTCCTCGTCGCCCAACCGGGTGAAGACGGCAACGCCCTCCCCCGCGCCCGACCATGATTCGCCCTGCATGAGATGCACGATCCGCCGCGCGATCCCCGGTCCACCATCGACGAAGCGTACATCGGGAGCAGCGGCCGCAAGCTCCGCTTCCACCAGTGGAAAATGCGTGCAGGCGTTGACGATCACGTCGATCGAATGGCCACCGGGTTGCGAAAACAAGCCGTCTAGCACCGCTGCATAACATTCCGGCGCGACGACTCGGCCGTGCAATTTCGCCTCGGCCATCTCGACCAGAGCCGCCGAGCCGTAACGCAGCACCGTGCAATCGCCCGCGAACTTCGCCGCTAGATCATCGACATACGCCTGCCGCACCGTCGCCTCGGTCCCCAGCACGCCGATCGTCCGCGTCTTCGACAGCAGCGCGGCGGGCTTGATCGCCGGCACCGTCCCGACCACCGGCAGGTCGAGCGCCGCGCGCACCACCGGCAGCGCGATCGTCGAGGCGGTGTTGCACGCGATCACGATCAACCGCGGCCGATACCGCTCCGCCAGCCGCCCCAGCAGCACAGGCACCCGCGCCGCAATCTCCGCCTCGCTTTTGGTCCCGTAGGGGAAGCCGGCCGAGTCGGCGGCATAGACGAACGGCGCATCGGGCAGCGCGGCGCGCGCCGGACCGACGATCGACAGCCCGCCGACACCGGAATCGAAAAACAGGATGGGGCGCGTGTCCATGCGCTGTCCTTAGGATGAATTAACCGGGTTAAACCAGAGCAACAGATTCCCCTCCCTAGAAGGGAGGGGTTAGGGGTGGGTCGGCTTCCGCATCCGCAAACCTCGCGACATGAGCCGACCTACCCACCCCCAGCCCCTCCCTTCCAGGGAGGGGAGCACGTCGGCCCTTGGCGTCCCTCGCTGAAATTCACGCCATTTGCCGTCAGCCCCGCGTCGTTTATAAGCCCCTCCAGAACGGGGGACATAGTTGCAGACGGAAATTCTCTGGGTCGCGCCCACGCTATCGCTCGTGCTGAGCTATCTGCTCGGCTCGATCCCGTTCGGTGTCATCCTCACGAGGCTCGGCGGCGCAGGTGATCTGCGGACGATCGGCTCGGGCAACATCGGCGCAACCAACGTCCTGCGCACCGGCCGGAAGGGTCTCGCCGCTGCCACGCTGCTGCTCGACATGGCCAAGGGTGCGGTCGCCGTGCTGCTGGTCGCACACCTGTTCCCCGGCAACGCACTGCTCGCGGCTGCCGGTGCGTTCATCGGCCATTGCTACCCCGTCTGGCTGAAGTTCAAGGGCGGCAAGGGCGTCGCAACCCTCATGGGCATCGTCGTCGCACTCCACTGGCCACTCGGGCTGGTCTACGCGGTCGTTTGGCTGGGACTTCTCGCAGGCCTGCGCATCTCCTCGGTCGCAGGCATGGCCGCAGCCCTCAGCGCGCCATTTGCCGCGGCCCTGTTCGGTCGCTTCGATCTCGTTTTGCTGCTCCTCGCACTCGCGTTGATCGTCCTGTGGAAGCACCGCGAGAACGTCGATCGCCTGTTCTCCGGCACCGAGCCACGCATCGGCCGCTCCAAACGACCACCGGGTGACTGACCCGACGGTCTCAAGACTTCGGCTCATCCGCACGACCGGGATCGGACCGGTCACCTATCGCCAACTCATCGCCCGCTTCGGCAGCGCCGACGCCGCGATCGACGCGCTCCCGATGCTCGCCCAACGTGGCGGCGGACGCGCGCCAAGAATCGCAGACGCCGCCCTCGCCGAACGCGAAATGGCCGCCACCGCAAGGCTCGGCGCACGCTACCTCTTCCTCGACGACCCGGACTATCCCCGCCTGCTCGCCGAGATCGAGACCGCACCCCCGGCCCTGATCCTCCGCGGCGACATCGCGCACGCCAGCCGCCCCTGCATCGCCATGGTCGGCGCGCGCAACGCATCCGCCGCCGCCTGCCGCTTCGCCCGCCAGCTCGCGCTGCAACTCGCAGAAGAAGGCACGACGATCGTCTCCGGCCTGGCCCGAGGGATCGACACCGCAGCGCACATCGGCGCGCTCGGCGCAGACTCCAGCGGCGCCACGATCGGCGTGATCGCCAGCGGCATCGACATCGCCTACCCGCCCGACAACACCGCGTTGCAAGAGCGCATCGCCACCGAAGGCCTCCTGCTCGCCGAACAGCCCCCCGGCACCGAGCCCAAGGCGCGCAACTTCCCCTCGCGCAACCGCATCATCGCCGGCCTCGCGATCGGCACCGTGGTGGTCGAGGCCGTCCCCAAGTCCGGCTCGCTCATCACCGCGCGCCTCGCCAACGAGTCCGGCCGCGAAGTCATGGCCGTCCCCGGCAGCCCGCTCGACCCGCGCGCGCAAGGCTGCAACCTGCTGATCCGCGAAGGCGCCACGCTCGTCCAATCGGCGGCCGACATCCTCGAACAGATCCGCCCGTTCGACCCGCGTTCGGTCCGCTCGCCGATCGATTCCTACGCCGCCTCGCCCCCGGAAGACGCGACCGATACCGAGCGCCGCAGGATCACCGACCTGCTCGGCCCCGTACCGGTGACGATCGACGAACTCATCCGCCAGTCGCACCTAAGCCCGGCGGTCGTCCAAACCGTGCTGCTCGAACTCGAACTCGGCGGCCATCTGGAACGTCATGCGGGCGGCCGAGCCAGCCTGCGCTGATCGTCCTGGTTTCAGGACGCCGCCAAGGCCACACTACCCTCAGCCTGCGAGTTCGCCATCCACGCCGCAGCCCAGTCCTTTGCCTCATGCGTCTTCGCGATTGCCGCGAGCAGCAGGTCCAGTTCGTGCTGGTGCGAGGCGATCAGGTTGAGGACATGAGGCTCCGGATCCGACTGGCGAAGAATGACGATGTTTTTGGCAAGGAACGAACACTTCCATTTCGCTATCGCGAGGTCATGTCTGGTCACGCTCTATCCTCCCCGTCCAGTGCAGAACATTGGCTCGCGCCTTCCAGCAACGATCCATCGTGATTACGCCGAACTGCAAGTCCTTGGCGAAACGAGGTATCCGGTTGCGGTAGCCAGGAAGCCGGACGAAAATTGTGCGCGCGACCAGATATAGCGGCCGGTGAAAGAGATGACTGAGGACCGTCAATTGTAACGATCTCTGCGCCTGATCTGATCGGACGCAACGAAAGGGATTGGTCTACTGTCATCATACCGACACGGATATTGTGCCAGCAGCGCCGGCATAATCCGGGAAATACCCCGCCCCCAGGAGCCCCTCTCGAAAAGCAGCGCCTGCGTCCTCATCTGCGTACTCCGCTCATACCCACCCCGGGTTGACGGCACCGCCCCTTCGTCCCCACCCTCGTACGCGTACACGTAAGGACCCCGGTTTCCCCATGCAGCTTGTCATCGTCGAATCGCCTGCCAAGGCCAAAACCATCGAGAAGTATCTGGGCAGCGATTACCGCGTCCTGGCCAGCTACGGCCATGTCCGCGATCTGCCGCCCAAGGACGGCTCGGTCGATCCCGACGATGCGTTCGCGATGACGTGGGAGAATTACGCGGACAAGTCGAAGCAGCTGAAGGCGATCACCGATCTCGCCAAGCTCGCCGACCGCCTGATCCTCGCGACCGATCCGGATCGCGAGGGCGAGGCGATCTCGTGGCACGTTCGTGAGGTCCTGCGGGCGCGGAAGGCGCTGCCGAAAGAGGTCGAGCGCGTCACCTTCAACGCCATCACCAAGGCGACCGTCACTGAGGCGATGAAGAACCCGCGCGAGTTGGACGACGACCTGATCGACGCGTACCGCGCCCGCCGCGCTCTGGATTACCTGGTCGGCTTCACGCTCTCGCCGGTGCTGTGGCGCAAGCTGCCCGGCGCCAAGTCCGCCGGTCGCGTCCAGTCGGTGTCGCTCCGGCTGATCGTCCAGCGCGAGCGCGAGATCGACGTCTTCAAGCCGCAGGAATACTGGTCGGTTACGGCCGAGATGGAGCATGACGGCACCGCCTTCACGTCGCGCCTGACGCAGTTCGAGGGCAACAAGCTCGACCGCCTCTCGATCGGCAACGAAGGCGATGCCCTGCGCGCGAAGCAGGCGGTGCTCGACGGCAATTTCTCGGTCCAGTCGGTCGAGACCAAGCCTGCCACGCGCAACCCACCGCCGCCGTTCACCACCTCGACCCTGCAGCAGGAAGCCTCGCGCAAACTCGGTTTCTCGGCCGATCACACGATGCGGATCGCGCAGGGCCTCTACGAGGACGGCACGATCACCTACATGCGTACCGATGGCGTGCAGATGGACGGCAGCGCGATCAGCGCCGCGCGTCTGGCGGTCGCGAACCGCTTCGACGCGAGCTATGTCCCCGACAAGCCGCGGCAATACCAGTCGAAGGCGAAGAACGCACAGGAAGCGCACGAAGCGATCCGCCCCACCGATTTCGGCAAGGACAAGGCCGGCGGCGGCGATCATGCGCGCCTCTACGACCTGATATTCAAGCGCGCGCTCGCCAGCCAGATGGCGTCCGCCCGCATGGAGCGCACCACGGTCGAGATGGCCGACGGCACCGGCCGCAACATCCTGCGCGCCACCGGCCAGGTCGTGCTCTTCCCCGGCTACCTCGCCTTGTACGAGGAAGGCTCGGATGACTCGGCCGACGAGGACGCCCGCCGCCTGCCGCGGATGCGCGAAGGCGATGCGCCCGCCAAGAAGAAGGTCGACGCTGAGCAGCACTTCACCCAGCCGCCGCCGCGCTTCTCCGAAGCCTCGCTGGTCAAGCGGATGGAGGAACTCGGCATCGGCCGCCCGTCCACCTACGCGTCGATCATTAAGACGCTGAAGGACCGCGCCTACGTCCGGATCGAGAAGAACCGCTTCTTCGCCGAGGAGAGCGGGCGCCTAGTGACGGCGTTCCTCGAGCGTTTCTTCGAGAAATATGTCGGCTACGACTACACCGCCGAGCTGGAAGAAGAACTCGACGACGTCTCCGGTGGCCGCGCGCAGTGGCAGTCGGTGCTCGACGCGTTCTGGCGCGATTTCAAGCCTCGCACCAACGAGGTGATGGAGCAGCAGCCCTCGGCGATCACGGCGGAGCTCGACACCTTCCTCGCGCCGTATCTGTTCCCGGCCAAGGCTGACGGCGGCGATCCGCGTCTCTGCCCGAACTGCGGCGAGGGCCAGCTGGCGCTCCGCGGCGGCAAGTTCGGCGCGTTCATCGCGTGCTCGAACTATCCCGAGTGCAAATACACGCGCCGCTTCGCGCAACCCGGCGGCGACGCCGAGGCGGATGCGGGCCCGTCGACGCTCGGCACACACCCCGACACGGGCCAGCCGATCGAGCGCAAATCGGGACGCTTCGGCCCGTACCTGCAGATCGGCGAAGGCGAAGACCGCAAGATGGCCTCGATCCCGAAGGACATCGGCGAGCTTAATTTGGAATGGGCGGTCAAGCTGCTGTCGCTCCCGCGGACAGTCGGCAACCACCCCGAGACCGGCGAACCGATCATATCCACGATCGGCAAGTTCGGGCCGTACCTGAAGCACGCAGGCAAATACGCCCGCCTCCAGACCACGGCAGACGTGTTCGAGACGGGCATGAATGCCGCGGTGGTGAAGCTTGCCGAAGCGGCAGCCGGCGGCGGCCGCACCGCGCGTGGGGCGCAGGCACCGCTCAAGGTCCTCGGCAACCATCCGCGCACCGAGGCCGAGATCAAGCTGATGGAAGGGCGTTACGGCGCCTACGTCACCGACGGCACCACCAACGCGACGCTGCCCAAGTCGATCGAAAAGGATCAACTGACGCTAGAGGAAGCCGCGTCGCTGATCGACGCACGCGCCGCCGCGGCGCCGGCGACGAAGAAGAAGAAAGCGCCCGCCAAGAAGCCAGCGGCGAAAAAGGCGCCTGCCAAGACGGCAATGGCCAAGGACGAGGCTGAGGCTGAGGCGAAGGCTCCAGCGAAAAAGGCTCCAGCGAAAAAGGCCCCCGCCAAGAAAGCCGTCCCAAAGAAGACAGCGGAAGCGTAACCTTTCGATCCTCCCCCGCTAGGGGGAGGTGGCACCGCAGGTGACGGAGGGGGAGGACACGAAACGACGGTCATCGCTTACCGCCCCCTCCGTCTGGCAAGTGCCAGACACCTCCCCCTGGCGGGGGAGGATACAGACGCTAGCCTAAGCAGCCCGGCGCTGCGTCAGCTGCATCCAATCCCGAGCAGCGCGCTGCGCCACCGAGATTTCCCGAGCGGTCATGTCCTCGGCGATCTCGGCACGACATTCCTGCGCGGCGATGTTCCCCGACACCGCCGCCAGGTTAAACCACTTATGCGCCTCGATCAGGTCGAGGACGACGCCCGACGTCCCCGTCGAATACACCATCCCCAGTTCGTAACACGCCCGGTCGTCGCCGCGCGCGGCATCTGCCAGACGGCGTTCCATTCCGATATTCGCGTTCTTGAGACTGCTACCCATGGTCTTGCCCCCAATGTTCTTGAAGGCAGACTGCCGTGATTCGGGCTACGAAATGGTTAATGGGTTAACGCTCGATTTTTACAACGCGTCTGGCGCATCGATGGCGATGTTATCGATCAACCGCGTCGCACCCATCCGCGCTGCCGCCAGCAACCGCCACGGACGACCCACTGCCGGCTTTTCCGCGAGCGTTTCGGCATCCGCCAGCGCGACGTAGTCGATCGTGAACCCCGCGCCGACCAACGCCGTCCGCGCATCGTCCAGCACTGACTCGACGTCCTCGCCCTTCGCAATCGCCCGCGCGGCGACACCCAGCGCACGCGGCAGGGCTACCGCCTGCTTGCGCTGTTCGTCGTCGAGATAGATGTTGCGCGACGACATCGCCAAGCCATCGTCGTCGCGCTGCGTCGGCACCCCGACGATATCGATAGCGAAGTCGAGATCCGCCACGAACCGCCGGACGACCGCCAACTGCTGGTAATCCTTCTCACCGAAATAGGCTGCGTCGGGCCCGACCTGGTTGAACAGCTTCGACACGACCGTCGCGACGCCGTCGAAATGGCCGGGTCGCGAGGCGCCGTCGAACCCATCGCTGACACCCGACACGCGCACCGACGTCGCAAAGCCATCGGGATACATCGTCTCGACCGACGGCAGCCAGAGCAGGTCGCACCCGGCTTCGTTGAGCATCCGGATATCCGCCATCTCGCGCCGCGGATAGCGCGACAGATCCTCGTTCGGCCCAAACTGCGTCGGGTTGACGAAGATCGACGCAACGGCCTTGGTCCCCGGCCGCTTCGCCGCCTCGATCAGCGCGACATGGCCCGCGTGCAGCGCGCCCATCGTCGGGACGAGCGCGACGCGCTGGCCGCCCGCACGGAAGGCGGCGACGCTTTCGCGTAACGCATTAAGGTCCCGGACGGTGTCCACGTGAAACTCCTACTCGATAAGTGCGGTCGCGGCTTCTATGAAGGGTGACTGTTACGATCAATAAGGAAACGCGCGTTGGCCACGGGCCCGGATTCTCCTCAAAGCTCAACGCACGTCCCCCCGTCGGCAACGACGCACGTGATCGTGTTCGCCAACGAGAAGGGCGGCACCGGCAAGTCGACGACCGCGGTGCACGTCGCGATCGCGCTTGCCGCCAAGGGTGCGCGCGTCGCGTGTCTCGATCTGGATCACCGCCAGCGCACCGTCGGCCGCTATCTCGACAACCGCGCCGAGACGATGAAGCGCAACGGCTCGATCCTGCCGATGCCGCGTCACGCGACGCTGTCGGAGCAGAGTGAAGACCAGTTCGAGGATCTGTGGCACTCGCTGTGCGAAGGCTCGGACTTCCTCGTCGTCGACACGCCGGGCCGCGACGACCCGTTCGCACGCACCGCCGCCGCGCTGGCGAACACGCTCGTCACGCCGATGAACGACAGCTTCGTCGACTTCGACCTGATCGGTCAGGTCGATCCCGAGACGTATCAGGTGACGCGCCCGAGCTTCTATTCCGAACTGATCTGGGATGCGCGAAAGCAGCGCGCACGCGCCGACGGCACGACGATCGACTGGGTCGTGCTGCGCAACCGCCTCCAGCATATTGAGGCGCGCAACATGCGCCGCGTGTCGGACGCGCTCGCGCAACTGGCGAAGCGCGTCGGCTTCCGGATCATCCCGGGGCTCGGCGAGCGCGTGATCTACCGCGAGATGTTCCCCGCTGGCCTGACGATGATCGATTCGAAGGCGTTCGGCAGCATGGGCCTCGCGCATGTCGCCGCGCGCCAGGAACTGCGCGAGATGATGGCGGCATTGCAGCTGCCCGAAGTGGTCGAGCAGGTTCCGGGCGTCGCTGCGTGAAGTGGATCGTCGCCGCCGTCTTCATCTGGCTGGCCTGGCATTACCTCCGCCCCAAGCCGAAACAACGCATGGTGACGGATGAAGCCGAAGCACGCTCGATCCTCGGCATCGACAGCAACGCGAACGCCGACGCGATCCGCAACGCCCACCGCCGCCTGATCGCCTCGGTTCACCCCGACCGCGGCGGCTCGACCGACCTGACCCGGCGAGTCAATGCGGCGCGCGATCTCCTCCTGAAGCGGACCCGGTAAAGGCTTGTTCTCCTGCGAACGCAGGAGCCCAGGGTTACGAACGCTATCGCTCTTGGCTCTGGGCCCCCGCTTTCGCGGGGGAACCGCAGCCCTAAAAATCGAAACGAGACCAGCGAGAGGCCAATGACCCACCAGTTCGACCCGACCTCGCTCCGCGAATACGACATCCGCGGGATCGTTGGCAAAGCGCTCGGCCCCACCGACGCCGTAGCGATCGGCCGAGGCTTCGCCACCCGCATCCGCGCCGCTGGGGGAACGCGCGTCGCGGTCGGTTATGACGGCCGCAACTCCTCGCCAGACCTCGAAGCCGCGCTCGTATCCGGCCTCGTCGCGGGCGGCGTCGACGTCGTCCGCATCGGCCTCAGCACCTCGCCGATGCTGTATTACGCCGAGGCGACGCTAGAAGTGGACGGCGGCATCCAGGTAACCGGCAGCCACAATCCCCCCGAATATAACGGCTTCAAGATAGTGCACGCCCACGCGCCATTTTTCGGCGACGACATCCAGGACCTGGCCGCGCTCGCCGCCTCGGGCACGTGGAGCGAAGGCGCGGGCGAAGTGACGGAAGCTGACGTGCTCGACGCCTATGTCGGCCGGCTGATGGCGGGCTATGCGGGCGGGGCGTACCGGATCGGCTGGGACACCGGCAACGGCGCCGCCGGCCCGGTGATCGAGAAGCTCGTCCAGCTCCTGCCGGGTGAGCATCATGTGATCTTCGCCGAAGTCGACGGCAATTTTCCCAACCATCATCCCGATCCCACCGAAGAGGCGAACCTCGCCGATCTCAAGCGACTGGTCGCGGAGAAGAACCTCGATTTCGGACTGGCCTTCGACGGCGATGGCGATCGGATCGGCGCAGTCGACGGCGCGGGACGCGTGATCTGGGGCGACCAGATTCTCTCCATTCTGGTCGAACCTGTCCTGCGCGAACACCCCGGCGCGCCGATCGTCGCCGACGTGAAGTCGTCGCAGGCGTTGTTCGACCGAATCGCCGAACTGGGCGGCAAGCCGGTGATGGCCGCCACAGGCCACAGCCTGATGAAGACCGCGATGACCCGCACCGGCGCACCGATCGGCGGCGAGTTGAGCGGGCACCTGTTCTTCGCGGGCGAATATTACGGGTTCGACGACGCGCACTACGCGGCAGTGCGGCTGATCCGCGCGGTGCATCTGTCAGGGCGCTCGCTGACCGAGTTGCGCGATGCGATGCCGGCGCTGGTGGCGACGCCCGACCTGCGCTTCCCGGTCGAGGACGCGCGGAAGTTCGCGGTGGTGGACGAGGTGATCGCGCGGTTGAAATCGGAAGGCGCAGCGATGGACCTGACCGATGGGGCGAGGGTGACGACCGCGGGAGGCTGGTGGCTCCTCCGCGCCTCGAACACGCAGGCGATGCTGACCGTCCGCGCGGAGGCGAAGGACCAGGCGGCGCTCGATGCGCTGCTGGCCGAGGTAGACGCGCAACTGGCGGCAAGCGGTGTAACGCGACGCTAACCGCGAGAATTGCACCACCCCGGCGAAGGCCGGGGCCCAATTGGAAAGGTGGATATAACGACGCGCTGCCCTCCGTTAGCAACGGCTCCCAATTGGGGCCCCGCCTCCGCCGGGGTGGTGCTGGTAGAGGGAGCGCTCGCAGAATTAGACGACTACCTCGCGGCGAGCAGTGAAGTGCAACTCTCTCCCCCGTCATTCCCGCGGAGGCGGGAACCCAGACTGGCTGGCCTCCCAAGGATCACGACCGTCCTGAGAATATGGATCCCCGCCTTCGCGAAAATGACGATGAGGTGGTGATAGTGGCGTTATGTTGGACGACAGCGACACATGATTGACTCACCGCCCCCCTCGCCTACCGTCCCGCCACCATCCCAAGGAGTCCCCCAGTGGAGCGCCCAGTCGATGAATTCCGCTCCAGCACGCGCCGCTGGCTGCTCGGCAGCTTTGCCGGATGGGGCACCCTCCTCACCTGTCTCGCCGGCATCGGCTTCGTCATCATCGGCGTCCGGTGGCTGAAAAACCGCAGCGCGAGCTACGAGATCACCGACCAGCGCCTCATCATCAAGCGCGGCATCCTGTTCAAGACCATCGACGAGATCGAGCTCTACCGGATCAAGGACGTCCGCCTCGGCTACTCCCTGCTCAACCAGATGACCGACATCGGCACGATCATCCTCACCTCCAGCGACCGCACGACCAGCGGCGGCGAGTTCACGCTCCGCGATATCCCGATGGCACGCGACCGTCGCGAAGGTCTCCGGAAACTGGTCGACCGCGCCCGCCAGCGCCGCGGCGTTCGCGAACTCGACGTCGAGGACTCATACGCGCTGGATTAAGCGCGCTTTTGTCCCCACATGGCGGGCATGGCGCCCCCCTATCCCAAGCCCAAACCCCAACCGCAGATGATCCGGGTCGTTGACCTGGAGACGACCGGCTCGGCCCCGCCCGCGCACGGCGTCTGCGAGATCGGCTGGCAGGACGTCGCACTCAGCGAGGATGGCCGCTGGGAGATCTACGGCGACGGCGGCAGCCTGCTCGTCAATCCCGGCCGACTGATCCCGCCGGTGACGCAGGCGATCCACCACATCCTCGACGAGCATGTCGCCGACGCGCCGTATTGGCATGACTGCGCCCGCCAGGTGCTCGACCCGTGGCCACGCCGGCTCGCACTCGCCGCGCACCGGGCGGATTTCGAGCAGAAATTCTGCACTCCCGCGCTGACCCGCGACGCCGAGTGGATCTGCACGTGGAAGTGCGCGCTGCGGCTCTGGCCCGACTCGCCGAGCTTCTCGAACCAGGTGCTGCGCTACTGGCGCAAGCCGCACGGCATGGAGCACGAGCGCGGCCTGCCAGCACACCGCGCGTTCCCGGACGCATACGTCACCGCGTTCCACCTGCGCGACATGCTCAACGAGGCGAGCCTTGCGCAACTGCTCGAATGGTCGCGTGATCCGGGGCTCATCCCCCGTGTCCGCTACGGCCCCGATCGCGGCAAGGAATGGTCCGAGCTCGATCACGAGACGCTGATGGCGTTCATGACCGACCGCGATCCCGACATCCGCTTCACCGCCAACCACGAGATGGACCGGCGCAGCGGTGGCGGCCGCGTCGGCAAGGCGAGCGCGCAGGACCTGCTGCTCTAAATCAATATCGTTGCGCTGGCGGACCCGGCAGTATCGCTGGCGTAACGACATCCGCCAGCCTACACCGCCCGTCCTATGGTTCGCGTACGCTTGAAACTGCCCTCTTCGGAAGGGCGAGTCGCACGTTGGCTGGTCGCGTTCATGACGCTCGGCTTCATCGCGCTGGCCGCCGCCGCGATCGCAATCGGCTGGATCACCGTCCGCAACCGCACCTACACCGCCGAGATCCTCCACACGCAGGACGTCCGCCAGGCAATCGCCACGCTCCAGATCCAGATGGAGCAATCCGAGACGGCGCGGCGCGGCTATATCCTGGCCGGCAAACCGCTGTTCGCCACCGCCTATGCGCGGACTGCGGGCAACCTCGTCCCGTCGATCCGCAAGCTGCGCCATCTGACCCGCGACAATCCGCGGCAGGGTGCCCGCCTCGACCTGATCGAGCCGCGCTTCGTCCAGTTGCGCGCGCTCCGGACACAATCGATGACCTTGGTAGCCACGGGTCGAATCGCCGAGGCGCAGCGTCGGTTCGCGGTCGATGCCAGCGTCCCCTTGATGCGTGGCATCCGCTACCGCACCCAGGCGATGGCCGCCGACGAAGTCCGCCTGCTCGCGATCCGCACCGAACGACAGGAACGCACCAGCGCGCTGTTCCTCTCGGTCGCTGGGCTCGCAGCAGCGCTGCTGCTGATCGTCGCGATCCTCGCGGTCCTGCTGATCCGCCGCTACACCGCCGACCTCGCCGCCTCGCGCGACAGCCTGCGCACCCTCAACGAAACGCTCGAGGAGCAGGTCGCCGAACGCACCGCCGACCTCAGCCGCGCGAACGAGGAAATCCAGCGCTTCGCCTATATCGTCAGCCACGATCTGCGCTCGCCGCTGGTGAACGTGATGGGCTTCACCGCCGAACTCGCCGCCGCCGCGGTGCCGCTCGCCGAGCTGGTCGATCGCACCGAAGCCGAGGCACCGCACATCCTCACCGAAGACGCGCGACTGGCGGCGCGTGAGGACCTGCCCGAGGCGATCGGTTTCATCCGCACGTCGACGCAGAAGATGGACCGGCTCATCAACGCCATCCTTAAGCTCGCGCGCGAAGGCCGCCGGACGATCGCGCCCGAGCATATCGACCCCGCGCAACTGGTCGACACAATCGTCGGCGCGATGCAGCACATCGTCGACGATCGCGGCGCCGTGGTCCGCGTCGAGCGGCCGATGCCCACGATCGTCACCGATCGCCTCGCGCTCGAGCAGATCCTGTCGAACCTGATCGAGAACGCCACCAAATACCTGAAACCGGGCCGCCCCGGCGAAATCACGGTCAAGGGCCATACCGAACGCGGGCGCGTGATCCTGTCGGTGGTCGACAATGGCCGCGGCATCGATCCGCGCGATCACCAGCGCGTGTTCGACCTGTTCCGCCGCTCGGGCGCGCAGGACCAGCCGGGCGAAGGCATCGGACTCGCGCATGTCCGCGCGCTCGCCTATCGTCTGGGCGGCACGATCGACGTACAATCGACGCTCGGCGACGGCGCGACCTTCCGGCTTAACCTGCCGACCCACATGACCATCCAGGACGCAGCATGAACGATCACAAGACCGTCGGTATCGTGATGATCGAAGATGACGAGGGCCATGCCCGCCTCATCGAGAAGAACATCCGCCGCGCCGGAATCCTGAACGATATCCGCCACTTCACCGACGGCACCACCGCACTCGACTTCCTGTTCAATGCCGCCGATGGCCCCGCCAAGAGCGGCCCGGCGATGATCCTGCTCGATCTCAACCTGCCCGACATGAGCGGGACGGACATCCTCGCGCGGATCAAGGCGGAGGGCAGCCCGCTCAGGCGCACGCCGGTCGTCGTGCTCACCACCACCGACGACAAAGTCGAGATCGAGCGCTGCTACGATCTCGGCTGCAACGTCTACATCACCAAGCCGGTCAACTATGAGAGTTTCGCCCAGGCGATCCGCCAGCTCGGGCTGTTCCTGTCGGTGATCCAGGTCCCCGAAGCCGAGTGAGCGAAACGCGCGTCCTCTACATCGACGACGACGCCGGCATCCGGCGGCTGGCGGCGCGTGCCCTGGAGCGCCGCGGCTACCGGATGACCGTTGCCGAGACGGGGGCCGAGGGCGTCGTTAAGGCCGCCGCAGAACGCTTCGACCTGATCGCGGTCGACCATTACATGCCCGGCATGGACGGCCTCGAAACCCTCGAAGCACTCCGCCGCCTACCCGATCCGCCCCCAGTCGTGTACGTCACCGGCTCAGAGGAAGGCCGCATCGCGGTCGCCGCGCTGAAGGCCGGCGCTGCCGATTACGTCGTGAAGACGGTCGGCGACGACTTCTTCGACCTGCTCGCCGCCTCGTTCGAACAGGTGCGCGCGCGTTCCATGCTCGAACAGGAAAAGGCGTCCGCCGAGGCCGATCTCCGCGCCAGCAACGCGCGGCTCGAGGCGCTGCTTGGCGAGGTCAACCACCGCGTCGCCAACTCGCTGCAACTTGTCTCAGCGATGGTCCGCCTCCAGGCGACCGCGCTGACCGACCCGTCCGCGCGTGAGGCACTGGAAGATACGCAGCGCCGCATCCAGGCGATCGCGCAGGTCCACCGCCGGCTCTACACCAGCAACGACGTCGAGAGCGTCGACATGCAGGAATATCTCGGCGCACTGGTCGACGAACTCGCCGAGACCTGGTCGACCGAAGCGCTCCCCCGCGCCTTGACCCTCGCCGCCGAACCGATCCGCCTGCCCACCGACCGCGCGGTGTCGCTTGGCGTCATCGTCACCGAACTCGTCACCAACGCGTGCAAATACGCCTACCCCACCGGCGGCGGCGAAGTCCGCGTCGCGCTCCGCCGGGTCGACGACGACGTCTTCCTGCTCGCGGTCGAGGACGATGGCTGCGGCATTCCCGAAGACGCCGTCCCGCGCGGCACCGGTCTCGGCACGAAGCTGATCCGCGCAATGGCGCAGAGCCTGCAGTCGATCGTCGAATACGACCCGACCCACACGGGCGTCCGCGCCACCCTCCGCGCCGCGGTACGCTAGCCTTCTAATCCTCCCCCGCCAGGGGGAGGTGGCGCCGTAGGCGGCGGAGGGGGAGGCACACGCAACAAGGGTTTTCCCTTACCTCCCCCTCCGTCTGTCAAGTGCCAGCCACCTCCCCCTGGCGGGGGAGGATTATTTCAGAGCGCGCGGACCGCCGCCAGGATCATCCGTCCCGTCAATCGCGCCGTCTCATCCTCCGACAACCGCGGCCGCGACAGCGTACGGTGGCCAAGCCCGAACATGAACGCGAGGATCAGCTCCTCCGCGCCCTCCAGTTCGTTCTCCTGCAAATCCGGATTGGCGACGCAGGCGAGTTCGCGGATCATCCGGCGGAAATCGCGGCACAGGTCGGCGATCGTGTCGGCGACGTCCGCGTTGCGATGCGCCTCCGCCATGATCTCGAACGACAGTGCCTCGTCACCCTTGGACAAGGCACGCCGCGCCAGTTCGACGAACCCTTCCTCGATCGAGAATCGTTCCGATTTGACCGAGTCGTTCATCGTCTGCAGCTCGCCCATCTTGGCCGCCGCATCCTCCATTACGATCGCTTGGATCACAGCGTTCTTGCCGGTGAACAGGCGATAGATCTGGCCGACGGACACACCCGCCGCCACGGCCAGTTCGGACATCGGGGTTTGATGAAACCCTTGTGTCGCAAACAGATGACGGGCCGACGAGACAATACGCTCCCGACTTCCCATTTCATGCTGCACTGCACTCAAAACCATGTTCCCGACGCGTTTTTAGGTTGACCGGCCGCTCGCACAATCCTAGCGGGCAAGCAAGCGGAATGAACGTTCATTCCGGTGAACCTAATCTGCACGGACGTCGGGATGCTTAACATGCAGCAATTGAACCTCAAGGGATCGGTGGCGCTCTTCGCGCTCGCCCTGCTGTCGGCTTGCGGCAAGGAGCAGGCTCCGCCGCCTCCGCCCACACCGACCGTCGGTGTCGTCACCGTCGGCGAGGAAGCGGTCGTGCTCACCTCCGAGCTTCCCGGCCGTATCGCCGCGGTAGAAACCTCCGAAGTCCGTCCGCAGGTCAGCGGCGTGGTCCGCGATCGCCTGTTCACCGAGGGTGCGATGGTCAGCAAGGGCCAGGTCCTCTACGCGATCGAGGACGCCCCCTACCGCGCGGCGCTCGCCAGCGCGCAAGGCCAGCTTGGCGCGGCCCAGTCGCAGATCAACGCGACCCGCCTCCAGGCGCAACGCTACGGCCAGCTCGTGCAGCTGAACGCAGTGAGCAAGCAGGAAGCGGACAACGCAAACGCATCCGCACAACAGGCTCGCGCCAATGTTGCAGCGCAGCAAGCAGCGGTCCAGTCGGCGCGCGTCAATCTGGGCTTCACGCGCATCAAGGCACCGATTTCGGGCCGCATCGGTCGGTCGCTCGTGACCGTCGGCGCGCTGGTCCAGACCGGCCAGACCGATCCGCTCGCGACGATCCAGCGCACCAACACCGTCTATGTCGACGTCGTCCAGTCGGCGGCGCAGCTGCTCGATCTGAAGCAGGCGATGGCGAGCGGCGGCGTGACCCGCGGCGACGGCAGCGCGCGCGTCCAGCTGATCCTCCCGAACGGCAGCACCTATCCGATCGAGGGTCGCCTGCAATTCTCCGAAGTCACGGTCGACCAGACCACCGGTGCGGTGACGCTGCGCGCGAGCTTCCCGAACCCCAACGGCCTGTTGCTGCCGGGCATGTACGTCCGTGCGAAGCTGGTCGAGGGCACGCGCGCGCAGGCGATCATGGCACCGACCGCGGGCATCACGCGCGATCCGCGCGGCGGTGCAACCGCTCTGGTCGTCAACGCGCAGAACAAGGTCGAGCAGCGTAATGTCACTACCGACCGCGTGATCGGCGACAAGTGGATCGTCACCAGCGGCCTGAAGCCCGGCGACAAGCTGATCGTCGAGGGCCTGCTCAACCTGCGTCCCGGCGCAACCGTCAAGCCGGCCGCCCCGCAGCAGGTCGCCAAGCCGGCTGGCGGTGCGCCCGGCGCGGCACCCGGAGGCGGCGACGCGTCCGGTGCGACCAGCAACAGTTCCGCGCAGGCCGGGAAGTAACCGCCCATGTCACGCTATTTCATCGATCGACCCATCTTCGCATGGGTCATCGCCATCATCCTGATGCTGGCCGGCATCCTCGCGATCCGGTCGCTGCCGATCGCGCAGTTCCCTGAGATCGCCGCCCCCAAGGTGACGGTCGCGACGTCCTATCCCGGCGCCGACGCACAGACGCTCGAGAACACGACGACGCAGATCATCGAGCAGCAGATGAAGGGCATCGACAACCTTCGCTACTTCGCCTCGACCTCGGACGGCTCAGGCAACCTTGCGATCACGCTCACCTTCGAGCAGGGCACCGATCCCGACATCGCGCAGGTCCAGGTGCAGAACAAGCTGCAACAGGCGACGCCGCTCCTGCCGCAGGAAGTGCAGCAGGCCGGTCTCCGCGTGACCAAGGCGACCGCCAACTTCCTGCTCATCATCGCCGCCTATTCGGAAAACGGCGATCACGACCAGGTCGATCTCGGCGACATGATCGCCTCGAAGCTCCAGGATCCGCTCAGCCGCATCAAGGGCGTCGGCGACACGCAGGTGTTCGGCGCGCAATATTCGATGCGGATCTGGGTCGACCCCTTCAAGATGTCGAACCTCGGCGTCACCGTTACCGACATCACCTCCGCCCTGACCGCGCAGAACGCACAGGTCTCGGCGGGGCAAGTCGGCAGTCTGCCGGCGGTGAAGGGCCAGTCGCTCAACGCCACCGTGACCGCACAGTCGCGCCTCCAGACGCCGGAACAGTTCCGCGCAATAATCGTCCGCTCGGCGACCAGCGGCGCGACCGTGCGCCTGTCGGACGTCGCGCGCGTCGAGATGGGCTCGGAGAACTACAGCTTCCAGGCACGCTATAACGGCAAGCAGGCGGCAGGCTTCGGTGTGAAGCTGGCACCGGGTGCGAACGCGCTCGATACCGTCAAGCTCGTCAAGGCCGAGGTGAACCGGATCGCCAAGCAGTTCCCACCCGACGTCAAGGTCGCGTTCCCGATCGACAACTCGACGTTCGTCCGGCTGTCGGTCGAGCAGGTCATCCACACGCTGATCGAGGCGATCGTCCTCGTCTTCCTCGTGATGTTCCTGTTCCTCCAGAATTTCCGCGCCACGCTGATCCCGACGATCGCGGTCCCGGTCGTGCTGCTCGGCTCGCTCGCCGTGCTCCAGGTCGCGGGGTTCACGATCAACACGCTGACCTTGTTCGGCATGGTGCTGGCGATCGGCCTGCTCGTCGATGACGCGATCGTCGTCGTCGAGAACGTCGAGCGCCTGATCCAGGAAGAAGGGCTCTCCCCGAAGGAAGCCGCCAAGAAGTCGATGGACGAGATCAGCGGCGCGCTGGTCGGCATCGGCCTCGTCCTGTCGGCGGTGTTCCTGCCGATGGCGTTCTTCAGCGGCTCGACCGGCGTGATCTTCCGCCAGTTCTCGATCACCATCGTGTCGTCGATGGCGCTGTCGGTGCTGGTCGCTTTGATCCTGACGCCTGCACTCTGCGCGACCATCCTGAAGCCCGCCAAGGACGGTCATAGCGAGAAGAAGGGCTTCTTCGGCTGGTTCAACCGCACCTTCGACAAGGGTGTCGGCAAATACGGCAACGGTCTGCGCCGCGTCGAGAAGGGCTGGGTCCGCACGATGCTGGTCTATGCCGTGATCGTCGTCGCGATGGCCTTCATCTTCGTGCGCCTGCCGTCGGGCTTCCTTCCCGAGGAAGACCAGGGCGTGATGTTCGCGCAGGTCTCGATGCCATCGGGTACGCCGATGGAGGAGACCGCCCGGACGATGGACAAGGTCCGCGATCACTTCATGATCGACGAGAAGGCCAACACCGCAGGTATCTTCACGATCAGCGGCTTCGGCTTCGTCGGCCAGGGCCAGAATGTCGGCATCGCCTTCATTCAGTTGAAGCCGTGGGAAGACCGTAGCGGCGCGGAAAACGGCGTCGCCGCGGTTGCCGCGCGCGCCAACCAGGCGCTCGCGGGGATCCGTGCCGGCATGGTGATCGGCTTCGTGCCGCCTGCCGTGCAGGAACTCGGCAACGCCAACGGCTTCGACTTCATGCTGAAGGACAATGCCGGCGTCGGTCACGAGAAGCTGCTCGAGGCGCGCAACATGCTGCTCGGCATGGCCAGCCAGGACAAGCGCCTGATGCAGGTCCGTCCGAACGGCCTGGAGGATGCGCCTCAGCTGAAACTGAACGTCGACCAGGCGCAGGCCGGGGCACTCGGCCTCAGCCAGCAAGACATCAACACCACCGTCAGCACCGCGTTCGGTGGCGCGTACATCAACGACTTCATCGACCGCGGTCGCGTGAAGAAGGTGTTCGTGCAGGCCGACGCACCGTTCCGCACCTCGCCGGCCGATCTCGGCAACTTCTACGTCCGCGGCACGACCAGCAACGCGATGGCGCCGTTCTCGTCCTTCTCGACGACGAGCTGGAACTACGGCCCGTCCCGCCTCGAACGGTACAACGGCGTAGCCTCGTTCGAGATCATGGGTTCGCCGGCGCCGGGCGTCAGCAGCGGCACCGCGATCAAGGCGATGGAGGAGATGGCGGCCAAGCTGCCCCCCGGCATCGGCTATGAATGGACCGGCCTCAGCTACGAGGAAAACTTGTCTGGCGGCCAGTCGACCACGGTCTATGCGCTGTCGCTGCTGATCGTGTTCCTCTGCCTCGCGGCGTTGTACGAGAGCTGGTCGATCCCGATCGCCGTCCTGCTGGTGGTGCCGCTCGGCGTCCTCGGCGCGGTCGGTGCGGCGATGATCTTCGGGCTCAACAACGACATCTACCTCCAGGTCGGGCTGATCACGACCATCGGCGTGGCGGCGAAGAACGCGATCCTGATCGTGGAGTTCGCCGAGGAGAAGATGGGCGACGGGATGAACGCGGCCGACGCCGCGGTCGAGGCGGCCAAGCTTCGCCTTCGCCCGATCCTGATGACGTCGTTCGCGTTCATCTTCGGCGTGTTGCCGCTCGCGTTGTCGACCGGCGCCGGCGCCGGTGGCCAGAACGCGATCGGCTGGGCGGTGGTCGGCGGCATGCTGTCCGCGACCGTCCTCGCAATCTTCTTCGTGCCGCTGTTCTTCCTGCTCGTGAAGCGCGTCTTCAAGCAGGACAAGGCCGGCTCGGGGCAAGACCGCGACCAGGTGCCGGACAACGACGGCAACCGTGACGACAACCGTGACGGCGGCCATCCGCCCCACGACCAGCGGCCGCAGGAGGCCTGATCCAGATGTTCTCGACCAAGATCTCCAGCCGCACCGCGCTCACGTTCGCCGCCGGGCTCACGCTCGCCGGGTGCAACCTCGCCCCCAAATACGTCCGCCCGGAACTTCCCGTCGCGCCGAGCGGGCCGACTGGACCCGCCTATTCGGCGGGCAACGCCGCTAACGCGATCGTGCCCGCGGACACCGCATGGGAGGCGTTCTTCACGGACGACCGCCTGCGCGGCGTGATCCGCCTCGCGCTCGACAATAACCGCGACGTCCGCATCGCGGTCGCCAACGTCGCGCAGGCGCGCGCGCAATACCGCGTCCAGCGCGCGGACCTGTTCCCGACGATCGGCGCAACCGGCAGCGCGACCTACCAGAAGTCGCCGTTCGGCGCGGTCGGCGGCGGTGTCGGCGGCAGCACGGGCGGCGGCACGGGTGGCGTCGGCGGCGGCACCGGAACGGGTGGCGGCACCGGTGGTGGTACCGGCGGCGCGGGCACGGCCGTCACGGGCAGCGGGCGCGCCGACATCTATTCGGCCAATGTCGGTATCTCGGCTTGGGAAATCGATCTCTTCGGCCGCATCCGCAACCTGACGCAGGCGCAGCAGGAAGCGTATTTCGCAGCGGAGGAAAACCGCAACGCCGCCCAGGTGTCGCTCATTTCGGAGACCGCGACCGCGTGGCTGACGATGGCCGCCGACCAGGACCGGCTGAAGATCGCGCAGGATACCGAGCGCGCGTTCGGCCAGACGCTGAAGCTCACGCAGGATCGCTTCCGGATCGGCATCGCGTCCGAACTCGAAGTGCGTCAGGCGCGCACCACCTATGACCAGGCACGATCTGACATTGCCGACGCGACCACGCTGATCGCGCAGGACCAGAACGCGCTCAACCTGCTCGCCGGGACGACCGTGACGCAGGACCTGCTCCCCGCGCGGATGCCGGACAAGACGCCGACGCTGGAGAATCTGCCCGCCAACCTGTCGTCGGAGGTACTGCTCCGCCGCCCGGACGTCGCCGCCGCCGAGCATAATCTGATCGCCGCCAACGCGAACATCGGCGCGGCGCGCGCGGCGTTCTTCCCGAACATCTCGCTCACGGCAGCATTCGGCACGCTCAGCCTCGGCCTGTCGAACCTGTTCGGCAGCGGCAGCCAGCAATGGTCGGTCGCCCCGTCGATCACGCAGCCGATCTTCGATTTCGGCCGCAACAAGGGCAACCTGCAATACGCCAAGGCAACGCGCGACGCGATGCTGGCAACGTATGAGCGGAGCATCCAGACCGGCTTCCGCGAGGTTGCCGACGCGTTGGCGCGTCGTGGCACGATCAACAGCCAGTTGGAGGCTCAGACGTCGCTGCGCGACAACGCGGCGGGCGCGTACAACCTATCGCAGCTCCGCTTCCGCGCCGGTATCGACCCGTTCCTCAACACGCTCGATTCGCAGCGCGCGCTCTACACCGCGCAACAGAGCCTGCTCGCCACGCGCCTCGTCCGCGACAGCAACGCGGTCGAACTCTACCGCTCGTTAGGTGGTGGTCTGAAGTAACGCCCGCTTCCAACGACATGAACTGCCCCCCTCCCTGGAAGGGAGGGGCTGGGGGTGGGTAGTCCCACTTGTGTCGCGACGTCTGGACAGATCGAAACCGACCCACCCCGAACCCCTCCCTTTCAGGGAGGGGCGAGAAGGTTCTAGTTCGCCGGCTCGGACAACGGCGCGAACCGCGCAACCTGCCGCCCGACCAGCCGCAGCTGCTCCAGCACCGCAGGATCGCTCGCCCCGCCCTCGTCGTCGAACTTCGTCACCTGCGTATTGATCGCGGCGGCAAACGGCGTCGGCCACCCACGCAACGCATGGACGATCGACCGCAACGCGGCGATCGTGCTCCCCGTCGCCTGCCAACCATACGCCGTCGCGATCAGCCCGACCGGCATGTCCGCCAGGTAAGGCCGCTCCGGATCGCGCGCGGTTTCCTCCAGCAGGTCGAGCGCGTTCTTCACCACGCCGGAAATGCTCCCGTGATAGCCGGGGCTTGCGATGATTACCGCCGACGCCTCGCGCACCGCCGCGACGAACGCCTGCTCGTCGGGCGTCCGCGTCGTCGCTTTCGGATCGTACAGCGGCAGCCGCGCCATGTCGGCCCCGCCGAACATCTGCGTGCGATAGCCCTGCTTCTCGACCGCATCGAGCGCGATGCGGAGCGCACGCTCGGTCGACGAGACGCCGCCGATCGTGCCGCCTATGCCGACGACCAGCGGCAGAACGGCGGGAAGAGTGTCGGAAGCGGCCACGGTTTTATCCTGTTCGAACGTCATGCGATGCTCTTTCCCGTTTCGTCGCGCGATGACAACAGCGCTTCGGTCGGTTCGCGTCACACAGACGTCGTGCCGCTGTCGCTAAGCCCCTGTACACGTTAAGCATGCGCAGGAACGGACGGCGTAAGCACAGACTTGCCCGAGCTGTCATAGAACGATAATACACCTGATGTCCGCCGCTTGGCCGACCCGCTGGAACGACCGATGCGCCCCGATCCCTTCGACACCAACCGTTCCAGCCCAAGCGGCGACCGCGAGCCCTACGCCTATGAGCGCGAGCGGCTGATCACCGAGCGGGAGCGCCTGCGCCAGAAATACGAAGCCGAGCGGGACGGCGAAGATCCCGCCCCGTATGATCGCGACTTCGGCGCGGCCTACGCCACCCCCAGCGCGCCACGACGCAAGCGCCCGATCGGTCGGTGGATCCTGCGCGGAGCGGGGATCGGCATCGTCCTGCTGGTGATCGCGATCATCTGGCTGGCGATCACCGCACCGCTGTCGAAGTCGCTCCAGCCGCCGACGCCGCCCTCGATCACGCTGACCGCGGACGACGGCACGCCGATCGCGCGGCGCGGCGCGATCATCGGCAAGTCGGTCGACGCCTCGAAGCTCCCGCCGCACGTCACGCAGGCGTTCCTCGCGATCGAGGACCGGCGCTTCTATTCGCACTGGGGCGTCGATCCGCGCGGGATCGCGCGCGCGGCTTGGGCGAACATGGGCTCGGGCGGCGTCCGCCAGGGCGGCTCGACGATCACGCAACAGCTGGCGAAGAACGCGTTCCTCGATTCGGACCGCACCGCGACGCGGAAAATCCGCGAGGCGATGATCGCCTTCTGGCTCGAGGCTTGGCTGTCGAAGAACGAGATCCTCTCGCGCTATCTCTCGAACGTCTATTTCGGCGACAACACCTACGGGATCAGCGCGGCCGCCAAGCATTATTTCGGCCGCACCCCCGACAAGCTCAACGTCGGCCAGGCGGCAATGCTCGCCGGCTTGGTCAAGGCGCCGTCCCGCCTCGCCCCCACCTCCAACCTAGAAGGCGCGCGCAAGCGAGAAGCCGTGGTCGTCGGCGCGATGGTCGATGCCGGCTTCCTCACCAAGGCGGAGGGCGACGCGGTCCAGCCACAGCGTGTGCTCGGCAGCCGCCCGTCGCAGCTCCCCAACGGCACCTATTTCGCCGACTGGATCCTCCCCGAAGCGCGCGACCAAGCCGGCGAAATCAAGACCGAGGCGACCGTCCAGACAACACTCGACCCGCGCCTGCAACGCGCGGCAGAACGCACCGTAGCGCGCGCGGGTCTACGTCAGGCGCAGGTCGCGCTGGTGGCGATGCGCCCCGATGGTCGCGTCGTCGCGATGATCGGCGGCAAGAACTACGCGAAGAGCCCGTTCAACCGCGCAACCCAGGCGCGCCGCCAGCCCGGCTCGACCTTCAAGCTGTTCGTCTACCTCGCCGCGATGCGCCAGGGCCTCACCCCCGATTCGACAATCGAGGACCGCCCGGTGACGATCGGCGACTGGACCCCGAAGAACAGCGACGGCCGCTATCAGGGGACGATCACGCTGCGCCAGGCCTTCGCGCGCTCGTCCAACGTCGCCGCCGCACGGCTCACGCAACAGGTCGGCGTCAAGGCGGTAATCAAGGCGGCACGCGACCTCGGCATCTCGACGCCGATCCCGAGTGAGGCGACGATCGGCCTCGGCACCTCGACCGTATCGCTGCTCGAACTGACCGCCGCCTATGCCGCGATCGCGCGCGAGCAATATCCGGTCCAGCCGCGCGGCCTCGCCGACGTCCGCGAGAAGGGCTGGTATCAGTCGCTGACCGGCGGTGCGACCGAGATGCCGTCGAAGATCCACGACGAGATGCTCGACCTGCTGGCGGCCTCGATCCGCACCGGCACCGGACGCGGTGCGAACCTGACGGTCGACGCGTTCGGCAAGACCGGTACGACGTCGGACAACAAGGATGCACTGTTCGTCGGCTTCGCGCGCGATCTGGTGGTCGGCGTGTGGGTCGGCAACGACGACAATTCGTCGAACCCCGGCCTGTCGGGCGGCGGCATTCCCGCACGGATCTGGCGCGACTTCATGCAGAGCGCGCTGGGGATCGCACCGATCGCGGCGCCTCCTCCGGCGGTCGAGGAAGTCGATCCGGACGCGCTGCCGGCGGACGATCAGGACAATTCCATTCTGCCGCTAGGCGGGGAGATCGAAGGAATGGGCTTCAACCTGAAGATGGGCGAAGACGGCACCATCTCGGTCGGCCCCTCCCGCCGCGACCGCCAGGAAGGCCCGCCCCCACGCGACGATCGCCGGCCGCCTGAAGAAGAACAAGGGCCCGACGAGGGGCAGTAGGACTCCACCCGCAGAGCAGCTTGTTTCCCCGCGAAGGCGGGGACCCAGACTGGGCTCCCGCCTTTGCGGGAGAACAAGAAAGCGGTCGCCAACGTCCCAGCGGCGACACCCCCGTTGACGCCACCACCGCATCGCAGCATGTCTCACCCATGCGCTTCTTCTCCGACAACGCCGCCAGGATCCACCCGCAGGTCATGGCCGCGATCGCCGCCGCCGACACGCTCGACACCGCCTATGCCGGCGACGCGTGGAGCCAGCAGCTCGACGGCCGCTTGTCCGCGCTGTTCGAGACAGACGTCGCGGTCCTCTGGGTCCCCACCGGCACCGCAGCCAACTGCCTCGCGCTCGCCGCCCTCTGCCCCCCGCACGGCGGCATCGTCTGCCACCGCGACGCACACATCCAGAACGACGAAGGCGGCGCGCCCGAATTCTACACGCACGGCGCCAAACTGTTCCTCGCCGACGGCGACGGCGCAAAGCTGACCCCTGACACCATCCGCACTGTCCTCGACGCGATCCCAGACGACGTCCACCGCGTCCAGCCGCACGCGATCTCGATCACCAACGCCACCGAATATGGCCGCGTCTACCAGCCGCACGAAGTCGCCGCGATCGGCGCGCTGGCCAAGGAGCGCGGGCTCGGCTTCCACATGGACGGCGCGCGGTTCGCCAACGCGATGGCACGTGTCGGCTGCTCCCCCGCCGACATGACTTGGCGCGCCGGTGTCGACGCGCTGAGCTTCGGCTTCGTCAAGAACGGCGCGATGAGCGCGGAAGCGCTGGTCTTCTTCAAGCCCGAGCTCGCCGCCGTCACGCAATACCGCCGCAAGCGCGCAGGCCTGCTCCTGTCGAAGGGCCGCTACCTAGCCGCACAGATCCTCGCCATGCTCGACGAAGACCTCTGGCTCGCCAACGCCAAGGCTGCCAACGCCGCCGCCGCCAAGCTCGCCGCCGCGGCCAGCAACCGCCTTGTCCACCCGGTCGAGGCGAACGAAGTCTTCCTCCGCGCCACGCCAGAAGAAGCCGCAGCCCTCCGCGCAAAAGGCTTCGACTTCTACGACTGGGCCGCGGGCGAAATCCGCCTCGTCACCGCCTGGGACAGCCCGGCGGACGCTGTCGACCTGCTCGCCGACGCGATCCGGGAGTTATGACCCCCGGCCCAACCGACCCACCACAGTCGACCCGTGCGGCAGTGCTGATCCCGTTCGGCATTGTCACACTGATCTGGGGCTCGACCTGGCTCGTCATCCGTGACCAGATCGCGGTGGTGCCGCCGAGCTGGTCGATCAGCTACCGCTTCCTCGTCGCCGGCATCGCGATGGCGATCTACGCAGGCATCAAGCGCGAGAGCTTCAAATTCGACGCGCGCGGCTACGCGTTCGCGGCCGTGATCGGCATCGCGCTGTTCACGTTCAACTTCAACTTCGTCTACCGCGCAGAGCATTACGTCACCTCCGGGCTCGTCGCGGTCGTGTTTGCGCTGCTGCTCGTCCCCAACGCGATCTTCGGCCGCATCTTCCTCAAGCAGCGCCTCGGACGACAGCTCATGGTCGGCTGCGCGGTAGCGATGGCGGGGGTCGCGTTGCTGTTCGTCAACGAGGCGCGGGTCGATCCGCACGGGCCGCGCTCGGCGACGATCGGCATCGTCCTGACCTTGTGCGGCGTGATGGCGGCGTCGGTCGCCAACGTCATCCAGGGCAGCGCGTTCGCCAAACGCTATCCGATGGCCCCGACGCTCGCGATGGCGATGCTGATCGGCGCGAGCCTCGACGCGGCGTTCGCCTGGATCACCACCGGACCACCCGTGTTCGAGCCGCGCTTCGGCTATGTCGCGGGCATCCTCTATCTCGGCGTGTTCGCGTCGGCGCTCGCCTTCCCGCTCTATTTCAACGTCATCCGCGCGATCGGCCCGGCCAAGGCGGCCTATTCGGGCGTTATCGTGCCGGTGATCGCGATGCTGCTATCGACGATCTTCGAGCGCTATCACTGGTCGACGCTGGCGGTCGCCGGCGCGGTGCTGTCCGGCATCGGCTTGGTCATCGCACTCAGCGCACGCAGACCGGCACGGTAGTCGGGCCAGGCGGGCGTCCAGCCAAGCACGCGCTTGGCCTTACCGTTCGCCACCCGCCGGTTCTCGTTATAAAATCCGCGCCCCATCGCCGAGAGTTCCTCGAGCGTCACGAACGGCGGCGCGGGCATCCCGAGCAGCATCGCCGCGAACGCCACCACGTCGTTCTGCGACGCGGGCACGTCGTCCGCGAGATTATACGCCCCCGCCGGCGCATCGAACCCGGCGATCACCCCCGAGACGATATCGTCGACATGCGCGCGGCTGAACACCTGGCCGGGTTGCTCGATCCGGTGCGCCTTGCCCTGCCGCACCCGGTCGAGCGGCGAGCGGCCCGGACCATAGATTCCCGGCAACCGGAACGTCCGCGCACCGATAGCAAGCCAGTCCGCATCCGCCGCCGCCCGCGCGCTCCGCCTACCGCCACCGATCGGCGCCGTCTCGTCCACCCACGCACCCTGCGCATCGCCGTACACGCCCGTCGACGACA
This sequence comes from Sphingomonas sp. 320_CC, assembly GCF_059691795.1. Lineage (NCBI taxonomy): Bacteria > Pseudomonadati > Pseudomonadota > Alphaproteobacteria > Sphingomonadales > Sphingomonadaceae > Sphingomonas > Sphingomonas sp. 320_CC. The sequence goes on along the minus strand of NZ_JCAWAE010000002.1, from coordinate 865,193 downwards.
GATAACCGATCCAGGCCCGAGTCCGCAGCAACAGCGAACCGTAGCGCCCGAGCACGGGGTCCGCCTCATGCTCTGGCGGCACCGACGACAGGATATGCGTCGCCGCCGCGATCTCCGCCGTCACCGCATCCACATCGTCGAACCGGAGCGTACCATCGCGCCCGTCCCGCGTCGTGCCGACGACATGCCAGCCATCCGCCGCCAGCCGCTCGGCAAGCCGCGACGCGGTGTACCCCAGACCGAAGACCAGCAGCCGGCTCATGGCGCCACCGCTGCGCCAGCCATCGGCCCCTTGTAGAGCGTCCCGAAATAGTCGCCCGCATTCCACACAGGCCGCTGCGCGCCATCCGCGATCTCGCGCGCGATCCGGTAGTTCGCATCGACGAACCGCACGCCCTGATCCCACAGGATCGGCTGCGTCAAATCGTCCGACGGCTTATGATAATTGTTCGCCATGAAATACGCGACCGCCGCCTTGCCCGGGCCCTTCTGACCCGGCCACAGGAACACCGACGGGATCCCCTTCTGGACGAAGCGGAAATGATCCGAGCGCACGAAGATGCCCTCCTCCGGCATCGGATCGGGCGACAGGCCGACGCCGATCGCCGCCACCGCCTTCTGGACGATCGGGCCGATCGTCGAGCGCTCGGCGCCGAACACCACCATGTCCTCGAACTTGTAGGTCAGGATCGGCATGTCCAGGTTCACGTCCGCGACGATCGAGGTCAGCGGCACCGTCGGATGGTTGGTGAAGTAATCACTGCCGACCAGTCCCTTCTCCTCTCCGGTGACCGCCAGGAACATGATGGTGCGCTTCGGCGCCTGCCCGCTGGCCGTGAAGCGCTTGGCCTCCTCGATCAGGCTGGCGATGCCGATCGCGTTGTCGAGCGCGCCGTTGTTGAGCGCGTCGCCCTTCACGGGTTTCGTGATGCCAATGTGATCGAGATGCGCCGACAGCACGACGACCTCCTTGCCGACCACCGGATCGCTGCCGGGGATCATGCCGACGACGTTGCTGCTCGCGGCGGGCACGAAGCTCGTCTTGGTCGCGACCGTCAGCGTACCGACCAGCGGCACCGCCTTGAACTTGGCATTGTCGCGGTCCGCCTGCTTCACGATCCGGCTCCACGGTGTCTTCGCACCCGCGAACAGCTTGGCCGCACCGGCCATGCTGACCGTCCCGAGCGACGGCGCGCCGGGCGCATCGACCTTGCCGGTGCCGTCGGGATTAGCCCACGTCATCCGCGGCGTCGCATAGGAGTCCGCCAGCTTGCCGAAGGTCCGCACCTTGGCCGAGCGCGGGCTTTCCAGCGTGATCACCCCGACCGCGCCCTTGGCCTGCGCGATCGCCGCCTTGGTACCGCCCGAGCCGAAGAACGCGCGCTCCTCGCCGCCGAACCGCGCGGGCGAGCCGCCGAAATAGGCGACGATCTTGCCGCGGACGTCGACGCCCTTGTAATCGTCCTGGCCATATTGCGGCGCGTCGATCCCGTAGCCGACGAACACGACGGGCGCCGAAACGCTGGTCTCCGCCTTCGCGCCGTTCGCCGCGGGGACGTAATCCTCACCGAACACGAGCGGCTGCGCAGGCCCGCGACCCGCCCAGACGAAATCGCCCTTGCTCGCCGCTTTGTACGACACGAGCGGCACGGTCTGGAGATAGCCGCCTTGGTCGCCACCCGGCCGCAGACCCGCCGCATAAAACTGCGCGGCGACATATTGCGCGGCGATATCGAACTCGGGGCTGCCAGCCTCGCGCCCCTTCATCGCATCCGACGCGAGAAACAGCACGTGCGCCTTCATCGCCGCCTGGTCCGCCGGCAGCGGCGCGGCGAGCTTGGCGTTCAACTCGGCAGTATTCGGGGCGGTCACCGGAGCCGCAACCGGCGCAGTCTGTGCAAGGGCAGAGGTAGAAAGCGCGAGCACCGCGAGCGCGCCGATAGGACGATACATCCGGAAATCCTTGCAAAGGGAACGTGTTGCAGCGGCGTAGCATCCACCGTCACCCGCGCAAGCTTTGGCTGGCGATAGGCGGGCGCGGCCCTATATTCGCAAACATATGCTCGATATCCAGAACAGTCTCGCCCACCCGCTCGTCATTCGCCGCGAGGACTATACCCCGCCCGAGTGGCTGGTCCCCGAGACGAAACTGGATTTCGACCTCGATCCGTCAACCACGCGTGTCACCGCTACCTTGTCGGTCACGCGCAACGGCGATCACAGCGCACCGCTCCGGCTCGACGGCGCGGGCCAGAAGCCGCTCTCGGTCACGGTCGATGGCGTCGCGATCAACGACTGGCGGATCGACGGCGAACAGCTCGTCATCCCGCTCACCGGCGCCGCGCATGTCGTCGAGACTCAGGTCGAGATCGCCCCCGATCGCAACACGCAGTTGATGGGGCTCTATGCCTCGGGCGGCAATCTCTGCACCCAGTGCGAGGCTGAAGGCTTCCGCCGCATCACCTATTTCCCCGACCGCCCCGACGTGCTCAGCGTTTATTCGGTCAAGATGACCGCCGACAAGAAGCACTTCCCGGTGCTGCTCGCGAACGGCGACCCGGTCGCGCAGGGCGATCTCGACGATGGCCGCCACTGGGCGACCTGGCATGACCCTTTCCCAAAACCCTCCTACCTGTTCGCGCTGGTCGCCGGCGATCTCGCGGTGAACCGCAGCAGCTTCACGACGATGTCGGGCCGCGAGGTATCGCTCGGCATCTGGGTACGCGAGGCCGACCTGCCCAAGACCGACCACGCGCTGAAGGCGCTCGAACTGGCGATGGCGTGGGACGAGACGACCTATGGCCGCGAATACGACCTGGACGTGTTCAACATCGTCGCGGTCGACGATTTCAACTTCGGCGCTATGGAGAACAAGGGCCTCAACATCTTCAACTCGCGCTACATTCTGGCCGACCCGGATACCGCGACCGATTACGACTACGACGCGATCGCCGCGGTCGTCGCGCACGAATATTTCCACAATTGGTCGGGCAACCGGATCACCTGCCGCGACTGGTTCCAGCTGTCGTTGAAGGAAGGCTTCACGGTCTATCGCGACCAGGGCTTCTCCGCCGACCAGGGTTCGTGCGCGGTCAAGCGGATCGAGGACGTCCGCGGCCTGCGCGCCTCGCAATTCCCCGAGGATTCGGGCCCGCTCGCGCATCCCGTGCGGCCTGAATCCTACCAGGAGATCTCGAACTTCTACACGGCCACGATCTACAACAAGGGCGCCGAGCTGATCCGGATGATGGCCGCGATCCTCGGACCGCAGGGCTTCCGTGCGGGCACCGACCTGTATTTCGACCGGTACGACGGCACGGCCGCGACCTGTGAGGATTTTGTCACCTCGATGGAGGAGGGCGGCAAGGTCGACCTCACCCAGTTCCGCCTCTGGTATTCGCAGGCGGGCACGCCGCGCGTCTCGGCCAGCCTCTCACATGACGGAGACCGCGCGACGCTGCGGCTCGCGCAGCAGGTGCCCGCAACGCCCGGCCAACCGGCGAAGTCGCCGATGGTGCTGCCGCTGCGGGTGAAGCTGTTCGGTGCCGAGTCCGGTGCAGCGCTGACCGACGAACGCCTCGTCCTGTTCGACGACACGCTCGACACGATCGAATTCGAAGGCCTGGCCGAACGCCCGGTGCTGTCGATCAACCGCGGCTTCTCCGCGCCGGTGGTGGTCGAGAGCGACCGCACCGCCGCCGATCTCGCCTTCCTCAGCGCGCACGACGACGATCCGTTCGCGCGCTACGAGGCGATGCAGCAACTGATGCTCGACACGCTGGTCGCGTCGGCAGGTGGGCATGCGGATCACGAGGCCGTGATCGCGGCGGTCGCCAACACGCTCGCCAACACCGATCTCGATCTGGCCTTCGTCGCGGAGGCGGTGTTGCTGCCGTCGGAGAGCTTCATCGGCGACCAGATGGCCGTCGTCGATCCCGACGCGATCTTCCGTGCGCGCGAGGCACTGCGCCGCGATCTCGGCACACGTCTGGAGACGCAGTGGCGGCAAGCGTACGCGCGTGGTGAAGGTCAGCCCTATGCTTATACACCCGAGGGCAAGGGCCTGCGTCGCCTGCGGTCCGTCGCACTCGGCTATATAGCAGCGAGCGGCGCGGCGGATGCGGCGGACCTCGCGTTCGCGCAGTTCGATTCGGCGGACAACATGACCGACCGGATGGGCGCGCTGACGACGCTGGTCAGCAGCGCGTCCGAGATCCGCACCACCGCGCTCGACATCTTCTACAGCCAATATTGCGACAACCCGCTGGTGCTCGACAAGTGGTTCCAGGCGCAGGCGCAGTCGTCGCGCGGCGATACCGGTGCGATCGTGGCGGGGCTGGCCGAGCATGCCGACTTCACGCTGACCAACCCCAACCGCGCCCGATCGCTGATCGGCGCGTTCGGCGCGAACCAGCGGGCGTTCAATACCGCCGACGGGAGTGGATACCGGTTCCTCGCGGACCAGTTGATCGCGCTTGACCGCCTGAACCCGCAGACCGCGGCGAAACTCCTCCCGCCGCTGGGCCGCTGGCGCCGATTCGATACGGTGCGCGCCGGATTGATGCGTGCGGAACTGGAGCGGATCGTACGGACACCGGGTCTGTCGAAGGATCTGTTCGAGCAGGCGTCCAAGAGTCTGGAAGGCTGAACCGATTGATCCTCCCCCGCCAGGGGGAGGTGGCTGGCACTTGCCAGACGGAGGGGGAGGAAAGTGATTACCGCTGTTGCCGCGTCCTCCCCCTCCGTCGCCTTCGGCGCCACCTCCCCCTTGCGGGGGAGGATGACGGAAATGCGCTGCCCCTACCGGCGACTCGCAAAGAACTCCCGCAAAATCCCCGCCGCCTCGGTCTCCGCAATCCCGGCATAAACCTCAGGCCGATGATGACACGTCGGCTGCCCGAAGAACCGCGGTCCATGCTCGACCGCCCCACCCTTCACATCCGCCGCGCCATAATAGAGCCGCGCGATCCGTGAATGCGCGATCGCCCCGGCACACATCGCACACGGCTCAAGTGTCACCCAGAGATCGCATCCCTCGAGCCGATCGCTTCCCAAAACCAGAGCAGCAGCGCGAATCGCCTGGATCTCCGCATGCGCAGTCGGATCGCACAACGCCCGCGGCGCATTCGCCCCCGTCGCGATAATAACGCCGTCCTTAACGACAACGGCGCCGACCGGGACTTCCCCAGCCAGCGCCGCATCGCGCGCCGCGTCGAGCGCGCGGCGCATGGGTTCGGGAACGGGGAACATGGCCTCAGGCCCTGCCCCGCCGCCTGCCTCGCGTAAAGATCAGTTCGGTGCCTGGCTGTTGCCCGGCTTCTCGACGTTGATCGTCGGGACGGCGACCGTCTTGTTCTCGGTGCCGAGCGTGACCTTGGCGACGTCGGCCTGGAACTTCGGCGCCTGAACGACGCCCTGGCGGGTCTGGTCGATGTTGATGATCCCGAAATACATCAGGCCGACCACGACCAGCACGACGATCGCGACGAGAGACAAGAGCGTACGCATGGGACATCCCCTTTTATTGAACAGTTCGATAGCGTAACAACGTCGTCGATCGCCGTGGGTTGCACAATGCTCATTGCGGACGACCGTAGCCACGTTTCGCGTGAATCGGTTGACGAAAGCCGGCGTGCCAGCTATCCGCGCGCCTTTCCGGGGTTCCTCCCGACACTTGAATAGGTAATCACATGTCGCGCATCTGCGAACTGACCGGCAAGGGCCGGATGGTCGGGAACAACGTCTCCCACGCCAACAACAAGACCAAGCGCACGTTCCTCCCGAACCTGCAGAACGTCACGCTGCTTTCCGATTCGCTCGAGAAGGGCGTCAAGCTGCGCGTCTCGACGCACGGCCTGCGTACCGTCGAGCATAATGGTGGCCTCGACAACTGGCTGGTGAAGGTCTCGGACGACAAGCTGTCGCTCCGCGTTCGTCGCCTGAAGCGCGAAGTCGTCAAGAAGATCGCAGCATCGGCCGTCGCCGCCTAACAGCGACGTCGTATTGCGATCACCGCGGCCCGCCCTGCACCTCGCAGGGCGGGCCGTCGGCGTTTGTGGCTTAGCGATCCAGCCGGAACTTCAGCAGCAGCGTCCGCTGGAGAAACATCTGGTTGTCGTCCGACACGATCCACACGATCGTCGCGCCGTTCTCGACCGTCGTGTCGATCCCCTCGAAATTGTCGTGGATCAGTGGCGCATCGATCGTCGCGATCAGCCGGCCGCGTGCGATTCGCCCCGCCGCGACGTCGCGCGCGGCAACCAGCGATATCCGCGCTGAAAACGTGAACGGTAGTCGGAAACCACGATCAAGCACCAGCAGGTCGCCGTTCGGCAGCGCGGTGACGTCAGACGGGTCGTATCGCCCGAACGGTTCGTACGCGAATCGCTCCGGCCCCCCTGCTCCGGTCGGATCGCCCGCGAAGATCAGCGCCTGCCGCGTGTGCAACCGTTCCTCGTCCGACCCAGACCAGTCCGGCCGACGCACATGCGCCTCCTCGCTGATCACGACGAATCGCCCATCGGGCAGCCGCGCCATCGATTCGGGTCCGCCATTCGACGGCCATTTCCGCATCGACTCCGGCATCACCCGCGCCTCGTACCGCGCGAACCCCGCGGCATAGCGCCAGATCGAATTGTCATCTTCGAAGCCGACCCAGATCTTTCCCGTGAACGGATCGATCGCCATCGATTCGCTGTCGCGGTCGCGTTTCTCCCAGCCGATGCCGGGCCCCGCGGGCAGGTTCTCGAACGCGACCCGGTGCGGGAGCCAGTCGGGGCCCATGTCGAACTGGACGATATTGCCGCCGTCGCTCAGTAGCGTGAACCGATTGCCGGTCCGGGCTGGGGCGACGTCGAGCGACGAGAATCCCCCGAACGCCGGATCGCGACTGTCGAGTGCCACCCCGCCCAGATAGGTGAGCCCGCCAACGCGCACATGCCGCGGGTTGGTGCGATCGAGCATCACGCGCGTCGCGGTCAGCTGCGCGCGCTTGCCGAGCAGGTCGAGCCGCGCTTCGCCCGACCAAGTCGGCACGATCGCGCAGACGCTCACGGCGACGAACAGGATGGTGATCAGGCGCCGCATCGCGTCCTCATAGGGTGTCCGACGATCCGCGGAAGCATGAACAGCGGATAACGGAGGCATTCAGGCTCGGCTCAATGCGAATCACCCATAAGCGTCTCATCGAGGATGGAAGCACGGCCCCCGCCGCCGCCGAAATCCCCAACGGGAGACGCACGATGTTCAAGACTTTTACTCTCGCCGCCAGTGCCCTCGCATTGGGTGCGACCGCCCTCGTTCCCGCCGCCGCCGATGCGCAGCGCTGGGGCTCGCGCTACGAGCGTGGCTACGATGGCTATCAGGGTGGCGGCTACCGCGACAATGGCTACGACCGTGGCTATCGCGGCGACTACCGCGAGTATCGCGGCAACGACCGCCGCTACAACGCACGCAGCCGTCGCGGCTGCGACAACACCGGCGGCACGATCATCGGCGCCCTCGCGGGCGGTCTGCTCGGTCACACCATCGCCGGTCGTGGTGACCGGACACTCGGCGCGGTCCTCGGCGCAGCCGGTGGCGGCCTGGCCGGCAACGCGATCGATAAGTCGGATAACCCCGGGTATTGCCGGCGGTAAGCCCGGCAACGCCCGAGCTGTTGCGAGCGAAAGCGAGCAACCGCCGGCACGGACGGCGGGCAGGCATCGCCTGACCCGACCGACGACGGCTTTGCCGACGTCCCGCCCGTTCGAGCCACCCAACCAGTTTCCCAGTTCCCTCGCGTAGCGTATCGAGGGCGAGGGCCGGCTTCCCGTACGGGAGCCGGCCCTTTGTTCGTCCCCAATCCGGCAACGGCACGCACCGAAAGGCCCCATACGCCACCCCCGTCATCCTGACGAAAGTCAGGATCCAGAGCCACGACCGACGGTGGTCAGTTACCCTGGGTCCTGACTTTCGTCAGGATGACGGTTGTGAATGGATCACGCGATCCGCTCAGGCACTTCCGCCGCATCCTCGGCAATCGCAGCATCAGGCGCCACCGATTCCCACGGAAACACGAACCAGTCCTTCGTCACCGTCCGGTCGATCGTCCGCGCGCAATAGTCGATCCGCTCGGCCGAACTGACGTTATCGATCAACATTGCAAACCGCACCGCGCCCTCGACAGCACCCGCCGCCGCCAGCGCACGCCGCAGATGCGTGATCGTCCGCCCCGAATCGTTAATGTCGTCGAGGAACAGTAACCGCTCGCCATCCCGCGTTCGCGCGGCAAGCTTCACCAGCGGTTCGTCGGCAAAGTCCTTCACCTGGCTCGAATAATCGACCGACAGTGTCGGCAGCCCGATCGCGTGGCTGAGGAATACCGCCGGCACGAGCCCGCCACGGCCGATGCCGATGATGTAATCGGGTTTCCAGTCGGTATCCTCGACCAGCTTGGCGGCGAGGATGTGTACGGCCGCGACGAACTCGTGCTGCGGGATAGGGGTAAAGATCGGCATCAGCGAATGCTAGCGGGTCGTGGCAAAGACTTCACTCAAAACCCGCCCACCTCGCGCCAGAGGTGTAACGCCCACTCCTTGTTTCCCCGCGAAGGCGGGGACCCAGTCTGGGCTCCCGCCTTCGCGGGAGAACAAGGAACGGGAGCTACCGTATCACGGTCAGATCGTATCCAGCGCCTGCTCGAAATCGGCAATCAGATCGTCCGGATCCTCCACCCCGATAGATATCCGGACAAGGTTGTCCGTTATCCCCAGCGCCTGCTTGCGCGCATCGGGCACCGACAGATGCGTCATGCCCGCAGGATGGCTAGCCAGCGTCTCGGTCCCACCCAACGACACCGCCAGCTTGGCAATCTTCAGCGCATCGAGGAACGCAAAGCTCTCGCGCTCGCCGCCCTTCAGGTACAGCGAGAAGGTCGAACCGCCGCCGGTGCAATGGCGACGATAGATGTCCGCCTGACGCTCCATGCCCGGCTCGTCCTCGAGGAAACCCAGATATGCGACCCGCTCCACCTTCGGATGGTGACGGAGAAAAGCGCAGACCTTCGCCGCATTCTCGCCCGCACGGCTCATCCGCAGCTCGAGAGTCTCCAGCGATCGCAACAGCATCCACGCGGTATTCGGATCGGTGATCGTCCCAATCGTGTTCCGCATCGTCCGGATCGTATTGATATGCTCCTTCGTGCCGAGCACGCCGCCCGCGACGAGATCCGAATGCCCGCCGACATACTTGGTCAGCGAATACACGACGATGTCCGCGCCATGCTTGAGCGGCTGGAACCACAGCGGCCCGAGGAAGGTGTTGTCGATAGCGATCGGCGGCTTCTCGCCCTTGAAGATCGCGTCCCGGCTGGCCGCGACCGCCTCGACGTCGACCAGCGCATTGGTCGGGTTCGCCGGGCTTTCCAGATAGATCAGCGCGACGTTGCCGGTCGCCGCCTCGGTCATCACCGCATCGATCTCTTCACGAGTCGCGCCCGCCGGGAAGTCGAGCCACTTGACCCCGAACTTTCCGAGTACGCGTCCGATCAGCGTCTCCGTCGCCGCGTACAAAGGCCCCGAATGGACGATCGTGTCGCCCGGCTTGACCATCGCGAGGAACAGCGTCGCGATCGCCGACATGCCCGACGAGAAAGCGAGCGCGTCCTCCGCCTCTTCCCAGACGCCCAAGCGATCCTCGAGAATCTCCTGGTTCGGCCCGTTGAAGCGCGAATAGACGAGGCCCTCGGCCCCGCCCGGACGCTTGCCGGTGACGCCTTCGAAGTGGCGCTTGCCCGCCGCCGCATTGGGGAACACGAAGGTCGAGGTGAGGAAGATCGGCGGCTTCAGCGAGCCTTCCGACAGCGCGGGATCGTAACCGTGCCCCATCATCAAGGTCGACGGCTTCAGCTTGCGCCCGCCGATCTTCTCGACCTCGGGCTTCGGCGCGACGCGTGCCGCTACGCCGGTCAGGTCGGCTTCGGTTTCGGCGGGGACTGCGCCGGCGTTTTCGGGGGTATCGGACATCAATATGCTCCTGCGTGGCCCGTCTTATGCGAGCCGATGTGCGGAGCCTAAACGACCGGCGAGGGCTTTGGGAGCCGTTACAGGCCGATGATGCTGATCTGACGCCCATAGGAGGGCTCGCCGCGATGGGTCGCGCGCCGATAGCTGAAGAAGCGATCGTCGTCGGTGTACGTGTCGAGCCCGAGCGCCTCGATCCGGCCGATCCCAGCGACCGCGAGCCGGCTGACGACATAGGCCTCCAGGTCGAACTGGTAATGATCGCCCCTGTTCTCGACGGCGCGGCCGTCCGCGAAGAAGCGCTCGTTCTCCGGATCCGCCTCGCAAAACCGGCGGATGAAGGCGTCATCGACCTCATAGCTGGCACGCGCGATGCACGGCCCGACCGCGGCGACGATCCGGTCGCGGTGCGCACCGATCGCCTCCATCGCGAGGATCGTGGAATCGGTGACGCCGCCGAGCGCGCCTTTCCACCCGGCATGGGCTGCCGCAACGACGCCGGCGTGCGCGTCGGCGAACAATACGGGCGCGCAGTCCGCGGTAAGAATACCGAGCGCAAGGCCGGGACGGTTGGTGACCAGCGCATCGGCATGCGGACGGATCTCGTCGTCGAACGGCTCGATCACGGTGACCGCGTCGGCGGAATGGACCTGGTACAGACCGACGAGCTTCGCGCCGGGGAGGACGGCTTCACTCGCACGACGACGGTTCTCGGCGATGGCGGCGGGGTCGTCGTCGGACCCGATGCCGACATTGAGGCTCGCATACGCCCCGGCCGAAACGCCGCCACGCCGGCCGAGAAAGCCATGCGGAATGTCGCCAAGCGCCTTCGCGCGGATTGGATCGATGGTCATTTTAGGTCACCCAACATCAAACACATCCCCACCCCGGCGGAGGCCGGGGCCCAGTTGGGTGACGTTGCTAACAGCAGGCATCGCGCCGTTACCAAGACCTTGCCAACTGGGCCCCGGCCTCCGCCGGGGTGGCGGCCTTTCGCTACGATATCTCTGGAGGCGCCGCCGATCACAGCACAAGCCGCATGATCCGGTCATCATCAGGCTGCTCGCCCACCATGAACACATACCGCCCGATCTCGACAAAGCCGTAACGCTGGTAGAATCGGTGCGCTCGGTGATTATCCACATACACGCTCAGGATCATTTCCGTCCGCCCCTCGGCGCGTGCGACATCGATCGCCCAGTCCATCAGCGCAGGTCCGACACCCGCGCCATGCTGGTCTCCGCGCACATAAAGCTGGTGAAGTTCGATCGCCGTCGCAGGCCAATCGCCAGGAAACGCCACCGGGCCGATCTTCGCAAATCCGACGATCTCACCCGCCCCGTCCACCGCGACGCGCACCGTGAAGGCAGGGTCGGACAGCTGCGCCGGCAACCCCTTCTCCCCGAACGTTTGCTCGAGAAACGCGGCGAGGTCTTCAGGGCGATACAGCGTACCGAACGTGTCGGTAAACGACCGCTTTGCCATCGCGGCGAGTTCTGCACCGTCGGCGGGCACGGCATCGCGATAGGCGATCATGCAAACGCCGCCGGTGTCGGCCAATTCGGCGCAGTGATCGCCAGCGCTTTGAAGAGCGTACCCATATCGTCCATCAACCTCCTTCGGTCCGCCGCCAATGCTTCCGCCCGGGCAGGCGACGCCTTGGCGAGCGCCGACGTCCGCGAATCGATCCCGAGCGCACCGAGCAGGTCGCGCTGCGTCACCGGCCCCCACGCGACCGCGCCCTCGGCCTGCGCCGCGGCGGCCAGCGTGGTAAAGTCGACATGCGCGGTCAGGTCATGCTCGCCCGGCGCCTCGAACGGATTGGCGAAGGCGTGCCCGCGCACCGCCTGCAACGTGTCGCCGAGCGCCGGCCCCTCATAACCATAGTCGACCGCGATCAGCGCACCGCCCTGCGCGGCGATCCGCTTGGCGAGACCGCGAATGATCGTCACGGCTGCAGGCGAGGTTTCCAGGATCGAACCTGCGGGCGCATCGCGAAACGGCTCAGGGATGACGGCATCCGGGAGCGGCTTCCCGGCGATCGGCAGGAACAGCAGGTCCTGCGCCGCGACGAGGCGTTCGTGCCACTGCTCGCGCTTGACCAACTGCCGGATCGGCAGCGCGTCGAAAAACTCGTTGGCGACGACGATCAGCGGCCGATCGGTCGGCAGCGTGTCGACCGCGTCGTGCCAGGTTGCGGCAGGGACGCGTTCGGCCTGCGCCTTGCGCAGCGCCGGGCTGGTCTCGACGAAATGCACCGGCGGCGTCAGCCCCGCCTTCGCCATGGCCCGCGATGCATCGGCGGCGAGCGTCCCGCGGCCAGGGCCGAGTTCGACCCACGCGACATCCGGCCGCCCAGCGCGGTCCCAAAGGTCGGCACACCACAAACCGACAAGCTCGCCGAACATCTGGCTGATCTCGGGCGCAGTCGTGAAGTCGCCCCCCGCCCCCAACGGGTCGCGCGTCGCATAATAGTGCGCGTTCGCCGCCGCCATATACTGCGCAACGGAGATCGGACCCGCGAGCGCGATCGCGCGCGCGAGGCGTTCCGGGAGGGCGGTGTCTATTCCCCTTCCGCTTGCGGGAGGGGTTAGGGAAGGGGCTGGATTATCGTTGGCCATGACAATTGCGGCCATGCCCTCCCCCAACCCCTCCCGCAAGCGGGGGGGGCGTCAGGCGACGCTCGCCGTCCCTGCGATCGACTCGACCCGCACGCGGCGTTTGGCCGACGTCGCCACCAGATACCCGCCGCCAATGATCATCGGCACGCACAGCCACTGCCCCATGTGCAGCCCGGTATGCTCGGCAAACGCCCGCAGCTGCGAATCCGGCTCGCGGAAGAACTCGACGGTAAACCGCGCGATCCCGTAGCCGAGCACGAACAACCCGACGAGCTTGCCCGGGTCGTACCGCGCCTTGGTCTTCCAGAACGCGAACCACAGCAGCGCGAACAGGACTACGCCCTCCAGCCCCGCCTCGTACAGCTGGCTCGGGTGCCGCGCCGGCTCGACCATCCCGAACGGCACCGTGCGCTCGAAGATGATCCCCCACGCGACATCGGTCGGCTTGCCCCACAGCTCGCCATTCACGAAGTTCGCCAGTCGCCCGAAGAACAGGCCAAAGGGTACGCAGCACGCGATATAATCGTGCACGCGCAACCAGTTGAGCTGATGCTTCCGCGCAAACAGGATCAGCCCGATCGACGTGCCGATGACGCCCCCGTGGAACGACATGCCGCCGTCCCAGAGCCTGAATATCCGCAGCGGATGCAGGAACATCTCGGGTGCGTAGAAGATCACATAGCCGAGCCGCCCGCCGAGGATGATGCCGAGCGTCGCGTAGAACACCAGGTCGTCGGCATGCCGCCGCGCCATCGGTGCGCCGGGCTGGGCGAGCAGCTTCAGCAGGTACCACCAGCCGAGCAGGATCCCGCCGATATAGGCAAGGCTGTACCAACGCAGCGTGAAGAACCCGATCGAGAAGACGTCGGGATGCAGCCCGAGGTCCTCGAAGCGGATGTGACTGCCGACGGCAGGCGCTGCGCCCGCAGCGGCGGTGATGGTCGACAGGATCAAAGGCTTTTCCCCACGCGTTCGCCCCTGCATAAAGACCGATAACGATAAGACCAAGTAGGAGAGCGATATGCGGACCGAGCTGGACCTGGCTATGGATTCGACGATGGCCGCGCTGACCGCGCCCGACGGGATGCTCGCGCTCGGATCGGTCGAGCGGTTCGGCGTCACGCTGCCGACGATCGCCGCCGCGCCGCCCGCGCTCAGTTACTATTTCGCACACTATGCCAACGAGCACCGCGACGCCGTCTTCCTCGTCTCCGGCGCCGAACGGCTGACCTTCGGCGAGGTCTACGCCGCCGCCGAGCGCACCGCCCGCGCCCTTGTCGGCGGCTACGCCATCGCCAAGGGCGCCCGAGTCGGCATCGCGATGCGCAACTCACCGTCGTGGATCGTGCTGTACATGGGCATCCTCATGGCCGGCGGCGTCGCGACCCTGCTCAACGGCTGGTGGCAGTCGGAGGAACTCGAGACCGCGATCGGTGAGGTCGATTGCGCGCTCGTGTTCGCCGATCCGCCGCGCGTGAAGCGCCTCGCGCAGATTGCGGCTCTGCGCGCGCCAGTGGTCGAGATCGACGATTCGCGACCGCTCGACGCTGCGCTCGGCGCCGTGTTGGCAAAGGACGACCACACCGCCGACCTGCCGCTGCTCGGGCCCGAGGATCATGCGACGATCCTGTTCACGAGCGGATCGACCGGCCAGTCGAAGGGGGCGCTGTCCGAGCATCGCGCGATCGTGCAGGGCATCTTCAATTATCTCGGCCAGGTCATGATGATGGTCGGGATCGCCACCGCGCAAGGCAATCCGCCGGTCGGCCAGCCGGTCACGCTGCTGACGATCCCGCTGTTCCACATCACCGGGGAGGTCCCCGTCTTCCTCCAGAGCTTCGCGATGGGGCGCAAGCTCGTGCTGATGCCGAAATGGGATGCGGGCGAGGCGATGCGGCTGATCGAGGCGGAAGGCGTCACCTATTTCGTCGGCGTGCCGCTGATGAGCTTCGAGATCCTCAACCACCCCGATCGCGCCAATTACGACCTGTCGACCGTAACCGATTTCGCCGCGGGGGGCGCACCCCGCCCGGTCGATCACGTCCGCCGCATCGACGAGGAGATGGGTGGCAGCGCGCCGCTGATCGGCTACGGCCTCACCGAGACCAACGCGGTCGGCACCGGCAACTGGCGCGGCAATTATCTCGCCAAGCCCAATTCCGCCGGCCGCCCCGGCGCGCCGTTGGTCGATCTCGCGATCCTGGACGAAGCCGGCCACCCGGTCGACCAGGGCCAGCGCGGCGAAGTCTGCATCCGCTCGATCTGCAACTTCAAGGAATATTGGAACCGTCCGGATGCGACCGCCGCGGCGTTCACGTCGGACGGCTATTTCCGGACCGGCGACATCGGCTACCTCGACGAGGACGGCTATCTGTTCATCGTCGATCGCAAGAAGGACATCATCATCCGCGGCGGCGAGAACATCTCGTGCCAGGAGGTGGAAGCGGCGTTGTACGAACACCCAGCCGTCGCGGAGGCGGCGGTCTTCGGGTTGGCTGACGAGCGCTTCGGCGAGGTCCCCGGCGCAGTGGTAGTGCCGCAGGACGGCGAGACGCTGACCCCGGACGACCTGACCGCGTTCCTCCACCAGCACATCGCCGCGTTCAAGATACCGCAGCGAATCTGGATTTCGGAAGAGCCGCTGCCAAGACTGGGGACGGAGAAGATCGACAAGGTCACGCTAAAAGCCACCTACCGAGCGCTGGCCTAAATTCCCTCGCCCCTCCGGGGAGAGGGAGGGAGGAGCCGCTTGGCGACGGAAGGGAGAGGGGCAGTGAGACTCCCAGCACGGCCCCGGAGACCCACTCCCCCTCATCCGCCGCTTCGCGCCACCTTCTCCCCGTGGGGGAGAAGGATTAGAGCGCACCCATGATCAACAGGCGCAGCATACTCGTCGGCGGCGGCGCAGGGATCGGGCTCGTCGTCGCCTGGGGTCTCTGGCCACGAACCTACGCCCCCAACCTCGTCGCCAACCCCGGCGAAACCCCGTTCGGCGCGTGGCTCAAGATCGGCACCGACGGCCACGTCACCGTCGCCGTTCCGCAGGTCGAGCATGGCCAGGGCGTCTACACCACCCTCCCCCAGATCGTCGCGGACGAACTCGGCGCGGACTGGCGCACGATCGGCGTCGAGCCCGCCCCGCTCAACCCGCTCTACGCCAACCCAATCGGCACGCACGACCTGTTCGAAGGCCTGTTCGCCCGCCTCCCAGCTGGCACCCCGCAACCACCGATGCTGACCGGCGGATCGAGCTCGATCCGGATGTTCGAGCAAGCCTGTCGCGAGGCCGGCGCAGGCGCGCGCGCGCTGCTCTGCATGGCAGCGGCCAAGCGCTGGGACGCCGACTGGACCCAGGTCAACGTCGACGCCGGCTTCTGCACCTACCAAACCAAGCGCATCCGCTTCGCCGAACTCGCCGAAGAGGCCGCGAAGTTCACCCTTCCCGATCCCCTCCCACTCGGCATCCAGGGTGCAGGCAAGCTGGTCGGCAAATCCGTCCCCCGCCTCGACACCCCGTCTAAAGTCGACGGCTCGGCCAATTTCGCAGGCGATGTCCGCCTTGCCGACATGGTCCACGCCGCAATCCGCCAGGGCCCGGTCGGCGGTCGCCTAACAAGGGTCGACCGCGCCGCCGCCGACCGCATCCGCGGCGTGCTGTCGGTGGTCGAGAACCCGCGCTGGGTGGCGGCCGTCGCTACGACAGGGTGGGCCGCGCAAAAGGCGCTCGACGCGCTCGCCCCGCGGTTCGAGAACGACGCCCCGCTCCCCGATACCAGGTCGATCGGCGCGGCACTCGACGCGGCGCTAGCCCGTCCCGGCACGCAGATGGCGTACGCAGGCGACGTCGCCACGACCTTCCAGGGTGCCAAGCTCGTCACCGCAACCTACCACGCGGGCCTCGGCCTGCACGCAGCGATCGAGACCCGCAGCGCGACAGCCTCCTTCTCGAACGGCCGCCTCGAACTCTGGCTAGCAACGCAAGCGCCGGGGCTCGCACGATCGGCAGCAGCGCGCGCGGCGGGCCTCAGCGAAGACGCCGTCGTCGTCCACCCGATGCTGATCGGCGGATCGTTCGGCGCCGCGCTCGAACACGACGTCGCCGAACAGGCGGCGGTGCTGGCGGTGAAGCTCCGCCGCCCGGTCAGCCTCGTCTGGGCGCGCGGCGAAGATTCGCTCCACGATCACTACCGCCCGCCCGCCGTCGCAAAGATGGCCGCACGGCTCGCCCCCAACGGCGCGATCATGGGCTGGTCGGCAAAAATCGCAGCCCCCTCGACCGGCGCCGAGATGGCACGCCGGATAATGCCGGGCCTCGCGACCGAAGCCGCGCTGATCGGCGTCAACGGTGACCGCTACGCCGTCGCGGGCGCGGCGCCGGTCTATCGCATCCCCGCCTATACGGTCGAGCACCACCCCGCCGAGATCGGCATCCCTACCGGCCACCTCCGCGGCGGCGCACACGGCTACACCGCGTTCTTCACCGAATGCTTCCTCGACGAACTCGCGCGCACCGCGCAGTCCGAACCGATGTCGTTCCGCATCGCCATGCTTGGCGGCGAACCGCGACTCGCGCGCTGTCTCTCGACCGCCGCAGCGCTCGGCGGCTGGGACGGCGGCGTCGCCGGCAGCGGCCAGGGCATCGCAGCCCACGCCTTCCGCGGCAGCTACATCGCGGTCATGGCGGAGGCGCATGTCGGCGCAGACCAGCGCCCGGTGGTCGACCGCCTCGTCGCCGCGGTCGATTGCGGCGCGCAGATCAACCCCGACATCGTTCGCCAGCAGATCGAGGGCGGGCTGATCTTCGGCATGGCCGCCGCGCTCGGCGCATCGACCGGTTTCACCCGCGGCCTCGCCGACGCGCGCGGGTTCGACACGATCGGCCTGCCCCGCCTCGCCGACACGCCCGACATTACCGTCGAGGTCATCCGCAGCGACGAGGCGCCCGGCGGCGTCGGCGAACTCGGCGTCCCCGCGGTCGCGCCCGCGATCGCCAACGCACTCTATGCGTCAACGGGCTTCCGCATCCGCAATTTGCCTTTAAGACCAGCGCCATGACCCTGCCCCCCGATCACCCCCTGATTCCGAAACCCAAGATCGGCGTGCTGCTGATGAACCTCGGCACGCCCGATGGCCCCGATGCGAAATCGGTGAAGCGCTATCTCGGCGAGTTCCTGTCCGATTCGCGTGTCGTCGAGATCCCGCAGATCGCGTGGCAGCCGATCCTGCGCGGCATCATCCTCAACACCCGCCCGAAAAAGTCCGCGCACGCCTATTCGCAGGTCTGGCGCGAGGACGGCTCGCCGCTCGCCGCGATCACCCGGTTGCAGGCCGCGGCGTTGAAGGATTCGTTCGGGCCGGGCGTGCTCGTCGACTGGGCGATGCGCTACGGCAATCCGTCGATCTCGGACCGGCTGACAGCGATGAAGGCGGCGGGCTGCGAACGCATCCTGCTCGCGCCGCTCTACCCGCAATATTGCGCAGCAACGACCGCGACCGCGAACGACAAGGCGTTCAAGCATCTCGCCGGGCTGCGCTGGCAGCCGGCGATCCGCACGCTGCCGCCTTACTATGACGACACGCTCTATATCGACGCGCTGAAGGACTCGCTCGAAGAGGGGCTCTCCGCGCTCGATTTCACGCCCGATGCCATCGTCGCCAGCTTCCACGGCATGCCGAAGCGGACGTTGCAGCAGGGCGATCCGTATCACTGCCACTGCCAGAAGACCGCGCGACTGCTTGGCGAGCGGATGGGGCGCGAGCTGACGATCGCGTTCCAGTCGCGTTTCGGGCCGCAGAAGTGGCTGGGACCGGCGACCGACGAGACGCTCGTCGCGCTCGCCAAGGCGGGCAAGACCAAGGTCGCGATCTTCGCGCCGGGCTTCTCCGCCGATTGCCTGGAGACGCTGGAGGAACTGTCGATCCGCGGTCGCGAGAGCTTCGAAGAGGCTGGCGGCACGCACTTCGCCTATCTGCCCTGCCTCAACGACAGCCCGGTCGGCGTGGAAATGTTGCGCAGCATTTTGGCGCGCGAGCTTGAAGGATGGGTGCGGGCTGGCTAGCCTTCGGCAAAACATGAGGAGAGAGACTGATGGCACGCGTCGCAATTGTAACCGGTGGTACGCGCGGAATCGGCGAAGCGATCAGTCTCGCATTGCAGGACATGGGCCTGACGGTCGCGGCCACCTATGCCGGCAACGACACGCGCGCGAAGGAGTTCACCGAGCGCACGGGCATTGCGGCCTACAAGTGGGACGTCGCCGACTACGACGCGTGTCAGGCCGGCTGCGCGCAGGTCGCCGCCGATCTGGGCGATGTCGATATCGTAGTGAACAACGCCGGCATCACCCGCGACGGCACGATCCTGAAGATGACGTACCAGGATTGGAAAGAGGTGATGGACACCAATCTCGGCGGGTGTTTCAACATGGCCAAGGCGGTGTTCCCCGGCATGCGCACGCGCAAATGGGGGCGGATCGTCAACATCGGCTCGATCAACGGTCAGGCCGGGCAGTACGGCCAGGTGAACTATGCTGCCGCCAAGTCCGGCATCCACGGCTTCACGAAGGCCTTGGCCCAGGAAGGCGCGCGGGCGGGCGTAACGGTCAATGCAATCGCGCCTGGGTATATCGATACGGACATGGTGGCGGCAGTGCCGGCCGACGTGCTGGAGAAGATCGTTGCGAAAATCCCGGTCGGGCGGCTTGGCCAGGCGACCGAGATCGCGCGTGGGGTGGCGTTCCTGTGTTCGGAGGAGGGCGGGTTCGTTACCGGGTCGACGTTGAGCATCAATGGTGGTCAGCACATGTACTGACGGGCGCAGGCGGCGCAAAGCGCGGCCGTTGCCCGCAGCGGAGCGAGCGGGCAGCGCCCGGCACGGCCGGCGGGTCGGTTCACCGAACCCGTCCGACGGCGGCTTTGCCGGCGGCGCTGAATGAATGTCTACCGGATTACCAAGGACGGCCTTGCTGGATCCTGGGCCCCCGCCTTCGCGGGGGAACGAGCAAGGGTAGCGCTGCTTACACCGAACCCCACAGCGTCCGCGGCGCGTAAGAATGCCACCGCCAAACGCCGGCAACCTACTCCCTCTCCCCGGAGGGGAGAGGGCTAACGCCCGTTCCACCGACGCCCCCGCCACACTCACCCGTCGCTAGCGCGCTCGATATCCGCGCCAACCGCGCTCAGCTTCTCCTCCAACCGCTCATACCCACGATCCAGGTGATAAACCCGCCCCACAGACGTCTCACCATCAGCCGCAAGCCCAGCGAGAATCAAGCTCATCGAAGCCCGCAGATCGGTCGCCATAACCTGCGCCCCGACCAGCTTGTCGACGCCCCGAACCACCGCGGTCCGCCCGCGCACCTGGATATCCGCGCCCATCCGCGCCAGCTCGGGCACGTGCATGTAGCGGTTCTCGAAGATCGTCTCGGTCAGCACGCTGGCGCCGTCGGCCTTGCACAGCATCGCCATGAACTGCGCCTGCATGTCCGTCGCGAAGCCAGGATACGGCGCGGTCGATAGCGTCAGCGGCTTCAGCACGCCGTCCGACGCCACCCGCACGCCGTCCTTGGTCGGCGTCACGGACACGCCCGCCTCGACCAGCGCATCGATCGTCGCGCCCATGTCCGGGATCGCCACGCTGACCAGTTCCAGGTCGCCGCCGGTGATCGCCGCCGCGCACGCGTAACTGCCCGCCTCGATCCGGTCGGGCATCACCGCATAGGTCGCGCCGTGCAGCCGATCGCGGCCCTCGATCGTCAGCGTCTCGGTGCCGATCCCATCGATCGACGCGCCCATCGCGACGAGGCAATTGCAGAGGTCGACGATCTCGGGCTCGCGCGCGGCGTTTTCGATCACGCTCGTACCCTTGGCGAGCACCGCCGCCATCACGACATTCTCGGTCGCGCCGACCGACACGATCGGGAAGCGAAAGCGTCCGCCCGGCAGGCGCCCGCCCGGCGCGATCGCCTTCACATAGCCCGCCGCCATCTCCAGCTCGGCACCGATCGCTTCCAAAGCGCGCAGGTGAAGATCGATCGGACGATTGCCGATCGCGCAGCCGCCCGGCAGCGACACCGTCGCCTCGCCGCCCCGCCCGAGCAACGGCCCGAGCACCAGAATCGACGCACGCATCTTCCGCACGATGTCGTAAGGCGCCTCGGTCGAGGTGAGGTTACCCGCGCGGATCGTCATCACCCGGCCGAAATCCTCGGGCCGCGTCCCCTGGATCGCGGTCGACGCGCCGAGCTGGTTGAGCAGGTGGCCGAAGCCGTCGACATCCGCCAGCCGCGGCAAATTGCGCAGCGTCAGTGGCTCTTCGGTCAGCAACGCGCACGGCATCAGCGTGAGCGCGGCGTTCTTCGCGCCGGAGATGGGCAAGCGCCCGGACAGGCGATTGCCGCCGCGAATGAGAATACGGTCCATCCCGGGTGTCTATCGCGGCTGGCGTTCTGCGCAAGGGCCGCGCAGCGATCGGGCGACAGGCGGATGCTGGCCGGGGGTCGAGTCCCGCGTCGGGACCGGGCGCGCCATCCGAAGCGCTAACACACCCCGCTTGATCGACTTTAATGCGCGGAAATCCTAGCTTTGCTCTGTGGTTCTCGAACATTGGGGACCATTACAGAGTGCCGGACAGCTGCTTCGCCGACCGCGTCGGCGATCTCATCGACCTGTCGATGAACGAGAAGGCTGCGTTAGCGCGGTTGGAGGAGCGCCCGCGAGACTTGCGTCGCGGTGCCGTCCTCGTGCGCGAGAATGACCCGCAGGCCGAACTCTTCATCCTGCAGCGCGGCATGGCGATGAGCTATGTGTTGCTCGACGACGGCAGCCGCCAGATCCTCCGCTTCCTCTATGCTGGCGACATGCTGGCGGTCTCTGCGCTGGTCTATCGCGACTCGCCGGAGACGGTGGTCGCGCTGACCGACTGCACGGTGTGTTCGTTCGATCGTTCGGCGATGACCGGGCTCGTCACCGATCATCCACGGCTGTCGGCGCTCATCATGGTCATGAACCAGATGGAGAAGGTCGCGCTGACCGACCGTCTCGCCGCCCTCGGCCGGACCTCGGCCAAGGCGCGGATCGCGGCTTTGCTGCTCGAGATGCGCAACCGACTGCGGATGCGCGACCGCGCGATGGGCAACAGCTTCACGCTCGGCCTGACGCAGGAGGAAATCGGCGACGCCACCGGCCTCACCGCGGTCCACGTCAACAGGATGCTGCGGCAGTTGGAAGAGGACGGCCTGATCCGCCGCGAGATGGGCCGCGTCACGCTGCTTAACGAGGTGCAATTGGCGCAAGCCGCGAACTACATCGACCGCTTCGAGGGGCTGGACCTGCGCTGGTTGCCGCCAGCGCGGTAACCCCTTCCCTCAATCCTCCCCCGCCAGGGGGAGGTGGCTGGCTCTTGCCAGACGGAGGGGGAGGATACGGAACAGGGGTTGGCGCTTGCCTCCCCTCCGTCACCTTCGGTGCCACCTCCCCCTTGCGGGGGAGGACCAAGACAGATCACCTCAAACGGTAAGGCTCAAGCCTTCTCCAGCGTGCACTGTAGCGGATGCTGGTTCTGCTTGGCGAAATCCATCACCTGCGACACCTTGGTCTCCGCCACCTCGTAGCTGAACGTGCCACACACGCCGACGCCCTTCTGATGGACGTGGAGCATCACGCGAGTCGCGGCCTCCATGTCCATCCGGAAGAAGCGCTGGAGGCAGAGCACGACGAACTCCATCGGCGTATAGTCGTCGTTGAGCATCAGCACGCGGTACGGCGTCGGCTGTTTGGTCTTCGCGCGCGTCTTGGTCGCGATACCGGCGCCGGTGCCGCCCCCGGTACCATCATGGCCGTCCTCGCCATTATCGTCGCGGCGCTCGGCCATCTGCTCGCCCGTCCGCTGGGGAGTCGTCATTTCAGGGGTCAAAAGCATGCTGCCAAAATATGGCATGCCGGGGGGCAAGGGCAAGGGGGCGCCGGCACACGTCGCGCGAAAACCGCAAACGCAAAAGGGGCGACCGTCGCATGACGGCCGCCCCTTTCTCGTCACCTGCCGCCCGAAGACGGCATCGCGTAACTTAGGCCGAGATCTTCATCTTGTCGGTCGCGACCGCAACGCGGTTCGAGATCGGCTGCGCGAACTCGCCGAACATCTTCAGCATCCGCTCGGTCGAGCGCGAGCCCTCGGCGATCATCGTGTCGAACGCGGTGCGTGCATAATCGCCCTGGAGCTTCATGAACTCGGTCGGCGACTTGGCGGCGGCGAGCGTCTTGGCGGCTTCGGTCGCGCTCTCGAACGAGGTCTTAGCGTAGTCGGCGGCTTCCTGGCCGAGCGCCTCGACGTTCTTCGCGGCGATCTTCGACGACTCGACGAGCGCCTCGATGTTGCCCTTGCCGAAGGCGACGAAATCTTCCGCCATCTTCGCCGACTTCTCCATCGCGCCCTTGGCCTGCTCGTTGAATTCGGCAGTGTTCGCGCCGCTGAAGAGGGCCTTGGTCTTCTCGGTGATGCTCTGGATCGTGTCCATCGTGGCGTCCTTTGTTTCGCTAGCAGGGATCCCCAACGGCGCAGCGGCCTGAATCGGGGCGGGAATGTCCGTGTGCGGCGATACAAAAGCAGCCGCGAGAGGTTGAGGTGCCGGCGTCTTGGCGATCGGCTCGGGTGCCGGTTTCGCCGGCTTGGCGACGGTCCGAGGAGCCTTCGCGATGGCGGCAGGCTTCGAACCGGCCTTGGCCGTCCGTTTCACGATATCCACCATCCACGCACCTCTCTTCGGAGTTATGTCGCGGTCTTCATACACCAATTCTCGCGCCGCACAATAAAAATTGTGCACTGCACCATGACGCAAACGTAAGGTAGCGCTATCGGCTCTTCACATACTCGCCGGGCGCCTCGCCAAGCGCCTTCAGAGCCCCCTCTCCTGGTAGCCGCGCACCGTCTGCGGCCACCGTCTCGGCACCGAGCGCGCGCAACCATTCGACCCAATCCGGCCACCAGCTGCCCTTCGTCTCCGTCGCGCCGGCAACGAAGTCGTCGAGCGTCGTGTGCGCGCCCGGATTGGTCCAGTATTGATACTTCCCCGCAGCCGGCGGATTGACCACGCCCGCGATATGCCCCGAGCCCGCGAGCACGAACTTCAGCGGCCCGGCGAACAATTGCGTGAGTTTCCAGACGCTTTCGGCCGGCGCGATATGATCTTCGCGCCCCGCCTGGACATAGCTCGGCGTGGAGACCTTGGTGAGATCGATCGGCGTACCGTCCACCGTCATCGTCCCCGTCACCAGCAGATTGTCGCGGTACAGGTCGGTCAGATAGCTCAGATGCCATTTCGCGGGCAGGTTGGTCGTGTCGCCATTCCAGTGGAGCAGGTCGAACGGCACGTAATCCTGCCCCAGCAGGTAATTCTGCGTGACGTAGTTCCAGATCAGGTCGCGCCCGCGCAACAGGTTGAACGTCGTCGCCATGTAGCGGCCGTCGAGGAACCCCTCGGGCGACAGCGACGCGACCATCTTCAGCTGTTCGTCATCGATGAAATGCTGCAGTTCGCCCGCCTGCGCGAAATCGACCTGCGCGGTGAAGAACGTCGCGCTGGCCACCTTCGCCGCCTCGTTACGCGCCGCCAGCAGCGCCAGCGTCGCGGCCAGCGTCGTTCCCGCCACGCAATAGCCGATCGTATGCACCGCCGGCACGTCGAGCGCGGCGCGCACCGTGTCGATCGCCTCGACCTGCGCACCCACATAGTCGTCCCAGACGACGTCCTTCATGCTCGAATCGGCGGATTTCCACGACACCATAAACACGGTGATGCCCTGCTCCACCGCCCAGCGGATGAAGCTCTTCTCCGGCGTCAGGTCGAGGATGTAGAACCGGTTGATCCAAGGCGGAAAAATCACGAGCGGCGTCGCCAGCACGCGCTCGGTGGTCGGACTGTACTGAATCAGCTCGTAGAGCGACGTGCGTTTCACCACCTTGCCCGGCGTCATCGCCAAATTGCGCCCGAGCTCGAACGCGCCGTCGGGCGTATGCGTCACCTGCCCGCGGGCAAGATCCGCCATCATGTTCTGGAGACCTTTGAGTAAATTCTCGCCGCGCGTCTCGATCGTCTTCTCGATCACCTGCGGGTTGGTCAGCGCGAAATTGGTCGGGCTCATCGCATCGACGAACCCCTTGGTCGCGAACCGCAACTGCTCCTTCTGTTTCGGATCGAGCCCGTCCACCGCCTCGACTCCGCGGAGCATGTGGTCGCCGATCAACTGATAACTCTGCCGGATCAGGTCGAACACCGGCTCGCGCCACTGCGGCGCCTTGAAGCGCTTGTCGGTGACGGGCGCAGCCTCGGGCGCCTTGGCCGGATCGAGAAACCGCTGCCACAAAGTCAGGCTCTCGGCCCAGAAATCGCGCGCGCGCTCCAGTGTCGCGGGGTCGGTGAAACCTGGAATCGCGGGAATACCCTCGGGCTTGGCCTGCATTGCCGCGAGCCCCTGCTCCATCATCATCTGCTGCGCACGCCCCATCACCCACGTCCAATGCTGGAGATCGGGGAGGGTCGGCGTGGAGGCGTCGGGAGGAGTATCGGCCATGGCATCCTCTGCTTTTTCGGGAGCTTAGCCGAGGCAACGGTCCAGCGGAAGCGGAGTGGTCGCTGGCGCAAGATCCCGTCGCCACATCGTCCCGGCAATCACCACCCAACGTCCAACCACCTCCCCGGCGAAGGCCGGGATCCAGTTGGGAGACGTTGCTGGTGAACGATGCGCCACGTTACCGCGACCTCTCCACCTGGGCCCCGGCCTCCGCCGGGGAGGCGCATTCCGTCCAAATCCGAATACCCCAGCTTTCGCCCTCTCGACGAATGAGGCGGATGACGCCCCCGCTCACCTGCGGTACAGCACCAGCTCCTCCAGCTTGAGGCTGATCATGTCCGAAGACTTCTACCGCATCAAACGCTTACCCCCCTATGTCATCGCCGAAGTGAACGCGATGCGGGCGGCGGCGCGCGCGGGCGGGGAGGACATCATCGATCTCGGCATGGGCAATCCCGACCTGCCGCCCCCCGAGCACGTCATCGAGAAGCTCGTCGAAGTCGCGCGCAAGCCCAGCGCGCACGGCTATTCGCAGTCGAAGGGCATCCCCGGCCTGCGGAAAGCTCAGGCGAACTATTACGGCCGCCGGTTCGGGGTCGACGTCGATCCCGAGACCGAGGTCGTCGTCACGATGGGCTCGAAGGAAGGCCTCGCGAGTCTCGCCACCGCGATCACCGCGCCCGGCGACGTCGTGCTCGCGCCCAACCCGTCCTATCCGATCCACACCTTCGGCTTCATCATCGCCGGCGCGACGATCCGCGCGGTGCCGACCACGCCCGACGAGGCGTATTTCGAGAGCCTCGAGCGCGCGATGGCGTTCACCGTCCCGGCGCCGTCGGTGCTGGTGATGGGCTATCCGTCGAACCCGACCGCCGAAGTCGTCGACCTCGCCTTCTACGAGCGCGTCGTCGAATTCGCGAAGAAGCACAAGCTGTGGGTAATCTCCGATCTCGCCTATTCGGAACTGTATTTCGACGGCAAGCCAACCCCCTCGATCCTTCAGGTCCCGGGCGCGAAGGACGTCGCGATCGAGTTCACCTCGCTCAGCAAGACCTATTCGATGGCCGGTTGGCGGATGGGCTTCGGGGTCGGCAACAAGACGCTGATCGCGGCGATGACGCGCGTGAAGTCGTACCTCGATTACGGCGCGTTCACGCCGATCCAGGCCGCCGCCTGCGCCGCGCTCAACGGCCCGCAGGACATCGTCGAGCGCAACCGCCAGCTCTATCACAAGCGCCGTGACGTGCTGGTCGAGAGCTTCGGCCGCGCCGGCTGGGACATCCCGAGCCCTCGCGCGAGCATGTTCGCCTGGGCACCACTGCCGCCCGCGCTCGCGCATTTAGGTAGCCTTGAGTTCACCAAACAATTGCTGACTCACGCGCACGTCGCCGTTGCCCCAGGTGTCGGCTACGGCGAAAACGGCGAGGGCTATGTGAGGATCGCGATGGTCGAGAACGAACAGCGGCTCCGCCAGGCGGCGCGCAACGTGAAGAAATATCTCCAGTCGATGGGCGTCAACACGCCCGCGCGTGGCGCCGGCTAACCCGCCAGCGTGGATATCAATCCGTTATATTCGGTGGCCGGCGTGCTCGTCGGGCTCATCGTCGGGCTGACGGGTGTCGGTGGCGGGTCGCTGATGACACCGCTGCTGGTGCTCGTCTTCGGCTTCCACCCCGCCACCGCAGTCGGCACCGACCTGCTCTACGCGTCGGCGACCAAGACGGTCGGGACGACGGTGCATGGCTGGCGCGGCACGGTCGACTGGCAGGTCGTCCGCCGACTCGCGACCGGCAGCGTCCCCGCGGCGATCGCGACGTTGCTCGTGCTCAACCATCTCGGCGAGAAATCGTCCGACACCGGCCACGCGATCACCGCCGTGCTTGGCGTGACGCTGATCCTGTCGGCAGTCGCGACCTTCTTCCGCGGCAAGATCGTCGCGTGGCTGACGCCTCGCATCGGCACGGTAGGCGGCGAGCGCCAGGCGATGCTGACGATCCTGCTCGGCGCAGTCCTCGGCGTGCTGGTCTCGCTGACCTCGGTCGGCGCCGGCGCGCTGGGCATGACCGCGCTACTGATCCTGTACCCGACGTTGCCGATCAACCGGCTGGTCGGCTCGGACATCGCGCACGCGGTGCCGTTGACGCTGCTCGGCGGGATCGGCCACTGGATCCTCGGCTCGGTCGACGTCGACCTGCTCGTGTCGCTGCTGATCGGCTCGATCCCCGGCATCATCGTCGGCAGCCTGATCGCGACGCGCGTTTCCGACCGCGTGCTGGTGCCTGTCCTCGCGACCGTGCTGGCGCTGGTCGGCGTGAAGCTGATCTTCTGACATGCGGCCGGGTTTCGCCTTCTCGACCAGGTTCCGCGTGCGCTATGCCGAGATCGACGGCCAGCGCATCGTCTTCAACTCGCGCTATCTGGAATATGCCGACGTCGCGGTCACCGAGTTCTGGGAATGGACCGGGATCGCGGAGGCTCTGCCGGACGTCTGGCCGACCACCGAGTTCAACGTGCGGCGGACGGAGATCGATTACCTCAAGCCGTTCCGCCTCGGCGACACGATCGAGGCATTCGTGCGGATCGAGAAGCTAGGCACGACGAGCCTGACGAAGCGGTTCGAGCTCGCGCATGCGGAGACTGGTGAACTGCATACGGTGATCACGATGGTCAGCGTCCACGTCGATCTCGAGACCGGCCGGCCGGTGCCGCTGCCCCGCGCGATCCGGGCGGTGCTGGAAGCGCTACCTACTCAATAATCGAAGATAGCGTGTTCCCCCGCGAAGGCGGGGGTCCAGACTGGGCTCCCGCCTTCGCGGGAGAACAAAGAAGGGCTGCCGGAGGTTACTCCGCAGCCTCAGCCTCCACCCCATCTCCGGCAACTTCCCCAGGCAGCGCCCAGATCAGGTCGGCCTTGGTCAGCACGCGCCCATCATGCGACCGCACCGACACCGGCTGCAACGGCCGCCGATCGCGCGCGTCGACGAGGATCGGGAACGCCGGCACGCACGTCTCCCACCGCTCTCCCCATTGCCGCAGCGCGATCATCGTCGGCAGCAGCGCGAACCCCTTGTCCGTCAGACCGTAGGCGATCTTCCGCCGATCCTCCGGGATAGGCTGCCGCTCCAGAATTCCGTGCTCGACCAGCCGCGCCAGCCGGTTCGCCAGGATATTACGCGCAATCCCCAGTTCCGACTGGAACTCCTCGAAATGGTGCAGACCGTTGAACGACGCGCGCAGGATCAGGAACGACCAGCGCTCACCCATCGCCTCCAGCGCGGCGGGGAGGCTGCATTCGAGCAGGGGTTCGCGCAATTTGCCCACGGCGTCTTCCTTCTTGGACAGCGATGCTACCGCATAATTCCAATAAACGAAATGCCTGTACATTTTCAGTTGCAACTCAAAACTTATCTTGGTAGGTAGCAATTAGAAACCTTTCAGGAGTCTACCGATGTCCGTCATCACCCGCGCAATTCTGGCCGCCGCTCCCGCCCTCGCGACAGGGTTCGCAGCGCTGCTCGCGACACCGGCATCGGCACAGCTTCCAATCAACTATTATATTGCCGTCCCGGCCGCCGCACCCGCCTCGACACGGCTCATCACCAACGGCACAGCCTGGCGCTGGGAGAACGCGGCATTCGTCTCCAGCAAGGCGCCGCAGCGCGACGTGATCCTCTGCGCCGCGGTTGCCAAGCGCGTCGGGCCGCTCGCCAGTTTCTCCGTCGCGGGCAAGGCCTATGACGCCGACGCGCTGGCCGCGTGCAACAACCACGCGAAATAACGAGGAATTTGTTGCAATGCATCGCAACCCGGCCCCATCTATAAGCCGTGTTGCGCCAATATGAACTGGTCGATCGCGTCCTCGACTACGATCCCGATGCCGATGAGGCGCTGCTGAACCGCGCCTATGTCTTCTCGATGCAGGCGCACGGGTCGCAGAAGCGCGCGAGCGGCGATCCGTATTTCAGCCACCCGATCGAGGTGGCGGGGATCCTGACCGACCTCCACCTCGATGCGGAGACGATCGCCACCGCGATTCTCCACGACACGATCGAGGACACGGTCGCCACGCCCGAGGAGATCGAGCGGCTGTTCGGTGCCTCCGTCGCGCGTCTCGTCGACGGCGTGACGAAGCTCAGCAAGATCGAGGCGCAGACCGAGAACGAGCGGGCGGCGGAGAACCTGCGCAAATTCCTCCTCGCGATGTCCGACGACATCCGCGTGTTGCTGGTCAAGCTCGCCGACCGGCTGCACAACATGCGGACGCTCCACCACATCGCCAAGCCCGAGAAGCGCCGTCGCATCGCCAAGGAGACGATGGACATCTATGCGCCGCTCGCTGAGCGGATCGGCATGTACGAGTTCATGCGCGAGATGCAGTCGCTCGCGTTCGAACAGCTCGAGCCCGAAGCCTCCGAATCGATCAACCGCCGCCTAGAACAGCTGAAAAAGGGCGACGGCGACCGCATCGCCAAGATCGCGTCGGGACTGAAGCTGGTGCTGTCGCGCGCAGGCGTCGAGGCGGAAATTTCGGGACGCGAGAAGCACCCCTATTCGATCTTCCGGAAGATGTCGGAGCGGCACATCAGCTTCGAGCAGCTGTCCGACGTGATGGCGTTCCGCGCGATCGTCCCGACCGAGGAGGATTGCTACCGGGTGCTCGGGATCATCCACCAGCGCTGGCCGATGGTCCCGGGGCGGTTCAAGGATTACATCTCGACGCCCAAGCGCAACGGCTATCGCTCGCTGCACACGTCGGTGATCCACGCCGACAGCGCGCGGATCGAGATCCAGATCCGCACCGCCGACATGCACGCACAGGCCGAGTTCGGGCTGGCGGCGCACTGGGCGTACAAGCAACAGATCAACGGCAGCGACCGCCAGGTCAGCTGGATCCGCGACCTCGTCGAGATCCTCGATACCGCCGAGAGCCCTGAAGAGCTGCTCGAACACACGCGGATGGCGATGTACACCGATCGCATCTTCGCGTTCACGCCGAAGGGCGAGCTGATCCAGCTGCCCAAGGGCGCGACCTCGATCGACTTCGCGTATGCGGTGCACACTGATCTCGGCGACCAGGCGGTCGGCGCGAAGGTCAACGGCCGCGTCGTGCCGCTGTCGACGGTGATCGAGAACGGTGATCAAGTGCAGATCCTGCGCTCGAAGGGCCAGTCCCCACAACCGCAATGGCTCAACGTCGCGACCACCGGCAAGGCGCTGGCCGCGATCCGCCGGCACCTGCGTCAGAAAGAGCGCGTCGAGCAGATCGCGCTCGGCCAGACCCTGTACGAGGATATCGCCACCCGCCTGCCCGCGCAGATCGGCACCGATGCACTGAGCCACGCGCTGAAGCGGCTGAAGCTGCCCGACGACTCGTCGCTTATGGTCGCGATCGCGCGGCGGACGCTATCCGATGCCGCGGTGATGGAGGCGCTGATGCCCGGCTCGGCGGGCGCGGACGTGACGCATGCGCTCGCGCCGCAATCGAGCGCGATCTCGATCAAGGGCCTGACCCCCGGAGTCGCCTACGACTTGGCGACGTGCTGCCATCCGGTGCCGGGCGACCGGATCGTCGGCTTGCGTCGGCCCGATGCGGGGATCGAGGTCCACGCGATCGACTGCCGCGTGCTGGGCGAACTCGCCGAGCGTTCCGAGAACGAGACCGACTGGGTCGACGTCGCCTGGGGCGACGAGACCGAGGGCGCCGTCGCGCGGATATCGGTGATGGTGAAGAACGAGCCGGGCTCGCTCGGCATCGTTTCGTCGATCATCGGCGGGCACAAGGCGAACATCATCAACCTGCGGCTCGATACGCGCGACAAGAGCTTCCACACCAACGAGATCGACGTCGAGGTGCACGACGTGCAGCAACTCATGCGGCTGATGGCGGGCTTGCGCGCGGCGGATGCGGTTCACACCGTGGAGCGGGTGTAGAGTTTGTTGCTTTTGGCTTCCCACATCTTTCAATGACGACAGACAAACCCGACGCTAGACGGGGCGAATGAACCGTCCCGCGTTATCGATCGTCGTCCCTTGCTATAACGAGGCGGCGTGCCTCGACATCCTGCATGCGCGCATTTCCGGCGCCGCGAAGGTCGCGGTCGGCGACGATTACGAGATCGTCCTGATCAACGACGGCTCGCGAGACGACAGCTGGCCCGTGATGCAGCGCATTGCCGCCGCCGACGCGCGGCTTGTCGCGATCAACCTCTCGCGCAATCACGGCCACCAGTTGGCCCTCACCGCCGGCCTCGACCTCTGCGCGGGCGAGCAGATCCTGATCATCGACGCCGATCTCCAGGATCCGCCCGAACTCCTGTCCGACATGCGCGCGGCGATGGCGGCAAGCCAGGCCGACGTCGTCTATGCCGTCCGCCGCCAGCGCGCCGGCGAAACGGTCTTCAAGAAAGCCACCGCCGCCGCCTTCTACCGCCTGCTGACGCGCATGACCGAAACCCCGATCCCGCTCGACACCGGCGACTTCCGCCTGATGAGCCGGCGAGCGCTCGACGCGTTCCTGTCGCTTCCCGAGCAGGCGCGATTCATCCGCGGCATGGTCGCCTGGATCGGCTTCAAGCAGGTTCCCTTCCCGTATGATCGCGCAGAGCGGCTCGCAGGCGAGACGAACTACCCGCTGGCGAAGATGATCCGCCTCGCGTTCGACGCCGTCACCGGGTTTTCGACCGCACCGCTCCGCTTCGCCAGCCACGCCGGGCTCGCGCTGACCGGCGTATCGCTGCTCCTGTTCGTCTACATCGCGATCGGCTGGCTCTCGGGCAGCGCAGTGCAGGGCTGGACCTCGACCATGCTCGTCACGGTGTTCCTCGGCGCGGTACAGATGTTCGTGCTGGGGATGATCGGCGAGTATCTCGGACGGCTGTACGTCGAGTCGAAACGCCGGCCATTGTATATCGTCGCGGACGTCGCGGGCCCGATCCAGCGGAAGGCTACCTTGGGGTTTCGTGCGGAGCCGGTGGAAGTGGCGCGGTTGCCTGACGGCTCCCTTCCCTCCCACCCCGAATAACGAACGCGCCTGCCGATCACAACACCACCCCGGCGAAGGCCGGGGCTCAGTTGGCAAGGTCGCAGTGACGAAGCGCGCCCGACGTCAGCAACGTTCCCCAACTGGGCCCCGGCCTTCGCCGGGGTGGTGGTTGGAGATGCGCCTAAGATCCCCCCTCCGTTCGTGCTGAGCGAAGTCGAAGCACCTGCGCGCGAGGCCTGCCCTTCGACTTCGCTCAGGACGAACGGGTTAGGGAACGGAGAAGATCACAAGGCAGGCTTACCGCGGCACCGCCAGCGTCACGATCGAAACCCCCGGCGTCATCGGCACACGCCCGACCAGATGCCGCTCAAGCCGGAAGATCTTCTCGAACAGCGCATTCACCAGCTTCGGCGGTGGCGAATCATCGCTGTCGTCGCGCCCGGTCATCCGCCCGGCAATCCGCGCCGCCGCCGCCAGCGGGAACAGCAGCGAGTTGAAATACCCCAGCTTCTCCGGCTTCAACCCGGCAGTCTCGATCGCCGACTGCAACGTCGCCTTCGAATACCGGCGATGGTGATGGTTCACGACGTCGTGCGCGCTCCACAGCCACGCATGCGCCGGGACCGCGATCAGGATCTTGCCCCCCGGAGCAAGGCAATCGGCCATAGCCTTCAACGCCGCGACGTCGTCCTCGATATGCTCGACCACATCGAGCACCGCGATCAGATCGTAGTGCGCGCGGGGTACGCCGGGGAGTTCGGGCAAGGGGGCCGCGCCGACCGGCTTGCCGAGCCGCTCGCTGGCGATCTCTCGCGCGGCCGGATCGATCTCGATCGCGTCGATCTCGCCGAACTCCGCCAGCATCGGCAAATTATGCCCGGTGCCGCAGCCGATCTCGAGGATCTTCGCATCCTTCGGCAAAGCGCCGTAGCGTGTCAGGTAATCCGCCAGGATGTCGCGGCGCGCGCGGTACCACCAGTGCGTGGAATCATGCGCGGCCATCCGGTCGTAGACGATGCGGTCCATTACGTGTCGGCCCTGCGGTTGAAATTCATGTCAGTTGAAAACCCAGAAACGGTTGAGCACGAACGTCACGATCGCGGCAAGAAAGACGGCCGGGATCAGCGGGATCCACGGATGCAGATGAAGCAGCGCCGTACCGATCCAGGTGATGACCGCATTGAGCGCGAGCCCCGAACCCTGGACGATCACGAACTTCACATGGCGCGCCGCACCCGGTTCCTTCGCGTGCCCCTTGAAGCTCCAACGGCTGTGCAGGAAGAACCCGACCACCACTGCGACCGCAAATGCGAACGGCACAGCGGCTACCGCCTGGCGGGGCGGGAACACGTACGCGGTCAGCGGCAGGTAGACGAGCGAATACACCACGCTGGAAATCCCGCCGGCGATGCCGAAGCGCACGAGCTGACCGAGCACGCCGCTCGCCCGCATCTGCTCCATCTGTCGCCAAATCGCCTGCATGCCCGCCTTGTTCTTTACCCGCACCGCGATAGAGCGACCGCGAAGACAAGCCCGCGCATCTAGAGTGCGTGCGGGCCGGAGGAAAGCGTTTTGGATCAGGCACCACTTCAGCGGCGGACGTTGCTGGACGAACTCGATCGGCATTGGATCGCGCTGACGTTGCTCGCCTGGGTAGCGGTGGCGGCATGGTCGATGGTCGATCGCTGGGGTCAGATCCGCTGGCTGTCGCTCGGCGATACCGACGACAACATGCGTCTGATGCAGGTCCGCGCCCTGCTCGACGGCCAGGGCTGGTACGATCTGCGCAATTACCGGATGAACCCACCGGTCGGTTTCGACATTCACTGGAGCCGGATCGTCGACCTGCCGATCGCCGGGCTGATCCTGTTCTTCCGCCTGTTCACCAGCAACAGCTGCGCCGAACGGCTCGCCTGCGGGATTGCGCCCTTACTGCCGTTGTCGATCGCGATGCTCGGCATCGGCGCGACCGTGCGAAGGCTGATCAGCCCGTATGCATGGCCGCTCGCGGTCGTGTTCATGGTCGGCGCTACGGCCACGATGCTGATGTTCATGCCCGAGCGGATCGATCATCACGGTTGGCAGCTCGCGATGCTGAGCCTGACGGTCGCGGGCCTGTGCGATACGAACGGCCGTCGTGGTGGCGCGATGGTCGGGATCGCGAGTGCGGTGTCGCTGTCGATCGGGCTCGAGCTGTTGCCCTACGCGGCGATGGCGGGAGCGATCATCGCCTTGCGCTGGGTGTGGGACCGGTCGGAAGCCGAGCGCTTGTCGATCTACGCGCTGACGCTCGGCGGCGGCAGCACGCTCGGGTTCGCGCTGTTCGCATCGAACGCCAACCAGTCTATGCGCTGCGATGCGCTGACCCCGGTGTGGCTGAGCGTGATGATCGCGGCGGGGATGCTGCTGTTTTTGCTCGCGCGGTTCGGGCCGGCGTCGCGCGGAATGCGGTTGACGCTGGCGGTTGCGGCTGGGGCGGCGATCGTCGTCGGGTTCGCGCTGGTGTTCCCACAATGCCTCGGGCGACCCGAGGGAATTTCGCCCGAACTGCAGCGCAACTGGCTGGACAATGTCCGCGAGGCCAAGCCGATCTACAAGCATAGTTTCCGGGTGGGGTTCGCGCTGGCGACGCTGCCGATCATCGGCCTGATCGGGGCGGCGATCGCAGCGTGGCGCGCGCGTCGCGATCCAAGCGCAGTCGGCTGGGCG
Organism: Sphingomonas sp. 320_CC; assembly: GCF_059691795.1. Classification (NCBI taxonomy): domain Bacteria; kingdom Pseudomonadati; phylum Pseudomonadota; class Alphaproteobacteria; order Sphingomonadales; family Sphingomonadaceae; genus Sphingomonas; species Sphingomonas sp. 320_CC. The sequence continues at coordinate 830,313 of NZ_JCAWAE010000002.1, read as the reverse complement.
GCGGTCGCGCTGTTCACCGCGTTCGCGTGCGCGATGCTGCTGTGGCAGGTCCGCGCCGGGCCCGCCGCGCAGATGCTGGCGATCCCGGGGGCGACCGCGCTGGCCTGGCTGATCATCCCGCGGTTGCTCGGCAACCGGTCGATCGCGGTGCGCGTGCTGGGGACGGCCGCGGCGTTCCTGATCGTGTCGGGCATGTTCGCCGGGATGGTGCTGAAATACCTGCCGATCGACCAGCCAAAGCCGTATGAAAAACGCGTCAACATGGCGACCGGCGACTGCCTGCGCACGACCGTGCTGCTCGCGCTGAACAAATATCCCGCGCAGACGATCTTCACCTTCGTCGACATGGGGCCGCGGCTGATCACGATCACGCATCATGACGCGATCGCGGGCCCGTATCACCGCAACGGCGACGCGATCCTCGACGTCCAGCATGCGTTCGGGCGGTCTGCGGACGAGGCGCATGCGATCATCAAGCGCCACGGCGCGACGATGCTGCTGCTGTGTCCGAACGCGGCCGAATCGACCAACTATAAGGCGCGCAGTCCGAAGGGGTTCTACTCGGAACTGGCGAAGAACAAGATCCCGGCGTGGCTGACCCCACTCCCGCTGCCGGCGAAGTCGCCGCTGCGGTTGTTTAAGGTCGGCTGACCATCACCCCCCGGTTCTCCTGCGAACGCAGGAGAACGGATTAGTGCAGCACTACCGACAAACCGTCGAGGACGAACTGCACCGCCAGCGCAGCCAGCAGTACGCCCAGCAACCGAGTGATCACCGCCTCGATCTTCGCGCCGAGAATCCGCATGATCGGCCCCGCCGCGAGCAGTGCGACGAGCGTCAGCAGCAGGATCGTCACCATCGCGCCGAGCACCACCAGCGATCGCTCGATCCCGCTGTTGCGGCTCATCAACAGCATCACCGACGCGATCGAGCCCGGGCCCGCGATCATCGGCATCGCCATCGGGAAGATCGAGACGTCCTCCACCTCGGGATCGCTCGCCACCTTGGCGGCACGATCCTCGCGGCGCTCGGTGCGCTTTTCGAACACCATTTCGAGCGCGATCAGGAACAGCATGATGCCGCCGGCGATGCGGAAGCTCGCCAGGCTAATTCCCAAGCCCTTGAGTAATGCCTCGCCGAACAGCGCGAACACGAACAGGATCAGCGCGGATACGCCGACCGCGCGGATCGCCATCGCCCGCTTTTGCAGGGACGACGCGCTCGCCGACAGCCCGGCATAGATCGGCGCGCAGCCGGGTGGATCGATGACGACGAAGAACGTGATCAGCGACGAGATGTAGAGTTCGATCACAGCGCGGCCTCGTCGATAACAATGCCTTCGCGACGGCCTGCGGAGACCAAGGTGTTGCGCAGTAGGCAGGCGATGGTCATCGGCCCGACGCCGCCCGGCACCGGTGTGATCGCGCCCGCGACCTCGACTGCGCTGGCGAAATCGACGTCGCCGACGAGGCCGGCATCGGTCCGGTTGATACCGACGTCGATGACGGTCGCGCCGGGCTTGAGCCAGTCGCCCTTGATCATCTGCGGAATACCGACCGCAGCAACAACGATGTCCGCGCGGCGGATGTGCGCGGGGACGTCCTTCGTGCGGCTATGCACGACGGTCACGGTGCAGCTTTCGCGGAGCAGCAGTTGCGCCATCGGCTTGCCGACGATGTTGGAGCGGCCGACGACGACCGCCTCGAGTCCGCTCAAGCTCGGCAACACGCTCTTCAACAGCATGACGCAGCCGAACGGCGTGCAGGGAACGAAGCCGGGCAGACCGGTCGCGAGGCGGCCCGCGTTGATCGGGTGGAAGCCGTCGACGTCCTTGTCGGGGTCGATAGCGGCGATCACCGCCTGCTCGTCGATATGCTTCGGCAGGGGCAACTGGACGAGGATACCGTCGATCGTCGGATCGGCGTTGAGCGTCGCGACCAAGGCCAGCAGGTCTTCGGCGGGGACGTCGGCGGGGAGCCGGTGCTCGATGCTTTCCATTCCGGCTTCACGCGTCGCCCTGCCCTTCGACCGGACATAGACGTTGGAGGCGGGATCCTCGCCGACCAGCACCACAGCCAGCCCAGGCGCGCGGCCTGCCTGTGCACGAAAGGCGGTGACGCCGTCTGCGATACGGGCCCGGAGGCCGGCGGCGAAGGCCTTGCCGTCGATGATGGTCGCGCTCATGCCCGCGGCCCATAGAGCGCGGCGGCAATTTCCGCCAGCGTAGTGGCGTTGCCGGCGATGTGCAGGCGCTTCAGGCGGGCGGTTTCGCCGGCGACGATCGTCACGGCACGCTTGGGTACGCCGAAGGTCTTCGCGACGAGCGCCACCAACCCCGCATTCGCGGCACCGTCCACCGGCGCCGCCGCCAACCTCGCGACGAAATGCTCTTCGGTCCCGGCGGTCAGCGCATCGCGACCCCCGCGCGGCGTTACCCGAACGGCGATCGCCAAGCCGTCAGCCAGCGCTCGCCAAGCGGCCTTCGCGCTCAATAGGTTGCGACGAGATAGTTCTGCGCGATGTTCGGAATGACAATGTTGCTGAGAATGTAGAGGATCAGCAGCACGACGAGCGGCGACAGGTCCAGCGCGCCGAAATCCGGGAGCACGCGGCGGATCGGGCGATACATCGGCTCGGTCATCCGCTGCAGCGCGGTCCACACGGTGCGGACGAAATCGCTGTGCGTATTGATGACGTTGAACGCGATCAGCCACGACAGGATCGCCTGCACGACGATGATCCACCAGATGACGGTGAGCAGCAACTGGACGATCTGAAGAAGGGCGATCAAGGCGTAGGTCTCCGCTGGTGTATTGCCGATATAAGGTGGCGGGAGGAGAACGAGAAGCCCTGTGGTGTCGGGAGGTGTGCGCCCGGTGATTCGCCTTCCCAATCCCCGTCATCCTGGGCTTGACCCAGGATCCAGAGCCACAGGCGTTACCCTAGTGGCTCTGGATCCTGACTTTCGTCAGGATGACGGGCGTGAGAGGCTACCCCCTTTACCGCGAGCGCCCGTTCGCGCTCACCAGCGTGCCCGCGCCCTGCTTGGTGAAGATCTCCAGCAGCATCGCGTGCGGCACGCGGCCGTCGATGATGACCGCGGCGTCCACCCCCGATTCGACCGCCGCAACGCAGGTGTCGAGCTTGGGGATCATGCCGCCGGTCACCGTCCCGTCGGCGCGTAGCTCAGCGATCCGCGCGGGGTCGAGGTCGGTGAGCAGTTCGCCTTCCTTGTCGAGCACGCCGACGATATCGGTGAGCAGAAAGAAGCGCGCGGCGCCCATCGCGGCGGCGATCGCGCCCGCCATCGTGTCGGCGTTGATGTTGTAGGTGTGGCCATCCGCACCGATGCCGATCGGCGCGATTACCGGGATGATGTCGGCCGCGATCAGCGTGTCGAGAATCGTCCGGTCGACCGCGATCGGCTCGCCGACGAAGCCCAGGTCGACGTGCCGCTCGATCCCCTGGAGCTTGTCGGGCTCGCGACCGTGACCGACTTTCTGCGCGAGGACGAGGCCCGCGTCCTTGCCGGAGATGCCGACCGCGCGACCGCCGGCCTGGCCGATCCAGCCGACGATTTCCTTGTTGATCGAGCCCGCCAGGACCATTTCGGCGATCTGCGCGGTCTCCGCATCTGTGACGCGCAGGCCGTCGACGAAGCGTGATTCGACGCCGAGCCGCTTTAGCATCGCGCCGATCTGCGGGCCGCCGCCGTGGACGACGACCGGATTGATGCCGACCGCCTTTAGCAGAACCATGTCCTCGGCGAAGTCGCGCTGCAGCTCGGGATCGCCCATCGCGTGGCCGCCGTATTTCACGACGAACGTCTTGCCGGCGTAGCGCTGAAGATACGGCAGCGCCTCGGTGAGCGTTTCCGCCTTGGCGAGCAGGGCGGGATCGGGCGTGTGATCGGTCATGCCGATCCCTTAGCCAGTCGAGGGAGGTAACGAAAGCCGCGGACGTCGCTCTTGCTTCCGTCGTTCTCCCGCGAAGGCGGGAGCCAAGACTGGGTCCCCGCCTTCGCGGGGAAACAACGCGGTCAGACCTGGTCCAGCCGCCGTCCCAGCTTCACGAAGAAGGTGATCATGAACGGCACCAGCACGATCGACAGTATGACCTTGGTCAGCATCTGCCCTTCCATCAACGCGATGATCGGCCGCTCCCCCAGGAACGAGATGGTGATGAACAAGATCGTGTCGATGATCTGCGAGATGATGCTCGCGATCATGCCGCGAAGCCACACCAGCTTGCCGTCGCCGCTGCCGACCTGTCCCGACAGCTTCGAGAAGATCAGCACGTTGAGCGTCTGCGAGATGCCGTAGGAGATCAGCCCGGCGATCATCATCCGCGAGCTTTGCCCGACGACGACCGGGAACGCGTCGACCGCGGGCGGGTACATCCCCGGATCGTGCGGCAGCGCCAGCACCAGGTGGATCAGCGCCGCCGACACCAGCAGCGGAATGAACCCGAGGCGCACCAGGAACGTCGCGGTCTTCTGGCCGTGCAGCTCGGAGATCGCACTGCTCAGCACCACCAGCAGCAGGAACCCGAAGATCCCCGCCTCGACCGCGAGTGGACCGAGCGCGACCTGCTTCACCCCCAACACGCCGGCGATGCACACCATGCCGCCGTACAGGACCGAAAAAACGAAGAGCGAACGCGGGAACGCGGGAACAGGCTTATCCATCGCCGGGGACGCTAGCGAAATCGCGCGCGCCGTCAAATGACTAGCGCGCTTCAAATAACTGGCGAGCGCGGCGCTCGCGTGTCATGTCGGTCGCTTGCGCAGCCGGGGGGCGGCGCGTGTCATCGCAAGAAAACGCAGGGCGTCCATGGAAAGACTCTTCATCGGTTTGGCGGGCATCGCCGTCATCCTGGGCATTGCCGTGCTGTTGTCGAGCGACCGCCGTGCGATCCGCCTGCGTATCGTCGGCGCCGCGTTCGCATTGCAGGCCGGGATCGCCGTGCTCGTGCTGTATTCGAGCTTCGGCAAGGTCGTGCTCGGCGAGATGTCCGGCGGCGTCGCCAACCTGCTCGGCTATTCGCAGAAGGGCACCGAATTCCTGTTCGGCAAGATGGCGACGCCCGAGATCGGCGGACAGAGCTTCGCGATCGCCGCGCTGCCGGTGATCATCTTCTTCGCGAGCCTCGTCTCGATCCTCTATTATCTCGGCATCATGCAGTTCGTGGTGCGCTGGGTCGGCGGCGGGATCGAGAAGGTCATCGGCGTCTCGAAGGTCGAATCGCTATGCGCGGCGGCGAACATCTTCGTCGGCCAGAGCGAATCGCCGCTCGTCATCCGGCCGTACCTGGCGGGGCTCACCCCGGCGCAGCTTTTTACCGTAATGACCAGCGGCATGGCCGGCGTCGCGGGCACGATCCTCGCGGCGTATGCGTCGATGGGCATCCGGATCGATTACCTGCTTGCGGCGAGCTTCATGGCGGCGCCGGGCGGCATCCTGATGGCGAAGATCATCATGCCCGACCGCGTCACGCCACCAGAAGGCGAACTCGCGCTCGGCGACCTGCCCGGCGGATCGTCGGCGGGCGAACCGATGCCGCAAGCAACGCACGACGAGGAAAAGCCGGCCAATCTGATCATGGCCGCAGCCCAGGGCGCGCAGACCGGCGTGCGCCTGGCCGTCGCGGTCGGCGCAATGGTGCTGGCATTTGTCGCGCTGGTGGCGCTCGCGAATGGCCTGCTCGGCGGGCTCGGCAACATGATCGGGCTGCCCGGCCTCAGCTTCCAGGGGCTGCTCGGCTATGTGTTCGCGCCAATCATGTTCCTGCTGAACGTCCCGTGGAGCGAGGCGGGGATCGCCGGCGGGCTGTTCGGGCAAAAGATCGTCCTGAACGAGTTCGTCGCGTATATCTCGCTCGGCACGCAGCAGGGGCTGAGCGCGCGGACGATCGCGGTCATCACCTTCTCGCTATGCGGCTTCGCCAACTTCTCGTCGATCGCGATCCAGATGGCGGTCACCGGAAGCCTCGCACCGAACCAGCGCCCGATGATCGCCAAGCTCGGCCTGCGCGCGCTCGCCGCGGGAAGCTTGGCGAACCTTATGTCGGCGGCGCTCGCGGGCCTGCTGATCGGCTGACAGAGTATCCTCCCCTGCAAGGGGAGGTGCAGCCGCTTGGCTGACGGAGGGGTATAACCCTCTCGACAGCGCACTACCCCTCCGTCTGGCTACGCCAGCCACCTCCCCTCACAGGGGAGGATAACCGTGCCAACGCAATCGGGCCCGCCACCTTTCGGCAACGGGCTCGACGCAAACTACCTCGCAGGGGGAAAGCGAGGCAGCTATCTCGCGGGATCGCCGATTACGGCAGCATCACCGTGTCGACGACGTGGATCACGCCGTTCGACTGCATGACGTTGGCGATCGTGATCCGGCCCTTGTGGCCCTTGCCGTCCATGATGCCCCAGCCGGTGCCGACCTTCTTGAACATCAGCGGCTCGCCCTGCACGGTCGTGTAGGTCGCGGTGCCGCCGTTCGCCTTCGCCTTGGCGGCGATGTCGGCGGCGGTGATCGTGCCGGGGACGACGTGATAGGTCAGGACGCTGGCGAGCTGCGCCTTGTTCTCGGGCTTGAGCAGCGTGTCGACGGTGCCCGCCGGCAGCTTCTTGAACGCGGCGTTGGTCGGCGCGAACACGGTGAACGGACCCGGGCCCGACAGCGTCTCGACCAGGCCGGCGGCCTTGACCGCGGCGACCAGCGTCGTGTGGTCCTTCGAATTGACCGCGTTCTCGACGATCGTCTTGGTCGGATACATCGCGGCGCCGCCGACCATCGGGTTGGTCTGGGCTGCGACGATGGCGCTGCCGCTGACGGCAACGGCCGCGGCGACGATCGCGGTACGAATGAACGGGTTCATGGCTTCTCTCCTGCGTGCGGAGCCGGTGTGCGGCGCCACTGCGGGGAGATACGGACGTGCCGGCAGAAGGACGCAGCCGGTGTTCAGATCGCCGCGAGAAGGCACGCCCATGCTGCGATCTCATCGTCATGCCGCCGCGTGACGACCAGGTCGCTCGCCGCCCCGGTATCGAGATCGACGTCGATTGTGCCGGTCCACTCGAACGTCGCATTGCCCGACAGCGTGACCATCGCGGCCTCGCTCGCCTCGGCGCGGACCAAGCCGCCCTTGTTGAACACCGTGGTCGGCGTGCCGTACGCGATCCGCCCGGTCAGGCACGCGGCATAGGTCGACGCCGCCATCGCGCTGCCGCAACTGTCGGTCAGCCCGACCCCGCGCTCGAACGTCCGCACGAACAGGTCGCGTCCGCGAACCTCGACGAAACTGACGTTCGCGCGGTTGGGCAACCAGTCGGGCGCCGCCTCGCAGGCTTCGCCGACGCGCACGAGCTCGGCTTCGTCGATGGCATCCACGAACGTCACGAGATGGGGGTTCGGCATCGCCACCGCCGTAAAGGCGCGGTCCGTCGGCAGATTCGCGATCGGCGTATCGACGATGCGATCGGTCCCGACATGCATAGGCCACGCCGCGACATCCAGAGACGCGGGGCCAGCGATCTCGCGCACGGTGAACACGCCATCGGCAATATCGGCATCGCGCTCGACGGCCGCGTCGCTCGTCTTCAGCAGCGCCGACGCGGACTCGGAGCCCGTAGCCGCGAACCCGGCGCGCGCGACGCAACGCAGGCCGTTGAGGCACGTCTCCGACTCGCTGCCATCCGAATTGAACATCCGCATGCCGAACGCGTGGGTCGCGTCGCCGCCAGTCAGCAGCAGGAGCCCGTCGCCACCCACCGGTCCATCGCGATCCGCCAACGCCCGCGCGACGGCAGCCCAAGCCGCATCGCCGAGCGTCGACGCGCGTGCGTCGATCAGCGGAAAGTCGTTGCCAGAGCCGTGGCATTTGATGAGGTCGAAGCGCATGCTGGACACTTAATCACGCCCGCGCACCAATGCGAGCGCCTAACCGATCCCGTAATGCGCGGCCAACCGATCGAGTGCGAGCGTCAGCACGACCCGCCCCGCCCGCGCCGGCCATTGCAACGCCTTCTCGGCCACCGGCAGCCCCTCCCCCGCACAAACCACCCGCCAAAGGATATCCGCCAGCCCCGGCCCCGCCGCCGCCAGCGCCCCGTCGAACCGACGCTTCGCCGCGATCTGCGCCGACGTCGGGTCGAGTCCGCCGCCACCTCCCCCATCGACCCGCTCGACCCAGCGCATCGTCACGCTCGGCGCGATCGACGCGCGTTCGTAATCGGCCCGCAACCGCTCACCCGCCTCGAACTGTCTCACGTCGATCAACGCGCGCGACCGCAGCCATCCAAGCGGCGACTCCGCAAGGTTCACGGTGACAATACGACCGCGACGCATGCCGACCGCTTGAGGAACACCCTCCGAATCGACCGTCCGCTCTACCAGTTCGCGCATCCGCCATCTCCCGTTGCGCTTGGCTGTTGCCATATCCGCACGGTTGTAGGACAGCTGAATAACCTATCTGGTTTGGAACCGTTCAATGATCACCGCCATTCGGGAAGTCCGGCGCACTAAGGGACTGACCCTGGAGGACGTCGCCAGGCGTTGCGATCCACCGACCACCGCGCAGACGATCGGGCGCCTGGAGACCGGCACGCGCACCGTCTCGATCGGCTGGCTCAACCGGATCGCCGCCGCACTGGGCGTCGAGGCAAGCGATCTTGTGAAATTGCCAGGCCGTACCGACCTGCCCGTCGCCGCGATTCTAGACGGCCGCGAAGCCCACGCCCCCCGGCGAACTACTACGGCACCACCGCCTCAAGTCGCGCCAGGCCAGATCGCAATAACCGTCGCGAACGGCACCGGCGAATACCGCGCAGGCGATGTAATCTGGGCGGCAACGCTGGCCCCCCGAGATTTCACAACCGCGCTCAACCGCGACATCCTCGTCCCGCAACCGGCAGGACGGTTCGCGTTCGGACGGCTCACGCAATGCAACGGCGACGTCACCGTCCTGCCGCCGGGCACCGGCACGCAGTCGCTCACCATCGCCGACCCCGCCTGGATCGCGGTCGCGGTGCGGTTGGTTCGCGAACTGTAGAAGATGGCGGATAACGGTGGACAATGACGGGCTCGAACCGCCGACATTCTCGGTGTAAACGAGACGCTCTACCAACTGAGCTAATCGCCCCTCTCGGGTGGACGTCCGATGCCAAAGCCGGGCGGCCGGGGCAAGCTAAAATCACGGAATGCGCAGGTCGGCGCCCTTGGTGGCTACGATGTACCCGCGCATCGCCTCGCTCGCGCGATCGGACAGCACCATGAAGGCGCGGCGTCGGTCGAGCAGGTCGGGACGGCGTTCGAACAATCCGGTGTCGGTCATCCGCGCGATCCAGCGCAGCGCAGTGGTCGGCGCGACTGCCGCTGCGATGCACAGGCTCGACACCGAAACGCGGCCCCGCTCAAGCTCGGCGGCGTAGAGATCGAGCAGCATGTCCCAGCCAGGGTCCTCGAACAATGTCGCGCCGAAGAACTGGTCGCGCAAGCGGCGCGCGCGGATCGCCCGACGGACATCCGCCGCGCTGGGCTCTACCAAGGCGGGCGGTGCGCCGTAGCGATTGGTGCGGTCGCCGACGATCGGTGCGACAGGTGCGTCGCCCTCGATCTCCGCCCGCGTCAGTCGGGCGAGCGCCTCGGCGATCCGCGCGACCTCGGTGTTCAGTCGCTCGAGCCGCGTGCCGTCGGTCTCGCGGTGAACATCGAAGACGCCCGCCGGGATACGCGCCGCCTCGGCAGCGACCACGATCGCCGCCACGCAATCACCGACGGTGGGATCGACCAGCAACCGCGTGCTGCCGCCGAGCGTCGCCGCGGCGACAACGTCGATCTCGTCGACGCCCATGGCAACGACCAGTCCCGCCTGCATTGAAGCCGCCTGATGGACGATTCCTGGCAGGTGTTCGGCTATTATCGCTGGATCGACTCCGCCGGCCTCGACGACGATGACCTGCGGCGTCGCATGATCGCCGAAGCCTGCCGGCCAATCGAGTCGGGCAACGATCCGACCGTTCAGCGCGGCAAGGGCAACGGCCAGCCGGTCCGGTGCGCCGGGCCCGGCGATAAGGATCGCGTCGATCCCCGTGTCGTAATTCGCCGCGTCAGGCGGGCCGTCAGATAGGGTCATCAAGGTCTCCGCTATGATACGGAGACTAACCTGTGTCAGGTGAGGAGTTACACCCGAACTGGATCGAGTTCCGTTGCAGTTGGGAACCCCACGCGAAGAGCTCAGTCGAGTGCCTTGACGATATCCTCGACCATCTTCTTCGCGTCGGCCAGCAGCATCATCGTATTGTCGCGATAGAACAGTTCGTTATCGACGCCTGCATAGCCGACGCCGCCCATCGACCGCTTGATGAACAGCACGGTCTTCGCTTTCTCGACATCAAGCACGGGCATGCCGTAAATCGGCGACGTCTTGTCGGTCTTCGCGGCGGGATTGGTCACGTCGTTGGCACCGATCACGAACGCGACGTCGGTCTGCGCGAACTCGCTGTTGATGTCCTCCAGCTCGAACACGTCGTCATACGGCACGTTCGCCTCGGCCAGCAGGACGTTCATGTGCCCCGGCATGCGCCCCGCGACGGGGTGGATCGCGTATTTCACGCGGACGCCCTCGGCCTTCAGCTTGTCGCCCATCTCGCGCAGGACGTGCTGAGCCTGCGCGACCGCCATGCCATAACCGGGGACGATGATGACCTGCTCGGCCTGGCTCATCAGGAACGCGGCATCCTCCGCCGAGCCGCGTTTCCACGGTCGATCGACGGCTGAGCCGCCACTTCCCGCGCCTGCATCGCTCGTCCCGAAGCCGCCTGCGATCACGCTGATGAAGCTACGGTTCATCGCGCGGCACATGATGTAGCTGAGGATCGCGCCCGAGCTGCCGACCAGCGCGCCGGTGATGATCATCGCGCTGTTGTGGAGCGTGAAGCCCATCGCGGCGGCCGCCCAGCCCGAATAGGAATTGAGCATGCTGACCACCACCGGCATATCCGCGCCGCCGATCGGGACGATCAGCAGGAAGCCGATGACGAAGCTCAGGATCACGATCGTCCAGAAGATCCACGGTGCCTGGTCGGTGACGAAATACGCGATCAGCCCCAGGATGCCGGCGAGCAGCGCGAGGTTGATGACGTGGCGGCCGGGCAGCATGATCGGCTTGCCGCCCATGTTGCCGTTGAGCTTCAGGAACGCGATGACCGAGCCCGAGAAGGTGATCGCACCGATCGCCACGCCGAGGCCGAGTTCGATCCGGCTGACGGGGTGGATCACCGCGAAGGGTTGGCCGATCAGCGGGATGACGAGGTCGGAGATCCCGAATGCCTGCGGGTTGAGATAGGCCGCGATGCCGACCAGTACCGCGGCGAGACCGACGAGGCTGTGGAACGCGGCAACGAGCTGCGGCATCGCGGTCATCGCGATCCGGCGTGCTGTCACGAGACCGATCGCCGCGCCGACGCCGATCGCCGCAAGGATTTCGACGACCGTGGTCCAGTCGATAGCGCGCACGGCTATCGTAGATCCGGTGTCGGAAACGAGAAGGTGCTGAACGAATGGCACATGCGTCACCAGCGTGGTCACGACCGCGATGGTCATGCCGATGATGCCGAACCGATTGCCGCGCTGGCTCGACGCGGGGCTCGACAGCCCGCGCAGCGCGAGGATGAAGCACACCCCCGCGACGAGATAGGCGAGCGATGCCCAGGGGCTGACCGTCAGTTCATGCATCGCGCGTCCCCTTCACGTCCGTATCGCTCACTTGCTCGCAGCAGGCGCGACCGGCCGTTCCTTTTTCTTGTACATCGCCAGCATCCGCGCGGTGACCGCGAAGCCGCCGAAGATATTGATGCTCGCCAGCACCACGGCAAGCAAACCGAGTGCCTTGGCCACGCCCGATCCGGCGCCGATGCCTGCCGCAGCCGCAGCAATCAGCGCGCCGACGATGATCACCGAAGAGATCGCATTGGTCACCGCCATCAAAGGCGTATGCAACGCCGGCGTCACCGCCCAGACGACGAAATACCCGACGAAACACGCCAGCACGAAGATCGACAGGATCGCGATAAAGTCCATGCTATTCCTCCTGTGCGGCGAGTCGCTCGGCTGCAAGTGCCACGATACCTCGAACCATCGCGTCGCAATCGTGGAAAATCTCGATAGCCGGGATACGCAGAACGGCGATGCCACGTCCTTCGAACCAGGAATCACGTGCGGCATCGCGCGCTGGGTGATCACCATAATCATGCGCTTGGCCGTCAACTTCGATGATCAACCGCGCAGGATGACAGTAGAAGTCCGCAACGTACGGACCCGAGGGATGCTGCTTCCGAAACTTCAAACCAGCCGGTCGCTCCCGCAACGCAAGCCACAATGTGATTTCGGGCGGAGACATCGTCGCTCGAAGCTGCTTGGCCAAAGCCCCAGTCGTTCCCGCTCCTTGCAGCATCTCTAGATCCTCCCCTTGCAGGGGAGGTGGCAGGCACTTGCCTGACGGAGGGGTGTCGTCCGCAGTGATGGTGCGCGAAATAACGACTGGCGACACCCCTCCGTCGCGCCAGGGCGCGCCACCTCCCCTTGCAGGGGAGGATAGAAGATCATGCCAGCAGCCTTGGGTTCACGATCTTGCCGCCCTGCGTCAGCCGGATCGCATCGCCGATCTCGGCGTCGAGTACGGGTCGCCCGGCGTCCTTGTCCCAGAAGGCGTTGAGGAAGTTGAACAGGTTTCGCGAGAACAAGGCGCTCGCGTCTGCCGCCAACCGAGACGGCACGTTGCGGTGACCGACGATCTTGACGCCGTTCACGACGACCACCTCGCCCGCGACCGAGCCCTCGACGTTGCCGCCCTGCTCGACCGCAAGATCGACGATCACCGATCCCGGTTTCATGCTCGCAACCTGCGCCGCCGAGATCAGCCGCGGCGCGGCACGTCCCGGGATCAGCGCCGTCGTGATGACGATATCCTGCTTGGCGATATGCCCCGACACGAGCTCCGCCTGCGCCGCCTGGTATTCGGGCGACATCTCGCCGGCATACCCACCCGTCCCCTCGCCTTCGATCCCCGCGACGTTCTCGACGAAGATCGGCTTCGCGCCGAGCGACTGGATCTGCTCGCGGGTCGCAGCGCGCACGTCGGTAGCCGACACCTGCGCGCCGAGACGCCGCGCAGTCGCGATCGCCTGCAAGCCGGCCACGCCGACGCCCATCACGAAGGCTTTGGCGGCCGAGATCGTCCCCGCCGCAGTCATCATCATCGGAAACGCGCGACCATATTCGGCCGCCGCGTCGAGCACCGCCTTGTAGCCCGACAGGTTCGACTGCGACGACAGGATGTCCATCGACTGCGCGCGCGTGATGCGCGGCATGAACTCCATCGCCAGCGCTTCGTAGCCCGCCGCAGCATAAGCCTCGACTCGCGCGCGCTCGGCAAAGGGATTGAGGCTGGCAACAATCCACGCCCTCGGCGTCACGCCGTCGAGCGAAGCAGGATCAGGCCCCTGCACGCCGAGCACGATATCCGCCCCCGCCAGCGTCGCCGCACGGTCGCCTACCGACGCGCCCGCATCCGAGTACGCGGCATCGGCGATCGAAGCAGTATCCCCCGCCCCCGCCTCGACGGCGAGCACAGCCCCCAGCGCAATAAACTTTTTCACTGTTTCCGGCGTCGCGGATACCCGCCGCTCGCCGTCCGCTTGCTCTTTCAGGACGGCGATCTTCATGGCGTTACGAGATCAGCCAGATCACGAGCGCGACGACCAGCGCACACCCGACTGCGCCCCATTTCATCATTCCCGTCACGCTCGAATAGGTCGCGACGTGCGCCTTCATGTCCCCGTTGCCGGCCATGGTTCGTGCCCCAATCCTGTCAGTGCCATCCTCTATGGCCGAGACCTTATCGCGCGTATCCAGGATCGCCAAGCAGGACATTTAAGTCGCTCTTTACTTGCGCTAGCTATTGCACGTGCCGGAACGGGACAGGATTCGCCATGACGCGCAATGGCCAGCGCCTATTATTGCTGATCGACGACGAGCCCACGCAGCGGCGGCTGGTGGCTGCCCTCGCGGCGCGAGGCGGCTGGCGCGCGGTCTTCGCGGCGGACGACGAGACCGCGATCGCCACACTCGGTACGCAGGACGGCATGCAGCTCGATGCGATCGTGATCGATCACTGGGCGCCCGACGAGGATGCCACCACCCTGATCGCGACGCTGCGCGAACGGCGCCCGGCGCTGCCGATCCTGGTCATCACGGCGAACGGATCGGTCGCGCACGCGGTCAGCGCGATGCGCGCCGGCGCCACCGATTTCCTGGTCAAGCCGCTTGCCCCCGACCGCCTGCTCGCCGCGCTGGACGCGGCGGTGGTCGGCAAATCGTCGGGCGAGCTTCGCCCGCTGACCGAGAAGATCCCCGCCCTGCTCGCGTTCGACGAGATCGTCGGCTCCTCCCCCGATTTCCGCGCTGCCCTCGCGATCGCCGCGAAAGCCGCCCGCGCCCGCGTCGCGATCCTGCTCGAAGGTGAGATCGGCGTCGGCAAGGACGTCATCGCCGAGGCGATCCATGCCGCCTCCCCGCGCGCGAAGAAGCCGATGATCAGCGTCAATTGCGGCGCGATTCCCGCGAACCTGATCGAATCGGAGGTGTTCGGGCATGAGAAGGGCGCGTTCACCGGCGCGTTCGAGCGCAAGATCGGCCGGTTCCACGACGCCGACGGCGGCACGCTGTTCCTCGACGAGGTCGGCGAGATGCCGCTCGAGGCGCAGGCGAAGCTGTTGCACGTCCTGCAAACCGGCCAAGTCCTCGCCATCGGCGCCCGCCACCCGCGCGAAGTCGACGTCCGCGTGATCGCCGCGACCAATACCAAACTGCTGGACGAGGTCGAGGCGGGGCGCTTCCGCGAAGACCTGTATTACCGCCTCAACGCCGTCCAGGTAACGATCCCGCCATTGCGCGAACGCACCGGCGACATCCCCGCGCTCGCCCGCCACCTGCTCGCGCGGATTGCCGAACAGCCTGGGTTGCGACCGCTCGGCATCACCGATTCCGCGCTCGCGCTGCTGGTCCAGTACGACTGGCCCGGCAACGTCCGCCAGTTGCAGAACGCGCTCTTCCGCGCCGCCGTGCTGTGCGAGGACACCGCGCTGACCGAAGAGGATTTCCCCGAGATCGCCGCGCTCGGCACGCGCGAGCGTCCATCCGCGCCGGCAGCGGTCGGCGGCGGCGGCGTCACGTTGTTCCGCCCCGACGGCAACCTCCGTGCGCTAGAGGAGATCGAAGCCGACGTTATCCGCCTCGCGATCGGCCACTACCGCGGCCGCATGACCGAAGTCGCCCGCCGCCTCGGCATCGGCCGCTCGACGCTCTACCGCAAGCTCGGCGAACTCGGGATCGACAACGCGGCGTGATATGACGGCTGGGTTGGGAAGGTTAGCGGACTGGTGGTTCCCAGCGTGTTTGCAGCCGTCAAGGGTTGCGCGAAAGCTAGGCGATAGCGTTTGCGCACGATTTGAGCTTGCGTGAGAAACGTGACCGGACGAGCATAGGCTCTATATTCAAGAGGGTGACCATGCTGGCCTTGATGGTAGTTTCCATGATCGTAGCGGAGGTGCCAAACGCGGCGAGGACGCAGCAGATTTGCGAAGTTGGGCGTGCCGCACTTCGCGATTTGCCCCCAGCCGACTTGGGCGGAAGTTCCGACATCTACTATGAAGGGCCCAACACGAACCACCATGATCTGTTGGGGATGTGCCCTGAGCTAAAGGATATATTGCCTACGGGTTATCTGCTGGCAGACAGCGACGCGCGAAGGCGTGCGGCGGTCCATGTCCCCTTGGTGGGAACAAACACGCGTCCGGCTAGCATCTACACGATCCAAATTCCGGAGATCAGCGCTGACCGACAATCTGCTATCGTTCACTTCGCTTACCGTTGCACGGGACTTTGCGGTGGTGAGTTCGACGCTCGCTATGTTCGAACGTCGAGAGGATGGCAGCGAGACGGCTCCGTACGGACACTCTCCGTATCGTGAGCAAAAGCGAACGGCAGGTTGTTAGCCAAGCATGAGGAAGCCTAATGTCCGGTAATGGGCGACATCGGCTATTTAGCTGGGCGGTTCGCTGATAAAGCCGATTACCCTCGCGTCCGTCCCTTTCAGACGCTCTACAGGCATTTTGCTTGTTCAGCGTGGTATGCTGCGTGCCCTCGAAACCCAATGGCCTTTGGGTTTGATCTTGAAATGTAAGCATCTGCTGCGTCACATGCCGATTTAGCCGTTTCGAATACTGACGGAGTGAATGCGCTTCGGGAAGCGGTGCAGCCGTTCACGACCATTGTAATCGCGATGGCGAAAGCGCCGAACGTCGTTGGCCGGTTGGGTTTCACCGTCATACGGGGAACCTGAACGAGGGCCCGCTCTTGAGCAAGCGCCGTGAAGGCCCATAACGTCTGAACGTGGGCGAAAGCGGAATGGCCGGAGTGGGAGAGGTTGGCTGCCGTTCCGCAGGTGATAAGCGGTCGCGAACAGAACGATCGAGCCGACCAAGCCTATCGCGATGATAAGCCAGTAGGTCATTGGCTGCTCCTTGCGCAGCAGGCCCTTGTTGTCCGCCGAAGCTGATCCGCTAAACAAAACGAAGATCGTCCGCCCGGCAACAAGGATGCCGACAACAAGGGGGGCGAATGGTCCGTCCATTTGTTGGCGATACAGCCAATGCGTGAATGTCCGTAATTGGGCAAGCGAAGTCGAACCACGCTGATCGGGCACTACGAACTGTTGTTCGAATGACCGCACGCTACTTACCCCCGCACCCGGTCGATCAGCGCCATCGCCGCATGCGGAGCGCGAACCTTGGCGCCGTTGATGAAGAACACGAACGTCTCACGGGGCGTCTTCGCCGGCGCGGCGTCTTCGACATACGGCAAGCCCTCAGGCCGTCCCCCCGCGGCCCAGGTCTTCGCCTTGTCCGCCCATTCATCCAGCGCGGTCGGCGCGTAGCCGGCGACGAAGCGCTCCTCGGCATCCTCCAGTCGCGCATAGACGAAGTCGCCGGTCACGTCGGCGATCGCGGGGTATTCCGCCGACTGCGCGAAGACGATCGCGACGCCGGCATCGCGGCACATCGCGACGAACTCCGGCACCGCGAAACTCTCGTGACGGACCTGGATAGCGTGGCGCAACGCGAGCCCGTCCTGCTCGGGCGGCAACAGCTTCAGGAACGCGGCGAAATCGTCGGCGTCGAATTTCTTGGTCGCCATGAACTGCCACAGGATCGGCCCGAGCCGATCGCCGAGCTCGACGATCCCCTGCCTGGTGAACTTGGCGATCGACTCCCCCGCCTCGGCCAGCACCTTCCGGTTGGTGCAGTAGCGCGATGCCTTGAGCGAGAAGACGAACCCGTCGGGCACAGCCTTCGCCCAGGATGCGAACGTCGCGGGCTTCTGGCTGCCATAATAGGTGCCGTTGATTTCGATCGCGGTGACGTGCTCGGCGGCATAATCGAGCTCGCGCTTCTGCGGCCATTTCTCCGGATAGAAGGTCCCGCGCCACGGCTCGTAGGTCCAGCCGCCAATACCGATTCTGATCGTCATGGCCGCGAGTGTAGCGCGCGGGAGAAGCGCTTGGCGATGCCCTATTCGGTGATGACGCCGCGCAGCCCGGGCACGTCGAGAATACGGACCTGCGCATAGGCCACCGCGACCAGGCCATCGCGTTCGAACCGCTTCAGATGCCGGTTGAGCGTCTGGCGCGCGATGCCGACGACGCCGGCAAGCTCCTCCTGACGGATCGTGATCCGACCGTCCCCCGCCTGCGACGCGCGCATCAGCGCCTGCGCCAGTCGCACCCGGATCGACTGCCCCACGCTTTGCGCGATGAACCGCAAGGCGGTGCGTTGGTGCGCGCACACGAGCAGCCCGAGATCGCGGTAGAGCTCCGGGTCCGCCGCCGCCGCCCGCGCGAACGCCGCCACCGGCACATGCAGCAGTCGCGCCGTGCCGAACGCCGTCGCGTCGTGCGGCCTTGGATGCCCGTCCAGCGTCGACAATTCCCCGAACCACGTCCCCGGCCGCACGATCAGCGCGAGCAGTTCGGCACCATTGGCGGACAAGCCCTTCAACCGGACCTGCCCGTCCAGAACCGCCCACAACCCGTTCGGGGGATCGCCCGAGCCGTAGATCCGCGCGCCGTTTTCCAGCACCTCGGCTCGCGCCTCCTGCAACAGGCGCTCGCGACGGGCCGCCGGTATCGCGCCGAACCAGCTATCGGTCGCCAGTATCGCGTGATCCGGATCATGCATCGCGCAAGGCTAGGCGAAATTTCGAGATTGTCACCATCGAGACAAAGTTTGTCGAAGGCCGGTCGTACAAGGGGCCAAACATAAGGAGGCGGATGATGGCGACGGCATTGAAGGCGATGGACCCGACGGCGGCGGAAACGACGATCAAGGATCAGGTATCGGCCGAGGAATGGGCGTTGCGCGTCGATCTCGCCGCCGCGTACCGGCTGGTCGCGCTGTACGGCTGGGACGATCTGATCTTCACGCATCTGTCCGCGCGCGTCCCCGGCCCCGAGCATCATTTCCTGATCAACCCGTACACGCACATGTTCGAGGAGATCACCGCATCGTCGCTGGTCAAGATCGACGTCGACGGCAACAAGGTCATGGACACCCCCGCCCCGGTCAACCGCGCGGGCTTCGTGATCCACTCGGCGGTTCACGCCGCGCGTCACGATGCGGTCGCGGTGCTGCATCTCCACACGCCGCACGGCCAGGCGGTGTCGGCGATGGCCGAAGGGCTCCTCCCGCATACGCAGACGGCGATGATCGCTGGGCACGACGTCGCCTATCACGACTTCGAGGGCATCGCGACGGAACTGGAGGAACGCGAACGGCTGGTGCAGGATCTCGGCACGAAGAACGCGATGATCCTGCGCAACCACGGCACGCTGACGGTGGGCGAGTCGGTGCCGCAGGCGTTCCTGCGGATGTATTTCCTCGAACGCGCCTGCGAAGCCCAGGTCCTGATGCTCAGCGCCGGTCGCGAGAATCTGAACAATCCGAACCAGGGCGTCGCCGAAAAGGTCGAGGGCCAATCGAGTTCGACAGGCATGCGGATGCTCGCCGACGGACTCGCCTGGCCCGCGCTGTTGCGCAAGCTCGACCGCGTCAATCCGGGCTATCGGGACTGACCGCGACCAGCTTCGGAGGGCAACGCATGCCGCATTACGGCGATTACCAGAACGAGATCTATTTCGCCGGCCTTGCCGGTGTCGTCCCGAAGGTCCCGGTCGATTTCGCATCGCTCAAGGCTCGGGCGGCAGCGGCCTTGCCACCGTCGGTGCTCGGCTATCTCCAGGGCGGGTGTGGCGACGAATTCACGCAACGCCAGAATGCCGACGCGTTCCAGCATTGGGGCATGACGCCGCGGATGATGGTCGATGCCACGCGCCGCGACCTTTCGATCGACCTGTTCGGGATGACGCTGCCCAGCCCGATCTTCATGAGCCCGGTCGGGATCAACGGGATGTGCACGCAGGACGGCCACGGCGATCTCGCCGCCGCGCGGGCGGCCGCGCTCACCGGCGTTCCGCTGGTCCAGTCGACGCTGTCGAACGATCCGCTCGAGGACGTCGCCGCGGCGATGGGCGATACGCCCGGTTTCTTCCAGCTCTACACGCCCAAGGACAAGCCGCTCGCCGAGAGCCTCGTCCACCGTGCAGAGGCGGCCGGATACAAGGCGATCGTCGTCACGCTCGACACTTGGGTCACCGGCTGGCGCCCTCGCGACCTGAACGTCGCGAACTTCCCGCAACTGCGCGGCCATGTGCTGGAGAATTACTTCAGCGATCCCGTCTTCCGCACGATGCTTGCCAAGCCACCGCGCGAGGACCTGCCCGCGGCGGTGCGGCAATGGGCCGGGACGTTCGGCAAGGTCCTGACATGGGAAGACATGCCGTGGCTGCGGTCGATGACCAAGCTGCCGATCGTCCTTAAGGGGATCTGCCATCCCGACGACGCGCGGCGCGCGATCGATCTGGGGGCGGACGCGATCTATTGCTCGAACCACGGCGGACGCCAGGCGAATGGCGGGATCGCCGCGATCGACATGCTGCCCGCGGTGGTCGAGGCGAGCGGGGCCGTGCCGGTGCTGTTCGACTCCGGCGTGCGGTCGGGGAGCGACGTGGTCAAGGCACTCGCACTCGGCGCCACCGCGGTCGGGATCGGCCGGCCCTACACCTACGGCCTCGCGCTCGACGGCGCGAACGGCGCGGCGCATGTGCTGAAATGCATCCTCGCCGAAGCCGACCTACTGATGGCCGTAAACGGCTACCCGACGCTCGCCGCAGTCCGGGAGGCCGGAGCGACGCGGACGGGCCGCTAGTGGGAGACGATCAGCCGGCGGTCTCGTCGATCCGGCGTGCCTCTTCGACCAGCATCACCGGCACGCCATCGCGGATCGGGTAAGCAAGGCCGGCCGCGTCCGAAATCAGTTCCTGCGCAGGCTCGTCATAGCGGAGCGGCGTGCGCGTCATCGGGCAGACGAGGCGCTTGAGCAGCCAGGGATCCAGGGTGTTCATCGTCAAACTCCTTCGCCCCGGGAAGGCGGCGCCGCGGCGGCCTGTGCAATACGACCAGACTCGCTGCCGATCCGTCGCTGCGTGGCGACGTGTTCGATCGCGGTGATCTTCTTGGGATCGAACAGATTGGCGAAGAACATGCCGATCATCATTACGGCACCATGCGCGCGTCCCTTGCTGGGCGACTTCACTGCAGCGTCACCGATTCGTCACCGTCGTGGCGGCCGAAGAACTGCATCAGTTGGATGATCAGCTCGGCGCGCTGTTCGATATCCGGCGCCTCGAGCAATGCCTGTTTTGCGGCTGCGTCGAACGGTGCGATCTGCGCGATGCCGTTGACCAGGCTCTCGTCGTCGAGCCGTCCGACCGCATCCCAGTCGACCGCATAGCCCTGCATGTCCGCGAACCGACGCGACTCCAGTTCCAGCGATGATCGCCGGCCGAGCGACAGCGCGTCGTCCTCGATTAACGGCAGCAACTCCGCCTCGACCTGGCGGAATGCGGTCGTCACGTCCAACTCGCGGACGATCCGGAACAGCGCGATGCCTTCCAGCACGACATTGTACCGCCCGTCGTCGAGCGCTTCGACCTCGGCGATCTTGCCGACGCAACCGATGTCGTACAGCGCATCCGCGTCGTCATGCGGTCCGCCCCGCGGCTGGATCATGCCGATCCGCCGGTCGCGCGCCATCGCATCGCTGATCATCGCCCGATAGCGCGGCTCGAACATGTGCAGCGGCAGGTGCATGCCGGGGAACAGCAACGCCCCCGGCAACGGGAAGATCGACAGACGCGTGGTGGCGCGCGGGGGGGCGGACTCGGTGGTCATCCGAACAGGATCGCAGACAGGCGGCGTCGCTGTCCAGACACCCACGGGTCTTCAAGCCCGACAACCTCGAACAGTTTCAACAACTGCGTCCGCGCCGCGCCCTCGTTCCAGTCGCGCTCGGTGGCGATGATGCCAAGGAACGTGTCGGCGGCCGCATCACGGTCGTTCGCCGCCATCTGGCCGTTGGCGAGCGCGAACCGCGCGTGCAGGTCGTCGGGGTTCGCCTCGACCGCAGCGAGCAGCGGCGACAGGTCCTCGACCGGGGGCGCCGACTGCGCGAGTGCGAGCGTCGCCTGTGCGCGGGCGATCGCCGGGTCCTTGGCGATCGTCGGATCGAGGTTCGCCAGCCAGTCCGCCGCCTCGTCGAGCTGCCCGGTCGCGACCAGTGCGCGGACGAAGCCGGCATGGACCTGCGGATGCTCGGGCGCGATCTCGGCGATCTCGCGGAAAATCCCGAGCGCGCGCTCGCCATCATTGGCTGCGAGCGCCTCTTCGCCGATCGCGATCAACGGCTCGACGTCGGGCACCGCGTCCGTCGCGCCGGCTTCGATCGGCAGCTGCTTCAGCAACTGGTCGAGGATCACCCGCAACTGCGATTCGGTGCGCGCACTGGTCATGTCGGCGACCAGCTGGCCCTGGAACATCGCATAGACGGTCGGGATCGACTTGATCTGGAATTGCGCGGCGATGAACTGGTTCTTGTCGGTATCGACCTTCGCCAGCACGACGCCCTTGTCGGCATAGTCGGCGGCGACCTTCTCCAGCGTCGGCGTCAGCGCCTTGCACGGCCCGCACCATTCCGCCCAGAAATCGATGATCACGAGGCTCGTCATCGACGGTTCGACGACATCGCGACGGAACGCCTCGACGGCATCCTTCTCCGCGGGGGACATTCCAAGCGTGGCCAAGTTCAACTCCCGTGTAATCCAGACGCGCTATCTGGGGGGCGCCCGCGGCGAATGCCACCTTTAGGATGGATAGGCAGGCACGACAAACGTGCCTTGGCATTCGGCGCGCAGCGTCGAGGCGTCATTTGTCTTGCTAACGGATCCGACATCTATGGGGGCGCGTGGGCAATAGATACGGCCTTGCGACACGGTGCCCCCCCGAATTGGCCAGCATTTCCATCTTCAGACAAGCCACCTCCCCGGCGAAGGCCGGGGTCCAGTTGGAAAGGTCGCAGTTACGGAGCGCAGCCTTTATCAGCAGTGTTTCCCAACTGGACCCCGGCCTCCGCCGGGGAGGCGCCTCTATTCGGAGGGGGTAGGCGCCAAACCGGTGCGGGTGACTGAGCGTTCGGCGATGTTGGGCACCACACCAACGAGCGCCGATAACCCTCAATGAAAGTCGCGCGACTTGGGGAGGACACGCACATCGCGAGGATGCGTCGCCCGCGGATGGTGAGCACGCGCATCGGGACTCCGCGTGAGGACCGGCCGGATCACCTCGTCCACCCGCGCAAGCGGCGGCTCCAGCGCGTGATCTTCCGACAACAGCCGCAGCATCTCGGTGCGATCCTGCACCCGCGACGTCATCAGATGTGTGACGCCTTCCTCGCTACGCTGGATCACGCCCTCCAGCACCATCAGCCGCGACGCCATCACCGCGCGGCGGTTCGCCTCGAAATCGCGCGCCCACATCAGCCCGTTGGTGATCCCGGTCTCGTCCTCGATCGTCACGAAGATCGCATTGCCCTTGCCCGGCCGCTGGCGGACCAGCACCACGCCCGCGACCTTCGCGCGCCGCCCGTCCTTGGTCGCATTGGCCTGCGCGCTCGACAGGATCCCCTCGGCGGCAAAGCGCGCGCGGAGGAATTGCATCGGATGTGCCTTCAACGACAGCCGCGTCGTCTGATAATCCGCCGCAACCTGCTCGGACAGCGGCATCGCCGGCAGATGTGCATCGGGCTCCACGCCAAGCTCGGGCACCTCTGCCGCAGCGAACAGCGCAAGCTGCTTGGGCGGCGTCCGGCGCACATCCCACAAAGCCTCGCGCCGCTCCTTCGCCACCGACCGAAACGCATCCGCATCGGCGAGCAGGTTCATCGCCCGCTGTGGCAGGTTCGCCCGCCGCGCCAGGTCCTCGATGCTAGCGAACGGCGTGGTCCGAACGCGAACGATCTCGTCGGCCCAATCCTTCCGAAACCCATCCACCTGCCGAAACCCAAGGCGCAAATCCTCCCCGGCACGGGGAGGGGGACCATCCGCAGGATGGTGGAGGGGGGGCGCCGCAAAAGTACCACCTGGAAGGGTCGCAGTCTCATTCGCGCCGCCCCTAACAGGGACCCCCGCCAGCGGTACGTCCGCGGAAGCCCCCCTCCACCCCGCTTCGCGCGGTCCCCCTCCCCGTGTCGGGGAGGACAGGCTGTTATCCCACCCGCTTGCATTCACATCGACCGGCAGCACACATACCCCGTGCTCCACCGCATCGCGCACCAGTTGCGCCGGCGCGTAAAACCCCATCGGCTGCGAATTGAGCAGCGCGCAACAGAACACCGCCGGATGGAAGCATTTGATCCACGACGAAACATACACCAGCCGCGCGAACGATAACGCGTGGCTCTCCGGAAATCCGTACGATCCAAACCCCTCGATCTGCTTGAAACAGCGTTCCGCGAACTCGGCCTTGTACCCCCGCCCGACCATCCCGCCGATCAGCTTGGCGTGGAAATTGTCCATGCCGCCGACCTTGCGGAACGTCGCCATCGACTTGCGCAACTGGTTCGCCTCGTTCGGCGTGAACCCTGCCGCGACGATCGCCAGCTTCATCGCCTGCTCCTGGAACAGCGGTACGCCGTAGGTGAAGCGGAGCAGTTGCTTCAGTTCGTCGGCCGGCCCGAACTTCGGATCGGGCGAGGGATATTCGGCCACCTCCTTCCCGCTGCGTCGCCGCAGATACGGATGCACCATGTCCCCCTCGATCGGCCCGGGCCGGACGATCGCCACCTGCACCACCAGGTCGTACAGCTCGCGGGGACGCAACCGCGGCAGCATGTTGATCTGCGCCCGGCTCTCGACCTGGAACACGCCGATGCTGTCACCCTTGCACAGCATGTCATAGACCCGGTCGTCCTCGGCCACCGCGATCGTATCGAGGAGGTGATCGCCGAGTCCGTGCCGACGCATCAGGTCGAATGCCTTCCGAATACACGTCAGCATCCCGAGCGCTAGGATATCGACCTTCATCAGCCCGAGCGCGTCGATATCGTCCTTGTCCCATTCGATGAAGGTGCGCTCCTCCATCGCGCCGTTATGGATCGGCACCATCTCGTCAAGCCGCCCCTGCGTGAGCACGAACCCGCCGACATGCTGCGACAGATGCCGTGGAAATTCGAGCAGCCGGTCGACCATCTCGCGCAACCGCGCGATCTCCGGATTGTCGACGTCGAAGCCGGTTTCGGCAAAGCGCTGTTCCTGGAACCGGCTCGAGAAACTGCCCCAGACCGTACTCGTCAGCCGCTGCGTCACGTCCTCGGTCAGCCCGAGCGCCTTGCCGACCTCGCGCACCGTGCTCTTGGGCCGATAATGGATGACGGTCGCGGCGATCGCGGCGCGGTCGCGGCCATAGCGGCGATAGATATACTGCATCACCTCCTCGCGCCGTTCATGCTCGAAATCGACATCGATATCCGGCGGCTCGTCGCGCTCGCTCGACACGAACCGCGAGAAGAGAAGGTCGTATTTCATCGGATCGACCGAGGTGACGCCGAGCAGGTAGCACACCACCGAGTTGGCCGCGGAGCCGCGCCCCTGGCACAGGATCGGCGGATCCTGCGCCCGCGCGAACCGGACGATGTCGTGCACCGTCAGGAAATAATAGGCGTATTCGCGCTCCCGGATCAGCGCGAATTCCTCGTGGAGCAGCGCCCGCATCTTTTCCGGCACGCGGTAGTCATAGCGTTCCAGCGCGAGCTGCCAGACATGATGCTCGAGCCAATCCTGCGCCTCCCAGCCTGCCGGAATGGGTTCGTGCGGGTATTCGTATTTCAGATCGTCGAGCGAGAACGCGATCCGCGACAACAGCCGCGCGCTCTGCGCCACCGCATCGGGGCGATCGCGGAACAGCCGGGCGATCTCTTCCTCGGGCTTCAGATGCCGCTCGCCGTTCGCGGCCAGCAGGCGCCCGGCCTTGTGGATCGTCGTGCGCTCGCGGATGCAAGTAACGACATCATGGAGGTCGCGGTCGTCGGTATAGGCATAGAGCGCGTCGGTGGTCGCAAGCACGGGAACGCCCGCCGCATCGGCGATCCGCCCCAACCGCGCCAGCCGCCGCCGATCGCGACCGCCACGCGGCATCGTCACGCCCAGCCAGATCGAGTCCGGCCCCAGTCGCTTTACTGCCTTCAGGATCGTCCGCAGCTCGCGCTCGCCTCGTTCGGGCAAGGCGTCGCCGTCGGGCAAAGGCGATACCGGCACGGCGCCGCGCGCGCTGCTTTCGGGCATGACGACCAGCATCATGTCGGCATGGTGCGCGATCAGGTCGCCGAGCCCGAGGATGCAGCCGCCCTTCTCGGCACGGCGATTGCCGACCGTCAGCAACCGGGTCAGTCGTCCCCAGCCGCGTCGGGTCGAAGGGTAGGCGACGATGTCGGGCGTGCCATCCTCGAACACCAGCCGCGCACCGACCACCAGTCGGAAATCGATCGGCGGCATCGCCATGCCGAGCAGGCCGTCGCGTGCCTTCTTCAACGCCTGGTGCGCGCGGACGACGCCCGCGACGGTGTTGCGATCGACGATGCCGATGCCGCCAAGCCCCAGCTCCACCGCGCGCCCGACCATCGCGCCCGCATCGCTCGCCCCGTCGAGGAACGAGAAATTGGTCGCGGCGACGAGCTCGGCGAACCCGGTCATGGCGCCGCGCCGCTCATGCGAAGACACCGTGGAGGTACCAGCGCGGCGTCTCCATCTCGGAATACAGGCCGTGGCGGAAGATCCAGAAGCGGCGGCCGCGGCGGTCTTCGATGCGGTAGTAATCGCGCGTCGGGATATCCTGCCGTCGCCACCATTCGCCCGCGATCCGCTCCGGGCCTTCGCTGTGCGCGACGTCGTGCACGGTACGTCGCCAGCGGAAGCGGTGCGGGGGCCCGTCGGGAACCTCGGCCATCATCGATTCGATCGGTTGCGGCGGATCGAACAAATAGATCGGGCGCAGCGGCGGTTCGCCCGTCTCCGGCGCAGTCCACGGCGTCGGGGCGGGCGCCTCGGCGGCGGGCAGCATCAGCTCCGCCTGTTCGGGGATATGACTATCGCGCGCCGAGAACCGGCGCACGCGCGCCCGGCCCAGCCGCGTGCCGAGCTGATCGACGAGCTGCGCGACCTCACCCTTCTGCGCCTCGCCGCCCTCCAGCTTCAACTGCGACGCATCGAGCTTCTCCGCTAGCGCAACGTCGAGCCTCACCAGATCATAGCCGAACCCCGGATCGAGCGGGTCGGCGAGGCTGTCGATCCGCTCGCGGAACAGCCGCATCAACAGCGCCACGTCGCGTGTCGGCTGGCCGGTCTCGATCCGCAGCCGCTGGACGAGGCCGTCGGCACGGAACAACCGCGCCTCCCACCGTCGCCCGCCTTCATGACGGTCGGTAAGCTGGGCCGCCGCTTCGGTGGCAAGTTCGGCGAGCATCTCCAGCGCGTATTCGGTGCGCGCGATCGGTTCGGCAAAGCGACGCTCGACACCGATCTTGGCCACCGTGCGGCGCGCGACGATCGGTCCCTTCACCGACCCGTCGAGCCGGCGAATCATCATCGCCGCCTCCTCGCCGAACCGTGCGGCGATCGTCGCAAGCGGCCGCGCCATCACGTCGCCGACCGTCTTGAGCCCCGCGCGTGACAACGCCGTCGTCGCATCCTCGTCAAGCCCCAGCGCCGCCACCGGCAACCGCTTCACCGCACGCTTTTCATCCGGCGCCGGTGCCCCCGCATACCGCGCCAACGCGCGCGCCGTATCGGGCGTATCGCCGAACGCGTGGCGTACCAGCAGCCCCCGGCGTGCAAGTCGCTCTTCCAGATCGGCGGCCAATCGCCGCTCGCCTTCGAACTCGTGCACGCACCCGGCAATGTCGAGGATCAGCCCATCGGGTTCGTCGAGCGCGACCGAGGGCGTGTACCGCTGGCACCCGTCCGCGAGCCGCTCGAGCCATTCGTGATCGGCATGCGCGTCATGCTCGTAGACCTCGAGTTCGGGCACCCGCGCCCGCGCATCCGCCAGCGTCAGCCCCGGCTGGAGCCCTGCCCGCACCGCCTCGCGGTCGAGCGCCTTCAGCCGCACCCCGCCCGAGACCGTCTCGACGAACGCGATCGGCGTCTCAGCCCGTCCGACGAACAAATGCGGCCGCATCGTCCGCAGCCGCTCGATCGGCAGCCACGGGAACACCAGCGCCAGGTAACGCCGCGGAATCGTCAGAGGCGAAGGCGGTTTGGTCGAAGGCGATATTGTCGAAGATGTGCGCGTCACGGTCCCACTCCACACGCCAGCGAAGCCCGGTCTGGCCTCCGCGTCGACGCAGCAATTCGATGTCGAAGGCAGGTTTGCCCGGTGCGTCGGCTTCCAGCGGTCGCGACCGACACGCGGCGACCTGCCAGCGCGACGCGGCCGCACTCGGCACCGGCTCGGCACCAATGCGCAGGCTGAGAATGGTGACGCCCGAAGCTTCGGCCGCCAGCATCAGCCGCCGCGTCGCGGTAAGATCGATTTTAGGCGCACGTCCCCAGGACTCGATCAGCAACGTACCGAGCCCATGGCACCGCGCAGCATCGGCGGCGGCGCGCAACAAGCTCGCCTCGTCCTCGACCAGCCCCAGCACCAACGACGT
The DNA here is from genome assembly GCF_059691795.1 of Sphingomonas sp. 320_CC. Lineage (NCBI taxonomy): Bacteria > Pseudomonadati > Pseudomonadota > Alphaproteobacteria > Sphingomonadales > Sphingomonadaceae > Sphingomonas > Sphingomonas sp. 320_CC. The sequence goes on along the minus strand of NZ_JCAWAE010000002.1, from coordinate 802,102 downwards.
CACGTCGAGCCCCATCTCGACCAGCCCGGTCGCATGCAGCCGCCCGCCCTGCCGCTCGCTTGCCTCGGTGCGCAGCCACATCACCGGCGCCGCCTTTGCCGCCAACACCGAAGCGATCGCGAACCCCGCGCCACTCGCCGAATCGTCGACCGTCGCGAAAATCTCGTGGAGTTGCGCCTTCGCCATCCCCTGCGTCAGCCACGCATCGTCCGCACGGCCATCACCCTGAGTCGGCATCCCCGTCGTGGCAATCCGCTTCAGGCGGGCTATCAAGGCAAGCGACTCGTTCACAATTGTTCTTGTAATGTTCTAGTGCCGGAGTCGCCAAGCGGAATCTCGTTTGCGGTGAATTTCACGCGAAAGTCGAAAAGGCGCTTGCCGTCCCGGAAACACCGGGCTAACAGCGCGCCTCACCCAGTCACCGTGTCGCTTCAGACCGGAGACATAGGCGCCAGAGCGGGCGTAGCTCAGGGGTAGAGCACAACCTTGCCAAGGTTGGGGTCGAGGGTTCGAATCCCTTCGCCCGCTCCAGTTTTCCTAGGAAAACAGCGGTCCAGCGCGAGGCGACGGAGCCTCAGCCTTCCGACCCACCATCTTCATCACCGTCAGTACGCATGGCATTTCCCATGCGCTCGCCTTACGCTCGGCGCATGGCAACCCCTCGGCACGCGCGTCACCCGTTGATCCTGTCGGCGCTGCTGCTGGCCGCACCCTCGTCGGCCACCCCCGTTTCGGCCCCTACCGACATGCAACGATGGCAGGCGCAGGCCAAGCGCGTGACGATTACCCGCGACGACTGGGGCATCCCGCACATCAAGGGTCGGTCGGATGCCGATGCGGTGTTCGGGATAATCTATGCACAGGCGGAGGACGACTTCCCGCGCATCGAGGCGAATTACCTGACCGCGCTTGGCCGGACCGCCGAGGCGGCCGGCGCTGACGTGGGAGAGGACGCGGTGTGGGCGGACCTTCGCCAGCGGCTGTTCGTCGATCCGCCCACGTTGAAGGCGGACTATGCCGCGAGCCCGGCATGGTTGCGCACGCTGATGCAGGCCTGGGCGGACGGGCTGAACTATTATCTCGCGACGTACCCGCAGACGAAGCCCCGCGTGCTGACCCGGTTCGAGCCGTGGATGGCGCTCAGCTTCACCGAAGGCAGCATCGGCGGCGATATCGAGCGGATCTCGCTCAGCGACCTGAAGACCTTCTACGGCCAGCCAACCCCGCCGACGCCGGAGGAACTGGGGATGATCCCGCGCGAACCGTCGGGCTCCAACGGCATTGCCATCGCACCGCGGCTGACCGCGAACGGTCACGCGTTGCTGCTCATCAATCCGCACACCAGCTTCTATTTCCGCTCCGAGGCGCAGATGACCAGTGACGACGGGCTGGACGCGTATGGCGCCAGCACTTGGGGCCAGTTCTTCGTCTACCAGGGCTTCAATCCGAAGGCCGGGTGGATGCACACCTCGGCGACGGTCGACAACGTCGACGAGTTCGCCGAGCGGATCACGCGGCGTGGCGGCGGCTATGCCTATCGCTACGGAAAGACCATCCGGCCGGTCGTCGCACGCACTGTTACGCTGCGAGTCCGCCAGCCCGATGGGACGATGGCCGAGCGCCGTTTCACCACCTACCGCACGCATCACGGCCCGATCGTCGCGACCAAGGCCGGCAAATGGATCGCCACTGCGCTGATGTGGCGCCCGGTGCCCGCGCTCGAGCAAAGCTATCTGCGGACCAAGGCGACCGATCTCGCAGGATACATGAAGGTCGCGGCGTTGAAGGCGAATTCGTCGAACGACACGCTGTTTGCGGACAGCAAGGGCGAGATCGCGTTCCTGATGCCGCAGTTCATGCCGATCCGCGACGATCGCTTCGACTATACCCGCCCGGTCGATGGCAGCGACCCCGCGACCGACTGGCATGGCCTGCATACGCTCCCCAGCCTGCCGAGCGTGCTCAACCCGCGCATAGGGTGGGCGCACAACACCAACGATTGGCCGTGGAGCGCGGCGGGCCCCGACAGCCCCAAGGCGGCGGACTATCCGCGCTACATGGACCAGGTCGGCGGCAATGCGCGCGGCGTCCATGCCGACCTGTTGCTGACGGGGAAGACCGGCTGGACACCCGACACGCTGCGGGCCGCCGCGTTCGATCCCTATCTCCCCGCCTTTGCGCGATTGCTGCCCGGACTGGTCGCCGCATGGGAGGCACTTCCCGCCAGCGATCCGCGGCGCGCTGCGCTTGCCGCACCGATCGCGCTGCTCAAGCGCTGGGACCATCGCTGGGCCTATGATTCCACCGCGACCAGCCTCGCGGTCTTCTGGGGCGACCAATTGTGGCGCGAGGTAGGCAGCTTCGCGCAGGCGGAGAGGCTGAACGTCCCCGACTATATCGCTCTGCGCGTTGGCCCGGACGCGAAGCTCGCCGCTCTGAGCACCGCGGTCGCCCGGCTCAAGCAGGATTTTGGCGACTGGCGGACTTCGTGGAAAGACATCAACCGTTTCCAGCGGCTCGACGATTCGATCGCGCCGCATTTCGACGATGCCCGTGCCTCGACCCCAGTGCCGTTCACCTCGGCGCAGTGGGGCAGCCTCGCATCGTTCGGCGCGAAGCCGTGGCCGGGGACGAAGCGCTATTACGGCACCAGCGGCAACAGCTTCGTCGCGGTGGTCGAGTTCGGCCCGCGGGTGAAGGCGATGGCGGTCATGGCCGGCGGCCAGAGCGGCGACGTCCGATCGCCGCATTTCGCCGACCAGGTATCGCGCTACGCCGAGGGACGGTTGCGGCCGGTCTATTTCCATCCCGACGAACTCGCGGGGCACGTCGAACGAACCTATCGGCCGGGTAACTGATCTACCGCATATCCAGCGATGTCGGTGCTTGCGGCGCCACCCAGGCTATTGCACGGACTGGACATGCCTGACGCCCCTCCCCTTCTCGCGGTCCGTGCGCTCGGTAAGTCGGTGCCGGGGCCACGGCGATTGTTCCGGCATCTCGACCTGGAGGTCGGTGCGGGCGAACTGGTCGCGATCATCGGCGAGTCGGGGGTCGGCAAATCGACGCTGCTCAACATCCTCGCCGGGCTGGACGAGGCGGACGAAGGCAGCGTGGCGATCGACGGCATCGACCTCGGTACGCTCGACGAGACCGCGCGGACCCGGTTGCGGCGCGAGCGGATCGGCTTCGTCTTCCAGGCCTTTCACATCCTCCCCTATTTGACGCTGCGCCAGAACGTCGCGCTGCCGCTGGCGCTCGTCTCGCCGGACAATGTCGCGGCATCGACGCGCGCGGAAGAGATGCTCGATGCGGTCGGCCTGGATGGTCGCGGCGACGGCTATGTGCGCGACCTGTCGGGGGGCGAGTTGCAGCGCGTGGCGATCGCCCGTGCGCTCGTCCACCGCCCCGCACTGATCCTCGCGGACGAGCCGACCGGCAACCTCGATCCGGAGACCGCGGCGCGCGTGCTGTCGCTGTTCGCCGATGCGGTGCGCGGCAATGGCGCGGCGGGCGTGATGGTGACGCATTCGGACGCGAGCGCGGCGATCGCCGACCGCGTGCTAACGCTGGGTGCCGAAGGACTGGTGGAGCGGCGTGGCGCCTGAGATCGGCCTGAAGTCCGGGTCCGGGCTCTGGTCGGGACGGCTGGGACTCCGCTGGCTGATCGCGGGCGAGTGGCGGTTCCACCCTGCCCGCTTCCTGTTGACGGCGGTCGCGATCGCGGTCGGCGTGGCGCTCGGCTTTGCGGTGCATCTGGTCAACGGATCGGCGCTGGCGTCGTTCGACGGGGCGATGCGCGGCGTCAGCGGAGCCGCCGAACTGTCGGTCCGCGCGACCAGTCCGCTCGGCTTCGACGAACGCCTCTATCCCCGTGTCGCACGCGCCGATGGCGTCGGCGATGCCAGCCCGGTGCTGCGCCTCGATGCGCGGATCGGCAAGGCGCGGCTGACGCTGCTGGGCGTCGACGTGATCCGTGCCGCCACGGTGACGCCGTCGCTGATCGGCATCCGCCCGCGTGGTCCCGATACCGGCAACGATACGGCGTTCGACGAGTCCGCACTGTTCCTGTCCCGCGCGGCCCTGACCCAGGTCGGCGCGAAGATCGGAACTCAGCTGGTCGTCGTCGCCAATGGCCGGTCGGTGCCGTTGCGGGTGGCGGGCACGCTGCCGGCGACGGACGAATCGACCGCGGTCGGCGTCATGGATATCGCGGCGGCACAGTGGCGGTTCGGGCGTCTCGGGCGGATCGACCGGCTTGACCTGGCGCTGTCGGATCGCGCGACTGCAGAGCCGGCGTTGCGCGCGATCCTGCCCGCGGACGCGATCCTGTCGACCGCCGAAACGCAGAACGCGCAGGGCGATGCCCTGTCGCGCGCGTACCGCGTCAATCTCGACATGCTGGCGCTGGTCGCGCTGCTGACCGGCGGTTTCCTCGTCTATTCGGCGCAGTCGCTGTCGGTGGTGCGGCGGCAACGCGCGTTCGCGCTGCTCCGGACGCTGGGCATGCCGCGCGCCGGGATCATCGCCGCGGTCGTGATCGAGGGGCTCGCGATCGGACTGGTCGGCGCCGCGGCGGGCCTCGCAGCAGGATACGGCCTGGCATGGGCGGCGCTTCACTGGTTCGGCGGCGACCTGGGTGCGGGCTATTTCGGCGGCAGCACCGCGCGCGTCGTGATCCAGCCCGGCGCCGCGATCGGGTTCTTCGCGCTCGGCCTGCTCGCCGCGATCCTAGGCAGCGCTTTACCGGCGCGCGTTGCGGCACGAGCGGCGCCTGCCGCAGCGCTCAAGAACGCGGGCGACGTGCTCGATCCGAGGCGGCCGGTCGCGTGGTGGCCCGCCGCCGCGTTGCTCGTCGCGGGAGGCGCCGCGTCGCTGTTGCCTGCGATCGCCGGGCTGCCGCTGTTCGGATTCCTGGGGATGGCGCTGATGCTCGCGGGCGGCGTCGCGGGCGTGCCGTGGTTCGCGCGCACGCTGCTGACCCCGCTGGCAAGGCGGACGCGGGGCAGCGTGCCCGGCTTGCTCGCGGTCCGCCATCTTCACGGCGCGCCCGGCGAAGCGGCGACCGCATTGTGCGGGATCGTCGCCTCGACCGCGCTGATGATCGCGATGGCGACGATGGTGACCAGCTTCCGCGGCGCGGTCGACGAGTGGCTCAACCAGGTGCTCGGCGCGGACCTGTATCTGCGCACCACCGCCGGCGCGACGTTCGATCTGGAGACCCGCACGCGTATCGCAGGCACGCCGGGTATCGCCCGCCTCGCCTTCAGTCGCCAGATCCCGCTGACCATCGCCTCGGATCGCCCACCGGTCAGCCTCATCGCGCGGCCCGAGCGCGGTGGCCGCGATCCGTTGCTGGTGTTGATCGATCGCGGACCGCCGGTGCCGAAGGATGCGCTTCCGATCTGGGTCTCGGAGCCCGCACACGGCCTGTACGGCTGGGATCCGGGTGAGCGCATCACGCTGCCGATCGCCGGCCGCACGCAGTTCACCGTCGCGGGCATATGGCGCGACTACGGACGCCAGGCGGGTGCGGTGCTGATCGACGAGGGCGATTACCAGCGCCTGACGGGCGACGATCGCCGCGACGAGATTTCCGCGACGATTCTGCCCGGTGCGGATCCGGCGAAGGTTGCGCGCGCGATGACCGATCGCCTGCCCGCAGACCTGCGTCCCCAGGTCGAGGTCGGCCAGCCGGCGACGTTGCGGAAACTTGCGCTGACGCTGTTCGATCGCAGTTTTGCGGTCACCTATCTGCTGGAGGCGGTGGCGATCCTGGTCGGGCTGGCCGGCGTCGCGGCGACGATGTCGGCGCAGACGATTGCGCGCGAACGCGAGTTCGGGATGTTGCGGCATCTCGGCCTCACCCGCGGCCAGCTCACCAGGATGCTCGCGACCGAAGGCGCGATCGTCGGGCTCACCGGCGCGCTCGCAGGGATCGGGCTGGGGCTGGTCCTGTCGCAGGTGCTGATCCACGTCATCAACCCGCAGTCGTTCAACTGGACGATGACCACCCGCATCCCGCTCGGCACGCTGATCGGCGTCGCGACCGCGCTGACGGGCGCGGCGGCGGCGACCGCGATGCTGGCGGGGCGGCGCGCGACGGCGAGAAGCGCGGTACAGTCGGTGCGGGAGGATTGGTGATGCTGCGACCTTGGGCCCTGCTCGGCTGGATCGCCGCGATCGGTGTCGCCGCGCCCGCCGCCACGCCGCCCGCCCCCTATCCGGTCGTACGGCCGGGGATCACGCTTCGTTTCCCCGCGGATCACGGCGCGCACCCGGCGTTTCGCACCGAATGGTGGTACGTCACCGGCTGGCTGCGGACCGAGGACGGCAAGGATCTCGGTTTCCAGGTCACCTTCTTCCGCACCCGCCCGCCGGTCGATCCGCGCAACCCGAGCCGGTTTGCCGCACGCCAGGTCCTGTTCGCGCACGCAGCGTTGTCCGATCCGACCACCGGCAAGCTGCTCCACGGCGAGCAGGCGGCCCGCCAAGGCTTCGGTCTCGCGCAGGCGCGGACGGGCGATGCCGACGTCGCGATCCGCGACTGGCGATTGCGCCGTGTGGGGAATGGCCGGTGGGCGACGCGCGTAAATGCGGACGGCTTCGGCCTCGCGCTCGATTTCCAGCCGACCCAGCCTCCCCTGCCGCAGGGAGTCGGAGGCTATAGCCGCAAGGGACCACGCCCCGAGGAAGCGAGCTATTATTACTCGGTGCCGCATCTCCGCGTGACCGGCCGCGTCCGCAGAGGCGGTGGAACGGTCGCAGTGACCGGCGAGGCGTGGCTGGACCGCGAATGGTCGTCCAACTACCTCGCACCCGCCGCGCAAGGCTGGGACTGGACCGGGCTCAATTTCGACGACGGCTCCGCGCTGATGGCGTTCCGCATCCGGCGCAAGGGCGGCGGCACGGTCTGGACGGGCGGCTCGCTCCGTCGCGCCGACGGCAGCATGACGGTGTTCGGCCCCAACGACGTCGCCTTCCGCCCGCTCGCGACATGGCGGAGCAAGGCGACCGGCGCGCTCTACCCGGTCTCGCAGGAACTGAGCGTTCGCATCGCCGGCGGCGTCCAGCGCTGGCGCCTCGTCCCGATGTTCGCCGCGCAGGAACTCGACGCCCGCCGCAGCGGCCTACCGGTCTATTGGGAGGGCGCGGTCCGCACCCGCGGCGGTCGCGGCTATCTCGAACTCACCGGGTATGAGCGCGCGCTCGAGATGTGAGCGCGCAAAATTTGCGGCGGCGGCGGACGAAACGCGTGCCAGCGCGTTGAGGTCGCTCGAACCGAAACGGGAGAGGACCGGGTTTGCCGCATTTTCTGGTTGCCGAAAGCGAGACTGCGGACGAGCGCGAGGCGCGTCGTCGCCACGCCGGCAAAAGCTCGGGCGAAACCTATGCGTCGACGCTTCGTCAGCTCCGTCCCGATGCCGAGATTACGATCGTCGCACCCGCCGACGACGATGCACAAGTCTATGAGGCCAATGCCCTTGGCCTGTTCGACGCGGTGTTCATCACCGGATCGCCACTCCACGTCTATGACGACAGCCCGGAGGTCCGACGACAGCTGACCTTCATGCGCTCGGTTTTCGCATCGGGCACGCCGTCGTTCGGATCCTGCGCCGGGCTGCAGCTCGCGGTCGCCGCCGCCGGTGGGAAAGGGCGCAAGATGCCGCAGCGGATGGAGGCCGGGATCGCCCGCCGCATCACGCCGACCGACGCCGGCCGCGATCATCCGCTGCTCGCCGGCCGTGCGGCGAGCTGGGACGCCCCCGCGATCCACGGCGACGAGGTCGAGACGCTTCCCGCCGACGCGACCCTGCTCGCGAGCAACGCCGTCACGACGATCCAGGCCGCCGAGATCCGCCACGACGGCGGGATTTTCTGGGGCGTGCAATATCACCCCGAACTCGCGCTCGGCGAGATCGCGGTCGCGTTGCGGCGCCAAGCCGAGGACATCGTCGAAGCCGGGCTCGCGGAGACGACCGACGATGTCGAGCACCGCGCGGACCAGCTCGACGCGCTCCACCACGATCCCGATCGCCGCTCGCTGCTATGGGCGCTCGGCGTCGACCGCGAGTTCGCCGACGAGGCGCGCCGCCGCACCGAACTGACCAACTTCCTCGATCACCTCGCGGACATAGACGCCAGCGATCGCGCACACGCCGCATCGCCCGATCTGTGTCCCGCCTGACCTTTTGACCCGTAACAAGGAGCGACCAATGTCCACCACTCTCAAGGCAAAGTTCGATACCCGCCGCGAAGCCGAGATGACCGTCGAGCGCCTGGTCCAGGAGCAGGGCATCGAGCGGACCGACATCTTCATCACCACCGACGGCGCAGACAACAGCGTCGGCGACGAGAAGGCCGGCTCGGATACCGAAGGCAAGAACCCGACGCCGGAATCACGCGACGATGCGGCGCTGGAAGGCAAGATCGTAGTGTCCGTCGACATCGCGGACGATGCCCGCGCCGCCGAGGTGAAGGCCGCGTTCAAGGAATTCGACGCAAGCGATATCCAGGGCTGATAGCCGATCGAGGTACGGCGCTCACCACGCCGTACCTCGTACCAATCAATGCGGGGCGAGTCTTCGAAACGTTTCCAGGACCACGGCCTCCATGATCGGCTTGTCGAGCACTTCGGCGGGCGGATCGCACGGAACGCAGGCTCCGGGCGTTCCGGTGATGAACATGACGGGTATGTTGCCGTGCGCGGCGATGATCCTTTGTACCGCCAGCGGCCCGGTTCCCTCGCGAAGTCGGACGTCGGAAACGATCATGTCCGGGATGTGCGCCCCTGCGGCCACGACCGCGTCGGCCTCGCAATCCGCCTGATCATAGGATGTCGCCCCGGCTTGCTGAATCAGGCTGATGATATGGTCCGCGATCAGCCAGTCGTCTTCGATCACAAGTACGTGGCACATTTGGGTTTCCCGGTAAACTCAGGGTCCCTCAACGCGCCGGATGCCAGTCGGGCCCAGTCTTCACATAGATTAAGTTAAATCACTTAACTTTGTTTTGGTGTACTCTCACCGTTGTCCACCGTCGCAAACCAGTCCGCATAGGGCGTCGTGCGCGCCATGTGCCGGTTGAGATCGGGCGCACCATCGGTCCACCATACCGGCCCCCGCTCGCCCAGACCGTGCTTCGCAGCATCGACCGCGGCCCGCGCAGCCGCCTCCGCTTCGCTATCGCCCTCCCGCTTCGCCGCAGCCACGCCTCGCCGGCCGTCCATCAACGCCGCAACCAGTCGCACGCGTTCGTCTTCGTCCAGGCCGGGGTTCGCCGTGCGCCAAAGCCGTCCGCGCACCACGATATAGCGTCCGTCGGGGGTCGTCAGCTGGGGCGGTTTCGGCATCGACGTGAGCGAGCCTAGAGCGGCGCGTCGATCGTGAAGACGACGCCGGTGTCGCGATACTCGATCCGGGCGGTGCCGCGCATATGTTGTGCGAGCACGCGTTCGATCATCCGCGATCCGAAACCGGTGCGCGTCGGCGTGGTGACCACCGGGCCGCCGGTCTCCTCCCACATGAAGGCCAGCCGGCGTCCGCCCTCGCCGATGCCGACGCTCCATGAAATCGTGACATGCCCGCCCGCGACGTGGAGCGCGCCATATTTGGCGGCGTTGGTCGCCAGTTCGTGAAGCGCCATCGACAAGGCAAGCGTCACGCGCGGCTCGAGCCGGACATGCGGCCCCTCGACCGAGAACAGGCGACCGCCGCCATCGTCGAACGGCGCCATCACCCCGGTCACGATATCGGCAATCGTCGCGCCCTCGACCTCGTCGCGCAGCAACAGGTCGTGCGCGACCGCCAATGATCCGATCCGCGCACCGATCGTGTCGCGTGCCTCGGACATCGAGGCTGCATCGCGCAACGTCTGGTTGACGATCGCACTGACCGTCGCGAGCGTGTTCTTCACCCGGTGCGTCAGTTCCCCCGCCAGCAAAGCGCGGTGCTCCTCCGTCCGCTTGCGCTCGGTGATGTCGGTCGAGAAGCCGGTCATCGACAGCGCCGTGCCATCCGCGCGCGTCAGCAATTCGCCGCGGATCGCGACCCAGCGAACCTCGGCCGTCGGCGTCACGATGCGGTATTCGATGTCGTAATCGCATCCCGTCGCGATCGTCTCCTGGATCGCTTCGACGACGCGCGCGCGATCCTCCGGATGGATCGTTTCGAGGAACTCGGGATAACCGAACGCCGCGCCCGGATCATAGCCGAAGACGATCTTGCAGCCATCCGACGCGTCGAGATGCTGGCTGGCGGGATCGAAGGTCCACGCGCCCAGCCGCCCCGCCTTTAACGCGAATTGCAGCCGCGCGGCGCTGTCGGCGAGCCGAACCTGAGTCTCCGCGGCGGACGCCTCGAGCTCGCGCTGCTCGGCCTCCAGCAGCGCGAGCGTTTCGCGTTCGAGCGTCACGTCGTGCTGGGACGCGACGTAATAGCGCAGATGCCGGCTGCGATCGAACACCGGCGCGACCAGCAGCCGGTTCCAGAACGGCGTCCCGTCCTTGCGGTGGTTGAGCAGGTCGATCTCGAGCCGCTCGGACCGCCCGATCGCATCCCGCAGCCGCGACACGTCCTCGGGATACGTCTCCGGCCCTTGCAGGAACCGACAATTCCGGCCGACCACCTCGTCGCGGGCATAGCCGGTCAGGCGCTCGAACGCCGCGTTCACGTGAATGATCGGGTTGTCGGGAAGCGTCGGATCGCTGATCGCCATAGGCAAGATCGCTTCGTTGAACCCGACCACGAAAGGATCCGCCGCGTCGAGCGAACGGCCGAATGCCGCCAGGATCAGCGTATGATCGGCATCCTCGTCCCGCAAGGACGTCTGGTTCTTACTCTGTTCCAAGCAAGTATTTGCTACCTAAAGTCTCGCGCGTCGACAATAGCATACCGTCATTGCGCCGAAGCATTTGCACCGCCGGGGTGCGTGACGGGAGAACGCGCGAACGCGACGCGATCGCGCCGCGCATCTGCCGATACGCCGTCAGGCGGCGATCCGTGCGACGGCGGCCGACTCTCCGTCGATCGGGCTCGAACCCATGCCCACCGCCGCTGGCACGAGGGTGTCGACCGCATCGGTGAACGGCACGACCGGTCGCCCGACCAGATAGCCCTGCACCGCGTCGCACCCGATCGAGCGCAGCAGTTCGAGCTGTTCGCGTGTCTCGACCCCCTCCGCATGCGTGAGGACGCCGAGTTCCTGGCCGATCGCGACGGTCGCGCGCAGCACCGCCATGCACCGCGCATCGGAGCCCGCCTCGATCACGAAGCTCCGGTCGATCTTGATCCGGTCGAACTGGAAATCGCGAAGATGCGCGAGCGACGACTGGCCGGTGCCGAAATCGTCGAGCGCGACCTTGATCCCGGTCCGGCGGATCCGCGCCAGCATCGCCGCCGTGCGCGCGGCATCGTCGATCAGCGCGGTCTCGGTGATCTCGACCTCGACTCGCTCCGCCGCGACACCGTGGACCAGGATCGCCTGCGTCAGGTGGTGCAGCAGCGCGTCCGACTTCAGCTGTCCCGCCGACACGTTGATCGCGACGTGGAGGTGCGACGACCAGCCCGCCAGCTGGCGGCACGCTTCCATGATCACCCACCGGCCGATCTCCTCGATCAGGCCGCAATCCTCGGCGATCGGGATGAAGGTATCGGGCGAGATCCAGCCACGCGTGGGGTGGTTCCAGCGGATCAGCGCCTCGTATCCCGTCGTGATGCCCGACGACAGTGCCACCACCGGCTGGAACGCGAGCGAGAAGCCGCCATTCTGCACCGCCTCGTACAGGTCGTCGGTGATGTGCTGCCGTTCGACCAGGCGTTCGGCGAGGCCCGAGACATAGGGTTGCGCACGCCGGCGTCCGCGTCGCTTCGCCTCGTACAGCGCCATGTCGGCGCGTTTCATCAGTTCGTCGGGGGTCAGGTCGTTGGCGAACCCTGCGATGCCGATGCTGCATCCGGGCAGCAGCCGGCGTTCGTCGATGATCACCGGCGCGCTCAGCCGGACGACGATCGTGTCGGCCAGCGCGGTCGCCGCGTCGCCCAGCTGCGTGGCGATGATCGCGATCTCGTCGCCGCCCATCCGCGCGACGAAGCTGTCGTCGGGCAGCAGGCTCGTCAGCTCGGCCGCGACATGGATCAGCAGCGTATCGCCAACCGCATGGCCATACGCATCGTTGATCCGCTTGAAATCGTCGAGATCGATCAACAGCAGCGAGAACGGCTTGCCCAGACCGATCCGCGCCTCCTTCTCCTCGCGCAGCGCGCGGCGGTTGCGCAGGCCGGTCAGCGGGTCGTGATAGGCAAGATGCGTGAGGTTATCGAGCGCACGGCGTTCGGCGCTGACGTCGTTGAACGTCAGCACGATGCCCTGTCGCGGGATCGACCGGCACTGCATCTGATAGGTGCGGCCATCCTCCATCTCGCACTCGCGGTCGAAGTCGTCGTCGAGCTGCACCCACTGCTTCATCGCGCCCCCGACCAACGTACGCTTCTCCGCCGCCCAGCCGCGGCATGTCGCGATGACGTCGAGGAACTGGTCGATCGTCAGCCCCGGGCCGATCGCGTCGACCGGCGTGTTGAACAGGTCGAGGAAACGCCGGTTGAAATGACGCAGGCGGCCTTCGCGGTCGATGAACACCAGCCCGTCGGACATGCTCTCCATCACCGACTTCAGCGTCTGCGCCTCTTCCTCGCGCGTCGTCTTGAACCGCGCGAAGGTCAGCAGGCTGCCGAGGCACGTGACCGACACGGCAAAGGTCATGCAGGCCGCGACCAGCCCCGGCGACAACACGCTGCCGGGCACCTCGTTGATGCTGCCGAGGACGAGGTCGCCCGACAGCGACAGGAAATGCGTGACACAGATCGACAGCGCGAACACCAGGCACCCGATCGGCCGCGAGCGCGACCAGCCACGGTTGATCTGCCACGACGACAGCAGCAGCGTCCCCATGATCAGCCCGGCGACGTTGGTCGGCCACGAAAAGACGTGGATGCAGTCGGTCATGCCGGTGATGCCGACCGCGTGCATGCACCAGATCCCCGCCCCCGCCGCACCCGCCGCGACGATCCGCCCGTTGTGCGACCGCAACCGCGTGATCGCGACGATCGGCACGCCGACGGTCAGGATCCCGACCAGCGCCGATACCGTCGTCACGAACGGGTCGTAGCGCAGCAGCAGGTCGGGCCGATATGCGAGGATCGCGATGAAGTGCGTCGCCCACACTCCCAGTCCGGCGGCCAGTGTCAGCGCGCCGTGACGCCAGCCGAACGGCTCGCGCTGCGCCGCATTGGCCATGTCGGTCGTGAGGAGAGAGACGGACCAGCTCGCGGTCAGGCAGATGCCGATCGCGACGACGACCAGATAGCCCGAATGCTGGAAATGAAGATTGAAGAGAGTGGGTAGCATGGTCGCTCGGTCGTTTTTTCCCGAGTGGCACGAACACCTTAACGAAAAGGCACGCGCCGCTGCCCGCGTGTTGGGCCGCGTTGATGCAGGTTACTCGTTCGCGTTAAAGAACCGCAGGATCACGCTCGTGCCACTGGCCACCTCGCCGAACGCCACGGTCGCGTTGAGGCGAGTCGCTGCCGACCGCACGATCGCCAGGCCGAGGCCGCTTCCCTCCGGACTCCCAGTCGCGCCGAGCCGGACGAACCGGTCGAACGCCATCTCGCGCTGGTCGATCGGTATCCCCGGCCCATCGTCGACCACCGCGATCGTCGTCTCCGATGGCGTCGTCTGGAGCCTGACCGAGACGGTGCCGCCGCGCCGGTTGTAGCGTATGCCGTTGTCGATCAGGTTCGATACGATCTCGAAGATCAGCGTGCGGTGGCCGGCAACCACGTGGCGAACCTTGGGGTCACCCTCGATCGTCAGGTCGATGCCGGCTTCGATCGCGCGGTTGATCTGTCGCGTGATGACCGCCACCGCCACTTCGCGCAGGTCGACCGCCTCGAGTGGCGCGGACACCCCGGCCTCTTCGGCGCGCGCCAACGCCAGCAACTGCGTCACCAGGCGTTCGAGGCGCACCACCGCGTCGGCGATCTCGTCGAGCGCGACGCTGCGTTCCGGTCCCGAACCGCGACGAGCGAGTGCGACCTGGACCTTCAGCACCGACAACGGCGTGCGCATCTGGTGCGAGGCATCTGCGGTGAAGCGGCGGACGCCGACAGTGGCAGTGTCGAGCTGCGCCAGAAGCCGGTCGAATGCGCCAGCCAGCGGGCGGAGTTCGCTCGGGAGCGGGCCTGTGTCGAGTGGCGAGAAATCGGGGCGGGCGCGGCCGTCTCGTGCTTCGACGGCACCGCGCAGGCGGGCGAGCGGGCGGAGGCTCCAGCCTAACGCAGGCCGGATGAGCAACGCCGCGGCACCGACGAGGACGCATTCGCCGATCAGCAGCGCGAGCATCAGCCGGCGGGTGAGTGCGCCGCGGTTGTCGAGCGTCTCGGCGATCTGGACGATGACGGGCTTGTCGATCCGGGGAAGCGACCGGCGGACCTCGGCGATGCGGATCTGCTGGCCGCGGTAGCGCGCGAAGCGATAGCGCGGGACGTCGATATCGAGCGTCGCGGGATCGGGCGCGGGCAAATCCGCATAGCCGGTGAGCAGGTCCGGCCCGACGGCGACGCGGTAATAGACGTTGTCGCGCTCGGTATTCTCCAGCATCCCGAACGCGGCGGACGGCAGGTCGAGCGTGACCTCGCCGCGCTCGACCTGCACCGTCTCGGCGATCGCGCCGAGCGCACCGCCGAGCACGCGATCGTTGGTGCGGCGGACGACGTCGGCGATCAGCGTCGCCCCGACCACGCCGATCAAGATCGCCGCCGCCAGCAGCGGTCCAAGCACCGCGACCAGCAGGCGCGTACGCAGCGCTGGGGTACGCGTCTCAGCCGGCATCGAGCATGTAGCCGACTCCGCGGACGGTGCGGATACCGGGGCCGTCGGGCGCGAGCTTGCCGCGGAGGCGCGTGACGTGGACCTCAATCGCGTTGTCGCCGACCGGCTCGTCGAACCCGAACACCTCGCCGATCAGCAACGCTCGGGGGACGACCCGGCCAGCTCGGGTGGCAAGCGCCTCCAGAACCGCCCGCTCCCGCCGACGCAGGTCGAGCGCACGACCGGCGATATCCGCGTCGCCGGTCGAGCGGTTGATCGTCAGCGTACCGACGCTGAGCACCGGCAGCGGGTCGCCGCCACGCCGCCGGCCGAGCGCCCGGACACGCGCCTCCAACTCCTCGGGGTCGAACGGCTTCCGCAGATAATCGTCAGCGCCGAGGTCGAGCCCGCGCACGCGGTCGTCGAGCGCATCGCGCGCGGTCAGCATCAACACCGGCACCCGCTCCCCGCGACGGCGCAGCGTCTCCAGCACGGTGAACCCGTCGATACCGGGCAGCCCGACGTCGAGGATCACCAGCGCATACGGCTCCCCCGCGATCACCGACAGCGCATCCTCGCCCGTCGCGACGTGATCGACCGCATTACCGCCCGCGCGCAGCAACGCCGCGATGCTGCGCGCCAATGCTGCGTCGTCCTCGATCAGCAGGATGCGCATGAAAACCCATGAAAGGTTGGTGACAGGTTCGGTTCGTACTCCACCGTTGCAGTCTATCCGAACACAGAGACGGAAGGCGAGGAGAGTGACGATGGCACGAATTTTTCTGAAGATCGCACTGCTGGCTACGAGTTTCACCGCGACCGCCGTCGTGGCGCAGCGCCCTGCCAACTACCCGCGCTCCTACGACCAGCTGATCTCCGACGCGCGTGCCGAGCGGCAGGTGCGGATCTACGGCAATGCCGATCGCGCCGAACTGCTGCCCGTCGTCGCCGCGTTCCGGAAGCGCTATCCGGGCATCACCGTGCTGTACGCGGACATCGGCTCGACCGAGATGTACCGCCGCTTCGTCACCGAGACGCGCGCGCGCCGCATGTCAGCCGATCTCGTCTGGTCGTCGGCGATGGACCTCCAAGTGAAGCTGATCAACGACGGCTTCGCGCAAGGCTATGCGAGCCCGGAAAAGCCCGCGCTGCCGCCCGTATCGGTGTGGAAGAACATGGGTTTCGGCGTCACCGCTGAGCCGATCGGGATCGTCTACAACAAGCGCCTCGTGCCCCCCGGACAGGTGCCGCGCACGCATGCCGCGCTGGAGACTTGGCTGCGGAAGAACGTCCGCGCGCTCGACGGTCGCGTCACGACGTTCGACCCGGCGCGCTCAAACGTCGGCTATCTGTACCTGTCGGAGGACCTCGCGATCACGCGCGATACGCGGTCGCTGCTGGAGGCGATCGCGGCGACCAGGCCCGTGCTGTCGCGGACCAGCGAGCCGATGCTGCGCGGCGTCGCCGAGGGGCGGCAGGCGATCGCCTACAACGTCATCGGCTCCTACGCGCTGGAGCGCGCGCGGACCGATCCCCGCATCGGCGTCGCGTTCCTCCAGGATTACACGATCGTTACGTCGCGGATTGCGTTCATCGCGCGCGAGGCCGCGCACCCCGCGGCGGCCAAGCTGTTCCTCGATTTCCTGCTGTCGCGCGAGGGCCAGTCGCTGCTCGCCAAGCGCAGCCTGTGGCCGGTCCGCACCGACGTTGCCGCGCGCCGTCTTCCCTCGAGCCAGGCGCGACCGATCCGCGTGGGGCCACAACTTCTCGTCAACCTCGACCGCGTCAAGCGCCAGCGTTTCCTGCGCAACTGGACCGCGATTCTCGCCACCGGAGCCCAACAATGACCCTCTTCCGTACCGGGTGCGCCGCACTCGCGCTGATCGCCGCGACTCCGGCGCTGGCCCAAGTCCCGACATCGCCTCCGACCGACGCCGACCTCGCCGCACTGGTGCGTGCGCAGGCCGCCGAGATCGCCGCGCTGAAGTCGCGTCTCGATCGGCTGGAGAACAATGCCGCCGTCGCGCAGGCGTCCGCTCCGGTCGCGCCGTTGCAGCCGGCACCGCAGGCAGTCGCGCAGAACAACGAGCCGCGCCGCACCCTGCCGTTCGCACCGCAGCTCGCCCCCCCCGGCCCGGCCGACCGCAGCGTCGCGCAGGCGGTCGCCGCACGCGACAATCCGTCGGGCGTGACCACCGAATGGGGCGCCGGCCTGCCCGTCTTCCACTCGGCGGACGGCGTCTACACGTTCAAGCCGCGCGGCCGCATCCTGACCGATGTCAGCTCCAGCTTCGGCTCGAAATACGACGGCCGCAACATCACCACGACCGGCATGCGCGCACTCCGCCTCGGCCTCGAAGGCGGCGTCGGCACGCACTTCTTCTACCAGTTCGAGAGCGATTTCTCGGAGAACGAGGTCGACGTCGTCACCGCGTTCGTCGGCTGGCGCAACAAGATCAAGCCGGGCCTCGACTACGACGTTCGCGCCGGTCACCTGTTCAACGATCGCGGCTTCGAAGGCTCGACCGGCTCGGATTCGACGCCGTTCCTGGAGCGCACCACGGTCGCCACCGCAATCATCCCGCAGCGCGGCTTCTACGGCATCGGCGTGATGCCGCGCATCTTCTGGAAGACCGGCCATGCCTCGGTGACGATCACCGGCGACCGGATCGATGGCACGCAGACCGTTGGCGACAGCCGCACGGTGCTCGGCCGCGCGCACTGGAACCCGATCAAGTCCGATACCGGCGTGCTGCATATCGGCGCGTGGGGCTTCGACGAATCGCTGTCGTCGGTGGCCGGCACGCTGACTCGCAACACGGTGATCGGCGGCCGCTTCAACGGTGCGCTGCGCGTGTCGACCGGGCCGCTGATCGGCGGCACCGGCACGACCGGCTACGGGGTCGAGCTCGGCGGCTATCGCGGGCCGTTGTGGGTGATGGGCGAGGCGGGCCGCCGCAACGCGCGGCTCGACGGCGGGCGTCCCGATTTCGTCAGCAAGGCGTGGAGCGTCTCGGGCGGTCTGTTCCTGACCGGCGACCTGCCGCCATACAACCCGCGGCTCGGCAGCTTCGGCCAGCCCAAGGTGTTGAAGCCGACGTTCGACGGCGGCGTCGGCGCGATCGAGCTGACCGCGCGCTACGAAAGCCTCGATTTCGACAATCTGCTGACCGGCGGCGACGGCTGGGCGGCGACTGTAGGCGTCAACTGGTACCTGAACTCCTTCACCCGCTTCCAGGTGAACGCGATCCAGTGGAACACCGACAACCGCGCCGGCGACTATGTCGGCAACGACAGCGGCCAGACGCTTAGCGCTCGCGTCGGCGTCACCTTCTGATTTCCCTATTCACGCCCTTTCCTAGGACGAAGCGATGAACCTTGCCCTGCTCGGCTTCCTGATGGTCGCCACGTTCATGACGTTGATCATGACCAAGAAGATGACGCCGCTGGTCGCGCTCATCGTGATTCCGTCGATCTTCGGCGTGTTCGCGGGCGAGGCCGCGGGCCTCGGCCCGATGATGATCGACGGCATCAAAAACCTCGCGCCGACCGGCGTCATGCTGCTGTTCGCGATCCTGTTCTTCTCGACGATGACCGACACCGGCCTGTTCGATCCGCTGGTCGGACGGCTGATCCGGATGGTCCACGGCGATCCGATGCGGATCCTGATCGGGACGGTCGTGCTGTGCGCGCTCGTCAGCCTCGATGGCGACGGATCGACCACCTACATCATCACGATCGCCGCGCTGTTGCCGCTCTACAAGCGCTTCAACATGAACCGGTTGTACCTCGTCTGCCTGTTGATGACGACGAGCGGGATCATGAACCTGACGCCGTGGGGCGGCCCGACGGCTCGCGCCGCCAGTGCGCTGAAGCTCGATCCCGCGACGCTGTTCCTGCCGCTGATCCCCGGCATGATCGCCGGTCTCGCCTTCCTGATCGGCCTTGCCGTGTATTTCGGACGCAAGGAGCGCGTCCGGATGGGTGAAGCGGGCATCACCGCGGACACCGAGTTCACCGGCATGGCCGTCTCGCAATATCCCGAGGCACGTCGCCCCAAGCTGATCTGGTTCAACGCAGCCCTCGTCATCACACTGCTGACGTTGCTGGTGTGGGGTATTCTCCCCTTGTCGGTGCTGATGATGTTGGCGTTCGCGATCGCGATGATCGTCAATTATCCCGGCGTCGCCGATCAGAAGGAGCGCATTTCCGCGCATGCCGGCAACGTGCTGGCGGTGGTGTCGCTGATCTTCGCGGCAGGCATCTTCACCGGTATTCTCGGCGGCACCGGCATGGTCGAGGCGATGAGCAAGGCGGTGGTCGGCGTGATCCCGCCCGCGCTCGGGCCGTACATGGCGCCGATCACCGCGGTGCTGAGCATGCCGTTCACCTTCTTCATCTCGAACGACGCGTTCTATTTCGGGATGCTGCCGATCCTGGCGGAGGCCGGCGCGCATTACGGCGTCGCGCCAGAGGCGATCGCCCGTGCGTCGCTGATGGGCCAGCCGGTCCACCTGCTCAGCCCGCTGGTGCCGTCGACCTATCTGCTGGTCAGCCTGGTCGGGATCGACCTCGCCGATCACCAGCGCTTCACGCTCGTGCCCGCGATCGCCGTCTGCGTCGTGATGACGATCGTCGGCATGATCGCGCTCGCCTTCCCGTTCGTCGCCTGAGGTGAGCATCCCCGCAACCCGCCGCTACCGGAGATTTCGCATGGTCCGACCGCGTACACCGTTGATGCTGCTCCCCGCGATGGGCTGCGACGGGCAGCTCTGGGCGCGCCAGATCGTCGACCTCGCCGCCGTCGCACAGGTCGAGTTCGGCGACCTGTCGCAGGACGATACGCTGTCCGAAATGGCCGCACGCGTGCTCGCCAGCGCACCGCCACGGTTCGCGGTCGCGGGCGTCAGCCTCGGCGGCTACGTCGCGATGGAGATGGTGCGGCAAGCCCCCGACCGGATCGAGCGGATCGCGCTGTTCGGCACGCGCGCGTCGATGGAGGTGCGTCCGCGTACCGTCGTCGGCCAGGGCCTGCTCGCCACCGCACCGCACGCCGACCCGCGCCTGACCGCGATCGTCGCCGGCCCCGCACAGGCGATGGCGGAACGCGTCGGCCAGACCGTCTTCGAACGCCAGCAACGCGCGCTGCTTGCACGCCCCGACATCAGCGAGGCGATCGCCGCGATCCACGTCCCGACGCTGGTAGCCGTCGGCGACCGCGACCTGATCTGCACCCCCGACGACGCACGCGCGCTGAGTGCGCGGATCGAGGGCTCGCGGTTTCACATGCTGCGCTCCTGCGGCCACCTCGCACCGATGGAGCGTCCCGGCGAAGTCACCGCGCTGCTCCGCCAGTGGCTGAAGACCGGTTGATCGATCGGCTAGTCGCGGACGCGATCGAGCCGCGCATACGCCGTGCCGATCTCGACCTCGAGCCGATCCGCACGGGGATCGAGCGCGATCGCGGGAATGTCGAACGGCTCGACGTCGCTCGGGTAGTAGGTGAAGCGAAAGCTGTTCGGCCCCCCGCGGCCGAGCGGCACGACCGTCAGCACCTTGCGATCCGACAGCCTCACGACCGAAAACCGTGCCGCGTTGCCCAACTCCTCCACCGAAGCCGAGTGTCGCCCGTTGCTCATCGCGAACAGGCCGTTGGATTCGGGCCATGTCGCCCCGAGCCCCTCCGCCGGCGTACCGTCCGCATTCACGACGGTGACGGACAACCCGACGGCGGGATCACGAACCGGATTCGGCACCTGTTCGAGCCGAACCGGGCTCGGCCGGTTGTGGATGTGGATCACGTCGCCTGCGAGCGTCCAGAAACCCTCGGCCCTCATGAAGTCCGCATCGGCCTCGCCAGAGGTGATATGGTACAGCGCGCTACGGTCGGCGTTGAGGCGGACCGTCACTTTCATGCCGTCGGCGCGCTCGACATAGCGGTACGTCCCGACCAGCACGCGCTCATCCTGGATGAACACGGGAACGCTGTTCGACGGCAGTTGCGCGTCGACCGGGGCCGCCACCATCATCGCCAAGCAATACGGCCATACCCGCGAGATCGTCATGTGCTCCTGAACCACAGCGACCACGACGCGGGCGTCGTCACCGTACGCGTCTCGGCCATGCTGTAATTCAGTTCCGCGTCACTGGCATCCCGCATGACCTTGTCCAGAGTCGCGGCGGCCAGGTCGGCCGGGAGTGCCGCCTCGATCCGAACGACACCGTATGCTGCCGGCCCGATCGGCACCTGCCTGAACGCAGGCACGGTCACGCCCTCGATCGCGACGAAGCGCCGGACGTCGTCGGCCCCGCCCCAGATCGTCATGTGCTTCGAGGCGTGCACCGTCGGCGGCTGCGGATTGCTGCACCCCGCGACCGCGCCGACCGCAACCACGAGTGCCAATACCCATTTACCCTGCATGATCGGTTCCCCCCCGACGCGATGCTAGGGCGCCCGCCGCGTCATATCCAGAGGCGTGCGACTTAGATCACCACGCCTTGCAACAGCTTGGGCAGATCACCCGATTCACCGCGTGCTTCGGCCATGAAGCGGTCCTTCAGCGGCGGGATCGCGTTGACCGCGCTGATACCGAACCGACGCACGGCGCTGGCAGTCTTGCCGGGGATGCCGAACAGGCGGGTGAGCGTGTCGGTGGCGGCCGCGGTCATGAACGTGTCGAGTCCGCGCCAGCGCTGGTAGCGCGCGAGCAGCGCAGCGTCGCCGAGGTCCAGCCCGAGGCGCTTGCCCTCGACCAGCACTTCGGCGAGCGTCGCGACGTCGCGGAAGCCAAGGTTGAGCCCTTGTCCGGCGATCGGGTGGATGCCGTGGCCGGCGTCGCCGACCAGTGCGAGCCGCGTGTCGGTGATGCGCGCGGCGTGGTGGAAGCCGAGCGGGTAGCTCGACCGCGGCGTCGCCATCGACAGCGTGCCGAGGAAGCCGCCCATGCTCTTTTCCGCTTCAGCGAGGAACGCGCGGTCGCCGAGCTTGAGCATGCCGGGCGCGTTCTTCGAGTCGACCGTCCAGACGATTGCCGAGCGGTGGCCATCGGCATCGTCGGGAAGCGGGAGCAGCGCGAACGGGCCACTCGCATAGAAGATCTCGTACGCGACATCCTCGTGCGAACGCTCGTGGTGGAACGCGGCGATGATCGCGGTGTGCTCGTACGACCAGCGCGCGATCGTGATCCCCGCGGCCTCGCGCGTCGGCGAGTTGCGGCCCTCCGCGGCGATCAACAGCGGTGCGCGGATGACGTCGCCCGTATCCAGCGTGGCGGTGACGCCCGATTCGGCACGGTCGACCGTCGTCGCGCGCGTCCGCATGCGGAGATCGACATGCGGCGCGGCGGTCGCGGCGTCGAACAGCGTGCGGCGGAGCAGCTTGTTCTCGTACATCGTGCCGAGCGCGCCATCGTCTGCGGCGGGGACGAAATCGAGCGCACCGGGTTCGAGGCCATCGCTGACGCGGATCTGGCGGATCGCACAGCCCTGCCCCGCCAGCGTCGCGCCGATGCCGATCGCGTCGAGCATGCGGTGGCTCGCGCTCGCCACCGCAGAGGCGCGGCCGTCGAAGCCCGGCGCCAGCGTCACCGCGGGGTCGGCGGGGTCGATCACGATCGTCGAGATGCCGTGCACGTCGAGCGCCACGGCGAGCGTCGCGCCGACCAGCCCGCCACCGAGGATGATTACATCTGTGTCCATAGTCGCGCTTTATCCCGGTAGCCGGTCGCTGCCAACGACGTTCCCGACGCGGTTTAACCCGTGTTGCAGCGCGGTTATCTTGACGTTGACGCTGCCGGGGACGATGCATTTCTCTATTGTAGAGAATCTGGAGAATACGGGTCATGGCCAGCCGCGCGCAGCCAGCCTTGTGGCGTGAGACGGTGAAGGCGGGCGCCGTCCGCAGCGGTGCGCTGATCGCGGCGATCGCGTTGTTCGTCGGCACGCTGCTGATGGCGCTGGCGCTGGCGAGCTATCACCCAAGCGACCCCGCGCTGAACACCGCGTCGGGCGGCGACCCCGCCAATCTGGTCGGGCCGCCGGGTGCATGGTTCGCGGATATCGCGCTGACGCTGTTCGGACCCGCGGTCGCGTTGCTGCTGCCGATCGGACCGATTCTCGGGATGCGACTGTGGCGTGACGCGCCGCTCGGGCATTGGGTGCGGATGGTGCGCGGCGCGGCGATCGGCGTCGCGCTGATGGCGAGCGCGCTGGCATTCGTATCGGGGACATCGGTACTCGCACTCCCCGCTGGCTGGGGCGGCGTGGTTGGGTTGTCGGTCTCCAGCGCGGTGCACTGGGCGTTGAGCTTCATCGGCCAGCCGGTCGCCGAGCTCTGGTCCGCGCGCGCGATCGGGCTGGTCGCCGCGATCGCGGGTGCGATCGTGTGGGGCAAGAGCATCGAGATCGATCTCGGCGAGCGCAAATGGCGCCTTCCCCGCCGCAATCGGACCGAGGCGCTGGGCTATGACGGCTTCGCGGAGATCGACGAGGACGACGACGAGCCGCTGACGTTGACCCGGAAACCGGTCGAGCCGCGCGCAGTCGCCGAGCCCGACCCGCGCCCTGCCCCGGTGATCGCGGATCGCCAGAATGCGCCGTCGCAGGCCAAGCCCAAGGAGCGCCAGTCGTCGCTCGACCTGCGCGACAATTTCACGCTGCCGAGCCTCGACCTGCTGACGCCGTCGCCGCCGAGCCAGGGCAATGTGATCGATAAGGCCGGGCTCGAACGCAACGCCCGCCTGCTCGAGAACGTGCTCGACGACTTCCACGTCAAGGGATCGATCATCGAGGTCCGGCCGGGCCCGGTCGTGACGATGTACGAACTCGAACCCGCGCCCGGCATCAAGGCAAGCCGCGTCATCGCGCTTGCCGACGATATCGCGCGCAACATGTCCGCGATCTCCGCGCGCGTGGCTGTGATCCCGGGGCGCAACGTCATCGGCATCGAGCTGCCGAACGCGCGGCGCGAGGCGGTGTCGCTCCATGAGCTGGTTGGCAGCCAGACGTTCGAGGACCAGTCGGCGCAGTTGCCGATCATCCTGGGCAAGAACATCGCGGGCGATTCGGTGATCGCCGATCTCGCGCCGATGCCGCATCTGCTGGTCGCGGGCACCACCGGCTCGGGCAAGTCGGTCGGCCTGAACAGCATGATCCTGTCGCTGCTGTACAAGCTGACGCCGAATCAGTGCCGGATGATCATGATCGATCCGAAGATGCTCGAACTGAGCATGTACGACGACATTCCGCATCTGCTCTCGCCGGTCGTGACCGATCCCGCCAAGGCGGTGCGCGCGCTGAAATGGGCGGTCGAGACGATGGAGGATCGCTATCGCCAGATGTCCTCCGTCGGCGTGCGCAGCCTCGCGGGCTTCAACGACAAGGTCCGAGGGGCAAAGGCCAAGGGGCAGCCGCTCGGGCGCAAGGTGCAGACGGGGTATCATCCCGACACCGGCGCGCCGATGTACGAGGAGGAGAAGCTCGAATACGACGTGCTGCCGCAGATCGTGGTGATCGTCGACGAGCTTGCCGATCTGATGATGACCGCGGGCAAGGAGGTCGAATTCCTTATCCAGCGGCTCGCGCAGAAGGCACGCGCGGCGGGCATCCACCTGATCATGGCGACGCAGCGGCCGTCGGTCGACGTCATCACCGGCGTCATCAAGGCCAACCTGCCGACCCGGATCAGCTTCCACGTCACCTCGAAGATCGATTCGCGCACCATTCTCGGCGAACAGGGTGCCGAGCAGCTGCTCGGCAAGGGCGACATGCTCTACATGCCCGGCGGCAAGGGCATCGTCCGCGTCCACGGGCCGTTCGTGACCGATGACGAAGTGCGGCTGGTGGCGGATCACTGGCGGTCGCAGGGGCTGCCGGATTACATCTCGTCGGTGACCGAGGAGCCCGAGGAGAGCTTCGCGCTGGAGGGCTCACCGACCGGTGAAGACTCCGCGGAGGACCAGCAATATCGCCAGGCGATCCAGCTGGTCTGCGAGTCGCAGAAGGCCTCGACCTCGTGGCTCCAGCGCCAATTGCGGATCGGCTACAATTCCGCCGCGCGGTTGATCGAGCGGATGGAGAAGGACGGCATCGTCGGCCGCCCCGATCACGTCGGCCGCCGCGAAGTGCTGCGCGATACCGAGGGGCATGCAATCTAGCGTCGCCCGCGCGGCCGTTCGCCCCCCTGTTCCCTCGCGAAAGCGGGAGTCCAGGAGTCACCCGCGATATCGTCTGGACCCCTGGGCTCCCGCCGTCGCGGGAGAACTGGAAGGGGTGCGCCTCATCAAGACATACCTTTGGACAAGGGTTCCGAACAGCCGATGCCCGGTATACGGGATTGATACAGGTTACGAAAAACAGGTGGGCGTTATGGAAAATTGGCGGTTCTGTGCAGCGGCAGCGTTGACGCTCGCAATACCCGGTCAGGTCTCCGCGCAGGATACCGCCAAGCAGACCCCCGGCAGCAGTGCGACCGACACGCAGCACCGCCCGCGCTCCGGCGTGCGCCGTGACAGCGATCTCTCACCCTCTGCGCTGACCGCCGATACGCAGCGTACACCGCCCCCCGGCCTGTTCGCCGACTGGTTCGATATCCGCAAACGACTGGCCGATCGCGGTATTGGGCTCAGCGCGCGCTATGCCTCGGAAAGCGCCTATAATTTCTCCGGCGGCGACCGGAAGCTGCTGCGCGAAACCGGTCAGTTCGACGTCGGCGTGCTGCTCGATCTCGACAAGGTCGTCGGCCTCAGGGGCGGCGCGTTCCAGGCGACCGTCACCTACCGCCGTGGTCGCGATCTGGGTGCGGACGCCAATCTCGGCGTGCTGCAACAGGTGCAAGAAGTGTACGGCCGCGGCCAGACCGTCCGCCTCACACAATTCTGGTACGAGCAGAAACTTGGCGAAAAGCTCGAACTCAAGATCGGCCGCACCAATCCGGGCGAGGATTTCGCGTCCTTCTCGTGCTATTTCCAGAACCTCAGCTTCTGCGGTGCGCCGCCGGGCAATCTGAACGGCGATTACTGGCAGAACTGGCCGGTCAGCCAATGGGGCGCGCGGCTGCGCTACGACGTCAACGATCACCTCACGCTGAAGACCGCCGCCTACGAAGTGAACCCGCGCAACCTCGAAAAGGACTTCGTGATCGGCCATTTCCACGGTGCGACCGGCGCGCTGATCCCCGTCGAGGCCGAATGGCGGCGCGGCGACGACGACGGCCGAGTCGGCGCGTACAAGGTCGGCGGTTGGGTCAATACCTCGAACGGCGACGACGTGTTCTACGACCTGAACCGCCGGCCGATCGCGATCACCGGCCTCGAACCGCTGCGACGCAGCGCACGCTACGGCGTGTATTTCAACATCCAGCAACAGGTCACCGGCACCTCGAAGGACGGCAAGTCGGTCACCGGGCTCAGCGTGTTCCTCAACGCGACGCAGGCCGACCGCGCGACCTCGACCACCGACAACCAGATCGCCGCCGGGCTGTTCTACAAGGGGCTGGTACCGTGGCGGCCGAACGACATCCTCGGCTTCGGCGTGGCACGGACCAACGTGAACGGACGCGTGGCGAAGGGCCAAGAACTCGATCCGGCGCGGCCCGCGGTGCAGGATGCGGAATATGCGTCGGAAATCTATTACAGCGTCCACCCGACCAAGTGGCTCGAGTTGCGCCCGAACGTGCAGTTCATCCACAACCCCGGCGGCGTGCACGACGCGGACGACGTTGCGGTGCTCGGCCTGAAGGGCGCGATTACGCTGTAGTCCGCGCGCTCTCACGGAACTCGCCGAATTCAGTGGCGGTTCAAGCGCGGGCGGGCAACGGTCGCGCCTTGAGGAGATTTCGATGTTCAATACCCGCCCCGCGGTGATCGCGACGATCGCCGCTTTGTCCGTCGCCGCCGTGCCTGCCCCGATCGCCGCGCAGGCGACCGGTGACCTCGCCGCCGTGCAGAAGCACCTGCAATCGGTCGAGACCATGACCGCGAATTTCTCGCAGGCGGATCGCAACGGCAAGGTGCTGACCGGCGTGCTGACGCTGAAGAAGCCCGGCAAGCTGCGTTTCCAGTATGAAAAGGGCGTGCCGATCCTGATCGTCGCGGAGGGCGGCGCGCTGACCTTCATCGATTATTCGGTGAAGCAGGTACAGCGCTGGCCGATCAAGAACTCGCCGCTCGGCGTACTGCTCGATCCGACGCGCGACATCACGCGCTATGCGAAACTCGTCCCCGGCTACGACCAGCGGATCGTGTCGGTCGAGGCGAACGATCCCAAGCACCCCGAATATGGCCGGATCACGCTGGTGTTCGTCCGCAACGCGACCGCGCCGGGCGGGTTGATGCTGCAGGGGTGGGTTGCGCTCGATAGCCAGAACAACCGGACGACGATCCGCCTGACCAACCAGAAGTTCGGCGAACCGGTCAGCGACAACAGCTTCCGCTGGAACGATCCGCGCCGCACGGGTGTAAGAAAATAACATAAAATTCGTGTCATTCATGCAAGCGACAGGTTCGGCCTCCTAGAGAGTGGCTCGCGGATGTGGGGCATTCGGGATTTTTCCCCCTGTTGCCCGGATGGTTTCCCCATTTCTTGCCTGCGTGACGAACGCTGAGTTGGCCCTCGCTCCATGCCCCCGGAGCGGGGGTCTTTCGCGTAGAGCGGCAGGCAAAAAGATCTGCCTGACTCGCTCGAGCGCGGCCGACGGGCGATAGCCCGGTCGACGACATGGGCTTTGCCCGTGGCGCCTTCTGACCTTCTAAAACCGAAGCGTCGGATGCGTGGAAACCGACCCACCCCCTGCCCCTCCCTTTCAGGGATGGGAGACCGTTGCGCTTCAGACGCTTCCTTGTCCCCACCCCCCCGCAACGCTACATCGCGCCGGTGAAGATCGTCTCCTGGAACATCAACTCGGTCCGTTTCCGGATCGCCATCGTCGAACAGTTTCTGCGCGACGAGCAGCCCGACATCCTGTGCCTGCAGGAGACCAAGGTGATCGACGGCGACTTCCCGTTGGCGGCGTTCCGCGCGCTTGGTTACGAGCACATCGTCCTGCACGGCCAGCGCATGCACCACGGCGTCGCGATCCTGAGCCGAGTCCCGATCGTCGAGGACGACCGCTTCGACTGGCAGGCGAACAGCGAGGCGCGCCACATCGGCGTCCGGCTGGAGAACGGCGTACGGCTCGAGAACGTCTACGTCCCCGCCGGCGGCGACGTCCCCAATCGCGAGGTGAACCCCAAGTTCGGGCAGAAGCTCGACTTCATCGAGCGCATGACGACCTGGTCGGAAACCCTCCCCGGCCCCACCATCCTTGTAGGCGACTTCAACATCGCCCCACTCGAATCCGACGTCTGGAGCCACAAGCAGTTGCTCGACGTCGTCAGCCACACCCCCGTGGAGGTCGAGGCGCTGGGCAAGTTGCAGGCGGCCGGCGACTGGGTCGATCTCGGCCGCCATTTCCACCCCGCCCCCGCCCGCCTGTTCACATGGTGGAGCTACCGCGCGAAGGATTGGGCGGCGTCGGACCGTGGCCGCCGGCTCGATCATATGTGGGCGACCGGTGCCGCCGCCGAAGCCGCGGTATCGCACCACGTCTACGAACGCTGCCGAAGCTGGCTCAAGCCGTCCGACCACGTCCCGATCATGACCGAGTTCGCGTTTTGACCAATCCCCGCGCCGCCGCCCGCGCGGTCGATGCGCTCAGGCGCGGCTGGCCGATCGCGATCGACGGGCTAGTGCTGCTCGCGGTCGAGACGGCGGACGCGGATCGTCTGGCGGCGTTCGATCCCGACGCGAATGGCGGCGTCCTGATCTCGTCGGGTCGCGCGGCAACGTTGAAGCTCGCGAACCAGCTCCCGGCCGCGGATTCGACCGAGCCCGTGCTCGTCGATCGCGCCCCCTGGATCGACTTCGCCGCCGCGACCGCGCTGGCCGATCCGCAATTCGACTTGGCCACCCCCCTCAAGGGTCCGTTCCAGACGCTCCCGCTCGCCGATCCGGACGCGGCGGCAGCTGCCTTGCGCCTTGCCCGAATCGCGGGATTGCTGCCGGCGTTCTTCCTCGGCACGGGCGAACCCGAGGTCCGCATCGCCCGCGCAGACATCGACGCGCACGAGGATGCAAACCGACTGACACTCGCGGCACGCGCGCGGCTTCCAGTAGAAGGCGCGGAGGATGCGGAAATCGTAGCGTTCCGCAGCCCCGAAAGCGCGGACGAGCATATCGCGCTGCTGATCGGCCAGCCCAACGGCCAGCCGCCGCTGGTCCGCCTCCACAGCGAGTGCCTGACGGGCGACGTGCTCGGCAGCCTCAAATGCGACTGCGGGCCGCAGTTGCACGCCGCGATCCATGCGATCCAGGATGGCGGCTGGGGTATCCTGCTGTATCTGCGGCAGGAAGGTCGCGGCATCGGCCTGGTCAACAAGCTGCGTGCGTATGCGTTGCAAGACCAGGGCTTCGACACGGTCGACGCGAACACGCGGCTCGGGTTCGCAGTCGATGCGCGCGATTTCGGGGTGGCGGCGCGGATGCTGACGCTGCTCGGCCAACGCGAAATACGGTTGCTGACCAACAACCCCGCCAAGGTCGCCGGGCTCGAAGCGGCGGGCGTGACGGTGATCGAACGCGTGCCGCATTTCCTGCCGTCCAACCCGCACAATGCGCAGTATCTCGCGACCAAGCGCGACCGCACGGGCCACCAGTTCTGACCGAGATACCTCCCTCACGCCGCCTGATCGTGGTGTTCGGCGCGGCCGTTCGTCCCGATGGCAGCCCAAGCCCCACCCTCGCCCGCCGCATCGCGTTCGCAGCGGCGGCGGCGGCGCGATACGTCGATGCGGACCTGTTCTGCTCAGGCGCGAAGGGCACGCACGGGCCATCCGAGGCGTCGGTGATGGGGGATGTGCTGGCCGAGACAGTCGATCGGTCGCGAATCCATCTCGACGAGGCCAGCGTAGACACGTTGCAAAGCGTCGTCGCCGCGACCGCCTTCGCGCGCGCGGGCGAGTATGCGCAGTGCATGATCTGCACCGACGGCTATCATCAGCCGCGCATCCGGATGCTGTTCGCGATGCTCGGCATGCCCGCGAGCGCGATCCACGTGCCGCATGGCGGGAGCCGGCGGTACCAGCTCAAGATGCGGACGCGCGAGGCGGCGGCGATTCCGTATGATCTGGTCGCGGGGATCGGTGCGATCTGGCGACGCAAGCGGGGCTGACTGCCTGCGCGCGCAGGATTGAAATCGACGTATCACGAATCTTCCCCCCTCCCTGGAAGGGAGGGGTCGGGGGTGGGTCGGCTTCCGCATAATCGAACGCTGGTGGCTCAAGCCGCCCTACCCACCCCCATCCCCTCCCTTTCAGGGAGGGGAGCCTGCACCTTTCGGGGCTAGGCCAGAAGACGCGCCACGTCGTCGAAACTCTCCGCCAGCGCATCAACACCGATCGCCTTCAACCGCGCACCATGCTCGGCATTGCAATGCGACCCCGCCGACAAGCCGATAACATAGCCCCCCGAAGCCACCGCCCCAGTCGCCCCCACAGGCGAATCCTCCAGGATCACCGTCCGCGCGATATCGACGCCCAACTGCCGCGCCCCGAACAGATACAGATCAGGTGCCGGCTTGCCGTTCGTCACATGCTCCCGCCCGCTATAGAGATGATCGCCGAACGCATCGCGCAGGCCGATATGCTCCAGATGCCGCGCGATCCACGAAACCGGGCTCGACGAGACGATAGCCTTGGGCAAGTCGGCCGGGAGCGAGCGGACGAACGCCACTGCGCCCTCAATCGCGTCGACGCCGGCCGCCATCACGCGCTCGTCCTCGGCCTTCCGCGCGGCGTAGAAGTCTTCGGTGAGCGGCCTCCCGATCCAGCGCTCGACTGCGTCGATGAACTGCGGCCCGGCGAGCCCCATGAAGTTCGCCATCGAATCTTCGGCGCTGGTCGGGTGCCCCGCAGCGGTCAGCCATTCCGCGATGTGGCGGTTGCCGACGGCTTCGCTGTCGATCAGCACGCCGTCAAAGTCGAACAGCAGCGCGTCGAACCGAACCGGTATGCTCATGCGCCCGTCCCCCGCGCGCCGAACAACGCGCTGCCGATCCGGACATGAGTCGCGCCGATCGTCACCGCGGTCTCGAAATCGTCGGACATGCCCATGCTGAGGCCGGTCAACCCGTGATCGCGCGCGAGTTTGGCCAGCAGCGCGAAATACGGCGCCGGCTCGATGTCCGCAGGCGGCAGGCACATCAGCCCGGCGATCGGCAGGCCGGCGGCGCGCGCCTGTTCTACCAGCGCCGGCAGGTCGGCGATCGCGCAGCCACCCTTTTGCGGCTCGTCGCCGATGTTGACCTGAAGGAAACAGTCCGGCCGACGATCGCTCGCGTCCATCGCCTTCCCCAGCGCGGTGACCAGCGACGGGCGATCGACCGCATGGATGCAGTCGAACAACGCCACCGCCTCGGCCGCCTTGTTCGACTGGAGCTGGCCTATCAGGTGCAGTTCGACGTCGGGATAGGCCTCACGCAACGCCGGCCATTTCTCGGACGCTTCCTGCACGCGGTTCTCGCCGAACACGCGCTGGCCTTCGACGAGCAGCGGTTCGATCGCCTCGACCGGATGCGTCTTGGAGACCGCGATCAGCGTCACGTCGTCCGCGCGGCGATCCGCAATCTCGGCGGCCTTGGCGATCCGGCTGCGGATAGCCTGCAATTTGGTGGTGTCGTCAGCAATCATGCGGCGCGCTATAGGCAGCGGCGTGGCCCGTCGTAACCCCATTCCCGCGCGCTGGCTGATGACCGACGAGCGGATGGGCGACGCCTTGTGGCGTGCGCTCAGGCGGTTGCCGCCCGGATCAGGGGTGGTGTTTCGGCATTATGCCACGGCCGAGCGAGAACGGCGGGTATTGCTGCGGCGGGTCAAGCACGTCGCCCAAGCACGGCGGCTAGTCGTTGTGGTGGGGGGAAAGCCTGTGATCGCGGCCGCCGGCGTGCATGGTCGGGCACAGACTCACGGGATCAGAACCTGGCCAGCGCACTCGAGAAGCGAAGCCTTAGCTGGCAAGCGCGCCGGGGCTGATGCCCTGTTCGTTTCGCCGGTTCATCCCACCCGGTCGCACGACGGCGCGGCGGGGATCGGTCCAGCGCGGGCGATGCGAATCGGAAGAGGACTGGGGATACCAATGATCGCGCTAGGCGGAATGACCGAGTCGCACTGGCGGCGCATCCAGCGTTTCGGCTTTCACGGCTGGGCCGCGATCGATGCCTGGATCCGTTAGGTGCTAAGCGAGAACGAACACCCCGTCGCTTACCCAACCCCCGTCATCCCAGCGAAAGCTGGGATCTCACACTGGGGCCCACGTCACCCGTATCGAAGAATACCCTAGCAAGGTCCCCCGACCGTTCAGAAACTCCAGCAAAGTACCACTTTACTGGACGCTTAGAAGCGGAAGGCGGTGCCCAGATACACGGCTTGGCTGTCACGACGGTCGTCATCGACCTTCACGAAGCGCTCGCGGTCCGACCGATACCGCACGCCAGCCGTCACCGCGAGGCTACGCGTCAACGCGTAGGACCCGCCAAGATCGACCGAATAGCTCGGCGCGTCCTCGACGAGGCGCGGCGCGCTCGACAGCGGGCGATCCGCCGCAGCCTTCACCGTGCCGCTGAAGCGCTTGGCGCTATAGCTCACCGCAAGGTCAGCCGCCTCGCGCCCACCCGGCATCACGCCGAGATCGAGCTTGTTCACGTCACCCGAGATCGCGAACCGCTTCCAGCCGACCGACATGCCGAGGTTGTAGGCGATCGGCGCAATACCGACGGTCGGCGTGGTCGAAGCGAGGCTGGCCGTGTTCGCGACACCGCGGTTGGTCTGCGCACGGACCGCAACGGTCACAGCGCGGTTATCCTGGCGCGTCTCGGCGGGCGTGAACTTGAAGCTGCCGGCGTCGAAGCCACCGCGCGCGAACATCGCGGCAAGGCGGGGGTCGGCGGCGGCCGGGGTAAACGATCCGATACCGCGAACCGCGGCGACGTTATGCTTGGCGATCCGGGCGGGCTGTTCGCTGGCGCCGAAGGCAGGCGCGACGATTGCGGCGGTGGCGACAAGCGCCCCGGCAACCACCCCAACTATTCCCCCACGCGTCATCACAACGAATCTGTCCTTCGAATCCCGTAATCGGATCCTGTTAAACCGCATCTAACATGAATTGATCCACAGCAAAGGCCGCAGAACCGCCCATTCCCACCCTTCGTCGCCGAATTGTCGGACAGTGTTGCAATCAGCACACAGATCGCCGCGATAGCGCTACCGGATCGGTTGCTCTCCCAGTCGACGCAGCCCCCCGCGCATACGCTCGTCGCGCACGCCGGCGTCTGCTTGCGGGCGCGCGGGCTCGCCTGTAGAGCAAGGGCTGATTTTCTTGCCAGGATGATGCCCATGTTCCGCCGCTCGCGTATCGCAGTCGTGCTGTTTGCCCTGCCTCTCGTCGCTTGCGGCGGCGGATCGGCGCGTCCCAAGGCGGATCTCGCCGCGTCGAAGATCACGACGATCGGCGTGAACAGCTATCTATGGCGCGCGAGCCTCGACACGCTCGGCTTCATGCCGTTGCTCCAGACCGATTCCAACGGCGGCGTGATCGTCACCGACTGGTACATCAATCCGCAGACCCCGACCGAGCGCATGAAGGTCACCGTCTCGATCCTCGACCAGGATCTGCGCGCCGATGCGCTGCGCGTTGCGGCCCTCCGCGAAGTCAATCGCAACGGCCAGTGGGTGTCGTCACCGGTCCAGGCCGCGACCACGCAGAAGCTCGAGGACATCATCCTGACCAAGGCCCGCGACCTGCGCCGCGCCTCGATCGCGGGCTGAGGACGACATAATGGCGTCGCGTTTCAATGCGTTGAAGGCGGACGCGGCGTGGCAGAAGGTCTGGGACGAGCGCAAGACGTTCGCCGCGGACGACCTGTCGACCAAGCCGCGCTCGTACGTCCTCGAGATGTTCCCCTATCCGTCGGGGCGCATCCACATGGGGCACGTCCGGAACTACACGATGGGCGACGTGCTCGCGCGGTTCCGTCGGATGAAGGGCATGGAAGTGCTCCATCCGATGGGCTGGGACGCGTTTGGCATGCCCGCCGAAAACGCAGCGATGGAAAAGGGCGTGCATCCGGGCACCTGGACGCGTGCCAACATCGCAACGATGAAGGCGCAGCTGAAGCGCCTGGGCTTCGCGCTCGACTGGACGCGCGAACTGGCGACCTGCGAGCCAGACTATTACGGCCACGAGCAGGCGCTGTTCCTCGACCTGTTCGCGGCGGGGCTCGTGTACCGCAAGGAATCGGCGGTAAACTGGGATCCGGTCGACATGACCGTGCTCGCCAACGAGCAGGTGATCGACGGTCGCGGCTGGCGCTCGGGCGCGCTGGTCGAGCGGCGGAAACTGTCGCAGTGGTTCCTGAAGATCACCGACTTCGCCGACGAACTGGTCGACGGGTTGGGCGCGCTCGAGCACTGGCCCGACAAGGTCAAGCTCATGCAGGAAAACTGGATCGGCCGCAGCCAGGGCCTGCAGTTCAAGTTCGCGCTGGCGGGCAACGCGACGGACATCGGCTCGGTCGAGGTCTTCACCACCCGTCCCGACACGATGTTCGGCTCCAGCTTCGTCGCAGTCGCCGCCGATCACCCGATCGCGCGCGCCATCGCCGAGACGAACCCCGACGCCGCAGCCTTCATCGAACTCTGCAAGCGTGGCGGCACCACCGCGGCCGAACTCGATACACAGGAAAAGCTCGGCTTCGACACCGGCATCCGCGCGGTGCATCCGCTCGACAAGACGTGGCACCTCCCCGTCTACATCGCGAACTTCGTGCTGATGGAATACGGCACCGGCGCTGTGTTCGGCGTCCCCGCGCATGACCAGCGCGATCTCGATTTCGCGCGCAAATACGACCTACCCGTCAAGCGCGTCGTCAGCGAAGGCGATGACGAAGCCCCCGTGTTCGTCGGCGACACCGCCTGGACCGGCGCCGGCACTATCGTGAACTCGCACTTCCTCGATGGGCTCGACATTGAGGACGCCAAGCGCGTCGTGATCGAACGCGCCGAGGGCGAAGGCTGGGGCAAGGGCACGACCGTGTTCCGCCTGCGCGACTGGGGCGTCAGCCGCCAGCGTTACTGGGGCACACCGATCCCGATCATCCACTGCGACGCATGCGGCGCAGTGCCGGTGCCCAAGGACCAGCTGCCGATCGTGCTGCCCGAGGACGTCAGCTTCGACATCCCCGGCAACCCGCTCGATCGCCATCCGACCTGGAAGCACGTCCCCTGCCCGTCCTGCGGTGCGAACGCGCGGCGCGAGACCGATACGCTCGACACGTTCGTCGATTCGTCGTGGTATTTCATCCGCTTCGCCAGCCAGCCGGACGCGAAACCGTTCGACCGGACGGGCGCGGAGAAGTGGCTGCCGGTCAACCAGTATATCGGCGGCGTCGAGCACGCGATCCTGCATCTGCTCTACGCGCGGTTCTGGACGCGCGCGCTGAAGCACATTGGCATGCTCGACATCGCCGAGCCGTTCGCCGGGCTGTTCACCCAAGGTATGGTCACGCACGAGACGTATAGCCGAGGCGACGCCGGCGACGCGCAGCCGGAGACCGACACCGACGACGACGATTCGAGCGACGCGCCGGTGAAGACGAAGTGGCTGTCTCCCGACGAAGTCCGCAAGACCGATGCGGGGTATATCGAGATCGCGACCGGAGGCCCCGTCACGGTCGGTCGTGTGACGAAGATGTCGAAGTCGAAGAAGAACACCGTCGATCCCGAGCCGATCGTCGACCAGTATGGCGCCGACGCGGTGCGCTGGTTCGTGCTCTCCGACTCGCCGCCCGAACGCGATCTACCTTGGAGCGAGTCCGGCATCGAAGGCGCGTGGCGGTTCGTCCAGCGTCTCTGGCGCCTGATCGAGTCCGACGACGCAGCCAAGGCCGAGGGCGACGACATCGCCTTGCGCAAACTCTGCCACCGCACGACCGTCGGTATCGAGAGCGATATCAACGCCTTGCAGTTCAACAAGGCGGTCGCACGACTCTATTCCCTATGCAGCGCGATCGAGAAGGCGGCGCCCTCCGCAGACCGCGAACAGGCGATCCGCACGCTGCTGCTGCTCGTCAGCCCGATGGTTCCGCACGTCGCCGAAGAAGCCTGGGCGACTGCGGGCAATGACGGCCTGATCGCCGACGCCGCCTGGCCGATCGTCGATCCGGCGATGCTGGTCGACGACGAGGTGACCATTGCGGTGCAGGTCAACGGCAAGCTCCGCGACACGCTCGTCTTCCCCAAGGGCGCGCCGAAGGACGAGGTCGAAGCCGCCGCGCTCGCCTCCGAAAAGATCGTCCGCCTGCTCGAGGGCAAGCCGCCCCGGAAAGTGATCGTCGTGCCCGACCGTCTCGTGAACATCGTCGCATGAAGCGCCTAGCGATCCTTAGCGCACTCGTGCTGGCCCCCGCACTGTCCGGCTGCGGCCTGCACCCGCTCTATGCCGGCGGCAGCAGCGGTCCGGTCGCGGGTGCGCTCGGCCAGGTTGAGATCGCGCCGATCGCGGGCAAGAACGGCTGGCTCATGGCCACCGCGCTGCGCGATCGCCTGCCCTCGAACGGCGCACCGGCGCTCTACCGGATCGACATCCGCCTCGACGACACGATCAGCGGCCTCGGCGTGCGCACCGACGACAGTGTCTCGCGCGAACGCCGCACGTTGCGCGCACGCTATCAACTCGTCCGGATCGGCGACAATTCGGTGCTGCTCGACGCGACCGCGGGCTCCGACGCGGGCATCGACGTCGTCCGCTCGGAATATGCAACGATCGCCGCCGAGAACACCGCGCTCGAACGCCTGTCGCAGATCGTCGCCGACCAGATCGTCGCGCGTGTCGCCCTGTATGCGCGCAACACGCCTGCGGTCGCCGCGGCGCAGGCC
Source organism: Sphingomonas sp. 320_CC (assembly GCF_059691795.1). Classification (NCBI taxonomy): domain Bacteria; kingdom Pseudomonadati; phylum Pseudomonadota; class Alphaproteobacteria; order Sphingomonadales; family Sphingomonadaceae; genus Sphingomonas; species Sphingomonas sp. 320_CC. Next base: position 765,272 of record NZ_JCAWAE010000002.1, on the reverse strand, counting down.
ACCACGCCCGCAAAGTGAAGGCCAGCGCCGGCCAGATCCGCGGTGCGCTGGCCAAACCGGGCGGTGACATCCGCCTGTACCTGCTCCACGGCCCCGACGAGGCCGGCGCAAGCGACCTCGCCCGCGTGCTGGCAAAGGCGATGGGCGCGGACGCCGAACGCGTCGATCTCGACGGCTCGACGCTCAAGAGCGACCCCGGCCGGCTGACCGACGAAGCCGCGTCGCTGTCGCTGTTTGCAGGCGCAAGGTTCGTCCGCGTCGCGTCGGCCGGCGAGGAAAGCCTCGAAGCCTTCACCAACCTCTTGGCGGCCGAACGCGTCGGCAACCCCGTCGTCGCGATCGCTCCGACCGTCAAATCCAACGCCAAAATCGTCAAGCTCGCGATCGACTCCCCACGCGCGTTGGCGTTCGCCTGCTACGCCCCGACCGCGCAGGACGCCGAGCGCCTTGCGACGACGATCGCCAACGAGAACGGCCTCCGCCCCGCCCCCGGCGTCGCCCGCCGCCTGGTCGATACGACCGGAGGCGACCGCGCCGTCATTTCGCGCGAGATCGAGAAGCTCGCACTCTACCTCGACGCCGCGCCCGATCGGCCTGCGGACCTCGATCACCACGCACTCGATGCGGTCGGCGCAGACCTCGGCGATGCGGAAATGAGCCGTGCGATCAATGCCGTCATCGAAGGCCGGGTCGACGATCTCGGTGCCGAACTCGCCGTGCTCGAAGAAGCGGGCACGTCGCCGATCCCCTGGCTCCGCCAACTCGTCCGCCGCCTGATCGCTCTCGCCGACATGCGTGGCGAAATCGACCGCGGCGAAGCAGTCGACGCAGTGATGAAACGCCACAGGGTGTTCTTCAAGGAAGAGGCCAGCACCGCGCGGTCCTTGCGCCGCTGGTCACCGGTAATGCTCGCCACCGCAATCCAGCGCGTCCGGACCGCCGAGCGCGCGATCATGGCGTCGGGGAATGCTGGCGGTGTGGTGGCGGAGGCAGCGGTGGTGGCGCTATCGCAAGCGATCGCACGGCGGAACTAACGCATCTGCCCCCTCCCCGTTCGTGCTGAGTAGAGACCGAGTAGCTCCGTCAGGAGCGTATCGAGGGCTCGTATCGAAGCATGGGTTCCGCGCGCCAACCCGTCCTTCGATACGCCATCTCGATACGCGGCGATGCCGCTACTCGACGGCTACTCAGGACGAACGGGGTTGAGATCCGTCGCCACTCAGATCGCCCCACCCGTCAACCGCTGACACACCATATCTAGCTGGTCCAACGTCGAGTAACTCAACGTCAACGTCCCCCCAGTCTCGGTATGCGCCACCCGCACCTGCAACCCCAGCAGATCCGCCAACTGCCGCTCCAACGCAGCGATATCCGCATCCGGCACCCGAGGCTCGGACGAACCACCACCGCCGCCACGGTTCCGCCCAGGCTTCGCATCGCGCGCCAGCTTCTCGGTCTCGCGCACCGACAGCCCCCGCGAGACGACCTGGTCCGCCAGCGACTCCACATCGGGCGACCCCAGCAACGCCCTAGCATGCCCCATCGACAGCGATCCATCGACCACCTGCGACTGCACCTGCGCAGGCAGCTCCAGCAGCCGCAGCAGGTTCGCTACATGACTGCGCGACTTGTGGACGATCTTGGCGAGCACCTCCTGCGTGTGGCCATACTCGCCCGCCAACCGCTGATACGCTTGAGCCTCTTCGATCGCGTTGAGATCCTCGCGCTGGATGTTCTCGATCAGCGCGATCTCGAGCGTCTCGGCATCGTCGAAGTCGCGGACGACGACCGGCACCTCGTGTAGCCGTGCGCGCTGGGCGGCCCGCCAACGCCGCTCGCCCGCGACGATCTGATAGTCATGCCCATGCGGCCGCACCACGATCGGCTGGATCAATCCGCGCGACGCGATCGACGCGGCCAACTCGTCGAGCATCGCCTCGTCGAAATGCCGCCGCGGCTGATCGGGATGCGGCGACAGCGAACTGACCGGCAGCATCCGCACACCCGACGATTGCTGCGCCGCGCCATCGGCCGACACCGGCGTCTCTCGCGCCATCTCGCCGAGCAGCGCGTTGAGACCCCTGCCCAACCCCGGGCGACCACGTTTGTTACCGTCGCTCATGCCGCAACCTGCGCAGTTGCCGGAAGCCGCCCGATAAGTTCGCGGGCGAGCGCTATATACGCCTGCGACCCCGAACACCGATGGTCGTAGATCAGGGCCGGCAATCCGTGGCTCGGCGCCTCGGACAGCCGCACGTTGCGCGGGATCACCGTCTCGAACACCACTTTGCCGAGAACCGCGCGAACGTCCGCCGAGACCTGATCCGTTAGCCGGTTCCGCCGATCGAACATCGTCAGCGCAACCCCAAGGATCGACAGCCCAGGATTGAACCGCTGGCGGATCCGCTCGACCGTACTCAACAACTGCGACAACCCCTCAAGCGCGAAAAACTCGCATTGCAGCGGCACGAGCAGCGAGTCGGCCGCGACCATCGCATTGATCGTCAGCAGCCCCAGCGACGGCGGGCAATCGATCAGCGCGATATCCCACGGCCCCTGAGCCGCCTTCACCGCGCGATCGAGCCGGTGCGTGCGCGCGTCGAAATCGACCAGCTCGATCTCCGCGCCCGACAGGTCTACCGTCGCCGGGACGATATCGAGCCGTGGTACGCGCGTATGCACCACCGCATCCTCGATCGACGTCTCGCCGACCAACACGTCGTAGCTCGACCTCTCACGCTGCGAATGCCCGATGCCCAGCCCGGTCGACGCGTTGCCCTGCGGATCGAGATCGACCAGCAGCACGCGCATCCCCGTTGCCGCGAGCGCGGTCGCGAGGTTGATGGCGCTGGTGGTCTTGCCCACCCCGCCCTTTTGATTGGCGACCGCGATGGTGATCATCGCGCGCTTACCCGATCCAGAACCACGATCGACGACTCCGGGTTCGTGACGCTTTGTTCCACGTGGAACATAAACCGCCAATGCTGCTTGAGCGCGGCCAGCTCCTCCTCGTCGAAACGCCCCCGAGGAAGCAACCACCGCGTCTCCGTTGTGGCGCAGTGCGCCGCGCCACGCAAAAGGTTTTGCAACGACGCGACCGCCCGAGCGGAAATGATCGACGCGTCAGCAGTCGCATTCTCGACTTTCGAGGCGTGAACGCGGACCTGTTCTCCGAGCCCGAGCCGAGCGACACACAGCTGGAGGAAGTCCGCGCGCCGGCGCCGGGGCTCCACCAGATCGACCGGCCCCTCGCGAACCAGCGCGACGACCATACCGGGAAACCCCCCGCCGGTGCCGATATCGAGCCAACGCTTCGCCGACGTATCCGCCCCCGCAAGCGCAACCAACTGGAGCGAATCCACAACGTGCCGATCCCAGATCGTCGGGATCGTCGACGGCGCGATTAGATTCTGATGCGGCGCTTCCTCGACGACCATCGCCACGAACGCGTTCAAGCGCTCGGTCGCTGCCGCCCCGAACCGCTCGATCGTCCAGCTCTGTGCATCGTCTTCGGTCATGCTGGCACTCGTTTCGTATGCAATAATACCGCGGACAACGCCGCCGGGGTGATCCCTCGCACTCGCGCCGCCGCCGCCAGCGAGGTCGGCCGCGCAGCGCTCAGGCGATCGATCATCTCGTTCGACAGCCCAGGCACGCGGTCATAGGCAAGGTCCTCCGGCAAACGGATCGCCTCGTCGGCCCGCAACCGCGCGACCTCCTGCGCCTGCCGCTCGATATACGGAGCGTAGCGCGCGTCCTCTAACACTTCGTCAACGACCGCCGCCGGGATGCCCGTCGCCGCGTCCGGCGCGACATGCGCGAGCGTTACCCCCTCGAACCGAAGCCAGTCGAACGCAGTCCGCCGCGCACCATCCCGACCGATCGCAACACCCTGATCGGCAACCTCGGTTGCCGTCCGCTCGCAGTCGAGTGCCGAGCGGAGACGAGCACGATCCTCGGCCAGCGCATGCTGATGCGTCAACCGCTCAGGTCCAAGACACCCAGCCGCCTCCGCAATCCCACCCAGCCGCGTTTCGGCATTATCCGCGCGCAACGACAACCGGAACTCCGCCCGCGCCGTCAGCATCCGATACGGCTCGGTCACGCCTTGCAGCGTGAGGTCGTCGATCATCACCCCAAGATAGCTTGACGCGCGATCGAGGATCACCGGCGCTAGGTCGCATGCGTACGCCGCGGCATTCAGCCCGGCAACGAGCCCCTGCCCGGCCGCTTCCTCATACCCCGTCGTGCCATTGATCTGCCCCGCGCAGAACACGCCCTCGATAGCACCGAGCGCAAGCCGCGTATCAAGCGCTCGCGGATCGATATAATCATACTCGACCGCGTAACCCGGCATCGTCATCGTCACGCGCTCGAGCCCCGGAATGCTGGCCAACATCGCCGCCTGGACCTCGACCGGCAGCGACGTCGATAGCCCATTGGGATAGACCGTCGCATCGTCGAGCCCCTCGGGTTCGAGAAAAACCTGGTGCCCGTCACGGTCGCCGAACCGATGCACCTTGTCCTCGATCGACGGACAGTAACGCGGCCCCGCCGCCTCGATCGCACCGGTGAACAGCGGCGACCGGTGGAACGCCTCGCGGATGATCGCATGAGTCCGATCAGTCGTCCGCGTGATGGCGCACGCGATCTGCGGAAGCGGCCGCGAACTAGTCATTGGCGACATCGTCCACGGATCGAGGTCCGACGGCTGTTCGGCGAGTGCGCCCCAGTCGATCGTGCGACCATCGAGACGGGGTGGTGTCCCGGTCTTGAGCCGCGCCATCGGCAGGTCCCGCGCGCGCAACTGGTCCGCAAGTGGCTTGGCCGCCCGCTCGCCAATCCGCCCCCCTTCCTCGCGATCGTCACCCCGGAAGATCCGTCCGCCCAGGAACGTGCCGGTCGCCAACACGACCGCTCGCGCCGCCACGATCGCGCCATCCGCCAGCACGACACCCGCCACGCGATCGCCGTCGAAATGCAACGCCGTCACCTCGCCCTCGACGATCGACAGCCCTTCCGTGGCCGCAAGCATCGCCTGGATCGCACCGGAATAGAGACGCCGATCGGCCTGGATCCGAGGCCCCTGCACCGCCGAACCCTTGCTCCGATTGAGCATCCGATAATGGATCGCAGCCGCATCGGCAGCACGACCGATCAGCCCGTCGAACGCATCGACCTCGCGAACCATGTGCCCCTTGCCGAGCCCACCGATCGCCGGATTGCACGACATCGCGCCAATATGCGCAGCGTCGAACGACACGAGCGCGGTACGCGCGCCCCTCCGCGCCGCCGCGGCTGCGGCTTCGGTTCCGGCATGGCCACCGCCAACCACCACTACATCGAACATGTCACGGCCGTAGAACGCCGCGACCGACGCGTCAAAGATGTTCCACGTGGAACATCACTTGCCGATGCAAAAACGTCCGAACAGCGCATCAAGCATTTCCCCGGTCGCATCGAGCCCAAGTACGCCGGCAAGAATCGCGCGAGCCTGTCGAAGGTGTTCCGCGACGATAAGCGCATCCGAGCTTCGATACCGAAGAGCCTCGACCGCCGCAGCACACTGCCGACGCTGATGCTGCCTCAATGTGATCTCATCACCACGCGGCAGCATCGCAATCGCTCGCCGATGCAGTTCATCCCACAGTGAATCGAGCGATCCCAGGTCGTTTTGCGAGACCGACAATGTCCGGCCAGACGGCAACTCTCCCCGTCCCGGCAGATCGGCGCGCGCATGAATCCAGATCGCATCGGCGCGGGGCGGCGCGGTATCGGCCAGCCACATCACGATGTCCGCCGCAGCGAGCGCACCTTCCGCCCGCGTGACACCGATCGCCTCGATCGGGTCGAGCGTGTCGATCAAGCCCGCGGTGTCGGTCAGCACATAGGCGACACCGTTCCGCGTAACTGGCACGTCGATACGGTCACGCGTCGTTCCCGAGATGGGCGAGACGATCGCCGCGTCCCGCTCGCCGAGCAGGTTGAGCAACGTCGACTTGCCGCTATTCGGCGGACCGCCGATGACCACGCGCAGCCCGTCCTTGAGCCGCTCGACCGGCGGGGCGTCGACCACCGCCTCGATCTGCGCGGCGAGCGTATCGATCTCCGAGACGATCGCGTCGAACGCCGCGGTATCGCTCGCGACGTCGTCCTCGTCGGCGAAGTCGAGCATCGCCTCGATCCGCGCAGACAGCATCGCGACCGAGTCCATCCAGCCGCGGACGGCCCGGCTCACCTGCCCCTCCGCCGCCGTCATCGCCGCGACACGCTGGCTCTCCGTCTCGGCTTCGAGAAGGTCGGCGAGCCCCTCCGCCTCGGTCAGGTCGATGCGGCCATTGGTCAACGCACGACGCGTGAACTCGCCGGGTTCGGCATGACGTAGGCCGGGCATAACCGACAACGCACGCTCGACCGCCGCGATCACTGCGCGACCACCGTGGCAATGAAACTCTACCAGGTCTTCGCCGGTCGCCGTCGCGGGTCCCGGAAACACGATGACCAGCGCGCGGTCTAGCAACGCCCCATCGGTGTCCCGCAGTCCCCGGAGGCTGGCATGGCGCGGCACCGGCAATGGTCCCGCGAGCGCCTCGGCCGCGGCAAACGCCTGAGGCCCGCTCACCCGAACAACGGCGATCGCCGCTGGCGGCCGTCCGCTCGATACCGCGAAAATCGTCTTCACGTGAAACTCAGCCGCTTTTCGTCGCGCTGTCGAACAGGCGCTTCCACATCGCCATCCCCGCCTCGCCCATCGGCTGCCAACCACGCATCATCGACTCGAGCATTTCCGGCTTCATCTGGCCGTCCGGGATCGCCTCCATCATCATCGCGATATAGCGGTCGTGGATCGGCGTCAGGTCGGGCAGCCCGACCGCGCGGCGCGCTTCCTCGGGCGTGCATTCGATCTCGATATTCATCTTCATGTGACGCACCCTCGATGACGCTTGAGCGGTCCATCGCGGCGCTGCATAGCGGGGGAATGTATGCGCGCGATGCCGCCTCGATCGCAACGCCTATCGGTCTGGTCCGCGTGACCGGCGCCGGGGACCGGATCGACGCGATCGATATCGGCGTGGAGGATGGTTCGACCAGCGACGCCCCCGCGATCCTGGAAGCACTCCGCCAGATCGACGCGTATTTCGCCGGACGGCTGACCGTGTTCGATCTGCCCCTCGCGCTCTCCCCTACCCCGCGCGGTGCCGACCTTCGCCAGGCGATCGTTGACATCGCCTACGGCACCACGGCCAGCTACGGCGCGCTTGCCAAGGCGATCGGCTCAAGCCCGCGCGCGATCGGCCAGGCGTGCGCACGCAATCCTTTTCCGATCATCGTCCCCTGCCACCGAATCCTTGGAGCCTGCGGAGCGCTTGGTGCGTACTCCGCGGGGGAAGGCCCGATCACCAAATCCCGGCTGCTCGACCATGAGCGGCCGCCAGGAGGACTGTTATGACGAACACTACCAAGATCGCCGCACTCGCGGGCGATGGCGAATTCACCGCGTATCGCGCGACTCCGGCAGGCACGCCGAAAGCGGCGATCGTCGTGATCCAGGAGATCTTCGGCGTGAACGCCGGCATTCGCCGCAAGTGCGATACGCTCGCCGAGGCCGGCTATCTCGCGATCGCCCCCGACCTGTTCTGGCGGCTCGAGCCTGGCATCGAACTCGATCCGGACATCAAGCCCGAGTTCGATCGTGCGCTCGAACTGATGGGCCAGTTCGACCAGGACAAGGGTATCGCCGATATCGAGGCGAGCATCCGCGCCGTCCGCAGCGAACTCGGTGCCAATGATTCTGGGAACGCCAAGGTCGGCGTGGTCGGCTACTGCCTCGGCGGGCGCCTGGCGTTCATGACCGCGGCACGGACCGACGTAGATGCGAGCGTCGGCTATTACGGCGTCGGGATCGACGGCCTGCTCGGCGAAAAGCACGCGATCGCACACCCGGTGCTGCTGCACGTGCCGGAGGAGGATCACTTCGTCGACAAGGACGCGCAGGCGGCGATGCACGCGGGTCTCGACGATCACCCCAAGGTGACGATCTACGATTACGCAGGCGAGGACCACGGCTTCGCGACCGAGTTCGGCGAGCGCCGCTCGGATGCGTCGGCCAAGCTGGCGGACGAGCGAACGGCAAAGTTCTTCGCGGAGAATTTAGGCTAACCACGCCCTCCCCGTCCCCCTGTTTCGGGGTGACGGGGTGCTGACGACAGACATGAAAAAAGGCCTCGCCGGACGATCCCGGCGAGGCCTTTTTCTTATCCCAACCGCACTGCGATCAGCGCAGCAGCGAGATGATCCCGAGCGTCTCGCCAGTGCCGACCCAGCCCTCGTAGATCATCTTCAACGCGACCACGAGGATCACTGCGAGGCCGATATACGCGATCCAGCGATACTTGTTGATGACGCGCGCGATGTAGTTCGCCGCCAGACCCATCATCGCGACCGACAGCAGCAGGCCGATGACCAGAATGCCGGGATGCTCGCGCGCCGCGCCCGCGACCGCCAGGACGTTGTCGAGGCTCATCGAGACGTCGGCGACGGCGACGGCCCAGGCCGCGCTCGCAAAGCCCTTCGAGGAGCGGATACCCGAACGCTCGTCGCCCTCGATTTCCTCGGAGCCGGCATTCTCCGCGCCCTCGCGAATTTCGCGCCAGAACTTCCAGCTCACCCAGAGCAGCAACAGGCCGCCCGCGAAAATCAGCCCGACGATGCCCATGAGCCACGTCACGATCAACGCGAAGAAGATGCGCAGGACGAGCGCCGCGCCGATGCCGATCAGGATGACCTTCTTGCGCTGGTCGGCAGGGAGGCCAGCGGCGAGTGCGCCGACGACGATCGCGTTGTCGCCCGCGAGGACGAGGTCGATCATCAGGACCGATCCGAACGCGGCGAGTGCCTTAGGGTCGCCGAGGTTGGAGAAGTCGGCGACGATATGCTGCCAGATTTCCAGCGGCGAGCCGGGTCCGGCTACTCCCGATGCGGCGGCGGCCAGCATGGCGATGATACTCAAGATGTCAGCTCCCGGTGACGGGCCACGCCGCGGGCGGCGTGGCGGTTTTCATATTGATTAATAGCAAAGCGGCACGCGAAAGCCATGCTCTCGCGTGCCGCTTTGGTTTGCTTGGCCGGACATGGGCAAAGCCCATGTCGTCGGTCGGAGCTTACGCCCCGCCGGCCGAACCGGTGCGAGTCCTGCTGCAGCTTGCAGCAGGCCGCACTCGGTTATTGATTCATGCTGTCGAAGAAATTCTCGTTGGTCTTCGAATCCTTCATCTTGTCGAGCAGGAACTCCATCGCGTCGATCGTGCCCATCTGCATCAGGATACGGCGCAGGACCCACATCTTGCTGAGCTTGGCCTTGTCGACCAGCAGCTCTTCCTTGCGCGTGCCCGACTTGCCGACGTCAAGCGCCGGGAAGATCCGCTTGTCCGCGACCTTGCGATCCAGCACGATTTCCGAGTTGCCGGTGCCCTTGAACTCCTCGAAAATCACCTCGTCCATGCGGCTGCCCGTATCGATCAGCGCGGTCGCGATGATCGAGAGCGAACCGCCCTCCTCGATGTTGCGCGCAGCACCAAAGAAGCGCTTCGGGCGCTGCAGCGCGTTCGCGTCGACACCACCCGTCAGGACCTTGCCCGACGACGGCACGACGGTGTTGTAGGCACGACCCAGACGCGTGATCGAGTCGAGCAGGATCACTACGTCCTTCTTGTGCTCGACCAGGCGCTTGGCCTTTTCGATCACCATTTCAGCGACCTGGACGTGGCGCTGCGCGGGTTCGTCGAAGGTCGAGCTGACCACCTCGCCCTTCACGCTGCGCTGCATGTCGGTGACTTCCTCGGGGCGCTCGTCGATCAGCAGGACGATCAGGAACACCTCGGGGTGGTTGTCGGTGATCGCCTTGGCCATGTTCTGCAACATGACCGTCTTGCCGACGCGTGGCGGGGCGACGATCAGCGTGCGCTGGCCCTTGCCCTGCGGCGAGACGATGTCGATCACGCGCGCCGACTTGTCCTTGACGGTCGGGTCGGCGGGATCGAGCGTCAGCTTGCTCTCGGGGTAGAGCGGCGTGAGGTTGTCGAAATTGACGCGGTGGCGGACGACGTCGGGGTCATCGAAATTAACGGCCGTGAGCTTCACCAGCGAGAAATAGCGTTCGCCATCCTTCGGCCCGCGGATCTCGCCCTCGACCGTGTCACCGGTGCGCAGGCCGAACTTCCGCACCTGGTTCGGCGAGATGTAGATGTCGTCGGGACCAGCGAGGTAGTTCGATTCCGGCGAGCGCAGGAAGCCGAAGCCGTCGGGCAGCACTTCGATCGTGCCGAGCCCCATGATCTGGTCGCCATTGTCCGCCTGGACCTTCAGGATCGCGAACAGCAGGTCCTGCTTGCGCAGCGTCGAGGCACTCTCGACCCCCAGTTCCTCGGCCAGCTGGACCAGCTCGGCGGGTTTCTTTTTCTTCAGGTCTTTGAGATGCATGGGGATTTCCGGATAGCAATCAACGGGAGAACGCTCGGTCGGCGGTGCGCTTGGGAAGCGGAACTGGGCGAGACGAGTCTGGCAAGACACGACCGGGCAGGACGCCAGGAGGCCGTGTTGGGAGAAGGGGTTAGAATTGGGGGGCGGGTTAGTCAAGCGGGCCTTTACCCCCCTCCCTGGAAGGGAGGGGTTGGGGGTGGGTTTGCTTCCGCATGAAGGACGCGTTCTAGCTCAAACTGGCCGACCCACCCCCGGCCCCTCCCTTCCAGGGAGGGGGGAAGATCAGAACGGCTTAACGATCACCAGCACGACGATCAGCGTCACCGCCAGCGCAGGCACCTCGTTCAGCATCCGCAACTGCTTCCCCGCCAGCGTCGGCTTCCCCGCGGCAAGCTTCTTCGCATAGCCGACCGCCCAGCCGTGATAGCCCGTCAGCAGGAACACCAGCACCAGCTTCAGGTGCAGCCACCCCAGCCCCGGCGCGCCGTCCGCCAGCCCGAGGTTCAGCGCCAGCGCGATCCCCAGTACCCAGACGACGATCATCGCCGGCGTCAGGATGATGTGGCGGATCTTGCCCTCGCGCTCGACCCAGTTCGCCGCCTCGGTCGTGTTGCCGGCCGCCAGCGCCTCCTGATGATAGACGAGATAGCGCGGCAGCATGAACAGCCCCGCCATCCAGAAGATCACGAAGATCAGATGCGCCGCCTTCACCCAGTCATACGCAGCGCCGAGAAATCCGCTCATGTCGTGCTCCTTACGCGGGCGATCAGCTGCTCGACATGCGCGATGGGCGTGTCGGGCAGGATGCCGTGGCCGAGGTTGAAGACGTGCGGGCGCTCGACGAACGCCGCGAGTATCCGGTCGATCGCCGCATCGAGATCCGCCCCGCCAGCGATCAACGCCAGCGGGTCGAGATTACCCTGAACAGGCATGTCCGCCGGCAACGACGCATGCGCCCAGACCGGATCGACCGTCTCGTCCAGCCCGATCGCATCGACGCCCGTCTCGCGCGCATACGCCGGCAGCTTGCCCCCCGCCCCCTTCGGAAAGCCGATAATCGGCACACCGGGGCAGCGCGCGTGCAAGCGCTCGACGATCGACGCGGTCGGGGCGATCACCCAGCGCTCGAACTGCGCAGGCGATAGCGAACCCGACCAGCTGTCGAACAGCTGCACCACGTCGACGCCCGCCTCGACCTGCCGCGCGAGATACTCGACGGTGTTGTCGGCGATCGCATCGATGATCGCACCGAACGCCTCAGGGTCGCGATACGCGAAGCGCCGCGTCTCGGACTGATCCTTCGAGCCCTTCCCCGCCACCATATACGTCGCGACCGTCCAGGGAGACCCCGCAAAGCCCAGAAACGTCGTCTCGGGCGGCAAGGCAGCGGCGACCTTCGCGACGGTGCCGTAGACCGGCTCCAGCCGCCCCATCACCGGCTGCAACCGATCGAGCGCATGGTCGACCAGCGCCGGCTCGAGCCGTGGCCCCTCGCCGACCCCGAAGCTCAGATCCTGCCCGAGCGCCCACGGGATCATCAGGATGTCCGAGAACAGGATCGATCCATCGAACCCGAACCGGCGGATCGGCTGCAGCGTCACTTCGGCCGCGGCGTCGGGATCGGTCGCGAGCGCGAGGAACCCGCCCTTCTCCGCGCGGAGTTCGCGATACTCGGGAAGGTACCGCCCCGCCTGCCGCATGAGCCACAGCGGCGGCACGGCCTGACGCTCTCCGCGAAGGGTCGCCAGGAGCGGCTTGAAGGCAGGCATATTGGGGGTCGGATCGGTCAGCGGAGCACCCTTCTTCTACTATAAGAAGATTCTAGAAATAGGTTGTTGCAGTGGTTGGGCGGTTGAACCCGGGACTTATGCGGTGATCCCGGAAATGCCAACAGCTTGACCCCTCGGCACGCCCACAAACGCGCTGATTCGATTCAAGGCTCCCCATTACCCACAGCCTGTGGATAAAATCGGCCCCTGTGCGCGGGCATGTGGATAGAATGGGTGTTATCCACGGCACACCGGTCGCTTGGCGAGGGGGATGAGTTACGCTAGCCCTTCTCCCCATGTTATCCACAGATCCACGCCCAGGGACCCCACCTATGGGGACAGAATGCCAATGATCCGGCTCCACCTTCATCTGTTGTCGGACTCGACTGGAGAAACGCTGGAGAACATCGCCAAGGCGGCGCTGGCGCAATATGACGACGTCGAGACGGTCCGCCATTTCTGGCCGATGGTGCGGACCGAGGCGCATCTCGAGCGCATCCTCCAGGAGATCGCGCAGAACCCGGGGCTGGTGGTGTTCACGCTGGTGAACCCCGCGACCCGGCGAATTCTCGAGCAGAGGTGCCTGGCGCTAGGGCTGCCCGCCGTGGCCCCGCTCGACCCCGTGAACGACGCGCTATCGGGGTTGCTCGGGCAGCAGGCAAAGGCGCGACCTGGCCGCCAGCACGTCCTAGATGCGGCCTATTTCGCGCGCGTCGACGCGATCCAGTGGACGATCGCCCATGACGACGGGATCGCCTCGGAAGAATGGGAGGAGGCCGATATCGTCCTGGCGGGCGTATCGCGTTCGTCGAAGACGCCGACCTCGATCTACCTCGCCAATCGTGGCTACAAGACCGCCAACATCCCGATCGTCGTGGAAAGCCCACCACCGCTGAACCTCTACAAGCTTACCAACCCGCTGATCGTCGGCCTCACGACCAGCGCCGACCGCCTGATTCAGGTCCGTCGCAACCGCCTGCTGTCGCTCAACCAGCAGCCCGACACGTCCTATGTCGAGGAGGAAGCGGTGATGCGCGAGCTCGCCTTCGCGCGCCGCATGTTCGCCGACAATGGCTGGCCGGTGATCGACGTCACGCGCCGCTCGATCGAGGAAACCGCGGCGGCAATCATCGCCTTGTGCAATCAGCGCCGCGCCGACGCCGCTCCGAAGGTCGAGTCATGAGCCTGATCCTCGCCTCGCAAAGCGCCTCGCGTCGCGCGATGCTGACCGCTGCGGGCGTACCGTTCGAGGCGACCTTCGCCGGCGTCGATGAGGGTGCGGCGAAGGCCGCGCTGCGCGACCTGTCCCCGCGCGATCTTGCGGATGCGCTGGCCGAACTGAAGGCGCTCAAGGTGTCCGCGAGAATGCCCGGCTATCTCGTCCTCGGGAGCGACTCGCTGGTAGCACTGGAAGACGGCAGTATTCTCGACAAGCCCGTGGACCTCGCCGACGCGGCGGCACACCTGCGGCTGATGTCCGGCAAGCGTCACGACCTCTGGAGCGCCGCGGTCGTCGCCGAGAACGGCCAGGCGATCTGGCGCCACGTCGAGCGCGCCAAGATGCACGTCCGCTCGCTGTCCGATGCGTTCATCGAGACGTACCTCGATGCGGAATGGCCTGCGATCGCGGGCTGCGTCGGCTGCTACCGCATCGAAGGCCCCGGCGCGCAGCTGTTCGCCAGGATCGAGGGCAGCCAGTTCACGGTACTCGGCATGCCGCTGCTCAACGTCCTCGACTTCCTCCGCGTGCGTGGCGAGCTGCCGGCGTAACCCGAAACTTCCGATCCTCCCCCGCCAGGGGGAGGTGGCTGGCGCTTGCCAGACGGAGGGGGCGGCATGCGACACGTTTGTGCCGTGTCCTCCCCCACCGTCACCTTCGGCGCCACCTCCCCCTTGCGGGGGAGGATTGAGTAGGAGCTGCACATGGCAATCCGCCCGAGCTAGACTAAATCTTGTTCACCAGCGAAGGCGGGTGCCCAGACTGGATCCCCGCCTCCGCGGGGAAACACGGAGCCTCGAATGACCCGTCCCTATGCAGAAGTGATCGGCGATCCGATCGCTCAGTCGAAATCGCCGCTGATCCACGGCTTCTGGCTAGACGCGCTCGGGATCGACGCGGAATACCGCCACAAGCTCGTCACCGCCGAAGACCTCCCCGCCTACTTCGCCGAACGCAAGGCCGACCCAGCTTGGCGCGGGTGCAACATCACGATGCCGCACAAGCTCGCCGCGCTCGACCACGTCTCCGACCCCGGCAACGTGCGCGGGACGATCGGCGCGATCAACACCGTGTTCCGCAACCAAGCGGGCGACTGCATCGGCACCAACACCGACGCCGCCGGTTTCTGGGCACCAATCGACGACCTCGATATCGCCGGCCAGCCCGTCACGGTGATCGGCGCCGGCGGTGCCGCCCGCGCGATCCTGTTCGCACTGTCGCGGATGGGTGTCGGCCCCGTCACGATACTCAACCGCAATCCGCTCAAGGGCGCAGCGCTGCTGTCGACGTTCGGCCTCAAGGGTCAGGCGCTCCCGATCGGCCCCGCCGCCCCGCCCTCGCGACTGCTCGTCAACGCCAGCGTGCTTGGCATGGTCGGTCAGCCTCCGCTCGACATCGATCTCGGCGCTCTCGAACCGGACTCGTTGGTCTACGACATCGTCTACTCCCCGCTCGAAACCGGCCTGCTGAAAGCGGCACGCGCGCGCGATCTCGAGACCGTCGATGGCCTGGAGATGTTGATCGGCCAAGCCGCCGTCGCGTTCGAGATATTGTTCCACGTGGAACCACCGCGCGATCGCGACGACGAACTCCGCGCGTTGCTGGCGAAATGATCATCGGCCTCACCGGCTCGATCGGCATGGGCAAATCCGCCGTCGCCGCGATGTTCGCGGACGAGGCCGTCCCCGTGTTCGACGCCGACGCGACCGTCCACCGTTTGCAAGGCATCGGCGGGCGACTCGTTCCCGCGATCGAAGCCGCCTTCCCCGGCACCACCGCCGACGGCGCAGTCGACCGAGCGAAACTCGGCGCGGCGGTGTTCGGCGATGACGCCGCGATCAAGCGGCTCGAAGCGATCGTCCACCCCGCCGTCGGTGAAGAACGCGCCGCCTTCCTCGCCAAGCACACGGGAAAGCGAGTCGTCTTCGACGTCCCCCTGCTGATCGAGACCGGCGGCGACCGCAACGTCGACGTGATCGTCGTCGTCTCCGCCGCCCCCGACGTTCAGCGCGCCCGCGTTCTCGCCCGCCCCGGCATGACCGCGGAGAAGTTCGCCGCGATCCTTGCCCGCCAGACCCCCGACGCGGAAAAACGCGCCCGCGCGGATCACGTCATCCACACCGACACGAGCTTCGACGCAACACGCTCGCAAGTCCGGGCGGTGCTTGCATCCTTGGAAATCTGAGCCGATACCATCGGGATGCGTGAGATCGTCTTCGACACAGAAACCACCGGCCTTAGTTTTTCCGGCGGCGACCGCATGGTCGAAATCGGCTGCGTCGAGATGCTCAACCGGGTCGAGACCGGCCGCACCTTCCACGCTTACTACCACCCCGAACGCGAAATGCCGGTCGAGGCATTCAACGTCCACGGGCTGAGCGCGCAGTTCCTCTCCGACAAGCCGAAGTTCGCCGACGCGGTCGAGGACCTGCTCGAATTCGTCGGCGACGCGCCGATGATCGCGCACAATGCCGGCTTCGACTTCTCGTTCCTCAACGGCGAGCTCACCAAGTGCGGCCGCCAGATCGTCCACATGAAGCGGATGGTCGATACGCTGCAGATCGCGCGCAGCCGTCACCCCGGCGCCAAGCATTCGCTCGACGCACTCTGCTCGCGCTTCGGAATCGATCGCAGCCACCGCGTCCTGCACGGCGCGCTGCTCGACGCGCAGTTGCTCGCGCAGGTCTATGTCGAGCTGATGGGTGGTCGTCAGATCGGTCTCGGCCTGCTCGGCGATATCGGTAGCACCGCGTCGACTCCGATCGTCGCACAGGCGCCTCGGGTCGTTCGCCCTGCCCGCGTTTTCGCGGTCAGCGAGGGAGACCTGGCGGCCCATGCTGCGTTTATGAAGGGGATCAAGGATCCGATCTGGGGGGCCGTGGCGTCCGGATGACGCTGGCAGGGTGGAGCCAATAGGACCGCCCGAAGACTGTAACGCCGACAAGGAGACGACAATGGATATCCGGATTTCTGGTCATCAGGTTGACACTGGCGAAGCACTCAACAGCCACGTGGAAGACCGACTCCAGGGTATCGCCGACAAGTATTTCTCGCGCGCCATCTCGGCGGAGGTCACGTTCGGCAAGGGCCCGCACGACGCCGGCTTCAAATGCGACATCGTTTCGCACGTGATGAAGGGCCTCGTGATCAAGGGGCACGGCGACGCCTATGACGCGCGCGCCGCGTTCGATGCCGCCGCCGCCAAGATCGAGACTCAGCTCCGCCGCTACATGCGCCGCCTGAAGGATCGCCACGCCGGCGAAGCGGTCGCGATCGCCGAGAGCAACGGCTACGACAATGCCGGCTACACGCTGTTCCAAGAAAGCATCGAGGAAGACGATGTCGCGGATGCACCGCTGATCATCGCCGAAACGCGCGTGGATATCCCGGAGGCCAGCGTGTCCGACGCGGTGATGATGCTCGATCTGCGCAACACCGCCGCGCTGCTGTTCATGAATGCGGGCACCGGCGCGCACAACATGGTCTATCGTCGCGGCGATGGCACGATCGGTTGGGTCGAGCCACAGCGAGCAGCGGCCACTCCGGCCCAGTAAAGAAGGGTCCATAAAAGCGCGGGTCTCAAGGCCGCGCCTTTACGCCCCCGCGCAACCCGCTAAGGCGGACGCGCGCGGGGGCGCTTGAGACATTGAACACAATGACCGATTTTAGTGACATGCTGCGTCCCGACGCAGTGCAGACGGGCGTGATCGCCAAAAACAAGAAGGCAGTGTTCCAGCATCTCGCCACGGTTGCGTCTGAGATACTCGATGCAGACCCCAAGATGATCGCCGACCGGCTGGCGGCGCGCGAGAAACTCGGCTCGACCGGGTTCGGCGGCGGCGTCGCGATTCCGCACGCCAAGCTCGAAGGGCTCGCGCAGGTAACCGGCGTGTTCGCGCGGCTGGCAGAGCCTGTCGACTTCCAGGCGGTCGACGATCTCCCCGTCGATCTCGTCTTCATGCTGCTCTCCCCCACCGACGCCGGCGCGGTCCACCTGAAGGCGCTCGCCCGCGTCTCGCGCCGGCTGCGCGACAAGGCGTTCCTCGAGAAGCTGCGCGGCGGCGGTTCGCCCGATGCGGTCTATGCGCTGTTCACCGCCGACGAGGTCCGCGATGCAGCCTGAGTCGGCCCCCAGTTCGGCCCCAAACACAGCAGGCGCAGACGCGCATTTCCGCGCGCTGGAGTCCCTCTACGCGCAGGCCCCGATCAACCGGTTCTTCGACTCCTCGTTGGAAATCCCCGAAGCCGGCGTCGCGCGCATCCATTTCACGATCGACGAGCGCCACTACCACGCCGGCGGCGCCGCGCACGGCACGAGTTATTTCAAGATGCTCGACGACGCAGCCTTCTACGCCTGCAACAGCCTGGTCACCGATCGCTTCCTGCTCACCACCGCATTCAACCTGCTCCTCACGCGCCCGCTGAAAATCGGCCCGGTAATCGCCGAAGGACGCTGGATCAGCGGGAAGCGACGCGTGTTCGTCGCGGACGCGCGGCTGATCGATGCGGACGGCGAAGAAGCGGCCCGCGGCACCGGTACCTTCATGCGCTCGCGGATCGCGCTCGCTGGCCTTCCCGGATACCGCAGCGCAGCATGAGCGGTCGTCTCCCCAGCGACGTACTCGTCAGCGCCCTACTGCGGCGCGTCAACGACGCCGGCGGCTTCGGCGCGGTAATGGCGAAGGGCGACCCGCAAGGCGGCGCGATCCTGGTCATCGCGGTCGACAAGGGCGCCCCTCCCCGCCTGCTGGAACGCGGCATCGGACCCGATGGACGGACCGCGCTGATCGACTCCACCCCGCCCGGAGACCTCGACGGATATTGGCGTCGCCGCCGCGCAAGCGACCCGGATCTTTGGGTAATCGAGGTGGACATCGCAGCGGCGGAACGGTTCGCCGCTGAAACGATCCTCGACGATTGACTCGAAAGCCCCCCCAATAGAGGGGAATTGCAACATTGATTGGCGTTGTGCTGGGACGGGTGCGATCCGGATCAGTTACGCAGTCGGGGGGATGCCTGGACGATCGGCTCGTACGATTGCTTCCGCGGTCCAACCGCATCTGAATAAGTTTGAATGACGATTCTTCAGCGGGCTGCGACGATCGCGGTCATGACCTTCTCTCTCGCCGGCCTGCTCGGCAACAGCGCTCCCGGTCAGGCAACCGGTATCGATCGCTCGACCACCAATCTCACTGCTCTCGCCAATCTAAACGCGCTCTCGCCGCAGAATGTTCCGCAGATCGCTCCAGTTGCCACCTCCGTCGCACCTGTCGAGACGAACGCCGAGAACACCTCAGTCAGCCCTGCCGTCGCAGAAGCCGAAGAATTCGACACGCTCGCTCAGGCCGTTGCCGCGCAGGATAGCGCCGCCGCCGACGAAGCGCTCCAGTGCCTTGCCGGTGCGATCTACTTCGAATCCAAGGGTGAGCCGCTGACCGGTCAGCTCGCCGTCGCCGAAGTCATCATCAATCGCGCCAAGTCGGGTCGTTTCCCCGCCAACGTCTGCGCCGTCGTCAAGCAGCGTGGCCAGTTCAGCTTCGTTCGCGGTGGCCAGATCCCCAACATCAACGCCGGCACCGCCTACCGCACTGCGATCGCAGTCGCCAAGGTCGCGCTCGCAGATGCGTGGAACAGCCCCGCCGACAAGGCGCTCTACTTCAACACCCCCGATCGCCGCCCCAGCGTCCGCGCGATCAAGGTCGCCTCGATCGGCAACCACATCTTCTATCGTTGATATCCCCCGGATATCGCTGAAGTCCGACCCCGTCCCGCACCCAGCGGGGCGGGGTTTTTCATATCCGCCGACGCCCTAGTCTAACGTCTCGGCCTATCGCAGCACCCGCGCCGCCAACCCCGAACAGTCCGCATCGCTAGCCGTCGGACCCTGCTTGCCGGTGATCGCACGCCCGATCGCCTTGAAGATATTCCCCACCGATTTCACCTCCGGCGGGATCGTCACGTGCGGCTGCTGGATCGTCCCGGTCATGTACGCCGATCCCGGCAACTGCAGCAGCGCATGCTGTTTAGGCGCGCCACTCAGCCGGATGTCGACCGCTTCGGCGGGAAACACCACGCTCCCCTGCCCGTGCAGCTGGCTGGCGGTGGTATCGACGATCATCGGATCGACGCGCCCTCGCCCCTGCGTCACGGCGAGTTTCACCACCACACAGCGCAGCCCCGCGCGCTCGCCATCTTTCGCCAGCAACGCGCGCGCCGCATCGAACCCCAGCGCCGCGGCGATCCCCTGCGGCAATTGCCCGTCCCGCGCGACGAACCCGATGCTGCCATCGGCGTTCCCGACTGCGGCCCGGATAGTCTCCCCCGGCCCCTTCAGTCTTACCCGCGCGCTCACATTGCCGCTGAAGTCGCCGCGCCCGCCTGCCAGCGCCTGCACGCTGCTACCCCGCAACCGCAGGTCGATCGCGACGGTCGGCGTCTTGCGATCGCCTCGCTGGTCGACCGTGACCTTGCCGGTGACGGTCCCCTGCGGCAACCTCGCGACCAGCCGGTCCAGCGTCAGCAACTGGTGATCGATCGCGATCGTCCCCTTGGCGGACACGATCGGCGACGTCCCCTTGGCGGCGACGATATGCTGGATGCGGAACCCGAACTCGGCATCGGTGCTGTCGATCTTGCCGATGTCGATCCGCGTATTCGGCACCAGCCTCGGCCCGATCGCCCGCTCCAGCGCCGCGCCCTTGGCCTGCGCCTCGTCCGACGACAGGTCCGCGAAGTCGAACTGGCGCGACACGATATCGCCGTTCACCTTGCTGCGGCCATCGCGCTTGTCGACCGTGACATGCCCCGCGAAATCGGACCGCCCGACCACGCCCTTCAGCTGCGTGATGGTCCATTTCGGCGAATCGTGGCGAACGTGCGCGCTGAACGACACCGGCTGCGTCCGGAACAGCCCCGCCTCGATCACCGCGTCGATCAGCTTCAGGTCGGTCGCGCGCGCCGTCACGTCGAGCGTCATCGCATCGGTATCGAGCGGCCGGTCCATCACGCCCTTTGCCGAGATCGACAGCCTGTCCCCGTCGATCGACGCGGTGAACGGCCACGGCTTGCCCTGCGATCGCTCGATCGACGGCCCCGAGACAGCAATTCGCACCGCCGCGCCACGCACGGTGCCGGTGCCGTTCGCACGGATGCCCGTAACCGGATCGGACGAGAATTGCGCGGTGACCTGCCGCCCCTGCTTGGCATCGCGGTACGAGATCACGCTGTCGCGAATGACCAGCCCCTGCAGGTCGTTCGAACTGCCGCCGCTCTTGGCCTTGCCCGGCCGATCCCAGTTGGTCCGCCCCTGCTTGTCACGGACCAGCGCCAGGTACAGCCCGGACGCCTTCACGTCGCGCGGCCCGAACCCGCCCTTCAACAGCGACAGCGCGGAGAAGGTCGCCTCCGCCTCGCGCAACCGCACGAAGTCGCCGCTCCCAGCCCACGCCGCCTGCGGAATACGGACCTGCGTGATGCGGATCGTCGGCGAGAAACCGAACCCGTCGACGCGCTCGATCCCGCCGATCGTTACCGGCCGCCCGAAGCGCGCGGTCAGCTGTCGCTCGATCACGCCTTTCAGCGATCCCCAAGGGAACACGGCGAGCCCGATTATGACCGTGGCCATCACGGCCACGACGACGATGCCGGTGACTTTCACCCAGCGCTTGGCGACCCATCTTCTCATCTACTGCGGCGACGCGTCGAAACGCGAAACGTTCCGCAAGCGTCAGGACCGCTGCCGCAGAATGACCGCGGCGCGTCGGGCTCGCTAGACCCGCACGCTCTTCGGCGCCAACCGGCGGATATCGAGGACGTCGACCTGCGCGAGCATCACCGCGCCCAGCGCCTTGTCCCCGGTCTCGACCAATATTCCCTCGTGCGTCGCGCGCACCGTCCGCCACGATACCTCGCGCACCGTCAAGGTCTTGCCGATCCGCTTCACCGCAGCGACACGCCCGTCATCCGCGATCGCCAACGCGCCCTGCCCGTCCGCTCCAACCACGGCGCCAGCCACCGCAAACCCGCGAAGCTGCGCCTGCGCCGCGTCCGCCGCCTCTTCCGGTGTCTCGATCTTCACGACCCGCCGCATCCGCACGACCACCCAGGCCAGGCCGGCGAGCAGCAGCACAACGGCGGCCACGATGCCGCCGACGATCGCAGGCGTCATCGCGGCCCTGCGAGCGCGTCCAGCATCGGTCGGATTCCGCGCAGGTCATATCCGGCGTCCTCGGCCTGCGCGAGCAGCAGGTTCGGGTTCCGCCCCGCCTTCGCCGCCGCCAACGCCCACAAATTGCAGCTCCGCGTCCCCGATCGGCAATAGGCCAGCACGGGCCCGTCCGAATCCGTCAGCGCCTCCGTCATCGCGTCGATCTGTGGATGCGAGAACCCCGCATGCGTCACCGGAATCGAGACGTATTTCAGCCCGGCCGTTTCCGCCGCGGCGCGGATCGCATCACCTGAAGGCTGCCCCGCATCCTCGTCGTCGGGTCGGTTGTTGACGATCGTCTTGAACCCCGCCGCAGCGATTTCCGCGACTTGCTCGACCGCGATCTGTGGCGCGACCGAAATACTTTCGTTTATTTGCCGTATCATGCGGACTCGCGGATGACCTGGAGGAAGGCATCCCCATAGGCGTCGAGCTTGCGCGCGCCAATGCCTGATAACAGGCTCAACTCGGCACGCGACGCCGGCCGCTGCCGCGCAATGTCACGCAACACCGAATCGTGGAAGATCACATACGGCGGAACGCCCGCTTCCTTCGCCAGATCGCGCCGCCGCACGCGCAAGGCTTCGAACAGCGGATCGTCGACCGGGTTCGGCACAGCGCCAACCGCCCCCTTGCGCCGCCGCTCGCGCTTCGGCGGCACGACGATCGACACCGCCGCCTCGCCCTTGAGGATAGCCTTCGCCGCCGGCCCGAACTCGAGGCCGCCATGAGGATTGGTCCTGAGCGCATCCTTCAGCATCAACGCGCGCGACACAGGCTTCAGCAGCGCGACCTCGTCGCCCTCGACGATCCCGTACACCGACAGCGCCTCATGCCCGTTCATCAGGCTGCGCTCGCTGGACACCCCCGTCAGTATGCCCTCGATATACCCGACCCCGTACATCTGCCCGGTCCGAAACACCGCCGACAGGAACTTCCGCGCCGTCTCCGTCGCATCCACCGCATCGACATTACCGAGACAATTGTCGCAGTTGCCGCAATCCTCAAGCCGCTCCTCGCCGAAATGCTTGAGCAGGATCCGCCGCCGGCACCCGGCCGTCTCGACCAGCCCACCCATCGCGGTCAGCCGCTGCCGCTCGCCCGCCTGCCGCTCGGGCTCGACCTCGCCGATCCGCTGCCGCGCGCGCGCGAAATCCTCCGCGCCCCAGAACAGATGCGCGATCGCCGGGTCGCCGTCACGCCCCGCGCGACCGGTTTCCTGATAATAGGCCTCGATCGACTTCGGCAGCCCGGCATGCGCCACGAAACGCACGTCGGGCTTGTCGATCCCCATCCCGAACGCGACCGTAGCGCAGATCACCATGTCCTCGCTCGCAACGAAATCCGCCTGGTTCTTCGCGCGCACCTGCGGATCGAGCCCCGCATGATACGCCCGCGTCGGCCGCCCGCTCCGCCCGAGCGCCTCCGCCAGCTTCTCGGTCGCGGCCCGCGTCTGCGCGTATACGATCCCCGGCCCCGGGATCTTCTCCAGGATATCCGCGATCTGCCGGTTGACGTTGTCGCGCCCCGAAATCGCATAGCGGATGTTCGGCCGGTCGAACCCCGACACGATCAGGCCCTCCTGCGAGATTCCCAGCTGCTCGAGAATATCGGCGCGGGTATGGGCGTCGGCGGTCGCGGTCAGCGCCAGCCGAGGCACGTCCGGAAAACTGTCGAGCAAAGGCCACAGCAACCGATAATCCGGCCGGAAATCATGCCCCCACTCACTGACGCAATGCGCCTCGTCGATCGCAAAGAGGCTGAGCTTGGCTTGGCTCAGCAGGTTCCGGAAACTCTCGTTCGAAGCCCGCTCCGGCGCGACGTACAGCAGGTCGAGATCGCCCGCCCGGAACCGCGCGATCGTCTCCTCGCGATTGGTATCGACGCTCGTCAAAGTCGCCGCCTTGATCCCAACGGCAGTGGCCGCGCGCAACTGGTCATGCATCAGCGCAATCAGCGGAGAGACAACGACGCACGTCCCCTCCAGCATTGTCGCCGGCAACTGGTAGCAGAGCGACTTCCCCGCCCCCGTCGGCATGACCGCCAGCGTCCGCTGCCCCGCGAGCACCCGGTCGACGACATCGCGCTGCACGCCACGAAAATCAGGAAAGCCGAAGATGCGCTGGAGATCGGGAAGGGGGTCGAGTGCCATTGCCATGCGATCTAGGCGTCGCGCAGTCGCCCGTCGAGGGGCGAGCCTGCATTGGTTATCCAATCATTACCGATCATGAATGCGTTGCGAATACGATATGACGCGGCAAGATCGCGGCGCCTGACGCCGGAGACCTCACGATGATCGCCAATATCCTTAGAACCGCTGTGGCGGCATCGGTGGTCGTGAGCAGCGTCGCGCTAGCCGGCGACACGGTCACGGCCATCCGCGACGTGCCGGTCGGCGGGATGATCGCCGCAACGATCGACGGCAAGCCCGTCACCCTGCGCGTCGACCCCGCCGCGCCCGGCCTGGTCTTCGTCACGACCGCAGTCGCCGAGCGACTTGCGCTGAAGGGCGGTGCGCTGGGACTCGGCTATTCGGTCGGCGGGCAAGGCGCGATGCAGGCGACGACGGTCCGCCCGATGACGTTCGGGACCAACGCGGTGAAGCGGCGGATCGGCTTTCCGAGCCGCAAGCACGAGGCCAAGGGGAAGGCTGCCGACCCCCGCTGGGTCGGGCGGCCCTATGCTGATGTCGGCGACGGCAGCATCGGCCCGGCGTCGCTGCCCGAACCCGTCGTGCGCATCCTCCTGAACGCGCCGCGTGCCGGTGAGCGGACCGTTGCGTTGCCGATGATCGACGGCGGCGGCCTGCTGGGTAAGCTCTCCGGGACCTTCGCGCAGATCACGATCGGCGGCCAGCCGATTCGGGTCCGCTTCGACCCCTATCATCCACGCACGACCGTCACCGCCAACGCCGCCACGCTGATCGCGCAGGCGCAGCGCGGCACGCTGGCCGGCCTCACCGCACCGGTCGAGATCGCCTTCGGTATCGCCCGACCCGTCCGCACGATGACGCTCGCCACCCCGCTCCTCGTCGGCCCGCTCGCGCTATCGTCGCTCGGCGTCCGCACCACCGACGTCGGCAGCGCCGCCGCGATCCCAGATGCCGACGCGCCGCCACCCGACCCCGACGAGATCGTCGTCGTCGCCAAGGGCAAGCGCGACGCTAGCCGCGATCGCCTGACGATCGGCGCCGATCTGCTCGACCGCTGCTCATCGATCGTCTTCGACAAACCCGCCAAGCAAATCCGCCTCACCTGCGGGTAGACTCGGTCGATATCCGGCCAGTCTGTCGCTGTCCGATCATGGACCGCGACCCTGCGTGCCTGCATCCTCCCACGTTCAATCCGGGGGGACGCGCATGGAACTGAACATCAGGCTGGCCGAGCTGCAAAAGCGCACGATCGAACACCGCGAGGTGCTGCTGACCGAAGAGGCCGCGAAGACCGCGCTCGTCATGCCGTTCCTCCAGTCGCTCGGCTACGACGTCTTCAATCCGTCCGAGGTCGTCCCCGAATTCACCGCGGACGTCGGCACCAAGAAGGGCGAGAAGGTCGACTACGCGATCTGCGCGGGCGGGAAAGTGTCGATCCTGATCGAGTGCAAGCCCTCGTCGGTCCAGCTCAACGTCAACCACGCCGGGCAATTGTTCCGCTATTTCAGCGTCACCGACGCGCGCCTCGCGGTGCTGACCAACGGCGTCGTCTACCAATTCTATTCGGACATCGAGCGTCCCAACAAGATGGACGACAAGCCGTTCTTCACCTTCACGATGGACGCGATCAAGCCCGGCGACATCCGCACGCTCGAGAAATTCACCAAGGCCGCGTTCGACATCGACAAGATCGTCCAGGAGGCCGGCAACCTCAAGACGCAGTCGCTGATCCGCCTCGAACTCGAGAAGGAGTTCGCCGAGCCGTCCGACGAGTTCGTCCGAATGATGGCGCAGCGCGTCCACGGCGGGCGCCTGACACCGGCGATCAAGGACGGGTTCGCCAAGCTGCTAGCGCCCGCGATCGCCGCGCTGATCCGCGATTTCGTCAACGAACGCCTGTCGTCGGCACTGAAGGCGTCGAGCCCGGTCGAGGACCTGCCGCCGGGCGCGTCCGACGACCCCTCGGATGGCGACGGCATCGTCACCACGCAGGAGGAGATTTCCGGCTTCCACATCATCCAGGCGATCGCCTAACGCCTGGTCGACCCGAAACGCGTGATCGTCCGCGACGCGAAGTCGTATTGCGCGATCCTGCTCGACGACAACAATCGCAAGACGATCGCGCGGATGCACTTCAACGGCATCACGACCAAGTATCTCGGCATGTTCGCCGGCAAGGACGAAACGCGGCATCTGCTGTCCGACCTGACTCATATCTATCAATATTCGGAAGCGATCGAGGCTAGGTTGCGCGAGTTGGATCCCTCGATCCCGGCGTAGTACGGCATGGAATGAAGCAACGCCTCACTTCCGTTCCCGCGAAAGCGGGGGCCCAGGATCAAGCAGCGCCACGTCCGCCCTTTCTGGCCCCCCGCGTTCGCACGGGAACGGAAGCGTTACCGCACTCCGCGCTACTCGCCGTTAGCGCTCCATCCATCCCCCAGACACCAACCACCCCGGCGAAGGCCGGGGCCCAATTGGGGAACGTTGCTAACGGATGGTAGCGCGTCGTTATTACCACCTTTCCAATTGGGCCCGGCCTTCGCCGGGGTGGCGGTCTGATTGAGAAGCGCAAGAGTCCCAAAGGGCCGTCGCCAAACTTGTTTCCCCGCGAAGGCGGGGACCCAGACTGGGCTCCCGCCTTCGCGGGAGAACATGGAGGGGGAAGCTGCCGTTCGAATGCCGCCGCTGTACTGGCTTACGGGATGAGCACCGAGCAACTCCGACGCGGCGGGGGCATGGGCGCGCTCATGGCCAACGCTACGCACGGCGGCCCGCATCCCTATTCCGCCGCCAACGCCCCATCATCATCCCCAGCGCGCTCCTGCGCCTGCCGGTTCCACATCTCCGCATACACGCCCCCCTGCCGCAGCAAGTCCGCATGCGTCCCCTTCTCGACGATCCGCCCCGCCTCCAGCACGACGATCTGGTCCGCATGCACCACCGTGGAAAGCCGGTGTGCAATCACGATCGTCGTGCGCCCGCGCTCGATCGCCTCAAGCGTATCGAGGATCTCAGCCTCGGTCCGGCTATCCAGCGCCGAAGTCGCCTCGTCCAGAATCAATATCGGCGGGTTCTTCAGCAGCGTCCGCGCGATCGCCACGCGCTGTTTCTCGCCCCCCGACAGCTTCAACCCGCGTTCGCCCACCCGCGTCTCATACCCGAGCGGCTGGCGCTCGATGAACCCGGCGATCGCCGCGCCCTTCGCGGCAACCTCGACCTCCGGCATCTCGGCCCCCTCGCGACCATAGGCGATATTATACCCGATCGTGTCGTTAAACAGCACCGTATCCTGCGGCACGATGCCGATCGCGGCACGCAACGACGCCTGCCGCACCTCTGAAATATCCTGCCCATCGACGGTAATCCGCCCGCCCGTCAGGTCATAAAACCGGTACAGCAACCGCGCGAGCGTAGACTTGCCCGCCCCCGATGGCCCAACGACGGCCAGCGTAGATCCCGCCGGCACGTCCAGCTCCAGGTCGCGCAGGATCGGCCGTCCGGCATCGTACCCGAACGACACCCCCTCGAACCGCACATGCCCCGCGCTCACCGCCAGCGCCGGCGCACCCGGCGCATCAACCACGGTCGCGGGCGTATCGATCAGGTCGAACATCGCCGCCATGTCGAGCGCACCTTGCCGGATCGTCCGATACACCATCCCCAGCAGATCGAGCGGCCGGAACAGCTGCGCCAGCAGCGTCGACACGAACACCACGTCGCCCGCCGACGCCTCGCCGCGGCTCCACAGCCACACGACGAAGCCCATGCCGCCCGCCAGCATCACGTTGGTGATCAGCGCCTGGCCGAGGTTCAGCCACGCGAGCGAATTCTCGCTCTTCACCGCCGCCTCGGAATACGCCGTGATCGCGCTGTCGTAGCGCCGTGCCTCGCGCTCCTCCGCGCCAAAATACTTCACCGTCTCGAAGTTCAGCAGCGAATCCACAGCATGCGCGACCGCCCCGGTATCGAGGTCGTTCATCCGCGCGCGCAAGGCATTGCGCCAGTCCGTCACCATCCGCGTGAAGAGGATATAGCCAACCACCATCACGACGGTCGCGACGACTAAAGGCCAGCCGAACTTGGTCCAGAACAGCCCGAGCACCAGCACCAGCTCGAACACGGTCGGCGCGATGTTGAAGAGCAGGAAATACAGCATCGTGTCGATGCTCTTGGTCCCGCGCTCAACCACCTTGGTGACCGCGCCCGTCCGCCGCGACAGGTGAAAATCGAGGCTCAGCGCATGCAGATGGCGAAACACCTGCGCCGCCAGCCGCCGCGACGCGTCCTGCCCGACGCGCTCGAACACCGCGTTGCGCAGATTGTCGAACAGCGTCGTCCCGAACCGCGACGCCGCGTACCCGACCACCAGCAGCACGACGAGCGTCAGCGCGGTGCGATCGTTCCCCGCCATCCGGTCGACCGCGTATTTCAGCGTGAACGCGGCGCCGAACACCTGGATCAGCTTCGACGCGATCACGAGCAGCATCGCGACGACGATCCGCACCTTCAGCTTGGGTTGCCCCGCCGGCCACAGGAACGGCAGGAAGCGGCGGAGCGTCGGCAGCAAGGGCTGGTCCGCGCGGGTGGAGGTGTAGGTGTCAGGTGGCATGGATCGATGCGATGTAGGCGCAGTCAAGCCCCGGCGAAAGCAGTTGGGGGAACAATCCTGCCACTTCGTCGCTTTTGTTATCGTGTCCGATGTCGGCCGCCGCGATCCACTGGAGAATGAAATGGAACCGCTGTTCTACGTCATGGCCATCATGGGCTGCGGTGACGGCAATGTGAACTGCACCGAGGCGCGGGTGATCCCGGTGCGCTACGAGACGATGGCGCAGTGCCGTGCGGCGCTCCCCGACCAGCTGGCACAGAACACCGACGTTCCGTATCCCATGATCGGCGCAAACTGCCGTGCGCAAGGCCAGTTGATGGCGAAGGCCGGCAAGGCCAAATCACAGGGCTGACCCCCGTATTGTCATTCCCGCGAAGGCGGGAACCCATACTGGCAAACGGCTCGATCCACCGACACGGCATAGATTATGGATCCCCGCCTTCGCGAGGATGACGATACTTAAGTCCTAGGTCGCGTCCACAACCGAGTATCCCGCTTAGTCCGCGGATACAGCGTATCCCGCCGCGCCGCCTCTCGCGCTGCGGTCAGGATAAACCCCAGCTTCTGCATCCCCGACGTCGTCACCCGGTGATCCCACGCATGCTCCCCCCGAGCCGCCACGGTCCGCCCGATCGCGCCGTATATCCCCGCCGCCGACAACACCGCCCAAGCCGAGCGGAACGACAGCGCCGGCGTCCCCTCCCGCGCGCTAGCCTCGAACGCCGCCGCCCGATCCGCCATCCGCTTCGTCAACACCGCCAGCCGTGAGCGAAACGGCGGCTTCATGTGCTGCCCCGGCGGAAAGTCCATTTCGACCAGCCACTCCTCGGGCAGGTAGCATCGCCCTACGCGGTCATCCTCCTCGACATCGCGTGCGATATTGGCGAGCTGGAACGCCATCCCCAGGTCGCAGGCGCGGTCGAGCGTGTCCTCGTCCTCGGGATCGACGCCCATAGCCACCGCCATCATGCACCCGACGACACCGGCGACATGGTAGCAATATTTGTAGAGATCGTTCTCCGACCGCGGCCGCCACTCGCGCGCATCCAGCGCGAATCCCTCGATCAGGTCGCGCGCGAACCGCTTCGGCAGCCGGGTCTCGGCGGCGAAGATCCGCAGCGCATCGAACGCCGGCTCGCCGACGACTTCACCCGCCAGCGCCTGCTCGGTCATGGCCGACAGCGAGACGAGCCGGGCCGGGGCGTCCTCGACCACGGTCATCCCGTGCCCATGATCCTGCCCATCGGCGATATCATCACACCGACGGCACCACGCGTACAATAGCCAAGCCCGCTCGCGCGTCGGCCTGTCGAACAACAGGCTGGCAGCGGCAAAGCTCTTCGACCCACGCGAGATCGACTCATGCGCGGTCGCGACGATCGCCTCGCGCGAGGGGAGGGGGTGGGTCACGTCATCACCTCGCACGCCACCACCGTTACATGCACCACCCCGGCGAAGGCCGGGGCCCAGTTGGGGGACATCAATTGGCTGGCGCTGCGCGTCGTTACTGCAACCTTCCCAACTGGGCCCCGGCCTCCGCCGGGGTGGCGGCGAACGTTGGGATGGCGGCTGGTGCTGGAGGGGGCCGTCAAACTCACAAATCGGCCGCGTTCATCCGCACGATCGGCTGCGTCGGCACGTGGCGCCCCATCCGGTCGAGCAGCACGTCCAGCGTATCCGCCACGATCAACAGATCCCGGTGTTGCGGACGCAGAAAGCCGACCTCGCCCATCTTCTCCCAGAACGCGATCAGGTGATCATAATACCCAGCGGTATTCAGCAGCCCGACCGGATCCGCATGATAGCCAAGCTGCGCCCAGCTCAACGCTTCCCATAGCTCGTCCATCGTCCCCGTCCCGCCTGGGATCGTCACGAACCCATCGGAAAGATCGGTAAACATCTGCTTGCGCTGATGCATGCCGCTGACGACGTGCAACTCGGTCAGCCCCCGATGCGCAACCTCCGCATCGACCAAGGCCTGAGGAATGACCCCGATAACCTCGCCGCCGCCTTCAAGCGCCCCATCCGCAATCGCGCCCATCAGCCCGGTCCGACCGCCGCCATAGACGAGGCCAATCCCCCGCTCGGCAAAGGCGCGTCCGAGCGCCCGAGCGCCTTCGATATAGGTGGGATCAGCCGGCGTCGCCGACCCGCAATACACAGCAAGTCTCTTCATCCCGCACCGCTAGGGGAAGCGCGCGGGGTGTCGCAAGAGAAGAATGGGTTCACGCGAAGGCGCAAAGGCGCGAAGATGTCTTTCCCGTCGCAAAGCGATCTACACACCACAAACCGCGAAAACGGACCGTGCAGCATGGCGCGATGCTCTTCACAAAAATCTCAGCGCCTTCGCGCCTTCGCGTGAACAAAGCCCTTACTTCTCGCCTTCCAACATCAACCGAGCCGTAGCCTTCGCGCTCCCGACAACCCCCGGAATGCCCGCACCCGGATGCGTGCCAGCCCCCACGAAGTACAAATTCGGAATATGCTCGTCGCGGTTGTGCACTCGGAAATACGCGCTCTGCGTCAACACCGGCTCCAGCGAGAACGCGCTACCCAGATGCGCATTCAGATCCTCCGCGAAATCCTTCGGCGCATACGAGAACTTCGTCACGATCCGCTCGTGGATATCCGGGATCAACCGCCGCCCGATCTCGTCGAGGATGCGCTTCTCCAGGATCGGCCCGATCTCGTCCCAATCCACCGGGAATTTCCCGAGATGCGGCACCGGCGCCAACGCATAGAAGGTCGAATGCCCCTCCGGCGCCAGCGAAGGATCGGTCACGGTCGGATGATGCAGGTACAGCGAGAAATCTTCCGACAGCACGCCGTGATCGTAGATGTCCTCGAGCAGCCCCTTATAGCGCGGCCCGAACAGGATCATGTGGTGCGGGATGCCGGGCCAGGTGCCCTTTATCCCGAAATGCACCACGAACAGCGACGGCGAATATTTCTTCCGCTCAAGCGACCCGGTCTTGCGCTTAGCGCTGCGCGACGTCGCCAGCAGGTCGCGATAGGTGTGCATGATGTCGCTGTTCGCCGCGATTGCATCCGCCTGACCCGACCAACCGCTTGCGCAGGTCACGCCAGTCGCACGGTCCCCGAGAGTCTCGATCGACGTCACCGGATCGTCGAGCCGCAGCACGCCGCCCAGCCGCTCGAACTGAGTCACCAGCGCCGCCACCAGCCGGTTGGTCCCGCCGCGCGCGAACCATACCCCGCCGTCACGCTCCAGCTTGTGGATCAGCGCATAGATCGCGCTCGTCGTCATCGGATTGCCGCCGACCAGAAGCGTGTGGAAGCTCAACGCCTCGCGCAGCTTCTCCGACTTCACGAAGCTCGACACGATCGAGTAGACCGACCGCCACGCCTGGTATTTCGCCAGCGCCGGCGCCGCCTTGATCATCGACCCGAAGTCGAGGAACGCGACATGGCCGAGCTTCTCATAGCCCTCGTGGAAGACCCCCGCCGAATATTGCAGGAACTTCTCGTACCCCGCCCAGTCGCCGGGGTGCAGTTTCTCGATCTCGGCGCGCATCTGCACGTCGTCGTTGGTATAGTCGAAATTCGTCCCGTCTGGCCAGTTCAGGCGGTAGAACGGCAGCACCGGATCGAGCGTCACGTCCTCGCTCATGTCGCGTCCGGTCAGCGCCCACAGCTCGCGCAGGCAGTCCGGATCGGTGATGACCGTCGGCCCCGCATCGAACGTGAACCCGTCGCGCTCCCAGAAATACCCGCGGCCACCCGGCTTGTCGCGGCTCTCGACGATCGTCGTCTGCACGCCCGCCGATTGCAGCCGGATCGCGAGCGCCAGCCCGCCGAAACCTGCGCCGATGACTATTGCGGTCTTCATGATGACATACTGCCTGCGATGGCGCGGACGGCGCGCACGATGGGGACGGGGGGCTTGCCGGTCAGAACGCGCGCCTTGTCGGAAAGCGTCGAGCGGCCGGCATAGAAACGGCCGATGAGCGATGGGGAGAGGCGGTAGAAGCGCTCGAGGATGCGGTAGCGTTCCTCCGGCTCGGCGGCGCGGAACAACATCGTGTCGAGCATCCGATAGAACCCGCGCGACTTCCACGTCGCCCGCGCCATCGCGTGCGTCGCATCGTGGAGTTTCGCGCCCGAAAAATCGCTGAGCCCTGCAAGCATAGCAGCGGTCCGCACCGCGTCAGGCAGCGAGTACCCCGTCGTCGGGTGAAACATCCCCGCGCGCATCCCGGCCTTCGCCACCCGAGCACCGCCCGACCGCCAATACGCCTCGAAATCGCCGCCCATCGCGACCGGCAACACGCCGGACTCTTCGCGAACGACGCGCTCTACGTCCCAGCCGCGCCCGGCGACATACTCGTCAATCCGCGCACCTAGCACCGGAATATCGAGATCGGGCGTGTCGCTATAATAGGTGTCCTCGACGAACATCCGATCCGCGGCGAACGGCAGGCAATAGACGAACCGATACCCGTCGATCTGCGGAATGGTCGCGTCCATCACCATCGGCCGCGGGCTTTCGTGCGGCACGCTCAACGCCAGTTCGCGCCCGAGAAACTTCTGCCACGCGAGATCGAGCAGCGACAAATCGCCCGCCCCCCGCGCGTCGATCACGCCGGTCGCCTCGATCCGGTCACCATCCGCCAGCACCACCGCGGTCGCACTAGCTCCCGACACTTTCCGCCCGAGCATCAGCGCATGCGTCGGCAGCACGCGGCGGACTTCGCGGTCGAGCCGCGTGCTCTCGATCGAATAATAGGTCGCATCGATCGTCCGTTCGTGCGCCGGGAAGCGCACGTCGTATCCGCGCCACGCATGCACCACGAGCGGTGCGACGATCCACCGATCGCCTTGCGCCACGTCGCTGCCGAAGAACGACCAGAGATGATTGCCGCCGACGACTGGCGCAGCGTCGATCAGCCGCACGTCCAACGCCGGATGCTTTGCTTTCAGCGCTAGCGCGATCATCCCGCCGGCCAAACCCGCGCCAACGATCGCAACGTCGCAGGAGATCGTCGATGCCATGCCTCCGACTAGCGCAAAGCGGGGGACACGAAAACAACCTTTCCGAACCAATCGCCCGCGAAGACAACCTGCGTTGCCGGGGGTGGGGCAGGGCTCACGTCCAATCCTCCCCCGCCAGGGGGAGGTGGCTGGCCCTAGCCAGACGGAGGGGGAGGAAAGGGAAGCCTCCGTTCCGCATCCGCCCCCTCCGTCACCTCCGGCAACACCTCCCCCTGGCGGGGGAGGATCGAGGAGTTGAGGAAAACGGCTTCAGCGCTGAGGGAAGGAGGAAAGCCCAAGCTGCTCCCCTCCCTGGAAGGGAGGGGCTGGGGGTGGGTCGGTTTCCGCAAACCGGAACGCCAGTGGCTCAAGCTGGCCGACCCACCCCCGACCCCTCCCTTCCAGGGAGGGGAGAGTGCGCGGCGACAGATACCCTTCCACCAAGATCGCTCTTAGACAGCACGAATGCCCACATCCGCCCCCACGCTAACCACCGACCGGCTAACCCTGACCGCCCACGCCGCCACAGACCTCGAAGACTGCGCCGCGATGTGGACCGACCCGCGCGTCTACACGACGATCGGCGGCCAGCCCCGATCGCGCGAGGACGTCTGGATCCGCCTCCTCCGCTCGATCGGCCAATGGACGCTGTTCGGCTACGGCAGCTGGATCGCCCGCGAGACTGCCACAGGCCACCTCATCGGCGAACTCGGCCTCATCGAAGCCCGCAGAGCCATCGACCCCCCGATCGACGCCACCCCCGAAGTCGGCTGGACGCTAACCGGCGACGCGCAAGGCAAGGGCTACGCCTCCGAAGCGCTCGCCGCGATCCTCGCCTGGACCGACGCGCGCATCCCCGCGACGACCTGCATCATAGACCCCGCCAACGCCCCCTCGATCCGTCTCGCGGAACGGCTAGGCTACCGCCTCCGCATCACGGGGACCTACCGAGACGCGCCGATCCTGATCTTCGACCGAGCCGCGGCGTCGTAAAGACCCGGCGCTATTTCTGCGCAGTAACCACCGGATTTTGCGCCGACGCGATCGGCATGGGATCGCCCGCCCGGTCGTAGAACGCCATCAACACCAGCCCCAGCGCCAATATACTCCCCGCGATCACGTAGATCAGGCTCTTGTGATCCCTGCCGGAATGGGCGCTGGTATTCGTGCCGGTATCCCCGCGCGCGGCGTTTTGATGTGCCATGCATCTCTCTCCGTATTGGCAGGTCGTCCTGCTCTGGAGAGGGAGGCTATCAGGTTTCGCCGCACTGCATAGAGGCTATCGCAACCGCACGAACGTGCCGGGACTACACCGCCCGACCTACGCCAATCCCGGCGCGATCGGCCAGTAGGTCGCATACCGCTCATGCGCCACGCGGAAATACGGCACCATCCGCACCGGCTGCCGGTCCGCCGCGAGGATCGTGAACTCCAGCGGCCGGTCCCCCGCGCGCATCTTCTCTGCGATCGTATCGGGATCGCCCGCCAGAGTCGGCGGCGTGAACGGCGCGGCATTATATTCGCCATATTTGCGCTCGTTGACGATGATGTCCGATCCCGGCGCCAGCCCCTCGCGCCCTAAGCTGCCCGCCATCACCAGCGGCCCGTAAGTGAACGCGACGATATCCGGTGCGGCCGGCGACCGCTCGACCCCGGCGCGCATATCCAGCCGCAACTCCACCGTATCGCCGTCGCGCCACCCCCGCGCCAATTCCAGATACCGGCCCGGACCGGTCGACCGCACCGCCTCGACCCCGTTCACCAGCACCACCGCGGTCCGGCTCCACCCCGGATGGCGCAGCTTCAGCGTCAGCTCGGCCGGCCGCTTCAACGTCCAGCGCAGCGTCGTCGTCGCCGCATCGGGGAACGCCGTCACCTGCGTCAGCACCGCGTCCTTGTCCTTCCAGCGCACGGCGGAGGGCACGAACAAATTCACGTACAGCGCGCGGTCGTCGTGGAAATAGATCGAGTCGCGGTATTTGACGTGGTTCTCCATCCCCGTGCCGGTGCAGCACCAGAACGAGTTCTCGGGCGTGTGATACAGCTTCATGTAGCCCGGCCGCGCACCCTGGAAGTACGTCGCCATGCCGCTATCCGGGTCCTGCGACGCGAGGATCCCGTTATACAGCGTCCGCTCGTAATAATCGGCATAGCCCGCCTGCGGATCGTGCAGGAACAGCGCCCGCGTCAGCTTCAGCATGTTGTGCTGGCAACACGTCTCCGATCCCTTCGCCGACAGGACATGCTCGGCGAAATCGGCGACCGGAAAGAAATGCTCGTTGTCGCCGTGCCCGCCGGTCGCGAACGACCGCGTCAGCGCCACCGTTTTCCAGAAGAATTCGGACGCATCGCGGTATTCGGGCTTCCCCGTCACCTCCCACACCCGCTGGAAACCGATGATCTTCGGCACCTGCGTATTGGCATGCAGCCCGTCGAGATGGTCGCGGCTCTTGGCCAGCGGCGCGAGGATCGCCTTGTGCGAGAACCGCTCCGCCATCGTCCGATACTCGGCGGTCCCGGTCATCGTGTAGAGGTCGGCGAACACCTCGTTCATGCCGCCATGCTCGGTATCCAGCATGGTCTCGAACTGCGCGTCGCTCAGCGGACGGCTCGCGACCACCGCCCAGTCGGCCAGCCGCAGCAGCACCGCACGCGCCGTATCGCTGTCCGCCAGCAGCGTTGCATCGCGCAGGCCCGCATACACCTTGTGCAGCGTGTACCACGGCACGCCGGTGATCGGATCGCCGCGCAGATGCGCCGCCACCAGCGCCGGCCCATCCGGGAACGCACAGACCAGCCCGGTCCCCGACGCCGCCTGGCACGCCGCCAGTTCGCGCGCGATATGGTCGATCCGCGCCTTGAACCGCCGGTCGCCGGTCGATCGATAGGCGAGCGCACACGCCGACAGATAATGACCCAGCGTATGCCCGTGGCAGTTGATGTCGGCCCACAGCGGATCCGATTCCCAGCCGCCGTAGACCGGTGCTTTCGGCGCCAGCCCGGCATTCACCCGGAAATTGTGGAGCATCCGGTCGGGTTGCAGCGCGAGCAGATACGCCTCGGTTTTGCGCTGCGCATGCAGGAACGGCCCCTCGCCAAGCGTGACGTCGGCCAGGTCGAACGCCTGCAATGTCGCGGTCGGCACCGTCACGGGCACCACCTCTGGCGGCACGAACGCAAACGCCTGCGAACCGATCGACAGCGAGCCCACGGTCAGAGCACCGGTCGCGACACCCGTCAGGAATTTCCGGCGGGATTGGCCCCCGCGGCACAGCTCGACCATAACGACACCCTCTTATGCTCTCATTATTTGTCTGAGTAGCAGGCGTGTCGTGCCGGCGAAAGAGGCAGAGGGTCAGGGTACCCGGTGCGCACACACATAGCTGGCGAACCGGGACACGAGCCGCGTGGTCTGCATCGCACCCATCGTCGCCGAGGTCTGGCACGCCAGCCCGTCGCGGTGGGCGCAACGCCGGTCCGCGGTATTGATGGCAGCCAACCGCGCGCGGTCCAGCCTCGACAGGTTCCGCTCGAACCCGTCCTGGAGATAATCTAGGTCGCCGGGGGTAATCGTCCGTACATGGCGTGCCGGGCACTGCCTATCGGTACGCCGCCCCAGCGCCTCGAACCCTGCACGGGTCGCGGGGGGCATACCGGAATACCCGGTTACGGTCAGGATCAACGCGAGCAGAACCATCGACGACTCCATCATGTTGTAATCGCTCGACACTATCATGTGCCTACAACGACGTCTCGCGGCCTCCTGATCGAGGCGATCCGATCGAGCCAATCACGGCGCTGTGGTAATTTCGCTACTGGTGCGGTTGATTCCGATCAACATCGGCGCGCCGGGTCTGGTACTGACGATCACGACGGCTATGGGGTAACGCATCGCATGACGTGGGGAGGTTTTCCCCCGGTTCATGTGGCGGGGCGCATGGGGCGGCTGGCTGATCACGGCGAGCCATCATCGGCGACATCACGAACGACACGGGTGCAACTATGGCCTCTATTTCCGCTTTTGGGATCGGCTCTGCGGCACCGACAAGCAACGCGGCGATCTTGCCGGCGCGCATGCGAAAGCGGCTGTTCGTAGTCGCGGCCGCAACGACGTGGGCGATGCTGTCGGCGGCGGCGCCCGTCACGCGGCTCGATGTCCAGGTCGACAATCTCCGCTCGTCAAAGGGGATGATCCGGATCTGCCTCACCGCGGACCCCGATAATTTTCCCGCCTGCGTCGACGATGCCAAGGCACTGACGCGGACGCTGCCCGCCAGTGTCCACGCCACCAGCTTTTCGGGCCTGCCACAGCGCGGCTACGCGCTCGCGATCATCCATGACGAGAACAGCAATGCGAAGCTCGATACGATCGCGGGCATCCCGCGCGAGGGCTATGGGTTCTCGCGCAATGCCGCCGTCCGCTTCGGTCCGCCGCGTTTCGATGCCGCCCGGTTCATGCTTGCCGGTGATGCCGAAATGCAACAGGTAAAAATGCGTTACATCTTCTGACCGATCGCAGCGGACCGAAAACGGTTTTACCGCGTTGCGACGTGGAACCTTTTTCTCCGGAGCATTTCCTTGCGCGCATTCACCCTTCTCATGTCTGCCGCAATCGCGGTGCTGGCAACCGCCACCCCGGCGCTCGCCCAGACCGATCCGAACCCGTCGCCAACGATCACCGACCCGCGCGACAACAACCGTATCACCATAGCGGTCGGTGCGGTGTCGATGCCCGATTACGAGGGTGCGGACAGCAATTCCTTCACCCCCGCCGGCGCCATCGTCGGCACGGTGCGCGGGCATGACTTCTTCCTCCGCGGCACACAGCTCTATTTCAACCTGATCCCGAACACGGGCGAGGTCGGTATTAACTACGAAGTCGGCGTCATCGGCGGTATCCGCCGCGATCGCACCGGCGACATCGACAACCGCCAGGTCCGCGCACTCGGCAAGATCGATACCGCGTACGAGCTCGGCGGCTATGTCGGCATCGGCAAGACCGGCGTCATCACCAGCGACTACGACACGATCACCGCGCGCGTCGCGTATGTCCACGACGTCTCGGGCACCTATGACAGCTACGTCATCACCCCGCAGGTGAACTACACCACGCCGCTGTCGGTCCGTACGCTCGTCTCGCTCGGCGTGTCGGCGGATTATGCCGGCAAGGGCTTCGGCCGCACCTATGCTGCCGTGACGCCGATCGGCTCGCTGAACAGCGGCCTGCGCACCTACGACATCAACGACAGCGGCTTCCGTCGCGCGAACGCCTCACTGTTCGTCGTGCAGAGCCTCTCGGGCGATCTGCGCCACGGCTTCGGCGTCGGCGCAGGCGTCCTCTACGGTCGCATGCTCGGCAAGTATAAGAACACCCCGATCGTCGCCGACGTCGGTGATGCGGACCAGTGGCTCTACGCCCTCGGCCTGACCTACACGTTCTAAGCTATCGATTTCGGCGGATCCGGCTCGGCCCGATCCGCCGAACGCGTTACCTTTTCTCTCTCTCTCCGGTAGGGAGAGAAAAGAGGGCCTGCCGGGCGTTTTCCGGGAGGACCAGGGAAAGGTGAAGCCGGCATCCAGCCGCCACCAAAACCCCAATCATCGCAAGCAGGTAAGCCTCTCTGCCGGGTCGTGAAATTTATTTCATCGCACCCCCTTGAACCGTGCATCCATTCTTCATGCGCGTACGTTCCTCCCCACGGACGGCTTTTTTTATGTCCGTAATTGAGCGCGTTACGAGCGGGATTCGAGCAATCGACCCGATCGGGGCATGCCCCGTTGCGCGACTGCCGCAGAGCATTTCGACGTCCGCAACAGCAAGGGGAGGACCCTGATATGACCGAGAGCGTGCACCTGATCGAAGCCCTCGATGCGCGAGTGGAACGCCGCAGCGAGCGACGTGAATTCTTCAAGACCGCGCTGGGCGCCGCTGCGATGACCGCAGCCGGTGCGACCGCGCTGTCCTTCTCCACGTCGGCGTCGGCACAGACGATCACCGATGCGGACGTCCTGAACTTCGCACTCAACCTCGAATATCTCGAGGCGCAGTTCTATTCCTACGCCGCCTACGGCACCGGCCTCGACAACAGCCTGCTCAGCGGTACCAGCACGCAGGGTGCGGTTCGCGGTGGCCGTCAGGTCAACTTCACCGATCCGATCGTCCGCCAGTACGCACGTGAGATCGCGCAGGACGAGATCGCGCACGTCAAGTTTCTCCGCACCGCACTCGGCACCGCCGCCGTCGCGCAGCCGGTGATCGACGTCAGCGTCTCGCCGACCAGCGCGTTCTCGCTCGCGGCCCAGGCTGCTGGCCTCGTCCCCGCCGGCACCGCGTTCGATCCCTATGCATCGGACGAAGCGTTCCTGCTCGGTGCGTTCATCTTCGAAGACGTCGGCGTGACCGCATACAAGGGCGCTGCCCCGCTGCTCACCAGCAAGGCCTATCTCGAAGCCGCTGCCGGCCTGCTCGCGGTCGAGGCGTATCACGCCGCGATCGTCCGCACGACGCTGTACGGCAAGGGCATCGCGACCCCGTCGCTGCGCCAGTCGGCCGACGCGATCTCGAACGCACGCGACAGCCTCGACGGTACGACCGATCTCGATCAGGGCATCTCGCCCATCTCGCAGACGCCGATCAACCTGAGCACGACGCAGGCCGCGGTCACCGCGTCGAACATCGTTCCGCTCGATGCGAACGGCGTCGCCTTCAGCCGCTCGGCCAGCCAGGTGCTCAACATCGTGTACCTCAACAAGGGTGCGGCGTCGGCAGGCGGGTTCTACCCGAACGGCATGAACGGCAACATCAAGACGAGCATCGCGGCAAGCTGATCGGTCGTCCGATCACCCGCTCTTCTTCGATATTCAGGGGATTAACCCAATGACCGATCTCAATACCAAGCTGGAAATATTCGACGCGATCGCCAGCCGTCGCAACGAACGTCGTAACTTCCTGCGCTTTGCCGGCGGTTCCGCGCTCGCCATCGGCGGCGCCACGCTGCTCTCGGCATGCGGCAGCGACGATTCCGATCTCGCACCGACCCCGACTCCGGGACCGGCGCCGGTTGCGGCACTGAACGACGCCGACGTGCTCAACGTCGCACTGAACCTCGAATATCTCGAAGCGCAGTTCTACGCCTTCGCGGCATTCGGTGTCGGCCTCAACGCCAACATGCTGACCGGCATCGGTACGCAGGGTGCCGTCACCGGCGGCGCACAGGTGCCGTTCCAGGATACCGTCGTCCGTGAATACGCGCGCGAAATCGCGATCGACGAAGTCGCACACGTCGCCTTCCTGCGCTCGGCGCTCGGCAGCGCCGCCGTCGCCCAGCCTGCGATCGACATCTCGGTCGGCACGGCTGCCGCTCCGGGTGCGTTCACCGCGGCCGCCCGCGCGGCTGGCGTCATCGGTGCAACGGGTGTGTTCAACCCCTATGCCGACGACAACAGCTTCCTGCTCGGCGCGTACATCTTCGAAGACGTCGGTGTGTCGGCCTATAAGGGCGCAGCACCGCTGATCGCCAACAAGACCTATCTCGAGGCCGCCGCCGGCATCCTCGCGGCAGAGGCGTATCACGCAGGCCTGATCCGCACGATCCTGTATCGCAAGGGTCTGCAGACTCCGAACCCGATCCCGTCGCTCATCACCGCCGCCAACCAGATCAGCGACGCGCGCGACAGCCTCGACGGCACCGTCACCAACGCGACGACCGGCGTGATCGGCGACGACGACCAGGGCATCACCGGGTCGGATCCGACGATCTCGAACATCGTGCCCACCGATGCGAACGGCCTGGCCTACAGCCGCTCGGTCGCTCAGGTGCACAACATCGTCTACCTGACGCCCACTGCAAAGATCGGCGGCGGCTTCTTCCCCAACGGGACCAACAACCGCCTCGACTCGCTGCGGACCAGCGGCGCCAACGCGTGATCGCGATCACTGCCTGAAACTGAAACCTTGGGCCGCGGCGAGCAATGG
Source organism: Sphingomonas sp. 320_CC (assembly GCF_059691795.1). Lineage (NCBI taxonomy): Bacteria > Pseudomonadati > Pseudomonadota > Alphaproteobacteria > Sphingomonadales > Sphingomonadaceae > Sphingomonas > Sphingomonas sp. 320_CC. Next base: position 723,868 of record NZ_JCAWAE010000002.1, on the reverse strand, counting down.
GAGCGCCGCGGCCCTCGTTTGGGGAACGACCATGACCAACTTCACGAAGCTCACCATGCTCGCCGGTCTCGCGACCGCGGGCATTTTCGCTGTCCCGGCCGCCGCGCAGGACATGACCACCGACACCAAGCCGTTCTCGGGCGTCTATATCGGCGCGGCCGGCGGCTATGACGTCCAGGGCAACGACGTCGGCTCGTCGATCCTGTTCGACCGCAACAACGACGGCAATTTTAGCGACAGCGTCAACACCATCACCGGCGCCAACGCCTTCTCGCCGGGCTTCTGCAACGGCTCCGCCCGCACCGCGGTGCCCGCTTATGGTTGCCGCAACGACGACGACGGCTGGTCGTATTACGGCCGCGCGGGCTTCGACGTGCAGCGCGGTCCGTTCGTGGTCGGCATCGTCGGCGAATTCGGCAAGTCCGAGATCACCGACAGCGTCGCCGCCTTCTCGACCACGCCCGCCAGCTACACGATGGCACGCAAGCTGAAGTGGGAAGGCTCGGCCCGCCTCCGCGCCGGTCTCGCCGCGCGCAACACGCTGTTCTACGCCACCGGCGGCGCCGGCTATGCCAAGATCGACAATCTGTTCTTCACCACCAACACCGCCAACGCGTTCGCAGCCACCGGTTCGGACAAGAAGTGGGGCTATGTCGGTGGCGGCGGCATCGAGCAGAAGCTGACCAAGAACATCTCGATCGGCATGGAATACACCTACCACCAGTACAAGGATGACGACGCACGCGTCCTCGTCACCGCTGGCAGCGCGATCACCGGCAGCCCGGTCTTGCTCGCGAACAACCCGTTCGTGCTCGCCCCCAACACCGCCGGCACGGCCTTCCGCCGCAGCGACGACCAGTTCCGCTGGCACTCGCTGCGCGGCACGGTGAGCTTCCGGTTCTGAGGCGAAGGGCGGCCTGCACCAAGCTGGTGCATGACTCGCCCAAGCCCGGCAAGCGCAGCAAAGCACGCCACAAGGCGTAGCTCAGCTACGACTGACGGCGCGCGGAGTGACAGAAAAGGCCGTTGCCCCAACCCGGGCAGCGGCCTTTTCTTTATGTGCTCGATCCTCCCCCGCCAGGGGGAGGTGGCACCGAAGGTGACGGAGGGGGAGGGCCACGCAACAGCGGTGATCCCTTACCGCCCCTTCGTCTGGCAAGTGCCAGCCACCTCCCCCTGGCGGGGGAGGATCGCTAAAGCTTCCGATCGCCCTGAGCGAAGTCGAAGGTCAAGCCCCAAGCCCAAACGTCTCGCCCCCGCACCCCAAGCCCCCCCAAATTCCCCATTGCACCCCACCCCAACCCCCCTATGCTCACCCCACCCCGGGGGAGCGCTAATCCGCGCTTGAGAGGAAGGCAGGAGCCTTCGACCCGCTGAACCTGATCCGGTTGATACCGGCGGAGGGAGGGAGCGGTCGCCACAGAACCGTAAGCCTTGCTCCGAGACCCGTAGGAGCAAGCGCATGGCCGTCACGCAAAAGACCACCGACATCGGCGTAACCACCGGCCCGATCCGAGGCTCGCGCAAAATCCACGTCGCGGTCCCCTCCAGCCCGGAAGTCCGCGTCGCCATGCGCGAGATCATCCTCGACCCGAGCTGCTCCGAACCCCCGTTACGCGTCTACGACACCAGCGGCCCCTACACCGACCCCCGCGCGACGATCGACATCAACGCCGGCCTCCCCCAGCTCCGCCGCGCCTGGATCGAAGCCAGAGGCGACGTCGAATCCTACGAAGCCCGAGAACTCCGCCCCGAAGACAACGGCTATCTTGCCGCCAGCCGGCTCGGTTCAGACCGCACCGCCCAAGCGGCATCGCAGGGCGGCAACAAAGACTCCGGCGTCCCCCAATTCCCCGCCACCATCAAGCGCCCCCTCCGCGCGCGCGCCGGCCACAACGTCAGCCAGATGCACTACGCCCGCCGCGGCATCATCACCCCAGAAATGGAATACGTCGCCACCCGAGAAAACCTCGGCCGAGCCATGCTGAAAGACTACAAGCGAGACGGCGAAAGCTTCGGCGCGCAGATCCCCGACTTCGTAACCCCCGAATTCGTCCGCGACGAGATCGCCCGCGGTCGCGCGATCATCCCCAACAACATCAACCACCCCGAATCCGAACCGATGGCGATCGGCCGCAACTTCCTCGTCAAGATCAACGCCAACATCGGCAACTCCGCGGTTGCCAGCAACGTCGCCGCCGAAGTCGACAAGCTCGTCTGGTCGATCCGCTGGGGCGCGGACACGGTGATGGACCTCAGCACCGGCCGCAACATCCACGACACCCGCGAATGGATCCTGCGCAACTCGCCAGTCCCGATCGGCACCGTGCCCATCTACCAGGCGCTCGAAAAGGTCGGCGGCGTCGCCGAGGACCTCACCTGGGAGATCTTCCGCGACACGCTCATCGAGCAGGCCGAACAGGGCGTCGATTACTTCACGATCCACGCCGGCGTGCGCCTCGCCTACATCCCGATGACCGCGAAACGCGTCACCGGCATCGTCTCGCGCGGCGGCTCGATCATGGCGAAATGGTGCCTCAGCCACCACAAGGAGAGCTTCCTCTACGAGCGCTTCGACGAGATCACCGAGATCATGAAGGCGTACGACATCGCCTACAGCCTCGGCGACGGCCTGCGCCCCGGCAGCATCGCCGACGCCAACGACGAAGCGCAGTTCAGCGAACTCTACACGCTCGGCGAACTCACCCACCGCGCGTGGAAGAGCGACGTCCAGGTCATGATCGAAGGCCCCGGCCACGTGCCGATGCACAAGATCAAGGAGAACATGGACAAGCAACTCGAGGTCTGCGGCGAAGCACCCTTCTACACGCTAGGACCACTCACCACGGACATAGCCCCCGGCTACGACCACATCACCAGCGGCATCGGCGCCGCGATGATCGGCTGGTACGGCACCGCGATGCTCTGCTACGTCACGCCCAAGGAGCACCTGGGCCTCCCCGACCGCGACGACGTCAAGGTTGGCGTAGTCACCTACAAACTAGCCGCCCACGCTGCCGACCTCGCCAAAGGCCACCCCGCCGCCCAGATGCGCGACGACGCGCTAAGCCGCGCAAGGTTCGAGTTCCGCTGGAGAGACCAGTTCAACCTCTCCCTCGACCCCGACACCGCCGAACACTACCACGACCAGACGCTGCCAGCCGAAGGCGCCAAGACCGCCCACTTCTGCTCGATGTGCGGCCCGAAATTCTGCTCGATGAAGATCACGCAGGAGGTGCGCGACTTCGCGGCGAAACAGAACGCACCGGCTGACACGTTCCTGTCCGCGGGGGTTACCGTGAAGGCCGATGATTCCCGCGCACTCTTTGCCAAGGGCGCGACGCATGCCGATGCGGAGAAGGGCATGGCCGCGATGAGTGAGGTGTTTAAGGAGCGCGGTGGCGAGATTTATCTTCCAGCGTCGGAGTAGCGATCATTCTCTTGATTAAAAAGTTTGTTATCATAAGCTGCCCGAAAAAGGGGCATTTTGATGGCATTGTCGAGTTCCTGGGTCCAGGCGGCGAACAGAATTCCGGACCTGTTTAGTAAAATTCGTGACGGCTAAGCACCATCGCAAGTTACGACACAACTGCTTAAGGATTGGGGATTTGCATCATCGAATGATCGGGCATTTATTCCGTTACTGAAATCACTTGGTTTTTTAACCGCTACTGGTCAGCCGACACAACGTTATCATGAATATCGTGATCACTCTCGTTCTCAGGCTGTAATGAACGATGCGCTCAAGGAGGCGTATGGAGACATATTTCTAATAAAGTCGCATCCAACAAAGTCGGATCAAGTCGCTATAACTGGAAAATTTAAGAGCTATCACAATGTCAGTGATGACGTATCGCAGCGAATGTCGAAAACTTTCTTTGCTTTGCTGAGCCTTGCCGATTTGTCTGCGGAAGCGCCTAGAAAGGATGTTGCTGCGGAAGCTGAACCTTTAAAGAAGCGGGATGCTGCTGCACCGGCGAAGGTCAGTCCTAGCTCAGTTCTGCTATCTGGATTGCATTATAACGTACAAATCCATCTGCCCGCGACCAAAGACGTAGAAGTGTATAATGCGATATTTAAATCGCTGAAGGAGCACTTCGTTGAATAAGGACCAGCTCAGGGCGTTTTTGTTCCGAGGTCTTCTGTTCGAATCCGAAGCTAGCGTTTTCCAGAAGGCCGGAATTCAGATCGGCGCGAGCACGACAGCTATAGAGGAATCGCTGCTGGCTGAATCGCTGGCGCCATTCGGTGTCCAAAGGAGGAACGAAGCTCTTGAAATGTCAAGGCTCTATGCGCTCCTCTTTTGCTTCGAAAATGAAATACGTGATTTTATTAGAGAGCGATTGGAAGAGAACGAAGGAGCCGACTGGGCATCATTGCTGCCTCTAAAAATCTTGCAGCATGCGCAGGGGCGACGCAACGCCGCCTTAAAGGATTCTTGGCTCGAAGGCCAAAAGACAGATATTCTTGGGTTCGCTGATTTCGGTCAGTTAGGCCAAATTATTGTATCGAAATGGGATTGCTTCAAAGATGTAATCCCCTCGCAGCATTGGCTTTCGCAGAGAATGGATGAAATAGAAAAGTCGAGAAACTTCATAGCTCACAATAGAATGCTACTTCCAAGTGAGTTTAACCGGCTTTACATGTATATCGCTGATTGGAACAGAGTAATCGGATTGTAATAATTCGTTTATATAATTTTGTCAAATTTCGGCGGTAATTCAGTCGTCCAGACCAAGATCGGCCTTCAGCGTGCTGAGCGGGATAGCGTCACTCTCGCGGAAATCGCGCAGTCGGTCTTCGGCAAGATAGAAGTCTTCGAGATCGTCTAGATGCGCCTCGATTGCCGCCCGTGCATAGAAGGTCTTGCTCCTACCGGTGCGTGCGGCAAGCGCTTCCAGTCGTCCCTCGGTCTGCTCACTCAATCGAACTGCCAACATCATCGCTGCCTTTTCTAAAGAACAGTAGACTGACCGATATGCCTCAATAATGATACCGGCACGACAACACCTCGAGTGCCTGCGCGTCACCCGCACCACGAACCCGGTACACCAGTCGGTGCTCGCCCGTGATCCGTCGCGACCACCAACCCGTGAGGTTCTGCCGCAACGGCTCAGGCCTACCGATGCCGGTGAACGGGTGTCGCCTACATTCCTCGATCAGGACATTGATCCGTTGCAGGACCTTGGCGTCCGCCTGTTGCCAGCCGAGATACTCGGACCAGCCTTCCGGATCGAAAGTGACCTTCAAGGTTGCATGAGCGCGTGCTCTTCGCCCTCGCCGGCATCAAGCCGTGCGATCCCGTCCAGCAGCCTCTTCGCGTTCGCCGGCGACGCCATCAAATGCAGCGTCTCTTCCATCCCGGCCCATTCGCTCGCCGAGATCAACACGACATTCTCGCCGCGCTGGCGCGTGATCATCACGGGCGCGCGGTCCGCCACAGCCTTGTCGAGCACCGACTTAAGGTTCTCGCGCGCTTCGGAATAGGTCACGGTCTGCATGGATGGAAGATGGACAGTATTCTGTCCAATGTCAATCACGCGCGGCTGTCGTGAAGGATGCCGTCGAGCCACACCTCCGGCGTAAAAAGTCCAACAGCCCACGCAAACGCTGTCCTACACGCCGCCCGCCTGATCCGCTCCGGCCATGACCAAACCTACGCGCACGCGCTCTCGCCGCGATGTCATCCCCGACATCGCCCCCACTCTCGAACCGGCCGCTCCCGAGCCAACCGCACGGACCACCGCGATGACCATCGTCGAGGCGGAGCATCTCCCGACGGTCGAGGACTTCGATCTCGCCGAATACGACTGGGTGCCGGTCCGGCGGAAGGTGCGGCACGATGGCTGGACGGTCGCGACGCAGCAGGCGTTCATCGGCGTGCTGGCGGATACCGGCTCGGTCACGCAGGCCGCGCGCGAGGTGAACATGTCGGCGACCTCGTGTTACCGCCTGCGCCGCGCGGCCGATGGCGCGGCGTTCGCGGCGGCATGGGATGCGGCGGTGCAGACCGCGTCGCTGCGGCTGGTCGATCTCGCCTTCGATCGCGCGATCAATGGATCGCCCGAGCCGGTGTTCGACCGCGACGGCAACCGCGTCGGCCAGCGCGTCCGCTTCAACGATCGGCTGCTGATGTTCCTCCTGCGGGCGCACCAACCGGATCGCTATCGCACCCCCGGCCAGTCGCCTGCGCCGGCGCCCATCCCGGTGTCGCCGGTCGAGGCCACGCTCGCCGCGCTCGCGCCGCCGATGCCCGCCGAACCGCACCGCCTGATGGCCCCCGAGGCGCTGGTGATGGCGCTCGAAGTCGCCGATATCCGCGCCGAACCCGTCGCCCAGCGCCGTCCCGCGTCAACCGGTTCCGCACCGTCCGTCCAGACGTTCGAGGCGCAACTCGCCGCCGCGAAGGCGACGATCCCGCCCAAATATCCCGAGAGGGTTCGCGTCCAGGAGGGGGAGGATGACCATGAAGGTCCTGGCCGGCGCCGTTTCCGAGCGTAACTTTATCGTGACCTTTGGCGTCGCCCATCTCCCAACCTACCGCTTCCGAACGAACTCCGCGCGCAGCACCAGTCCCTTGATCCCCTCGTACCGACAGTCGATCTCCTGCGCGTCGCCGGTCAGCCGTATCGACTTGATCACCGTCCCGCGCTTGAGAGTCTGCCCCGCACCCTTCACGGTAAGGTCCTTGATCAGCGTCACCTGGTCGCCATCCGCCAGCACGTTGCCGACCGAATCGCGCACCACCACCGCGCCATCATCCGCCGCCACCGCGGTCGCCGTACCACCCGCAACCCACTCGCCGGTCGCTTCGTCATAGACATATTCGTCGCTCATTAGTCGGTCTCCGGCAGCGCCCAGTCGATCGGCGCGCGCCCATGGGTTTCGAGAAAGTCGTTGGCCCGGCTGAACGGCCGCGATCCGAAGAAACCGGTCCGTGCCGCCAGCGGCGACGGGTGCGCGGACTGGATCACCAGATGCCGCCCGCCCTTCGCAACGTCGTCGACGAACGCCGCCTTCTTCTGCGCATACGCCCCCCACAGCAGGAACACGACCGGTTTGTCCTGCGCGTTCACCGCCGCGATGACCGCATCGGTAAACCGCTCCCACCCCCGCTTCTGATGCGACGCAGCCTCCCCCAACCGCACGCTCAGCACGGCATTGAGCAGCAACACGCCCTGCGCCGCCCAATGATCGAGCATGCCATGGCGTGCCCGCGGGATCCCCAGATCCGCCTCCAGCTCCTTGTAGATATTCACCAGACTAGGCGGCGTCCGAACGCCCTCCCGCACCGAGAAGCTCAGCCCATGCGCCTGCCCCTCGCCATGATACGGATCCTGCCCCAGGATGACGCACCTGACCTGATCGAGCGGCGTCAGCTCCAAAGCCCGAAACCGGTCCGCATCCTCCGGAAACACCCGAGCCCCCGCCGCCCGCTCGGCTTCCAGAAACGCATCGAGCGCGCGCATGTACGGCGCCTCGAACTCGGTTTCCAGCGACTGCCAGCTTGGCGGGAGCGTGTGATCGATCATCCCCGCCGCATGTCGGACAGGGCAGGGGAGTGTCAATCGCCCCTCCTGATGTTCCCCCTCGAAGGCGGGGGCCCAGGATCACAAACGATGCCCCTCGTTACCCTGGACCCCCGCCTCCGCGGGGGAACAGCAAGAAGGCTCGCACTCCATGGCGCGTCACCTTATATGCGCCGCCATGACCGAGATCACCGTCGCCGCGCTGCAGCTGGGTTTCACGCCCAACATCGACCGCAACATCGCCAACGTGTCGCGCCTAGTCCACGAGGCTGCGGCGAAAGGCGCGCAGGTCATCCTGCCGCCAGAACTGTTCGAAGGCGAGTATTTCTGCCGCGTCGAGGACGAGGGCCTGTTCGCCAACGCCGCCCCGGTCGGCGAGCACAAGGCGGTGCTCGCGATGCAGGCGCTCGCCGAGGCGCTCAAGGTCACCATCCCGACCAGCTTCTTCGAGGCGGACGGCCCGCATCACTATAACAGCCTCGCGATGATCGGCCCCGACGGCAACATCCAGGGCGTCTACCGCAAGAGCCACATCCCCGACGGCCCCGGCTACGAGGAGAAGTTCTACTTCCGCCCCGGCAACACCGGCTTCAAGGTCTGGCCGCATGCGTCGGACGCCGGACGGACGACGCTAGGCGTCGGCGTCTGCTGGGACCAATGGTACCCGGAGACGGCGCGCGCGATGATGCTGATGGGCGCCGAAGTGCTGTTCTACCCCACCGCGATCGGCAGCGAACCGCACGACACCTCGCTCGACACCGCCCGGCTCTGGCGCCGCGCCATGGTCGGCCACGCGGTCAGCAACGTCGTGCCGATCGTCGCCGCCAACCGCGTCGGCGTCGAGCACGGCCAGACCTTCTACGGCACCAGCTTCATCGCCGACGAGCGCGGCGACATCCTGGCAGAGCTAGGCCGCGACGACGAAGGCGTGATCACCGCGACGATCGACCTCGACATCGTCAAGCGCCACCGCGCCGCCTTCGGCTTCTTCCGCGACCGCCGCCCAGATCTATACGGCCGTCTGGTCCAGGACATCTGACCTCTCGATCCTCCCCCGCCAGGGGGAGGTGGCTGGCGCTTGCCAGACGGAGGGGAGGAAAGGGGGACCGAGGTTCCGTGTCCTCCCCCTCCGTCACCTTCGGCGACACCTCCCCCTGGCGGGGGAGGATCGAGGGATCAGAACCAAGCCAACCCAGCCAGCAACGCCCCCACTAGCGCAGCAGCCCCCGCAACCCACAGCAACCACCGCCGCCCGGTCAGCGCCGTAATCGACGCCAGCGCGATCGCCACCTGGATCGCGGTCACCGCCAGCGCCAGCTTCGTATGCGGCCGCAGCGCCTCGTCCGACTCCCCATCCGCCGCCGCCGAGCGCCGATCGAGCGTCTCCGCCTCCCGCTTCAACGCCGTCCCCCGCGCCTTGTACCGCGCGATATCCGCCCGGTGCGTCGCCATCTGAGTCGCACCGAACCCAGGCGGCGCGAGGTCGACCTCCATCTGCGCGATATGCCGCTTCAAGTCCTCCGCCTGGTAATAGCCCCACGCATCCGACGCCTGCGCCTTGATCAGCACCGCCTCGTTCTTGTGGAGCAACGCCTCGTTCTGCGTATGCCCGCCGAGGAAACTGGTCACCGCCGCCAGCGTTGCCAGGATCGCGGTGAACAATGCGATCCGCTGGTCGAACGCCTCACCCTTGACCGCGCGTTCCTCCGACAGTTGCTCATGCAACCCGCGTACTTCGAAATCATCATCCATGTTGGTCGTCATGGCCCTCCGCGCGTGACTGGACGCTGATGATCGCGTGACATAGTCGTCAGCGCGCCATGATCCGCACTCGCTCGATACTGCCCGCGCTCACGCTTCTCGCCGGTTGCACAACGCCGTCGACAAAGACCTTTCCGCTGAGCGATCACTTCAACGGCGAACGCTTCTTCAACCCCGACGGAGTGCAGGGCAGTACCGGCGAGCAGAAACAGGGCCCGGTCGCGCTGCTCCGCAATCTGGTGAAGCCGCCCTACCGAAGCTGGCCCAAGGTGCCCGTCACCCCGACGCGGCCCCCGGCCCGTGTCGAAGGCCAGACGATGCGCGTGACCTGGATCGGCCATTCGACCGTGCTGGTTCAGACGCAAGGGCTTAACATCCTGACCGATCCGATGTGGCTCGAGCGCTCGTCCCCGGTCCAGTTCGTTGGTGTGAAGCGAGTCCGCGAACCCGGCGTGCGCCTCGCGGACCTGCCGAAGATCGATCTCATCCTGCTCAGCCACAACCACCGCGACCATCTCGACATGACCGCGATGAAGCGGCTCTGGCACCGCGACAAACCATTGATCGTGACCGGCCTCGGCAACGACCAGATCCTCGCGCGCAGCGGCGTTCGTGCAGTCGCGCGCGACTGGGGCGGCCGCGTGACGCTGCGCCCCGGCATCGACGTGGTCGTCGAGCGCGCGCATCACTGGAGCGAGTACGACCCCGGCGACCGCGACAAGACGTTATGGGCGGGCTTCACCGTGACGCTGCCCGGCGGCAACCTGTATTTCGCGGGCGACACCGGGCCGGGCGACATGCGCTGGGCAGCCGAAGCGCGCGCAGCCGGCCCTGTCCGCCTCGCGATCCTGCCGATCGGCGCGTATCATTTCGCAGGGCACGAAACCGACAACCACATCGGCCCGGACCAGGCGGTGACCGCGTTCGAACAGCTCGGCGCGGCCTATGCGATCGGCGTCCACTGGGGCACGTTCGAACTGACGTCCGAGGGGATCAACGAACCCCCCGAGCATCTCCGCGCGGCGCTGATCCGCGAACACATTCTCGCGAACCGCTTCCGCACACCAGAGGCCGGCGAGCCCTGGGTGATCGAGTAGTCGTCCAACTCCCCTCCCTGAAAGGGAGGGGTAGGGGGTGGGTAGGCCTGCTCGAGCCGCAACCGATCCGCGATCCGGACACCGACCCACCCCAACCCCTCCCTTCCAGGGAGGGGAGCAGCGCCACGGCGGCTCAAACCGCCCCGCGTAACTCCAGCGCCCGCGCGAACACCGCGTCGAACATATCCGCGGTCAGCACACCCGTATTCACATTGTACCGCGAGCAATGAAAGCTATCGATCAGCATGCGGCCGTCGGGCATCACATGCTCCGCGCCATGTGCGAAGCGCGCCTTGGGCAACCGCCCGCCAAGCATCTTCACCGCCGACTGATGCGCGATATGCCCCAGTGCCACGAACACCCGAGCGGTCGGCACCGCATCCGCCTGCGTCTCGAGGAACGGCCGGCAGGTGCGGATTTCCTCCGGCGTCGGCTTGTTCTCGGGCGGCAGGCACTTCACTGCGTTGAGGATGATCGCGCCGTCGAGTGCCAGCCCGTCCTCGGCTTTCGCACCATAAGTCCCGGTCGCAAGCCCGAACCGCCCGAGCGTCTCGTACAGGAACTGCCCTGCATAATCGCCGGTGAACGCGCGGCCCGTGCGGTTCGCGCCATGCTTCCCCGGGGCGAGGCCGATGATGCCGAGCCACGCAGCCGGATCGCCGAACGCAGGGACCGGCGCGTTCCACCAGGTCGGGAACTCGGTCCGAAGCTGCTCACGCACGGCGACGAGGCGAGGGCAGAGCGGGCAGTCATGCGGCGGCTCGGTCTCGGGCAGCGCGGAGACGGGCGCGAAGACGGTCGTGACGTCGATCTCGCCGGTCTCGTCGACGGTTTCGGGAAGCTCGGTGGTGTAAGGTGTGGAATCCATCGGAGTGCGCTAGGCGGACCAAATGTCGCCTGCAACCCCGCACCCGATGATCGCGCGCGCTAGCACCACCTACGCGATCGCGCTCGGCTCGAACCGACGCGGGCGCCACGGTGCCCCCGAGCGCGAGATCGCCGCCGCGCTGGAGACCCTCGGCGGTGTCGTGACCCGATCGACGACCGTGGCGAGCGCACCGCTCGGCCCCTCGAACCGCCGCTATGCCAACGCCGTCGCGCTGATCGAGACTCCCGAGGACCCCGCAGCGCTATTGGTCCGCCTCAAACGGATCGAGCGCACATTCGGTCGCCGCCCCGGCCGCCGCTGGGGCAGCCGCGTGCTCGACCTCGACATCGTCCTATGGTCGGGCGGCGCCTGGTCGTCGCCGGGCCTCACCGTGCCGCACGCCGCGTTCCGCACCCGCAGCTTCGTGCTCGGTCCCCTCGCCGTTCTGGTCCCGAAATGGCGCGATCCGCTGACCCATCGGACGATCCGCCAATTGGCACAGATGGTTGACCGGCGGCACCCGCGAGACTAGGTGCGCGGTCCACGATGGCGGGGGTCCGTAGCTCAGTTGGTAGAGCAAGCGACTTTTAATCGAGAGGTCCCGGGTTCGAGCCCCGGCGGACCCACCATCGACGGCACGCCGCCCGAGAGCGCGCGACGACGCCTGCCCGCGGTTCTCGCCGGCGCATCGGTCGCTGCGGTCGGTATCGTCCTCATCCTGCTCGTCGGTCTCGCGGTCGATCATTGGCCGTTCGCGTTCGACCGGTCGATCATCCTAGGGCTGCGCGCCTGGGGTGGTCCGTCCTGGCTGCCCAAGGTCGCCGCCGACGTCACCGCGCTGGGCGGCGGAATCGTCCTGACGATCGTCGTGGTGATCGTCGCCGGCCTGTTGATCGTCCAGCGGCTCTGGCTGACCGCACTCGCGATCGTCGCGTCGAGTGTCAGCGGCAATATCGTCGTCGAACTGGTCAAGCTGCACGTCGCCCGCCCGCGTCCCGACATCGTCGCGCACCTCGTCACCGTCACGCATATGAGCTTCCCCAGCGGGCATTCGGCGAACAGCGCGATCGTCTATCTGACGCTCGCCGGCCTCGCCTCGCAGGTGACTCAGGATCGCGCGACGCGGGCGTATATGCTCGTCGTCGCGATCCTGCTGGTCGGCGCGATCGGCTGCAGCCGCGTGTATCTCGGCGTGCACTGGCCGAGCGACGTGCTGGCCGGGTGGAGCTTCGGCACGCTGTGGGCGCTCGCCTGGTGGCTGGCGACCGCGCGCGCGCGCCGGGCGATCGGCGGCGAGCGGCATGCTTTCGGCACGCCGCTCACCGATCCGGCCGCGTCCTAGCGGCCCTTCTCGGCGAGCGCGCGCTCCCACGCCAGCGCATCGCGAACGATGCCGTCGAGATCGGCGTGGCGCGGCGTCCAGTCGAGCGTCTCGAGGATCGCACGATTGTCGGAGATCAGCATCGCCGGATCGCCTGCGCGACGCCCTTCCAGGCGACGCTCGATCGTCCGGTTGGTGACCTTGTCGACCGCGTCGAGCACCTCGAGCACCGAGAATCCCTTGCCATAGCCCGCGTTGAGCGTGTGGCTCTTGCCGGGTTCGGCGACCAGGACTTCCAGCGCGGCGACATGCGCGGCGGCAAGGTCGGTGACGTGGATGTAATCGCGCACGCCGGTACCGTCGGGGGTGTCGAAGTCGGTGCCGTAGACGCCTACCGCGTCGCGCTTGCCGGTCGCCGCCTCGACCGCGATCTTGATCAGATGGGTGGCGCCGATCGTCGACTGGCCGCTGCGCCCCTGCGGATCCGCGCCGGCGACGTTGAAGTAGCGCAACGCCGCATAGTTCATCGGATGCGCCGCGGCGACGTCGCGCAGCATCGCCTCGGTCATCAGCTTCGACATGCCGTAGGGGTTGATCGGCACGGTCGGATCGCCCTCCGCGACGGGCACCTTCTCGGGCGTGCCATAGGTCGCGGCGGTCGACGAGAAGATGAAGTGCGGCACGCCCTCGACGACTGCGCTCTCGATCAGCGCACGGCTGGCGGCAGTGTTGTTGCGGTAATATTTGAGCGGATCGCTGACCGACTCAGGGACCACGACCGAGCCCGCGAAATGCATGATCGCCTTGACGTCATGCTCGCGGATCGCCGCGCGGACCTTCGCGTCATCGGCGACGTTCGCCTCGACGAGTGCGGCGCGGGGATCGACCGCCCAGTCGAATCCCGTGACGAGATTGTCGAGCACGACGACGTCATACCCCGCGTCGAGCAACGCCAGCACCGCGTGGCTGCCGATATAGCCGGCCCCGCCAGTCACCATAACCTTACCGTCAATCACGCGCGTCTCCTCTTTGTTGCGGGGTAGCGACTTCCTACATTGGCGGAAAGGAGATCGTTATGACGGATTATGTAACGCTGGCCGGCGGCTGCTTCTGGTGCACCGAGGCTGTGTTCAAGGACGTGATCGGCGTGGAGTCGGCCGAGAGCGGGTATATCGGCGGGCATGTCCCTGATCCGACGTACAAACAGGTGTGCGGCGGCGACACCGGCCATGCCGAGGCGATCCGCATCGGCTTCGACCCGGAGCAGCTGAAGCTTAGCGACCTGCTCGACATCTTCTTCGCGACGCACGACGCGACGACGCTGAACCGGCAGGGCAACGACGTCGGCACGCAGTATCGCTCGGCGATGTTCCCCGCGGACGACGCGCAGAAGGCGGAGATGGAGGCGGCGCTCGAGCGGGCGCAGGCGGATTCGCCGAAGCCTATCGTCACCACGATCGAGCCGATGGATACTTGGTACGAGGCCGAAGGCTATCACCAGGATTACTGGGAAACGTCGGGCCGCTCGAACCCGTATTGCATGGCGGTGATTCCACCCAAGCTGCAGAAGCTCCGCAAGAGCTTTGCCGCACGGTCGAAGGCGGCGGTAAACGCGTAACGGCAGGTCCGGGAACGCTAGATCAGTTGTTCCCCCGCGGAGGCGGGGGCCCAGCTAAATACCGAATTTCAACTTGGCTCCTGGACCCCCGCCTCCGAGGGGGAACGGATTATCGGTAAGCGGCGCGGCGCAAGCGGTCGTTGATCGCTTCGCCGATACCGTCGCGAGGAATCGGCGCGATAGCGATCTTGGGACGGTCGTTCGCGTCTGCTGCGTGAAGCAGGTCGAACAGCTTCGCGGCGGCCTCGAGGAGGTCTCCGGATGCGGAGAGGGTTACGTCGCCCGCGACTTCGCCGAACCCGATAAGCCATTCGTCCGGAGCCGCTTCCATTGCATTCAACCGAAGCGCCTTGTTCGGCGCATAGTGACTCTCAAGCTGCCCCGGCGCTGTCACCGCACCCTCACGCCCCCCCGGCGAAGGCCGGGGCCCAGTTGGGAAACTGTCATGATCGGCGTTGCGCGTAGCTACTTCCGACGTTCCAACTTGGCCCCGGCCTCCGCCGGGGGGGGGCTCTAAGTACTGCTGGATAGCCTCCGCCGTAACCGGCCCCGGCCGCAGCACAGTCCGCCCCGCCACGATCGTCGACTCAAGCCCAGCCTCGGTAGCCCCGTCGTTGATAATCAACGGCACGTTCCCTCCCAGACTCCCCGCCACATGCGCAGCCGTCGTCGGAGAAATCCCCCCACTCGCATTGGCCGAAGGCGCCGCCAATGGCCGCCCCGATGCCGCGATCAACTCCTGCATCGCCCGATGCCGAGGCACTCGAACCGCGATCGTATCCAACCCCGCCGTCACCAGCGAAGCGATCCCCGAATCCCCCCGCACCGGCAGCACCAACGTCAGCGGCCCCGGCCAGAATGCCGCCGCCAGCGCCAACGCATCCGCATCGAACACCGCGATCCGCTCCGCCGCCGCCAGATCCGCCACATGCACGATCAACGGATTGAAACTCGGCCGCCCCTTCGCCGCGTAAATCCGCGCCACCGCCTCCGCATTCGTCGCGTCCGCAGCGAGCCCGTACACCGTCTCGGTCGGCACCGCGACGATCCCCCCGTCGCGAATCAGCGCGGCGGCTTCGGCGATCGCGGCCGTGCCGTAGGGTAAAATCCGAGGGTGTGGACGGGTCATTCCACAAGCGTATAGCGGGTCCAAACCGTAGCGATAAGAGGATGCGATGGCCTTCACTCCAGCAACCACCGAACAGCGTTTCGTGCTCGACCATGTCGTGCGGATCGGCGAGATCGCCGCGACTGAACGCTATGCCGCCGCCAGCGACGACGTCGTCGACGCGGTCCTCGAAGGCGTGGGCCAGCTAGCGTCGGGCGAATGGGCCCCGCTCAATCGCACCGGCGACACCGTCGGCGCGAAATGGACTGACCGTGGCGTGGTCATGCCCGAAGGCTTCGCGCAGGCGTACAAGGATTATGTCGAGGGCGGCTGGGGCACGATCGGCGTCGAGGAGGAATGGGGCGGGCAGGGCCTGCCGTTCGCGATCCAGACCGCGGTGCTCGACACGCTCGGCTCGGCCAACATGGGCTTCGCGCTCTGCCCGACGTTGACCGTCGGCGCGATCGAGGCGCTCCAGCATCACGGCTCTCCCGAGCAGCAGGCATTGTACCTCCCCCATCTCGCGACCGGCGAGTGGACCGGCACGATGAACCTTACCGAGCCGCAGGCGGGCTCCGATGTCGGCGCATTGCGCGCGACCGCCACGCCGCTCGGCGACGGCAAGTGGTCGATCAAGGGCACCAAGATCTACATCTCGTTCGGCGATCACGACATGGCGCCGAACATCGTCCACCTCGTCCTCGCGCGGACGCCGGGCGCACCGGCCGGCACCAAGGGCATCTCGCTGTTCCTCGTCCCCAAGTTCCGCCTCCAGGAAGACGGCACGCCGGGCGAGTTCAACGACGTCCGCGTCGTCTCGATCGAGCACAAGATAGGCCTCCACGCCTCGCCCACCTGCGTGCTGAGCTTCGGGGACAACGACGACTGCATCGGTGAGCTGATCGGCGCCGAGCTCGGCGGCATCCGCGCGATGTTCACGATGATGAACAACGCACGGTTGAACGTCGGCCTCCAGGGCGTCCAGGTCGCCGAAGGCGCGACGCAGGGCGCGGTCGCCTATGCGCTCGACCGCGTGCAATCCGCCCGCGCCGGTTCGCCCAACAAGGACTCGGTCAAGATCGTCGAGCATCCCGACGTCCGCCGCATGCTGATGCGGATGAAGGCGCAAACCCAGGCGGCACGCGCGCTCGTCTATTACGCGGCAGGGCAGGTCGACCGCGCCAACCTCGGCGACCACGCCGCGCGCAACCGCCTCGAACTCGTCACGCCGCTGGCGAAGGCGCACGGCACCGATCTCGGCAACGAGGTCGCGTCGCTCGGCATCCAGGTCCACGGCGGCATGGGCTATGTCGAGGAAACCGGCGCCGCGCAGTATTTCCGCGATGCCCGCATCACGCCGATCTACGAGGGCACCAACGGCATCCAGGCGGCGGATCTGGTCGGGCGCAAACTTGGTCTCGACAACGGCGGCGCGTTCGCCACGCTGATCGCCGACATCCGCGCTGAAGCGAAGGACGAGCGGTTGCTAGCCCTAGTCGACGCCTGCGAAGCGATCGGGCGTAAACTCGCAACCGCGGACGCAGACGACAAGCTCGCCGCGAGCTACCCCTTCCTCACGATGCTGTCGGTCGCGACCTGCGGCTGGCTGATGGAGCGCCAGGGCGGGGTCGCCGGCAGCGACGATTTCGGCCGGATGAAGACCGCAGCGGTGCGCTTCTACCTCGACCAGATCGTCCCCGAAGCGATGGGCCTCAACGCGGCCGCCAATGCGAGCGCGGCGGTGCTCTACTCGATCGAAGCGGACCTGTTCGCGGCCTGAGCACCCCCCGTCATCCTGACGAAAGTCAGGATCCAGAGCCAAGCACCGCAACGCTCTTTGCTCTGGATCCTGGGTCGAGCCCAGGATGACGGGATGACGATGGCGACGTTCTCCTTCCCGTCTGTGTCGACACGACGGCCGCCGCGATCCTCCCCCGCAAGGGGGAGGTGGCACCGAAGGTGACGGAGGGGGAGGAACACGCAACGAAAGTGGCCCTTCCGCCCCCTCCGTCTGGCAAGCGCCAGCCACCTCCCCCTTGCGGGGGGGATCGCGAGGCGCGCCTCTGTTCGCGACAGCGCCAAACAACACCGTCATGCCGGGCTCGTTCCGGCATCGTTCCGCAGATCCGGGGGAAATGAGAACGTGGAACGGTGGTCCTTGGAACAAGCCCGGAGCGACGGAGCAAGCAGGGATGGCGTCCCTCATTCCGTTCGCCCTGAGCGTAGTCGAAGGGCATGCGCCCACGCGAAGGTGCTTCGACTGCACTCAGCACGAACGGGGGAGGGGCACTGCGTCACAGGCAACATCCGGTGCCCAGCACTCGACGCCCCCGCCCAACGGACGGTATGGGGAAACACAAAATCTCTGAAAGCCCGACCGATGTTCGACCTCGAAGCCTATCTCCTCCGTGTTGCCATGCCCGCGCGGCCCACGCTCGACTCGATCGGCCTCGGCCGCCTCCAGCACGCGCACCGCCTCTCGATCCCGTTCGAAGACCTCGACGTCGTCCTCGGCCGCGGCATCGCAATCGACACCGATTCAGTCTTCGCCAAGCTCGTCACCGCACGCCGCGGCGGCTATTGCTTCGAACACAACCGCCTCTTCCTCGACGCGCTCGCGGAACTCGGCTTCACCGCACGCCCGTTGCTAGCCCGCGTGTGGATCGCCACGACCGACGTACCGCCGCTCACGCACACCTTCGCGCTGGTGACGATCGACGGTCAGGACTGGATCGCCGACACCGGCTTCGGCGGCAGCTACACGCCCGTCCTCCCGCTCGCCGACGGCGCCGAGGCAACCGCCCCCGACGGCGCCCGTTTCCGCCTCGAAGCGACCGAGCAAGGCTGGATGCTGCTCCGCGACGGTGATCCGATGACCACTGACGGTCGCGGCGAGACGGGAGGATTCCAGCCGCAATACAGCTTCACGCTTGCGCAAGTGTTCGATGCGGACCTGGCAATGTCGAACCACTGGACCTCGACCGCCACGTCGAGCCGTTTCACCCACACCCCGATCGCCAGCATCGTCCTCCCGAACGGCTTCGCATCGCTGATCGGGCGCAACTACCGCCGGCGCTCGGGGACGGACACGACGGTCGGCGAGATCACAGACCCGCGCGTGTACCGCATCCGCATGAGCCTGTTGTTCGGGATCGACCTGAGCGTCGAGGACGTCGCCGCGCTGGGATTGTTCTGAAGTTCAACCCCAGTTCCGTTCGTGCTGAGTAGCGACCGAGTAGCTCCGTCAGGAGCGTATCGACGGTGCGTATCGAAGCATGGGTTCCACGCGCCAACCTGTCCTTCGATACGTCCTCTCGATACGCGGCTTCGCCACTACTCGACGACTACTCAGGACGAACGGAAGGGGGCAGGACGTAGGACGAGCTGGGAAAGTACGACGAACGGCAGGTGAGGGCCTAAGCCCGCTCCCGCTCCAGAAGATCATGCGCATCCAAGCCCAGCAGATCGATATGCCCCAGGATCCGCGGCCACTGCGTCGTCACGAAGTTCTCGCGCTCCGCCACCCGCAAAGCCTCCGCCGCACCCGGCATCACGAACATCCCGACCCCGCGCCGCACCTCGACATAGCCGTCGTCTTGAAAGCTCTGATACGCCTTGGCGACCGTCAGCGGATTGGCACCCTGCTCGGCGGCAAACGCGCGCACCGACGGCAGCTGATCACCCGCACGATAGTCGCCGCGCAAAATCCCCGCAGCGATCGTGCTGCGAAGGCGGATATATACGGGGCTGTCGTCGCTGCTGAGCGCTGTCATGCTGTTCTAATACAGCAATCTGGCGGAAAGTCGAGGCTCAGGATTCCCAATGGCTTACGAGCCGTGCCATATCCGGGCGAGGCCGTTCGTCGAGCGCGCGCGACGGCGTGCCGATGAACATGAACCCGGCGATCCGCTCCGCCGCCGTCCCGAACGCGTCGCGCACCAAATCAGAATAGGCCGGCCACCCCGTCAGCCAGCCGCCGGCAAACCCCTCCGCATGCACCGCATGGAGCAGGTTCATGCACGCCGCCCCCGCCGAAAGCTCCTGTTCCCAAAGCGGAATCTTGCTCTCCTTCGGCGACGACAGCACGACCACCAGCGTCGGCGCCTGATGCGCGAACTGGTCGAGCGACTCGAGTTCTGTCCGCGAAGCCGAGGGCCGTTCCGCGAGATACGCATCCGTAATCAGCGACGACAGCGCCGCGCGGTGGTCGTCACCCACGACGACGAACCGCCACGGCGCGAGCTTGCCGTGATCGGGCGTCCGTGCCGCGATCTCGAGGATCGTCGCCAGCTGGTAGGAATCGGGGCCGGGTGCGACCAGGTCGCGCGGCTTTCCCGAGCGGCGGGTGGCGAGCAGCGAGAGCGGCGTGGAGCGATCGTTGAGCATGCCCCGGCAGATAAGCCATGATGTGCGATATTTACAGGCCGAGCTTTGCCGCTAGGTTGCGCGCCATAACGGCCCCGCGTTCGACGGCGGCCAAGACGAGTATCAGGGAGCGTAAGAATGGTGGACACCCCGACCGCGGATACCCCGCGAGAGCCGGATATCACCCATATCAACCCGGCGTCCGGCGAAACCTGGTTCGGGCATCCCCGCCAGCTCGCGCGGCTGTTCACCACCGAAGCGTGGGAGCGGTTCGGCTATTACGGCATGCGCGCGCTGCTCACGCTGTACCTCACCAAGCATTTCGTGTTCGGCGACCGCGAGGCGACCGGGCTCTACGGCGGCTATACCGCGCTGGTGTATCTGACCCCGCTGGTCGGCGGCTACCTCGCGGACCAGTATCTCGGCTCCAAGCGCGCGGTTAAGTTCGGCGCGATCATCATGGCGCTCGGCTATCTGCTGCTCTGCTTCGGCGGCGAGACCGCCAAGCCGTACGCGACGATCGCCAACCAGCGTTACGCGATCGAAGTCGTCGATCAGGCGGACAGCGAAGTCCGCTATCTGGTGGACGGCGCGAACAAGCTGAAGATCAAGGGCAACGACGACGGCACCGTCTCGCTGCTCGCCCCCGACGGCTCGACCGCACGTACGGTGGAGAAGGGGGGCTTCGAATCGGGCGCCGAACGCAGCAGCTTCTACGTCACGATCATGCTGCTCGCGCTCTGCATGATCTCGGTCGGCAACGGCTTCTTCAAGCCCAACATCTCGACGATGGTCGGCGAGCTCTACGCACAAGGCGACAAGCGCCGCGATGCCGGGTTCACGATCTTCTACATGGGGATCAACTTGGGCTCGCTGTTCTCGCAGCTGCTCTGCCCGTTCCTCGCGGTCGCGGTCGGCTGGTGGGCCGGCTTCGGGCTCGCCGCGATCGGCATGCTCGCTTCGTGGACGCTGATCCAGTTCGATGGCGGCAAGCTAAACGGCTATGGCGAGCCCCCGGTTCGCACCGGTCCCGATCGTGCGCTCGGCATCTACGCGCTCGCGCTGCTCGGTATCCCGATCTTCTACCTGCTGTTCGTCAACCTCATGAACGCGGTGCCGCCGGTGCCGGGCTCCGGGATCGTCGGCTACATCGCCTCGCTGTCGCTGATGGGCAAATTGCTGTTCGGCACGTTCCTGATCGCGGTGCCGGGCATCCTGATCTGGTCGTTCATCAACGGCGAGCGTCGCGAGTTCCAAATGATGCTCGCCGCGATGGTGCTGATCGTGTTCAACGTCGTGTTCTGGACGCTGTTCGAGCAGGCCGGCTCCTCGCTGACGCTGTTCGCGGATCGCAACACCGATCTCAGCGTGTTCGGCCTTTTCAGCATCTCGGCCGGCCAGACGCAGTTCTTCAACGCGTTCTTCATCGTCGCGCTGGCACCGGTGATGTCGATCCTGTGGACCAAGCTCGCCGCCAAGGGCCTGGAGCCGTCGATCCCGGTCAAGTTCGGCATCGCGCTGATCGGCGTCGGCGTCGGTTTCCTGTTCCTCGTCTGGGGCGCAAGCATGGTCGGACCTTCGTTCAAGGTCGCGATCTGGTGGCTGGCCGGGCTGTATTTCATCCACTCGTTCGCCGAGCTCTGCATCTCGCCGGTCGGTCTCAGCATGATCACCAAGCTGTCGATCGCGCGCGTCGTCGGGCTGATGATGGGCGTCTGGTTCCTGTCGATCTCGGTCGCGCAGTATGTCGCCGGCGTCGTCGCGCAGGTGGCGAGCGTCGAGACGGTCGGCGGGCAGGTGACGAACCTGAAGGTCAGCCTGGACACCTACGCCGGCGTGTTCTGGACCATCGGCCTGGTCTCGGCAGGGATCGGCGTCGTGCTGCTGCTGATCTCGCCGTTGATCAAGAAGTGGATGCACGGCGTTCAGTAACAGGAAATCCCCCTCCCGCTTGCGGGAGGGGTTAGGGGAGGGCGCGACGTACGTACTGGCGTCCGGTCTACCGGTTGGCCCCTCCCCCGACCCCTCCCGCAAGCGGGAGGGGAGTTAGGTGTCAGATCCGCGTCATCGACATCGCCTTCTCGCCGTAACGCGGCCCGGCAGTCCCACCCCTCGGCGCCGCCGCATCCAGCTTCGCCAGATCGTCCGCGCTCAGCGCAATATCCGCCGCCTTCATGCTGTCCTCCAGCGTAACCCGGCGCTTCGACCCCGGGATCGGCACGATGTCGTCGCCCTGCGCCAACAGCCACGCGAGCGCCACCTGCGCAGGCGAAGCGTCATGTGCGTCGGCGATAGACTTCACCACCGCGACCATTTCCATGTTCTTGGCAAAGTTTTCCTCCGAGTACCGCGGATCGTTGCGACGATAGTCACCCTCCGGCAGATCCGACCGAGCGGTAATCTGCCCCGTCAAAAACCCGCGTCCCAGCGGCGAATACGGCACGAACCCGATCCCCAGCTCGCGACACAGCGGCAGGATCTCGTCCTCCACATCGCGCTCCCAAAGCGAATACTCACTCTGCAAAGCCGCGATCGGATGCGTCGCCGCCGCCCGCCGGATCGTATCGAGCCCAGCCTCCGACAGCCCGAGATGCCGCACCTTGCCCTCGCGTACGAGGTCGCCCATCGCGCCGACCGTATCCTCGATCGGCACGCCCGGATCAACGCGGTGCTGGTAGAGCAGATCGATCGTCTCGACCCCAAGCCGCTTCAGCGATCCCTCGCACGCCCGCCGCACATTGGCCGGCGTCGAGTCCACCCCCGTCATCCCGTTCTCGTCATACCGAAACCCGAACTTCGTCGCGATCACGACGCCGTCGCGCTTGCCCCGGATCGCCTTGCCGACCAGTTCCTCATTGACCAGCGGGCCATAGATCTCGGCGGTGTCGAACAGCGTCACGCCCAGCTCGATCGCGCGGTGGATGGTGGCGATACTCTCGTCGGCGTTCGCCTCGCCGTACATGCCCTTGCCGATGCCGGCCATCGGCATGCAGCCGAGACCCAGCGCGGAAACCTCGAAATCAGGGCCGAGCGTGCGATACTTCATGCGGAATCTCCTGAGCGCCGTTCCCGTGATCGGACCGCGCCGCGACCGAGATGGTAACGGCGGTGTCCATCGTCACGTTCCCGACGGTCCTAAACAGGTCGGGTATGGTCTCGACTGCGATGAGCAGACCCAGCACCTCGAGCGGGATGCCCATCGCCAGCGCCACCGGCGCGACCGAGGCGACGAAGCTGATCGTGCCGGGCAGCGAGATCGACCCCATCGTGGTGATCGCCGCGGTCGCCACGCCCGCCGCCATCTGCCCAGGTCCGATCGGCAGCCCCAGCCAGTGCGCGACGTAGAGCGCAACTGCGAGGTTCATCGCCGGGCTGGTCGCGCGGAACACCGCGACCGACAGCGGCAGGACGATCCCTGCGGTGGCGGGCGACGCGCCGAGATCGGTCGAGGCCTTCAGCATTGCCGGCAGCGAGGCGAGCGACGATTGCGTGCTGATCGCCACCGCCTGCGCCGGCGCGACCGCGCGCGCGAACCGGCCGAAGCCGACCCGCCCGCCGATCATCCCGATCGGATAGGCGGCGAGCAGGACGATGAAGCCGATTGTCGAGACGCAGACGATATAGTGCAGCAGCGCGCCGAACGCCGCCGTACCGGTGCGCGCGCCGACCCCGTAGGCGAGCGCGAAGATGCCGATCGGTGCCAGCTTCAGCACCCACTTGATGATGATCAGCAGCGCGTCGACGACCGCCTGGAAGAAACCGGTCAGTATGCGACTACGATCGTCGGGCAGCTTCGTCACCGCAAACGCGAAGGTCAGCGCGAAGACGGTCAGCGGCAGGAACGAGTCGCTGGAGGCGGCCGCGACGATGTTGGTCGGCACGATCGTGTCGAAGAACGCACCGATCCCCGGCACCGGCCCGACCGGCGCGGCGCCCGTCAGCGCAGCGCGTAGTGCGGAGCCGAGCGCGTGCGGCAATGGGAAGGCATCGAGGATCAACGGCATGACCAGCGCGGACATGATCGTCGTGCTCCACAGGATGACGACGATCATCACCATCGCGCGCACGGTGATTCGCCCGGCGCGCGCGGCCTCGGTCGTCGCGCCGATACCGGTCACGAGCAGCCCGACGACCAGCGGCACGATCACCATCTGCAACCCGTGCAGCCACGCCGAGCCGATCGGTTGCGTCACCGCCGTCGCAGCGATCGCGTTCGCCGGCGACCAGGCCGCCGCAGCGATGCCCATCGCGATGCCACCGATCAGGGCCGCCAGAATCCGTGTAGTCTGCGACATGCTCGCCCTTCGTGTTCGACCGCGCTATCAACGGCTTCGGACACCGATACGGGACGGAAAGCGGACGCGATGGCAAGAAAATACTTCGGCACCGATGGCATTCGTGGCGCCACCAATGTCTCGCCGATGACGGCGGAGATGGCGATGAAGGTCGGCATGGCCGCCGGCGCCTACTTCCTGCGCGGCGATCACCGCCACCGCGTCGTGATCGGCAAGGACACGCGGCTGTCTGGCTATATGCTCGAATCCGCACTGGTTGCAGGGTTCACCAGTGTCGGCATGGACGTCGTCATGGTCGGGCCAATGCCGACACCCGCGGTCGCGATGCTCACCCATTCGATGCGCGCCGATATCGGTGTCATGATCTCTGCTAGCCATAACGCCTATGCGGACAACGGCATCAAGCTGTTCGGCCCCGACGGCTACAAGCTGTCGGACGAAGCGGAGGAAGCGATCGAGGCGCTGATCGACGGCGACATCCCGCTCGTGCCGTCCAGCCAGATCGGTCGCGCGCGCCGCATCGACGATGCGCAGGGTCGCTACATCCACTTCGCCAAGTCGACCTTCCCCGAGAATCTTCGCCTCGACGGCATGCGGGTCGTGATCGATTGCGCGAACGGCGCCGCCTACAAGGTCGCACCGTCGGCGCTGTGGGAACTCGGCGCGGACGTCGTCGCGATCGGCGTCACCCCCAACGGTACCAATATCAACGACGGCGTCGGCTCGACCGCGCCGCAGACGCTCGCCGAGACGGTGGTTGCCAGCGGCGCGGACATCGGCATCGCGCTCGACGGCGACGCGGACCGGCTGATCGTCGTCGACGAGACCGGCACGATCGTCGACGGCGACCAGTTGATGGCGACGATCGCGGCAAGCTGGGCGCGGCAGGGGCGGCTTGCGGGCGGTGGCCTCGTCGCGACGGTGATGTCGAACCTGGGCCTGGAGCGCCACCTTGCGGCGCAGGGCCTCGGCCTCGTCCGGACCAAGGTCGGCGACCGCCACGTGCTCGAGAAGATGCGCTCGAGCGGCTACAATGTCGGCGGCGAGCAGTCGGGCCACATCATCCTGTCCGACTATGCGACCACCGGCGACGGATTGGTCGCGGCGCTGCAGATCCTGGCGGAGGTCAAGCGTTCGGGCGCACTGGCGAGCGAAGTGCTGCACCGCTTCGAACCCTTGCCGCAATTACTCAAGAACGTCCGTTTCGCCGGTGGCAAGCCGCTCGATGACGATGCCGTAAAGGCGGTGATCGCGCAGGCCGAGGCAGAACTGGCCGGCAACGGACGTCTGGTCATCCGTCCATCGGGCACCGAACCGGTGATCCGCGTGATGGCGGAAGGCGACGACCCGGCCCAGGTCGAGCGCGTCGTCGACCGCATCTGCGACGCCGTCCGGAAGGCGGCCGCCTGATGCTCGAGATGCGCCCCGCCTGCGAACGCTGCACCACCGACTTGCCCGCCGATGCACCTGGCGCGTTCATCTGCTCGTTCGAATGCACCTTCTGCGCAGAATGCGCGGACGCACTCGACGAGCGCTGCCCGAACTGCGGCGGCGAATTGCTCGATCGGCCGACAAGGCTGGGCGAGGCGCCACCGCAAAAGCCGGCGGGCGCGCGGCGGCACTAGGCGCCGGTTGGGTAAGCGCGACCTCGCTCCTTGTTGCCACCCCAACCCCTCCTACCACCCCGGCGGAGGCCGGGGCCCAGTTGGAAAGGTCCAGGTAACAGATCGCAGTCCGCGGTTAGCAACGTCTCCCAATTGGGCCCCGGCCTCCGCCGGGGTGGATGCAGGCGTATGTCCAGCACCCCTGTCCTACATCCGACCGATCATGCCATAGCGCACACCATGACCGCCAACTGCGCCAACCCCAGTCCGACATCCCCATTCCAACCCCGCCTCAGGCAAAGTGCAGACCCGCGCCAGCGTCTGCACTTCGTGCACTTCGCCCCGATCTGGGACACTTTATGACAGCGCGGGTTCTCATAATAGCCGGCTCCGACTCGGGCGGCGGCGCAGGAATTCAGGCGGATATCAAGACGGTAACCATGCTCGGCGGCCACGCGATGACGGCCGTTACCGCGATCACCGCACAGAACACGCTCGGCGTGCAGGCGGTCCACCAGATCCCCACCGACATGGTCCTCGCGCAGATGAACTCGGTCGTTTCGGACATCGGCATCGACGCCGTAAAGATCGGCATGATCGGCTCCGCTGAAACGGCGCATGCGGTCGCTGCATATCTAGAGCGTCTTTCCCCCCTCCCTGAAAGGGAGGGGCCGGGGGTGGGTAGGCCGCTGGGTAAGCGCGACACCAGCCCCAAGCCAACCCACCCCCAACCCCTCCCTTCCAGGGCAGGGAGCAGACTTCCCATCATCTTCGACCCGGTAATGATCGCGACCTCCGGCTCCGTCCTCGCGAACCGCGACACGATCGCCGCCTTCACTCGCCTCATGCGGATCGCCACGCTCGTAACCCCCAACCTCCCAGAACTGATAGCCCTGGGCGGCGAGCAAGCAATCCGCGCACTAGGCCCGGCCGTCCTCATAAAAGGCGGCCACGCCGAAGGCCCCCACATCACCGACCGCCTCGTCACCGACGCCGGCGAAACCCGCTGGACCAATCCCCGCATCGAAACGCGCCACGCGCATGGCACCGGCTGCACGCTCGCCAGCGGCATCGCCACCGGGCTGGCCCAAGGCCTGCCGCTCGACGCCGCAATCGAGCGCGCCATCGCGTTCGTCCGCGCCGCGCTTGCCAACGCACCGGGGCTAGGCGCAGGCCACGGCCCAATGGGGCACGCCCTCGGCCCCAGCCCGTTCGACCAGTGGAAAGACCGCCAATGCCCGGCATGAAACACGAAAAGCTCTGCGTCGGCCCCGTCGCCGGTGTCGACGAAGCCGGCCGCGGCCCGCTCGCGGGGCCAGTCGTAGCCGCCGCCGTGATCCTCCCCGCAAAAGGCGTCCCCCGCGGTATCGACGATTCGAAGAAGCTCTCCGCTTCGGAGCGCGAACGGCTCTGCGCCCGTCTCAAAGGCTGTGCGATCGTCGGCATCGGCATCGTCCAGCCCGACGAGATCGACTCGCTCAACATCTACTGGGCGACGATGAAGGCGATGACGCTCGCGGTCGACGCGCTGGCGATCGAACTCGGCCAGGCCCCCGGCCACGTCCTCGTCGACGGCAACCGCTTGCCCCGCTGGACCTACCCCGCCACGCCCCTCGTTGGCGGCGATGCGAAGTCGCTGTCGATCGCCGCCGCCTCGATCGTCGCCAAGCACACGCGCGACCTCATCATGATCGCCGCCGCCGACGTGCACCCCGAATATAACTGGCATTCGAACAAGGGCTATGGCTGCGCGCACCACATGAAGGCGCTCCGCGATCACGGTCCCACGCCGATTCACCGCCGCAGTTTCGCCCCCGTCGCCGCCGCCTATCTGGCGCGCGAGGGACTTTTCGCACAGGAAACGACGAGCTGAGTCTTTCGCGCCACACCCCAAGGGCTTGAGCCGCGAGTCTCCCACGACTCAACATCTGGGCAACGGCGACTCGTTTGGTCGCAGCGACGGAATCGCATCGAAACGCCGTTAACGAATGTTTGCTTGACGGAGTCGGACAATTCCGCCGCTATGGGCGTCGATAAGGGGCGGAAAACATGGGTTTGATCGACACGATCGCACGGCCGCGTGCGAAAAAGGCAGTGGAGCCGGCGGTTCAAGCCGTCCTTCCGCTCGACCAGATCCTGCGCGGCGACTGCATCGAGCACATGAAGGCGCTCCCGTCGAACTCGATCGACATGATCTTCGCCGATCCCCCCTATAATCTCCAGCTCGGCGGTGAACTCTACCGCCCCGACGGCAGCCACGTCGACGCGGTCACCGACGACTGGGACAAGTTCGACACCTTCGCCGCCTATGACCGCTTCACCCGCGCCTGGCTCAAGGAAGCACGCCGGATCCTCAAGGACGACGGCGCGCTCTGGGTCATCGGCAGCTATCACAACATCTTCCGCGT
Organism: Sphingomonas sp. 320_CC; assembly: GCF_059691795.1. Classification (NCBI taxonomy): domain Bacteria; kingdom Pseudomonadati; phylum Pseudomonadota; class Alphaproteobacteria; order Sphingomonadales; family Sphingomonadaceae; genus Sphingomonas; species Sphingomonas sp. 320_CC. Next base: position 695,894 of record NZ_JCAWAE010000002.1, on the reverse strand, counting down.
CGGTGCGGCGGTGCAGGATCTCGGCTACTGGATCCTCAACGACATCGTCTGGCGCAAGACCAACCCGATGCCGAACTTCCGCGGCACGCGCTTCACCAACGCACATGAAACGCTGATCTGGGCGTCGAAGGGCGAGAAGGCGAAATACCACTTCAACTACCGCGCGATGAAGACGCTCAACGACGAACTCCAGATGCGCAGCGATTGGGAATTCCCGACCTGCGGCGGCGGCGAGCGGCTGAAGAAGAACGGCACCAAGGTCCATCCGACGCAAAAGCCCGAGGCGCTGCTCTACCGCATCCTGCTGGCGTGCACGAAGCCCGGCGACGTCGTGCTCGACCCGTTCTTCGGCACCGGCACCACCGGCGCGGTCGCCAAGCGTCTCGGTCGCAACTGGATCGGCATTGACCGCGAAGGCGACTACATCGAAGCCGCGCAGGAACGGATCGAGGCGGCTCTTCCGCTGGACGAATCGGCACTCGCGACGATGATGAGCCCCCGCACGCAGCCCAAAGTCGCGTTCGGCGTGCTGGTCGAGAACGCGTATCTCGCCCCCGGTGCGGTGCTGACCGACTCGAAGCGCCGCTGGCGCGCGACGATCCGCGCGGACGGCTCGCTGCTCAGCGACTGCGGCACGATCGGCTCGATTCACAAGCTCGGCTCGACGCTCCAGAACGCCCCCGCCTGTAACGGCTGGAGCTTTTGGCACTACGAAAGCGACAAGGGGCTGAAACCGATCGACGACCTTCGCCAGACGTATTTGCTGGCGAACACGATCTGAACAACACCGGGTAGCCCTGCAATGTTCTCCCGCGAAGGCGGGAGTCCAGTCTGGGTCCCCGCCTTCGCGGGGAAACAAATCGCGCTTGGCCGGGAGAGCGAACGATCATATCCGACACGCCCCGCTGACGGAGTAGATCGATGAGCCTCCACCTCCGCCCCGTCCAGTTCGTCGACACCCCGATCGGCCACGAAGACAACAGCGTCGCGCGCCTGGCGGGCGGGATGCAGTGGTTCGCCGCGTACGAAGTGATCGAAGGCCGCGCCCGCCGCACCATCCCTGTCGCCGAAGTCGCAACGCTGGGCGAGCGCGCCGCGCACCTCCACGCCGCCATCACCACCCCCCGCGCCGCACTGCAATTCGGCGAACGCACACTCCGTTTCGACCAGCCGATCGTCGCCGGCATCCTCAACGTCACCCCCGACAGCTTCTCCGACGGTGGCAAGCATGTCGACGACCCAGCCGCAGCGGCCGCCGCGGGAATCGACATGGCCGCAGTCGGGGCCACGCTGATCGACGTCGGCGGGGAATCCACCCGTCCCGGCGCTCCCGCGGTCTGGGAAGGCGACGAGATCGTTCGTCTGGTCCCCGTCGTCGAACGCCTCGCACGCGCCGGTGCGATCGTCTCGGTCGACACGCGCAAGGCCGCGGTCATGGAGGCGACGCTCGCTGCCGGCGCGCACATCGTCAACGACGTGGCTGCGCTCCTGTGGGACGACCGCGCGCTGAATGTTGTCGCAAAAAGTGGCTGCCCCGTCGTCCTGATGCACTCGCCCGACCCGAAGAAAGGCGGACACGGCAACGGCGGCTACACCAACGTCCTGACCGACGTGTTCGACTGCCTCGAAACCCGAATTGCCGCCGTCGTCGCGGGTGGCGTCGACGCCACGCGGATCATGGTCGATCCCGGCATCGGCTTCGGCAAGACGCTCGCCGAGAACCTCGCGCTGCTCAACGGTCTGGCGATCTTCCACGGGCTCGGCTGTCCGATCATGCTCGGCGCCAGCCGCAAGCGTCTGATCGGCGCGCTATCGAACGAAGCGCCGGTCGACCAGCGCCTCGCTGGTTCGCTCGCGCTGGCACTCAAGGGCGCCGAGGCCGGCGTCCAGATCCTGCGCGTCCACGACGTCGCAGAGACGGTGCAGGCGGTGAAGATCTGGCGAGGTCTGCGCGATCAGTCGCTCGTTGGCGGCTAAGCGGGGCGGCTGATCGTCGCTGCATTGCAGCGAAACGTCTCTTCGCCCATTAAAAGCCCTGTTAACAAGGGAGCTTTCGTTTGATCGTCACTGCAACACCGCGCCTCAGTCAAATTTTGAGCGAGGTCTGGCGCCCGCTGCTGGGTCTTTTCGTCTGGGACGTCGTCGTCACGATCACCTATTACGTCCTGCCGTTTCATGCGCCGGCCCTGCCCTTGACGCTGTTCGGTACCGCGCTGGCGCTGTTCCTCGGCTTCCGCGACAACTCCGCGTATCAGCGCTGGTGGGAAAGCCGCGGGCTGTGGGGCCTGATGATCAATGCCTCGCGCAATTTGGCGCGAATGGCGCGCAACATGCTGCCAGAGCCCGAAGGCCACGATATGAAGCGGACGATCGTGCTCCGCCAGATCGCGTATGTGAACGCATTGCGCTGTCAGTTGCGCAAGCAGCCCGCACCGCCCGAAGTGTTGCGCTTCCTGTCGAAGGAAGAGGCGTCGTTCGCGCTCGATCGCACCAATATCGCCAATGGCCTGCTCGACGGCACCGGCCGCCGAATCGATATAGCGCGCCGCAACGGCTGGATCGACACCATCCAGCAGACGCAATTCGAGGCGATCCTCGTCGATATCGCCAACGCGCAGGGTGGCATGGAGCGCATCAAGAACACGCCTCTGCCAAACCAGTATCGCTTTTTCCCCAGCATCTTCACGCGGCTGTTCTGCATCCTATTGCCGATCGGTCTAGTCGAGACGCTTGGGTTCGCGACGCCGATCGGCTCGACGATCGCCGGGCTGATGTTCCTGGCCGTGCTGCAGATCGGCGACGATCTGGTCGATCCGTTCGCGGACACGATCCACGACGTCCCGCTGAACGCAATGTGCCGAACGATCGAGATCGACCTCCTCCAGGCGATCGGCGACGAGGCTCCAGAGCCGTTGCAGCCTGTCCGCGGCGTGCTGTGGTAGGAACACAAAGGTCGGCGCCATGGAGCGTCGACCTCCTCTACAGAACGGCTGTCCCGCTGGCGCGTCGAAGAAAATTAAGGCCGGATCACGCAAAATCGGTTCCGGACAGTCGTAGATCGAAACACACCGCCGACTTCAGTGCGTGACCCCGTGGGTGTTCCTGGGACGATTTGTCGGTACGACGCTATTCGAGAGCTATCATGCAATCGGAAAGAGATCGAACGGTCTCGCCGTCGAATCTTGGACAGCCGACAGCCGAATGCAAAGCCATTGGCCGTCGATCGCTGTTCACCAGCGAAAACGAGTTCAGCTCAGATACCCGACGGGTCCGGGGCGGTGTCCGTTTCGGTTGCCGTTTGTGGCGTTGGCATGACGACCGGCGCCGGTTGCGGCTGTCCCGCCTGGCCGATCAATGCCGTGTTCTCGATCAGGTCGAGCGCTTGGCGGGCGACGACATAGCGTCGTGCCGCGTCGATCCAGTTGCCGGCCTGGGCTGCGCCGGGGAGGCGAGCGACTTCGGCGCGGGCCGCCTCGACCTGGCCAGCGCCAAGCAGTCGGCGCGCGCGTGCGAGGCGGTCGGCAGGCATCGGCGAGGGCGTGCCCGCCTTGCGCAAGACTACCAGTGAATCGATCTGATGCTGGATCGTATCGAGCCAGTTCTCGCCGGTCGAACTCGTGATGTCCGGCGCTATCGCATCGAGGCCCTGGCGCAGGTCCTCGAGCGTCACCGGTTGGCGCGCAGCCTGGATCAGCAGCATCGTCGCACGCGGCTGGGCTTGGCCGAACCGCAGGCGCAACTGTTCCTCAAGATAGCCGAGCCCGACCCCGCGATCGAGCGCACGGCGCGCGGCGAACGCCACCAGAAGCCCCTCTGCGCGCGTCGCCTGCCCACCGGCTGCGGCTGCGTCGGTGGTGATCGCTGCGGTGCGCGCCTCGAGCGCGGTCAACTGGCCCGCCAGCGTCGCCTCGCGGGTTGCCAGCACGGCGGTGTCGACCGGCGCGGCCGCCTGGGGCTGGCCATCCGGGCCGAGCGGTTGCGACGGGATATACCCGGAATTGCCCGCGGCGGCTTTCTGGCCTGCGACGGGTGCGCCAGCGGTGGTCGACGCCGTGGCGCCGAACCAGGGCAGCTTCCTCGCCGCATAGGCCATCAGCCCGAGCCCGGCGATGAACGCGAGCGCGGTGAGGGCGATGATGACGCCCATTCTGGGTCCGCGTGCCCGTGGGCGATCGGTCGGCACATGGTCGCTCATGGCGTGCTTATCCCCGCCACGCACCGGATGGTCAATCGCGCGTATGTTCGCACGTGCAGCAGCCAGCGCGACGAGCGCTGGATCGCTCGGTTGCGGCGCGATCGAGACGGTCGCCCAGCCGGTTCCGGCCGCTTCGGCAACGGCGGCGCTGATCGCGGCGATCTCGATGCCGGATCGGTCGATGCCCGGAATATCCAGCACCTCCTTCAGCCGGGTCGCGGCGCGTTCGGAGTGCAGCAGCACGACGGTATCGGCGAACGATCGCGCCACCGCTGCGTCGATCGGTACGGCATCGCTGGCATAGACGGTGACCGCCTCGACCCCGTCGTCGGTCGGGGCACGATCGCGCCCGGCAAGATGCAGCAGTCGCGCAAAACCACGATCACGCGCTTCGGCGACGGCATCGCGCGCATCGCCCGATCCGGTGACCGCGACCGCAAAGCCCGAGTCGGTCGCCGCTGCTGCCGTCGCAGCGCCGACCGCGATCACCGGCATGCGCTTCAACGCGTCCAGTCCTGCACCGCCATGCCGCACCGCGTTCGCGCTGGTCAGCAACAGTCCGTCGAACCCCGCCGGATCCGGTACGCTCCAGTCGACGGGCGTTACGGCGAACAGTGGAACCTGCCGCACGTCGAGCCCGAGCGCCCGCAGCGCCGCCGCAGTCCGCGCATTGCCAGGCTCCGGCCGCACGACGACGACCGCGTGGGGCGACGTCATGCCGCGAACAACCGACGGACGCTGGCCGGCGCGCGCGTGAGAAGGTCGACCGCCAGCATCGTACCCAGGTCTTCGCCGGCACCGCCCTCGATCGATCCGGCGACATCGCATGTCCCGTCCTCGGCGATCAGCTCGGCGCGCAACGTCAGCGTCTCGCCTGCCAGCGACGCGAGCGCCGCGACTGGCGAATGGCAGTCCGCGCCGAGCCGGGCGAGCAACGCGCGCTCGGTCAGCACGCACAGGCTGGTGTCGGCATGGTCGATCGCGGCGACGATCGCATGCGCGGCACTGCCGTCGAGAACCTCGATCCCGACCGCGCCCTGCGCCGGCGCGGGCAGCATGATATCGGTCGGGATCGCATGGCCGTCGTCGCGCCCGAGGCGATCGAGCCCGGCGGCGGCGAGCAGCGTGGCGTCCATCTCGCCGCTCGCCACCCGGCCGAGCCGCGTGTCGACGTTGCCGCGGATCAGAACGATCTCCAGGTCGGGCCGCAGCCTCAGCATCTGCGCGCGGCGTCGCGGTGAACTCGTGCCGACGACGGCGCCCGGACGCAGGTCGGCGAAGGTCTCCGCTCCGATCAGCCGATCGCGCACGTCGGCGCGCGGCAGCATCGCGGCGATTCTCAGCGTGTGCGGCCGGATGGTCTCGACGTCCTTCATCGAATGCACCGCACAGTCGATGTCGCCGTCGTGCAGCGCGCGATCGAGTTCCCTGGTCCACAGCGCCTTACCACCGATCTCGGCGAGCGCGCGATCCTGCACGCGGTCGCCCGTCGTTCGGATCACGACCGTCTCGACCTTGTCCGCCGACCAGCCATGTGCCGCGCACAGGGCATCGCGAACCAGGCCTGCCTGGGTGAGCGCCAGCGGCGAACCGCGCGTACCGAGCCGAAAAACTGTCATGCTGGATGCCATGCAGAAAGGGGCCCCCTTCGACAAGCTTCACGCAGGCCTATACAGACACGCGATGATCATTCTCGGCATCGAATCCTCCTGCGACGAAACCGCCGCCGCGCTCGTCACCGGCGACCGGCAGGTTCTGGCGCACCGGCTGCTCGGACAGGAAGCGGCGCACGCACCGTTCGGCGGCGTCGTCCCCGAAATCGCCGCGCGCGCGCATGTCGAGGCGCTGGAGCCGTTGATCGTCGCGGCGCTGGCCGACGCGAAGCTGACGCTGGCCGATGTCGACGCGATCGCCGCGACCGCGGGGCCGGGGTTGATCGGCGGGGTGATGGTCGGGCTCGTCACCGGCAAGGCGCTCGCGCACGCCGCGGGCAAGCCGTTGATCGCGGTCAATCATCTCGAAGGCCACGCGCTGTCGCCGCGCCTGTCGGACCCGGACCTCGAGTTCCCATACCTGCTGCTGCTAGTGTCGGGCGGGCATTGCCAGTTGCTGCTGGTGGAGGGCGTCGGTGCGTATCGGCGCCTTGCCACGACGATCGACGATGCGGCGGGCGAGGCCTTCGACAAGACCGCCAAACTGCTCGGCCTCGGCTTCCCCGGTGGTCCTGCCGTCGAACGGGCCGCGGCGTTGGGGGATCCCAAGGCCGTCCCCCTCCCGCGGCCACTGAAAGGCTCGGCCGAGCCGCATTTCTCGTTCGCCGGACTGAAGAGCGCGGTCGCGCGCGTGGTCGGCCAGTATTCGTCCGAGGACATCGCCGCCTCGTTCCAGGCGGCGGTGGTGGACTGCCTGATCGACCGCACGACCAAGGCTCTGCGGACATCGCATGGCGCCACCGCGCTCGTCGTCGCGGGCGGAGTCGCGGCCAACACGGCGGTCCGTACCGCGTTGCAGGGGCTCGCAACTGCGCACGGGCTCCGCTTCGTCGCGCCGCCCTTGTGGCTGTGCACCGACAACGCCGCGATGATCGGCTGGGCGGGGGCCGAGCGGTTCGCCGCGGGCCTCACCGATCCGCTCGATGTCGCCGCGCGTCCGCGCTGGCCGCTCGATCCGAATGCCGAAGCCGTGCGTGGCGCAGGGGTGAAGGCATGAAAATCGGCGTCATCGGAGGCGGCGCGTGGGGCACGGCCCTGGCTCAGGTCGCGGCCTATGGTGGTCGCGAGGTGATCCTGTGGGCACGCGAGGGCGCGGTGGTCGAGTCGATCAACACTGCCCATGAGAACACGCTGTTCCTCGGCGGCGTCGCGCTGTCGCCGGGGATCCGCGCGACCGACGACCTCGCCGCGCTCGCGGACATGGATGCGATCCTCGTCGTCGCGCCCGCCCAGCACGTCGGCAGCGTGCTCGCGGCCGCCCCGATCGGCCGCATTCCGCTCGTGCTCTGCGCGAAGGGGATCGAGGCGGGGAGCAAGCGTCTCGTCGGCGAGGTCGCGCGCGCGGTACATCCCGATGCGCCGATCGCGGTGCTCTCGGGACCGACCTTCGCGCACGAAGTTGCTGCCGGGTTACCGACCGCAGTGACGCTGGCCTGCGAGGATGCGGCGCTCGGCGAGCGGCTCGCGACACGCCTCGCGGCCCGCCATTTCCGCACCTACGCCTCGACCGACGTCGCGGGTGCGGAGATCGGTGGCGCGGTGAAGAACGTCCTCGCGATCGGTTGCGGTGTGGTCGAGGGGGCAGGGCTCGGCCAGAACGCGCGCGCCGCGTTGATCGCGCGCGGGTTCGCCGAGATGACGCGGTTTGGGCTGGCACGCGGCGCGCGCGCGGAGACGCTCGCCGGGCTTTCCGGGCTGGGCGATCTCGTGCTGACCTGCTCCTCGACCAGTTCGCGCAACTTCTCGCTGGGTGTCGGCCTCGGGCGCGGCGAGTCGGCGGCGACCTTGCTGGCAGATCGCCGGACCGTCGCGGAAGGCGCCTTCACCGCGCCCGTCTTGCGCGAAGCGGCGCGCGACGCGCGCGTCGACATGCCGATCACCGAAGCCGTCTGCCGACTGCTGGAGGGCGCTCCGGTGAGCGACGTTATCGGCGATCTGCTCGCCCGGCCGCTGAAGGGCGAGGCGGGCTGACGACGCGACCAATCCGCGAATGGGCTTGCCTCGTTCGCGGATTGTTCTATTTCCGCCGCATGCTCGATATGCCGCCGGACTCCTGCATCGACGAACCTGGATCACCCTTATGTGCGGCCGACGTAGCGCGCGGCGTGATCCGGATGTTGCTGCGCCACGATCTCACCGCGATGACCGAAGTCCCGCTCGATGGCGGCCGCCGTGCCGACCTGATGGCGGTGGACGCGCGCGGCCAGATCGTGATCGTCGAGATCAAGGTGTCGCGTGCCGATCTGCTAGGCGACGGGAAGTGGCCGGATTATCTCGGGCATTGCGACCGGTATTTCTGGGCGGTCCCGGCCGGGTTCGACGTCGGGCCGCTGAACGGGCCCGCGTTCCTGCCGGAGCGTACCGGGATCATCGTCGCCGACCGCTATGACGCGGCGATCGTGCGCGAGGCGCATACCGTGCCGCTGCCCGCGCATGTGCGGAAACGGTGTACGCTGGCGTTCGCCCGGCGCGCGGCACGGCGGCTGATCGCGCAAATGGACCCGGACGCCGACGGGTTGGCGTTCTGACACTAAATCCTCCCCCGCCAGGGGGAGGTGGCACCGCAGGTGACGGAGGGGGAGGAACACGCAACGACTGTTACCCATTCCTCCCCCTCCGTCTGGCAAGCGCCAGCCACCTCCCCCTGGCGGGGGAGGATCAGAACTTCAAAACTCAGAACTTCGGGCCCGACACGGCCTTGCGCACCTTCTTCGGCGCATCTTCCAGGAGCTTGCTCACGATCGGGTTGCGTCCATCCTGCTTGGCATAGGCGCGCGCGGACATGCCCGCCATGATGTCCGCCTGGTCGGGGTCGGCGTTCTCGGCAAGCAGCACCCGGATCATGCCCACATCGCGACGCTGCACCGCGCGGATCAGCGGTGTCTCGCCCGCCGAATTGGCGAGGTTCGGATTCGCCCCAGCCGCGGTCAGGATCGGGATCATGTTCGTCTGACCCAGCGTCACGGCGAGCAGCAATGGCGTGTTGCCCTTGCCGTCGCGCAAATTCGCATCCGCGCCCTTTTGCAGCAGGAAGCGCAGATACACCTCGTCGCCGCGCTTGATGACGATGTGGAGCGCGCCCTCCCCGCTGGTCACGTCGCGCGTGTTGATGATGTTGCTGCCGGGCTTGCCGAGCATCTCCAGCACCTCGTTGTTCTTCGCATCGCGCACCGCGGACAGGAACTTGTACCCCTCCGACTGGCCTTGCGCGAACGCGGGCGCCGCGACGCAGGCGAGCGCAGGCGTCAGGAGGGTAGCGGCGAGCATCAGGCGGATACGCATCGAGAGACTTCCTTGGTTCGTCCTGGATATAGGGTGACGCTTGCGCCGCAGTAGCGAACAGATCAAGGCTGGCGGGACCATGACCCTCCGTTTCCTTCTCATACCGGCACTCGCCTTATCCGCGTGCACCGCCTCGGCACCGCCCGCCAAACCGCCGCTCGAAGGTGCGCGGATCGGCGGCGCCTTCACGCTGACCGACCAGAACGGGCGGACTGTTACCGAGCGCAACTTCGACGGCAAATACCGGATCATGTATTTCGGCTACACCTTCTGTCCCGATGTGTGTCCGACGGATGTCCAGGCGATCGGCGCCGCCGTGAAAAAGCTCGAGGCGAGCGATCCCGCGCTCGCCGCGAAGATCGTGCCCGTGTTCGTGACCGTCGACCCGACGCGCGACACCCCCGCGGTGCTCAAGCAGTTCGTCTCCGCGTTTCACCCGCGCATGGTCGGGCTGACCGGCACCGACGACCAGATCGCCAGGATCAAGACCGAATACGCGGTCTATTCGAGCAAGGGCGACGCCTCCCCCGGCGGCGGCTACCTCGTAAACCACTCGCGCCAGGCCTATCTGATGGACCCGGACGGCAAGCCCCTCGCTTTGCTGCCGCAGGAACAAGGGCCCGACGCAGTGGTGACGGAAATCAAGCGCTGGGCTCGATGAGCGCGCGCTTCTGGGAAGATACGCCGATCGACCAGCTCGATCGCGGCCAGTGGGAAGCGTTGTGCGACGGCTGCGGCAAATGCTGCATCCACAAGCTCGAGGACGAGGATACCGGCGAGCTCGTCGCGACCAACGTCTCGTGCCGCCTGCTCGACCGGCGCAGCGGGCAATGCTCCGATTACCGCCACCGCCACGCCTATGTGCCCGAATGCGTGCGGCTGACGACCGGCAACGTCCGCGGGATCGACTGGCTGCCGTCGACCTGCGCCTACCGCCTGCGCGCAGCCGGCGAGCAACTGCCCGAATGGCATTACCTCGTCTGCGGCGACCGCGAGGCCGTCCACCGCGCCAAGCAATCGGTCCGTGGCTGGACGATCAGCGAGGACGAGGCCGGCGAGCTCGAATACCACGTCATCGACCGGGAACTGTGACGCAGTGATAGCCCGATGATCGAGGGCCTGGAGATCGTCCGTCACCCGCGCGCACGCCGCGCGCGACTGTCAATCGATCCCGCGAGTGGCCGGGCAAGGCTCGTCCTTCCCAAGCGCGCAGCGTTGAAGCAGGCGCTGGCGTGGGCGGAAGACAAGGCGGGCTGGATCGCCGAACAGCGCGCGCTTCTCCCCCAGCCGCGCCCGTTCGTGCCCGGCGCGGTCCTTGCCGTCGCCGACGAGCCCCTGACGATCGAGTGGACGCCGGGCAGCCGCCGAACCGTGGTCCGCGAAGGCTCGGTCCTGTCGTTGTCCGGTCCGGCCGAAACCATCGCCCGTCGCGTCGAAGCATGGCTCAAACGCACCGCGCTCGCCGTGCTGGAGACCGAGACCGCCGAATACGCCGCCAAGGCGAAGGTCAGCGTCGCGCAGGTCGCGGTCGGCGATGCCAAGGGCCGCTGGGGAAGCTGCGCGCCGAGCGGGATCATCCGCTACAGCTGGCGGCTGATCCTCGCACCAAGCTGGGTCCGTCGCGCCACCGTCGCGCACGAAGTCGCGCACCGCGTCCACATGAACCACGCGCCGGTCTTCCACGCACTCGTGGAGCAATTGTACGGCGAAGACCCGACGCCCGCGCGCGTCTGGCTACGCACGCACGGCGCGGAGCTTCACTGGTTCGGACGCTCTTCCTGATCGCTCTGGAAGCGCTGCGTCTGCACCTGGTCGCGTGGCACATCGCGTTGGAGAGGTTGCCGGCCAGCCGGTGACGGCTCACGCCGCTCACGCCCGGTGACCCGGTCGATCCAATCCTGGTTCATCTGCTGTGGAGGCGGAGCAGGTGCCACCTCGGGCTGATCCGCATCGGGCCGCGGGATCGTGTCGCCGGTCTGCGCGTCGGTCGGCACCGGCGGCTGGCCTTGCTCGATCGGATTGCCGTCCGCGTCGACCGCCATCTGGCCATTGTCTGGCTGGCCAAAATAGCTCTCCTCGTCGGGCTCGAGCTGCCATTCGGGTAGCGTGACCTTCGTATCGAACTGCTCGATCGGACGGTTGGCTGTCGCAGGCTTCATGAACGCCGCCCATGCCTTTGCCGGCGCGGTGCCGCCATGCAGGCCGGCGATCGGCTTGGCGTCGTCGCGGCCCATCCACACGCCGGTCGTGATGCCGCTGGAGAAGCCGAGGAACCAGCCGTCCTTCGATGCGGTGGTGGTGCCGGTCTTGCCCGCGACTGGGCGGCCGATCTGCGCAGCGCGCCCGGTGCCGGTGTTGACCGCGGTCTGCAACAGGTCGGTCATCTCGGCGGCGACATAGGGTGCGACGAGCACGTGGCTGCGGTCGACCTCGTGCGTGTAGATCGTCTGGCCGTTAGCGGTCACGCGCGTGATCCCGTACGGAGTCACCGCAACGCCCTTGTTGGCGACCGAAGCAAACGCGCGCGTCATGTCGATCACGCGGACCTCAGACGTGCCGAGCACCATCGACGGATGGACGTTGACCGGGGTGGTGATCCCGAACCGCCGCGCCATGTCGGCGACCGTGTTGAAGCCGACCTCCTGCCCGAGTTTGGCGGCGACGGTGTTGAGCGAATAGGCGAATGCGGTCCGCAACGAGACCGCGCCGGAATTGCGCCGCGAATCGTTGCGTGGGCTCCAGCCGTTGATCGTGACGGGTTCGTCGACGATCGAGTCCTCAGGCTTGTGGCCAGCCTCGAGCGCGGCGAGGTACACGAACAGCTTGAACGACGAGCCCGGCTGGCGGACCGCCTGTGTCGCGCGGTTGTAGATCGACGAGACGTAATCCTTGCCGCCGACCATCGCGCGGACCTCGCCGCCACGATCGAGCGCGACCAGCGCGCCCTGTGCTCCAGGAGGCGCATTCGCGCGGATCGCGTCATCTGCCTGGCGCTGCATCGTTAGGTCGAGCGTCGTCCACACCTCGAGTGGCTCGGTCGTCTCGTCGATCAGCGTATCGAGCTGCGGCAGCGCCCAGTCGGTGAAGTACCGCACGCTGTTCTGTTTGGGCTCGGGCGCGAGTTTCAGCCCGGATACGTCGGCATCGGCAGCCTCCGACGCGGTGATCGCGCCGGTTTCCTGCATCGTCTCCAGCACCACCCCGGCGCGGCCCATTGCGGCCTCGGCATCGGCGGTCGGCGAATAGTTGGACGGCGCCTTGACGAGGCCGGCGATGACCGCAGCCTCGGCGAGGCTAAGATGATCCGCACCGTGTCCGAAGAACTTCCGCGAAGCCGCGTCGATCCCGTAGGCGCCGCCGCCATAATAGACCTTGTTCAGATACAGTTCGAGGATCTGATCCTTCGAGAACTTCCATTCGAGCGCGAACGCCAGGATGCCCTCGCGGAATTTCCGCCCGAACTTCTTCTGGTTGTTGAGGAAGACGGTACGCGCGAGCTGCTGCGTGATCGTCGATCCCCCTTGCGTCCAGTGTCCGCGATCGAACCGCACCTTCACGGAGCGCGCGATGCCGACTGGATCGACGCCGATATGCGAGCGAAAGCGCCGATCCTCGACCGACACCGTCGCGTCGCGCATCACCTTGGGGATCTGCCCGTAAGGCAGCCACTCGCCGAAGCTCGGTCCCATCGACACGATCACCGTGCCGTCGGCGGCATGGACGCGGATCATCTGGCCGTTGGGCGAGGACTTCAGGCTGTCGAAACTGGGGAGCTGCGACATCGCGATATAGACCGCGATCGCCAGCGCGCCGAGCGCGAGGACGCCGATCCCGACCATGACCTGGAGAAAGACGACCAGCCGCCGCCGCCAGCGTGACGCCGGGGGAGTTGGGGACCGACGGGACGGGGGAGCAGAACGCGTACGAGCCATGTGGCCGCAGAATTACGCGCGATGGTCCCGCCCTACAAGCGACATCAGGCCGCGACGTTCGCTTTGCGCGGCCGGAATTCGAGCGAGAGCGAGTTCATGCAATAACGCTGCCCGGTCGGCGGCGGACCGTCCGGGAAGACGTGGCCCATATGGCTGTCGCAGCGCGCGCACCGCGTCTCGATGCGGGTCATGCCGTGGCTGCGGTCGGCGTGATCGGTGACCGCGTCGGGACCGATCGGCTGGGTAAAGCTCGGCCAGCCGGAGCCGGAATCATATTTGTCGGCGCTGTCGAACAGTTCGTTGCTGCACGCCGCGCACCGATAGATGCCGTCGGCCTTGTTGTCGTTGAGGACGCCCGCAAAGGCGCGCTCGGTGCCACCTTCGCGCAGTACGTGATATTGTTCGGGGGACAGCCGCTTGCGCCATTCGGCCTCGGAAAGATTGAGTTGATTCATGGACATGCATCTCTTGCTGGCGGGTCGTGCTGGCGGGACGGATTTCAATATTGCCCCATTCTGGTTGCGTTCGCGATGACCTGGATCAGTGCGGGCCGCATGAACGGAAGCAGCCACGCGGCGCGTTCGCTTTCGGCGATGTGACGGACGATGCTCGCGATACCTATCGGGCGGGCGAGGCGGCGAGCGAACGTCTCCTGCCACTGCGCGGCGGAGGCGGCGCCGCCTTTTTCGTAGGCGCGCGCAGCCGCAACGCCGCTGGCGAGCGCGATGCCCATCCCCTCGCCAGCGAGCGAAGGGATCACGCCCGCTTGGTCGCCGAGCCGGAAGATCGCGTCGACGCCGGTGCGTTGGCGCCAGCCGTAAGGGACGTTGGCGATCGCATCGATCGACGCGGTCGGCGCGATCAGCGCGATCCATTCGCCGAGCGCGGGCATGTCTCGACCCAGCGTTTCGAGCAATTGCGCGGGCGACCCTGCCGCCTGGAGCCGCGAACGATGCACCGCCATGCACAGGTTCGCGGTGCCGTCCTCCTGCATCGCCAGCCCGGCATAGCCGCGGTCGAACAGATGCAGTTCGATGCCATCGGCGAGCGCTCGGCTGAGGGTAGGCGAGGGGGCGATCCGGACCCGTATTCCCAGTGTCGGGTCGTCGCCACGCGCGTCTTCGGGACGCGCCATGCCGCGTACGTCATGCTTGCCGCTGGCGAGGAACAGCGCGTCGGTCGCGATCGTCGCACCGTCTGCGAGCCGTGCGCTCGTCGCGTCGATCTCGCGCACGGTGATCCCGCGCTCGACCGGGGTTCCGAGCCGTTCGGCTTCCGCCAACAGCACTGTATCAAGCCGACGACGCGACACCGAGACCGCCGGATGGGGAAGGGCGGCCTCCGCACGGCGATTGCCCGCGAAAATACGGGCCCGCGTCACGCGGTCGGGGTTCAACGTGTCGGGATCGATCCCGAGTCCGTCGAGCGTCTCCAGCGTCCGCCAGCTCAGGAACCCGCCGCAGATCGCATCGCCGGTCTCACGCGATCGCTCAACGAGCAGATGCGGCCGGCCGGCACGCGCGAGGCAGATCGCGGTCGCGGCCCCGGCGAGTCCGCCGCCGACGATTAGCGCAGGCGTTCGACGCATAACCGGAACGGGAATACGCGGCGGACTTTCGCCTCGGTGATGCCGGCCTCGGCGAGCAGCGGCGGCCATTCGTCTGGGCGATAGCTGCGCGCGATCGACAGCGTGCCGTCGTGGCGGACGATCGGGTGCCAGCGCGCGATCGTCGCAAGAACCGGGAAGCCCCAATGCGCGAAGCCGTGCCGGTGGAGGTCGTTGACGAACCATCCTGCACTCGCATGTCCTTCCATGAACCGCAGGAACGCGATCAACTGGTCGTGGCTCATGTGATGCGCGACGAGGCTGCTGACGATCACGTCCCAAGGCTCGCCGGCAAGGTCGGCATAGTCGCCCGTGACGTAGCGGATGTCGCCGCCATGCGCCCGCGCCGCCTGTTCGCTGCGCGGGTTCAGGTCGACCCCGACCAGCTCCGCCTCGATACCCTTCGCCTTCGCCCAATTTGCGATCCGGCGCAGCATGTCGCCATCGCCGAACCCTACGTCGAGCAACCGGAAACTCTTCCGCCCCGCAGTCGCCCGCGCGAGAAAGTCGAGCGTCGGCCGGCGCGCCATCGTCACCGTGTTGACCGTCGCGAGATCGCCCACGACGTCGGCATAGGTCGCCGCATCGAGATCGTCGGCGTCCATCAGCTCTTCGGCCTGGCTGCGGACCGCGAGGCTCATGCGGCGCTCCGGAACCCGAAGCCCTCCGCCGCCAGCCCCGGCCCGAACGCGAGCGCCACGCCGTGCTCCACGGGCGGCCCGGCGAGCAATCGCTCGAACACGAACATCAAGGTCGCCGACGACATGTTGCCATTGTCCGCCAGCACCTGCCGCGACGCCGCCAGTGCGTCGGGGTTCAAATGCATCGCATGCTCGACCGCATCGAGGATCGATCGCCCGCCGGCATGGACCGCCCAGCCATCGATCGATTCCGGCGGCTGCCCCGCACTCACGATCGCACGGAAATCCTCGTCGGACAGCGCGGCGGCGATCCGTCCCGGCACTTCGCCCGACAAATGCATCGCAAAGCCCGCATCCGTGACGTCCCAGCGGATCAGCGTCTCGCTATCGGGCAACGACGCGGCGAACGGCGCTTCGAGCGCGAACCCGGTCGCATCCGCCGTCACCAGCGCCGCCGCGGCACCATCGCCGAATTGCAGCATCGCCAGCAGCGCCTCGATGTCGTTGGCCGGTTGCAGGTGCAGCGTGGACAGCTCCACGGTGACGACCAGCACGCGCGCGCCGGGCTCGGAGCGAACGATATGCCGCGCACTCCGCAACGCGACGATCGCCGCGTAGCACCCCATGAAGCCTATCAGCAGCCGCTCCACGCTCGACGAAAGACCAAGCCTGCGCGCGATGATCTGGTCGATCCCCGGCGCGACGAAGCCCGTGCAACTGGCCACGACCAGATGCGTGATGCCCTCGACCGCGACCTTCTCGCGCAACGCCTCGATCGCGCGGATCGCGAGGTCGGGCGCATGCTCGGCATACAGGACCATCCGCGCGCTCGTCCCCGGATGGGGTTCCGTCGCGTAGAAGCCGGCATCGTCGACCGGTGAGCCACCGTCCGCGGTCGGCGGCAATACCGACCAGCGGTGGCCGATGCCCGATCGCGACGCCATCCGGTCGAACACGCGCTCGGCTCGGGCATCGACGCGCCCTCGCGCCCAGGCGATGAACGCCGCATGGATATCGTGACCGGGAACGGCGGACCCTACGGCGTTGAGATAAGCGGACACGATACCCTTTCCTGCGATCGACGCCCAACGCATGGCACGTTCGATCGGACTATGGGACGCACGCTATATCTGTTCGTCGCAAATCGGTTTCGCGTCTGAAGCGATATGTTGGCCCTAAAGCATCCTCAACCCTAACTTGCGCGTTGCTAAAAATATACCGGTTCGTGGTTCTCATCCAAACCCAAAATGGACAGCTGGCGAGCTTATAAGACCCATAACGATTTGATTAATATAAAATAAGTTTGAATATCATACTTAGATATAGTTCTATTTGTTGACGTGCGTTTCCGCATTTAACAAATCGGCAGGACAGCACTGAGGTTTTGGCGTTTAGTTCGAAGGTTGGGGTGTCTCAGTCCGTATCTGGGGTGGTCGAGGATTGACGTGCGATAGCAGCGACAGGCTGCGGGCATGGCGGTTCCGGTCGGGGGTCGATGGTAACGGGTCGATGGCAATGGGGAGCCTTTGGTGAAAAACGAAACCGTCGTGGAATTGATCAAGGATCTGACTGCAAAATTGTCGGCCGTCGCCGAAGAATTCAACGGACGGGTCGCCAAGGCCGCGGAACCGGTGCCGGCTGGGAACGAACCGAATGATGCCGCGCTCGTCGAGCATGCGAATGCGGTGCTCGAACAACGGCGATTGCGGCGGCAGTTCCTGCCCGGCGAACTGTTCCATGAACCGGCCTGGGACATGCTCCTCGCGCTGTTCGCGTCGCGCGACGATCGTATGCCCATGAACATCAAGGCGCTGGTCAGCATGTCCGACGCACCCGTCACCACATCGCAGCGCTGGATCGAACATCTGCACAAACTGAAACTGATCGACCGCGTCACCGACCCGACCGATCGGCGCCGCGTCGAGATATCGCTGAGCTATACCGGAGATCAGCAGATGAAGGCTTATCTGCGCGCGCTTCTTCGCGACTAGCTCGATCACTACGCCTGTCACGGCCGGCCATGACGCGTCTTCTCCAGGGACGTCGTCTGGCCGGCCTTTTTGCGCCTTGACAGTATCTGCGTAAATAAAGCCACTACGGTTCTGGATTGCTCAACAATAGAACGGCAATGACGAAAGATACCGTTTTGCTATGTGATGTAACGAACGTTCATCTGAAAACGGATGTTGTCACATTAACTATCATAGTTTGGCTTTATGATCCCATTATGATTTCGTAGTATTTGATTAAGTGGCTTCGGACAATTTGTTCCCGATCGAAGGGAACAAAATTGATTCGTCTAATGTCACAGCATGGAGGAAAGAGCGGGCGGTTTCGACGCGCTGCGGCACCTTGCCTGCTGTCCTGCATACTGAGCGCGGGATTGCCGCAGCCGTTGCTTGCCCAGACGCCAACGATAGCTACGCCGATCGGCACGCCAGCGGGTACGCCGATCGTCAATACCGCCGGCCTGCGATACGATGTCGATGGTACGGCGCAGTCGACAAGCTCGAACACCGTCACGATCATTGTCGCCGAGCGACTCGACGTGGCGCTGGTCCGCGACGGGCAGGGCGCGATCGTTGTGTCTGCGCAGCCGGTCGCCATTCCCCTCACGCTAACCAATCTCGACAATGGCGCCGAATCGTTTGTGCTGGCCGCATCCGTGTCGCCCGGCATGGCGACGTTGCGCGCGCTGGTGATCGATACCGACGGCGATGGCCTCTACGATCCTGCCAAGGACGTCGCGCCGGTCGATGGCAAGACGCCGCTCTTGTCGCCCGGCCAGTCGCTCAAGCTGCTAGCGATCCTGGTCGCGACGCCGGACGGTGGCGCCACGAACGCCGTGCTGACCGTCACCGCGCGCTCGACGACGGGATCCGGCGCGACGGGCAACGTCTATCCGAGCGCGGGTGATGGCGGTGGCGATGCGGTGGTGGGGCCGACCGGCGCCCTCGCTACCGTCTCGGTCCCGCTCGGCACCGCGCTCGCGGGCCCGGTGCTGCTCAAGAGCCAGTCGGTGCGTGCCGCCGACGGATCGCAGACCGCGGTGCGCGACGCGGTCATCACCTACACGCTGGAGGCGCGCTTCACCGATGCCGTCACCGGCGCGCGGATCGCCGACCCGATCCCTGTCGGCACCGTCTTCGTCCCCGGCAGCCTGACGCTCGACGGTGCGCCGCTTAGCGATAGCGTCGACGACGATGCCGGGCGCTTCGACCCGAGCGCCGCGCAGGGTGCCGGCGTCACCGTCGCGCTCGGCCGGGTCGCCGCCGGGTCCAGCCATACCGTCCAGTTCAAAGCCAAGATTCAATGAGGAGCAAAGCCATGATTACGCGTCCAATGACTGCCGCCGTTCTGGTCGCCACGGCCGCCGCAGCCTCCGCGGCTGCCGGTCCGTTGCAGGTCAGCAGCAGCATCCTAGTCGAGGCCCGCAGCGCCGCGGCCGACGGCACCACCCGGGTTACGCTGGTGAAGCCGACCAAGGTGACGCCGGGCGACAAGGTGATCTTCGTCCTCGCCTATCGCAACAGCGGCGCGCAGCCGCTGGCCAACGTGGTGCTCGACAACCCGTTGCCGCGCCAGATCGCCTACCGATCGGCCAATCCCGGTTCGCCCGCGCCCGACGTCTCGGTCGACGGCAAAACTTACGGTTCGCTCGCCACCCTCCGCGTCCGCAGCCCCGACGGCAGCACGCGCGCGGCGAGCCCCAACGATGTCACCAGCGTCCGGTGGCGCCTCGCAAGTCCGTTAGCGGCGGGTTCGCAGGGCCAGTTCGCGTTCCAGGCCGTCCTCAAATGATCCGGCCGATCTCTCTCTCCACACCCGACCAAAACCATCACAGAAGGAAGACCTAACGATGCACGCAAAAGGGGTAATACGCACGCTGCTGGCCGGTACGGCCGCCATCGTGTCCGCAGGGACTGCAATGGCGCAGACCGCACCGGGACCGGCCGGCACCAACGCCGGCACGACGGTCACCAACACCGCGCAGGCGAGCTATTCGGTCAACGGCGTCCAGCAAACGGCGGCGTCGAACCCGGTCAGCTTCGTGGTCGATCGCAAGGTCAACCTCACAGTCACCACCAACCAGCCCGCCAACACGCAGGTCGCGATCGGCCAAGCCGGCGCGGTGACGACGTTCAAGGTGACCAACAATACCAACGGCACGCAGGATTTCCTGTTGTCGACCAGCCAGACGCCGATCCAGGGATTGTTCACGGGCGACAATTTCGACGTCAGCAATATCAAGATCTTCGTCGATGCGAACAACAACGGCACGTATGAGGTCGGCACTGATACCGCGACCTACATCAACGAACTCGCTGCCGATGCGTCGGCGGTCGTGTTCATCGTCGCGGACGTCCCCAATCAGCAGAGTGCCGCACTCGCGGGTATCACGCTGATCGCCCAGGTGGCTGCGGGTGGCGACATCGCCGCGCAGGGTGTGCCGCTGGCAGCCAGCGTCGCGCTCAACGACGATAATGTCGTAGACGTGGTCTTTGCCGATAACGACTCGGATGGTCTGGGCCTCGATACGGCACTGAATGGTCAGGGCCGCGCATCGCTCGGCTATGAGATCACCACGCGCAATGTCTCCCTGAGTGTGGCGAAGTCGCAGCTGGTACTGTCCGATCCGATCAATCAGCTCGTCGCGCCGAAGGCGATCCCAGGTGCGGTCGTGCAATATTGCCTGGTCGTCAACAACGCCACTACGGGAACGCCGGCGTCCAATGTCACGCTGACCGACATAATCCCGCCCAACACGACCTATGTCGCCAACTCGATTTCGATCGGCGCGATCGCGCTGGGTAACACCTGCTTGTTGACGGGTATCGTCGGCGGCGTTCCGCTGGCGGACAATGGTTCGGTCACCGTACCGCTGCTGAACTACACCGGTTCGTACAACACGAGCACAAAGACGGTGAGTGCGACGATTCCGACATTGCTCGGCGGGACATCGGTCGCGGCACTCTTCCGCGTGACGATCAACTAAGCTCCACGCCCTCGCACAAAGGAACGACCGATCCCGGCGCGTGGAGACGCGCGTCGGGAGAGGACCCTTCATGTCCAGCTTCCTTCGCCTTTCGCGCCTTTGCGCGCTGCTCCAGATGCTCCTGCTCGGGCTGATCGTCGGCACCTCGCCGGCGGTTGCGCAAGCGGGTGCTCAAACCGGCCGTATCCAGAATACCGCGACGCTGTCGTTCGACGACGCGGGCAGCGATTCCGGCTTACGCACCGTTCCGTCCAACACGGTCTCGCTCGACGTAAACCGTGGCAAGCGTCCGACGACGCTCTCGTTCCGGCTGGCGCCCGCGAACTACGCTTTCACTGGCGCGAAATGTCAGACCGCCCCCACGTATCTCTTCACCCCGGCGCCAATCGATGGAGCCACCTTCGCGGCGGCGCCCAAGGTCGCCGCGCTTGACGTCAAGGAGGACATGATCCTGGTGCTCGACAACCAGGCCGGCAATCATGACCCCGCCGTCCGCGAAACGTCGATCATCACCGCTAATATCGGCGAGAGCAACGTTACGCTGACGCTGACCGAAACCACGCCCGACAGCGGCATCTTCGCCGGCGGCGTTCCGTCGACCGAAACCGGCAGATACGCCGATCTCGAACCCTGCGAAGTGCGTACGCGCGGCGCGAAGATTACACTCAGCTTCGCCGAGGACGATTTCAGTTTCGCGTCGACCGCGTCGATCCTGATCGATCCGGCCGGCTATACGTTCGACTCGCGGACTGGTGCGCTGGTCGACGGCGCCACCGTGTCGCTGGTCGACGAGGCAGGCCAGCCAGCGACGGTGTTCGGCGACGACGGCGTCAGCAGCTACCCCTCTACGATGGTGACGGGCGAGAGCGTCACCGATGGCAGCGGGCGTGTGTATCCCGGCGAGACCGGCCGCTATCGCTTTCCGCTGACGGCACCCGGACGCTATGCGCTGAAGGTCACGCCGCCGGGCACCTATGTCGCGCCGTCGACCGTCGATCGCGCAACGCTGGCGGGGCTGAAGGACCCTAAGGGCGCGCCGTTCATCCTCAAGGACGCCAGCTTCGGCGATACGTTCACGCTATCGACGCCGGAGCCATTTTCGGCGGACATCCCACTTGACGCACCCGGCGCCGGTACGTTGCTGCTGACTAAGGTCGCTTCCGTGCGTGAAGCGGCGCCCGGCGATTTCGTCCAGTATCTGTTGCGCATCACGAACCGCGATTCGGTCCCCGCGCGCGGGCTCCACGTCGCCGACACGTTGCCCAAGGGACTGCGCTACGAACGCAATTCCGCGCGCGGCGGCGACGAGCCGACCGTGTCGACCGACGGCCGCAGCCTCGATTTCATCATACCCGTGCTCGCCGCCGGTGCGTCTACCGAGCTCAAATACGTCGTCAGCATCGCCCCCGGCGCACCCACCGGCGAAGCGCTCAACCGCGCGCGCGTCGTCGGACAGGGCACCGTCACCAGCAACGAGGCCGCGGCATCGGTCCGCCTGCGTCCGCTGCTGTTCACCGATGCGATGACCATCATTGGCCGCGTGACCGAGGGAAATTGCGGCGATCCGGTCGACAAGCGCAAGGGCGTGCCCGGAATCCGCCTCCTGATGGAGGACGGCACGTTCGTCTCCACCGATCGCGACGGGCTGTACCATTTCGAGGGCGTCCGCGCCGGGCGCCACGTCGTCCAGATCGACACGTCAAGCATCCCCGCGACGCACGCGCCGGTCGCCTGCGACATCGACACGCGCCAGGCGAACAGCTCGATCTCGCGCTTCGTCGAGGGCGACGGCGGCCTGCTCAAGCGCGTCGACTTCCAGCTGAAGCCGACCGGCAAGGCTGCGTCGACGGACGCGGGCCTCCCCGTCACGGTCGCCGATGCCGCCGTCGCCGCGGGCAGCCGCGATTGGCTGGCGGGCGATCAGACGGCCGGCATCGACTGGCTGTTCCCACAGGCCGACCATAACCCGCGCGCACCGATCGTCCGCGCGGTCGTCAAGCACGCGCCCGGCCAGCGGGTCGCGCTGACGATCAACGGCAAGCAGGTCGAGCCGCTCGCGTTCGACGGCACCGATCAGCGCGACGGCACCGACATCGCAATTTCGCGCTGGACGGGTATCCCGTTGATCGACGGCGACAATCGCCTTCAGGCACGCGTGCTCGCCGCCGACGGCAGCGTCGTGAAGACGCTCGACCGCATGGTGCATTACTCCGGGCCCGGCGTCCGCGCGGTGTTCGACGCCGCCAGCAGCCGCCTCGTCGCCGACGGCCTGACGCGCCCGCTGATCGCGGTGCGCGTGACCGACAAGACCGGTCGTCCGGTGCGCGCAGGCACGCTGATCCCCTTCACCGTCGACCCGCCCTATACCGCGGCGGTCGAGGCCGAACTCGAACAGGGCCGCCAGCTTGCCGGTCGTGAGCGATCGTCCACCACCGCACAGGTGGTCGGCGACGACGGTCTGGCCTTCATCGCGCTCCAGCCGACCACGCAGGCAGGCGCCGTCCACGCGATCGTCTCGCTGACCGAGGACAAGATCGTCCACAGCAGCGAAGTCCGCGCCTGGCTGGCCGCATCGCAAAAGGATTGGGTCGTCGTCGGGTTCGGCGCAGGCTCGCTCGGCTACGACATGCTCAGCAAGCGCCAGTCGGGCCTGCCCAAATCGCAGCGCAACAGCGTCGTCACCGATGGCCAGCTTGCTTTCTATGCCAAGGGTCGCGTCAAGGGCTCGTGGCTGGCGACGATCGCCTATGACAGCGACCGCAAATACGATCCCGATCGCGGTCTGCTCGGTACGATCGACCCTGACCGCTACTACACCGTCTACGGCGACGGCTCGCGCCAGGGCTATGACGCGGCCACGCGTCGCAAGCTGTACCTGCGGCTCGAGCGTCGTGAGTTCTACGCGCTGTTCGGTGATTTCGAGACCGGCTTCACTGATACGCAGCTGACGCGCTACAACCGCACGCTCAACGGCATCAAGACCGCGTACGAGGGCAAGCGAGTGCGTGCGACCGGATTCGCCGCGCATACCGACACGCTCTATTCGCGCGACGAAATCCAGGGCAACGGGCTGTCCGGTCCCTACCGCCTGTCGGGACGTAACATCGTGCCGAACAGCGATAAATTACGACTCGAAACCCGCGATCGCTTCCGCTCCGAACTGATCGTCGCCAGCACCGAACTCACGCGGCACATCGACTACGACATCGACACCTCGATGGGCACGGTCCGCTTCCGCCAACCGATCCTGAGCCGCGACGGCAACCTGAATCCGATCTTCATCGTCGCCGACTATGAGGTCGAGGGCGGCAGGTCGGCGAAGCTCGCAGCCGCCGCGCGCGTCGCGACCAAGCTCGCGAACGGCCGCGTCGAAGTCGGCGCCGCGGTCATCCGCGACGAGACCGTAGGCAAGGCCACCGTGCTCGGCGCCGATATCAAGGCGCACGTCACCGCTAATACCGAACTGCGCGGCGAGATCGCCAAGGGCGGTCGCGGTGGGCTGGGGCGTGGCCTCGCCTATCTGGCGGAGGTCGATCACCACGGCACCAAGCTCGATCTGCTCGCCTATGCCCGCCAGCAAGATACTGCGTTCGGCGTCGGCCAGCAGAACCTGGTCGAGGCGGGGACGCGCAAGTTCGGGCTCGACGGCCGGCTGCGGTTGACCGATCGGCTGAGCGTGACCGGGGTTGCCTGGTACCAGCAGCAGTTGACCAACCCGGGCACGCGCGCCGCCGGCGAGGCCCGCCTCGAATATCGCCGCGACACCGGCACGATCTTCGTCGGCGGACAGTTCGCGTCGGACCGCGGCATGGACGGCAAGAACCGCGACAGTCGTCTGCTGACGGTTGGCGGCACGCAAGCGCTGTTCGGCAATGCGGTGACGCTCACCGGGCAGACGCAGTTTGCGCCCGGTGGCGACAGCAACAGCGTCGACTTCCCGATCCGCCACCAGATCCAGCTCGCCTACCGGATCAAGCCCGGCATCCGCCTGATCGGCGGGTACGAGATTGCGAACGGCGACGGCTATGTCGCGCATACCAAGCAGTTCGGCGTCGACGTCGCCCCCTGGACCGGCGCCAAGCTGATGAGCACGCTCAACCAGCAGGCGATCGGCGAGAACGGCGCGCGCACCTATGCGCAATACGGGCTCAGCCAGTCGGTGCCGGTTGGTAAGAACTGGACCGTCGACGGCACGCTCGACGCGAGCAACACGCTGAAGGGGCAAATTCCGGACGGCGCGGTCGTCAACGCGTTCCAGCCGGTCACCTCGGGTGGCTATGTCGGGCAGGACCAGACCAATGGCGATTATGCCGCGGTGACGCTCGGCGCGACCTACCGCCAGGCCCGCTGGTCGGTGAACGGCCGCCTCGAATACCGCAACGCCGACAGCGGCGATCGCTGGGGGATCACCACCAACTTCCTGCGCACGCTGGGGCAGGGCAAGACGCTCGCGTCGAGCATCAAGGCGTACACGATCAAGGACAAGACCGGTGCGGTCGCGACCTATGCCACCGCCGACGTCGCGCTCGCGCTGCGTCCGCTCGACAGCCGCTGGTCGGTGCTCGAACGGCTCGAACTGCGGCACGAGAGCGCGGATGCCGGGTTCACCGACACCAATTCGCTCGGCGTGCCGGCGTACGGTGGCGGCGATCAGGTGACGTCGCGGATCATCAACAATCTGGCGGTCAACTATCGCACCGGCCCCGAAGGGCTTGGCCACGGCACCGAGGCGACTCTGTATTACGGTGCGAAATACGTCGCCGGGCGCTTCGCCGACGATACCTATGACGGGTATATCGACGTGACCGGGTTCGAGTTGCGCCAGGATGTCGGCACGCGGTTCGACATCGGCGTCAGCGGTTCGGTCCAGCATGCGTGGTCGCGCGGCGCCTGGTCGTGGAGCGGTGGACCGTCGGTCGGCGTGTCGCCCGCGCAGAACATGTGGATCAGCGCCGGCTACAATTTGTCCGGCTACCGCGACCGCGATTTCGAGGACGACCGCTACACGCGGCAGGGGCCGTACCTCACGATGCGGCTGAAGTTCGACCAGACAACGCTGGGTGGCGCCACGCGCGCCCTGTTCGGTGGTCGACGTTAATTACAGGGAGAGAGATATATGCCGATGCCGAGCCAGCCCACACCCATGCCGCTGCCGCGCGACTTCACCGACCACGGTCCGTGCGTCGAGGACCTCGCACGGGCGTTTGCGGCGCAGGATGCGGCGACCAGCGAGGCGCTGATCGAGACGCTGGCGACGCAGGCGATCCGCCAATGGCGGCTCGACGACGCGACGTTCTGGCAACGCGTGAAGTTCCAGGCGCGGATGATCCGGGCGCGGCAGGGGTCAGGGAGTTCGGGGAAGCACTGAGCGGCAAAACCGCTTCCGCTATCTTCCCCCCCTCCCTGGAAGGGAGGGGCCGGGGGTGGGTCGGCCTCCGCAAAATCCGAACCGTCGTAACACAAGCTAGCCAACCCACCCCCAACCCCTCCCTTCCAGGGAGGGGAGCATGTCGGCTTATCGGTCGGGCACTCCAGCCCCAGCCACCGCTATTTCTCGTCGGTGGTCAGCTTCACCTTGTTGGGCAGCTTCTTCCCCTTGGTCCGGCGCGAGGGCAGCTGGACCGGGTTCTTCTTCTTCCACTGCGCAAACGTCATCGGGCCCTCGGGCGTGTCAATGATCGTGTCGTCGATCGAACTCATGCAATGCCTCCGCCAAGCCCAACGCACGGCAGCGAAAGGGGGACCCTCGAAGGGGGTGTTTACTCTAATCTGAAAAATGGTGCGGCCAAGAAGACTCGAACTTCCACGGGCTTTCGCCCACAACGACCTCAACGTTGCGCGTCTACCAGTTCCGCCATGGCCGCCCATGAAACATCACCGGGCGGACCCGGCATCTGGTAGGCGAGCGCCACTAGCAAGGGTTTCTGCATCGTGCAACGCCCTTTGCGAAAAAGCCGCTAGCCAAATCCGATCGTCACGTTTTTTCCAGCGCCAACACGATGCTTTTCCGCTGGCGTGAGGCGATCGTAGACTTAGCGGGTCGCCTCGCCGGCAAAGCTCAGCTCCAACCGCTTCGAGTTCGCCGGCACGTTCAGCGTCGCGGAGTTGAAGTCGATCGCGCCACCAGGCGCCAGCGTCCTCTGCTGCGGGGTGATCGTCCAGCTATACACCAGCCGTCCCTGCGCATCGCGAAGTTCGGCGCGGATGTCGGGCACGCGCTGGCGTTGGTTCGACGGGTTGGTGACCTGGCCGCTGACTGCGAACAGTTCGGAGCCGTTGTCGAGTTCGCGGCGCTCGATCGGATTGTCGCGCAACCGCAGCGGTGTCTCGTCGCTGCCGGTCCCGAGACCGAGCTTGGCCGCGACGCCTGGCGCACCGAGATACACGATAGCCCCCGCCGCGATCAGCATCATCAGCCCGGCAAGCACCGCGACGATCGTCCAGCGCCGCGTCGTGTTGCGACGCAGGCGAACGGGCAGGTTCTCGATCTGCGGTGTTACCGGTGGAACGAATGTGGGTGCTACGACCGCAGGCTCGGGCGCGATTGGTGCGGCAGGAGCGAAAGGTGCGAACCGTTCGGCCGGCTCCGCGATCGGCGGCCGCGCCAGAGGGGCGAGCGGTGGCGGTGCCGGCGCAAGCGGCGTCGGCTCCGGTATCTCCAGTGCATCTTCGACGTCCGGTGCGGCGGCCTGGAACCAGCTATGCTTGCAATTGGCGCAGCGCACGGTGCGCCCCTCGGTCCCGATCGCGCTGTCGGGGACCAGATAGCGCGTGCTGCACTCGGGACATTGGAGGATCATGGGTACGCTTCACCAGCGGCCGCCGGAGCGCGACCGTATCTCGTGCCGAATAAGCACGCGGCCCGCATATGTGGCAAGCTTGAAGCGGCGCGCGCTTTCATGGCAAAGCGCCGATACGGGCATTGGCACGAACATCAAGCGGGCGAGAGCGGGCGCAACCACGTCATGGCGAATATCGTCCAATTCGAGAATGTCGGGCTTCGCTACGGCACGGGGTCCGATGCAGGGCCGGAGACGCTGGCGGACCTCAGCTTCACGCTGCGCAGCGGCGCGTTCTATTTCCTGACCGGTGCGAGCGGCGCGGGGAAAACCTCGCTGCTCAAGCTTCTCTATCTCGCACAGCGCCCGACACGCGGCGTGATCCGGCTGTTCGGCGAGGATGCGGTGGTGTTGTCGCGCGATCGGCTGCCCGGATTTCGGCGTCGGATCGGCGTGGTGTTCCAAGATTTCCGGCTGGTCCCGCATCTGTCGACCTGGGACAATATCGCGCTGCCGTTGCGCGTCGCCGGCATGCCAGAGACGGATATAGAGCAACCGGTGCGCGAAATGCTCGCCTGGGTCGGGCTGACCGAGCGTGCGGATGCGCGGCCGGCAACATTGTCGGGCGGCGAGCAACAGCGCGTCGCGATCGCCCGCGCGGTGATCGCGCGCCCCGAGATCCTGGTCGCGGACGAGCCGACCGGCAACGTCGATCCCGACATGGCCGAGCGACTGCTCCACCTGTTCGAATCGCTCAACAAGCTGGGGACGACCGTCGTGGTCGCGACGCACGACTTCCACCTGCTTGGGCGGATTCCGGGCGCGCAGATGATGCGGCTCGATCGCGGTCGGTTGCTCGATCCGACGGGGGCGCTGCGTTATCCGCCGACGCGGCCCGAATGATGAGGGTGTCGAAGACGCGATCATCGGTCGAGCGCCGCGTGCTCGACGAAGCGGGCGGCCTGCGCGCGATGACGTGGGTGATGGCGATCATGCTGTTCCTGACGATGCTTGCCGCAGCTCTGGGGTTGGCGACGGCGGGCGCGGCGCGCTTGCTCGATCGGCAACTGGCGGGCCGGCTGACAGTGCAGGTCGTCGATGGCGATCCGGTCCGTCGTGACGCCGTCGCGGCGCGCGTGCTGGCTGCGCTGCGGAGAATGCCGGCGGTGGCGACGGCAACGCCGGTCGATCGCGCCGAACTCACACGACTGCTGCAACCCTGGCTCGGGTCCGATGGCGCCGATCCGCAATTGCCGGTGCCGGCGATGATCGACGTCGACCTTGGCAATCAGGACGAGGCGGTCGCGGCGCGGGTCGCGACCAGTGTCCGCCGCCTGAGCCCGATCGTCCGCGTCGACCGCCACGAAAGCTGGATGTCGCCGGTCAACGACGTGATGGGCTCGCTGACGTTTCTCGCACTGGCGCTGGTCCTGCTGATGGCGAGCGCGACAGCCGCGGTCGTCGTGCTCGCCGCGCGCGCGGGGCTGGAGACGCACCGCGAGACGATCGCGGTCATGCACATGCTCGGCTCGACCGATCTCCAGGTCGCGCGTCTGTTCCAGCGGCGGATCGCGCTCGACGCGACGATCGGCGGACTTGGCGGCGGTGTCGCGGCGTTGCTGGTGGTAGCGTTCGTCGGGATCCGGTTGCACGGACTGGGTTCGGAACTGCTCGGCGGGGTGACGCTGGACGGAGTCGACTGGGTCGCCCTCGCGATGCTGCCGATCGCGTTCGTCGTCCTCGCCACGCTCGCCGCCCGCGTGACGATCGTCCGCGCGCTGAGGCATATCCTGTGATCGTCCGGCTGTTTGGCATCATGGCGCTCGCCTGGGCGTTCGGCTTCGCGCTGTTCATGCTGCTGCTGCCCAAGCCGCTCGACGGGTTCACGACGGATGCGATCGTCGTGCCGACCGGTGGGGCAGGGCGGATCGACCGCGGCATCGCGCTGCTCCGCGATAACCAGGCGAAGCGGATGCTGGTGACCGGCGTCGCGCCAGGGGTGCGGCCGATCGATCTTGCGCTCGAGTATCGTACGTCGCCCGCGTTGTTCGCGTGCTGCATCGATCTGGGCGCGGACGCGGTCGATACGCGCTCCAATGCGGAGGAGACCGCGCAGTGGGTACGCGTGCACAAATACCGCTCGGTGCGGCTGGTGACGTCGGACTGGCACGTCGCGCGCGCGCGGATGGAGTTGGCGGCGGCGCTCGACAAGAATGTCGCGATCCTCGGCGATGGCGTGCCGGGGACGCCGCGGCTCGGGACTTTGGTCAACGAATATAACAAGTTGATCCTTCGCCGGATCGCGTTGTGGATTGGATTTGGCGGATGATTTGGCTGCGTAATTGGGCGTTCATGCTCGTTTTCTACACGATCTCGGTGCCGATCGTGGTGACCGTGCCGATCTCGGCATTGTTCGGCGCGCGCGCGGTGATCGTGCATTCGACGATCTGGACGCGCTTCCACCGCTGGTGCGCGCGGTGGATACTCGGTGTGCATATCCGCGTGGAGGGGACGCGACCGACCGAGCCGGCCTTCTACGCGTGCAAGCATCAGGCGATGTTCGAGACGCTTGAGTTGCAGGCGCTGCTCGACGGTCCGGCGATCGTGTTGAAGCGCGAACTTGCGGATATCCCGGCTTGGGGGTGGGCGGCGCGGCGCTACGGCGCGATCGTCGTCGACCGCGAAGCATCGGCGACGGCGATGCGCAGCATGATGCGCGAAGCGACCGCGGCGAAGGCGACCGGCCGCTCGATCCTGATCTTTCCGGAGGGGACGCGGGTGTCGCCGGGCGAGCATCCGCCGCTGAAGCCGGGGTTTGCGGGGCTGTATCGCGCGCTGAAAATGCCGACGGTGCCGATCGCGTGCGACAGCGGGCTGGTGTGGCCGAAAAAGGGGCCGAAGCTGCCGGGGGTGATCACGTTCCGGTTCGGCGAAGTGGTGCCGCCTGGTTTGCCGCGTGAGGAAGCGGAGCAGCGGGTCCACGCGGCGATGAACGCGCTGGATTAGGTTGGGGAGGCACCACCCCGGCGAAGGCCGGGGCCCAGTTGGGCGATGTCGCTAATGTGCGTTGCGAGCTGTTACTCTGGCCTACCCAACTGGGCCCGGCCTCCGCCGGGGTGGTTACTCTTACCCGTGCGTACGCCCGAAATCCTGCACGTCGTCGTCCTGCCCCTGCTCGACGATACTCCGCCGGATCGCCCGAGTCCGCGTGAATAGGTCGAACAGCGCATCGCCGTCACCCCAACGGATCGCGCGCTGGAGATGACTCAGATCTTCCGAGAATCGCTGCAACATCTCCAGCACCGCCTCGCGGTTGTTGAGGAAGATGTCGCGCCACATGGTCGGGTCCGACGCGGCGATGCGCGTGAAATCGCGGAAACCACCGGCGGAATATTTGATGACCTCCGACTGGGTCACTTCCTCCAGATCACCGGCGGTGCCGACGATCGTGTAGGCGATCAGATGCGGCAGATGGCTGGTGACGGCGAGGACGCGGTCGTGATGCTCGGGCGCCATCGTCTCGACCTGCGCGCCCAGCCTGCGCCAGAACTCGGACACGCGCTCGACCGCGACCGGGTCAGCGCCTTCTGGTGGCGTAACGATGCACCAGCGATGGCGGAACAGCGTCGCGAACCCCGCCTCCGGGCCGCTCCGCTCGGTGCCTGCGACCGGGTGCGCGGGAATGACAGTCGCGTTGGGCAGTGCTTCGGTGAGCGCGCGGACGATTTCGGCCTTGCAGCTGCCGACGTCGCTGACGATCGCATCCGCGGGAAGCTCAGCCGCGAACTCGGCGGCGACCTCGCCCATGATGCCGACGGGCACGCACAGGATTACGAGGTCGGCGTCGATCACCGCCGCGCCGGCTGAGTCCGCGACGTCGTCGCAGAATTGCAGCTGGTCCGCGGCTTCGCGCACGGTCGCGTCGACATCGTAGCCGGTGACGCGGACCGTCGGCATCTTCGCCTGCACCGCGCGCGCGACCGACGAGCCGATCAGACCCAGCCCGATGATCGTGACGCGCGCGAACGGCAGCATCAGGCGGCTTCGACCAAGTTGCGCAGCGCCGCGGTGACGCCGCGCGTTTCCTCTTCGGTGCCGATCGTGATGCGCAGCGCGTTGGGCAGGCCCTGGCCGGGCAGCCAGCGGACGATGTAGCCCGCGTCCATCAGCCCATGATACGCGGCATCGGCGGTCAGCTTGCCCTCGAACAGCACGAGCACGAAGTTCGCCTTCGACGGTACGGCGCGAAGCCCGGCGTTGCCCATCTGCCCGATCTGCTCGACGAACCAGCCGCGCCACGTGTCGTTATGCGCGCGCGTCGCGTCGACGAAAGCGGTGTCGCCGATCGCGGCGACCGCGGCGGCCTGACCCGCGGTGGTGACGTTGAACGGTGCGCGGATGCGGTGCATCGCGTCGATGATCGGCGCGCAGGCATAACCCCAGCCGATCCGCTCGGCGGCCAGCCCGTGAATCTTCGAGAAGGTCCGCGTCACCAGCACGTTCGCCTCGGTCATCGCCAGCGCGAGCCCCGCATCGTCCTCCTCGGGCGACAGATATTCGGCATAGGCCTGGTCGAGCACGAGCAGCACCGACTTCGGCAGCCCGGCATGCAGCCGCGCGATTTCCGCCCGCGGCGTGAACGTGCCGGTCGGATTGTTCGGGTTCGCGACGAACACCACGCGGGTGCGCTCGGTGACGGCGGCGAGGATCGCGTCGACGTCGGTCGCATAGTCGCGGTCGTCGACGATGACGGGCTCGGCGCCGACGCGGCGCGTGGCGATCTCATACACCGCGAAGCCGTAGCGGACGTGGATGATCTCGTCGCCGGGGCCCGCATAGGCGCCCGCGACCAGATGGAGGATCTCGTCGGAGCCGGTGCCGTAGATCACGCGCGCCGGATCAAGGTCGTAATGCGCCGCCAGCGCCTCGCGCAGTTCGACCGCGCCCGCATCCGGATAGCGTTCCAGCGTGCGGTCGGCGGCATCGAATGCGGCCTTCGCGGCGGGGCTGGTGCCGAGCGGGTTCTCGTTCGACGACAGCTTGATCACAATGCGGCCGTCATCGGTCGTCGAGCGACCGGGCGTGTACGGCGCGATCCCCAGGATCCAGGGCTTCGGCGCAGGAGCGGGCGTGATGTTTGTCATGGCCGCGGGACATAGCGGGCGCGGTGGCGCGGTGGCAATCTTTGTGCGCGGTGGGTGGGGGACTTCACGATCCTCCCCCGCCAGGGGGAGGTGGCGCCGAAGGCGACGGAGGGGGAGGGTGACGCAACAGCGGTTTTCCTGTCCTCCCCCTCCGTCTGGCAAGGGCCAGCCACCTCCCCCTGGCGGGGGAGGATCGAGGAAGCGGCGCTGGCATGACGGCGTCCCCCTATGGTAGCGCGCGGCATGCTCGACCCGCCTGCCATAGACCCCAGCACCGGCCACGACACCGACCAGCGCTTCGGCCTTGCGCGGCGCGTCACGTTGCCGGGACCGCTCAGGCTCGATGGCGGCGTGCTGCTGTCCCCGGTGGATATCGCCTACGAGACTTACGGCACGCTCAACGCAGACGCCTCGAACGCCGTCCTGATCTGCCACGCGCTGACCGGCGACCAGCACGTCGCGTCGAATCACCCCCGCACCGGCAAGCCCGGCTGGTGGACGCGGATGGTGGGCGAGGGGAAGCCGATCGACCCTGCGCGGCACTTCGTCGTCTGCGCGAATGTGCTCGGCAGCTGCATGGGCACGTCCGGCCCCGCGACGATCAATCCGGCGACTGGACGGCCCTGGGCGATGGGGTTCCCGGTCATCACGATCCGCGACATGGTGCGCGCGCAGGCGATGCTGCTCGATCATCTTGGCGTCGGCGTTCTCCACGCGGTGGTTGGTGGATCGATGGGCGGCATGCAGGCTCTTAGCTGGCCCGCGACCTTCCCCGACCGGGTGAAGGCGTGCGTGGTGATCGCCTCGACGGCGCGTCATACTGCGCAGAACATCGCTTTCCACGAGGTCGGGCGGCAGGCGGTGATGGCCGATCCGAACTGGCGCGGGGGTGAGTATCATGACGACGCGGCGCCGACCGCCGGGCTCGCGGTGGCGCGGATGGCGGCGCACATCACGTATCTGTCGGAGGCGGGGCTGACCGAGAAGTTCGGCCGCCGCCTACAGGCGCGCGACGCGAAGTCGTTCGGGTTCGACGCGGATTTCCAGGTCGAGAGCTATCTGCGCCATCAGGGGCTCGCCTTCACCGACCGGTTCGACGCGAACTCGTACCTCTACATCACGCGGGCGATGGATTATTTCGACCTCGCCGAGGAGCATGGCGGGCTGCTTGCCAACGCGTTTCGCGCGACTAAATCGCGCTTCTGCCTCGTCAGTTTCGACACTGACTGGCTATATCCGACTTCAGAATCGCGTGCGATCGTCCAGGCCTTGAACGCGGCGGGCGCACCGGTCAGCTTCGTCGAGCTGTCGAGCCCCTATGGCCACGACGCGTTCCTGCTGGAGGCACCCGATCTCAACCGGGTGGTCGACGGCTTCCTGAGGGCTGGCCGATGACGAGTATCCTGTCCGACGACGCGAGCCGGTTGCAGGTCGATCGCATCCACGCATGGCTCGCGAGCAGCTATTGGTCGCCGGGGATCGAGCGCACGCTGGTCGAACGCGCGATCGCAGGCTCGCATTGTCTCGGTGCGTATCAGGACGATGCGCAAGTCGGCTTCGCGCGGATGATCACCGATCACGCCACCTTCGCGTGGCTTGCCGACGTGTGGGTCGAGGAGTCGGCGCGCGGGCAGGGGCTCGGCCGACGGATGGTGAGCTGGTTCCTCGAGCATCCGTCGTTCGCCGGGTTGCGCAGGTTCGGGCTCGTCACCGCCGACGCGCATGGCGTGTATGCGGACCTCGGCTTCCACCCGCTGGTCCGCGCCGACCGCTACATGGAACGCCTCGCGCCCGGCCTCGCCGAGCAACTGCGGACCGCATCATGACCTTACGTACCGACCTCGCCGTCATCGCCGAGAACGTCGCGCAGGGCAGCCGTGTGCTCGACATCGGCTGTGGCGACGGCGCGCTGATGGCGGCGTTGCGCGATACCCGCGACGTCGACGCCCGCGGGCTGGAGATCGATGCGCACAACGTGGCCTCTGCGGTCGCGCGCGGCCTGTCGGTGATCCAGGGCGATGCCGATATCGACCTTGCCGGCTATCCCGACGCGAGCTTCGATTACGCGATCCTCAGCCAGACGCTGCAGACCGCACGCGCGCCTGATCTCGTGCTCGATCACCTGCTGCGGATCGGCCGGCGCGCATTCGTCAGCTTCCCCAATTTCGCGCATTGGCGTGTGCGGCTGTCGCTATTGTGGGGCGGCCGCATGCCGGTGACGCGGCAATTGCCCGAGAGCTGGTACGACACGCCGAACATCCACCACGTCACGATCGACGATTTCCGCGCCTTCGTGAAAGCGCGCGGGATCACCGTCGAGGACGCCTGGTTCCTGTCGGGCGACAAGCGCACCGGGGCAGGGGGTGCTAACCTGTTCGCCGAGCACGCGGTATTCCTGCTGCGACGGTAATCGATTGCGGAATCGGCAACGATCAGGCCATATCGGGACAAGCGGTTGATCTAAATCACCGATTTGGCGGAACCGATCGGCGGTCGACTGGTTACTTCGCCGATGACCAAGACCGCCCTCATTGTCGAAGACGAAATCTTCGTCGCGCTCGACCTAGAGAGAATCCTCATGGATGCCGGCTACGGCGTCGCGGGGATCGCGGCTGACCGCGACAGCGCGATCGCGGCGGCACCCGGTTGCAACTTCGCTTTCGTCGACATCAACCTCCGCGACGGACCGACCGGCCCGGAGATCGCCAGGCGGATGGCGCAGGACTACGGCGTAAAGGTCGTGTTCGTGACTGCAAACCCCGCCCAGATTGGCGATGCGGAATGCCTAGGGTATATTCGCAAGCCGTTCAGCGATTCGGCCATCCTCGCGGCTGCCGCTTTGGCGTGCAACGACGACACAAGCGCGCACGACGACGTCATTCGCGTCAGCGGCTGAATGCGGTCTTCGGAATAGTCAGGGCGACAATTAGGCCGTCGTCGTTCCACGTCCGGTTCACGTTGCCGCCTAACTGACGCACCGCGCTCATCTCGATCAATTGCGTGCCAAAGCCCGGTGGCGTCGTAGGCTTGGTGACGGACGGGCCTCCCACCTCTCGCCAGTGCAATGTCACCGTATCGGTATTGGCCGCGACGGTGATCCGCACCGTGCCGAGTTCGGTCGCTAGCGCACCGTATTTTGTCGCGTTGGTTGCAAGTTCGTGAAACATCAGCGCGAGCGGAGTCGCGGAACGATCATCTATCGTCACATCGTCGCCCACGACGCTGACACGGGCGCCATCGATTCGCTGATACGGCTCGAACAATTCATGCAGCAAGCCATGCAGGCTATTCTGCGCCATCGATGGTCGTGAGTTAACGCTATGCGGGCGCACGAAATCATGCGCGCGACCTAGCGCGTTGATGCGGTGGCGCAAATCGGTCGCGATCCCGGCGAACTCCGGCTTTCCCCTCGCCGAGAACGCGATCAGTCCGGCGATCACCGCGAAGATGTTCTTGATGCGGTGGCTCAGCTCCTGGCTGATGACCTCGCGCTCCTCATAGGCCAGCTTCTGTTCGTGGATGTCGGTGCAGGTCCCGAACCAGCGCGTGATCGCGCCGTTTTCGTCACGGACCGGTAGCGCACGGCCGAGCACCCAGCGGTACGTGCCGTCGAAATGCCGAAGCCTGTATTCGATGTTGTAAGGCTCGCCCGTGTCGAGCGACTGACGCCAGATCGCCCAGGCGCGATCCTGGTCGTCAGGATGGAACATGTCGTTCCAACCTTCGCCATCGGTCGTCCCGACGGGCGTGCCGGTAAACTCGTACCACCGCGCGTTGAAGTAATCGTGGAAGCCGTCGGGCAGCGTCGACCACACCATCTGCGGCATGGTGTCGGCGAGCGTGCGAAACTTGAGGTCGCTCGCCTCCAGCGTGCGGCGCGCCTCGGCCTCGGCCATAGCCTGTTCGCGCGCAGTGCGGCGGTCGTCGAGCCGGCCCATCGCGGCCTTGGCCAGCAGCGTGAGGCCATCGCGCTGGAACCGGGTCAGGCCTTCGCGAGGCTCGTTCGCAAGCACGCAGAGTGCGCCCAGCGGCACGCCCTCGCTCGAGACGAGCGGCGCGCCGGCGTAGAACCGCACATACGGTTCGCCGGTCACCAGCGGGTTGTCGACGAACCGCGGATCGGCCTGCGCGTCGGGCACTTCCATCACCTCGTGATGGTGCATCGCGTGCGCGCAGAACGACATGCTTCGCGGAGTCTGCTCCAGGTCGAACCCGGTCCGCGCCAGGAAACGCTGATATTCCTCCTCGACCAGGCTCAGCAACGCGACCGGGGCGCCGCAGAGCTCTGCTGCGAACGCCACGATGTCGTCGAGCTGGCCTTTCGCGCGCGCGCCGGCGACATCGTAGGCCGAGATCACGCGAGAGCGCTCGGCCTCGTCGAACGTGGCGGTATTGGGAACGGAATACAGCGTCGTCACGGCAATCAGAACGGCACGTCGTCGTCGAGATCGTCCGAGAAGCCGCCGGTCTGCCCGAAGCTGCCGCCGCGTGCGCCGCCACCGCCACCGCCACCCGAGGGTGCGCTGCCGCCACGACCACCGCCGCCGCCGCCGTAACCGCCGCCACCCGACGAACCGCCGCCGAAGTCGTTGCCGCCACCGCCGCCGGCCCAGTCGTCGCCACCGCCGCGGCTACCACCGCCGCCGCCTGCACCACCGCCTGCGCCGCCATTCGGACCGTCGAGCATCGTCAGCACGCTATTGAAGCCCTGCAGCACGATCTCGGTCGAATATTTGTCCTGGCCCTGCGCGTCCTGCCACTTCCGGGTCTGGAGCGCGCCCTCGATATAGACCTTCGAGCCCTTGCGGAGATACTTTTCGGCGACGTTTGCGAGACCTTCGTTGAAGATCGCGACCGAATGCCATTCGGTCTTTTCCTTGCGCTCGCCCGACATCTTGTCCTTCCAGGACTCGGATGTCGCGATGCGCAGGTTGACGACCTTGCCGCCGTTCTGGAACGCCTTGCTCTCCGGGTCGCGACCCAGATTGCCGACGATGATGACCTTGTTGACGCTGCCTGCCATGATGCCCCTCAGAGGCCGGCGAACACCGCCAGCCAATATGTGATTCCGGCCATGATGTAGGCGGCGGCGAACAAATAGCCAACCATGAAGGCGGGCCATTTCCACCCATTGGTCTCGCGACGGGTGACGGCGATCGTCGAAATGCACTGCGGTGCGAACACGAACCACATCAGGAAGGCGAGCGCGGTCGGCAGGCTCCAGCGACCGCGGAGGTTCTCGATCATCGCCTTGCCGCCCTGGTTGCTGGCGGGATCGTCGATCGCGTAGACCGTGCCGATCGCCGCGACCGCGACTTCGCGCGCAGCCATCGCCGGGATCAGCGCGAGGACGATGTCGCGGTTGAAGCCGATCGGCGCGAACACCGGCGCGATGCCGTTGGCGATGCGTCCGGCTACCGAATAATCGACCGCCGAGATCTTCGGTGCGCCAGCGGGCTGTTCGGGCGGCTTGGGGAAGCTCAGCAGCACCCACAGGATGATCGTCGAGGTCAGGATGATGCCGCCGGCGCGCTTCAGGAAGATCTGCGCGCGGCTCCACAGGCCGATGCCGACGTCGCGCCACTGCGGCCACTGGTACTTCGGCATCTCCATCATGAAGCCCGACGACACGCCCTTGGTTACCGTCCGGCGCAGCACCAGCGCGGCGACGAACGCACCGACGATGCCCATCACGTACAGGCCGAGCATCACCAGCCCCTGCAACCCGACGAACGGCAGCACCTGCGTATTCGGAATGAACGCGCCGATTATCAGCGTGTAGACCGGCAGGCGCGCCGAACACGTCATCAGCGGCGCGATCAGGATCGTCGTCAGCCGGTCCTTCTCGTCGTCGATCGTCCGCGTCGCCATGATGCCGGGGATCGCGCAGGCGAAGCTCGACAGCAGCGGGATGAAAGCACGGCCAGACAGCCCGACGCTCGCCATCACCCGGTCCATCAGGAACGCCGCGCGGACCATGTAGCCGCTGGCTTCGAGCACGAGGATAAAGAGGAACAGGATCAGGATCTGCGGCAGGAAGACGATGACTGCGCCGACGCCCGCGATCACGCCGTCGACCAGCAGCGAGCGGAGCAGCGAATCGGGCAGTTCGGCGGTCAGGAACCCCTGCAACGCGGTAAAGCCCGCGTCGATCGCGTCCATGAACGGCTGTGCCCAGCTGAACACCGCCTGGAACATCAGGAACATGATCGCGAGCAGCAGGATCGGGCCAGCCACAGGATGCAGCGCGACCGCGTCGAGCATGTGCGTCCAGCGGCGGACCTGCGTCTCGGACACGGTCGCGGACGTCGCGATCTGGCGCGCGCGACGCTGGAGCGTGACGATGTCGTCCTGCACGCTGCCGTCGGATTTGCGCAGGCGCATCGGGCCATTGACGACGATGCCGGAAAGCGCCGCCTTCAACTCGTCGAGGCCACGCTTGCGCACCGCGACGGTCGGGATCACCGGTACGCCGAGTTCGCGTTCG
The DNA here is from genome assembly GCF_059691795.1 of Sphingomonas sp. 320_CC. Lineage (NCBI taxonomy): Bacteria > Pseudomonadati > Pseudomonadota > Alphaproteobacteria > Sphingomonadales > Sphingomonadaceae > Sphingomonas > Sphingomonas sp. 320_CC. Next base: position 657,120 of record NZ_JCAWAE010000002.1, on the reverse strand, counting down.
AGCACCTTGGGATCGAGCTTCAGCCCGTCGCGCTCGGCGAGATCGACCATGTTGAGCGCGACCACGACCGGCAGGCCGAGCGCGATCAGCTGGAGCGTGAAGCGCAGGTGGTTGTCGAGATTGGCGGCATCGACGACGACGACCAGCGCGTCGGGCAGGCGCTCGCCGTCCTGTGTGCCGGTCACGACGTCGCGCGTGACTCGCTCGTCGGGGGAGGAGGGTTCGAGGCTGTACGCGCCGGGGAGGTCGACCAGCTCGATCGGCCGGCCGTCGTCGAGCATCAGCCGCCCGACCTTCCGCTCGACCGTGACGCCGGGATAATTGCCGACCTTCTGGCGTGCACCCGTCAGCGCATTGAACAGCGCGCTTTTGCCGGCATTGGGATTGCCGACCAGCGCAACCAGCGGTGCTGCATTCATTTTATGGGATTATTCAGCCGCGGCAGGCATTGGCGAGACGTGGATCGCGCCAGCAACGGCTCGGCGGAGCGCAACCGTCATCCGGCCGATACGGCAGGCGATCGGGCCCTGGCCCAGCGTCGCGCGGTGCAAAACCTCGACATCGACACCCTCATCGAAACCCAGTTCGCGCAGTCGGCGCGCCTCGGGATCGGCAAGTCGTGCCCATTCGATCGCGGCAACGATGCCATGCTGCTTGCGAGGCAGCGTTTCGAGGCTGACGGAACGATCGGGGCGAGTGTCCATGATGCGAGTGATTATCAGTAACGCCCGGGGAAGGGAAGCCCTAACCGTCGTGGGCTACGACCGTCTCAACGCCTCGCGATCCTGACGAAAGCTTGACGCCAGAGGTACTTAGCCGAGCGTTGATGGCTTCACGCAGTCGGATAGCGCAGCCGGCCGACGAATCGCGACAGGCTGAACCCGTGTTCGGTGCGCTTGAGGAACCCGGCCTTGGCCTTCTCGAACTGCATGATCCCGTTGATCCGGCGACCGAGGAATGCGCGCGTTTCGGCCAGACCTTCGCTTTCGTCGTCGAGGAACACCGTGATCGTCGACGCGTACACGCCGAGCAGGATCGTCCGCTTGGTGTAGTAATTATAGTCGGTCGCGACGTCGCCGGCGGCACGCCAGATCGTGTCGACCGTCCGCAAGCCTAGCCGCGTCGCCTTCGCCAGGTTCTGCGGGAGCGCGAGGATCGCGAGCGCGCGCCGCAGCGATTCGCGATCGATCGACGTCGCGTCGAGCCGCGCCTCGACCAGGGCGGTGATCTTCTCGCGGATCTTCATCAGCGCCGACCGCTCGGGCGGGACCGCGGCCAGCATCACGCCGTCGATATGCGCGAACCACGCGTCGATCATGTCGACCGGGCCGTCCTTGAACGCGAGCGCGGCGATGTCGGTGTCGATCCCCTCGGCCTGCGCGGCCATGTCGCGCGCGGCGTCGCTCCAGCCGTCGAACGCAGCATTGGCGGCGATGCCGGGCGCCAGCAGGGCGCGGATTTCGTCGAGCGTAAGGTCCTGGGTCATACCGTCTCCTGCCGTTCAAAATCAGGCGTATCAAGCGCGTCTTCAAGGGGGACTTCCGGGGGAGGTCCCCGGCGGACGAGCACCAGCGCGACCGCGACCATCACGACCCCGACCAGATCCGCCGCGCCGAGCCGCTCGCCATACACCAGCCAGCCCACCACGCCGGCGACCACCGGCTGGATCAGCAACGCGATCCCGATCACCAGCGGCGAAAATCGCCCAAGCGCATAGATCATCAGCCCTTGCCCCAGCACCTGGCTGCACAGTGCGAGCCCGATCAGCGGCCCCCAGTGCGTCGGCATCACCCGCTCGCCCATCGCCAGCGCGAACACCAGCAGCGGTACGATCCCCGCGAGCGTCGACAAGGTAAGCGCGGACAGCGGCGCCAACGTCGCCCGCGCCCGCGCCATCAGGATGAAATAGACCGTGTAGAGCAGGCCTGCGAGGATGCAGAGCAGGTCGCCGACAAGGTTCTTCGCATCGAGCTGATACGAGCGCCCGAGCAACAGCGCAGCGCCCGTCGCCGCCAGTACCAATGCCCAGCCTTGAGTCCGCGTCGGCCACGTCTTCGCGATCAGGAAACCGTAGATCGGAAAGATCAGCGTCGCCGCGTTGCCGAACAGAGTCGCATTGGCGAGCGTCGTGCGCCGGATGCCGAGATGCCACGCACCGAGATCGGCCGCGAAGCACACGCCACCGACGATCAGCCCGATCCACACGCCGCGGCTCAACCGGGTCGGCCGCGCGCCTTGCTGGACCGCCAACGCGATCAGGAACGGCACGGCGAGTGTGAGCCGCCAGAACCCCGCCGCCACCGGCCCGACCTCGGTCGCACGGACGAACCACGGCCCGAATGCCAGCGCGACGTTCGCCACCAGAAGCGCCGCAAAAGCGATAAGTCCCGGCGCGGCAACACTTTGCGCGGCCGGCGTCAAACCGTGCGCCGTATCGGGCACGCTAGATAATCTTTGCGGGTCGGGGCGATGCATGCCGCCCTGTAGCCTCCTATCTTCCGCCCGTCAGGCCAATAAGGAGCTTCCATGCCTAGCCTTTTCGATCCGATTACCCTTGGTGCCGTCGAAGCGCCGAACCGCATCATCATGGCGCCGCTCACCCGCGGGCGTGCCGACAGGGATGCGGTGCCGACCGACATCATGGTCGAATATTACACGCAGCGTGCGAGCGCTGGCCTGATCATCTCGGAAGCCACCGGCATCAGCCGCGAAGGCCTTGGCTGGCCGTTCGCGCCGGGCCTGTGGACCGATGCGCAGGTCGCCGCCTGGAAGCCCGTCACCGACTCGGTCCACGCCGCTGGCGGCCGGATCGTCGCGCAGCTGTGGCACATGGGTCGCCAGGGCCACTCGTCGGTCTACGAGACGCAGCCCGTGTCGTCGTCGGCAACCGCGACCGAAGGCCAGGCCCACACGTTCGAGGGCAAGAAGGACTTCGAGGTCGCACGTCCGCTCGAGACCAACGAGATCCCGCGCCTGCTGGCCGACTACGAACTGGCAACGAAGAACGCACTTGCGGCCGGCTTTGACGGCGTGCAGATCCACGCGGCGAACGGCTATCTGATCGACCAGTTCCTGCGCGACAACGCCAATTTCCGCACCGACCAGTATGGCGGCTCGATCGAGAACCGCGTTCGCCTGCTGCGTGAAGTCGCCGAGCGCGTGATCTCGGTCGCCGGTGCCGACCGTGTCAGCGTCCGCCTGTCGCCGAACGGCGATTCGCAGGGCGTCGACGATAGCAACCCGAAGGAGCTGTTCACCGCAGCGGCGAAGGCGCTGTCCGATCTCGGCATCGCGTTCCTCGAACTGCGCGAGCCTGGTCCCGACGGCACCTTCGGCAAGACAGACGTACCGAAGCTCAGCCCGGCGATCCGGAAAGTGTTCAAGGGCGTGCTGATCGTCAACTCGGACTACACGACGGTCGAGGAGGCACAGGCAGAGCTCGATTCGGGCAATGCCGATGCGATAACCTTCGGTCGCACGTTCATCGCCAACCCGGACCTGCCCGAGCGCCTGCGCACCGGCGCACCGCTCGCGAAGGACGACGCGAAGACGTGGTACAGCCAGGGCCCCGAGGGCTACATCGACTACCCCGCGCTCGAAACCGCGAACGCCTGAGCTTGATCTTCCCCCGCAAGGGGGATGTGGCAGGCGCCAGCCTGACGGAGGGGGAGGCACGCGCGAACCGCTGTTCCGTGTCTTCCCCCTCCGTCACCTGCGGCGACACCTCCCCCTGGCGGGGGAGGATCACGAAGGGCTGCCTCTGGTCACCCGCGCCGCCATCGCTTAGCAGCGCGCTTCCGCGCTTTAGGTAGCGTACCGGTGACGACAGGATATCTAATGACCGACGGCTGGCCGAGCGGCGGCAGGGGAACGGGGCCGCTCATGCCCGGCACCGCCGACCGGGCCGCGAAACGGGCGGAGGAGCGCGCCAACGGCCGCGAGCAGCGCGCGAAAGAGCGGCTGGCCGCGTCCGAACAGCGATCCGAGTCGCGCGCTGCACAACGCGATCTCCAGTCCCAGGAACGCGAACGCGCCCGCGAAAGCCGGCGTATCGAAGAGGATCAGCGGATCAAGGCGCGACTCGAGGCGCCGCCGACCACCGATGTCGAGGCGCTCAAGATTTCCAAACGCCGACGTTCGGGCGCGCTCGCGCGCAGCGGCGCGGAATCGAAGACCGACCGTGACACGCGGAGCTACAAGACCATCGTCGACACTGCTCGGATCCGCACGCTCGCCGATCGCGGCGCGTCGGTGGCGGGGCTTGCCGGCGCGTTCGGCATCACGATCGAAGAGGTAGAGGCGGCCTTGATCGAGACCGCATCGGAGGACTGAACGCCGTCAGGCGGCGTGGAGGTCGCTCGCAAGCCACGCCTTCGCCTCATCGATATCGAGGAACGTCCGGCAGTTTTCAGCCTTCAGGTAGCGTTCGGTCTGGAGCTTCGCCAGATGCGAGGCAACCACCGCGGCGATCGGTGCGGACGTGACCTTCAGCGCCTTGGGCATCATCGCCTCGAGCGCATCGATCACCTTCAACGGCTGGATCGCCGCCTTGCGCAGATCGGCGAGCACGACGAACCGGCCGTGATACAGGCGTGCAGCCGTGCCGCGCGCGAGAAGTTCGGCGGAGAACGCCGCGGTCGTCGCAACCGACCAGAACCCCTCGGTGACGATAGTGAGTGTCTTGGTAGGGGTGTCGAAGCTGATCGTGTACATGCCACCGTCCGCTAGCATCGGCACCTTAACGATATGCTGTCGTTCACTTTAATCGGTCCCCGGCAGGTCGACATGCAGCCGCCGGAAGCGAGCTTCGACCAGACTGTACGCACCGAACAGCGCGAGACCGATCCCGGTGAGCGCGAGCAGCCACTTGCCGCCGGGTTGCGATTGCAGCCGCTCCAGCGCCTCGGCCACGCCGCCCGCGTCGCTCGCATGCGCGGTCCACGCAGCGAGGCCGAACAGTCCCGCGACGATCAGGAATACCAGCGCGCGCGCGCCGTAGCCGATCCGGCCCATCGTGCAGACATAGCCGGGCGCGGGCGCATCGCCGCGCAGGTCATGGATGAAGTCGCCCCGCCACGCCTTTTGCGCCTGCTGGAACGCAGCGACCAGCACGCCGACCGCGACCGCGCCGACCAGCACACGCCCGGCCGGCTGATCGAGCAGCAGCGCGGTCCAGTCGCGCGCGCTTTCGTCGCCGGGCGAGACGGCGATCTTCCCCTTGCCCAGATCGAGCGCGAGCCGCGTCGCGGTCCAGGCGAGGATCAGATGAGCGATACCGCTGACGACATGGCCGATCCGCTTGAGGCTGCCCTTGGCATCGCGGGTGATTTGCTCCGGGTTCGCCGCAGCCTCGGTCAGGCGCCAGATCGCATAGCCGAGCAGCCCCGCCGCGACGATCGCCAGCAGCACCGGGCCGAGCGGTCCGCCCGCCATCGATCCGATCGCGCCTTGGTTGTCGGCGATCTCGCCGCCGTGCAGCGCCGCGTCGACCGCGAACCAGCCGACGAGGATATACACGACGCCGCGCGCGGCAAAGCCGAGCTTGGCGAGCCACGTCGCATTCGCATCCGAGATCATGATAGCCCCCTTGTTACGCAGGCATAACGGTGCGCGACGTGGGACGTTCCTGCGCAGGGGCGGGCTAGGCGGTCGAGGCCGCGACTGTCTTCAGGGTGCACGACCGACATTCGGTAAGCGAGCCGCTATTTGTCGAATGCGGACCTCATCGATCCTCCCCCGTCAGGAGGACGATCGTAGGTTGGACGTTGGTTCGGTCTGGCGCTCGCAAGGGGAGGGACCCACAGCGGCCGTCGGCAAGACGAGGGCGAGGTTACTCTTCGAACGTGTCGGAGATGGAATCGAGCCGCGCGCCATCCAGCGTCTTCTCGATCCGAGTCTTCGCAGCCGCGTCGGCCGCCTTCTCGGCCACCGTCCGCCCGAACAGCCTGCGGTTCTGATCCGCCCGCACCGATGCCTCGTCTCGCGCGCGCTGCTTCCGGACGAGCCGCAGGTTGATCACGTTACCCACGGCCTGCTCTCCGCGCCCGCCAGTCGGCGGCGCTCTGGCCCCAATCGTCCACCGGCAGCGCTTCGAGCGGCGGGGGCAGTGTCGTTCGGCCGCGGTTGGTCGACCCAAGCCGCTGCGCGAGTGCGATTGACTCGGCGTTGTCGGGTGCGATGGTGTGAATGATGTCGGTCCAGCCGAGCACGTCCACCGCATAGTTGATCGCCGCCGTCGCAGCCTCGCGCGCGAACCCGCGACCGGCGAACTGCGATGCGAGTCCCCAGCCGATTTCCGTCCCCGGCCAGTCCTCGGGCTGCCACGGACCGACACGGCCGATCCATTCGCCGGTATCGCGCAGCGTAACCGCGAACATCGAGAAGCCACGGATGCTCCATGCACCCGCCATCGCGCACAGCCCGCGCCAGGCGACGCTGCGCGACTGCACGCCGCCAAGATGGCGCATCGTGACGGGATCGGCGTGGAACGCATACCACGCCTCGGCATCCTCCGGTCCCAAGGGCCGGAGCAACAGGCGCTCCGTCAGGAGCACCGGCGCGGTCATGCGATGAAGCGGTCCTTAAGCGCCAGCATCGCCAGCGCCGCATTCGCTGCACCACCGCCCTTGTCGCCCTCGGTCGGACGCGCCCGCGTGAGCGCCTGCGCCTCGTTCTCGGTCGTCAGGATGCCGTTGCCGATAGGCAGGCCGTCCATCGTCAGCTGCATGATCCCGCGTGCGCTCTCGCCTGCGACGATCTCGAAATGATAGGTCTCGCCGCGGATCACGACGCCGAGCGCGACATACGCGTCGAACGTCTCGCTCTCGGCCGCCAGCGCGATCGCGCCGGGGACTTCGAGTGCGCCGGGCACGGTGATCGTCTCGTGCGTGTGGCCGGCCGCTTCGATCGCGGCCTTCGCACCCTCGACCAGCAGGTCGTTGAGGTGATCGTAGAACCGGGCTTCGACGATGAGGAGATGCGCCATCAGTTGCTCTTTTCCGTGTTCAGGGACGCGATCGGGCGCTCGCCGACGATCGACAGGCCGTAGCCGTCGAGGCCGACCAGCGTGTGATGCGTGTTGGTGATCAGTACCATGTCGTGGACGCCGAGTTCGGTCAGGATCATCGCGCCGACGCCGTAGTCGCGCAGTTCCTCCATGTCCGGGGTGATCTCCGCGCCGGCCTTCTTCATCACTGCGGAAGTGAAGGTGTTGCTGCGCGGACGGTTGATCACGACGATCACGCCCGCGCCCTCGTCCGCGATCATCTGCATCGAGCGTGCGAGGATCCGGCCGCGATCGCCCGATTCGCCGAAGATGTCCGCGAACGGCGACAGCGCGTGCATGCGGACGAGCGTCGGCTTGGCGGGGTCGATCTTGCCCTTGACCAGGGCGACCTGCTCGGTGCCGGTCGCCTTGTTCCAGAACGTCAGCGCGCTCCAGTCGCCGCCCCATTCAGAGGTAAACTTGGCTTCCGCGCGCTTCTCGACGAGGTGATCGTGGCGGCGGCGATAGGCGATCAGGTCGCGGATCGTGCCGATCTTGACGTTGTGGAACTGTGCGAAGGTGACGAGGTCGTCCATCCGCGCCATCGTGCCGTCCTCGTTCATGATCTCGCAGATCACGCCTGAGGGGTTGAGCCCGGCGAGCCGCGCGACGTCGACCGCCGCCTCGGTATGACCGGCGCGGATCAGCACGCCGCCGTCGCGCGCGACCAGCGGGAAGACGTGGCCAGGGGTGACGATGTCCGGCTTGCCCTTGGTCGCATCGACCGCGACCGCAATCGTGCGCGCGCGATCGGCGGCCGAGATGCCGGTGGTGACGCCTTCGAGCGCCTCGATCGACACGGTGAACGCGGTCTCGTGACGGGTGCCGTTGTTGCGGCTCATCAGCTCGAGCCCGAGCTCCTCGGTGCGCTCCCTGGTCAGCGCGAGGCAGATCAGGCCGCGACCGAACTTCGCCATGAAGTTGATCTTCTCGGGGGTCGCCATCTGCGCGGGGATGACCAGGTCGCCCTCGTTCTCGCGATCCTCGTCGTCGACCAAAATGAACATCCGGCCGTTGCGCGCCTCGTCGATGATCTCTTCGGGGCTCGACAGGTAGCCGTGCTTGAGACGGGCTAATTCAGCTGGCTTTGACACGGTAATGCTCCATGCGTTGGAGATAGCGGGCGAGGACGTCGATCTCGATATTGACCGACTGCCCCATCTGGATCGTCCCGAGCGTGGTGACCGCCCAGGTATGCGGGATGATGTTGAGGCCGAACTCGACCTCTCCATCGATGTCTTGAACGCTGTTTACCGTGAGCGAAACGCCGTCGACCGTCACCGATCCCTTGGGTGCGATAAACGGCGCGATGTCGGCCCCTGCGCGGATGGTGACGCGGTGCGATCCGCCTTCTTCCGCAAGCGCGACGACGGTGCCGAGGCCGTCGACATGGCCCGTGACGATATGGCCGCCGAGTTCGTCGCCGAGCTTCATGGCGCGTTCGAGATTGAACTTGCGACCCTCGGTCCATTGGTCCTTGGCGGTACGGCTGATCGTCTCGCCCGAGACGTCGACCGCGAACCAGTTCGGGCCTTTATCCACGACCGTCAGGCAGACGCCGGAGCAAGAGATTGACGCGCCGAGATCGACGGTCGCGGTATCATAGGCGGTGCTGACGACCACGCGTGTGTCGTCTGGCGACTCCACGCTCGCGACAGTGCCTATGTCGGTGACGATTCCGGTGAACATTATGCCTCGTTTCGTTCGCGCTCGTAGACCTCGAGCCGGTCCATGCCAAGTTGCCGCGCATCGACGATCGCCCAGCGACCATGTGCTTCAGTCAGGTCGGTCAAGCCGATGTCGCGGAGTGCCGGCTTGCCGCCGCCGATCAGGATCGGCGCGCGGTAGAGAAGGAGCCGGTCGACCAGATCCGCCGCGAGGAACGCCGACGCTACGGCCGCGCCGCCTTCGACGAGGATGTGGTCGACGCCTGGAAGGGTGGCGATATCGTGCGGTGAAGGGATGACGGTCCAACCGGACACGTCTTGGACCGCCGAAGATAAAAGCACGCGCATCGGTCCGTGAGCTTCCAGCCCCGGTAGCCGCACGTCGAGTCGCGGCGCATCGGCGTCATACGTGCCGCGACCGACGAGGATCGCTTCGTGCCGACTCCGCTCAAGATGGGCGTGGGCGCGCGCTTGCGGACCGGTGATCCAGCGACTCGATCCGTCCGCCATCGCGATGCAGCCGTCGAGCGATGTCGCAAGCTTCAGGGTGACGTGCGGACGACCGAGCGCCTGCCGGGTCAGGAAGCCGGCCATCGAACGTCTGGCTTTGTTCGCATGAACACCGCACGTCACCGTGATGCCGGCCGCCTGAAGCCGGGCAAACCCCCAGCCTGACGTTCGTGCGTCGGGGTCTTCGAGGGCGGCAACAACACGCGCAACGCCTGCCTCGATCAGCAGGTCGCTGCACGCAGGCCCGCGCGGAGACCGATGTGCGCACGGCTCCAGCGTCACGTAAGCCGTAGCCCCTCGTGCTTTCGCGCCAGCCTCGGCCAAGGCCATCGCCTCGGCATGCGGACGTCCGCCCGCCTGCGTCCAGCCGCGCCCGACGACGCGGCCTTCGCGCACGATCACGCAGCCGACATTGGGGTTGGGCGCGGTCCGTCCTCGGCCGCGCTCGGCGAGTGCCAGCGCGGCGCCCATCCAGCGCGTGTCGGCCTGGGTCAGATCCCCATGGCCTTCAGCTTGTCGTCTAGCCGCTTGAACGACTCGCGTTGGGCGTCCTCGCGGGCCTTCTGCTCGGCGACCGCCTTGGCCTTGATCGGTGCGTCGATCTTTTGCTGCGCGACGATCTGCGCATCGGTGCGATCCGCGGACCATTGCTCGACGTAAATGATCTTCGGGCGGTATTCCTTCTCGACGTACGAGTCCTTCATGAACGCGTAGATCAGGAAGCTGGTGACGCAGAGCGCCGCCACGAGAAAAATGAGCTCGTATGGCCGGCGCTGGCTGAGGAAGAGCCGCAGGTCGCGATAGGCGACGATCGGCGTGAAACGACTGAAAAAGCCCATGCGCGCCAAGATAGGGGGGCGGAGCTGGCTAGGCCAGCCCCGCACCCTCGCAAGCTTTAGTTCTGGAGCACGAATGTCAGCGCCATCGACCGCCATGCCTCGACCGGAACGCCGTCGCGCGTCGCGGGATTGAACCGCCACTTTGCCAGCGCGCGGTCGAGCGTCGCGCGGTAGAACGCGTCGGTGGTCGCGCTGACCCGTTCGACCTGCTTCACGCGACCGTCGGTGCCGACCAGCACGCGGACCACGACGCGACCTTCGCGTTCGGCGCGACGCTCTTCGGACGGGTAGCTCGGCTGGAACTCGGCAGCATAACGCGGGTCGATGCCGGGCTGGACGAATACCGGTGCAGCTTTCGGCGGATCGACCGCGACGGTGCCGGTTCCGGTGCCTTCGACTCCGATCGGCGGCGTGTAGGGGAGCGGATCGGGCGCGACCGTGAAGCCGTTATCGGTGATCGTCGGCACCAACGGGATCGGCGCGTCGGGACGCGGGGCGGGGCGCGGTTGCTGGCGGATCAGAGGATCGGCGGGCGGCACCGGCTCGGGCGGCGGCGGCGGGGTGTACGGCACATAGGTCACGAGAGGCTTGTCGGGCACGAACGGCAGCACGTTGGGCGCTGCAAAAAATAACGCTCCGATCACCGCGCAGTTGATGGCCAGCGCGACGCCGAGGCTCCCGGGATTGAATCCGCCCGTCCGGTTCAGTCGATCCGCGTACATTTTCCGTCTCCTTCGCTTCTCCTCGAGGATGGCGGCGAGATAGGTACCGCCGGTTGGGATGGTACATCATTACATTTTGGGGGCAAGGGTGTTGGAGATGGGGTGAGGAAATGTCTTTGGCGCTATTTATCGACGTTTCGTCGGCGTCGAATACGATCGCGATTTGCTCGACCGGCCGGAATGGTTCGACGCACCAATCGGACCAGTTTTCAGCATTCCCATCCCCCCACGCCGCCACGCCGGCGAAGGCCGGGGTCCAGTTGGGGGACATTGCTAACTAAAGCCGGCGCTAGTTACCGCGACCTTTCCAACTGAGCCCCGGCCTTCGCCGGGGTGGCGGCATTCGGTAGGGTGGGCTTCTTCGACCGCGGGCAAAGTGGCCACCGGCAAAGGTATAGTCCGTTGCGATCAATTCCACCGCCGGCCCGCCCCTCCTTGTTCTCCCGCGAAGGCGGGAGCCCAGACTGGACTCCCGCCTTCGCGGGAGAACAAGCTTTCCGAAAGACCGGACTTGGGGGGACGCTTGATCAGCGCACCGCCAACCGCTCCAGCGCCCGCTCGCGCCCGATCAGCGGCAACAACGCCGCCATGTCCGGCCCGTGATCCCGCCCCGTAAGCGCCAGCCGCAGCGGCAGGAACAACGCCTTCCCCTTCCGCCCCGTCTCCGCCTTCAACCGAGCCGTCAGCGCGTGCCAGGGATCGCTCGACCAGTCGATCTCCTCAGCCGCCGCCAACGCCTGATCGAGATACGCCGCATCGACGTCGCCCTCGACCGCGACCGGCCCCTCGATCACCCCCCACCAGTCCGCCGCATCCGCCAGCGTCACCAAGTTCGGCCGCACCGCGTCCCAGGCCGCCACGTCCATGCCCTCGGGCAACCGCTCGGCCACCGCCTCATACGGCAGCGCATGCAGGATCCGCGCGTTCAACGCCGCCAGTTCCGCCTCGTCGAACCGCGCCGGCGCCCGTCCGAACCGCGCGAAGTCGAACCCCGCGATCAGCGGCGCGGCGTCGGCGATCGGCTCGACCGGGTCGCTCGTCCCGATCCGCGCCAGCAGCGCGCGCACCGCCTGCGACTCGATCCCGACCTCGCGGAAATGATCGACGCCAAGCGAGCCGAGTCGCTTCGACAGCTTGCCCTCCGCGCCGGTCAGCAAGGCCTCATGCGCAAACCGCGGCGGAGTCACGCCGAGCGCGGCGAACATCTGTAACTGCAGCGCGGTGTTCGACACGTGATCCTCGCCGCGCACCACGTGCGTCACGCCCATCTCGGCATCGTCGATCGCCGACGGCAGCATATACAGCCACGACCCGTCCGCGCGCCGGATGACCGGATCGCTCATCGTCTTTGCCTCGAAATGCGCCACGCCGCGGATCAGGTCGTCCCACGCGATCGCCGAGTCGTGATCGAGCTTGAACCGCCAGTGCGGCTGCACGCCGTCCGCCTCGAGCTTCGCCCGCGCGTAGTCGTCCAACGCCAGCGCCGCGCGATCGTAGATCGGCGGCAACCCGCGCCCGGCCTGGATCTTGCGCTTCAGGTCTAGCTCCTGCGTCGTCTCGTACGCGGGATACACGTGGCCGCTCGCGACCAGTGCCGCGAACCGCGCCTCGTACAGCGCGAACCGTGCCGACTGCCGCTCCTCCGCGTCGGGCGTCATCCCGAGCCAGTCCAGATCGGCACGGATCGCGTCTACGAAGCGCTCTTCGCTGCGCTCGGGATCGGTATCGTCGATCCGCAGCAAGAACTTCCCCCCATTCGCCCGCGCGAACATCCAGTTATGGAGCGCGGTGCGGATGTTGCCGACGTGCAGTCGGCCGGTGGGCGAGGGGGCGAAACGGGTGATCACGGTCATCCCGCCGCTGTACGGAGCGGCGGGTCGGCGGGCAAACCCTTCCACGACACGATTCGTGCGCCTAAGGGGTGCGCGTGATCGAGCGGGGAAGACTTTCATGAAACTGATGACCGGCAATTCGAACCTGCCACTCGCGCAGGAGATCTCCGCTTATCTCGAGATCCCGCTGACCGACGTCAGCGTGCGGCGGTTCGCGGACGAGGAGGTCTTCGTCGAGATCAACGAGAACGTCCGCGGCGAGGACGTGTTCGTGATCCAGTCGACCGGCTATCCCGCCAACGACAACCTCATGGAATTGCTGATCATGATCGACGCGCTGAAGCGTGCGTCGGCGCGCCGCATCACCGCGGTGATCCCGTACATGGGGTACGCGCGACAGGACCGGAAGCCAGGGCCGCGCACGCCGATCTCCGCCAAGCTGGTCGCGAACCTGATCACCGTCGCGGGCGCTAACCGCGTGCTGTCGGTCGACCTGCATGCCGGGCAGATCCAGGGCTTCTTCGATATCCCGACGGACAATCTCTACGCGGCGCCGGTGATGTCGGCGGATATTCTCGCGCGCTTCAAGGGCAAGAACCTGATGGTCGTTTCGCCGGACGTCGGCGGCGTGGTCCGTGCGCGCGTGCTCGCCAAGCGACTCGACAACGCCCCGCTCGCGATCGTCGACAAGCGCCGCGAGCGCGCGGGCGAATCGGAGGTGATGAACATCATCGGCGAAGTCGAGGGGCGCTTCTGCATCCTGGTCGACGACATCGTCGATTCGGCGGGGACGCTGTGCAACGCGGCAGCTGCGTTGAAGGAGGCGGGCGCTGAGGACGTGGTCGCGTATGTCACGCACGGCGTTCTGTCGGGCGGGGCTGTGGCCCGAGTCGAAGGCTCGGAACTGCGCGAGTTGGTGATCACGGATTCGATCGGGAACCACGAGGTCATCAAAGACGCTCACGGCAAGATCCGCCATCTCCAGATCGCGCCGTTGCTCGGCGAGGCGATCAAGCGGATTGCGGATGAGACTAGCGTATCGAGTCTGTTCGACTGAAGACGGACGCAGGTGCGGCAGCGTCCGCGCCAATGCTCGCATAGCGGGCAGTGTCCGACTCGGCCGGCGGTTCGGTGAAGCCGAACCGACCGACGGCGGCTTTGCCTACCGTAACTTGTCTCACTGTGTTTTCCTGCGAACGCAGGAACCCAGAATTTCCTTAGTTGCGCGTTTAGTACCCTAAGCTCCTGCGTCCGCAGGAGAACAATACTGCCACGTCGGCAAAGCCGCCGTCGGATGGGTTCGCTTGGGCGACCCACCGGCCGAGCTTGCAATTGCGCACCGCTACGCTCGCGCATCAGCGCGGGCGTAGCCCCGCCTATCGCTGGCTCAGTGCCACAATATGCTCGAACACCGCCGGATGCAGCGGTTTCGCGAACGCGCAGCCATATTTGAACTTGTCGCGCCACGCGACCACCGCCTCAAGCGCGGCCAGCCCCGGCAACGTCAGCCACACCACCGTCCCCGGCCACAACGTAAAGCTCGTCTCCGCACGAAATCCCGAGAGCGACAAATCCGTCACCTCGATCTCGAATCGCGTCTGGCCCCGATCGCGCAAATGCGCGCGCATCTTGACGGCCTTGCGTAGCGCCTGACGGAGCTCCTCGCCTTTCGGTTCGGCGGGGGGGATGGGGACGGGCTGTGTCATGTCCGGAACACTGCTCCCCAAGTGGTTACTAATCTCCAAACGCCTTACGATTCGGCCGCTTGAGGTTTGGCCGCGCGTGGCTGGACGAATGTACCATCGGCACCGGCGAGGTAACTGCGGAGCGCAATAATTCGGAGTCGGATCGCCATGGTCCTGCTGTAGAGGCAGCGGAGCGCGACGCAAAAGGAATTGCTTTAGATCAGGCCACTCGTGGTCATTAAATCGATCTAATGATAATGATGCGCAACTGCAAATGCCTTAAGGGTGGATTTGCTGGCCGCCCTGTGCTTTACGCCCAACCAATTCCCGAGTTTCCTAAAAATTGCGTGGAGCCTTCCCGATGAACATCCATGAATACCAGGCCAAGGAACTGCTGGCCAAGTTCGGCGTCCCCGTGCCTGCCGGTTTCGCGGCGCTGACCGTCGAGGAGGCCGTCGAGGCCTCGAAGAAGCTTCCCGGACCGCTCTATGTCGTCAAGGCGCAGATCCACGCCGGTGGCCGTGGTAAGGGCAAGTTCGTCGAGCTCGGCCCCGATGCCAAGGGCGGCGTCCGCCTCGCCAAGACCGAGGACGAGGTTCGTGCAGCCGCGACCGACATGCTCGGCAACACGCTCGTCACGATCCAGACGGGTGACGCGGGCAAGCAGGTCAACCGCCTGTACGTCACCGACGGCGTCGACATCGACAAGGAATTCTACCTCGCGCTGACGCTCAACCGCACCACCGGCCGGGTGATGATGGTCGTCTCGACCGAAGGCGGCATGGACATCGAGGCGGTCGCGCACGACACGCCCGAGAAGATCCAGTCGATCGACATCGACCAGGCGACCGGCTTCATGCCGCATCACGGTCGTGCCGTCGCTGCTGCGCTGAAGCTCACCGGCGATCTCGCCAAGCAGGCCGCGAACACCGCGTCGAAGCTGTATGACGCGTTCATGGGCACCGATGCCGAGCAGATCGAGATCAACCCGCTCGCGGTTACCAACGACGGCAAGCTGATGGTGCTCGACGCGAAGGTCGCGTTCGACGGCAACGCGCTGTTCCGCCATAAGGACCTGCTCGAACTGCGCGACGAGACCGAGGAAGATCCCGCCGAGCTCGAGGCGTCGAAGTACGACCTCGCCTACATCAAGCTTGATGGCGACATCGGCTGCATGGTCAACGGCGCCGGCCTCGCGATGGCGACGATGGACATCATCAAGCTCAACGGCATGTTCCCGGCCAACTTCCTCGACGTCGGCGGCGGCGCCAACAAGGAGAAGGTGACGGCGGCGTTCAAGATCATCCTCGCGGATCCGAACGTGAAGGGCATCCTCGTCAACATCTTCGGCGGCATCATGAAGTGCGACATCATCGCCGACGGCATCGTCGCCGCGGCGAAGGAAGTGAACCTCTCGGTGCCGCTGGTCGTCCGCCTCGAGGGCACGAATGTCGAGAAGGGCAAGGAGATCCTCGCGAACTCCGGCCTCGCGATCGTCCCGGCGAACGACCTTGGCGATGCCGCTAAGAAGATCGTCGCGGAAGTGCAGAAGGTCGCGGCCTAACTGCCGTCGACCTCGCATACTGATTCTGCGAAAAGAGGGGCTCGGACGGAAACGTCCGGGCCCTTTTTCGTTGATGTCGTACACTATCCGGCAGGTGGTCCGATCGGCATCTCGCCGTGACGCTACGGCATAGCGATGTTTCCATACCGGACTTGCGAAAACGGCTCGAAACGGCCATCTGTCGCGCCAACGCCGCCATACTGTGACGGTGATCGAAACGAATGATTTCACCTTGGAAGGAACCCCGATGAAGGTGCTGGTGCCGGTCAAGCGCGTGCTTGACTACAACGTGAAGCCCCGCGTGAAGGCGGACGGAACGGGCGTCGATCTGGCGAACGTCAAGATGAGCATGAACCCGTTCGACGAGATCGCGGTCGAAGAAGCGATCCGCCTCAAGGACAAGGGCGTGACGGAGATCGTCGTCGTCTCGATCGGCGAGCAGAAGAGCCAGGAAACGCTCCGCACCGCGCTCGCGATGGGCGCCGACCGTGCGATCCTCGTCGTCAGCGAGACCAAGGTCGAGCCGTTGGGCGTCGCCAAGATCCTCGCCAAGATCGTCGAGGAGGAAAAGCCCGACCTCGTGATCCTCGGCAAGCAGGCGATCGACGACGACAACAACCAGACCGGGCAGATGCTCGCCGGCCTCCTGAACTGGGGCCAGGGCACGTTCGCGTCGAAGGTCGAGATCGCCGACGGTTCGGTCAACGTGACGCGCGAAGTCGATGGCGGCGCAGAGACGGACACGCTCAAGCTGCCCGCGATCATCACCACCGATCTTCGCCTCAACGAGCCGCGCTACGCCTCGCTGCCGAACATCATGAAGGCGAAATCGAAGCCGATGGCGCAGAAGACGCCGGCCGATTTCGGCGTCGACGTGACGCCGCGCCTGACCACGCTGAAGGTGGTCGAGCCCGCCAAGCGCTCGGCCGGGATCAAGGTCGCCGACGTCGACGCACTGGTCGGCAAGCTCAAGGAAATGGGAGTCGCCAAGTGAAGACGCTCGTCTGGGTCGAACATGACGGTCAGGCCGTCAAGGATGCCACGCTGTCGGCGGTTACGGCCGCCTCGCAGCTCGGTGAAGTCCATCTGCTGGTCGTCGGCCAGGGCGTCGACGGCGTCGCTGCCGAGGCTGCGAAGATTGCCGGCGTAGGCAAGGTGCACGTCGCCGACGACGCAGCGTTCGCGCATGCGCTCGCCGAGAACGTCGCACCGTTGATCGTCGAGCTGATGGGCGCGCACGATGCGTTCGTCGCGCCGTCGACGACGCACGGCAAGAACATCGCGCCGCGCGTCGCAGCCCTGCTCGACGTGATGCAGATCAGCGACATCCTGTCGGTCGAGAGCGAAGACACGTTCACGCGGCCGATCTACGCCGGCAACGCGATTGCAACCGTGCAGTCGACCGACGCGAAGAAGGTCATCACGGTGCGCGGCACGGCATTCGCCAAGGCCGCGACCGAGGGTGGATCGGGCGAGATCGAAGCGGTCGCATCGACCGGAGACAAGGGTCTGTCGACCTTCGCCGGTTCGGAGATCGCCAAGAACGAGCGTCCTGAGCTGACCAGCGCGAAGATCATCGTCTCGGGCGGCCGCGCGCTCGCATCGAGCGACCAGTTCCACGCGATGATCGATCCCTTGGCCGACAAGCTCGGCGCGGGCGTCGGTGCCTCGCGCGCCGCGGTCGATGCAGGCTATGCCCCGAACGACTATCAGGTCGGCCAGACCGGCAAGATCGTCGCGCCGGAAGTGTATGTCGCGGTCGGTATCTCGGGCGCGATCCAGCATCTCGCCGGCATGAAGGACTCGAAGGTCATCATCGCGATCAACAAGGACGAGGACGCACCGATCTTCCAGGTCGCGGACATCGGCCTGGTCGGCGATCTGTTCAAGATCGTGCCGGAGTTGACGGCGAAGCTGTAGGCGAAGCCGCTGCGCGAGGCGAAGCCTAGCGCAACAGCAAGCCCGGCCGGCGGCGCTCCAGCGCCGACCGACGACGCGGGATTTACTCCCGCGTCGCGCGCCACGAATGGGCGGTGTGACTTCGGTCGCGCCGCCCGTCCTCGTACAGACCAATATCGATGCACGTCCGCGTCCGTGATTGCGGGCTCGTATCAGCATCCACCACACAGCACCCCGGGCACGCCCAGGTTACTAAAAACGGTGCCCTTCAAAAAGGGTCGGTGCTCATCCCCGCGAAGCAAGGATACGGCCGCGTTCGGACGACAGCACGCTCTTCGTTGTTCTCCCGCGAAGGCGGGAGTCCAGTCTGGGTCCCCGCCTTCGCGGGGAAACACGCTACCTTTGCTCCAAGGATAGCAGCGAACACCGGGCTCGCTCTAGAGACGTCGGACGTTTCAGCCACTGAACGGCACATGCGACCCCCAACCACGACGTTGCCGCCCACCGCCCGCCTCCCCAATTACCCACCATGTACGGCGTCCACTCGAACCCGCGCGACCGCCTGATATCCGCTGGCAGCGCCGCGATACTCTGTGCCGTCATCGGCTACACGCTGATCCTCGGGCTCGGCGTCAGCATTCCCTGCGCCATCCCCGACGCGCTGAAGACGTTTGCCGTCGGCCCGAAACCGCTGCCATCGCCTGAAAAGATCATCCCACGCCCCGCGAAAAGCCATCGCCCCGAAGGCGCAGCGTCCCCTGCGAACCTTCGCTCGAAGGCGACTGAAGTCGTCGTTCTCAAGCCAATCATCACCCCGATCGTTCCACCGCCCCCGGTTATCGTCACACTGACACCAGGCCCCGGCAGCGACGCCACCACGGGCGCTGCCCCCGTTCCCGGACCAGGGACCGGCGCAGGCGGCGAGGGGAACGGCACCGGTAGCGGTCGCTCCGGAAATGGCGACGGCGACGGTGGCGACGAAACGCCGCCCCGCCTCATCAAGGGCCGCTTCAAGAACAAGGATTTCCCCAATGCCGAGGCGGTGATCGGCGCGGGCGGGGTCGTCGGCGTTCGCTACACCGTCGAGACCGACGGCAGCGTCACGCACTGCATGGTCACGCGCTCCAGTGGAAACGGCGTGCTCGATGCGACCACCTGCCGCCTGATCGAACTGCGCTTCCGCTATCGCCCCTGGCTCGACGCCGCCGGTCGGCCGGTTCGCTCTACCGTGGTCCACAACCAGGAATGGGTGAACCAGCTCGATCCGCCGTCACGCGGTAACTGACGCCGATCGCCCCAGCCGGCCGCCACTAAGCCCCCGCGCGACCGATGGCGAGAGCGCCATCTGCACCTGCCCTAGCACGACCGTGACGCCGAGCACCAGCAGCGGCTGGACCAGCAGATATGCCGGATACAACCCCGCCCCCAGCGCGCCGGTCGCCAATCCGATCACCGGCCCGAAGAGCCACAGCAGCACCAGGTGATCACAGAATGCGAGAAACCCGTACCGCTCGATCCCGCGCAACCGGTCCGCTAGGTTGCTCCCAGCCAAGCCCCAAGCGAGCCGCCAGAACAGCACCGCGGAGGCCACTCGAAACACGATATCGAATGCCGCCATCACATGCGGATGCGCGTCGAAGAACGCGTTCCCCAGCAGCGCGGTCCACAGCCGCGGCGCGATCAGTGCGACGAATGGCAGCGCGCATAGGGCGACAGGCCACCCCGCTACCCGCTCCGCCACGCCAAATCGCCGCGCGGCGATTCCAGCGGTAAAGAAGAGCAGGATCTGCGGTCGCAGCAACAGCGGGACGTGCACCCCGGAAACGCTCCACACGATCACGATCGATGCGACCAGCGCCAGCCACGCTGCCGACGCACGTACCAGAACCGGGGCGAGCATCATGCAGACGAACAGGTCGCGCAGGAACGGCATCTGCACGTTGACGTCATTCGCATGCACGAGCGGCACCAGTTCGTTGAGCGTCCAACCGATGCTCGTCGGCGTCGGCGCTTTCAGGTCGCCGAACGTCGCCGCCGCCCCCACCAGCACAATCGCGATCGCATTCCACAGCAGCATCGGCAGCAGGATCGTCCGCGCCTTGCCGAGCAGAAATGGGCCGTAGCCCTGGCGCGTCGCGGTCGAGACGACCAGCCAGCCGGAGATCATCCCTAGCAGCGGCACCGCGCTACGCCCGAACACTTCGCCGAGCACCGTTCGCAGCACCGCCTGCCAACTGAACGCCGCTGCCGCCAATTCCTCGGCAGTGCGTCCGGTCCAAGCGTGGACGTAGACGATCCCCATGATCCCGATCAGCCGCGCGATCGCGATCGCGGTGGAGAGCCGGCTATCCGCCTCGCGCGCCGGTTCGGCCATTCCCGTATCCAATCCCGACCCTCTTCTCACGTTCGGCGAGCGCCTTACCCGGCTTGTCGCGCGCGAACACCTCCTTCAGGATGGAGTGGACGCCATGGGGGACCAAGACATGATCGCCGCATTCCTGCTGCTGGCCGCGCAGGCGAGCCCCGACGTGGCCCTATCACGCCGTGTCGAGCGCGTGCTGGAGCGCAGCCCGGTGATCGACGGGCATAACGATCTGGCCTGGGAGATCCGTGAACTGCACGACGCGAAGGTCGAGGCGGTCGATCTTTCCGTAGACACAGCGCGGCTGCCGAACCCGCTCCAGACCGATATTCCCCGCCTGCGCAAAGGTCATGTCGGCGGGCAGTTCTGGTCGGTCTACATTCCCGCCGATGCGCCGCGCGCGGTGGAGATGACGCTGGAGGAGATCGACATCGTCCGCCGTTTCGTCGCGGCGAACCCGGCGACGTTCGAACTCGCCACCACTGCCGCGGACATCCGTCGGATCGAGAAGGCCGGGCGGATCGCCTCACTGATCGGCGTCGAGGGCGGGCATCAGATCGACGGGCGGCTGTCGGTGCTGCGCCAATATCGCGCGCTCGGTGTGGCGTACATGACGCTGACGCACGGCAAGAGCCTGAACTGGGCGGACAGCTCGACCGACGCACCACGTGCGAACGGGCTGAGCGACTTCGGGCGGCAGGTGGTCGCGGAGATGAACCGGATCGGGATGATCGTAGACGTCTCCCACGTCTCGGACGCAACGATGGCCGCCGCGCTCGCCGTCACCAGGGCGCCGGTGATCGCCTCGCACTCCAGCGCACGGGCGATTGCGGATGCGCCGCGGAATATCCCCGACGACCTGCTCCGCGCGATTGGCACGAACGGCGGCGTGGTGATGGTGAACTTCTATCCGTCGTTCCTGTCAGGCGAGTGGCGGGCCTGGGATGTGGCACGCTCGGCCTATGCGAAGTCCGTCGGCGTGCCCGCGAACGTCTATGGCGCGAAATCGCCTGCGCCGCTGGTGGCATGGGACGCCGCGCATTCCGAGCCTCAGGTCACCGCCGCGACCGTCGCCGATCATGTCGAGCATATCGCGAAGATCGCCGGTCACGATCATGTCGGGATCGGCGGCGATTTCGACGGCATTCAGGGGACCGGGCCGATCGGCTTGAAGGGCGTCGACGGCTATCCGCTGCTGTTCGCCGAACTGGCGCGGCGGGGATGGAGCGATGGCGATCTGGCGAAGCTATCGGGCGGCAATGTCCTGCACGTCATGGAGCGGGTGGAAGCGGTTGCGAAGGGGACGGTGGGGATGCCGCCGCTTGATGCTACCGATGTGGCGTCTCGGTGAACGATCGATCCGCCCTCACCCAAGGATAAGCAAAGGCGGACTTCTTCTCCCCTCCCTAGAAGGGAGGGGGCGGAGGTGGGTTTGGTTCCGCGAATTCCAAGGCTGATGACTCATACTCGCCAACCCACCCCCAGCTCCTCCCTTTCAGGGAGGCGAGAATCCGCCCTTCAAGGATCCGGCATCCGCTGCGGTGCGGGCGGCTCGACTATCAGCGGGGGCACCGTGCGCAACACCAGTCCGATCACCAGCGCAGCCATGCCGAGCAAAAGGCAGAACGCCGTCACCCCCGGCCATCCGGCATGCGTCCACGCGAACCCGCCCGCGGATCCCAGCACGCTCGACCCCATGTAATAGAAGAACAGGTAGAACGCCGCCGCCTGTCCCCGCGAACCCTGCGCCCGCCGGCCGACCCAGGCGCTCGCGATCGAATGCGCGCCGAAGAAGCCGATCGTCACGACCGCGATCCCCGCGATTACCAGCACCAGCGGCGTCATCGCGGTCAGCGCGACGCCGACGATCAGCAGCACGACGGGGATCCAGAACACCTTCCGTCGCCCAAGCCGTCCCGCCAGCGTCCCGAACTTCGCCGAACTCACGGATCCCAGCACGTATAACAGGAACACTCCGCCGACCGCTGCCTGGCTGAGGCTATAGGGCGGGCTCATCAGCCGGAAGCCCGCATAGTTGTAGACGGTGACGAACACGCCCATCAGCAGGAACGCCTCGAGGTACAGCAACGGCATCGCGCGATCGGTGAACAGCGCGCCGGCGCTGCGCAGCAATGTGCCCGGTCGGCCCACGCTCGGCGTGAAATTGCGCGATAGCGGCGCGAGCCGACGGAATGCCTCCGCCATACCGAGCCCCGCGACGCCGACTGCGGCGAGTGCCCAGCGCCAGCCTTCGAGATCGGCGACGATGCTCACGACCAGCCGCCCCGCCATCCCGCCGAGCGCGCTGCCCGCGATGTACAACCCCATCGCCGCGCCGACCGCGCCCGCATCGACCTCTTCGGCGACATAGGCCATCGCCACCGCCGGCACGCCTGCGAGCGCGACGCCGGTGAGGAAGCGCAGCACGAGCAACCCGCTCCACCCCGGCACGACCGCCGCCGCCAAGGTCAGCGCGCCCGCCGCGAACATCGCCGCGATCATCAGCGGACGCCGGCCGACGCGGTCCGAGACGAACCCCGCGAACAGGATGCCGATCGCGAGCGGACCCGTCGCCAGCGACACCGCCAGCGACGCGCCCTCCGCGGTCAGCCCGAATTGGGCAGCGAACAGCGGCAGCAACGGCTGCACCGAATAGAGCAGCGAAAAGGTCGAGAACCCTGCGAACAGCATCGCCAACGTAAGCCGACGATAGGCGGGCGTGCCGAGAGCGATAGGCGCTTCAGAAGCCACTCAGGAAGCTCGCGACGTTGTGGCCGAGTGCATTGATCGCGTAGCCGCCTTCCATGACGATCGCGGTCGGCCAGCCCCGTGTGGAGATATCTCTGGCCAGCGCCGTATAGTCGGGCGTGGTCAGCTTGAAGTGCGAGATCGGATCGCCCTCCCACGTATCCGCGCCGAAGCTGACGACGAGCAGGCCGGGATCGAACGCGGCGATCGTGTCGAGCGCGGTGGTCTGCGCGGTGCGGAAGGCCTCGATCCGTGTGCCATGGGGGAGGGGAATGTTCAGTGTCGTGCCGACCCCTTCGCCCTCGCCGGTTTCATCGTCATGGCCCCAGTAGAAGGGGTAGTCGGTCTTGGGATCGGCGTGGACCGAGGCGTAGAACACGTCGCTCCGGGCATAGAAAATGTCCTGCGTACCGTTGCCGTGGTGATAGTCGATGTCGAGGATCGCGACGCGCGCGATACCGGCGTCGCGGGCGGCTTGGGCGGCGATCGCGGCGGTGTTGAGGTGGCAGTATCCGCCGCAATAGTCTGCGCCGGCGTGATGGCCGGGCGGGCGGCAGAGCGCGAACGCCGCGCGGTCGCCGTCGAGGACCGCGTGCGTCGCGGCGAGCGCGGACTGCGCGCTGCCATAGGAGGCGGCCCAGGCCTCGGGCGTGATCGGCGTGGTCGCGTCGAAGCTGTGTGCGCCGATCAGCGCGTCGATTCGGGTGAGGTCGAGCGGACGGCGGCCGCGGATCGGGAAGGTGTAGGGGATCGCGTCGCCGTCTCGCCCCGCTTCGCGCCACAGTCGCGCGGCGTCCTTCAGGAAGGCGACATAGGCGGGGGACTGCACCGCAAGGATCGGCGCCTCGCCACGATCCTCCGGCGTCTCGACCGGACCGATCGCGTGCAGGATCGCGTCGATGCGCGCTGGCGTCTCCGCATAGGCAGTGAACGCGCCGTTATGGAGTTCGCGCGCAGGGGCGTGGGTTCGCTGGGAGTCGTCGAAGAACAGCCGCATGTTCGCTCCTTGGTGCGCGGTCATGAGGGAAGAACCAACCGATCGCGTCCGGGGTCCTACGGGATCGCGCGCGTTCGGCAAATCCGACGGCTCAGAACAGCGCCAGTTGCCGATCGTCGTCGCCGCTGAGCAGCCAGCGCCCAATCACGTCGTGGCGCGTCCGACCGACATGGCTGTGGACCAGCACGAACGTATCCACGTCCCAGCCGATCGGCGCAATGGGTTGCGTGAACGACACGCCGTCGCGGTAGCCGAGCGTCATGTGAGGACTGAACCGATAGCCTTCGCGGGCGCGTAGCCCTGCCGCCTCGCGTGCTACCGCAATCCGCTGATGCAGTGCGGCGAGCGAGGCGTTCTTGTGGCGCGGACGCAGGGCGATAGAGCGATCGCTGCCGACCGCGGTATCGAACTGGAGTGCGAACGGTACTGCTTCGACCGCATCGCCGATCGCTTTCAGGTCGCGTTCCAGCGTGGTCGAGACGCGATCATGGTCGTCGAGGATATCGATCGTCACATGCAGATGCTCGGGGCGCAGCTTGTCCCGGTCGGTTTCGAACCACGACGCTGCGGCGGTAATCTGGCGCGCTAGCGGGAGTGGCGGGCGGAGCGCGAAGAACAGGCGATGACGCGCGAACGGTCGATGGAACATGCCGGTTTCCGAATCGGGGGAGGCGGACTTGTTGCTAATATGTTCTCGTTAAGCTGTCGAGGCGATACGGCCGCTCGGCCAACCTGAAACCACCACCCCGGCGAAGGCCGGGGCCCAGTTGGAAAGGTCGTGGTAACGGCGCTCTGCGTCCAGTTATGAACGTCCCCCAACTGGGCCCCGGCCTCCGCCGGGGTGGTACTTCTTCGAACGCGTCGTCTTACCGGGCGAGCGCTTCCGCGATCAGTTTCCGCGAGTTCTCGACCCCGTACAGCGCAATGAAGCTCCCCATCCGCGGGCCTTGCTCCGACCCCAGCAACGTCTCGTACAGCGCCTTGAACCAGTCGCGCAGGGTTTCGAACCCGCCGGTCTTGCCGATCTCGTAGACGATGTTCTGGATATCCTCCGCGCTCGCCTCCGCCGGCAACGCGGCGAGCTCCGCGTCCAGCCGCTCCAGCGCCGCGACCTCGACGCCCTCGGGCGCACGGCGCTTCAATGTCGGCGCGACGAAATCGCGGCTATAGGCCAGCGCATAGCCGATCAGCCGGTCGAGCTCGGGATACTTCTCCGCCGACGCATCGGGCACATAATTGGCCAGATACCCCCAGACCTGCTCCTTGCTCGCATCGCCCATCACCCCGACGAGGTTGAGCAGCAGCCCGAACGTCACCGGCAGCTCGCCGGTCGGCAGCTTGCCATCATGGATGTGATGCACCGGATTGCCGAGCTTCTGCTTCAGGTCCTGGTCTGCGTAATTGCCGCGGAACTGCCAATATTCGTCCACAGCGCGCGGGATCACGCCCATGTGCAACGACTTCGCCTTCTTGGGCTCGCGGTACGCATAGAACGCCAGCGATTCCTCGGGACCATAGGTCAGCCACTGCTCGAGGCTCAGGCCATTACCCTTCGACTTCGAGATCTTCTCGCCATTCTCGTCGAGGAACATCTCGTAGTTGAAGCCCTCGGGCGGGCGCCCGCCGAGCACGCGCGCGATCTTCGACGACTGCGTGACCGAATCGATCAGGTCCTTGCCCGCCATCTCGTAATCGACGCCGAGCGCGACCCAGCGCATCGCCCAGTCGACCTTCCACTGCAGCTTCGCCTTGCCGCCCAGCACGCTCTGCTCGATCCGCTGGCCTTCGTCTTCGAACGCGATCAGGCCCGTCTCCGCATCGATCACCTCGATCGGCACCTGCAACACGATCCCGCTGGTCGGCGAGATGGGCAACACCGGCGAATAGGTCGCGCGGCGTTCTGCGCGAAGCGTCGGCAGCATTACGTCCTGAATGCCCTGGAAGTGCCGGAGCACGCCTTTCAGCGCCTCGTCGAAACGCCCGCCGGTGTAATATTCGGTCGACGACGCGAACTCGTAGTCGAAACCGTAGCGGTCGAGAAATTCGCGCAGGATCGCATTATTGTGTGCGGCAAAGCTGGAGTGCGTGCCGAACGGATCCGGGATCTGCGTCAGCGGCTTGCCGAGATGCTCGCGCAGCATGTCGCCGTTGGGGACGTTGTCCGGGACTTTCCGGAGACCGTCCATATCGTCCGAGAACGCGATCAGCCGAGTCGGCGTATCGCTCAGGGCGTGGAAGGCGTTGCGCACCATCGTCGTGCGCAACACTTCGTTGAACGTGCCGATATGCGGCAGGCCCGATGGTCCATAGCCCGTCTCGAACAGTACCGGGTCGCCCGACTTGCCGTTCGGATACCGCTTGAGGAGTTTGCGCGCCTCCTCGTACGGCCAGGCTTTGGACTCGAAGGCGGCGGTGCGGAGTTCGTCGGTCATGATGCAGCGCGACTAGCGCGTGCACTCCGATCCGTCACCCCCACTGCCGCATGCGTCTTAGCGGCAACGATCCTTCGCGGTGATCGTCCGGTCGACCGCACGGCCACCGAGGGCACCTGCTGCGCCGCCGGCAAGCGTGCCGAGCAGCCCGCCGCCGACCGCATTGCCGAGCACCGCGCCGCCGACGCCGCCTGCGACGAGACCGGTCGTGCCGCTCGAATGACGGCAACGCTTGGCGCGGTAACGACGGTCATGGCCGCGATATTCGCGCTTGGAGCGTGCTTCGGCCTTGCCCGTAGGAATCACGGCGGCTGCCGGGATTGCGAGCGAGAGCGCGCTCAGCGCCATGAGAAACTTCCGCATGATGATCGTCCCTGTTGATGTAGGTAAAGTTCGGTATCGATGAGTGCGCAACGCACGTGAACCGTGCCGGTTGCGTAACGGCCGATATGGGTGCTGATACAATCCTCCCCCGCAAGGGGGAGGTGGCGCCGCAGGCGTCGGAGGGGGGGACACGGAACGTGGGTCGTCGCCTGCCGCCCCCTCCGTCAGGCTGCGCCTGCCACCTCCCCCTGGCGGGGGAGGATTGTGCAGGCATTCAAATCTGAAGCACCCTTGGCAGCACAAAAGGTTGCCCTTTCGTTCCGTGTCCCGCAAGGTCGCGCGGTGCTTCGCTATCCTGCCCTCCACGCCAGCCACGCCGGCATCTGGATCGCGAACGCGGACGGCGCGCGTCCGATCGGGCGGGGCGAGGCGATCCGGATCGCTGCCGATACGCCGGTCATCATGCTCAACGCGCCGCTGGTCGGGCAGCGACTCGGGTATCCCGATCTGTCGGGGCTCGACCTGCTCGAACTCTACGCGTTCCTCCGCCCCGCGCAGTTCGCGGTGCCGACGCCGAAGGGGATTGCGCGGGTCACCGGCCTCGACGTGCCGACCGAGGACGGGGAAGTTGCGCCGTTCCTCCTCCGCGCGGCCGAAGCGATGCTGGCGCTCACCGATGGCGACTGGCCCGAGCGCGAGGGCGCGTGGACCGCGGCGCAATCGCTGTTTCGGCTGCGTTGGCCTTGGGCGCCGGTCGTTGCCGAGCGGCTGAAGAAGCCGGCGGTCAACGAACGCTGGCTGTTCTCGTCGCTTCCCGAATGGGAGGAGCACGCACCGCGACCCGCCCCGCGTACCGTGACGATCGAGCCGGGCGATGCCGAGGCGCGGCTCGTTGATCTCACCGGCCACGGCGCCGAGGAACGTCCCGGCCAGCGTGCCTATGCCGGCGCCGCCACTGCCGCGTTCGCGCCACGGGCGATGCGCGATACGCCGAACCTCGTCCTCGCCGAGGCCGGCACCGGGATTGGCAAGACGCTCGGCTATCTTGCTCCTGCCTCCCTCTGGGCGGAGAAGGCCGGCGGTGCGGTGTGGATCTCGACCTACACCAAGACGCTGCAACGCCAGCTCGGCCAGGAAACCGCGCGCCTTTATCCCGACGCGGCGATCCGGAAGGCCAAGGTCGTCACGCGGAAAGGTCGCGAGAATTATCTCTGTCTGCTCAATCTGGAGGATGCGCTGCAAGGCGGGTTCGCGGGCCGCGCGGCGATCCTCGCGCACCTCGTCGCGCGCTGGGCCGCGTATAGCGCGGACGGCGACATGGTCGGCGGCGACCTGCCCGGCTGGCTGCCGACGCTGTTCCGCCGGAACGGCTCGACCGCGCTAACCGACCGGCGCGGCGAGTGCGTGTATGCCGGCTGCCCGCACTACCGGAAGTGCTTCATCGAGCGCGCCGCCCGCGCCTCGTCCGACGCCGACATCGTCATCGCCAACCACGCGCTGGTGATGGTCAACGCGGCAAGGGGGCGCGAACTCGCCACGCGGCCGACGCGGTACGTGTTCGACGAGGGGCATCATATTTTCGACGCCGCCGATTCGATGTTCGCGACCGCGCTGACCGGCGCCGAGACGATCGAACTCCGCCGCTGGATTCTCGGCCCCGAATCGAGCGGTCGCGGGCGGCGGCGGGGTCTTGCGGCGCGCTTGTCCGATCTCGCCAGCTACGACGAACAGGGGGCCAGGGCGATCTCCGACGCGGTGACGGCGGCGGGGGCGCTGGCGTCCGACGGGTGGCTGCAACGGCTTGGCGAGGGTGCGCCGTTCGGGCCGATCGAGACGCTGCTCGCCGCCGTCCGTGGGCTGACCTATGCGCGGGCCGAACAACCGGGCGACGCGGGCTACGGCCTGGAGACCGAACTTGCCGAACCCGATGCGACGCTGATCGAGGCCGCCGCGCCCGCCGCCGCAGCTCTCGACGCGCTCGTCCGCCCGCTCGTAACGCTCGGCCGCCGCCTCGAAGCCGTCCTCGCCGAAGCCCCCGACTGGATGGACGCGCCCGCCCGAGCCCGAGTCGAAGGCGCGATCGCCTCGATCGGCTGGCGCGCGGAGACGGTGGCGTCGTGGCTGTCGCTGCTCGCGCGCGTCGGCGGGCCGGTCGATGGGGATTTCGTCGACTGGCTCGCGGTCGACCGGATCGAAGGGCGCGAGTTCGATATCGGCCTCCACCGTCACTGGCTCGATCCGACCCGCCCGTTCGCCGAAATCGTCCTGAAGCCCGCGCACGGTGCGCTCGTCACCTCCGCGACGCTGACCGGCGGCGGCGATTGGGAAGTCGCCGAAGCGCGAACCGGTGCGCCGCATCTGCTGCGCCCCGCCGCCCGGTTCGAGGCGAAGAGCCCGTTCGATTATACCCGCCAGGCCGAAGTCCTGATCGTCACCGACGTGAAGCGGGGCGATATCGGTGCACTCGCCAATGCCTATGCGCAGCTGATCGTCGCCAGCCGCGGCGGCACGCTCGGGCTGTTCACCGCGATCCGGCGGTTGCGCGGTGTCCACGGCCGCATCGCCGACCGACTCGCCCGCGAAGGCCTGCCGCTCCATGCGCAGCACGTCGATCCGATCGACACCGGCACGCTGGTCGATATTTTCCGCGATGATCCGGGGGCATCGTTGCTTGGCACCGATGCGCTGCGCGATGGTGTCGACGTGCCCGGCGAATCGTTGCGGCTGGTGGTTATGGAGGGCGTGCCTTGGGCTAAACCGTCCGTTCTGCACGCCGCGCGGCGTCTGGCCGGTGGCGGCTCGGCGTATGACGATCGGCTCGTTCGCGCGCGGCTCGCACAGGCATTTGGTCGCCTGATCCGTCGCGCAGACGACTCCGGCGTGTTCGTGATGCTGTCCGCCGCGATGCCCTCGCGGTTGCTCAGCGCGTTCCCGCCGGGCGTGCCGATCGCCCGCGTCACGCTCGAGGAAGCGGTGGCCCGGGTCGCAAGCCGGCTTTCCTCCAATCCACTTTCTTCTGGCGCGGCGGTAGGGCATGAGAGCCGCGAACCCGCTCGAGGATTGCCATGAAGACGTTGACGCTGTTGCGCCACGCCAAGTCCGGCTGGGACGATCCGGTCGCGCGCGATTTCGACCGCCCGCTCAACGCCAAGGGCAAGCGCGCCGCGGCGATGGTGGGGCGGCACATGCGATCGCTGGGGCTTACGTTCGATCACGCGATCGCGTCGCCGGCGGTGCGGGTTTCGGAGACGTTGGAGCAGATCGAATCGGGCTATGGCCGGACGATCGCACCGGACCTGGACCGGCGGGTGTATCTCGCGTCGGCGGCGACGTTGCTGGATGTGGTGCACGGGTTTCCGGCCGAGGCGGAGAGTGCGTTGCTGGTCGGGCACAATCCCGGGTTGGAGGATCTCGTCCTGATGCTGGTCGCGGATGGGCGCGATCCGCTGCGCGACGCGGTCGAGGACAAATATCCAACGGCGAGCATTGCCGAGCTTCAGTTCGAGGGGAAGTGGGTGGATGTTGCAACCGGTACGGCTCGCCTGACCCGCTTCATCCGCCCCCGCGATCTCGATCCGACTTTAGGGCCCGACGCAGACTAAAGCCTTGTTCTCCCGCGAAGGCGGGGACCCAGACTCGGCTCCCTCCTTCGCGGGAGAACAAGGCGGCGTGAGCGTTCCGCTCCTTCAACTTCACACCACCCCGGCGAAGGCCGAGGCCCAATTGGAGAGGTAGTTGTAACGGCGGACCGCCCTACCTCACTATCGGCCCCCAATTGGGCCCCGGCCTTCGCCGGGGTGGTGCAGATTTTTTGGTAAGCTAATCTCGAACAAGCCCGAGACCGCGCCGCTGCTCAGCTCTTCTCCGCCATCCTAGCCTTCAGATCCGAGAACGCATTCGCCGGCCGGAACTCGTCCTCGCTGATCACCCCTGCCGCCGCCAGAGCCGCCGCCGCGTTCGGCCCCCGAGGAAACGGATCGATCGCCAGCGCCAGCGTATCCGCCGCCGCTTCGCCAAGATCGATCGTGCCACCCTCGATCGCGACCGTATCGAGCGCGTCGTCGGACAGCTCGACCTCGTCGCCCTCGGACACCAGCTGATCGACGAACAGCAGCGCGACCGGCTCGTCGATCTGCGTATCGAGCGGTTCGTCGGTCACCGAACACGCCTGCACCGCCGCGCCGGTCACGCGGCCCTTCACGACGATGCCGCTGTCGGTGCGCTTGATCCCCAATCGCGCGTCGAGTCGCGTGATAGAGAGCAGCGCGAACCGCTTCGCCAGCGCCGCGCGCTCATCCTCGGTCGCGGCGATCTCGACGATCCGCTCGCGCTCGCCGATCGTGTCGAGGCGTTCGGGGCGGCTGAACTCGGGCTTCACGGCAATTCTCCAGATAACAGATTTGGTAGTGGCGTCGCAGCCAGCCCCGCATGAAACGCCATTACCGACTCGCGGACGTGAGTCAGCGCGGAAGCGTCCGGCGCGGCGCCCCGGTACAGGTTGCGCACGAGGGCCGGCGCGATATCGCCCGCCGCCAGCCCGTCGCGGTACGCGCCAAGCCGCCCGCCAAGCATGCTCATCATCTTGCCGATATGCTTGCCGACGATGATGTCGCCGATCCCGATCTCGCGCAATTGCCCGTCCATGTCGTCGACGAAGCGCTCGGTCAGACGCGTCGCGGGTTCGCCGCCAGCGGGCTCCGTCTCGAGCCGCAGCATGACGATCGCCAGCAAGGTCGCGATCATGTCGAAGCGGCCGTCGACGGTGTCCGGCACCGCGCCCTCCCGATACCAATGTTCCGCGCGGGCCCGGCCGACAACAGCGTTGTAAAGCGGCAGCGCCTCGTCGGGCTTCTCGCCGAGCAGTCTTCCCAACCAGCTCAAAATCTATCGTCCTCAACACGAAGCCGCGCTTCGGCTTGTTTGCCCGCGCATCCTCGCATATCGAGGCGATCGGCGGCCGATGCAATCGCGTGGGACCCGTCACGTGTTTTCGCGTGCCCCGGTTGGGAGTTTATATGAGCGTGTTTTCCGCCCGTACGGGTCTCGCCGCCGCACTTGCGGTCGCCGCATTGGCCAGTGGGGGCTGCACTCAGCTGCGCTCGCACCAGGGCTATGTCGTCGATACCGACCTCGTCAACTCGGTCCAGCCGGGCGTCGACAACCGCCAGTCGGTGCTCGCCACGCTCGGCAAGCCGACGCTCGCCGGCCAGTTCGACCAGGGCGACTGGTATTATCTGGCGCGTGACAGCCGCAACCTCGCGTTCCGCAACCCACGCGCCAACGCGCAGATCACGTTGCAGATCAGCTTCGACCAGAAGGGCACCGTCACCGCGATTCGCCGCGGCGGGCTCGAGCAGGTCGCGTCGATCGCACCTTATGGCAAGAAGACGCCGACGCTGGGTCGCGAGCGCGGATTCTTCCAGGATCTGTTCGGCAATATCGGCACCGTCGGCGCGGCTGGGGCTGGCGGCGGTCAGGGCAATGGCAGCAACACTGGCGGCGGCGGCCGCAATCAGCCGTAAAGGCTAGGCATTCGCTGGACAGTCCGGAGGCCGGTTAGGCCGCACCGCATGCCTGAGCAGCGGTGCGGCCGGGCCGGGCATCATCGGCGCCGATCCCGAAAGGGGGGAAAGGGATCATCGTCGTAACGCACGTTCGACGCGATGGTTCGCCATGTGCCGCCGTAATTCGAGAAAACGACAAACATCCGTTCTCGATAAGACTATATCCGTTACGACGGTGACTTGCGGTACCCTCCGTCCGGGGGTGTGGCTTGGGCGAGTCGCTGTGGATCATCGACGCGTCCGCGCGAGAGATGCTGCTGTTTGCGGGCGTCGGACTGCTACTCGGTGGTATCGATGATCTGCTGGTCGATCTTGTCTATATCGGTCACCGGATCAGGCATGGCGGCCGGGCTCGCCTGACTCTCGCCACTCTGCCGTCGCCGCGCATTGCAGGACGGATCGCTGTGTTCGTCGCGGCGTGGGACGAGGTCGCGGTGATCGGCGGGATGCTGACGACTGCGCTCGATCGCTACGAACACGATAATTACCGCATCTATGTCGGCGCCTATCCAAACGACCGGGGGACGATCGATGCGATTGCCGCGGTCGCCGAGCGCGACTTGCGGATCCGGCTCGTGATCGGGCTACGAGACGGGCCGACGACCAAGGCCGACTGCCTCAACACCCTGTGGCACGCGCTGTGCCGCGACGATCTGCGCGAGGGGGCAGGGACGGATCGACCGACCAAGGCGGTCGTGCTCCATGATGCCGAAGATGTCGTGCACGCGCAGGAGTTGCGTGTCTTCGACAGCCTGATCGAGCGATACGACGTCATCCAGCTTCCCGTCCTGCCGCTAGTCCACCGCGGTGCGCGGCTTGTGTCGGGGCATTATGCCGACGAGTTCGCCGAATCCCACGCCAAGCAGATCGTCGTGCGGACCGCGCTGGGCGCCGCGATGCCGCTTGCCGGCACGGGCTGTGCGATCGCACCGGCCGTCCTCGCGATGATTGCGCAGGCACGGGGCGGCGATCCGTTCGATGCGACCAGTCTGACCGAGGATTACGAGCTGGGCTTGCGACTCGCAGAGCTAGGCGCTCGCGGCATCTTTGCGCGCGTTGCGGCGGACGACGCTGGGACGGTGGTCGCGGTACGCGCGTATTTCCCATGCACGCTCGGCGGCTCGGTCCGCCAGAAAACGCGGTGGATGATGGGTATTGCACTCGCGGGCTGGGATCGTACCGGCTGGGGGCAGCCCCGCGCGATCGCCGATCACTGGATGCGAATGCGCGATCGGCGCGCGCCGCTGGCCGTCGTGATCCTAGCGGTCGGCTATCTTGCGGTGCCGATATGGGTGTTGTCGCTGCTGGCGCATGGCCAAGCCGGTGGGGCGTCACCCTACGCGAACGGCGCTTACCCGATCGCGTTCTGGCTGCTCGTCGCCAATGGCGCGTTGCTGGTGTGGCGGTTGATCGTGCGGATGATATTCACGGGACGTAGTTATGGCATGCGCGAGGCGATCTGGGCGCTGCCGCGGTTTCTCGTGGGCAACCTCGTCTCGCTGATCGCCGCACCGCGCGCGGTGATCGTCTATATCGGCATGCTGCGCGGCGCGGCGCCGGTCTGGGACAAGACACAGCACGAGTTTCCTGACGCGCTGCCCATCGACGTCATCACTGACAGCATTAACCATCCAGGCCTCGCCGCCGCGGTACGATGAGCGTCGGCCGCCCGCTGCGCTTTCTCGCATTGGCGTTGGGCGGATGGGTAATGGTCCGCGTGGCGTTGCTGTTGCCGGAAGTCGCCTCGCTTCCACCGTCGGACATGATCCCACGGGTAATCGAAGTGCTCGTGCCGCAAGTCGCCGCAGCAATTCTCGGGCGACCCCGCGTGCCTCCGCGGGTGTTGACCATGCCACGCGTCGCTGTCGCATCGCCGATTTCCGCCAAGGGTCGACCATGGCAGGCACCGACGATTGCGCCGCCACGCCCCGTAGCGCGCGTTCTTCCCGATTGGCGGGCCGTCGCAGAGCCTCGGACATACCTCATTCCGTCACCGGTAGCGCCGCCCTTGGTCCTCCGAGGACCGGGTCGTCTCAGCGGAAGCGCATGGCTGCTCGCGCGTGGTGGTCCCGCCGGTACGGTGTCGGGCGGGCAACTCGGCGCGTCGCAGGGCGGTTTGCGACTAGCCTATGCGCTCGGCAGCCGTCGCAAGGTCGCGCTGGTGGCGCGCATCGCCACGCCGCTCAAAGGCGCCGGACGCGAGGCCGCACTCGGGATCGAATGGCAACCGACGCGCTTGCCGATCCGCCTCGTCGCCGAGCAGCGGTTCGCGCTCGATGGCGGACGTGGCGGACCGACGGTCGGCGTAATTGCCGGCTATGGTCCGGCCGACGTCGCACGCGGCCTCCGTCTGGAAGCATACGGCCAGGCCGGCGGGATTGCGCGTGACGGAATCGAAGGTTTCGTCGACGCCTCCGCACGACTCACGCATCCGCTGGGAAAGCTTGCCGGCGCGACCGTAGACATTGGCGTTGGCGCCTGGGGAAGTGCGCAACGCGACGCCGAACGCTTCGATATCGGACCTTCGCTCGTCGCCGCGCTGCCGGTCGCCCGCAAGACGATCCGCCTGACACTCGACTGGCGCGAACACATCGCCGGTGGCGCGCGTCCGGGCTCCGGACCGGCCCTGTCGATCGGTAGCGACTTCTAAGCGGTCGAGCCTAGCCCCGCCCGCGCAATCCGGTGTAACGCAGCCGTCGTGGATCTGTATCTTCCCGTCGCGAACCTGTCGGTCAACGCGCTCGTCATCATCCTGCTCGGCGGGGGAGTCGGACTGTTGTCGGGGATGTTCGGCGTCGGCGGCGGCTTCCTGACGACGCCGTTGCTGATCGTCTACGGCATCCCGCCGACCGTCGCCGCCGCCTCGTCCGCGAGCCAGGTGACCGGCGCGAGCGTCTCCGGCGTGTTCGCGCATTTCCGGCGCAAGGGCGTCGATACCAAGATGGGCGGCGTTCTTGTCGCGGGCGGTATCTTGGGTTCGTTCTTTGGTGCGTGGCTGTTCCGATTACTCCAGCAGAGCGGCCAGATCGATACGGTGATCGCCATCGTCTACGTCGTCATGCTCGGATCGATCGGTGGCCTGATGGCGAAGGAATCGATCGGCACGATCGGCCGCGCGCGCACTGGACGCCCTCCCAAGGCGCGCAAGCGTCGCCATCACCCGCTCGTCGCCGCGCTACCGCTCAGGACGCGCTTCTACGCGTCGGGGCTCTATATCTCGCCGCTCGCACCGCTGTTGCTGGGGTTCTTTACCGGCATCCTGACGATCCTGCTCGGCATCGGCGGTGGCTTTATTCTCGTCCCCGCGATGATCTACCTGCTGGGCATGGCGACGTCGGTCGTGGTCGGGACGTCGCTGTTCCAGACGCTGTTCGTGACGGCGGTGGCAACGATGGTCCACGCGACCACCACCAAGGCCGTCGACATCGTGCTGGCGGCGTTGCTCCTGCTCGGCTCGGTGGTGGGGGCGCAGGTCGGCGCGCGGTTCGCGACCAAGTTCCGCCCTGAATATCTCCGCCTCGGGCTCGCGGTCATGGTGCTGCTGGTCGGCGCACGCATCCTGCTGGGCTTGGTCTGGCGTCCCGAGGAGATCTTCTCGGTCACGCTGTCGTGACGGCCGGGACATGAAGCCGTGGCCGCTTCTGGCGCTGACGCCATTGCTGATGGCGCAGGCCAAGCCCGTGCTCGTCCCCGACGTGTCGCAACGCAATATCGAGATCGCCTACAGCTTCACCGGTGCCGAACTGCTGCTGTTCGGCGCGATTCTCTATCCCGGCGGGCGCCTGCCGACCGGTGAGCAACCCACCGACATCGTCGTCGTCGTCAAGGGGCCGACCCAGTCGATCCTGATGCGCGAGAAGGAGAAGGTCGCCGGCATCTGGGTCAACGCCGCGCGCCTCAGATACCGCTCCGCCCCCAGTTTCTACGCGATCGCCTCGTCAAAACCGATCGACCGCCTCGTCGACGACCGGACGCGCGCGATCTACGAGCTCGGCCTCGACAGCCTGCAATTGTCGCCGGCGTCGAGCGCGCCGGCGCCGATCCAGGACCGCTTCCAGAAAGGGCTCGTCGACCTCAAGCGCCGCGCCGGCCTGTATTACGAGGCGCCGCGTGCTGTCGAGATCACCGACGGCGTGCTCTACCGTGCGCGCGTGTCCATACCCGCCCGCGTGCCCGTCGGCCGGTTTACTGCGGAGACCTTCCTGATCCGCGACGGCCGCGTTCTGGCGGCCGCAGTACGCGACATCGACATTCGCAAATCGGGTTTCGAGCGATTCGTCGCGCGCGCCGCGGATCGCTCGTCGGTAACGTACGGGCTGGTCGCGGTTGCGCTGTCGGTGTTCCTTGGCTGGGCAGCGGGCTGGATCGCGCGCAGGGTTTAGCGCGTCTCAGCGACTAAACGCGTACCAACGCGCCGGTTTTCTCAGCAAGTTCAACACCGTCGTCATCGGATATTTACAATTATCGCGGCAGGGTCGGTCCGAAATGACTGGAGACTTTGCGGCAATGAGCGACATGCCGGGACCTGGCGCATTCTTGCGCGCGGCACCCCTGACGGGCGGATTCGCTGGCGCCGGCGCCGCGGCGGCACCTGTCGGCGTCGTCTTCGCGATCGCCGGATCGAGCAGCCGCATCCTGCTCGATCGCGCTGCGATCGCGGTGCTGCATGACGATGCCGATCCGGTCGTCGCAGCGGCCGGACAAGTCGGCAGCCAGATCAAGATGCGCGTCGGCGCGACATGGCTGGTCGCCAACATTCGCTCGCTCAAGCTGGAGGATGCCGCGGGCACCTGCGTCGCCGCGGAGATCGACTATCTGGGGGAAGGCGACGAGGACAAACTTACCGGCAAGCTCTACCGGTTCCGCCGCGGCGTGACGCGCTATCCGATGCCCGGCTGCGAGGTGTTCCCGATCACCACTGCTGACTTGCAGCAGGTCTATGCCGCCGACGACCGTGCGAACATCACGATCGGCACGGTTTATCCAACCACCGATATCCCCGCCGCGCTGTACGTCGACGCGATGCTCGGCAAGCATTTCGCGCTCGTCGGGTCGACCGGCACGGGCAAGTCGACCAGCGCCGCGCTGATCCTGCACCGCATCTGCGAACTCGCGCCGCAGGGGCATATCGTGATGATCGACCCGCATGGCGAATATGCCGCAGCGTTCAAATCGAACGGGGCGATCTACGACGTTTCGAACCTGCAGATGCCGTATTGGCTGATGAACTTCGAGGAGCATTGCGAGGTCTTCCTGACCAGCAGCGGCTCCGCGCGGCAGTTCGATGCGGACATCCTCGCCAAATGCCTGCTCGCGGCGAAGGCGAAAAGCCGTCTGGGGCAGGAGATCGCAAAGCTCACCGTCGACGCGCCGATCCCGTATATGCTCAGCGATCTGACGACGATCATCAGCGCAGAGATGGGCAAGATGGACCGCGCCGGCGACACCGCGCCCTATCTTCGGCTCAAGTCCAAGATCGACGAGATCAAGGCCGATCCGCGCTACGGCTTCATGTTCTCCGGCATGCTCGTCGCCGACACGATGGCAAGCTTCCTCGCGCGCATCTTCCGCCTGCCCGGCGACGGCAAGCCGATCTCGATCATCGACGTCTCTGGCGTACCGTCGGATATCACCTCGGTGGTGGTTGCGGTGCTCGCGCGGATGACGTTCGACTTCGCGATCTGGTCGCGCAACGAACCGCAGCGGCCGATCCTGCTCGTCTGCGAGGAGGCGCATCGCTACATCCCAGCGGGGCAGGAGGCGAACAGTTCGGTTGGTCGGATCCTCGGCCGAATCGCCAAGGAAGGCCGCAAATACGGCGTGTCGCTGGGCCTCATCACGCAGCGCCCGTCGGATCTCGCGGAGGGCGTGCTGTCGCAATGCGGCACGATCATCGCGATGCGCCTCAATAACGACCGCGACCAGGCCTTCGTCCGTGCGGCGATGCCCGAGGGTGCGCGAGGGTTTCTCGACTCCATTCCTGCACTACGTAATCGCGAATGCATCATCTGCGGCGAAGGCGTGACGATCCCGATCCGTGTAAGCTTCGACGGATTGGAGGAGGAGAAACGCCCCGCCTCGGGCGATCCGCTATTCTCCGAACTGTGGCGCGACGTCGGCGGCGAGGACCAGATCATCGGCCGCACGATCCAGCGCTGGCGAGCACAAGGCAAATAGGTGCGATCGGTCAGTGCAGGGATCGACAAGCATAACCCGTCGCTAGCTGTATTCCGGTAAAAGAGGGGATCTGATCGTGCACGTGATCACATGCCGGTCTTTGTTTTTCGGTCGATCAGGACGGCCTGCTGCCATCGGCTCGGAGCCTTGTCGGTACGGTGAATGCAGCCCGCCCAGCAACAGGGGCGCTTCTTGCCCTCGAACAGTTCCTGACCCGTACGCTCTATGCGGCGCTGTCGCGTTTTCGGCTGTTTCGCGTCCTCTATCCAGCAGATGTACTCGTTCCGGCCGAGCGGCGTCAGCCTCTGCCACAGTGCAAAGAGGCTTGGATTGGAGCAGATCGCCGACTGGAGATCGTCGCTGGCGGTATGGACAGTGCCGTGAAGAAAAGAGTTCGCCACGCATCCTCCGAGCAATGTCGCCCAATGCAATGAGCCATTCGCACGAAGAATAGCCGTTCCTCACGTTGATGACGAGCGCACGGTTCACAATGGGCAACCAACAACAAATTCCGTCGATGCCGCCGTCGCGCATCGCGTCGACGTTCATCAGATGGTTAGACGCCGACCCGTATTGCCAGCAGCTGGGCGACCCTTGCCTTGAACGCGCGTAGTTTCTCCCCCGACAGTTGCGCGACGCTTGCGAACGAGACCGAGCGCGGGTTGATCGCCGCGCCGTTCTTCCACACTTCCCAGTGCAGATGCGGGCCAGTCGACATGCCGGTCGATCCGACATAGCCGATCACCTGGCCCTGCCGGACCCGCGTGCCCGACGATACCGCGATCCGGCTCATATGGCCGTATCCGCTGGCCATCCCGCCGCCGTGAACGAGCTTGACGAAATTGCCATAGCCGCCGGTCCGCCCGGCGAATGCTACGACGCCATCGGTCATCGCGTGGATCGGCGATCCGTACGGTGCGCCAATGTCGAGGCCTTTGTGCATGCGGGTGAAGCCCAGCAGCGGGTGGAACCGCATGCCGTAGTTCGACGTGATCCGGCCGGTGACCGGCATGCCAGAAACGGCGCGGCGTTCGGTCTGGCCGTTCGCATCGAACCAGCCGCCGCGATTCGACTCGTCATCGACATTCGCCGCGTCCGGCGCGAACCGGACGAGCTGTACCTTTCGGCGTCCTTGATCGATCCCGGCGAACAGCAGGTCACCGATCCGGGTCTCGCCGGTTGCGGCACGCTCGCGCTCGACGATCACGTCGAAGCTATCCGCGGAGGTCACGTCGCGGCCGATCGAAAGTCGCGTCGAGATCGCCTTGATGAACGACTCCACGGCCTTTCCGGGAACACCGGCGGCGCGCGCGGATCGGTACAGGCTGGAGCCGACCAGGCCCTGGATCCGCAGCGGGGTCGTATCCACCGCGATCGGCTTGCGGTTTACGGACAGCCCGCCCGCTCCGCGCGTCAGCGACAGCGCCAGATCGAACCGCGCACGGAAATCGAGTTGCTCCAACGGCCGCGCGACGGTGCGATCTGGCCGACGTCCGAGCGTCAGCGCGATCCGCGTGCCGGCGGGGATGGCTTTCGGATCGACCGACTGCGCGACCAGCGCCGCCGCGGCTTCGGCATCGTTCCGACCGACGCCCGCGCGCATCAGCGCCCGGTCGAACGCATCGCCCTGGCCGAGCGTCGCCGACAGTTCGAGCGTCGGCCGTTCGGGCACGTCGGCGAGCGGCGCGACGAGATCGTTGGCCGCCATCCGCCGCCCGGTGGTCGCGCCCTGGCCGAGCGGCGCAATGCCCTGCGCGTGCGTTTCCTCCCACTCGGCACCGGCGAGCGGCGCTGGCACCGCACCGACCAGCGGCTTGAACCCCGGCGCTAGCATGACGGTCGCGGCACACAGCACGGTGCAGGTTGCGAGGCCGCGCCACCAGTCGCGACTGCCGATCCGTGCGCCGAGATCGGGCACCCAGTCGATCCGCGAGGCGGAAGCCTCTAGCGCGATATCCGGTTGCCGATCGAGCGCACGACCAAATCCGCGTGCCCCGCCGCCCGCCAGTTCCAGCGCCTGATCCGTCTGCAAATACACGCGTGCCCGCCCCGAAATCGTCCGAATGCTCGTGCGCCGTTTCATCCCCGGCGCAGGCGTCGGATTGTGGCGGGAACATGCTAAAGTCAAATTAACCGGGGTGATTGTGGGCTTTGGCGGCGGCGGGGCGTGCTCGGGTCGGGGCGGACGAGATTTGGAGAAGGATGCCCTGACTTTTGACTGTCCGGTTCGAAGACCGTCCAAACCTTTCTACCAACCCGGCGAAGGCCGGGGCCCGGTTGGGAAACAGGATTAACATAGGGCCACGCTTCGTCACCTTGGCCTGCCCAACTGGGCCCCGGCCTCGCCGGGGTGGTGTTGGATATAAGTGAACGCGTCCTCTCCGCCCGCTGGTACAGCAATCGAGCGAACCCAACATTCACCCCGCCGACACCGCGCAATTCCACCCAGGTCATTGCGCCAGCCCACTTTACCCCCGATGTTGCCCGCCATGAGCGACGAAGTCTCCGCTGGCGTGACCGCGGTTCTCGGCCCGACCAACACGGGGAAGACGCACCTCGCGATCGAGCGGATGTGCGCGCATTCCAGCGGCATGATCGGTTTCCCGCTGCGTCTGCTCGCGCGCGAGGTCT
Organism: Sphingomonas sp. 320_CC; assembly: GCF_059691795.1. Classification (NCBI taxonomy): domain Bacteria; kingdom Pseudomonadati; phylum Pseudomonadota; class Alphaproteobacteria; order Sphingomonadales; family Sphingomonadaceae; genus Sphingomonas; species Sphingomonas sp. 320_CC. Next base: position 616,122 of record NZ_JCAWAE010000002.1, on the reverse strand, counting down.
ATGACCGCGTCGTCGCCATCAAGGGTGCGAACCGAGTCGCACTTGTCACGGGCGAAGAGAAGATCGTCCCGCCCGACGCGCGCTGGTTCCTGTGTACCGCCGAGTCGATGCCCGACCGCGACGTCGCTTTCGTCGGAATCGACGAAGCGCAACTCGGTGCCGATCCTGAGCGCGGCCACGTCTTCACCGACCGGCTGCTGCGCGCGCGGGGGCGCGAGGAGACGATGATCCTCGGCTCCGAAGCGCTGCGGCCGATGATCAAGAAGCTCGTCCCAGGTGCGGAGATCGTCAACCGGCCGCGCTTCTCGACGCTGACCTACGCGGGCGCGAAGAAGATCAGCCGGTTGCCCAAGCGCTCGGCGATCGTCGCGTTCTCCGCGGAGGAAGTGTACGCGGTCGCCGAGATGCTTCGGCGCCTTCGCGGTGGTGCGGCCGTCGTCATGGGGGCACTGTCGCCGCGCACCCGCAACGCGCAGGTCGCGATGTTCCAGGCGGGCGAAGTCGATTACCTGGTCGCGACCGATGCGATCGGGATGGGGCTCAACATGGATGTCGCGCACGTCGCGTTCGCCAGCCTCAATAAGTTCGACGGCAAGCGCCAGCGTCGCCTCACGGTGGCCGAGATGGCGCAGATCGCGGGTCGCGCTGGGCGGCATCAGCGCGATGGCACGTTCGGCGCGCTGTCCGACGACGGCCCCGGCGCGTTCCTGCCCGAGGAAGTGCTGGCGATCGAGGAGCACCGGTTTCCACGTCTCGAAAACCTTTATTGGCGGCAGGGCGAGCCTGATTTTTCCAGTATCGACGCGCTGATCGCCAGTCTGGAGGCGCGCCCGCCTGCCGGCGTTTTGCGTGCCGCGCCGCAAGCGCTCGACCTCGGGGTATTGAAGCGGTTGGCCGAGGAGGGCTGGGTCCGCGAGCGGGCGCGGCATCCGGCGATGGTCGCGCGACTGTGGGCTGCATGCGGGTTGCCCGATTTCCGCAAAGTCGGCCTCGATCCGCATGCGCGGTTCGTGTCGCGGGTGTTCGGGCATCTGAGCGAGGGGCGGGGGCATATCCCGCACCAATGGTTCGCGGACGAAATCGCGCGGCTCGATACGGTGGCGGGTGACGTCCCGGTGATCGCCGGGCGCATCGCGGCGACGCGTATCTGGGCGTATATTGCCCAACGGGCGGACTGGCTGGCCGAGCCGACGCTCTGGGCCGCGCGTACCGCCGCGCTCGAAGAGCGCCTGTCGGATGCACTGCATGCGAGCCTGACGCAGCGGTTCGTCGACAAGCGCACGACCGCATTGATGCGCCAGATCGGCGCGGATGCGGGCGCGTTGCCGGTGGTGATCGGGCCCGAGGGCGAGGTGATGGTCGAGGATCATCAGATCGGTCGACTCGACGGGTTCCGCTTCACCGTCGCGGCGGACGCGCGGGCAAGCGACAAGCGTCTCCTGCTCGCGGCGGCGGAAAAGCGTCTTACCGGCGAGCGGTCGCGGCGCGGGCAGTCGCTGGTCGATGCGCCGGACGCCGATATCGCGCTCGACGATGCGGCGCAGGTCATCTGGGCGGGTCATCCGGTCGCCAAACTTAGCGCGGGGCCGTCGTTCGCACGGCCGAAGCTGATCCTCGATCGCTCGCTCGACTGCCTCGACAAGCCTGCGCGAGATCGGATCGAGGCGCGGCTGTCGCTGTGGCTTGCGGGGATGCTCAAGCGGCGGATCGCCGTGCTGGTCCACCTCGCCGAACTGAGTCGTGATCCGAATGCCACGCCGGCGTTGCGTGCCGTCGCGAGTGCGATCGAGGAGGCCGGCGGGATCCTGCCGCGGTTGCCGATGCGGCTGGCGCTCGACGCGATCGATCCTGACGAGCGCAAGCGTTTGCGCAAGATCGGGATTACGGTCGGTGCGCTCGACCTGTTCGACGCGCGGCTGCTCAAGCCCGAGTCGGCGCGGTGGCGGCGCATTCTCGCGGCGGCCCGCGGTACGACGATCGCCGCCCCGCGAGATGGGGCGACCGTGCTGGCGCGTGGCAGCGAGGGTGCGGTTCTCGAGGCGGGGTTCCGTCCGCTTGGACTTCAGGCGGTCCGTATAGATCTGATCGAGCGCATCGCGCGTGCCGCACATGACTCGCGGCATGGGCGTACGCCGTTCGCGCCCGATCCTGCGCTGGCAACCTCGATCGGCGTCGATGCCGCGTCGCTGGAGCGGTTGATGGCCGAACTCGGGTTCAAGGCGCTGGCGGGGGACACGCCGCGCTGGGTCTGGCGCGGGCGTCCGCCGGCGCGGGCTGTGGCTCCGACGTCGATCGATCCGTCGCAGCAGAACGCCTTTGCCGGGCTGGCCGCACTGGTCCGCCATGGTTGAAGGCGCGATGCGGATCGATCGGTTCCTGTGGTTCGTGCGGCTCGCGAAAACGCGCAGCGCCGCGCAGGCGATCGCCGAGAAGGGGCATTTGCGCATCGATGGTCGTCCGATCGATCGCGCGCATTGCCCGGTGCGGGTTGGGAATGTGCTGACCTTCGCAGCCAACGACCAAGTCCGCGTCATCCGGGTCGAGGCGCTGCCAGCACGACGGGGGCCGGCGCCCGAGGCGCAAGGATGCTATCAGGATCTGATTGCGGGGAAGACGCCGGCCGGTACCGTCCGCGACCCGGCTTCCGAATAGTCCTCCCCTGCAAGGGGAGGTGGCAGTCCGCAGGACTGACGGAGGGGTGACACCCTATCGATAGTTCGGATACCCCTCCGTCTGGCAAGTGCCAGCCACTCCCCCCTTGCAGGGGAGGATCAAGCCACGTGAAAGCCTGATAACGTCTCGCAGAAGGCTTGCTATGATTGACGCGAGGGGCAGGCGCGCATAGTCGCTGGCGCGTTCGTCGCCGGAAAGGAATCCGGCCCAGGAGTTCTGCAATGACCTACGTCGTCACCGATGCCTGCATCCGCTGCAAGTACATGGACTGCGTGGAAGTGTGCCCGGTCGACTGCTTCTACGAAGGCGAGAACATGCTGGTGATCAATCCCAGTGAGTGCATCGACTGCGGCGTGTGCGAGCCCGAATGCCCCGCCGAGGCGATCCTGCCCGATACCGAGAGCGGGCTGGAGCAGTGGCTCGAGCTGAACACGACGTTCTCGGCGCAATGGCCCAACGTCACGCGCAACGACAACCAGACGCCGCCGGATGCCGACGCGATGAAGGGTGTCGAGGGCAAGTTCGACAAGTATTTCTCGCCCGAACCCGGCGCAGGCGACTGATAAGAGGCGGCGAATCCCGAAAAGGGCAAGCCGCCTGCCACGTTCGGCTGGTAATTTTGTTGCAAAGCTGCTATTTGGGTCCGCGACGGGCGCGATGATTCACGTCATCCGCTTGACGTACAGACCTATCCCTCCCCCGATGCAGCAGCGACGAGTCCTTCGTCGAGGCGTCGCGGCGAGGCCTGATCCGGAAAGGCCCCAAATGGCTGCCAAGGCACTGTCCTTCGATGTCGGTGATTTCGTCGTTTATCCCAAGCACGGGGTCGGCCGTGTGATCGAGCTCCAGCGCTCGGAAATCGCCGGCATGACACTGGAACTCTACGTCCTCCGGTTCGAGAAGGAGCGCATGACGCTCCGCGTGCCGACCAACAAGGCCGAAAGCGTCGGCATGCGCAAGCTGTCGTCCGACAAGACGATGCGCGAGGCGATGGACACGCTCAAGGGCAAGCCCAAGGTCAAGCGCACCATGTGGTCGCGCCGCGCGCAGGAATATGAAGCGAAGATCAACTCGGGCGACCTCGTGTCGATCGCCGAAGTGGTCCGCGATCTGTTCCGTGCCGACGACCAGCCCGAGCAGAGCTATTCCGAGCGCCAGATCTTCGAAGGCGCGACCAGCCGCCTCGCGCGCGAACTGGCGGCGATGGAAGAGCTCGACGAGCCCAAGGCGCAGGAGAAGATCCTCGACATCCTCCGCGCCGCGGCTGCGATCTATAACAAGGACAAGGTGCCGGCTTAACTGCTGGGCGCTTTGTGAGACGAAGGGGCGGTCCTGGGGGCCGCCCTTTTTCGTTCTGCTGCTTCCTTCCTCAAGATAGGGGGCCGTTCAGCGAGCTTGGGCCAGACAAGTTTCCCATTGCGCAGCCCCGTAGCAGGTGTATTGTATCAATAATACACAGGAGGATGCGATGAACTTTCTTGCGCTCGGACTGATCATTCCTCTCGCGGCCTGCTCGTTCAGCTGGAACGGCGACAATGAAGGCTCCGGGGCTGCGGCGGCCGGTTCGGGGACCACCCGGACCTTCCAGGTTGCCGGTTTCAACGGCATCGACCTTCGGGGCTCGGACGACGTCGACGTCCGCGTCGGTACCGGCTTCTCGGTTCGCGCCGAGGGACCGAGCGAACAACTCGATCGCCTGCGCATCGAGCGTGACGGGGATACGCTCAATATCGGTCGCAAGAACGGGGCAAGCATGGGCTGGAGCAAGGGGGCCAAAGTGAAGGTGTACGTCACCCTGCCACGGCTCACCGACGCGAGTGTCTCTGGATCGGGCAATATGGCCGTGGATCGTGTCGAGGGCGGTGGGTTCGAAGGCGGAATCGCCGGATCGGGCAATCTCGACATCGCCGCGATCAAGGTCGACGTTGCGAAATTCTCGATCGCCGGATCGGGTACCGCGCACGCGAGCGGCACGGCACGCGATCTGACGGTGGACATCGCAGGCTCGGGCGATCTCGACGGCACCCGGTTTGAGGCGCAATCGGCGACGGTCGAGATCGCCGGTTCGGGAAGCGTGCGCGCGGTGGTGAACGGCGCTGCGAAGGTCGCCATGTTGGGCTCGGGTGACGTCGATCTCGGGCCGCAATCCCGCTGCACGATCTCCAAGATGGGCTCGGGGCGTGTCCGCTGCGGGCGGTAAGTCGCCGCCGGACTTGCGCGGGGGTACATAACCGGCGACGTTCGCGGGTATGAAATATCTGCTCGCCGCGTCGCTGCTCCTGTCCTCGCCGGCATTCGCCCAGTCTTCCGCGACGAGCCGGACGGTCTCGGTCGGTAGCTTCGATCGTGTGCGGGTCGAGGGGCCGTTCGAGGTCCGCGTCACGATCGGCTCTCCGCGTGCGACCATCACCGGCCTGGGCAGGGGGGACGATGTGGCCGTCCGGGTCGATGGTACCACGCTGTCGGTGCGCAAGGGCACCGGCGGCTGGGGCGAGCAGACGCGTGGCGGCGGCGGGGCGGGGCCGACCGTCGTGACGCTCTCGACACCCGAGCTGACCTCGGCCAGCGTCGCGGCCGGCGGGCGGCTCACGATCGCGAAGATGCGCGGCATGCGCGTCGACGTGACGGTCAGCGGTAACGGGAGCTTGGCCCTCGCGGCGGCCGATACCGATCAGCTGAACGCGACGCTGATCGGCGCCGGCCAGATGACGCTCGCCGGCCGCGCGGCGCGCGCGCGCCTCGTGACGAGCGGGCCGGGCGCGATCGACGCATCGGGGCTGGCGGTCAACGATCTGACCGTCCACCTCGACGGCGTCGGCGAGACGAAGGCGGCGGCGCGCTACACGGCGCAGGTGACGAACAGCGGGCTGGGAACGGTCACGATCACCGGCAACGCGAAATGCCGCGTCGATGCAGCGGCCGGTGGGCCGGTGGTGTGTGGGAAGCCGGCGGCGGGAGTCTCTGCTCCGTAGAAGGGGATGGTGTGCTGCTGCCCCATCCACACCGACCTCTCCCGGGCGATATCCGCATCTGGATCGAGCGAGTTACCCTATCCGTATCGGCCCTCATACCTTCCGAACGTGTGTCGTCATTCCCGCGGAGGCGGGAACCCATACTGGCTGACCTCACACTGAGATCGCTATCCTCTGAGGACATGGATCCCCGCCTGCGCGGGGATGACGGTGGAGTTTATCGTCGGGTGGGATGAACCTCGACGAGTTCTGGCTCCCACCCCTTAAATGAGCGCCAATTCCGCCAGCTTGGTCATCAGCGCGGGCGGCATCACGTCCAACCCGGTCGCATCGCCGCCCAGATCGAGCGGCGCATCTGCCCCTTCAAGATACCGCCACCCCTGATGCGCGCGTTTCGGCCGCGCCTGCACCAGCACCAGCTTCGGATCGATGTGGATCGCCACGCGGCCCTCCTCGGCCTCGCCGAACCCGAGGATCGGCGAGCGGGCAATCAGCTGGTGTTTCAGGATCCAGAACATCGAACCCTGACCAGCGACCTCCTCATGCCGCTTGGGCAGATAGCGCGTGGTGAGGAACACCGGCCCCTCTTCGCCACGCAGCCGGAACCGCTCCGCCAGATGGTCGACGCTTTCCGCGCCGAACGCGACTTTGGTGAGGTGGAGCGGCATAGCGTTGGAAATGGGCGTTAATACCGGACGATCAACCGTGTAGACCCCACAAAGATGCAAGCCCGAGGAACGAGAAGAATCCCATCGTGTCGGTCATCGTCGTAACGAACACCGCCGACGATACCGCAGGGTCGATCCGGAACTTGTCGAGCGTCACCGGCACCAGCACGCCGCTTAAGCCCGCGACGATGTTGTTGGTCAGCATCGCCGCCGCGATCACGATCGACAGATTCTGGTTGTGGAAGATCAGATACGTCCCGAGTCCGATCAGCGCGCCCAGCATGACGCCATTCGCCGCCGCGATGCGGAACTCGCGGCCGATCATCCGCGCGGTGTTCGAACTCGTCAGCTGGTTGGTCGCCAGTGCGCGGACCACCACGGCGAGCGTCTGCGTGCCGGCATTGCCGCCCATTCCCGACACGATCGGCATCAGCACCGCGAGCAGCGCGAAGCTCGCGATCGTCCCCTGGAACAGCCCCACGACCGACGACGCGACCATCGCGGTGCCGAGATTGACCACCAGCCACGTGAACCGCGTCCGCACCGTCAGCCGGATCGGCTCGTTGATGTCGCCGTCGCCTGCACCCGCGAGACGCAGCGTATCCTCGCCCGCTTCTTCCGAAATGATGTGAACGATATCATCGACCGTGATCATCCCGACCAGTCGGCCGCCATGATCCACGACTGCCGCCGAGATGAGCGCGTATTTCTGGAAGCGCAGCGCGACTTCCTCCTGGTCCATGTCGACCGGGATCAGCGTCTGCTCGCGCTTCATCACGTCGGCGATCGCGATCCCGCGCGGGGTGCGCAGCATCCATGACAGCTGGCACGTGCCGATCGGCTTGTGCGCAGGGTCGACGACGAAGATCTCCCAGAAATCGGTCGTCAGCTCCTCGTGGCCGCGCAGATAATCGATCGCGTCGCCGACGGTCCAATGCTCGGGGACCGCAATGAGCTCGCGCTGCATCAGGCGACCGGCGGACTCCTCGGCGTAGCTCAGCGCCTCCTCGATCGCCGCGCGGTCGTCCGGGTCGAGCGCGCGCAGCACTGCACGCTGCTCGTCCTCGTCCATGTCTTCGATGATCGCGACGGCATCGTCGGTATCGAGCTCGGAGGCGAGATCGGCGACCTGGTGCGGCTCGAGCGCATCGATCAGATCCTCGCGGACGTAATCGTTCATCTCGGCGAACACGTCGCCGTCAAGCAGGTCGGTGACCGCCCGGGCCAGCGCCGCGCGATCCTGTTGCGGGGTCAGCTCGAACAGATCGGCGATGTCGGCCGGGTGCAGCGGTTCGACCAGCGTACGCGCCGCCTCGTCGTCGCCGTCCTCGACCGCATCGAGCACCGCCCGCACGAATTCGGGCCGCAGATGGTCGTCGCGATCGAGCTGGTTTTCGGGCTGGGTGTCGGTTTCGACCTCGGGAAGCTCGAGTTCGCTCATGGCTGCCTCCCTTAAAAGATGCGCGGTTGGGCCCTAACGCGGCCGGCGCGCATTTGCCAGTCGGAGTGCGGCTCCCTATCTGCCGCGCATCAATTCAGGAGAACATGAATGGCTGACACCCCCGAAACGCTGACGCTGACCCTCGATGGCGGCGATGTCACGATCAAGCTGCGTCCAGATCTGGCGCCCAAGCACGTCGAGCGGATCGTCGAGCTGGCGAACGAAGGCTTCTACGACGGCGTACCCTTTCACCGCGTGATCCCGGGCTTTATGGCGCAGGGCGGTGACGGTGGTCGCGGCGACGGCACCGGCGGGTCGAGCAAGCCCAACCTCAAGGCGGAATTCTCGGCCGAGCCGCACGTCCGCGGCGTCTGCTCGATGGCGCGCACCAACCAGCCCGACACGGCGAACTCGCAGTTCTTCATCGTGTTCGACGACGCGCGCTTCCTCGACAAGCAGTACACCGTCTGGGGCGAAGTCACCGACGGCATGGACCTGATTGACGCGCTGCCGAAGGGCGAGCCCCCGCGTTCGCCGGGCAAGATCGTCAAGGCACGCGCTGCGTAAGCTGAATTCCCCTCTCGCTCGCGGGAGGGGCTAGGGGAGGGCGCGACGTACGTACCGGCGTCCGGTGCGTGAGGTACGCCCCTCCCCCGACCCCTCCCGCAAGCGGGAGGGGAGCAGCGGTCATACCTCCGCTACGGTCCGTATCAGCCAGTCGTGGAACAGCTTGACTGGCTTGGTCTGCAACGCTCGCGGGCGGCATACGAACCAGTAGCTGTACGGGCTCTCCACCTCGATATCGAACAGCCGCACCAGTCGCGGATCATTCGCATCTTCGAAATGGCTCGCGTGCATGAACGCGACGCCGAGCCCTTGCGCGGCAGCCTCCAGCATCAGCGCGCCCGAATCGAAATGATCGATCGCCAGCGGCTCGATATCGTCTAGCTCCGCCGCCGTCCGCCACGCGGTGAACGTATCCGTCATGTCGCGGTGCACCAGCGCCGTCAGCGTCGAGAGCTGTTCGGGCCGCGTGATCGGGTCCGCCCGCTCCAACAGGCTCCGCGCACCGATCACATAGACCGAATTGCGATCCAGTCGCCGCGCGTAGAAGGCCGGATCGATCTCGCGCGACAGGGCGATCACCGCGTCGAGTCCATCGCCGAGCCGCGACACCAGATGCGCCGCGGTATCGATATCGAGATGCAGCTCGGGATGCGACGTGCGCAACTCGCCCAGCTTGGGGAACAGCTTCTGCGACGCATAGAGCGGTAGGATCCCGAGACGCAGCCGCAGCACCTCGGTCGTGCTGGTCAGCGATTCGACCGCGTCCGACAGCGAATCGAGCACCGGTGCGATCTGCGCCAGCAACCGCTCCCCATCCGCATTCAGCACCATCGCCTGATGCCGCCGCGCGAACAGCGGCTTGGCGATGAACCGCTCAAGGCTTTGCACACGCCGGCTGAGCGCAGGTGCGGACAGTGCCAGATCCTCGGCGGCGGCCTTGATCGACCCCAGCCGAGCGACCTGCACGAACGCCTCGATAGCCCCCAATGGCGGCAGCCTGCGCATGATTCCTCTTTCGAATCGACGAGTGTGACAACGACCGCTGGACGCATTCATGCATGCGATTGCAGTTAGCGCAATCGTAGCTGATCCCTTCGCACTTGCAACACGAACCGTCTCGACGCAAAAAGACCTCGCCTTTTAGGCATCCTCTCCTAAAAACTTTCATGGGCTGGCCTTCATTGGCCGGCCCTTTTTTTGTGTTTTCAACCCCTGACAAGGCTGGAACCGGCCCCCTATCTCGGACGCTACGAGATCGAATGGAGTCGACATGGCCGATAGCGAAATCCCCACGCGCAAAATTCAGGTCGCCAACGCGCGTCCCGAAGACAGTGGCCGCGGCCTGGCGCACCTGCCGCGCGCGCTGATGGCGACGCTCGGCATCGGCGAAGGCGACGTCATCGAGATTCTCGGTAAGCAGAACACACCAGCGCGCGCCGTCGGTCCGTATCCGGAGGACGAGGGTCTCGACATTCTCCGCCTCGATGGCCTCCAGCGCGCCAATGCCGGCGTCGGCTCGGGCGATTACGTCGAGGTGCGCAAGGCCGAATCGAAACCGGCGACCCGCGTCGTCTTCGCGCCGGCGCAGCAGAACCTTCGCCTCCAGGGTTCGACCAACGCGCTCAAGCGCACGTTCCTCGGCAGGCCGATCTGCCAGGGCGATATCGTCGCGACCGCGGGGCATCAGCGCGTCGGCAACATGCCGCCGGGCGTCCAGCAGTTCATGAACGCGCCGGCCTACGCGTTGCAGGAGATCCGCCTCGCGGTGATCGCCGCCAGCCCCAAGGGCGTGGTACACATCGACGAGAATACCGAGATCGAACTCCGCTCCGAGTATGAAGAGCCGCAGGCCGCTCGCCGCGCCGACGTCACCTACGACGATATCGGCGGCATGGCGCAGACGATCGACCAGTTGCGCGAGATGGTCGAACTGCCGCTCCGCTATCCCGAACTCTTCCAGCGTTTGGGTGTCGATCCACCCAAGGGCGTCTTGCTTCATGGCCCTCCCGGTACCGGCAAGACCCGCCTCGCGCGCGCTGTCGCGAATGAATCCGACGCACAGTTCTTCCTGATCAACGGTCCGGAAATCATGGGTTCGGCGTACGGCGAGTCCGAGTCGCGCCTACGCGAAGTGTTCGAGGAAGCCGCGAAGGCAGCGCCTTCGATCGTCTTCATCGACGAGATCGATTCGATCGCGCCGAAGCGTGGCCAGGTGTCGGGCGAGGCGGAAAAGCGTCTCGTCGCGCAGTTGCTGACGCTGATGGACGGCATCGAATCACGTGCGAACCTCGTCGTGATCGCCGCCACCAACCGTCCCGAGGCGATCGACGAAGCACTCCGTCGTCCGGGCAGGTTCGATCGCGAGATCGTCGTCGGCGTGCCGGACGAGCGCGGCCGTCGCGAGATCCTCGGCATCCACACGCGCGGCATGCCGCTCGGCGACCGCGTCGACCTCGACGAGCTGTCGCGCACCACCTACGGCTTCGTGGGTGCCGATCTCGCCGCGCTGACCCGCGAGGCGGCGATCGAGGCGGTCCGCCGGATCATGCCGAAGCTCAACCTCGAGGAGCGGACGATCCCGCCCGAGGTGCTCGACGAATTGTCGGTCACGCGCGAGGATTTTCTGGGGGCGCTCAAGCGCGTCCAGCCCTCGGCCATGCGCGAAGTGATGGTGCAGGCGCCGACCGTGCGGTGGGCCGATGTCGGCGGTCTCGACGACGCGCAGATGCGGCTGAAGGAGGGCGTCGAGCTCCCGCTCAAGAACCCAGACGCGTTCCGCCGTCTCGGTATCCGCCCGGCCAAGGGCTTCCTGCTCTACGGCCCCCCCGGCACCGGCAAGACGTTGCTCGCAAAGGCGGTCGCGCGCGAGGCGGAGGCGAACTTCATCGCCACCAAATCGTCCGACCTGCTGAGCAAATGGTACGGCGAAAGCGAACAGCAGATCGCCCGCCTGTTCCAGCGCGCACGCCAGGTCGCGCCGTGCGTGATCTTCATCGATGAGCTCGATTCACTGGTGCCCGCACGGGGCAGCGGTGCTGGCGAGCCGCAGGTGACCGAGCGTGTCGTCAACACGATTCTCGCGGAGATGGACGGGCTTGAGGAGCTACAATCGGTCGTCGTGATCGGCGCGACCAACCGGCCCAACCTGATCGATCCGGCATTGCTGCGTCCCGGTCGGTTCGACGAACTCGTCTATGTCGGTGTCCCCGACAAGGCCGGCCGTCGTCGCATCCTCGGCATCCAGACCGAGAAGATGCCGCTTGCGTCCGACGTCGATCTCGACCGTCTTGCAGACCGCACCGACCGCTTCTCGGGTGCGGATCTGGAGGACGTCGTCCGCCGCGCCGGCCTGGTGGCGTTGCGCCGCTCGATCGACTCGACCGACGTGACGATGGCCGACTTCGAAGGCGCGCTGAAAGAGTCGCGTGCCAGCGTGACCCCGGAAACCGAACGCGAATACGAACAGATGGCCGCCCGCCTGAAGCAGGACGCGACGGCGATCCAGCCTCTGGGCTTCGCGTTCCCCAGCAAGGCGGACGACTGATCCTCGCTTCCCACCCGGTTCCCGCCGGGTGGGAAGATGGGCGTAGCGAGCCGGCCACCGGGATCATCGTTGCACGCGGCATGGCCATGTTGTACCATTTGGTACAAGTTAGTTGATAGGTGCCGCCATGTCCCGACCGCCACTGCCTCCATTCACGCATGAGACCGCAGCGCAGAAGGCGCGCATGGCGGAGGACGCGTGGAACAGTCGCGATCCGGACAAGGTGTCGCTGGCCTACACGCCCGACAGCGTCTGGCGGAACCGGACCGAGTTCCTGACCGGCCGCGACGCGATCGTCGTCTTCCTGACGCGCAAATGGGCGGCGGAACTCGACTATCGCCTCATCAAGGAAGTCTGGGCGCATGACGGCAACAGGATCGCGGTGCGGTTCGCCTATGAATGGCGCAACGACGCCGGCGACTGGTTCCGCTCCTATGGCAACGAGAATTGGGAGTTCGACGACGCCGGGCTGATGGCGCGCCGCATCGCCTCGATCAACGACTGCGCGATCGCGGACGGCGACCGCAAGTTCCATTGGCCGCTCGGCCGTCGCCCCGACGACCATCCCTCGCTGAGCGATCTCGGCCTCTGACCGCGAAGCGCGTCCTGACCGATCGCGCCGACGCCTTGCCGGCACTCGCCGAGGCGTTTCGCAAGCACGGCTTCGAGGGCGCCAGCCTGTCGACGCTCTCGAAGGCGACCGGGCTCGGCAAGGGCAGCCTCTACAACTTTTTCCCCGGCGGGAAGGTGGAGATGATGGACGCCGTCCTCGCCGAGATAGACGATTGGTTCGCGACGACGATCTTCGTGCCGCTGGAGCAGGCGACCGACCCGGCATCGGCAATCACCGCCATGATCGAGGATGTGACGGCGTATTTCCAGTCCGGGGGCAGGGTCTGCCTCGTCGGCTGGCTCGGTCTGGGCGCCTCAGGCGACGTTTTCGCGGTCCGGATCAGCGGGTATTTTTCCCGCTGGATATCGGCCTTGGCGCATTGCCTCGAAGCGAGCGCTATCCCGTCAACGCTGGCCGTGCGCCTCGCGGAAGACACGGTTGCCGGGATCCAGGGCGCGATCGTCCTGGCGCGCGCGTTGGGTGACGAGACCGCGTTCGTGCGGATCGTCCGTCGGCTGGAAGGGATTTTGCTCGACGCGGTGGCATGTCATGGCAGGTCCGATGCGTAATCGGCCTGATCAAGCCTAAACGTCCTTCGCATCACGCAGCGAAACCCAAGCATAGCCGATCATCACCACGCAGGCCGCGCCCGCGACCAGATAGGGCAGCGAGTGCTGCGCTTCGTACAGTCCGACGCCTATCGATGGCCCCAGCACGAAGCTCGCGCCGTTGATCGACGTCACCTTGCCCGCGACCGAGCCTTGCGCGTTGGCGCCAACCGCGAGCGAGGACCCGGCGGTAAACCCCGGTCTCGTGAAGCCAAAGCCGAGGCTCGCCAGCGCATAGGCGGTCGCGATCGTGTAGAGCGAGGTCGCGATCCCGGTCAGCGCGGTGCCGGCCGCGGCAAGCACCAGTCCGGTCAGCACGAGTTGCCGCGGGGTCATGTTGAGGCGGGGGATAATGCCCCATTGCGCCAGCAGTGCGGCGCCAGCGCCCATCATCAGGACGATGCCCGTCGGCTCCAGCGCGAGGGCAGGGGCGAGGTGGAGACGGTCGATCACGAGGAAGCCGATCGCCTGCCCCGTCATGGCCTGCGCGTGGCCCATCACCAGCCCGGCGATCATCCACGCGCGGATGCGGGGATCCGTGTAGCCGACATGCTCGACATGCGATCCGGTCGCGGCGGCGACCGAGGCCCCGGTCGGCGCACCACCAATCGAGGGATAGGCCGAACTCGCGCCGTGCGTCTCGTGCGGGGCGACGATCTTGTCGTCGGGCAGCATCCGCCGCACCGTGATCCACACCGCCACCCCGAACACCGCGAACAGGAACGCGGGGCCCGCCAAGCCGATCTCGACTCCGCCGATCGAGCCGAGGATCAAATACGGCGCGATCGCCGGCCCCAATATGGTGCCGAGCCCGAATGCCGAGGCGAGCAACGTCAGCGCCTTGGTCCGCTCTTCCCGCGTCGTCTCGCCGGCGACGAGCGCCTGCACCGCCGGCGGTGCGGCCGCGCCGAACGTGCCGTAGATCAGCCGGCCGCCGATGAAGCACAGGAACGCGGTCGTGCCGCCGATCCAGGCGTTGATCCCGGCGAGCAGGAACACGCCGCACACGGTCAGCGACACACTGAACCCACCGACGCCGAGCAGAATCATCGCGCGCCGGCCGTGCTTGTCAGACCGGTTCGCCCAGAACGGCGCGGCGATTACCCACAGCAACGCCGACACCGAGAACGCCGCCGCGACCGCACTGTCGGCCACCCCGAGCGACCGCCCGAGCGCAGGCAACACCGATTGTAGCGCGGTATTTCCCGCCGCGATCGTCAGCATAACCAGGAACATCAGCGCGAAGCGCCGATCAATCTTCGGGTCGTCGATCTTCGGGCCTTCGGTCGCCCCGCCAATTACCGCACCGGTCACGCTCGTGTCCAGTGATAGGCGCGCTCGATCCGCGCGACGTTGACCGAATAGCTGTCGTACCAGTGCGCGCGCCCGAACTCGCGAATCGCGGTGTGCTCGGGATGGTGGCGCCACGCGATCGCCGCGGCGTCGTCCGCCCAATAACTGACGGTGATCCCTATGCCGCCCGCTTCGCGCGCGCTGTCAACGCCGCGATAGCCAGGTTGAGCCGCGGCTAGCGCGTCCATGGCCATGGCGGCCTCGCCATAACCTGCGGCGTCCGCATCGTTACGGATCGACACGAAAATAACAGCAATCTGTCCTGCCCGATCGTCGTTCATGATGTGTGCTTAAGCGATGCCGTACGCTTGGCAAAGCTGCCAGAACCACTTGGCGCAGCACGACTTCCGCTTCGGTTCGTCGCCCGATGCAACCTGCGGCCCTTGAAACGCGTTCGGAATTCGTGCGACGGGAGGGCCAAAGCCTCGCCAGCGTGCGGGACCCCTGACCGTAAGGAACGCGATGCCCAGTTCGACCACCGCCACCCGGCGTGCACGCAGCCGACCAGCCGGCGTGCCGTCCCCGTGGCAGATGTTCTTTTCAGGGTTCCTGAAACACCCGGTGATGGTCGGGTCAATCGTGCCGTCGTCGGACAAGCTGATCCGCAAGATGCTCGGTCCGGTGGACTGGGCGAACTGCAAGCTGTTCGTCGAATACGGCCCGGGCGTCGGCACGTTCTGCCGGCCGATCCTCGACCGGATGGCGTCCGACGCCAAGCTGGTGGTGATCGATACGAACCCCGAATTCATTCAGTATCTGCGCCACACGATCACCGACCCACGCTTCTTCGCGGTGCTGGGGTCGGCCGACGAGGTCGAGACCATCGTCGCCGACCATGGTTTCGAAAAAGCGGACTACGTGCTGTCCGGGCTTCCTTTTTCCACATTGCCGCCTGGTGTCGGCCCGGCGATCGCGACCGCGACGCACTCGGTGCTGCGGACCGGCGGTGCGTTCTTGGTCTATCAGTTCTCGCCCAAGGTTAAGGACTTCCTGACGCCGCATTTCGAGTCGATCGATCACGACATGGAGTGGTGGAACGTGCCGCCGGCGCAGCTGTATTGGGCGTGGAAGGACTGAAGCAGGCGCGGCCACGTCCGCGCCGATGCGCAAAGCGCAGCTTCAGGCCCGGCCGGCGGGTCGGCTAAGATAGCCGAACCCGTCCGACGGCGGCTTTGCCGTCGGCGCTGGTGCTGCTCTGAGTCAGGTAAACGGAAACCTCGTCCAAATCCTCTCCGTCATCCTGACGAAAGTCAGGACCCAGAGCCAATTAGTATGGCATTCTCGACCCTGGATCCTGACTTTCGTCAGGATGACGGGAAAGAGTAGATGCCCCTCGGCCCCCGACCCCTACTCGTCGATCCCGAAGTTCAGCCCGCGCGACAAGCTCGGGTCGACCACCGCCACCACGAAATACGCCCCGAGCTGTTTGATACGCTGCACCCACCCGGTGTTCGCCTGGTATAGTTCCTTGGTCACCTCGGTCGACTTGGCCACCTCGCCATCGATATACCCCCTGACATGCGCTGCGAACGCCGCATCCTCGATCCGCAGCATCAGTTCGAGATTGATGAACAGGCTGCGCATGTCGAAGTTCGCCGAGCCGATATGTACCGCATCGTCGATCACGTAGAGCTTCGTATGCAGCTTGGTCGGCTGGTATTCGAACAGCCGCACGCCCTTGCGCAACAGTCCTGCATAGGTGAACCGCGCCGCCGCGATCGTCGCGTTGTTGTCCGATTTGCTGGCCGTGACGACCCGTACCTCGGCCTGCCGCCGCCCGGCCTTGTCGAGCCGCCGGAGCAGCGCGGGGCTAGGCGTGAAATACCCGGCGATGATGTCGATCCGCCGCCCGCGTCGCATGTCGTCGCGCACGGCACGTGCCCAGGGCGACAGCTTCCGCGTCGGTCCACCAATCAGCCAGCGGGTCGGGCCCTTGGTCTCGCTCCAGTGCGATAGCGCAGCGTTCAGATGACGCAGCTTGCCCTTGGGTTCATGAATCCAGTCCTTCAGCGCATCGAAATAGCCTGCCAGCCGCCCCGCCGCCGGACCCTCGACGAGCAAGCCCAAATCGCGCCATGCCTGTTCCGCGGCGGTGCCGAAATAATCGTCCTCGATGTTGAAGCCGCCGATGATGATCCGCGTTTCGTCGGCAAGCGCGAGCTTCTGGTGGTTGCGGAGCAGATAGCGGCGGCCGAACCGGGCGGAGAAGCGGCATACCGAGATGCCGGCGGTCTTTAGCGGTTCGAAGAAGGCTTGCGGCGCATCGTCGCTACCGAACCCGTCGACGATCAGCGCGACCTCGACGCCGCGCTTGGCAGCGGCGATGAGCGCTGCGTTGACGCGCTTTCCGGACTCGTCGTCGGCGTAGATGTAATAGAGGATCCGCAGGGTTCGCTCGGCGCCGTTAATCAGCGCGAGCACCGCGTCGAGGCGGCGGGGGCCGGTATCGAGCAGCGTCATCTGGTTGCCGTCGACGCTGAAAGTCGGCTGGTCTGCGGGATCGTCCATGGCGTGCGTGATGGACACCGGGCGCTCGGGTGGCAACCCGATGGCGGTGATCCGCGCATTTCTTGACTTTGCGGGCCACCCCCCGTAGGCGACGCATTCTCATTCTATCGTTGTTACGAAGGAAGCCGCATGGCGCGCGTTACCGTCGAGGATTGTGTCGACAAGATCCCCAACCGGTTCGACCTGGTGTTGTTCGCGGCCCAGCGTGCGCGCCAGATCTCGGGCGGCGCCGAACTGACGCTCGACCGCGACCGCGACAAGAACCCGGTCGTCGCGCTGCGTGAGATCGCAGACGAGAACGTCAAGCCGGCGCATCTCAAGGAACAGGTCATCCAGGGCCTGCAGAAGGTTCGCGTCGACGACGACGACGAGGTCGATGCCGTCGGCAGCTTGGCCGCTTCGGCCGAGGCGTTGCGGCTTACCGCCGCTGCACCGCCGCGGAACCAGAATCTCGGGGCTGATTACGAGGGTTGAGGCAGCAGGATTAGCGAAAGCTAATCCGCGCCTTGGCCGAAACCCCGGCCGGCGGGCATAGCCCGGCCGACGACGCGGCTTTGCCGCGGCGCGCGGAATAGAGAGAGCCCGTGGACCCAAAAGGTCCACGGGCTTTTTCTTTGTACCCTCTCCCTGAAGGGGAGAGGGAAGGGGCCCGCGGCGCTTGCCGTGGGAAGGGTGAGGGCACGTAGTAGTGCGACCCCGCCTCCTTGTTCTCCCGCGAAGGCGGGAGCCCAGTCTGGATCCCCGTCTTCACGGGGAAACATGCTTATGATTCATTCCAACCGCATTGCTTGTGACCACGCTAAGGTAGGGCGCCACGGCAAAGCCGCGTCGTCAGTCGTTGCTGCGCAACGCTGGCCGGGGTCGGTCCGCGACGCGGATTAGCCACGCTAATCCGCTGACCGACCCTTAAACCCCTGTGCTACCACGAACCACTCGACCGACCCCTTACGGCTTGCCGGCGGCTTGGCATGCTTCACCGTCTTGAAGTTCCGCTTCATTTCCGCAACCAGCTCGGAATCCGCGCCGCCCGCGAACACCTTCGACACGAACGTGCCACCTGGCTCCAGCACCTCGCACGCAAAGTGCAGCGCCGTCTCGACCAGCGCCATCGTCCGCAACGCATCGGTCTGCGGATGCCCGACGGTATTCGCCGCCATGTCCGACAGCACCAGGTCCGGCGCGCCGCCCAGCGCTTCGATCAGCTTGCCAGGCGCCGCATCGTCGAGGAAATCCATCTCGAAGATCGTCACGCCTTCGATCGGATCGACCGGCAGCAGGTCGATCCCGACGACCGTCGCCTTGGGTATCCGCCGCCGGATCACTTGCGCCCAGCCGCCCGGCGCGAGGCCGAGATCGACCACACGCTTCGATCCGCGGATCAACTCGAACCGCTCGTCGAGCTCGATCAGCTTGTAGGCCGCCCGGCTGCGATAGCCGTCCGCCTTCGCGCGCTTCACATACGGATCGTTCAGCTGCCGCTCGAGCCACCTCGTCGACTGCGCAGTCCGCTTGCGCGCAGTGAGCACGCGGACATGCCCGCCGGAACCGCCGCGGCTCATGCCACCGCTCCCGTGGCTTTGCCGGGCTTGGGCGAGCCCATCAGTCCGCGCAGGATACCCTCGCGAATACCGCGGTCGGCGATGCCGAGCCGTTCGGCGGGCCACAAATCCATGATCGTCTCCAGAATGGCACAGCCCGCGACCACCAGGTCGGCGCGCTCGTTGCCGATGCACGGCAGCTTGGCGCGCTCCGTGATCGACATATGGGAAAGGTCGGCACTGATCTTGCGCATCGCCGACGCGGGCACGATCAGTCCATCGACCACCGAGCGATCGTAATGGCTGAGCCCGAGATGCACGCTGCCGAGCGTCGTTACCGTGCCGCTGGTGCCGAGCAAACGCGGCCGCTCGATATGCCGGGGTAGGCGGCTAGCGAACCCCGCGAAACTGTCGGCAACGACCTGACGCATCTTCGCATACGCGGCACGACGGCCGCCTTCGCCCTCGCCGCCACCGGCATGCTCGGTCAGCGACACCACGCCCCACGGCGCCGAATGCCAGTCGAGCACGGTCGGGATCGGCGTCGAGGTATCGACTAGCACGAGCTCGGTCGAGCCGCCGCCGATATCGAACACGAGCGCGGGATCCTCCCCCGGCTCGATCAGTGCATGGCAGCCGAGCACCGCCAGCCGCGCCTCTTCCTCGGCGGAAATAATGTCGAGATGGATTCCCGTCTCGGCAAGCGCGCGCGCGATGAACGCAGGCCCGTTCGACGCCTGCCGACACGCCTCCGTCGCGACCGATCGCGCCAACGTGACGTTGCGCCGCTGGAGCTTGTCCGAACACACGCG
Organism: Sphingomonas sp. 320_CC; assembly: GCF_059691795.1. Classification (NCBI taxonomy): domain Bacteria; kingdom Pseudomonadati; phylum Pseudomonadota; class Alphaproteobacteria; order Sphingomonadales; family Sphingomonadaceae; genus Sphingomonas; species Sphingomonas sp. 320_CC. The sequence goes on along the minus strand of NZ_JCAWAE010000002.1, from coordinate 596,825 downwards.
CAAGGCAGCGATCGTCCGCTCGATCGCCGCATCGCTCAGCTTGCCGGTCGAAGCCAATCCCTCGCCCAGCCGCACGATTCGCGAGAACGCATCGATCACCGCAAACCCGCCAGCCTGCGGTCGCGCGATCAGCAATCTGCAATTGTTGGTGCCGAGATCCAGCGCGGCAAACGCCTGCGCATCGGCCCACCGCCCACGAGAGGGCCGGGTCGCCGCCGGACGGGCAGGACTACCCTGCCGGAACGGCATTCGGGCGGAAACATCCCCCATCGCCGTAAAACTCGCTATCTATGTCTGCCGCCGCGGGAAAATACCCGCCCGGTGCTTGGACACGAATGTAGCGCGGCGGCGCGATTACGCAAGCGAAGTGGCGGAACGGCATCATCTTGGCGTTGACAGCCTCGGCGGCCACCCGTAGAGCCCGCCCTCGCTGATGCCCCGTCGTCTAATGGTAAGACTGCGGTTTCTGATACCGCCTATTGAGGTTCGAATCCTCACGGGGCATCCAGCGCTTCCCGCCTGAGCGGTCGAGGCAATTCCAAAGCAACTAAGGGTTCAACGAGTACCCTGGCGCTTGATGATCTCTGCGTACGTCGACCGGCCGCTCGGTCGGTTAAACGCCGTTTCGCACTCGGTCGAGTTAGGCGACACGGAAGCCGCTTGTTCAAAGTCGCCTCGGGACATAAATCCGCCGGTCACGATGCAAGACGCAGTCGCCATGCTCCACGCCGCCTTGGCGCTGAAAATTTGCCCACTGAGGCCAAAGCCAGGCGCATATATTGGTTGAAACGCTCTCAGCCAGCGTTATCAATAGGGCGGTATCGACTGTTCGACGTCGTTACTTTCACATGCTTGGGGCGCTGATATCCTCGCGTTCATTCCCTTGCATCGCGCAGCGCGTCCAACTGAACCAGTCTCACCGGATCGTCGGCTGCGAGCGCCTCTTCGAGATAAAAATTGTGCGCTATATTCCGCACCACCCGCTGCGCCTCGCCGCTATATTCCTCGGCGATTGCGGCGAAAGCGTCGACCAGCTCGCGTAGAAAATCTTTATCTAAATTTTCGAGCTGGTCCGCTAGCGCTTCCATCATCGTGACGGCCGTATCGAGGTTTAGCTCCTCTTCCTCGGTCAGCTCAAGAAAAACGACATAATCCGCAATGATGTGCGCGATCTGGGTAACTATCATGGTTTGACTACCCTTCCCTTGATGTTGGTGACGTTCATCATCTTTAGGAGCTTTAAGGCCTTAATCTTCTGCACAGGAGTAGGGAATTCCCATACTCCAATAAGGCGAGGTTGTGCCAAGACTTCCGATTGTCGCGAAATCTGGGACCGTGCACGTGGTGCGGTGACTATTTTCCATTTCCGGTCGATCACGTAATCGCCCTGGTAACCGGATTTGTCGTCAGCGCAGCACGTACGCCAGCCACCGTTCCCGCGCTGACATCGTAAAGCCCCTGACCGACTCCACCGACGAATTCGGCAACAGGGCTCGACTGACTACTTGGCGGCGTTACCGGAGCGCGCGGGCGGTATTCCGACCGACCCGTGCTCTAATGATCTCTGGCCAACGCCCGCTAGCGGTCTCGCCTCCGGCACTTTGGCTTTCGGGTGCGCCGCAGTCCGCGACCCGATTCTTGGAGCGCAACCGACATGGGAGGACGTGCGACCGCTCCCGGCGTTAGTCGTATCGCCGTTGCTCGATCCATCATGGCGTCCCGCACCTGCGAAGGTAAACTGGCCGTCCGCCAAATCATGCCATGGATTATATTTGAGTTAGAGACCGTCAGGACCCAGCGCCGATGGCACCTTACCCGTTCGCAGCCGCCGCAAGAACGCGTTCCGCTCGCTAATTCCTGATGTCTCGACCATGCCGTCCCCCGCTGTCTTTGCGGTGAGAACATCTGAGCAACCTTGTCCTACAAGTCAAGCGCGGCACCCAGTGGTGCGCAGCTTGATCGTCTATAAGGCGCAATGCTTATAGTGTGGTGCCCGGAAGAGGACTCGAACCTCCACGACCTTGCGATCGCCAGCACCTGAAGCTGGTGCGTCTACCAATTCCGCCATCCGGGCACGGGGTAGGAGGGCGCCTCTAGGGGAGGGTCGCGATGCTTGTCAACACGCCTCTTGCTGGGGCAAGGGGTTATTCGTGATTGGCAGGCAAAACAAAGTGGACGGACGCGCGATGAACGACAAACTGGTGACGCTGATCGGGGGCGGCGGTTTCGTCGGCCGCTATGTCGCACAGGCGCTGCTGGCGACGGGCGCACGCGTCCGCATCGCGCAGCGCGATCCGCGGCAGGCGTTCTTCCTGAAACCGCTCGGCGGGCTCGGCCAGACGCAGTTCGTCGGGGCCGACGTCACCAAGCCCGAGACGATCGCGCATGCGGTGCACGGCTCGGACGTGGTGGTGAACCTAGTCGGCGTGCTGGCGGGCGATTTCCAGCGTGTCCAGGCTCTTGGCGCGCAGACGGTGGCACAGGCTGCGGCGAAGGCCGGCGTGGGCGCGCTCGTGCACGTCTCGGCGATCGGCGCGGATCCGGAGTCCGCGTCGGCGTACGGCAAGTCCAAGGGGCAGGGCGAGGCCGCCGTGCTCGAGGCGTTCCCCAACGCGACGATCCTGCGGCCGTCGATCGTGTTCGGCCAGGAAGACCAGTTCGTGAACCGCTTTGCCGGCATGATCGCCAAGGCGCCGGTGGTGCCGGTGCTGCGCGCGGGCGCTAAGTTCCAGCCGGTGTTCGTCGGCAACGTGGCGGACGCGGTGGTGGCCGCGGCGTCCGATCCCGAGACGTTCGGCGGCAAGACCTTCGAGCTCGGCGGGCCCGACATCATCACGATGGGCAACCTGATCCGCTGGATCGCCAAGACTATCGGTCGCAACCCCTCGATCGTCGAACTCCCGGACTTTGCCGGCGCGCTGATTGCCAAGGGCGGCTTCCTGCCGGGTGCACCGATCACCAAGGACCAGTGGACGATGCTGCAGACCGACAATATCGTCACCGGCACCAATGGCCTCGCCGCGTTCGGGATCGAGGCTACACCACTGTCTACGGTCGCGCCGGGCTGGCTGGTGCGCTTTCGCAAGGCCGGACGGTTCGGCCGTCGCGCCGAGACGCATGCGGAAGTCCATGTCGCCTGATCCTGCGCGTGCTACCTACCCTTTGAGATTGCCCTGACCTACCGCGCCGGAGCTCCCGCTTGACCGAACTTCTCACCGTCATCCTCCTCGGCATCGTCGAGGGGATCACCGAATTCCTGCCCGTCTCTTCCACCGGGCATCTGATCCTCGCGACGAGGCTGCTCGGCTACGATGCGGGGCGCTGGGAGGTGTTCAACGTCGTCATCCAACTCGGCGCGATCCTGGCGATCGTCGTGCTGTACTGGCGAACGTTCTGGGCGGTCGGCATGGGGCTGTTGAAGCGTGAACCGAAATCCTGGCTGTTCCTGCGCAACCTAGTGGTCGCGTTCATCCCGGCGGCGGTGATCGGCCTCGCGCTGCACAAGCATATCGAGGCGTTGCTGGGGAACGCCGAGGTCGTCGCGATCGCGCTGATCGTCGGTGGCTTCGCGATCCTCGCGGTCGAGCGGTTCGCCCCGCGCAGCGACATCAGCGGCGTGGCGGACATCCCCCTGAAGACGGTAATCGGTATCGGCTTTCTCCAGTGCCTTGCGATGGTCCCTGGCGTCAGCCGCTCCGGTGCGACGATTCTCGGTGCGTTGGCGCTGGGTGTCGAGCGGCGCACTGCGGCCGAGTTCAGCTTCTTTCTCGCCATCCCGACGATGCTGGGGGCAAGCGCGCTCGAGTTGCTGAAGAACCGCGATGCGATCGCGAGCGGCGGCGGGGTCGGGCTTGGCGCGATCGCGATCGGCGCCGCAGTGTCGTTCGTCGTCGCGCTGCTGGTGGTGAAGTGGTTCGTCGGGATCGTCACCAAGCACGGGTTCGTGCCTTTTGCCTGGTACCGGGTAGCTGCCGGCTCGGCCGCGCTGGTCTGGCTGCTCAGCAAGTAGGTCCGTTTCGGAATAAATAAGCCTTGTTGAGAGTTGTTCTTACACAATTTACCTGATTTGACGAATTAATACGTCAGCTATCCTGGCATAATGGGCGATTTTACGGTGACAAGCCTCCGACGGCGCAATAACGCGGCTGTCGGAGGCATGTATGGCGAACGATTCGATGCTAAAGTTTGTCGGGCGGGAGCAATCCTATCCGGCAAAGCGCACCGCGGATGAGCGGCAGGAGGATTTCCGTGAGATCGCGCAGCGATACGCGGTTCAACCCGCCGAGGAGCAGGCCGGGCGCTGCTCGCAGTGCGGCGTGCCCTATTGTTCGGTCCACTGCCCGCTGCACAACCATATCCCCGACTGGCTCAGGCTGACCGCGGAAGGTCGGTTGCGCGAGGCGTATGAGCTCAGCAACGCGACCTCGACGATGCCCGAGATCTGCGGCCGCATCTGCCCACAGGATCGGCTGTGCGAAGGCAATTGCGTCATCGAGTTCACCGGGCACGGCGCGGTCACGATCGGCTCGGTCGAGAAGTTCATCACCGACACCGCCTGGGAGAATGGCTGGGTCGAGCCGCTGGTCCCCGGCAAGTCGCGCGGCCAGTCGGTCGGCGTGATCGGCGCCGGCCCGGCGGGCCTGACCGCGGCGGAATATCTGCGCGGGCACGGCTATGACGTCCACGTCTACGACCGCTACGACCGCGCGGGCGGGTTGCTCACTTACGGCATCCCCGGCTTCAAGCTCGAGAAGCCGATCGTCATGCGCCGCGTCGAGCGTCTCAAGGCGGCGGGTATCGTCTTCCACGAAGGCTTCGCGGTCGGCGACGACGCGAGCCTCGACGATCTCCGCCAGCGCCACGACGCGATCCTGATCGCGACCGGCGTCTACAAGGCGCGCGCGATGGACCTGCCCGGTGGCGGATCGAACGGTGTGGTCGCCGCGCTCGACTTCCTCGTCGCCTCGAACCGCAAGGGCTTCGGCGACGCCGTCCCCGCGTTCGACGACGGCAGCCTCAATGCCGAGGGCAAGGACGTCGTCGTGATCGGCGGCGGCGACACCGCGATGGACTGTGTCCGCACCGCGATCCGCCAGGGCGCAAAGTCGGTGAAGTGCCTCTACCGCCGCGACCGCGCCAACATGCCCGGCTCGCAGCGCGAAGTCGCCAATGCCGAGGAAGAGGGCGTCGAGTTCGTCTGGCTTTCGGGCCCGCAAAGCTTCGACGGAGGTGATGTGGTCTCGAGCGTCAAGGTTCGGAAGATGCGTCTCGGCGCCCCCGACGCGAGCGGCCGCCGCGCGCCCGAACCCGATCCCGCGGGCGATTATTCGGTGAATGCGGACCTGGTCATCAAGGCGCTCGGCTTCGACGCCGAGGACCTGCCCACCTTGTTCGCGACGCCGGAACTGGGCGTCAGCCGCTGGGGTACCGTGCTGGTCGACGGCAAGACGCTGATGACCTCGCTCGACGGCGTGTTCGCAGCGGGCGACATCGTCCGCGGCGCCAGCCTCGTCGTCTGGGCGATCCGCGACGGCCGCGATGTCGCCGCGACGATGCACAAATGGCTGAAGACCAAGGCGGCCAACGCGAAGGTGGCGGCATGAGCAACGAACAGGGTTTTCCGATGATCGATCAGCGCGCCCGCCTCGCCGAGCACGGCATGTACCGCCCAGAATTCGAGGGCGATGCGTGCGGTGTAGGCCTAGTCGCCGCGACTGATGGCCGTGCATCGCGGCGTGTCGTGCAGTCCGCAGTCGATGCCCTTAAGGCCGTGTGGCACCGTGGTGCGGTTGACGCCGACGGCAAGACCGGCGATGGCGCAGGCCTGCACATCGATCTGCCGCTGCGCTTCTTCGACGACGCGGTCGCAGCCTCGGGGCACAAGGTCCGCCCGAACCGTCTCGCGGTCGGCATGATCTTCCTGCCGAGGACCGATCTCGGCGCGCAGGAGGATTGCCGGACGATCGTCGAGAGCGCGATCATCGAGGCGGGCTACACCATCTATGGCTGGCGGCAGGTGCCAGTTGACGTGTCGGTGATCGGCCAGAAGGCGCAAGCCACGCGCCCCGAGATCGAGCAGATCATGATCGCTGGTCCGTTGCCCGAGGAGCAGGACGCCGCCGAGTTCGAGAAGACGCTGTACCTCGTCCGCCGCCGGATCGAGAAGCGCGTGATCGCGGCGCAGATCCAGGGTTTCTACATCTGCTCGCTGTCATGCCGTTCGATCATCTACAAGGGGCTGTTCCTCGCCGAATCGCTGTCCGTCTTCTACCCGGACCTGTGCGACCAGCGCTTCGAAAGCCGCGTCGCGATCTTTCATCAGCGCTATTCGACCAACACCTTCCCGCAATGGTGGCTGGCGCAACCGTTCCGCTGCCTTGCGCATAACGGCGAGATCAACACGATCCGCGGCAACAAGAATTGGATGCTCTCCCACGAGATCCGGATGGCGAGCCTCGCGTTCGGCGACAATTCGGAGGACATCAAGCCGGTGATCCCCGCCGGCGCGTCGGACACCGCCGCGCTGGATGCCGTGTTCGAGGCAATCTGTCGCTCGGGCCGCGATGCGCCGACCGCCAAGCTGATGCTGGTGCCCGAAGCCGCCAGCCCGGACATGCCCCCTGAGCATACCGCGATGTACCAGTATCTCGCGTCGGTGATGGAGCCGTGGGACGGCCCTGCCGCGCTGGCGATGACCGATGGCCGCTGGGCGGTCGCGGGCATGGACCGCAACGCGCTGCGTCCGCTCCGCTACACGCTGACCTCCGACGGCCTGCTGATCGTCGGGTCCGAGAGCGGCATGGTCGTCGTTCCCGAATCGACCATCGTCGCCAAGGGCCGGCTCGGACCGGGCGAGATGATCGCGGTCGACCTTGACGAAGGGCGCCTGCTCCAGGATCGCGAAGTGAAGGATCGCATCTCGGGCGAGGCGGACTACGCCGCGATGATCGGCGAATTCCATACGCTCGCCGACCTGCCCTCGGTCGAGGACGCGATCGTCCGCTACGACCGTGCCGAGCTCGCACGCCGTCAGGTCGCGGCGGGGCAGACCATGGAGGACATGGAACTGATCCTGTCGCCGATGGTCGAATCCGCCAAGGAAGCGATCGGGTCGATGGGTGACGACACGCCGCTCGCGGTCATCTCGGACAAGCCGCGGCTGATCAGCCAGTTCTTCCGCCAGAACTTCTCGCAGGTCACCAACCCGCCGATCGATCCGCTGCGCGAGCGTCACGTGATGTCGCTCAAGACCCGGTTCGGCAACCTCGCCAACATCCTCGACGTGCGCGACCAGCGCGAACGCGTGCTGGTGCTTGATTCGCCGGTCCTGACGGGCGAGCATTGGTCGCGGTTGAAGGCGCATTTCGGTAACGCGGTCGCCGAGATCGACTGCACGTTCGACGTCGGCGGTGGCCCGGAAAAGCTCCGCGCGGCGATCCAGCGGATCCGCAACGAGGCGGAGCAAGCCGTCCGGCAGGGCAAGAGCGAGATATTCCTCACCGACGAGGCGATCAGCGAAGACCGTGTCGGCATCGCCGGCGTGCTCGCGGTCGCTGCGGTCCACACGCACCTCGTCCGCCGTGGCCTGCGCTCCTACGCATCGATCAACGTCCGCTCGGCCGAATGCCTAGACACGCATTATTACGCGGTGCTGATCGGCGTCGGCGCGACCACCGTGAACGCGTACCTTGCCGAGGCCGCGATCTTCGATCGCCAGTCGCGCGGGTTGTTCGGCGATCTCGACCTCGCCGAATGCCTCCGCCGCCACCGCGTCGCGGTCGAGGAGGGGCTGCTCAAGATCATGTCGAAGATGGGCATCGCGGTCATCTCGTCCTACCGCGGCGGCTATAATTTCGAGGCGGTCGGGCTGTCGCGCAGTTTGGTGAACGACCTGTTTCCGGGAATGCCGGCGAAGATCAGCGGCGAGGGCTATGCCTCGCTCCACGTCAACGCGACCGATCGTCACGAAGCGGCGTTCGACCCGGCGGTCGCGACGCTGCCGATCGGCGGCTTCTATCGCCAGCGCCATACCGGCGAGACGCACGCCTATTCCGCGCAGCTGATGCACCTGCTGCAGACCGCGGTCGCGACCGACAGCTATACGAGCTATCTGCAATTCTCGCGCGGCGTATCCGACCTGCCGCCGGTGTATCTGCGCGATCTGCTCCAGTTCAACTTCCCCGCGGAGGGCGTGCCGGTCGACCAGGTCGAGGCGATCACCGAGATCCGCAAGCGTTTCGTCACCCCCGGCATGTCGCTCGGCGCGCTGTCACCGGAGGCGCACGAGACGCTGGCGATCGCGATGAACCGGATCGGCGCGAAAGCCGTCTCGGGCGAGGGCGGCGAAGACAAGTCGCGCTTCGTGCCCTACGCGAACGGCGACAACGCCAACTCTTCGATCAAGCAGGTCGCCTCCGGCCGGTTCGGCGTGACGGCGGAATATCTGAACGCGTGCGAGGAGATCGAGGTCAAGGTCGCGCAGGGCGCCAAGCCGGGCGAAGGCGGTCAGCTGCCCGGCTTCAAGGTCACCGAGTTCATCGCCAAGCTGCGTCATGCGACGCCTGGCGTGACGCTGATCTCACCGCCGCCACATCACGACATCTATTCGATCGAGGATCTCGCCCAGCTCATCTACGACCTGAAGCAGATCAATCCGCGCGCTCGGGTGTGCGTGAAGCTCGTCTCGTCGGCGGGTATCGGCACGGTCGCGGCGGGTGTCGCAAAGGCACATGCCGACGTGATCCTGATTGCCGGCCACGTCGGCGGCACCGGCGCCTCGCCCCAGACCTCGATCAAATATGCCGGCACGCCGTGGGAGATGGGCCTGTCGGAGGTCAACCAGGTGCTGACGCTAAACGGCTTGCGCGGGCGCGTGCGGCTGCGCACCGATGGCGGGCTGAAGACCGGGCGCGACATCGTCATCGCCGCGATCCTCGGTGCGGAGGAGTTCGGGATCGGCACGCTGTCGCTGGTCGCGATGGGCTGCATCATGGTGCGGCAGTGCCATTCGAACACGTGCCCGGTCGGCATCTGCACGCAGAACGATGCGCTCCGCCAGAAGTTCGTCGGCACGCCCGAGAAGGTGATCAACCTGATGACCTTCATCGCCGAGGAAGTCCGCGACATCCTCGCGCGGCTCGGCGTGAAGAGCCTCGACGACGTGATTGGCCGCACCGAGCTGCTGCGGCAGGTCAGCCGCGGCGCGGAGCATCTCGACGATCTCGATCTGAACCCGATCCTGGCGAAGGTCGATGCCGACGATTCGCAGCGGCGATTCTCGCTCTCGACCTTCCGCAACGAAGTCCCGGACAGCCTCGACGCGCAGATCATCAAGGACGCGTCCGCGGTGTTCTCGCGCGGCGAGAAGATGCAGCTGACCTACTCGGTGCGCAACACGCACCGCGCGGTCGGCACGCGGCTGTCGAGTGAGATCACGCGGAAGTTCGGGATGTCGACGCTCGCGGACAATCACGTGACGATCCGTCTGCGTGGCTCGGCGGGCCAGTCGCTCGGTGCGTTCCTGTGCAAGGGGATCACGCTGGAGGTGTTCGGCGACTCGAACGATTACGTCGGCAAGGGGCTCTCGGGCGGCACGATCATCGTGCGGCCGGCGGTCAGTTCGCCGCTGGCGTCGCAGGACAACACGATCATCGGCAACACCGTGCTCTATGGCGCGACGTCGGGCCGGCTGTTCGCGGCAGGGCAGGCGGGCGAACGCTTCGCGGTCCGCAACTCGGGCGCGATCGTCGTCGTCGAAGGCTGTGGCGCGAATGGCTGCGAGTACATGACCAACGGCATCGCCGTGGTGCTCGGCGCGGTCGGCGCGAACTTCGGCGCGGGGATGACCGGCGGGATGGCGTTCGTCTACGATCCCGACGGCGTGTTCGCGAAGCGCGCCAACCCCGAGAACATCACCTGGGACCGCGTGAAGTCGCTCCACTGGGCTGACGTGCTGCTCGACCTGGTTCGCGATCACGCGGATCATACTGACAGCAAATGGTCGAAGGGCCTGCTCGAGGACTGGGACCGGGTAGCTCCGCATTTCTGGCAGGTCGTGCCGAAGGAAATGCTGACGCGCTTGTCGCACCCGCTGGACGACAGCGCGGAACTGGTCGCGGCGGAGTAGAGTGACGCCACACAAACACCACCCCGGCGAAGGCCGGGGCCCAGTTAGGGGACGTCGCTAACGAAGGACGGCGCTTCGTTACCGCGACCTTTCCAACTGGGCCCCGGCCTTCGCCGGGGTGGAGTAGTAAGTTGGTTTCGCGCAGAGACGCAGAGGACGCGGAAGCGGGGCGCCCGGAACGGGCCGCTTGCACCCCAGCGCGCGTTGCAGAAATGCGGGCTTCGCGACAAGCGGAACACCTCCGCGTCTCCGCGCCTCCGCGTGAACCAAATCTTCTTGCTCGGCGCCAACCCGCGCTAGTGACACAGCCGCCCCCCACCGCCTAAACGGATGGCATGTGGCAGCTTTATCAATTCCCCCTGTGTCCCTTCTCGCGAAAGGTGCGCCTGCTGCTGGGCGAGAAGGGCGTCGGCTACGAACTGGTGCGCGAATCGCCCTGGGATCGCCGCGACGAGTTCATGGATATGAACCCCGCCGGCCAGACCCCGGTGATGGTCGATGCATCGCGCGGGGTCGCGCCGCTGATCGATTCGATGGCGATCTGCGAATTCTTCGAGGAAACCGTCGAGAAGGCGGCGATGATCAACGGCACCGCGACGAACCGCGCCGAGATCCGCCGCTTGGTCACATGGTTCGACACGCATTTCTACCGCGACGTGACCGGACCTCTGCTCCACGAACGCATGGTCAAGCGCCTCGCGCACCGCACCGCGCCCGACGCGAAGGGCCTGCGCGAGGCGATGAAGGCCGCGGTCGGGCATCTCGATTATATGGACTACCTGCTCGATCACCGGAACTGGCTGGGCGGCGCGACGATGAGCCTCGCCGATCTGGCGGCCGCCGCGCAGATCTCGGTCACCGATTATCTCGGCGGGATCGACTGGAAGGGCCACGACCAGACCGCCCGCTGGTATCGCGGCTTCAAGAGCCGCCCGAGCTTCCGCCCGCTGCTGTCCGAACGGATGGAGCTAATCTCCCCACCAGCGCACTACGACAATGTCGATTTCTGAACGGATCGCCTATCCGGACTTCGAGAAGGTCGACATCCGCGTCGGCACGATCGTCGAGGCCGAACCCTTCCCGGAAGCGCGGAAACCCGCGATCAAGCTGCGGATCGATTTTGGTGCGGAGATCGGCGTGAAGCGCTCGTCCGCGCAGATCACCGAACATTATACGCCTGAGACGCTGGTAGGTCGGCAAGTGGCCGCGGTGGTCAACTTCCCGCCGCGCCAGATTGGCCCGATGATGTCCGAAGTCCTGACGCTCGGCTTTCCCGATGCGGATGGGAAGGTGGTGCTGATCTCGCCGACCGGACCGGTCCCGAACGGCGGGCGACTGTTCTGAAGCTTAATCCTCCCCCTGGCGGGGGAGGATCAGCAGCACCCCGCCGCTTACTGGCGCAGGTCGTTCTGCGTGATCGGCACGATCTTCACCTCGACGCGACGGTTCGCTGCCCGGCCCGCATCGGTATCGTTCGACGCGATCGGCTGCGTTTCGCCGTAGCCACGCGTGCCGATGCGCGCAGTCTGGACGCCGTGGCCCGCCAGATAATCCGCGACCGACCGCGCACGGCGCTCCGACAGAGTCTGGTTGTAAGCGTCGCTGCCCGTCGAATCGGTATGACCGTACACGTCGATATACGTCTGATTGTACTGCGACAGCGTATCCGCGACCTGGTCGAGCGTCCGCTGGAACTGCGGCTGCACGTTGGCGCTGTCATACGCGAAGGTGATGCCCGACGGGATGTTGAGCACCAGGTCGTCGCCCTGGCGGATCACCTGCACGTCGGTGCCGGCAGTGCGCGCGCGCAGGTCGCGCTCCTGCTTGTCCATGTACGCGCCGATGCCCGCACCCGCGAGACCGCCGATGCCCGCGCCCAGCAGCTTCTCGGTCCGGTCGTGCCGTCCACCGACCACATCGCCGAGCAGATAGCCGCCAAGCGCGCCGCCGATGCCGCCCAATGCGGTCTTCGAGATCGTCTGGCGACCCGTCTCCGGATCGGTCGTGCAGCCGCTGGTGGCGATCAGTGCGGCAATCGCAGCACCTGCGAACATATTGGTTTTCATAGATAATCTCCCTGAGACGTGATGGATGACGGCATTTCGCCCGATACCGCCGATAACCCGGTGTCACGACGATTGTTCCGCCTGCGCACTGAACCGAGCCTGACCATCTTCGCGGTCCGATGTCGAGTATGCGCAGGCCAGTACGTAAGGACGGTTGTGCGACGGACCGTTGTCCTGCAAAGAGCGCGTGAGCCAATGGCACCGCTTCCCCCCTTCCCCTGGATCGACGTCGCGATCATCCTCGCGCTCGTCGCGTTGAACGGCGTGTTCGCGATGAGCGAACTCGCGATCGTCTCCGCACGCAAAGCGCGGCTCGAGGCAATGGCGCGCTCGGGCAAGAAGGGCGCGCGCGCCGCCCTCGTGCTCGCCGCCGACCCCGGCAAGTTCCTGTCGACCGTCCAGATCGGCATTACGCTGATCGGCATTCTAGCGGGTGCCTATTCGGGCTCCAGCCTCGGCATGCCGACCGCCGCGCGGTTGCAGGCGTGGGGCCTGTCCGCCTCGACTGCGGAGACCGCCGGGTTCGCGATCGTCATTGGCCTCACGACATACGCGTCGCTGATCATCGGTGAGCTCGTGCCGAAACAGTTCGCGCTGCGTGCGCCCGAGGCGATCGCGTCGTTCATGGCGCCGGTGATGCGCTGGCTCGCGATCGGCACCGCGCCGATCGTCTGGGTGCTCGATTCGACCAGCGCCTTGATCTTCCGCGCGCTGCGCCTCAACCGCGAATCGGAAGAGCACGTCACCGCCGAAGAGCTCCACATGATCGTCGCCGAGGCGTCGAAGTCGGGGATCATCGAGGAGCATGAGCGCTCGATCATCTCGGGCGTCGTCCGTCTCGCGGATCGCCCGGTCCGCGAAGTGATGACGCCACGCACCGAGATCGACTGGCTCGACTGCGACTGGGGCCCCGACGAGATTCGCGAGACGCTGCTCGCCTCGCAGCACACCCGCCTGCCGGTCGGCGAAGGCTCGATCGATGCGGTCAAGGGCGTCGTCCAGGCGCGCGACATCGCCGCGGCGCTGTTCCGCGGCGAGCCGATCGACCTGCGCGCGCTGATGCGCAAAGCCCCCGTCGTGATCGACCAGATCGACGCGATGGACGCGCTGCTGGCGCTGCGCGAAGCCGAGGTGCCGATGGCGCTGATCCACGACGAATACGGTCATTTCGAGGGCATCGTTACGCCGGCCGATCTGCTCGCGGCGATCGCCGGCGAGTTCAAGTCGGACTCCGATCCGGACGATGCGCCGTCTGTCGTGGTGCGCGACGACGGTTCACTGCTCGTGGCAGGGACGATGGCGGCGGACTCGCTTGCCGATCGCCTCGGTATCGACCTACCCGAGGACCGGGATTACGCGACGGTCGCCGGCCTCGCGCTGTCGGTGTTCCGCCACCTGCCGGGCGAGGGCGAGAGCTTCGTCGAGCAGGGCTGGAAGTTCGAGATCGTCGACCTCGACGGCCGGCGGATCGACAAGCTGCTGGTGAGCGAAGTCTGAGGGCTGGGCGTGGCGCGGGTAAGGTCGAACACAGCGTCTCCGTTCTGCACCACCCCGGCCTCCGCCGGGGTGGTGATTGGGTTGGGTACGCTCTTCACTCAGGTGCTCGTGGCTCACGCGCCGAGGACTCGCTGATCCCACAATCCGTTCGTACTGAGTAGCCGCCGAGCTTATCGAAGCGGCGTATCGAAGAACGAGTTGGCGCGCGGAACTCATGCTTCGATACGAGCCCTCGATACGCTTCTGCGAAGCTACTCGGTCTCTACTCAGCACGAACGGGAAGGGTAGAGAAGGGAAGAAGAGACGAGACCGTTCGGCTCCGTCCCCTTTACTGACCAGTTTCGGCCGCAGGCTTCGCATCGACCGCGGGAGTCGTGACTGCCGGAGCCTCCATCGGCGTTTCCGAAACCGTCTTCGCCCCAGGCTCCAAATCGCTCGGCACGAACGGCACCACACTTGGCGGCGGCCCCGACATCCCCGCCGGATCGCCCTCGACCCGCCCGTGGAGGTGGTCGATCTCCGCCTGCCGCCGGTTGAGATAGAACGACCGCGTCGCCGCATACGGATCGGGCGAGTTGTCGTGTAGGTCCTTCAGCGTCTGGTCGAATTCCGACCGGTGATCGAGCGCACCCAGGATACCCGCGGGGATCGCGTACGCCGTGCTGGTGAACGGCTTGCCGATGGCGACCGGCAGGATCAGACGATCGACCGCGCCGCCGAGCAGGTCGCGGATCGTCGTCGGCCCGACGATCGGCAGGAACAGGAACGGGCCGTTCTTGACGCCGTAATAGCCGAGCGTGTTGGCGAACCCGTTCGACCGCCGCGGCAGGCGGAACGGCTTCTTCTTGGCGACGTCGAGCACGCCCGCCACGCCGATCGTCGTGTTGATCGCGAACCGTCCGACCGTCTCCGCTGCCTTGCCCGGCTTGAACTGGAGCAGGAAGTTCAGGAAGACGATCGGCTCGCGCAGATTGTAGAGGAAATTGTGGATGCCGCGTCGAATGGGACTCGGCACAGTCTTCTTGTAGGTCCGCGCGACCGGGCCGATCACCGCGTCGTCGACCTTCTGCGTCACCGCGAACGACTCGGCGTTGACCGCGCGCAGCGGATCGCCCGCGGTTTCCTTGCGGCCAGTGACGATGATGTCGTTGGGCGTCCGCTGGACGGGCGGGGTGCCCAACGGAGCGGGACCGACCGGCGGAATATCCTGCGTCGGGAGCCCCTGGGCGAAAATATCGATCGCCGGAAGCGACGCGGCGAGCGCGAGCGGCGCGACGGGCTGGAAGTCACCCGCGAACGGCGACATTACCGCGCCGGGCAGCGCCACGCTCGCACCGACGCCGGGCAACGCTATCGGCGCGGCCGTCACGTGAACGGGGGCAGCCGTCAACAGCATTGCGCTCATCGTTACCAGCATGTGCACTCATCGCCCTGTTATCGGCCGCTCTCCTACATCGAGATGCGACGCGCCTGACATGCCCGTCAGCGCGCGTGCAGCATAGAGCCAATCGTCATCCGCGCGTGCGTATCGCGGTTAACCGATCGCGTGGCGATCCCGGCGTGGGTCGTCTCGCGCGAAGGCGTCGGTCAGAGCTTGCCGAACACCGCTTCGAAGCCGGCCTTGTCGCCAGCCGCCAGCAACCGCGCCTGCTCGATCCAGCGATCGCGACCCATCCGACCAGTGAAATTGCCAAGCTGCGCGTCGATGCGCTGCGCCTCGCTCTCCGACAGCGCCGCCATCTCGCCGACCGTCGACACGCCCAGCGTGCCAAGCTGCGCAGCGACCTTCGGGCCAAGCCCCTTCAACTGCGTCACGGGCCCGTCGGCATAGGACGGCGCGGGCGCAGACGGTTCGACCGGGGCCATCGCCTCGGCCGCCGGGCTCGCCTCCATCGGCGATGCGGCGGCGATCGGTTCGTCGTTCAACCGGTCGGAAGTGCTCGCGCTATCGACCTGAGGGGCGAGCGGTGCGACCGCCGGTGGGGACGCGATCGGGTTTGGCGTAGGTTCGACCGGTGCCGAGACGGGCTTCGGTTCGGGTGTTGGAGCAGGCGCCACCGCGGCAGGTGCGGGCGCAACCGTCCGCGTTTGCGACTGGGACTGCTCGCTGACCCGGCTTTCATCCTTACGTTCCTCCGCGATGGGCTCAGGCGCAACACCGGCCTCCTTGGCGTGTGCGATCACGTCGCGCGTCGCCTTAGTGCGGCTGCGTTTCGCCCTGATACCCCAGATCAGGCCGATCAGGACCAGGATCGCGACGACGGCGATGATCGTGAAGTGGATCGCCGTCAGCGTGGCGATGCCATCGGGCAACAGGCTCAGGCCGGAGGTGGAGGTCGCGGAAGTTTCGTTCATTCCCATACCGTAGCGATGCGCGCGAAAGGCGGCGAGACCTAATTGGCCAGGCGGACTTGTCTGATCCTCCCCCGTCAGGGGGAGGTGGCACCGAAGGTGACGGAGGGGGAGGACACGGAACAGAGGTTGCCCTTTCCTCCCCCTCCGTCTGGCAAGCGCCAGCCACCTCCCCCTGGCGGGGGAGGATCAGGCGTGCATCACCCGCGCGCGATTTCCCGCCAGCCGATATCGCGGCGGTAGAAGCCCTCCGCGAAGTCGATCGCTTCGACCGCGCGATACGCGTTCGCCTGCGCCGTTGCGACGGTGTCGCCGGTCGCGGTCACCGCGAGCACGCGTCCGCCCGATGCGACCAGCCCCCCGTCCTCAAGGCGCG
This sequence comes from Sphingomonas sp. 320_CC, assembly GCF_059691795.1. NCBI lineage: Bacteria > Pseudomonadati > Pseudomonadota > Alphaproteobacteria > Sphingomonadales > Sphingomonadaceae > Sphingomonas > Sphingomonas sp. 320_CC. The sequence goes on along the minus strand of NZ_JCAWAE010000002.1, from coordinate 580,408 downwards.
TGCCTGCGTGGAACACCGTGCCCCCCGCAGCCCGCGCCGAATCCAGCCCGACGATCGCGCCGCCAGCCTTGGGATTCCCTGGATAGCCCTCTGCCGCCATCACCACCGTCAACGCGGTCTCGTCGCTGAACTGCGCCGGCGGCATCTCGCTAAGCCGCCCTTCTGCCACCGCCAGCATCGTCGCGAGCAGGTCGCCTTGGAAGCGCATCATCAGCACCTGCGTCTCGGGATCGCCGAACCGCGCATTATATTCGATCAGCTTCGGCCCCTGCGGCGTCAGCATCAGTCCCGCGTACAGCACGCCCGAGAACGGCATGCCCTCCGCCGCCATCGTAGCGACGGTCGGCGCTACGATCTTATCGATCGCGCGCTTCTCCAGCGCGGGTGTCAGCACGAGGGCAGGGCTGTACGCGCCCATCCCGCCGGTGTTCGGCCCGGTATCGCCCTCGCCGACGCGCTTGTGATCCTGCGCGGAGCCGAACGGCATCAGCGACACGCCGTCGGTCAGCACGAAGAGGCTCGCCTCCTCGCCTTCGAGGAATTCCTCGATCACCGCTTCGGCTTCCCCGTCGGCGAACAGCGCGTCGAGCGCGGCATCGGCCTCGGCCGCGCTGAACGCGATGACGACGCCTTTTCCTGCCGCGAGCCCGTCCGCCTTGATGACCACCGGCAGCGAGAAGGTGCGGGCGAGGGCGATATCCGCCTCTTCGCGGCTCTTCACGCGGACATAGCCCGCGGTCGGGATGCCGGCGCGCAGGCACAGATCTTTGGTGAAGCCCTTCGACCCCTCCAACTGTGCCGCCGCCTTCGATGGCCCAAACACCGGAACGTCGGCCGCACGCAACGAGTCAGCCAATCCGTCGACCAGCGGCGCCTCCGGCCCGATCACGACCAACCCGACCTCATGCTCGCGCACGAACGCGACGACGGCGGCGTGATCCGTCGCATCGAGCGGCACGAGCGTCGCAACGCGCGCGATCCCGGGGTTGCCCGGCGCGGCATACAGCGTATCGAGGCCGCGAGATTGCACCAGCTTCCACGCGAGCGCATGTTCGCGCCCCCCCGAGCCCAGCAGCAGGACGTTCATGCCCGATCCCTTTTCCGATGATGTGTCCAGCGACATGGGCCGGCTGGTAGCCGAGCCGGTCGCCGGCGACAACGCACTGGCCATGTCGGTCGGCGAACTCGCGTTCAAGCTGAAGCGGATGGTCGAGGGCGAATTCGGCCATGTCCGGCTGCGCGGCGAGATTTCGGGCTGGAAACGCGTCGCCTCCGGGCATTGCTACATGTCGTTGAAGGACGACCAGGCGGTGATCGACGGCGTCATCTGGAAGGGCAACGCGTCGAGCCTCGCCTTCGTGCCGCAGGACGGCATCGAGGTGATTGCGACCGGTAAGCTCACCACCTATCCCGGCCGCTCGAAATACCAGATCGTCATCGAGCGGATGGAGCTGGCCGGCGCCGGCGCGCTGATGGCGCTGCTCGAGAAACTGAAGGCGAAACTGGCAGGCGAGGGACTGTTCGACGGCACGCGGAAGAAGCGCCTGCCGTTCATGCCGAAGGTGATCGGCGTCGTCACTTCGGGCACCGGCGCGGTGATCCGCGACATCCTCCACCGGCTCGAGGATCGCTGCCCGACGCACGTCATCGTGTGGCCCGTGAAGGTGCAGGGCGAGGGTTCCGCCGCCGAGATCGCCGCAGCCGTCCGCGGGTTCGACGCGATCGTCCCCGGCGGCCCGGTGCCGCGCCCCGACCTCGTGATCGTCGCGCGCGGGGGCGGTTCGGTCGAGGATCTGTGGTCGTTCAACGAGGAAGTCGTCGTTCGCGCGGTCGCCGCCTGCACGATCCCGATCATCTCCGCCGTCGGTCACGAGACCGACACCACCTTGTGCGATTTCGCCGCTGACCTGCGTGCGCCGACGCCGACCGCCGCCGCCGAGATCGCCGTGCCCGTGCTCGCCGACCTGCGGCTGACGATCGACAGCCACCGCAACCGCACCGAGCGGTGTGCGCGGCGTCATGTCGAGCGTGGCCGCGAGCGGCTCGATGCGTTGGCGCGGTTGTTGCCGAAGCGCGACCAGTTGCTCGGGCCTCAGCGCCAGCGCGCGGACGACTTTGGCCAGCGTCTCGATCGCGGGCTGGAGCGTAGGCTGACCCTCGCACGCGGCAGTCTCGATCGCTCGGGCGCAGCGCTGCGTCCCGCCACGCTGGAACGCAAGCTCGAAGCCAAGCGCGCGCAGCTCGACGCGACGTGGCGCTTGGTCCAGTCACTCAACCCCGACACGATCCTCGACCGTGGCTATGCGCGTGTCACCGCCCGGCCCGGCGGCGAGACGCTCGCCTCGGCCACGTCGGCGCGCGACGCGGGGACGCTGACACTCCACTTCCGCGACGGCGTGGTGGACGCGGTGACGGACACCGGCCTTGAGCGTCCGTCCGCCAAAACCTATGCTGCCCCCAAGGCGAAGCCCGCGTCCGACGCCGCGCCGCGCCAGCCGACCCTGCTGTAGAGAAGACCCGTCATGCTGATGTCCAACTCCGACCGCGCCGCGCGCCTGCACTATATGGCCAACGGTTTCCGCGTGCTCAGCCCCGGCGACCACGTCGCCTGCGCCGCGACCGGCCACCGGATCGCGCTCGAAGACCTGCGCTACTGGAGCGTCGCGCGCCAGGAAGCCTACGCCACCGCTGCCGCTGCCAGCGAAGCGATGGCGCCACGATGATCCGCGCGGCGGTGCTCGTCCTGCTGGCTGCCACCGGTACCGCCGCCCAGCAAGCACCGCCCTCGAATACCGCGTCCCAGTCCGCCTTCCGCTGGACCGGCACGCTCAGCCAGGGCGGGCTGATCCTAGGCACCGCCCCTGCTGTTACGCGCACGCTCATGCTCGACGGCAAGCCGGTCGCGCTATCCCCCGATGGCCGCTTCATCGCCGGTTTCGACCGCGACGCGGGGCCGCAGGCGATACTGACCGCTACCCTCGCCGATGGACGCACCATTACCCAGCCGCTGACGATTGCGCCTAGAGCCTGGCGGATCGAGCGCCTCGACACGCTCCCCAAATTCCCCGCGCCCGACCCGGTCTTCGCGCAACTGCGCCCACCCGAACTCGCCCAGATCGTCGCTGCGCGCGCGCGCGCCACCGACGCCCAAGGCTGGCGCCAGGCCTTCGCATGGCCGGCAACAGGCCGCATCTCCGGCCTGTTCGGCGCGCAACGCATCTACAAGGGCGACCCCGGCAGCTATCATTCAGGCACCGACATCGCCAAGCCAACCGGCGCGATCGTCACCGCTCCCGCCGACGGCGTCGTGATCCTCGCGGCGGACCACCCCTTCACGCTGGAGGGCAACCTCCTGATGCTCGACCACGGCATGGGCCTCAACAGCGCGTTCCTTCACCTGTCGCGGATCGACGTGAAACCCGGCGACCACGTGGCAAAGGGCCAACCGATCGGCGCCGTCGGCATGACCGGCCGCGCCACCGGCCCCCACCTCCACTGGGCGTTACGATGGCGCGACGCCAAGCTCGACCCAATGCTGGTTGCTGGCGCAATGCGACCGTAGGTGACGAGCGCTCAGTTCAGCCGTTTCGCCTTCACACCCGGCTGGCCGCCGACGCTTAGCTTGAAACTCCCTAAGGCACCGCGCTTGATGACGACTTTATCGTTTGCCCGTGGACGCCGCGCGATCGTGTAATCATCCGTCTGAATCCATCGCGCGCCATCGGCCAGTTGGAAACTCCATCGGCCGGCGCCATCCACCGACGCACCGGTGAGAGTCGTCTCGATCTGCGGCAGGTCGTTGCCGTTGCCGAACAAGCCGGTATCGGGCAGCGTTATCCCAAACAGATTTCGGCGCGTTTCGCGAACTTGTTGCTGGTCGATGACGACGACCGCTTGATCGGCTTCCGCGGTATCCAGCGCCGCCACCGAGTGATCGAAGCAGGCCAGCCGCGCCAATGGTTCGGTCACGGTGCGGCATTGGGTAACGGCAACCAGCAGCGGGGACCGCTCCGCCTTGCGCGGCTTGGACGCCGCGGCCGCAGGATACTGCGCCATGATCAACGAGGTTGAAATTGCCAGAATCGTGATCCGCATGAGCGTCCTACCTCGTTAGCGAGAAGCGTCGGAATAGGCAGCGCCGGCCAGAGCGGCAAGTCCATCACGTGCAGCATGCCGTTACGGCATCGTCCCGAAATTGTGGCCATTGGGTAACATAACTGTCGTAATGCGACGAGTGGCGGCGATCCCGTAATTTTCTTTTGGACAAGGCACCTCTGACTTGCGAGATCGTCGTCAGCTGCGGTCGGGCGACCGCACAATAGATCGTATCGGCCGGAAACGTTCGCCGATATAAAAGGGATAGACCAACCATGCGAAACCATATGTTTCGGGACTGCCTGCTCGCATCGACGATGATCGCGGGTGCTGCGATTGCATTGCCCGCCTACGCGCAGACCGCCCCGGCACCCGCGCCGCAGGGCACGACGAGTGACGACGGTGCAGCATCGACCACGCCGGCGATCTCCAACACGCCTAGCCAGGATCCCGCAGCCGCCGGCACCGCGGGCGGCGGCGATATCGTCGTCACCGGTTCGCGCATCTCGAACCCGAACTTGACGTCGGCGAGCCCGATAACGGTTGTTAATGCTGCAGATATCAAGCTGCGCGGCGCGACGCGTATCGAGGACGTGCTCAACAGCCTGCCGTCGTCGTTCGCAACGCAGACCTCGTCGGTGTCGAACGGTTCGACCGGTACCGCGACGATCAACCTTCGCAACCTCGGTGAATCGCGCACGCTGGTGCTGGTCAACGGCCGCCGCCTGATGCCGGGCAACCCATCGTCGAGCAGCACGGCCAGCGCCGCTGCCGACGTCAACATGATCCCGGCCTCGCTGTTGAAGCGCGTCGACGTGCTCACCGGCGGCGCGGGTTCGGTCTATGGTTCGGACGCCATCGGCGGCGTCGTCAACTTCGTGCTCGACACCGATTACGAAGGTTTCAGCATCGATACCTCGGGCGGTATCTACAACCACAACAACCGCAGTGAGCGCTTCCAGGCCCTGTCAGCGGCGAGCGGCAACCCCGCCCCGAGCGGCCAAGCGTTCGACGGCACACAGTTCGACATCAACTTCAAGGTCGGTGCCGGCACCAGCGACGGTCGCGGCCATGTTGTCGGCTACGGCGGCTACCGCAAGATCGGCGCGATCCTGCAGGGTTCGCGCGATTACAGCTCGTGCGGCCTGAACACCCCGGGCGCCGGCGGTAACGACTATGTCTGCGGTGGATCGCCAACCGCGTTTCCGGCCAACTTCACGCTGGGCGATGCGAGAGAGGGCGGTCCTCCGACCGGTTATACGCTGAACTCCGCAGGTCAGCTCGTGGCGGGGCGTACGCTCTACAATGCCAACCCGCTGAACTACTACCAGCGTCCCGACAAGCGCTACACGGCTGGCTTCCTCGCAAATTATGAAGTCAGCAAGGCGTTCAAGCCTTACGCCGAATTCATGTTCATGGACGATCGCTCGACCGCCCAGATCGCGCCATCGGGTAATTTCAGCAACACCACGGTTCTGAACAGCAACAATCCGTTCCTGTCGGCGGCTCAGCGGGCGACCTTCTTCCGCGACACCAATCTGGTTCGGGATGCGAACGGCAACGTCATCAACCTGACGAACCCCGATGGTACTCAGTATCAGCAGGCAAGCGTCCAGATCGGTCGCCGTAACGTCGAGGGTGGCGGTCGTCAGGCCGATCTCCGTCACACCCAGTATCGCTTCGTTGCGGGTGCACGCGGCGACATCGACAAGGGCATCTCGTACGAAGCGTACGGCCAGTTCGGCAGCACCGTGTTCAACCAGGTGTATCGCAACGAGTTCTCGGTTTCGCGCACGACCCGCGCACTCGACGCGATCACCGACACGCGTCCGGGTTCGGCCACGCTTGGCCAGGCGGTTTGCCGCTCGGTCGTCGACGGCACCGATCCGAACTGCGTCCCGCTCAACATCTTCGGTTCCGCGGGCATCACCCCGGCGGCACTGGGTTATGTCCAGACCCCAGGCTTCCAGTCGGGCGAGAACAAGGAAAAGGTCGTCAACGCGTCGATGACCTTCAAGGGCGGGGAATATGGCGTCCAGTCGCCGTTCGCCAGCGAAGGCATCGCGCTGAACGTTGGTGGCGAATATCGCAAGGAGTCGCTCGTTCTCGAAGTCGACAATGCCTTCCTGAGCGGCGATCTCGCTGGCCAAGGCGGCGCGACGTTGCCGATCCGTGGCAGCTACGACGTGAAGGAAGTGTTCGGCGAACTTCAGGTTCCGCTCGTCAGCGATCGCCCGTTCTTCAACGAACTGACGGTCAATGGCGGCTACCGCTATTCGAGCTACAGCACGGCGGGTTCGGCGAGCTCGTACAAGGGCGAGATCGTCTGGGCGCCGATCTCCGATGTCCGCTTCCGTGGCGGCTATAACCGTGCGGTCCGTGCTCCGAATACGCAGGAACTGTTCGCAACCCAGTCGGTGCAGATCGACGGTGCAACCGATCCTTGCGCGGGTCCGCGCGTCAATGGTCTCGTCAATGGCAATACGGCTGCACAATGTGCGCTCACCGGTGTCGCGGCAAACCAGTTCGGTCTGGTTCAGCCAAACGAGTCCGAGCAGTATAACGGCCTGCTGGGCGGCAACCCGAACCTGAAGCCCGAAAAGGCCGACACGTTCACCGCTGGCGTGATCCTGCGTCCTTCGTTCCTGCCGGGCTTCAACCTGTCGGTCGATGGTTTCCGGATCAAGCTGAAGGATCGGATTGGCGTCATCGGCGCGGATACGACCATTGCACAGTGCCTTGCGACCGGTGATCAGGCGCTCTGCAGCCTGATCAAGCGCGGTACCAACGGTACGCTGTTCCAGGGTACGAGCGGTTACATCATCGATACCAACGTCAACGCTGGGTCACTTTTAACTCAGGGCATCGAGACGTCGGCCGGTTATACCTACCGTTCGGACAGCATCGGCACGATCGGGCTTTCGTTCAACGGCACGTACGTCGACAAGTTCACGTCGGACAAGGCCGGCGCGAAGTTCGACTGCGCGGGCCTGTACGGCGCACAGTGCGGCTACCCGATGTCCAAGTGGCGTCACCAGGCCCGCATCTCGCTGACCACGCCGAACGGCATCGGTCTGTCGGGTAACTGGCGTTATCTGTCGGCCACCAAGTTCGAGCGTACCAGCAGCGATGCCGATCTTGCTGCGCCGTTCTTCGTCAATGATGCCCGCGTGAAGGCGCAGAACTACTTCGATCTCGCCGCAACGGTGCGGGTCGCGGACAAGTTCACCTACCGCATGGGTGTCAACAACATCCTCGACAAGACGCCGCCGATCCTCAGCGCGACGGCTTCGCCGATCGGTTCGTTCGGCAACGGCAACACCTACCCAGGCATCTACGAAGCGATCGGTCGCTACCTGTTCGTTGGTCTGACCATCGACATGTAATCGATCCTACGGGACCAAGAAAAAGGGGCGGCAGATCATCGATCTGCCGCCCCTTTGTCGTTCGAAGATGAGCGTGTCAGGCGACCTGAAGCACCAGTTTCCCGTCGCCCTCGTCGACCTTCACCGTCGAGCCATCCTTCACCTCGCCGCGGAGGATCATGTCGGCGAGCGGATCCTGCAGATACCGCTGGACCGCGCGCTTCAGCGGCCGCGCACCGTACACCGGATCGTACCCCACGCGTCCCAGCCACGCGCGCGCCGCGTCCGTCAGGTCGAGGACGATCTTGCGGTCGGCGAGCAGCTTGTCGACGCGCGACACCTGGATATCCACGATCGGTGCCATGTGCGCCTGGCCGAGGCGGTGGAACAGGATCACCTCGTCGAGCCGGTTGAGGAACTCTGGTCGGAAGTGCGCGCGGACGATCTCCATCACCTGCGGCTCGACCGACGACACGTCGTCGCCCTCCGCCATGTTCGCCAGATACTGGCTGCCGAGGTTCGACGTCAGGATGATCAGCGTGTTGCTGAAATCCACCGTGCGCCCCTGCCCATCGGTCAGCCGCCCGTCGTCGAGCACCTGCAACAGCACGTTGAACACGTCGCCGTGCGCCTTCTCGACCTCGTCGAACAGGATCACCTGATACGGCCGGCGCCGCACCGCCTCGGTCAGCACGCCGCCCTCCTCGTAACCGACATAGCCCGGAGGCGCGCCAATCAGCCGCGCGACGGCGTGCTTCTCCATGAACTCGCTCATGTCGATGCGGACCATCGCCGACGGATCGTCGAACAGGAATTCGGCCAGCGCCTTGGTCAGCTCGGTCTTGCCGACGCCGGTTGGCCCGAGGAACAGGAACGACCCCAGCGGCCGGTTCGGGTCCTGCAACCCGGCGCGAGCCCGGCGGACCGCAGTCGAGACGGCTTTCACCGCATGCGCCTGCCCGATCACGCGCTTGCCGATCGTCGCCTCCATCGCGAGCAATTTGTCGCGCTCGCCCTGCAGCATCCGCTCGACCGGGATCCCCGTCCAGCGGCTGACGACACCGGCGATATCGTCCGCGGTGACTTCCTCGCGCAGCATCGCGCCCTTGGTCGCCCCCGCCGCCTCGTCGAGTTGGCGCTGCAACCCCGGGATCGTACCGTAGGAAAGCTCGCCCGCCTTGGCGAGATCGCCCGACCGCTGCGCCTGCTCCAGTTCGAGCCGCGCGGCATCGAGCTGTTCCTTGACCCGCGCCTCGGCGTTAATCTTGTCCTTCTCGCCCTTCCAGCGCGTCGTCAGCTCGGCGGATTGCTCCTCCAGATTGACGAGTTCGCCCTCCAGCGTGTCGAGCCGGTCGACCGACGCGTCGTCGGTCTCGCGCTTCAACGCCTCACGCTCGATCTTGAGCTGGATGATCCGGCGGTCGAGATTTTCGATCGCCTCGGGCTTCGATTCCACCTCCATACGGATTCGCGACGCGGCCTCGTCCATCAGATCAATGGCCTTGTCGGGCAGGAAGCGGTCGGTGATGTAGCGGTTCGACAACGTAGAGGCAGCGACGATCGCGCCGTCGGTGATCCGCACGCCGTGATGAAGCTCGTACTTTTCCTTCAGCCCGCGCAGGATCGAGATCGTGTCCTCGACGGTCGGTTCGCCGACCATCACCGGCTGGAACCGCCGCTGCAATGCCGGGTCCTTCTCGACATATTTGCGGTACTCATCGAGCGTGGTCGCGCCGACGCAGTGCAGCTCGCCACGTGCCAGCGCCGGCTTGAGCAGGTTGCCCGCGTCCATCGCGCCCTCGGATTTACCCGCGCCGATCAGCTGGTGCATCTCGTCGATGAACAGGATGATGTCGCCCTCGGCGGCCTTCACCTCGTCGAGCACGCCCTTCAGCCGCTCCTCGAACTCGCCGCGATATTTGGCACCCGCGATCAGCGAGCCGAGGTCGAGCGACATCAGCCGGCGGTCCTTCAGCGTATCGGGCACGTCGCCATTGGCGATGCGCAGCGCGAGCCCTTCGGCGATCGCGGTCTTGCCGACGCCAGGTTCGCCGATCAGCGCAGGGTTGTTCTTGGTGCGGCGCGCGAGGATCTGGATGGTGCGGCGAATCTCCTCGTCACGACCGATCACCGGATCGAGCTTCCCGTCACGTGCCGCCTGGGTGAGGTCGCGCGCGAACTTCTTGAGCGCATCATAACGATCCTCGGCGCCCGCGGTGTCGGCGGACCGACCCTGCCGCAAGCCGTTGATCGCGGTGTTGAGCCCCTCGGGCGTCACGCCGCCGGCCTTCAACGCCTTGCCCGCCGCAGTGTTGAGCGACAGTGCGAGCGCGACAAGCAGCCGCTCGACGGTAACGAAGCTGTCACCCGCCTTGCTCGCGATCTGCTCGGCCTGGTCGAGCACGCGCACCGCGTCGTTGTCGATCCCCGGCGTAGTCTGCGCGCCCGAGCCCGAGACGACCGGGATTTTCGCGAGCGCCAGATCGGTCTCCGACGTCGCGCGCTTGGCGTCGCCACCCGCTGCCGCGATCAGCCCGGCGGCCATGCCCTGCTCGTCTTCCAGCAGCGCTTTCAACAGATGCTCGGGGGCGATCCGCTGGTGGTTCATGCGGATGGCGACGGTCTGCGCGGATTGCAGGAAGCCCTTCGCGCGGTCGGTGAATTTGTCGATGTTCATGACGAATTCCTGTGGGAGTGTTTTGGTGTTGGCCGAAAGATGGTGTTGTATTTGGGCAACACAAGAGGCGCGCGCAGGTCGGATGCTAGGGCCCGCGCGAGGCATCCGGAATAGCGTTTATTGTCGGTATCGAAGCGCCGCCGTCATCGCTATGTTCAGGTTCGCATGCTATATGCAGCGCGTGTCAACAGCGCTCCCCCATACCTACGCCATCGGCATCGAGCCGGCCGACATCGACTTCATGGGTCACGTCAACAACGCGAACTATCTGAAGTGGGTACAGGCCGCGGTGATCGACCATTGGCAGCGTCTCGCGCCCGCCGAGGCGGTTGCCGGGCACCTCTGGGTCGCGCTGAAGCACGAGATCACGTACCGCAAGCCCGCGTTCCTCGACGACGACGTCATCGCGACAGTGTTGCTCGAGAAGGTCCAGGGCGCGCGCGCGTTTTACGAGACGATCATCAAGCGCGGCGAGGACGTGCTCGCCGAGGTCAAGTCGAGCTGGTGCTGCCTCGATGCCGAGACGCTGCGCCCATCGCGCCTCGCGAACAGCGTCGTCGAGCATTTCTTCCCGAAGACCGACCTTAAGGACTGATACGCCTGGGACGATCGGTCCTCAGAAATCGATCGCCATGCCCTTCAGCTCCCAATCTCCGTACCGCGTAGGATCGCGCGGCTCGGGGTCCTTGTCCGGCACGATCGCCTCAGGCTTTGGCACCGGCGTATTCTTCGCCAGATATTCAGGTGGCTTAACGTGATCGGGGCGCTGGCCCATCGCGGCTCTCCGGATTTGCGTGTTGGCGTCGTAACCGCCACATGGGCCCTGTCGCGTCGCTTTGCCACAAGCCGCGCGCCAAACCGAACGCGAAGGACCTTGATATGCCCGACTATACCCACGCCCCAGAGCCGCTTGGCGTCCCGACCCGACGCGCCGCGCTCCGCCTGCTCGACGCCGTCCTGCGTCGCGGCGAGTCGCTCGAATCCGCATTGCCCGCCGCAACGCGCGCGATCCACGGCCCTGATCGTGGCCTCGCGCATGCGATCGCCGCCGAGACGCTGCGCCGCTTGCCCGATCTCGACGCGATGATCGATTCGGTGACCAAGACCAACCTGCCCGACGATGCGAAGGCGCGGATGGCGCTGCGGATCGCGCTCGTCCAGGTGCTGATCCTCGGCACGCCCTCGCACGCCGCGATCTCGACCGTGCTGCCGCTGGTCGACGGTGGCCCGCGCAAGCTCGTCCACGGCGTGTTCGGCACGCTGTTCCGCGCCAACATGCTGCTCCCCGAAGTGCCGACGCTGCCCGCCCCGGTCGAGCTGCGCTGGGAAGCTGCGTGGGGCGAGGAGATGGTCGATGCCGCCGGCCGCGCGATCGCGCAGGTGCCGCCGCTCGACCTGACGATCGCCGACCCGTCCGAGACCGAAGGCTGGCGCGAGAAACTCGGCGGCGAGAGCTTCATGCCCGGCCATCTCCGTCTCGGCGATCACGACTCCGTCCCCGACATGGCCGGCTTCGGCGACGGCGCGTGGTGGGTGCAGGACATCGCCGCTTCGCTCCCCGCGCGGTTGCTGGGGAAGGCCCCGTCAGAAGGTGGCGGCCACGTCCTCGATCTCTGCGCAGCCCCCGGCGGCAAGACGCTGCAACTCGCGAGCGCCGGCTGGACCGTCACCTCGGTCGATAATTCGCAGAGCCGCATCAAGCGTCTCCGCGAGAACCTCTACCGCACGCATCTGAAGGCCGAGGTGGTCAACGCCGACATCCTCGAATGGGCGCCGACCGAGCCCGCCGACGCGATCCTGATCGATGCGCCGTGCAGTGCTACGGGTATCTTCCGCCGCCACCCCGACGTCCTCCACCGCGTCCGCCCCTCGATCATCGCCGAGACCGCGGCGTTGCAGGCGCGCATCTTCGCGCGGGCGGCGGATTGGGTGAAGCCCGGCGGCACGTTAGTGTACGCAACCTGCTCGCTCGAACCGTCGGAAGGCGAAGCGCAACTCGACGCGTTCCTCGCGGCCCGCAACGACTACACGATCGCCCCGGTCGACCAGTCCGAACTTCCCGCCGGTATCACCCCGACGGAGGCCGGCACGATCCGCACGCTCCCCGGCATGCTCGCCGACCAAGGCGGCTGCGACGGCTTTTTCATCGCCCGGCTAAAACGAAGCTAACCTTCTGCCTCCCCCCTCCCTGAAAGGGAGGGGCCGGGGGTGGGTAGGCCGGCTCGGGCCGCAACCGCAGGAACATGCGGAACCCGACCCACCCCCAACCCCTCCCTTCCAGGGAGGGGCGAAAACCAAGGCCTTCGCACCACGCGAATCCCGCGCTAGGACAATCTCATGCAACCCGTCCGCATCGCCCCCTCGATCCTCTCCGCCGACTTCGCCAAGCTCGGCGAGGAAGTCCGCGCCATCGACGCAGCCGGCGCCGACTGGATCCACATCGACGTGATGGACGGTCATTTCGTCCCCAACATCTCGTTCGGCCCCGCGGTCATGAAGTCGGTCCGCGGCGTCACGACCAAGCCGTTCGACGTCCACCTGATGATCTCGCCCGTCGACGCCTATCTCGACGCGTTCGCGGAGGCCGGCGCCGACTGCATCACCGTGCATTACGAGGCCGGGCCGCACATCCACCGCTCGCTCCAGCACATCAAGGGCCTCGGCAAGCGCGCAGGCGTCGTGATCTGCCCCGGCACCCCCGCAAAGATGCTCGACTACCTCATGGACATGGTCGACCTCGTCCTCGTGATGAGCGTCAACCCGGGCTTTGGCGGCCAGAGCTTCATCCCGAGCCAGCTCAAGAAGATCAGCGCGATCCGCACGATGATCGAAAAGAGCGGCCGCGCGATAGATCTCGAAGTCGATGGCGGCGTCGATGCCGAATGGGCCAAGCGCTGCATCGAAGCCGGCGCCGACGCATTGGTCGCGGGCACCTCGGTCTTCCGCGGCGGCCCCGACCACTACGCCGCCAACATCGCCGCGTTGCGGGGGTGAACGAACCGCGTGATCCTGTAACCGATCCCGCGCCGGACGGGATCGACGAAGGCCGCCGCCTGATCCGTCTCGGCGGCGACAAGGGGCTGTCGCTCGCTGATCGGCTGGCCGAGCGCTTCCACCGCCTGACGTGGCGCACCCCGCTCCACACGCTCCGCCTCAAGGGGCGGTATCCGCTGAAGCTGATCGCGGTCCCCGACGACCCCATTCTCGGTGACATCCCCCGCGGCACGATGCTGCTGGAGGGCGTCCTCTCGTTCCGCGGTGAAGCGCGCGACATCGAGACGCTCGATCTTACGAAACCGCTCCCAAAGCCCTTTGCCGAATATCTCCACAGTTTCGCATGGCTACGCGACCTTTCGACCGTCGCGACCCGCGCGCGGGGCGCCCCGATCGCCGAATACCTCATGGGGCTCTGGCTGACCGCGTACGCCGACACCCAGGGCGGGATCGCATGGCGCCCCGACATGTGGGGCCGCCGCATCCTCGCCTGGACCGCGCACGCGCCGCTGATCCTGTCTTCCTCCGACCAGATCTATCGCTCGAAGGTGCTCAACGCGCTCGCAAAAGGCGCGCTCCACCTTGATCGCAACGCCGACAAGGCCCCGGCGGGTGCCCCGCGCATCGCCGCGTGGTGCGGAGTCGTCGCGGCCGGGCTGCTAATCCCCGGCGGAGAACCGCGCCAGGCGTTCGGTGAAGCCGGCCTGCTCCGCGCACTCGGCACCGGCCTGTTCGACGATGGGGGCTCGGTCTCGCGCAGTCCGGCGATGCTGCTCGATTCGATCCAGTTGCTGACGCTGCTTCAGGAAAGCTACGCCGCGCGTGGCACCGAACTGCCCGAGATGGTGGCGGTTACGCTGACCCGGATGGTCGCGGCGCTGCTTGGCGTCGCGCACGCCGATCGCGGCCTGTCGAGCTGGCAGGGTGGTGGCCCCGCCAGCGAAACGCAGGTCGCAGCGGTCGTCGAAGCCAGCGGTGTCCGCACGCGTCCCCTCCGCCAGGCGCGCGACTGGGGCTATCAACGCCTCGCCGCCGGCACCGCGGTGCTGATCGTCGACGCTGCCCCGCCGCCGATTGCCCGCCTAGTCGAAGGCGGCTGCGCCTCGACGCTGGCGTTCGAATTCTCCGACGGCCCTGCGCGGATCGTCGTCAATTGCGGCGGCGCCCGTGCGGGCATCGCCCAACTCCCCCCCGCGATGGTCGAAGGCCTGCGCTCGACCGCGGCGCATTCGACGCTGACGATCGCCGACAGCAATTCGACCGCGATCCTCACCGACGGCACGCTCGGCCGCGGCGTCGGCGAAGTCGAGCTCAGCCGCCAGGAATCGGACGCCGCCAGCCGGATCGAGGCGAGCCACGACGGCTATGTCCGCCGCTGGGGCTTCCTCCACCGCCGCCAGCTGATGCTCACCGGCGACGGCCGCGAACTCCGCGGCGAGGACGCGCTGTTGCCGCAGGGTCGCAAGCGCCGCGCCGGATTGTCGCTGTTCGCGATCCGTTTCCACCTGGGGGAGGGCGTGCAAGTCTCCCCTACCGCGGATGGCCTGGGCGCGATCCTCCGCCTCCCCGGTGGGCCCTTGTGGCAATTCCGCTGCCGCGGCGGTGCGCTGGTGGTCGAGGACAGCGTCTGGATCGACGCCGACGGCCGCCCGGTCGCGACGCAACAACTGATGATCACCGGCGAAGCGGCAGCCGGCGGCGCGAGCGTAAGCTGGGCGCTGAAAAAGGCCTGACAGCCACACTCGATTAAAGCGCCCCCCCGGCGAAGGCCGGGGCCCAATTGGGAAACGTCGCTAACCGGGGACGGCACTCCGTTATTGCCACCTTTCCACTTGGACCCCGGCCTCCGCCGGGGAGGTGCTACCTTTGTTGAGCGGCTCGACAGAGCAGAGGAGCCCTGTTCCCCGACGGCAACCAACGCTAAGGCACCGCCGCACGGCGACCCCCGACGAAAGACCCTCATGACCAGCATCCCGATCAAGCGCGCGCTCCTGTCCGTCTCCGACAAGACCGGGATCGTCGATCTCGGCAAGGCGCTGGCGAGCCACGGCGTCGAACTCGTCTCCACCGGCGGCACCGCCACCGCCCTCCGCGCTGCCGGGCTGGACGTCCGCGACGTCAGCGAACTCACCGGCTTCCCCGAAATGATGGACGGCCGCGTCAAGACGCTTCACCCGATGGTCCACGGCGGGCTGCTCGCGGTCCGCGACGACGCCGGCCACGCCGCCTCGATGGCCGAGCACAAGATCGGCGCGATCGACCTCGTGATCGTCAACCTCTACCCGTTCGAGGCGACCGTCGCGAAGGGCGCCGACCGCGACACCGTGATCGAGAACATCGACATCGGCGGCCCCAGCATGGTGCGCTCGGCGGCCAAGAACCACGCCTATGTCGCGATCGTCACCGACCCCGCCGACTATGCGCTCGTCTCCGGCGGCACGACGACACTCGACGACCGCAAGAAGCTCGCGGCCAAGGCCTTCGCCACCACCGCCGCCTATGATTCGGCAATCGCGACCTGGTTCGGCACGGTAGATCAGGCCGAGGAATTCCCCGCCACCCTGCCGATCACGCTCAAGCGCGGCGACACGCTCCGCTACGGCGAGAACCCGCACCAGTCCGCCGCCTTTTACACCGCAACCGGCACCGTCCGCGGTATCGGCCAGGCCCGCCAGCTCCAGGGCAAGGCGCTCAGCTACAACAATCTCAACGACGCCGACGCCGCACTCGAACTCATCGCCGAGTTCCGCGACGCCGAGCCCTCCGTCGTGATCGTCAAGCACGCCAACCCGTGCGGCGTCGCCACCGGCGCCACCCTCGCCGAAGCCTATGCCGCGGCATTCGCCTGCGACA
This sequence comes from Sphingomonas sp. 320_CC, assembly GCF_059691795.1. Taxonomy (NCBI): domain Bacteria; kingdom Pseudomonadati; phylum Pseudomonadota; class Alphaproteobacteria; order Sphingomonadales; family Sphingomonadaceae; genus Sphingomonas; species Sphingomonas sp. 320_CC. The sequence goes on along the minus strand of NZ_JCAWAE010000002.1, from coordinate 564,424 downwards.
CGGTGTCGGCATTCGGCGGCATCATCGCCGTCAACCGCACGCTCGACGCCGAAACCGCGCGCCAGATAACCGGCATCTTCACCGAAGTCGTCGTCGCCCCCGACGCCGACGAGGAGGCGATCGCGCTGTTCGCCGCCAAGAAGAACCTCCGCCTGCTGCTCACCGGCGACCTCCCCGATCCCGCGCGGCTCGGCTTGACGGCGAAGTCGATCGCTGGCGGCTGGCTCGTCCAGGGCCGCGACAACGGCACGCCCGGCGAGTTGAAAGTCGTCACCAAGCGCCAGCCGACCGAGCAGGAACTCCTCGACTGCCGCTTCGCCTGGACCGTCGCCAAGCACACCAAGTCCAACGCGATCGTCTATGCCAAGGACGGTAGCACCGCGGGGATCGGCGCCGGCCAGATGAACCGCCTCGAATCCGCGCGCATCGCCGCGTGGAAGGCAAAGGACGCGGCGGAAAAGGCCGGGTGGTCGACCCCGCGCACGATCGGCTCGGCGGTCGCCTCCGACGCGTTCTTCCCCTTCGCCGACGGGTTGCTGGCAGCGGTCGAGGCCGGCGCGACGGCAGTGATCCAGCCGGGCGGCTCGATCCGCGACGCCGACGTCATCGCCGCAGCGGACGAAGCCGGCCTCGCGATGGTCTTCACCGGCATGCGTCACTTCCGGCACTGAGTTCGACGCGCTCGGATCGCTTGCGCTAACTGTTCCCCCGCGAAAGCGGGGGCCCAGGACCACAAACGGCATCGTTCGTAACCCTGGGCTCCCGCCTTCGCGGGAGAACAGCGTGTGCGGTGAGGTTGCCCATAAAAGAGGCACCCACACCGCGTTGCACAAGTTTTAACCCCAAAACCCCCGCTGCTCCGCCCGCGAGCACACACCACCCCTCCACACCGCAACTGGCACGCACATTGCGAGGCACCTGCCGTAACAAGGGGAAGGGGCGCGATGAAACTCGTCATTGCCATCATCAAGCCGTTCAAGCTCGACGAGGTGCGCGAAGCGCTCACCACGATCGGCGTGGCGGGCATGACGGTCACCGAGGTCAAGGGATTCGGCCGTCAGAAGGGCCAGACCGAGATCTATCGCGGGGCCGAGTACAGCACCAACATGGTGCCGAAGATCAAGATCGAGGTGGTCTGCGCCGCCAGCCTGTCCGACCGCGTGGTCGAGGCGATCCAGGCATCGGCGAACACCGGTGCGATCGGCGACGGCAAGATCTTCGTGCTCGACGTCGGCCAGGCAGTGCGGATCCGCACCGGCGAAACCGACGATTCAGCGCTCTGAGGGGGGACGAGATGAAGCATGATTTGAAGAAGGTCGCCGTCGCGGCTCTAGGGTTCGGCGCGACGATGATCGCCGCCGCACCCGCCTGGGCACAGGCCGCAGCCGCACCGGTGGTCGCGCCTGTCGTCGCGACCGTGAACAAGGGCGACACCGCCTGGATGATGACCTCGACGATCCTCGTCCTGATGATGATCCTGCCCGGCCTCGCGCTGTTCTATGGCGGCCTCACGCGGTCGAAGAACATGTTGTCGACCATGACTCAGATCGGTGCCGTCGCGGCGCTCGCGATGCTCATCTGGGTGATGTGGGGCTACACGCTGGCGTTCGGTCCCGACGTGACCAACCCGCTGCTCAGCAACTTCATCGGCAGCTTCGACAAGGCGTTCCTGAAGGGTGTCACGCCGGCTTCGCAGGCCGCGACCTTCACGGCTGGCGTCGAGATCCCCGAATATGTCTTCATCTGCTTCCAGATGACCTTCGCCGCGATCACCATCGCGCTGGTCCTGGGCTCGGTCGTCGAGCGCATGAAGTTCTCGGCGGTGATGGTGTTCGGCCTGGTCTGGCTGACGATCGTCTATTTCCCGATCGCGCACATGGTGTGGGCATCGAGCGGCTATTTCTTCAAGGCAGGCGCGCTCGATTTCGCCGGCGGCACCGTGGTCCACATCAACGCCGGCGTCTCGGCACTGGTCGCAGCCCTGATCCTCGGCAAGCGTATCGGCTATCCGAAGGAGCCGATGGCACCGCACTCGCTGGTCATGACCGGCATCGGCACCGGGCTGCTCTGGGTCGGCTGGTTCGGCTTCAACGCCGGTTCCGCGCTCGAGGCGAACGGGTCTGCCGCGCTTGCGATGCTGAACACCTTCGTCGCCACGGCATCGGCTGCGCTGTTCTGGATGCTTGCCGAGAAGCTCTCGGGTCACAAGGGTTCCGCACTCGGCTTCTGCTCGGGCATCGTCGCTGGCCTTGTCGCCGTCACGCCGGCCGCAGGCAACTCCGGCCCGTTCGGCGCCATCGTCCTCGGTGCGATCGCCTCGCTCGTCTGCTTCATGGCAGTGTCGAAGCTCAAGCCGATGCTCGGGTACGACGACTCGCTCGATGCCTTCGGGATCCACGGCATCGGTGGCATGATCGGCGCGATCGGCACCGCGGTGGTCTATGCCCCGTCGCTCGGCGGGCCCGGTGCTGCGGACTATGCGATGGGCGCCAAGCTCTTCGTGCAGCTCCAGGCGGTGATCGTGACGATCATCTGGGCCACGATCGGCACCACGATCGCGATCTACGTCGCCAAGGCCGTCACCGGTCTGCGGGTATCGCCGGAAGTCGAGCACGAGGGTCTCGATATCGGCGAACATGGCGAGCGCGCTTACAACTAATCGGTAGCGGGCCAGTCGAGCCCGCACCCACGACGTTCCTCCTGCGGACAACCTTAGCCCGGTGTGGAAACACACCGGGCCTTTTTTATGTCGAACGAAGTGGTACTTCGATCGAGTTTGGAGGGGTGGGCTAAACCACTTCGTACGGCACGGCGCCGCGGCGGTCGGGGTCGACGCGTATCTCGCTGGCGGCCGGCGGAAACGCGCGCTGGTCGCAGTCGGTGCGCAGGCAGATGCGGCACGACGACCCGATCGGCGTAGCGATGCCTCCGGTCCCCAGCGCATCCGCATAGATGAACTCCGACGCGTTCGCCTCCTCGCACCCCAGCGCCACCGCGTAGCGCCGCGCCGGTCGCGTGTACGTCTCGGACGGTTTCACCAGCCCTTTCGCCATCGAGACGTAGCGGATGCCGTCGGTCGTCTCGATTAGTTGCGTCAGGATTCGGTCGGGGATCGCCACCGCCTCGTGGACGATCCACAGCGGACACGCCCCCCCGAACCGCGCGAACTGCAGGCGCGTGGCCGAGTGCCGCTTGGTGATGTTCCCCGCCATGTCGACGCGGCAGAAGAAGAACGGGATGCCCAGCGCGCCCGGTCGCTGCAACGTCGAGAGCCGGTGGCAGGTCTGCTCGAAACTCGTCCCGAAAATCCGCCGCAGCCGGTCGATATCGTGGCGGACGCTCCGTGCCTCCGTCCGGAAGCGGGTATAGGGCATGACGATTGCCCCCGCCGCGTAGTTGGTCAGCCCCGCCGTCAGCAACGCGCGCGCCGTCTCCGACGCCATTTCCGACGCCGCGACGATCCCGCCGATGACGTCGCCGAACTCGTGCCGCGCGACTTGGTGCGCGAGCGAGAACAAGGTCGTCTCACCGGGCTGAGATCCATCGAGCCGCAACGTTGCGCCGTCATAGTCGCGCAAAGGTGCAGCGAGCCCGCCCGAAATCGCGACCGATACGCCGCGCGCCGCGAGCCGAGCCTCCAGCGCAGCGATCCGGTCCGCCCCCAGCGTCTCGCCGATCTCCTCCGCCCGCCGATCGAGCGCATCGACATAATTGCCCGCCGCGTGAAACCAGTCGCGCACGTCCTCCCACGGCAACAACCCAGGCGCCCCCGATCCCGCCACCAACCGGTCGTCGAGCGCGCGCAACTGCTCCTGCGCCCGCCGATACGCGTCGTGCATTGCAACCAACCGCTGCGCCAACAGCGGCTGGTGCTTCACCGCACGCCGCACCGCGGTCTCGTCGAGCGCGGGCGCCTCGACGCTCGTGTCCGACACCGCCTCCAGCGTCGCGATCAGCAGCGCAGTATCGTCCGCCGCGTCGATGCTCCCCCAATCCGCCGGAAACTCGCGCGCCAGCGTGATCAGCACGCCCTCGGTCACCGGCCGGTCGCCATTCTCGATCTGCGAGAGGTAGCTCACCGACAACCCGATCCGCACGGCCATCGCGGCCTGGCTGATCCCGAGCACCCGGCGCAGGTCGCGCAGGCGGTGTCCGACGAAGAGGCGACGCGCGGGCAAAGTCATATCCCCGCCTAGTTTGCAAACATGCCTCGGACAAGTTTGCAACATTGCATTTGCGCATCGCATCCCGCTCTGTGAAGGCAGTCAGCAGGACGGAGAGACGATGTCATCCACGATCGAAGAGCTTGAACGCCGCCGCGAAGCCGCCAGAGTCGGCGGGGGCCTCAAGCGGATCGCAGCGCAGCACGCCAAGGGAAAGCTTACCGCGAGGGAGCGCCTTGACGTGCTGCTGGACGAGGGGTCGTTCGAGGAGCTCGACATGTATGTCGAGCATAACTGCGTCGATTTCGGCATGCAGGACCAGGTGATCCCCGGCGACGGCGTGGTCACCGGCTCGGGCACGATCAACGGCCGCCTCGTCTTCGTCTTCAGCCAGGATTTCACCGTGTTCGGCGGGTCGCTCAGCGAGCGTCACGCGCAGAAGATCTGCAAGGTGATGGACAGCGCGATGAAGGTCGGCGCGCCGGTCATCGGCCTCAACGACAGCGGCGGCGCGCGCATCCAGGAGGGCGTCGCCTCGCTCGGTGGCTATGCCGAGGTGTTCCAGCGCAACGTGCTGGCCAGCGGTGTCGTGCCGCAGCTTTCGCTGATCATGGGACCCTGTGCGGGTGGCGCGGTCTATTCCCCCGCGATGACCGACTTCATCTTCATGGTGAAGGATTCGAGCTATATGTTCGTCACCGGCCCCGACGTGGTCAAGACGGTGACCAACGAGGTCGTGACGCAGGAAGCGCTCGGCGGCGCCGTGACGCACACCACCAAGACGTCGGTCGCCGACAACGCGTTCGAGAACGACATCGAAGCGCTACTTGCGGCGCGCGATTTCTTCGACTTCCTGCCCGCATCCAATCGCGAGGGCGTGCCCGAGCGTTCTACCGCGGACGAATGGGACAGACTTGAGGAGAGCCTCGACACGCTGATCCCGGCGTTGGCGAACCAGCCCTACGACATGCACGAGCTGATCCGAAAGACCGTCGACGAAGGCGATTTCTTCGAGACTCAGCCGGCACATGCGGCCAACATCATCACCGGCTTCGGCCGGATCGAAGGCCGCACGGTCGGCTTCGTCGCGAATCAGCCGATGGTGCTGGCCGGCGTGCTCGACATCAATTCGTCGAAGAAGGCCGCCCGGTTCGTGCGCTTCTGCGATGCGTTCGAGATCCCGATCGTGACCTTCGTCGACGTCCCCGGCTTCCTGCCCGGCACCGCGCAGGAGCATAACGGCATCATTAAGCACGGCGCGAAACTGTTGTTCGCCTATGCCGAGGCGACCGTGCCCAAGATCACCGTCATCACGCGGAAGGCGTATGGCGGCGCGTACGACGTGATGGCGTCGAAGCACCTGCGCGGCGATCTCAACTATGCATGGCCGACCGCCGAGATCGCAGTGATGGGCGCGAAGGGCGCGGTCGAGATCATCTTCCGCGGCAAGACGCCGGAGGAGATCGCCGAACGCACCGCGGAATACGAGGCGCGGTTCGCCAATCCGTTCGTGGCGGCAAGCAAGGGCTTCATCGACGAAGTGATCCAGCCCCATTCGACCCGCCGCCGCATCGCGCTGGGTCTCCGGAAGCTCCGCGGCAAGGCGCTGGAAAATCCGTGGAAGAAGCATGACAACATCCCGTTGTGATCCGGCGGCTTGTTGCATGATGATAAGCACATTATCATGTCATGCGAAGGAGTCGTGACATGCAGACCGAACGCGTGACGTTTCTGACTACGCCCGATCACAAGGCAGCGCTCGATGCGTTCGCGGCGAACAGCGGCATGTCCGTCGGCCGCGTCGTGCGTGAAGCGACAACGCGGTACATTGCTGCACCGGCGTCGCACGACGAGGAAGCGGCATTGGCGTTTCTCGCACCGGAGATCGAGGCCGCTGTCGACGACATGAAGATGTCCATTCAGTCGATGCGGGAGAATATCGCGCGCACCTGCGCTGTGGTCGATGCGGTGTTGGCGGGCGAAAGACCGTGAGTGCGGGTGAGAAAGCATTTGGCGTTTTCAAGACGATCCTGACGCTGAAGGATCAGCTCGATGGTCTCGATCGAGACGTCGCTCAGCTTGGCGGGCGGCTCGCGGGTCTTGCCGGTGCGCATGGTGACCTGCGCGATCGGGTGTCTCGCTTGGAAGGGGTGATCGAAGGCGCTGCAATGGCGGCGGCCCAGCAGCGGAGGATCGAGCAATGATTGCGTTTCTTCTGCTTCAAGCCGCAGCCGTGGCGGCACCTGCACCAACCTGGAAGCTCGCGGATCGCACCAATCAGGCGGGTGTGCGCAGCATCTCCGCGTCGGTCACCGGCAACGATGGTCTGTCGCGGTTCGTGGTGAAGTGCGATGTCGCGGCCGAGCCTATCGTCTCGATCCAGTTCATCCAGCCGCAGCCGCTCGGGTCAGGCGCGGACAAACCCGTCGCGGTGCGCTTCGATGGCGGGCCGGCGTTCACCTATAACTGGCAGTTTCCGGGCACGGGGACCTACGTCACCGATCCCGAGGCGATCACCAGGCTGACGACGTTTCTGGTAAAATCGAAGACGGTACGGGTCGAGACCACCAACGGCGCGAACTTCGCGGTGCAGGCGAATTTCGTCGCGCCGACCAGTGATGCGATGATCCGGCAGGTGCTCGGCGTGTGCGGTTACACGCTGGGTGTCGTTCCCACGCCGCCGCCGCCACCGAAGGATGCGCAATGACATTGGGCCGCCTCAACCATGTCGGAGTTGCGACGCCGTCGATCGCGAAGTCGGTCGAGACGTATCGCCTGCTGCTCGGTGCGACCGCGATTGGCGAGCCCTTCGACCTGCCTGCGCAGGGCGTAAAGGTGTGCTTCATCGATGCGCCCAACACGCAGATCGAGCTGATCGAGCCGTATGACGAGAGTTCGCCGATCGCCGGCTTCCTGCGCAAGAACCCGGCCGGTGGTCAGCATCATGTCTGTTTCGAAGTCGCCGATATCGCCGCCGCGGTCGCCGACCTGAAGGCGAAGGGTGCGACCGTGCTGGGCGAGCCGCGGATCGGCGCGCATGGCACGCCGATCGTGTTCGTGCACCCCAAGGACTTTGGCGGCATGCTGGTCGAGTTGATGGAGACGCCGGGCGATACCGGCGCGCACTAGGAGAGATATGATGGCCGCGTACGAGCATATCCTGAGCGAACGGCGCGGCGACGTGCTGGTGCTGACGCTCAACCGGCCCGACCGGCTGAACGCCGCACCGCCGGCGATGTTCGAGGAGTTGCGCGCGGCGTTGGGCGACTTGAACAGTGCGCGCGCTGTTCTGATTGCGGGTGCGGGACGCGCGTTCTGCTCGGGCGCGGATGTCGGCGGCGGGGCGCTTGGTTCGGACAATCCAGGCGAGGCGACGTTCGCGGCACTGACCGGCAGCTACAATCCGACGATGACGGCGCTCGCCGACCTGTCGGTGCCGGTGGTCAGCGCGGTGCGTGGTCCTGCGGCAGGGATCGGCTGCAGCCTCGCGCTCGCTGCGGATTTCTGCGTCGCGAGCGAGAACGCGTATTTTCTCCAGGCGTTCGTGAATATCGGGCTGGTGCCGGACGGCGGCGCGTCGTGGATGCTGCCTCGCTTGATCGGGCGCGCGCGGGCAACGGAAATGATGATGCTCGGCGAGCGCGTGCCGGCCGCCAAGGCGCTCGACTGGGGAATGGTGCATAAGGTCGTGGCGGACGATGCGCTGGATGCCGAGGCGTTCGCGCTGGCGGAGCGGCTGGCGGCGATGCCGACGGTCGCGCTGGGGTTGATGCGCCGGGCGATTACGGCTGCGTACGAGACGGATTACGCGACCGCGATGCAGGCCGAAGCGGCGAACCAGCGCGACGCGCGTGGGTCTGCGGACTCGATGGAGGGCGGCCGCGCTTTCCTGGAAAAGCGCAAGCCGGTGTTCACCGGGAAATGACCTCCGCCTCCAACACCACCCCGGCATTTCTAACCACCACCCCGGCGGAGGCCGGTGCAACTCTCCGTTACAGCAACCTTTCCAATTGGGCCCCGGCCTTCGCCGGGGTGGTGTTCTCCGCATGACTGACAAACCGAACCCCACCCTCGCGGACTGGCAGGCCGCCGCCGCCAAGGAAGTAAAGGGCGCCGACCTCACCTGGCCGACACCCGAAGGCATCGACGTCAAGCCGCTCTACACCGCGGACGACGTCACCGCCGACCCCGGCCTCCCAGGTTTCGCGCCCTTCACCCGCGGCGTCCGCGCGTCGATGTACGCCGGTCGCCCCTGGACGATCCGCCAATACGCCGGCTTCTCCACCGCCGAAGCCTCGAACGCCTTCTACCGCCGCAACCTCGCCGCCGGCCAGAAAGGCCTCTCGGTAGCATTCGATCTCGCCACCCACCGCGGCTATGATTCCGACCACCCCCGCGTCACCGGCGACGTCGGCAAGGCAGGCGTTGCGATCGATTCGGTCGAGGACATGAAGATCCTCTTCGACGGCATCCCGCTCGACAAGATGTCGGTCAGTATGACGATGAACGGCGCGGTGATCCCGATCCTCGCCTTCTTCATCGTCGCGGGCGAGGAGCAGGGCGTCGACCGCAAACTGCTCGACGGGACTATCCAGAACGACATCCTCAAAGAGTTCATGGTCCGCAACACCTACATCTACCCGCCCGAGCCGAGCATGCGGATCATCTCGGACATCTTCGGCTACACCAGCCGCGAGATGCCCAAGTTCAACAGTATTTCGATCAGCGGCTATCACATGCAGGAGGCGGGAGCGACGCAGCTCCACGAGCTCGCCTTCACGATCGCCGACGGCATGGAATATGTGAAATACGGCGTCGCGTCCGGGCTCGACATCGACAAGTTCGCCGGGCGGCTGTCGTTCTTCTTCGCGATCGGCATGAACTTCTTCATGGAGATCGCCAAGCTTCGCGCCGCCCGCGTGCTCTGGCACCGCGCGATGACGCAATTGGGCGCGCAGGACGAGCGCTCCAAGATGCTGCGTACGCACTGCCAGACCAGCGGCGTCTCGCTCACCGAGCAGGACCCGTACAACAACGTCATGCGCACGACGATCGAGGCGATGGCGGCGATGCTGGGGGGTACGCAGTCGCTCCACACCAACGCGCTCGACGAGGCGATCGCGCTGCCGACCGACTTCTCGGCACGGATCGCGCGCAACACGCAGATCGTGATCCAGGAAGAGACGGGGATGACCAAGGTCGTCGACCCGCTCGGCGGCAGCTATTATATCGAGAGCCTGACGCAGTCGCTGGTCGACGGCGCCTGGACGCTGATCGAGCGGATCCAGTCCGAGGGCGGCATGGCGAAGGCGGTCGCGGCGGGCTGGCCCAAGGCGATGATCGAGGAAGCCGCCGCCGGCCGCCAGGCGCGCGTCGATCGCGGCGAGGACGTCATCGTCGGGGTGAACAAGTACAAGCTCGCCGAACAGGACGCGATCGAGATCCTCGACGTGGACAACGTCGCAGTGAGGGCGGGCCAAATCGAACGCATCGAGCGGGTGAAGGCCGCGCGGGATGAGGCGACATGCCGTGCTGCCCTCGATGCGTTGCGGGAAGGCGCGAAGGGCTCCGAAAACCTCCTCGCGCTTGCGGTCGAGTGCGCCCGCGCCCGCGCCACGCTCGGCGAAATCTCCTCCGCGATGGAAGACGTGTTCGGCCGCTACGGCACGCAGCCCACCCCCGTCTCCGGCATCTATGGCGGCGCTTACGAAGACGATGCACGCTGGACCCGCCTCACCGACGGCGTCGAAGCCACCGAACGCCGGATGGGGCGTAAGCCGCGCATGCTGGTCGCCAAGATGGGCCAGGACGGCCACGACCGCGGCGCCAACCTAGTCTCGTCGATGTTCGGCGACCTCGGCTTCGAGATCGTCCCCGGCCCGCTGTTCCAGACCCCCGCCGAAGCCGCCGCGCTCGCGCTCGAAAACGACGTCGATATCGTCGGTGCCTCGTCACTCGCCGCCGGCCACAAGACGCTGATCCCCGAGCTGATCGGCTATCTCCGGGAGGCGGGCCGCGCGGATATCAAGGTGATCGCGGGTGGCGTTATCCCCGCACAGGACTATCAGGCGCTGCGCGATGCCGGGGTCCAGGCGATCTTTGGACCCGGCACCAACCTGATCCAGGCCGCCGAGGACGTGTTGAAACTCCTCGGCCACAACATGGCCCCGCAAGAGGAAGCCGCCGAATGACGACCACTACGCTGATGTCCCCCTCCCGCCTGCGGGAGGGGCTAGGGGAGGGCAGTGCCGCGAACACTGCTGCCGCCGCTTCTGGACAGACCCTCCCCCGACCCCTCCCGCAGGCGGTAGGGGAGTCTAGGACCGACTGGACTCGCGCGGAAATCGCCGCGCTGTTCGACCTCCCGTTCGACGAACTCATGTTCCGCGCGCAGACCGTCCACCGCGCGCATCACGCGATCGGCGAAGTCCAGCTCTGCACGCTGCTGTCGATCAAGACCGGCGGCTGCCCCGAGGATTGCGGCTATTGCTCGCAGTCCGCGTCGTCCGACTCCGGCCTGAAGGCGGAAAAGCTGATGGACGTCGACGCGGTGCTCGCCGACGCCGCGCAGGCCAAGGCCGCCGGCTCGCAGCGTTTCTGCATGGGTGCCGCCTGGCGCAACCCGAAGCCGCGCGACATGCCGAAGGTCGTCGCGATGGTCGAGGGCGTCCGCGCGATGGGGCTCGAGACGTGCATGACGCTCGGCATGCTCGACGCGGACCAGGCCAAGCAGCTCGCCGAAGCCGGCCTCGATTACTACAACCACAACATCGATACCTCGCCCGAGAATTACGGCAACGTCATCACCACGCGCACCTTCGGCGATCGCCTCGATACGCTGGCGAACGTCCGTGACGCCGGGATCTCGGTCTGCTGCGGCGGGATCGTCGGCATGGGCGAGACGCGCAGCGACCGCGTCGGCTTCGTCCACGCGCTCGCCACGCTGCCGCGCCACCCCGAGAGCGTGCCCGTCAACGCGCTGGTCCCGGTCAAGGGCACGCCGCTCGGCGACATGCTCGCCGGCACGCCGATGGCGCAGATCGACGACATCGAGTTCGTCCGGACGGTCGCCGTCGCGCGGATCACGATGCCGCTCAGCATGGTGCGGCTGTCGGCCGGGCGCGAGAGCATGTCGGAGGCTACCCAGGCGCTCTGCTTCATGGCCGGCGCGAACTCGATCTTCACCGGCGACAAGCTGCTGACCACCGGTAACGCCGGCGACAGCGCCGACGCGACGCTGCTGGCGAAGCTGGGGATGAAACCGATGGTCGGCGCGGAGCCGATGAGAGAGGCCAAGACATGCTGCTGATCGCACTTTTGATGGCCGCCGCGCCGATGCAGTCGCAGGCGACGATGAACGCGTCCGCCGGCACGAGTTACGCGCGGGCGGATGCAGCAATGACTGCGCAGTGGAAGCGGACCTACGCCTACATGAAGGGTCGCGACGCGCAGGACGGGTCGCGCGGCGGCGGGTTCGGCTATGCGGCGGCGCTGCTGGAGAGCCAGCGCGCGTGGCTCAAGTTCCGCGATACGCAGTGCGTGATCGAAGGCGGGCAATACGCGGGCGGTTCGGCGCAGGGCATGACAATTGCCGGGTGTAGGACCGACCTGACGCAGGCCCGCACGAAGCAACTCAAGACGATGATTTGGTACCAATAACCAGTCCGCACCCGGACCGCGTCCGGCAAGACGGCACAGAGTAGGGCGAGTGATGTTCAAGAAAATCCTGGTCGCCAATCGGGGCGAGATCGCGTGTCGGGTCATGCGGACCGCCAAGGCGATGGGCATCAAGACCGTCGCGGTCTATTCCGACGCCGACGCGCGCGCGCCGCACGTGCTGATGGCCGACGAGTCCGTCCGGCTCGGGCCGGCACCCGCCGCGGAGAGCTATCTCAAGGCCGAGTTGATATTGCTCGCGGCCAAGGAAACCGGCGCGGACTGCATCCATCCGGGCTACGGCTTCCTCTCCGAACGCGAGAGTTTCGCGCTGGCCTGCGCCGAGGCCGGGATCGCGTTCGTCGGCCCCCCACCCAACGCGATCGCCGCAATGGGCGACAAGATCGAATCGAAGAAGCTCGCCAAGGCCGCGGGCGTCAACGTCGTGCCGGGCTATCTCGGCGAGATCGACAGCACCGATCACGCGGTCGAGATCGCCGGCGGCATCGGTTATCCGGTGATGATGAAGGCGTCGGCCGGCGGCGGCGGCAAGGGCATGCGGCTGGCGTACAGCGAACAGGACGTCCGCGAAGGCTTCGAGGCGACCAAGCGCGAGGGGCTCGCCAGCTTCGGCGACGACCGCGTGTTCATCGAGAAGTTCATCGAAAGCCCGCGGCATATCGAGATTCAGCTGATCGGCGACCAGCACGGCAACATCGTCTATCTCAACGAACGCGAATGCTCGATTCAGCGGCGGCATCAGAAGGTCGTCGAGGAGGCGCCGTCGCCGTTCGTGACGCCGAAGATGCGGAAAGCGATGGGTGAGCAGGCCGTCGCACTGGCGCAGGCGGTGGGGTATTTTTCGGCGGGCACGGTCGAGCTGATCGTCTCGGGCGCGGACACGACGGGGGAGGGGTTCTACTTCCTCGAGATGAACACCCGGCTTCAGGTCGAGCATCCGGTGACGGAAGAGATCACTGGGCTCGATCTCGTCGAACTGATGATCCGTGTTGCGGCTGGCGAACCGCTCGGGTTCACGCAGGACGAGGTGAAGCTCAACGGTTGGTCGATCGAGAACCGTGTGTACGCGGAGGACCCGTATCGTGGGTTCCTGCCATCGATCGGTCGATTGGTGCGATATAATCCGCCCGAAACCTCCCCCCTCCCGCAAGCGGGAGGGGCCGGGGGTGGGCACGCGCTCTCCTCCACGGTTACGCTTGATGATGGCGCGAGCCCACCCCCCATTCCCCTCCCGCAAGCGGGCGGGGGGGAAGCGAGGGTCCGTGTCGACGACGGCGTCCGCGAGGGTGGCGAGGTCAGCATGTTCTACGACCCGATGATCGCCAAGCTCATCACCTGGGCGCCCACGCGCGACGGCGCGATCGCCGCGCAGATCGCCGCGCTCGACGCGTTCGAATTGGAGGGGCCGGGCAACAACATCGATTTCCTCTCGGCGATCATGCAGCACCCGCGCTTCCAGTCGGGCGCGCTCACCACAGGCTTCATCGCCGAGGAATATCCCGACGGCTTCCACGGCGCCCCCGCCGACGCCGAATTGCTGAAGACGCTCGCCGCCGTCGCAGCCTTCGCCGCGACAGCAGAAGCCGACCGCGCGCGCCGCATCGACGGCCAACTCGGCAAGCGCCTCCGCCCGCCCGCCGACTGGGTGGTGTCCATCGACAAGATCGACCACGCGGTGACGGTCTCGACCGACGGCATCATGGTCGACGGCGAAGAGCTCGACCTGTCGCTCGAATACACGCCCGGCGATCGCATGGTGGTCGCCGACGGTCATGAGACAGATGGCGACGAACACCTCACGATCCGCATCGCCAAGGCCCGCGCTGGCTTCAAGCTTACCGCACGAGGGGCAAGCCATGTCGCCCGCGTCCTTCCCGCTCGCGTCGCGCCGTACACCGCGCATCTGATCGAGAAGGTCGCGCCCGATCTGTCGAAGTTCCTGATCTGCCCGATGCCGGGGTTGCTGGTCCGGCTCGACGTCGCGGCGGGCGACAGGGTCGAGGCGGGGCAGCCGCTGGCGGTGGTCGAGGCGATGAAGATGGAGAACATTCTCCGCGCCGAGAAGACGGGCACGGTGAAGTCGGTCGCCGCGAAGACCGGGGACAGCTTGGCGGTGGATCAGGTGATCCTCGAGCTCGACTGAGTTAGCGCTTCACTCGTCCCGCCCGTCATGCCGGACTCGTTCCGGCATCCACCGTTCCGCACACCCGATAAAACGGAGCATGCGGGCCGGTGGGCCGGCGTCCGCCGGGGTGACGGAGAGGGAGGTACGTTTCTGACACCTAACGCCAGGCAGTTGACCGCACTATTGTTTCCCCGCGAAGGCGGGGACCCAGCCTGGGCTCCCGCCTTCGCGGGAGAACAAGGAAGGGTAGGCCGGCAGCTGTGTTTGCAGGACCGCGTCCCCCCCTAACACCACCCCGGCGAAGGCCGGGGCCCAGTTGGGAGCGGCAGGTGATTGAGGCCAGCGCTCCGTTACAGCGACCTTTCCAACTGGGCCCCGGCCTTCGCCGGGGTGGGACGTGTGATGGGAACGCGCTTATCCTGAGGCCTTGCCGAAAACAGCGGCAGCGGTGCCGGTACCCAAGCCCAACGCTACCACCCCTCCCGTTTCCCGCCCTACCGCTGTAAAGCACCCCGGATGACCCTCCTCCGTTACCTCGCCGCGCTCCTCCTCCTAGCCACCGCGCTCCCCGCGATCGCGCAGGACGAGCCCAAGGTCGCGACCGTTGCCGCCAGCCTGACGCAAGCCTCCGCCGAGCTCCAGGCGATCGACGATGCCACGCCCGCCGCACGCGACGACAAGGCGCGGCAAGCCCTCCGTACCCGCGCGCAAACCGTGCAGACCACCGCCGCCGACGCCGTCCGCACGCTCACCCCCGAGATGGCCCTCGTCCAGGCGCGCGTCGCGGAACTCGGCGCCGCCACCCCCGGCGTGGTCGAAGCGCCCGAGATTCGCGCGCAACGCAAGCTCCTCGCGCAGAGCCAGTCCACGATCGACTCCGCGATCAAGCGCGCGCGCCTCATCGGCATCGAGGCCAAGCAGCAGATCGACGACATCGGTGCGGCCGAGGCGGAGGAACTCGGCCAGCAATTGTCCGAAAACACCGGCTCGCCGCTGTCGCCGACATTGTGGGCCGCGATCGTCGATCACCTGCCGCGCGACACCGCGCGCATGATGCGGTTCGCCAATGTCGAGATCCGCCAGTTCGGCGCGCGGTTCGACATGCGCGCCGGCACCGGCCTGCTGATCGGAATCCTGACCGCGCTGGTGCTGATCGTGCCGTTGCGGCGCTGGCTGCACGGCGTCGGACGGCGCTACGCAACCAACCACGCGCCCGGCGGTCGCCTGCGACGCTCGGCCTACGCGCTATGGCTGGTCGTGATCGGCACCGCGCTGCCCGGCTTCGCCGCCTGGGCGATCGTCGCGTCGCTGCGCTGGGCCGGGCTCGTGTCGCCCGCCTGGAGTCGGTTCGGCGCGCTCTTCGTCGGGATCACATGGTTCTGCGCGTTCGTGTCGTCGCTCGGCGGCGCGCTCTTGCTGCGCGGCCAGTCGACGTGGCGGCTGCTGCCGATCGGCGACCCGGCCGCACAGGCGCTGCGCCCGTACACCTGGATGGCCGCCGGGCTGATCTTCTTTGGCCAGTTGCTGATCGCGACCAACATGCTGATCGGCATCAGCGCGCCCGCATCGAGCGCCGCCAACGCGGTCGTTGCGTTGCTCCACATCGTCCTGCTCGGCGCGATTTTGGTGACGCTCGGCCGGTTGCGCGCCGCCGCGCTGCCTGACCCGACGAAGCCCGCGCGCAATACGCTGCTCGCGATCGTCGCGACGCTGGTCTGGCTGGTGCTGCTCGTCACATTGGTCGCCGGGCTGATCGGCTATGTGAACTTCGCGCTGAAGGTCGCGACGTGGCTGCTGTGGGGCGCGATCGTCGGCGCGTCGCTGTACCTGATGATGACCTTCACCGACGACGCGTGTCGGACGTTGCTGTCGAGTGGCAACCGTCTCGGCCGGTCGGCGAACAGCGGCTTCGGGGTCGACAACAAGACCGTCGACCAGATCGGCGTGCTGCTGTCGGCGGTGCTGCGGCTGTTGCTGATCCTGCTCGCGGTCGGCGCGGTGATGGCGCCGTTCGGGGCGGGCGTCGGGTCGGCGTTCGAGCTGTTCGGGACGGTCGCGAACGGCGTCACGATCGGCCAGGTCACGATCTCGCCGGGCGCCGTGCTGCGCTCGATCGCGGTGCTGTTCGTCGCGCTCGCGATCATGCGCGGGCTGCAGCACTGGCTGGTGAACAGCTATCTGCCGACCACCGCGATGGATGCGGGCGCGCAGAATTCGGTGATGATG
Source organism: Sphingomonas sp. 320_CC (assembly GCF_059691795.1). Lineage (NCBI taxonomy): Bacteria > Pseudomonadati > Pseudomonadota > Alphaproteobacteria > Sphingomonadales > Sphingomonadaceae > Sphingomonas > Sphingomonas sp. 320_CC. The sequence goes on along the minus strand of NZ_JCAWAE010000002.1, from coordinate 548,233 downwards.
GTCGCGCGCTATGCCGGGATCATCGCCGCGGTGCTGTGGGCGCTCGGCGCGCTCGGCATCGGCATGGAGAAGCTCGCCGTGGTGCTTGGCGCGCTGTCGGTCGGGATCGGTTTCGGCCTCCAGGCGATCACGCAGAACTTCGTGTCAGGGCTGATTCTGCTCGCCGAACGCCCGGTCAAGATCGGCGACCTCGTCCGGATCGGCAACATGGAGGGCGACGTGAAGCGGATCAACGTCCGCTCGACCGAGATCCAGGTGGCGGACCGCTCGACGTTGATCGTCCCGAATTCCGAGCTGATCACCAAGACGATCCAGAACATGACGCTGGCAGCACCCATCGGCCGGATCCAGCTGCAATTCTCGGTGCCGCTCGAGGAGGATCTCGACGCGGTGCGGACGATGTTGTTCGCGGCGTTCGCGGAGAAGCACGAGGTGCTCGACGATCCCGAGCCCAAGGTGTTCATCGATTCGATCGACGCCGGCCGCGCCAAGTTCAACTGCTTCGCGTACGTCGCGAGCCCGCGCGATGCCTATCCGATGCGCAGCGAACTGCTGTTCACGCTGCTCCGCCAGTTCCGCGAGGCGGGCATCGAAGTCGGCTCGACCGCGACCAAGATGGAGATCGTCGGTAGCATGCCGACTCCGCCCGTCTCCGAGCAGACCCCTGATCAGAATAGAGCGTAAGGCAAGGACACGGTGAATTTCGATCCAGCCGCCATGGTTCCGCGCGGGCGGATCCGCACGGTGGTGACCGATCGGGGTGCCGTCGTCGGGTCATAGGTCCAGCTGCCGCCGTTGTTCGACGAGAAGTCCACATCGTCCGTGGTGCTCGCCGGGCTGGCATAGGTGACCGCCAGCGAAGATGCGGGCGTGCCTTCCGCCGTCATGACATACGCGGTCGAAGCGGTCCCGTCGCCATCGAGCGCGATCTGTAGCCGGGCGGGCGTAGGCAATGTGAACGCCAGCGTGTTGCCGTCCAGCGCGAACGGATTGGGGTTCTCGATCTGCATCGCCATGCGCAGTTTCGCGCCGGGAATGGCCTTCGGGTTGTTGGTCGTCGCCGAGGCTTCCCATGTCGCGCGTTGCGTGATCGTGACGATGGCGTCGCGCGCCACCGTGATCGTCACGTCGACCGACGCGATCTTGTTGCCGACATCGTTGTCGCCTAACGCGCAGATGCCTGCAACGGCGACACCGTCACAGAATCTCCATGCCCAGCGAACCTGGAAATTGCCCTTGTAGATTCCCGCAGGCGGTGCCGTCGCACTGATCGGCTTGATATAGATCGGCACCGAAGCCTTGCTGGTGCTCAGCAACGACAGCGTCGAGCCCTCGATATACGACTGGCTGGTGTTCGCGACGAACGGCGTGGTGCCGTCCTGGCTTGCGGATAGCGAATAGGTGATCGATCCGCCCGTAGTGGCGGTCAGCGTCAGCGGGGCCGTCGTCAGGAGCGTCGCGCGCAGGTAATCGGCGCCGAGCAACGTCAGGATGCTGACGTTCGTGCATTTGAACGATCCCGTGGTCGCGATGAAGCCCGCCGTCGGCACCGCGGTCGGTGACAGGGTGCCCATATTGGCGGTCGACGGCGTCACGATATCGCACGCAAACGCCGGGGCCGCGGCGACCCCGAGACACAGCAACACCGCGGCGACCAGTCGCTTTACGCCGCGCGCCGACGCCGTTGCCAGACCATGTTCGATACCCACCGCATCCCTCGCACCCGTTTCGATGCTTCAGCGCTATCCCCACATTCGTTAATGCGTTTTGAAGAACCGGAAACGGGTGTTTTCGCGCATCGAAATGGCCGGCGTCGGTCTTGCGAAGGCGCATAAAACGTTCACAACACGGTGATGACGATCACCCCTCCGCGATACCGCGCCCGATGAGCGCACAGCCCCGCACGATCCTGATCGCGAGCGTCGCCACCGCCGCGCTCGCCGGGCTGTTGTTCGGTTTCGACACCGCAGTGATCGCGGGGGTAACCGGCGCGCTGAAGGCGAAGTTCGCGCTTAGCGAGGCGTGGCTCGGCTTCACCGTGTCGTCCGCGCTCTGGGGTACGTTGATCGGCGCGTTGTTCGTGGGCACGCTCGGCGATCGCTACGGCAGCCGAAACGTCCTGCGGATGCTCGCCTTTCTCTACGTCGTCACCGCGCTCGGCTGTGCACTGGCGTGGAACTGGCACAGCTTCATCGGCTTCCGCTTCATCAACGGCATCGCGATCGGCGGCTCGTCGGTGCTCGCGCCCGCCTATATCGCCGAACTGGCACCGCCTGCCCAGCGCGGGAAAATGGTCGGCGGGTTCCAGTTCGCCGTGATCCTCGGCATCCTGCTCGCCTATGTCTCGAACGCGGTCATCGGTTCGCTCGAACTCGGCGATGTCGAGTGGCGATGGAAGCTGGGCATCGTTGCAGCCCCCTCGCTGGTGTTCTTCGCGCTCCTGTTCCGCATCCCCAATTCGCCGCGCTGGCTGCTCGCCAAGGGCCGCGACGTCGAGGCGAAGCAGGTGCTCGCGCTGGTCGGCATGAGCCCCGACGTCGCGCGCGCCGAACTCGATGCGCCCAAGGGCGATGCGTCGCTGTCCTGGACGCGCCACCGCAAGCCGATCACGCTCGCCTTCCTGGTCGCGATGTTCAACCAGTTCAGCGGCATCAACGCGTTCCTCTATTACCTGAACGATATCTTCAAGGCGTCCGGCGGCAGCCTCTCGCCCGATCTCCAGGCGGTGATGATCGGGGTCGCCAACATGGTCTTCACGCTGCTCGGCATGCTGCTGATCGACCGGATCGGGCGGCGAACGCTGCTGCTATGGGGCTCGGCCGGCATGACCGCGGCGCTGACCGTCGGCGGGCTGGCGCTGCTCGGCGTGCTGCCCAACTGGCTGCTGCTACCGTCGCTGATCGTCTTCATCATGTTCTTCGCGCCGGGTTCGGGCGCGGTGATCTGGGTCTATATCTCCGAGGTCTTCCCGCAGAACGTCCGTGCGCGCGGATCGAGCATCGGCTCGTCGAGCCATTGGGGCTGGAACGCGGTGATCGCGCAGGTCTTCCCCGTCGCCGCGGCATGGTCGGCAGGCGCCCCGTTCCTGTTCTTCGCGGCGATGATGGCCGTCCAGTTCGTCACCGTGTTCCTCTACTTCCCCGAGACCAAGGGCGTGCCGCTGGAGGAGATGGAAGCGCATATGTCGCGATAACCCGCGCATGTGACGAAAGCGCCGCCGAACCGGCACAATCCTGCGACAATTGCCGCCTAATCGGCATGCTCGATCATCGGGGTGGAACGGGTATGCGCAGTTTGGGTCTGGTTCTGGCAGTGAGCATGCCTGCAATGGTGGCCGCGCAGCAGGCACCGTCGCGTCCCGCCGCCGCGCCCGCCGCGCAAGCGCCCGAGCAGGACGAGGGCGCAGAATCCGAGGAGATCGTCGTCACGGGTTCGCGCAAACTGCCCGGCGCGGTGATCGGCGATATCCCGCCCGACCAGACGCTGGGCCAGGCCGAGATCCGCTCCTACGGCGTCAGCACGGTCTCCGACCTGCTCAACGAACTCAGTCCGCAGACCACCAGCGGTCGCGGCAGCGGCGGCGCGCCGGTCGTGCTGCTCAACGGCCGCCGCATCTCCAGCTTCAGCGAAATTCGCGACATCCCGACCGAGGCGATCCAGCGCGTCGAGATCCTGCCCGAGGAGGTCGCGCTCAAATACGGTTATCGTGCCGACCAGAAAGTCGTGAACTTCGTCCTGCGCCGCCGCTTCCGCGCGGTGACCGCCGAGGCCGCCGACACGCAGGCAACCGAGGGTGGCGGCAACACCCCCAAGGGCTCGCTCGACATGCTCAACATCGCGCGCGATCGCCGGCTCAACCTGCACGTCGAATACACGTCGAGCGAGCCGCTAACCGAATCGCAGCGCGACATCCTCCAGCCTCAGCGCACCGCGAACAGCGCGCTCGGCGCGGACGGCGCCGTCGTCGACCAGCGGCCGTTCCGCACGCTCCAGTCCGCGACCAGCACCTTCACCGCGAACAGCGTCTATGCGCGCAACATCTTCGGCAACATCGGCGCGACGATCAATGGCCGCCTCGAATCGACCGACAGCCGCAGCCTCAACGGCCTGCCCGTCGTTGCGCTGACTCCGTTCGGCAGCACCACGTCCGTCAATCGCGCGATCGAGGACGACGGCGTCCTGCCGCTGACCCAGCGCACCTCGTCGATCGCCGCGCATCTCGGCACCACGCTCAACGGCGATATCGGCACGTGGCGGTGGAACGTGACGGGCAATTACGATCGCAGCGACACGCAGACCTTCACGGAGACCGGCGTCGACGCGAGCGCTTTCGCTGCCCGCATCCGCGCCGGCGATCCGACCGCGAACCCGTTCGGCCGCCTGAGCGCGAGCGACTTCGGCGCACTGCCCGGCAACCGTGCCTATGCGACGCAGAGCACCGGCGAAGTCGACGCGGTCGCGAACGGTAACCTCTTCTCGCTGCCCGCAGGCTCGGTCTCGACGACGATCAAGCTCGGTGCCGAAACCGCCGATTTCAAAAGCCGCTCGTACCGCACCGTCAATCTCCTGGGGGTCGATACGCAAGGCCGGGTGTCGCGCGACACGGTCAACGGGCAGGTCAATGTCGACGTGCCGCTGACGAGCCGGTCGAAGGACGTGTTGCCGTTCCTCGGCACGCTGTCGGCGAACTTCAATCTTGCCGAGGATCATCTGTCGGACTTTGGCACGCTGCAAACACTCGGCTACGGCGCGAACTGGTCGCCGATCGAAGGCGTGCGCGTGATCGCGTCCGTAACCGACACCGACGAGGCGCCGACCGCGCAGCAGCTCGGCAACCCGTCGATCACCACGCCCAACGTCCGCGTGTTCGACTATGTGCGCGGCGAGACCGCGACCGTCACGACGATCAGCGGCGGCAATCCCGGGCTGGTCGCGGACAATAACCACGTCAAGAAAGTCGGGCTGACGCTGAAGCCCTGGTCCGGCAAGGACCTCTCGATCACCGCCAATTATGTCGAGAGCCGGGTCGACAACCCGATCGCGGCCTTCCCGGCAGCGACCGCGGCGATCGAGGCGGCGTTCCCCGATCGCTTCCAGCGCGACGCGGGCGGCGCTCTGCTGCAGGTCGATCGGCGGCCAATCAATTTCGCGCGCAGCGATCGCTCCGAACTACGCTGGGGAATCAACTTCTCCGCGCCGCTCAAGTCGAAGATCCAGCGCGAGCTCGAGGCGTATCGTGCCGGCACCGGTCCCAACCCGTTCGAGGGTCTGCAACCGCCAGGTGGCTTCCGTCGTCCCGGTGGCGCAGGCGGCGACGGACCGCGCGGTGAGGGCGCACGCGGCGACGGTGCGCGTGCCGGTGGTCCCGGCGCTGGTGGTCCCGGCGGCGGAGCCGGCGGTGGACGTGGCTTCGGCGGACGTGGCGGGCAAGCCGGTGGACGAATCCAGTTCGCGGTCTACCACACCTGGCACTTCACCGACCGCGTCCTCGTCGCAGACGGCGGGCCTAGCCTGAACCTGCTGAACGGCGACGCGATCGGCAACAGCGGCGGGCAGGCGCGTCACGAGCTGGAGGCGCAGGCGGGATACACCAACAACGGCCTCGGCGCGCGCATTTCCGCCAACTACGCCACCGGCACGCGCGTCAACGGCGGCACGATCGCCGCGCCCGAGACGCTCAACTTCGGCGGCCTCGCCACCGCCAATGCCCGCCTGTTCGCCGATCTTGGCCAGCGACTCGAATGGGTAAAGGCGCATCCGTGGCTGCGCGGCATGCGCGTCAGCCTGTCGGTCGACAACGTCTTCAACACCCGCCAGCGCGTTACCGACGCGACCGGCGCCGTCCCCAACACCTACCAGCCCGACTATCTCGACCCGCTTGGCCGCACCGTCCGCCTCAGCATCCGCAAGCTGTTCTTCTAACGGGGCAACGGTCGCCGCGGATCACTGGCTCAGTCGGACCGACAGCCGGACCGTCCGCGGCGCCCCCGGGAAGATCCACACCGGGCTGTACGAACTCTGCGCGAACCGGGCGTCGAACAGATTGTCGGCCTCGGCGCGCACCGACAGGCGCCGCGAGACCGCGTATTCGACCGCCGCCTTGGCCTTCACATAGTCGGGCAGGACGAGCCCGCTGGTATCGATCGCCCCCGCCCGCTTGCCGACATAGCTGGCACCGGCGCTGATCGATGGCCCACGCCCCTCGTCGTCGAGGAAGCGCCCGATCGCGAACACTGTCGCGGCATGTTCGGGCACGTTCAACACGCGGTCGGTCGCGAAGATGCTGTCGTCGGTCCGCGCGCGCGTCCACGCATAGTTCGCGACGACCTGCCAGCGCTTCGCCAGGCGCACCGACGCGTCGAACTCGATCCCCTTGCTCGACAGCTTGCCGACCGGCGCGAGGAAGTTCGGATCGACCGGGTCGTTGGTCAGGATGTCGCGCTTGGCGATGTCGAAATACGTCACCGCGACGTCGACGCCCGGCAATGCGGCCGTGCCGCCGATCTCGTATCCCTTGCCGCGTTCGGGTGCGAAGCCCTGGTTGTCGCGCCCTGTGCCCGAGTTGAGCAGGAAGCTTTCGCCCCAGTTCGCATGGACCGCGAAGACGTCGTTCAGCGCGTATCGGCCACCCAGCCGGAAGTTCACCGGCTCGTCGACCGTTCGCCCGACCACGCCGGTACGGTTGTTGCGGATCTGCTGGCGATACGCGTCGAAGCGGACGCCGCCGGTCAACGTGAACCGATCGGTCACGTCCCACATGTCCTGCGCATACAGCGTGGCGGACCGCCGCGTCTCGTCATTGTCCGTGAACGGCGCCAGCGGCAGCGCCTGCCCGCCGTAAACCGGCGCGAACACGTCGATCGCATACGGGTTGGCCGCAGTCGGGTTCCGCCGCAACAGCCCCTCGTGATAGTCGAGCGTATAGCCCTTCACGCCGACGCTGGCACGGTGCGCGCCGAACCGTCCGGTGAGTTCCAGCCGCGCGGACAGATCGTCGACGGTATAGTCGCGCGCGCGTCGCTGGCGCCACAGCGTCTGGCCGCCGACGAGCCGCGACTGGTCGGACGAGAACCCGCGGAGCGATCCCGTCCGCCAGGCCACGCCACCGTTGAGCGAGATACGGTCGTCGAGCCGTGCCTCGCCGGTCAGCTGGTGACGCTGGTTGCGAAACCGCGTCGTGCCGTCGCCGGGCTCCCCGTAGAAGCGCGACCGGGGCAACGCGTTGGCGTCGCCGCCGATCGCCGGGATGCCGCGGTCGAACGGCGCATCGAACCGCGTGATCTCGCCGACATAGGTCAGCCGAAGGCCATCGCGCGGCGCCCAGGTCAGCGAGGGCGCGACGACGCGGCGGCGCAACGGCACGAAATCGCGCCAGCCATCGCTGTCCTCGGTGGCAACGACGATCCGCGCGGCGATCGTGTCGGATAGCGGACCCGTCGCGTCGATCTCGACGCGGCGCGTATCGAACGAGCCATAGGTGAACGTCGCGGTCGCGGCCGGCGTGAAGCGCGGAGTCTTGCTGACGATGTTGACGCGGCCGCCCGGATCGATGTCGCCGAACAGCGCGCCGGCCGGGCCCTTCAACACCTCGATCCGCTCGGTCGTCGCGGGATCGCGCGGCGGCGCGAGGCCCCGATTGGCGAGGAATCCGTCGACATAATATTCGGCGCCGCCGTCGGGCGTGCCGAGAAACCCACGGATCGCGAAATTGTCGAGGAAGCCGCCGCGGTTGTTCTGGTTGCTGACGCCGCTGACGAGTTCGAGCGCGTCGCCGAGCCGGTACGTCCCCGCCGCGGTGAGCAGGTCGCGCTCGAGCGAGCGACTGGATTGCGACATGCGTTCGGTGGCGAGGTCCGACGACAGGGTCCGATCCGCCCGTGTGCTGCGCGTGCCGAGAACCACGATCGTCTCGGCCTCGCCATCGACCCGTCGTTCCTCGCGCTCCGGCTCGCGGTCGGCCTCGTCCTGCGCCTCGGCGGTAACGGGGCAGGCCAGCAGCAAAAGAATGCTCGCGAAGGCGATCGATCGTGGACGCGTCGACAAAAAATGTTGCCTTCTCTGTGATGATGTAACATCGCGATTGGCGGAGGTGCTTCGATCTTGTCAACCGTTTTCAGTCCAATGCCCGACGTCGCCGGAACGCCGGCCTCGGCGTCAGATACCCATGTGCAAGCTCCGGCGGGCGCGCCGTCCAAGCGGTCGCGGATCGTCTCGGTCGATGCGCTGCGCGGGTTCGTCATGCTGCTGATGCTCGTCGATCACACCCGCGAACTCTTCTATTACCCTATGCAGGTGAGCGACCCGATGGCGTTGCCCGCGACGCCGCCGACCCTGTTCTTCACGCGGCTCACGGCGCATCTGTGCGCGCCTGTCTTCGTGTTGCTGACCGGGCTCGCCGCATCGCTATACGCGGATTCCCGCGGCGGAGATGCCGGCGGCGGCAGGGCCGCGGCGTCGTCGTTCCTGCTGAAGCGCGGGCTGTTCCTCGTCGCGCTCGAAGTGACGGTCGTCAATTTCGCCTGGTCGTTCGATCCCACCCCCGCGATCGTCTATCTCCAGGTGATCTGGGTGATCGGGCTGTCGATGATCGCCCTGGCGGCGCTGGTCCATCTTCCGCGCATCGCCGTGCTCGTCCTCGGGCTGGCGATCGTGCTGGGCCATAACCTGCTCGATCCGATCACGTTTGCGCCCGACCAGCCGGGCTATGTCGCCTGGAGCATGCTGCACGACCGCGGGTTCATCGACCTGCCGTTCGGCGCGCGGGCGCGCACGTCCTACCCGTTGCTGCCCTGGATCGGGGTCATCGCGCTCGGCTGGTCGATCGGACCGTGGTTCGCGCGGCAAGTCGACCGCGATGTTCGTTGCCGCCGCCTGATGGTGACCGGCGCTGCTGCGCTCGCGCTGTTCGCGGTGCTGCGCGCGCTCAACGGCTACGGCGAACCGCTGCCGTGGCAGGTCGGTACGACGCCGCTCGCAACGGTCATGAGCATCCTCAACCTCACCAAATATCCGCCGTCCGCGGACTTTGTCCTGCTGACGCTCGGCATCGGCATGCTGCTTCTGGCGACGTTCGAGCGCACATCGGCGCGGCTGAACCGCGTACTGGTGGTGTTCGGATCGGCGCCGTTGTTCTTCTACATCCTGCACCTCTTCCTGCTCCACGGCGTGAACAGCCTGACCGGTGCGGTGACGGGCGGTGCGATCAAGGGGCTGGTCAGCGTCCCGAACGTCGCGTCGATCTGGCTCATTGCCGCCGCCGCCGCCGTCCCGTGCTGGTTCGCGTGCCGGTGGTTCGGACGGTTCAAACGGACCCATACCGGCTGGTGGTGGCGATACCTGTGAGACGTCCCGGCGTACCAGCGCAGATCGCCTCGAAACTCGACGTATCTATCTGTTGCCCGCCGACAAAGCGTGGCTATGCTGCGACGATATCATTCTGAAACACGGGGTAATGTTCGCATATGGCTTTGAAAATGACCGCGCTTGCCGGCGTCGCCGCAATTGCTCTCGTCTCGCCCGCATTCGGTCAGGGCCAGCGCGCAGCGACCCCCGCGGCAAAGCCTGCACCGGTCGCCGATCTCGTCAAGTCGGTCGATATTCCCTACCAGCAATTCACGCTGAAGAACGGCCTGCGCGTCGTCGTGCACACCGATCGCAAGGCGCCAGTGGTGGCCGTGTCCGTCTGGTATAATGTCGGCTCGAAGTTCGAGCCCAAGGGCAAGACCGGCTTCGCGCATCTGTTCGAGCATCTGATGTTCAACGGCTCCGAGAACGCACCCGGCGACTTTTTCGAACCGCTGAAGCAGGTCGGCGCGACCGACTTCAACGGCACCACCTATTTCGACCGCACCAATTATTTCGAGACGGTGCCGACCGCGGCGCTCGATCGCGCGCTGTTCCTCGAATCCGACCGCATGGGCTATCTTACCGGCGCGATCACGCAGGGCGTGCTCGACGAGCAGCGCGGCGTCGTCCAGAACGAGAAGCGCCAGGGCGACAACCAGCCCTACGGCCTGACCCAGTACAAGATCACCGAGGGCCTGTTCCCCGCGGATCACCCGTACGGCCACACCACGATCGGCTCGATGGCGGATCTCGATGCCGCCTCGCTGCAGACGGTGAAGGACTGGTTCAAGGATCATTACGGCCCGAACAACGCGGTGCTCGTACTCGCCGGCGACGTCGATACGGCGACCGCCAAGCGGCTCGCGGAGAAGTATTTCGGCGGCATCCCGAAGGGCCCCGAAAGCATCGTCCCGCCCGCGCCGATCCCGACCCTGCCGGCACCGGTCAGCGAGACGATCAAGGACCGCGTCGCCGCCGTCATGGTCAGCCGCAACTGGGTGGTGCCCGGCCTGAACGACAAGGACGGCACCGCGCTCGACGTCGCGGCAGGCGTGCTCGGCGGCCTCGCCAGCAGCCGGTTCGACACCGCGCTGGTCAAGAAGGAGAAGCTCGTCGTCAGCATCTCCGCCTATAACCGCAGCTTCAGCCAGCTCGGCATGTTCGGCATCCGTGCGATCGTCCGGCAGGGCGTCGACCCCGCGCTCGTATCGAAGCGCATCGACGAGATCATGGCGGACTTCATCAAGAACGGGCCGACCGCCGACGAGGTCAGCCGCGTCGCAACGACGACCGCGGCCAGCACGATGGAAGGCCTCGAGTCCGTCGGTGGGTTCGGCGGCAAGGCGGTGACGCTGGCCGAGGGCGCGCTGTATTCGAACGATCCGGGCTTCTATAAGAAACAGCTCCTGCAGCTTGCAGCCGAAACGCCCGCGAGCGTGAAGGCCGCGGCGGCCAAGTGGCTGTCGCGCCCGGCCTATTCGCTGACTGTCGTGCCCGGGCCGCGCGACGCCTATGCCAACGCGGTCGTGCCGCCCAAGGTCGACGTACCGCCGGCCGCTGACGTGCCGTTCAAGGGTACGCGCGGGCCGCTGCCCGGCGTCGGCACCGTAGCTGGTCTCAGCTTCCCGGCGGTCCAGCGTACCCGTCTCGCGAACGGTATCGAGCTGGTCTACGCGCAGCGCACCGCCGTTCCTGTTACGCAGGCGGTGCTCAGCTTCGATGCGGGCGTTGCGGCCGACGTCCCCGGCAAGCTCGGTACGCAACAGCTGACGCTGTCGATGATGGACGAAGGCACGCCGACCCGCGATTCGGTCGCGCTTGCCGAAGCCAAGGAGCGGCTCGGCGCGGAAATCGGCACGGGTGCGTCGAACGACCGGACCTTCCTGTCGTTGCAGGTGCCGAGCGCCAATCTCGCACCCGCGGTCGACCTGTTCGCCGACATCGCGCAGAATCCCGCGTTCGCCGATGCCGAGGTCGCGCGCGTCAAGAACCAGCAACTCGCGCAGATCGCGCAGGAACTGACCAGCCCGCAGGGGCTGGCGACGCGTGTCCTGCCGCCGCTGCTCGGGCCGAACTCGCCCTATGCCAAGGCACAGGGCAGTGGTGATCCGAAGGCGGTGGCGGCGCTGACCCGTGCCGATCTGGTCGCGTTCCAGCAGGCATGGCTGCGGCCCGACAAGGCGAAGATCTTCGTCGTCAGCGATCGTCCGCTCGCCGAGGTGAAGGCGACGCTCGACGCGCGCTTCGGAACATGGCGGCCGACCGGGGCGGCGGGCGTCAAGGCGTTCCCGGCGACGGTGACGCCGTCCGCGCCGAAGATCGTGCTGATCGACCGGCCGGACAGCCCACAGTCGCTGATCATCGCGGGCGTGCCGACCGGATTGAAGGGCACGCAGGACCTGTTGCCGATCGCGACCGCGAACGATGCGCTCGGCGGCAGCTTCCTCGGCCGCGTCAACATGGACCTGCGCGAGAGCAAGCACTGGTCCTACGGCGTCTCGGGTCGCTTCCAGCAGTCGGAAAATGCCGCGCCGTACATCCTGTCGGCACCGGTGCAGGCGGACCAGACCGGCCCGTCAATCGCTGCACTGCGCAGCGATATCGGCGCGTTCCTCGGCAAGGAGCCGATGACGCAGGCGGAGTTCGATCGGGCGATCAACGGCGCGATCCGCTCGCTTTCGGGTAATTTCGAGACGTCCGATGCTGTACTGAGCGCGATGCAGCAGAACGATCTGCTCAAGCGGCCCGACAATTACTACGCGACGATCACGCAGCGATACCAGGGTCTTAACCTGCCGCAACTCAACACCGCGATCCAGCAGGCGCTCGACCCGAAGAAGACGATCTGGGTCGTGGTCGGCGATGCGAAGACGGTGCGCCCGCAGCTTGACAGCATCGGCCTCCCGGTCGAGGTCATTCCCGCGGCGTCGGTAGCCGGCGCCAAATGATTTCAGGAGAGAATGCAATGGCAAACGTCGATGGCAGCTGGGATTGCGTGGTAAAGTCGCCGCTGGGCGATCAGAAGATGACGCTGACCGTGAATAGCGCCGGCAGCACCTTCACCGGTGCGGTGTCGGGCGCGATGGGCGGCATGGACGTCACCGGTGACGTCGATGGCGACACGATCACCTGGAAGCAGAGCATGACCGTGCCGATGCCGATGACGCTCGACTGCAAGGCGACCGTCGAGGACGACGTCCTCAAGGGCAGCGTCGCAGCCGGCGCGTTCGGCAGCTTCCCGCTGACCGGCACGCGGACGGCCTGATCGCCTGAATTGCTACGAGAGGGGCTCGTCTTTCCACACGGAAAGGCGGGCCTTTTTCTTTTTCAGTCCGGGAGGGAAGGAAGAAGAAAATGAGTTCGACCACCCGTCTGTTTGCCGCCTGCGCCATCGCCGCGCTGGCTACCGCGACAACCACTCCCGCGACCGCGCAGAATTACGACGAACGCCCCGCCAAGATGGCGCCGCGCGACGTCGGCTACGACTATGTGCGCAAGGTGGTCGAGATTCCGATGCGGGACGGAGTGAAGCTCCACACCGTCATCATCGTGCCGAAGGGCGCGAAGGACGCCGGCATCCTTATGACCCGCACGCCCTATGATGCCGACGGCCAGACCAAGGTCGACAGCGGCACCTATGCCGGCATCCTCGAGCACGGCGACGGCGCGGGCGACGTGATCGCCGCAGCGGGCTATATCCGCGTGATCCAGGACGTCCGCGGCATGCACGGATCGCAGGGCATCTACATGATGAACCCCGCGCGCGCCGGCACTGCGCAGAACCCGACCAAGACCGACGATTCGACCGACACCTACGACACGATCGACTGGCTGGTGAAGCACGTCCCCGAATCGAACGGCCGCGTCGGGATCAGCGGGATCAGCTATGACGGCTTCCTGCCGCTGATGGCGCTGATCAATCCGCACCCGGCGTTGAAGGTCTCGGTGCCGATGAACCCGATGGTCGATGGCTGGCGCGGCGACGACTGGTTCCACAACGGTGCCTTCCGCGAGGGCATGATGCCCTACGTCCTCGGGCAGGAAGCGACCAAGGATGCCGGCACGCCGTGGATCACCGACACCGCCGACGATTATGACTATTACCTCAAGGGCGGTTCGGCCGGCGCGATCGGCAAGGCGCAGTGTCTCGAACAGCTCGGCTTCTGGCGCAAGATCACGCAGCATCCTGCGTACGACTCGTTCTGGTCGACCCAGGCAATGGACACCGTGCTCGCCGGCCAGCCATTGAAGGTACCGACGCTGATCGTCGGCGGGTTGTGGGATCAGGAGGACATCTACGGTGCGCCCGCGGTCTATCGCGCGCTGGAGCCCAAGGACACCGCCAACGACATGGTCTATCTGTCGATGGGCCCGTGGTATCACGGCCAGGAGGTGCGCGACGGCAGCGCGCTGGGCGCGATCAAATGGGATGCCGACACCGCCAAATGGTGGCGCTGGCACGTCCTCGCACCGTTCCTCGCACATTACCTGAAGAGCGACCAGCCGGCGATGGACGTCGCGCCGGTGACGATGTTCCAGTCGGGCCGCAACGAATGGCAGAGGCTCGACAAATGGGCGACCGCGCAGGCCGCGGGCACGCCATTGTACCTCAAGCCCGGCAGCGCACTCGGCTTCCAGGCGGCTGGCGGCGCGGCGACGACCGCGGATTACATCTCCGACCCCGCCGCACCCGTCAGCTACCGGGTGCGCCCAACGCTGCCGACCTATGCGAGCGGATCGACGTGGAAACAGTGGCTGGTCGACGACCAGCGCGCCGTCTCGGGCCGTCCCGACGTGCTGACTTTCACCACCAATGCGCTCACCACGCCGACGACGATCGCAGGCGTTCCGGAGGTGAACCTCACCGCCTCGACCAGCGGCACCGACAGCGACTGGGTGGTGAAGCTCATCGACGTGTATCCGGACGTCTATCCCGGCGACAAGGCGATGGCGGGCTATCAATTGTCGGTCGCGATGGACATTTTCCGCGGGCGGTATCGTGAGAGCCTGGCGGTCGCCAAGCCGATCGCGGCGAACGTGCCCTTGAAATACAAGTTCGCGCTGCCGACCACCAACCACGTCTTCCTGCCCGGCCACAAGATCATGGTGCAGGTCCAGTCGAGCTGGTTCCCGCTCTACGATCGCAACCCGCAGACCTTCGTCGCGAACATCTTCTTCGCGCAACCGAAGGATTACGTGAAGGCGACGCAGAAGGTGACGGTCGCCGGACCCGACGAAAGTTACATCAGCCTTCCGCTAATACGTTGATTAGTCTTACATCATCCCGGATACGTTCCGGGATGATGTAAGGAAAACATCGCCCTGCATCCGTCGTAATGTGGCAGCGTAACTGGTTCTTAGGAGGCCGTGGATCATAGGTCTGCGGCACAACAGACCGGATCGCCGATGAAACGCCTCCCCCTGATCGCGCCGAACCCGCCGCGGCTGAGCGAGCACCTCGATGCGCTGCGCCGCGTCGAGGCGTCGGGCGTGTTCAGCAACAACGGTCCCGAGGTTCGCGCGTTCGAGGCCGGCGTCACCGATAAGCTCTTCGGCGGCCACGGCGCCAGCCTCGCCGTCGGCAATGCCACGCTCGGGCTGATGCTCGCGATCCGCCATGCATCGGGTATGCGGACCGGCGGGCTGAACCCCAAGCAGGGCACGCTCGCGCTGATGCCCGCGCTCACCTTCGCCGCGACCGCACAGGCCGCGGCATGGGCGGGGCTGACGCCGCTGGTCTGCGACATCGACGCAGACGACTGGGGTGCGTGCGCGCTCGAGGAAGAGCGACTGCTCCAACGCCACGGCGAGCGGATCGGCGTGGTCGTGCCCTATGCGACGTTCGGCAATGCGATCGACCTCGACCGCTACGTCCATTTCCAGCGGCGCTACGGCGTCGGAATCGTGATCGACGCGGCCTCCTCGCTCGGCACGCTCGACGATTCGGGCCTCGGCTTCGGCGCGCATGCCCCCTTCGCCGTCGTGCATTCGATGCACGCGACCAAGACGTTCGCGGTGGGGGAGGGCGGCCTGATCCACAGCGGCGACGTCGACCTGATCGCGACGCTGCGGTCGATGGGGAATTTCGGGTTCGAGGGCAGCCGCAACGCGACTTTGCCGGGCATCAACGCCAAGCTGCCCGAGATCACCGCGATCATGGCGCAGACCAAGCTGGCCGAGATCGACGCAATCGCAAACCACCGTGCCGTGCTGGAGGAAACCTACCGCGCCACGCTCCCCGATTTCCAGTTCCAGGCGGTTTCGGGCCGACGCCGCTCGATGCAGTTCATGCCGGTGCTGCTCCCCGAACACATCGCGCATCACCGCGACGCGATCGTCGAGGCGATCGAGGCGAACGGGGTCGGCTGCGGCCGCTATTTCAGCCCGCACCTCGGCGAACAGCCCTGGTTCCAGGCGACAGCGATGATCGAGCCGACTCCGGTCGCGGACAAGATCGCCGGGCGGATGCTGTCGCTGCCGATCACCGATGCGATGTCGGTCGAAGACGCGCGACGGGCTGCCGAGGCGCTCGCGAACGCCTGCGCCGCGATCGTCCGGCCGCTCGACCGGCGCGCTTCGATGCGCGGGGCGGGCGGCAAGATCGCCTCGGTCATCGTGATCGGCGGCGGCCCCGCGGGGACGGCGATGCTGACGTCGGCGACCAAGCGCGGCCTGCTCCCCGATCTCGCCGCGTCGGGGTTGATGGTGATCGAGCGCGGCAATGCGATCGGTGGCGGGCGGCTCGGTCGCTATGCGATCACGTCGGATTCGACCGCGCAGACCTTCCTGACCGCGGTCCGAGGCAATGTGCATCCCGAACTCGCCCGGCTGGTCGATCATCCCGCCGGACGCGCGGTTGCGGCGCACGAGGGCGCGCTCGGCGTACCGCTGACCGAGGTCGGGCCGCTGCTGCGCGCGACCGGCGACCGCCTGACCGATATCGTCCGCGCCAATGGCGGCGTCGTGCTGACCGGGCATGAGGCACTAGGTGCAAAACGCGTCGGCGAAGGCCTGTGGAGCGTCCAGGTCCGCCGCCTCGCCGATGGCCATGTCTTCGAGCAACTCGCGCGCAACATCGTCGTCGCGACCGGCGGTCACCAGCCGCTCGACCGGCTCGCCACGCAGCAGGTCGCGGGCGCCGGCCTGATCGAGTTGGCGAGCGGGCGCCTGCTCCAGTCCGACGACGTGCTGACGACTGGCGGGTTCGAGAAGGTCGCCGACATCCTGACCGGCAAGCGCGCGCCGAAGATCGCGGTGATCGGCGGTTCGACCAGCGCGCTGACCACGATCGCGCTGCTGCTCAAGAGCCAGCCGCCGCTGCCGTTGGGGGCAGGGGCCATCACGCTCCTGCACCGCAAGCCGCTGCGTCCCTTCTATCATTCGGTCGAGGCCGCACATGCCGAGGGGTTCACCGATTTCGGCCCTGACGACATCTGCCCGGTCTCGGGCTTCGTCTACCGCCTCGCCGGTTTCCGCCTCGAAGCGCGCGACCTTGTGCTGCGGATGCTCGGTATCGACGGTCGTGTGCCCGATCCCCGCGTGGCGCTGCACCGGATCACGGGCGACGACGACGCGGTCGCACAGGCGGCAATCGCCGAAGCCGACCTCGTCATCGCGGCGCTAGGCTATCGACCGATCGCGATGCCGCTCGCCGATCGAGACGGCGCGCAGATGCCGTTGGCCGCACATGACGGAAAGCCGATGGTCGACCGCCACTGCCGGATCGTCGACGATCAGGGCACGCCGATCCCAGGCCTGTACGGGCTCGGCCTGGCCGCCGGCTTCGTGCCCTGGGGCGCTCTCGGTGGCGAATCCAGTTTCTCCGGGCAAGCCAATGGCTTATGGCTCTGGCAGAACGACGTGGGGTTGATGATAATCGATCAGGTGATGGCATCGAAGGCACTGGCAGCAGCGTGACGTCGGACGATCGAACGGCTGATCCCGTCGTGAGCCCCGCCGTTAGCCCCGTCGTCAGCGTGGTCATGGCCGCGTATAATGGCGCCGGGTTGATCGAGGAGACGCTCGCCAGCCTGCAAGCCCAGACCTTCAGCGATTTCGAGGTGATCGTGGTCGACGACTGCTCGACCGACGACACGCGCGAGGTGGTGCGCGCCTGGCGCGATCCCCGTGTCCGACTGGTCCAGATGGCGAAGAACGGCGGCCCGGTGCTCGCCCGCAACCGCGGGTTTGCCGAGGCGCGCGGCCGCTACATCGCCGCGCTCGATCATGACGACATTTGCCGCCCCGATCGCTTCGAGCGGCAAGTGGCGTATCTCGACGCGCATCCCAACACCGTCTTGCTGGGCACCGCCGCCGAACTCCTGACCGCGGGCGTGGTCGGCCCGTCCAGCTATGCGCCGACCACCACGCCCGCGCTGGTCGCATGGCTCACCTGTATCGAGAACCCGCTCGTCTGGTCGTCGACGATGATGCGGACCGAGGTGGCACGACAGCTCGACCCGGTGACCCGGCCGGAGCTCCTGTATGCCGAGGATTTCGACCTGTATCAGCGGATACAGCATTTCGGCGCGATCGCGCGGCTGGACGAAGCGCTAGTGCTGTACCGCGTCCATCCCGGCGGCGTCTCGAAGCGTTTCGTCGATACGATGGAGGCCGCCTCGGTCCGCGTCCTGACCGAACGCTACGCCCGGCTGTTCGACGATCGCGCGGAGCGGATCGCGCGCCTGATCATGCTCCACAACATGGCCAAGCGCCCGGTCCCCGATCGCGCCGCGCTGGCGACGCTGGGCAGTGCGCTGAGCGTCATCCAGGCGGACTTCCTGGCGGCGCACGACTGCTCGGCACACGACATCCGCCTGATCCGCTGGGAGACTGCACGGCGCTGGGGCGATATCGGCCGGGCAGGGCTACGCGCCGGGACGGTCAGCCTGCAAGACGTGCTGGCGGTACGCCCCGATCATCTCGGGCTCGGCTATGCCGGCGTCGAAGCTCTGTTGTGGTCGGGGCTCATCGGCGGCGTCAGGCGCGCCCGCCGGAGGATGCAGCAGAGCCGCATGGCCCAGACCGCGGAGTAGCGCGGTCCGGGCCGGTATTTCAGACCTTGGCGGCGTAGATCATCCGGCCGGCACCGAGCCGTGCGAACACCTGGTCGAGATCGCGCTCGCCGACCGCGAAGCACCCCTGGCTGCGACCCAGCATGCCGTGGCTCTCGATCATGTCCTTGTTCGCGTACCACGCCGAATGCACCACGATCGCACGATCGAGCGCATTGTCGTTGGTCGGATCGAGCCCGATCAAGCGCTGCGAGCGGCCATGCTTGCCGACGTAATAATCGTCGGTGACGAACGCGCCCTCGGACGAGGCGTTCGAGCCGAAGCGGTTCGAGAAGCGCTCCAGATACCCGGTGTGCGCCGGATCCGAGCCGCTGCCATGCGCGACCAGCAGCGACGTGCTGCGCCCGCTGGCGAGATCGATGAAGTGGAAGCGTGGCTTGCCCGACGGCGCCGCGAAATCGGCGATCGCGATCCGGTCGTGATGCTGGATGCGGCTGCCGTGACGGCTCAGCGACGCCATTGCCTGACGCAGCAGGTCGGGACGAACCACCTTCGGCGAGGTCAGTGCGACCGTCGTGCGCGGCAGCGGTGGCTGCGTCATCGGCTTCAAGTCACGTGCGGTCAGCGGACGTCCGAGACGCGTCGTCGCCGACACTGCCCCCGGCACCACCAAAGCCCCCGCCAATACCAAACCATTCTTCAGAAGCGCGCGTCGTTCGCGCACAAGACCTTGCTCGTCGTGCATCGATTTTCCCGAAATTGCCCCGTTTCTTGGAACATCCTATAGCCGATTTTCCGTGAATATTCTGCAACCATTTCCACTGGTTGTGGGTCCGTTCCCTCAAACTACCCCGGCTTGGGGTCGGTTCGTCGACTCAATCCTCCGACGGCACGTTTTCAAGAATCGCGCGTTGGGCGAAAATACCGGGATTCGAGGACGGACGCGACGATGGGCAAGATGGCGAACAGAACGGCGCAGTCGTTCATGGCAGTGGGGCTGACCTTTGCGATCCTCGCGGGCGCAAACCCTGCGCAGGCCGCATCGGCGGCCGCCATTGCCGCGATGCCGATCGAACAGGCCGCGACCGAGCTCTCGCCCAACCAGTTCGTCTGGAAGGACAATGGTTCCAGCGAGCCCGTCAGCATCGTCGTCAGCCTGATGGAGCAGCGCGCGTTTGTCTATCGCGGGTCGACGATGATCGCTGCAACGACGATCTCCAGTGGCAAGGACGGCAAGGACACGCCGGTCGGCACCTATCCGATCCTGCAGAAGAACGCGGTCCACAGGTCGAGCCTGTATGACGATGCATCGATGCCGTTCATGCAGCGGCTGACCTGGGACGGCATCGCGATCCATGCAGGCCGCAACCCGGGTTTCCCCGCATCGCACGGCTGCATCCGCGTGCCGCTCGGCTTTGCCAAGCAGTTGTTCGGGGTGACGACGCTGGGGACGACCGTGACGGTGACCGACGATTTCGAGGGTGGCGTGATGCCGGAAGCGCCGGTCGCGGATCAGGAGACGGCCGTAGCGAACCTGCGCCAGTCGATTTCGCTCGAGCAGTGAATTTGTCAGGCAGCCATCTCGGTTGATCGGCTACCCCACCGTCATCCCCGCGGAGGCGGGGACCCATAACCTCAAACGGTCGCGATCATGCCGCCAGGTTTGCCAGTATGGGTTCCCGCCTGCGCGGGAATGACGATTAAATGTTTGATGGGAATAAATGCCGAACACGTCTGCGGGTAACGGCTAAGCCGCGATCGGGAGACCCAACTCAACCAACCGCGCGCGAAAATCCGCCGCATCGGTAAACAGCACCGATTCGATTCCCAACGCCCGCGCCGCCGCCACGTTCGCCGCATTGTCGTCGACGAACACGGCCTCCTCCGCCGCCAGCCCGAATCGCTCCAGCGCCAGCCGATAGATCGCCGCACCCGGCTTCACCATCTTCTCCTCGCCCGATACGACCACGTCGCGGAACCGGTCGAACAGATGCGCTTCACGCGCGCGGAAGGGTGGCCAGAACTCGTGGCTGAAGTTCGTGATCGCGAACAGCGGTATGCCGGCCGCGTCCAGCTGCTCGACGATCTCGTGCATGCCAGCGATTCGCGCGCCGATGCTCTCGTTGAATCGCGGCCCCCAGGCAGCGATCAGGTCGGCATGCTGCGGATGCAACGCGGCGAGCTCCGCCGAGGTGTCGGCGAAGTCGCGGCCAGCGTCGTGCTGGAAATGCCAGTCGATCGTCACGACGTCGCGCAGGAACGCGTCGAGCGCCCGATCGTCATCGATCAGGCGCTCGTACAGGATCCGGGGATCCCAGTCGTAAAGAACACGACCGACGTCGAAAATGACGGCGGTAATCAGGGCTTTAGCCCTGGCGTGCCTTGAAGCGACGGTTGGTCTTGTTGATGACGTAGGTACGGCCACGACGACGGATCACGCGGTTATCGCGGTGACGATCCTTGAGCGACTTCAGGGAATTGCGGATCTTCATGATCGATTCGCTTCTTTTCAAATCTAGGTGTGCGGAAAGACGGGATCGCCTAATGGCGGGGTGTGTCCAAGTCAAGCAACGGACACGCTCATGCCATCCGGGAACCCACTCGGCTGGTCGGAGCGTTACTATAGCGCAACATTCTAAGGAAGTCCCCGATGGCGGTTCGTTCGATTCTCGTCCTGGCGCTGGCAGGCGCATCCCTCACCGCGTGCGCGACAGGCCCGTCGCTGCCGCCGACCGAGGTGCTGCGCTATCATCTCGGCGAGCCGATCGACCGCGGCACCATCGCCGTCCAGCCGCTGACCGCCGGCGGCCCGGCCAGCATCGAGTTCAAGACCTATGCCGCCGCCGTCCAGGGCCAGCTGCTCCAGGCCGGCTACAGCGTCCCCGCACCCGGCGCCAAGCCGCTGCTGGTGGCGACCGTCGGCTTCACCCGCACAACGCAGGCAGGTCCGCCGAAGCGCTCGCCGATCAGCATCGGCCTTGGCGGCGGTGGCTTCAGCGGCGGGCGCGGTGGCGGCGGCCTCGGGCTCGGTGGCGGGGTCGGCTTCCCGATCGGTGGTGGCGGCAGCACCGCGATCCTCGTCTCCGAACTGTCGGTAACGATCAAGCGCAGCGCCGACCAGTCGCCCGTCTGGGAAGGCCGCGCGCAGTCGTTCGCCGATGCCCGCAAGGCCGACGCGACGACCGATATCCAGGCCGGGAAGCTCGCCCGCGCGCTGTTCATGGGGTTCCCCGGCGAGTCCGGTCGCACTATCCAGGTGAAATGAACGCGCAAACCATGAGCCCCGTCACCGTCAACGCAGCCTTCGATGGCGGCAACATCCGTGTTGTCGCCGTCGAGGGAGACCGAATCGACCTGGAGATCGTCACCGATTTCCAGTCCGATTTCTTCCAGTGGTTCTATTTCCGCGTGGCGGGGGCGGCGGGACGTACGCTGACCTACCGCATCCTCAACGCGGGCAAGTCGGCCTATCCGTTCGGCTGGCCGGGCTACAAGACGCGCGCCAGCACCGATCGGCAGGCGTGGCGGATGATCGAGACACGCTATGAAAATGGCGTGCTCGAATTCGACTTCACCGCCGATACCGATCTCGCCTGGTTCGCCTATTTCGCGCCGTACACGATGGAAATGCACGAGGCTCTGGTGGCGCGCACCGCGCTGTTGCCGTGCGTCGCGCACCGCGAACTTGGCCGGTCGCTCGACGGGCAGGCGATCGATTGCTTCACGATCGGCTCGGGGCCGAAACAGGTCTGGATCTACGGTCGCCAGCATCCCGGCGAATCGATGACCGAATGGTGGATGGAAGGCGCGCTCGAGCGGCTGACCGATTCGGCCGATCCGATCACTGCCGCGCTGTTGGCGAAGGCGACCTTCAACGTCGTCCCCAACATGAACCCGGACGGCACGCGCCGGGGTCATCTGCGCACCAATGCCGTCGGGGTGAACCTCAACCGCGAATGGCACACGCCGACGCCGGAGAAGAGCCCCGAAGTCCTCTGCGTGCGCAACGCGATGGACCAGACCGGCGTCGACGTCGCCATGGACATCCACGGCGACGAGGCGATCCCCGCGAACTTCATCGCCGGTTTCGAAGGCATCCCGTCCTGGACCGACGCGCACGGCGAGAAATTCTACGAATACGGCCGGCGGCTCGCGGCGCACACGCCCGATTTCCAGACCGAGAAGGGCTATCCCAAGTCCGCACCGGGCTCGGCGAACCTGTCGATGTCGACCAACCAGCTCGCCGAGCGCTTCGGTGCGGTGTCGGTGACGCTGGAGATGCCGTTCAAGGATCACGACGCCAACGCCGATCCCGAGTTCGGCTGGTCGCCCGAGCGCTCGAAACAGCTCGCGCATGCGATGCTCGAGACGCTCGCCGGCATGATCGACGAAATCTGACCTGATAACAACGGCTTGGCATGGTTTGGAGGCTTGGGTTCAAGCGCTGCGGACCGTGCGTTGGCCTAACCTTATCCTAACCTTTGAACCCTTCCGTTCAGTCCCGCCATCGCAGGAGCCCGAATGCCGACCCTAGTCCTCATCCGCCACGGCCAGTCCACCTGGAACCTCGAGAACCGCTTCACCGGCTGGTGGGACGTCGACATGACCGCCAAGGGTGAGGCCGAGGCCAAGGCCGCAGGCGAGCTGATGGCCGCCAAGGGCCTCGACTTCGACCAGACCTTCGTCAGCCTCCAAACGCGGGCGATCAAGACGCTCAACATCGCGCTGGAGGCGATGGGCCGGCTCTGGCTCCCGGTCGAGAAGGACTGGCGCCTGAACGAGCGTCACTATGGCGGCCTCACCGGCCTCGACAAGGCCGAGACCGCGGCCAAGCACGGCGACGCGCAGGTCCATATCTGGCGCCGCAGCTTCGACGTCCCGCCGCCCGTACTCGACGACGGCAGCGAGTTCGACCTGTCGAAGGACCGGCGCTACGACGGCATCGCGATCCCCAAGACCGAGAGCCTCAAGGACACCATCGCGCGCGTCCTTCCCTATTGGGACGAGCGGATCGCCCCCGCGTTGAAGGACGGCCAGCGCATCCTCATCTCCGCCCACGGCAACTCGCTCCGCGCGCTGGTCAAGCACCTCTCCAACATCCCCGATGACGAGATCACCAGCCTCGAGATCCCGACCGGCCAGCCGATCGTCTACGAACTCGACGCCGACCTGAACGCCACCGACCGCTACTACCTCAGCGAGCGCTGACGCCACCGGCCTTTACTTCCCCCCTCCCTGGAAGGGAGGGGCCGGGGGTGGGTCGGCCGCTTGGCGAGCGCTCCGGATCCCAATTAGCCAACCCACCCCCAACCCCCTCCCTTCCAGGGAAGGGAGCAGTGTACCAACAACATTGCCCAATCCCCCCCACGTCGCTAGGCACGTCGCTCCTTTGATCCGGGGACGGAAATGGCTCTAGTCGGCATCATCATGGGCAGCACCTCCGATTGGGAGACGATGCGCCACGCCGCCGAGACGCTCGACGCGCTCCACGTCGCCTACGAGACCAAGGTCGTCTCCGCACACCGCACCCCGCAACGCCTCTACGACTATGCGACCACCGCCGCCGATCGCGGCCTCAAGGTGGTGATCGCCGGTGCAGGCGGCGCGGCCCACCTTCCCGGCATGGCCGCCTCGATGACGCACCTCCCGGTGCTCGGCGTTCCCGTCGAATCGAAAGCGCTGAAGGGCATGGATAGCCTGCTCTCGATCGTCCAGATGCCCGGCGGCATCCCGGTCGGCACGCTGGCGATCGGCAAGCCCGGCGCGATCAACGCCGGGCTTCTGGCGGCCGCGATCCTCGCGACGTCCGACGACGCGCTCGCCGAGCGCTTGAAGGCATGGCGCGCGGCACAGACCGACTCCGTCGCCACCGACCCCGCCTGAAAGACGCTGACATGACGCCGCTTCCCCCCGGATCGACCATCGGCATCCTCGGTGGAGGCCAACTCGGCCGCATGCTCGCGACCGCCGCAGCGCAGCTCGGCTATCACACGCACGTCCTCGCGCCCGACCAGGAGAGCGTCGCCGCGCAGTCCGCCTCGACCATGACGCGTGCCGACTATCACAACCGCATCGTCCTCGCCGACTTCGCCGACGCCTGCGACGTCATCACCTATGAGTTCGAGAACATCGCAGTCGAGCCCGTCGAATGGCTCGCAGACCGCGTCCCCGTCCACCCAAGCCCCCGCGCGCTCCGCGTCGCACAGGAGCGCATGGGCGAAAAACGCTTCGTGGAGACCGTCGGCGGCCGCCCGGCACCTTGGGCCGCGGTCGACAGCCTCGAAAGCCTGCAGGCGGGCCTGAAAGCGATCGGTACCCCCGCCATCCTCAAGACCGCCCGCTTCGGCTACGACGGCAAGGGCCAGGTCAAGATCGCCACGCCCGAAGGCGCACAAGCTGCCTGGGACACGATCGGTGGTCCCGCAGTCCTCGAAGCCTTCGTACCGTTCGACCACGAGTTCTCGATCCTGATCGCCCGCGGCCTCGACGGTACCATCGCGCGCTACGATCCACCGCTCAACGTCCACCGCGACGCGATCCTCCGCCACTCCACCGTCCCCGCACCCGCCGTCGTACTGGCGCAGGCCGACGAAGCCGCCGCGCTGGCCGAACGGATTGCCGCCGAACTCGACTATGTCGGCGTGCTGGCGTGCGAGTTCTTCGTTGGCGCCGACGGCCCAGTGTTCAACGAGATGGCCCCCCGCGTGCACAATTCGGGGCACTGGACGATCGAAGGCGCCGAATGCTCGCAATTCGAAAACCACATCCGCGCGATATGCGGCCTGCCGCTCGGCGCGACGACGCTGACCGGACGTGAAGCGACGATGGAAAACCTGATCGGCGACGACGCCGACCGCTGGGCGGAACTGCTCGCCGAGCCCAGCGCGCATCTGCACCTGTACGGCAAAGGCACCGCGCGACCGGGGCGTAAGATGGGCCATGTCACACGGATCGTCCGCTAAAGGCCCCTATCAGGGATATCGCTCAATTCCATTCGGCCCTCCCTCCGTTCGCCCTGAGCGAAGTCGAAGGGTGTGCCCCAAGCGAAAGTGCTTCGACTACGCTCGACACGAACGGAATTTGGTGTCCAAGCTCGCGGCTTCGCGAATGATCCGGCCGCTTAAATCACAAGTTGAAAAAATGGTGCCCGGAGACGGGGTCGAACCGCCGACACTGCGATTTTCAGTCGCATGCTCTACCAACTGAGCTATCCGGGCACGTCCGGTCTGAGACCGGAGAAGCGTCCGACCTTGCGATCGGAAGGGCGCGTTTAGTCGGGGTCTTCGGCGCTGTCCAGCCCCGTTTGCGCAATTGATCGGCCGGGAATGCGATAGCCTTCGCCGAGCCACTGCAGCAGGTCGCGGTCGCGGTGGCGGCTCGAGCAGAACGGCTTGTACTCAGCCACCGCAGGCTGGTCGCAGATCGGGCATTTGACGGTGGGGGCGGTGGGCGTCATCGGGCACTCTCCAGTTCGTGGACGACGCCCGTACGGCGCGTGAGTTCCGCGAGCCAATCCGGGCGCGTCATCAGGCGTGCATGGACGGCTGCGGGCAGGGTGTGGCGACGCGAGGCGGTCGGCGGCGTGCGTTCGAGCGTACGAAGCGCCGCGCGGGTCGCTGCGCCGACCGGATCGGCGCGAAGGATCTCGGGGATCGACGCGCGGGGCCTTGGCCGAACGATCTGGAGGAAGCCAAACCCGTTCATCGCTGTGCGCTCGAACGGTTGCGGCAGGGACTCGTCGATCGCGGTGGCGACGGCGTTGCGCTGCGCCTTGCCCTGCAACGTCGGGAAATCGATGCCGATCGAGCCGCCGATACCGTGTCGGCGGATCGCGCGTGCCACGGCATGCGCGGCGGCGACTGCGAGCGTATCCAGCGGCGGCGCGCCGTCGACGTCGAACAGCGTCATCGCCGGGGTAGGCGAAAGGCGGAGTGCACCAAGTGGAAACACGATCTCGCCGCTCGCAGCCTCGTCGAGGAGTTCGGACCAGCCCGCCGCTTCCAGCGCGTCAGTTTCGTGGGAGCGGGGGCTCAGGACGGGCAGGCCCGTCGCCATGAGGCGCTCGTACAGCGTCGGGGCGGGGCAGGGCGGCA
This sequence comes from Sphingomonas sp. 320_CC, assembly GCF_059691795.1. Lineage (NCBI taxonomy): Bacteria > Pseudomonadati > Pseudomonadota > Alphaproteobacteria > Sphingomonadales > Sphingomonadaceae > Sphingomonas > Sphingomonas sp. 320_CC. The sequence continues at coordinate 521,781 of NZ_JCAWAE010000002.1, read as the reverse complement.
GGTCGCTAGGGACGGCCTTGGCAAGCTTCGCACGGCCCGTTTCGGGCAGTGCCTCGCGGACGATCTCGATTGTCAGGCTCGCGCCCTGCGTGATGCCCGGGGGGAGATGGTTGACCAACGCCTCGCCGCCGTCGAGCACGACGCGACCGCGGCGGCCCGGCAGCAGTTCGACGAGCCGCGCGCGAGCGACGAGACCGACCTTCAATGCCTCGGTGTCGAGTTCGATCGCAGCTTCGACAATCTGATCATTGTCCACCAGCGCGGCGCGCGCTTCGCCGATACCGGCCTCGTAGAGCCATGCAGGCCCCGTATCAGGCAAGTGCGACGCCTGCGGTCTTCAACAGCGCGCGCGTCTCGAACAGGGGCAGGCCTACGACGCCAGAATGGCTGCCCGACAGGAAGCGAACGAACGCCTCCGCGCGGCCTTGGATCGCATAGCCGCCGGCCTTGCCGAGACCTTCGCCGCACGCGAGATAATCGTCGATCTCGGCAGGCGAGAGCGACTTGAACGCGACGATCGTGTCGGCGATCCGTGTCCGCACCTTGCCGGTCGCGTCGATCACGCAGACCGCGGACAGGCAATGGTGGCGCCGACCCGACAGCTTGCCGAGCAGGTCTCGCTGGATCTCGATCGTGTCGGCGGGGGGCAGGATGCGGCTGCCGAGCGCGATCGTGGTGTCGCCGGCGAGGACGATCTCGCCCTCCGCACGTGCGACAGCGCTGGCCTTCTCGACTGCGAGGCGAAGAGCATAGGCGCGGGGCGGTTCGGCCTTGCGCGGGCTCTCGTCGATATCGGGGGGTTCCACGCGCGACGGCACGACGCCGAGCCGTGCGAGCAGATCGCGGCGGCGGGGCGAGGAAGAGGCCAGGACCAGCATTGGTGCCTCGTTATAAAAGCGGCAGGCGCCTAGGCACCCACGGGCTTATTTGAAGCGGTAGGTGATGCGACCCTTGGTCAGATCGTACGGCGTGAGTTCGCACAGCACCTCGTCGCCGACCAGCACGCGGATGCGGTTCTTACGCATCTTGCCGGCGGTGTGACCGAGAATCTCGTGGTCGTTTTCGAGCTGAACCCGGAACATCGCGTTGGGGAGGAGTTCCACCACGCGGCCGCGCATCTCGAGCAGTTCTTCCTTGGCCAAATATAATCTCTGAATTGGGGGAATTTCGGGACGAGCGCCCTTACCGCAGGTTCGCGAAAAAGGAAAGCACGGCCGACAGCAGGCACAGGCGTCATGCCCGCACCCACTTGCGTATTCCGTATATCGGCCTTCGATGGCAATTGAACAAGAGCGACAGACTCGGGCGCTATCACAGCAGGCTGGGCTGGAGCGCGGTGGCCTCGCGCGCGGCACGCCGGAACGCGGCGCGGTCGACGTTGGGAATGCGCGGTCGCTTGCCCTGGAACAGGTCCGCCAGCGTCAGGATCTGGAGCTTCGGAAACGCCTCGTCGACGCCCGCGCGGTAGATGCCGACGGCGGCGGCCCGGCGCTCCATCTCGCGTGTCGGCTTGGCATTCATGATCAGGATGCCGATCGGTGCCTTCTCGCGCGCGATCGTCGCGGCGAGCGTTTCGACCATCGCAGTGTCGGGATTGAGCCCGCCCTTCACCGACACGATCGCGCGGTGCGTCACCATCTTGCCCGACGCCGGGTCGTGATCGTTGAAGTAGATCAGCCCGTCGATCCCGCCATCCGCCCCCTTCTTCCTGCCGCCGAACGGCAGCGCGTCGACCATCGAGACGGCCCACCACTGGAACTGATATTTGTCGCGCAGCGCGAGATCATAGGCGGAGGCGAGATCCTTCGGCGTGCCCTCGACGGTGAAGGTGACGCCGGGAAACGCGTCTTTCATCCGCTTTTCGATCAGCGAGATGGCAAGATGCGTGACGTCGATCCCGATCCATTGTCGCTTGAGCTTTTCCGCTGCGTGGACCGCGGTGCCGCAGCCGCAAAACGGGTCGAGCACGACGTCGCCTTCGTTCGACGACGCGGCGATGATCCGCTCCAGCAACGCGGACGGTTTCTGCGTCGGATACCCCAGGCGCTCCTTCGACGACGCGTTGATGATCGGAATGTCCCACCAGTCGCCCAGCCTGACCCCGTCCGCGAGATAGATGCGATAGGGTTCGGCGTCCTTGCGCTTCTGCCAGCGGAACCAGCGGCCATCGCCGTCCTGGCGATAGTGCGAGTCCTTCTTGCCTGAGGTCTCGCCATACGGAATGCGAATGTCGTTGAAACGCCGCTGGTCGGTCTTGCCGTAGAACAGCAGCGTGTCGTGAAGCCGCTGGAACCGGTTGCTGGCCGCGGTGTAGCGCCGGTAGCACCAGATGATCTCGTTCGCGATCTGGCGCTTGCCGAAGATCGCGTCGAGCAGCAGCTTCAGGTAATGGCTCGCGGTCGGATCGCAGTGGAGATACAGGCTACCGGTCGGCTTCAGCACGCGGTGCAACTCGAGCAGCCGGACCGCCATCATCGCCAGATACGCCATCATGTCGTTGTCGCCGAGGAACCCGCGCATCGCGTTCAGCAGGTCGAACGCCTTGGTGCTACCGCTCCGCTGCACCTGGTCGAAGGCGTCCTCGGCGCTGTCGTTCCAGTGCCAGGTGTCCTCGAACGCCTCGATTTGCGCGTTGGAGGACTTGCCGTCGGGCTCCTTGAACAGGATGCCGTAATTGGCGTTCGAATTGAACGGCGGGTCCAGGTAAATTAGGTCGACGCTCTCGTCGGCGATCTCCTTGCGAAGGACGGCAAGATTGTCGCCGTAGAAGAGATGATTCTCGGGACGGTTGCGCATCCGGTGATGATGCGGAGACAAAACTGCGTTCGTCCAAACAAGATGCATCCACAGTCGGCGTATATGCTCCGTTATGGAGTTTTGGCGGGCAGTACCCGTGCGTTATGCTGGATTATACTTCGTCAGGAATGCACCCATTGCCTTCAGGAACTCGAGTCTGTCCTCGCCGCGCGTGAAATGATGATCGCCGAGGGGCTGCTCGATATACTCGTACGGCTTACCCGCCTCCTTTAGCGCAGCTGCCATCATCCGCGATTGCTTCACGGGCACGCGCTTGTCCTCCTTGCCGTGCAGCATCAGGATCGGGATCGAGAAGGTCTGCGCACCGAAGCGCGGCGAGACGCTGCGATAGTCGGGCGCCTGCTTCTTCAACCAGTCGCCGCGGGTCTTTCCGTACAGGAACTTGCCGTCATAGCGCTGCATCGACTGCAGATCGGACACGCCGGCATAGGAGATCGCGCACCGATAGGGCGCCGCATCGCCGGTGCCGTTCCGCTGCGCCGCGCGCATCGCCGCATAGCCGCCATAGGACGCCCCCGCCATGCAGACGCGCTTCGGATCGGCGATGCCCTGCTTGGCCAGATGCGTGATCGCATCGTCGAGATCGTCCTGCATCTTCAGGCCCCATTGCCCCTCGCCGAGCTTGGCGAAGCTGGTGCCATACCCCGATGATCCACGGTAATTGGGCTGGACGACGGCATAGCCGGTTTCCGCCAGATACTGCGTCCACCAGTCCCAATCTTCTGAATCGCGCGCGAAAGGGCCGCCGTGCGGCAACACGATCAACGGCAGGTTCTTGGGACTGTGCCCGCGGGGGAGGGTCAGTAGCGCCTCGATCTCGACCCCGTCGCGTGCCTTGTACCGGATCGTCGACACCGGCGACAATGTCCGCGCCTTGAGGTCGCTGTTCTGCCACGAATAGCGCTGCATCGATCCGTTCGCGGGATCGTAGAAATACAGCGCACCCGCCTGCGATGGCGAGCCGACCTGCACAAGGAACTTGGACCGGGTGCGGTCCCACGAGACGATGCGCGCACGCCGCTCGCCGACCGCCTTGTCGACCGCGTCCTGGATTTCCTTCAGCTTGGGGTTCAGCCAGACAATATGGCCGAAGCGATCGGTGACGGTGATGCCGTCGATGTCGTCGCCGGTCGCGTTCTCGACCACGCCATCGACGTCGTAGCTATCGGCGCCATATAGCTTCTTGCCCAGCTTCAGGTCGGGCAGCGACACTTCGAACACCTCGTCCCGACCGCCGGAATCGTCCGTCGCGATGGCCGTGCCGTCGGCGCGGAATGTCACCGGGATGACGATATCCTGCTTGCCGCGGGCCGATGCGATGACCTTGAACGGATCGCGATTGGCGCTGCGATACAGAAGCGAGCCTTTGCGGGTGTCGTCGTCGTAGCGATAGCCCATCCGGACGACGCCCGCACCATCGGCATACCAGTCGAAGACGTTCGTCTGGCTGCCGGCAACGGTCTTGGTCTTGCCGGTCGACAGATCTACCTCGGCAACTGCTGGATACCATTGGCTTTCGCTTTCGATCCCGGTCTGGCGCGACAGCAGGACACGCGGCGTGCCGTCGCGCGCCGCCCAGAGGATCTCGTCCGCGCGGACACCCGAATTCTTCCAGTCGATCCGGTTGATCTTGGTCATGTCGGCTTTGACGCCCAGTGTGCGCGTGACGTAGATGTCCTCACCGTACAGCATGTCCTGCGATCCGATGCCGACCGCGAGCCAGTCGTCACCGACCCAGCGCCACCAGTTGATGTCGACCGTCGCCCCGACCTTGATCGCGGCAAGCTTGCCACCGGAGAACAGCGGCGCGACGACCAGCACCTGGACGCCGTCGATCGCCATCTTCGCGGCGATACGCCTGCCGTCGGGCGAGAGCTTCGGATTGGCGATGCCGGGCAGTTTGGCAAAGGTTTCGACCGGCACCCGGTCCGAGAGCGTGGCGATCGCCTTCGGCGCGGAGGCGGGCGGCGGCGCAGTCTGCGCGACCGCGATCGTCGGTATCATTGCACCGGCCAGCAGGCTCGTACGCCACGTCATCATCAGTCCCCCCGGCCATTCCCCAACGACCGTTTGCGCAGAGTATCGCGTTCGGTAGCCGGCACAAGAGGAGGCTGCAGCGGATCAGTGCAACACCGAGGTCGATGGGACTGAGCGGAAATTGCGCACGCGGCGCACTGCCTTGTTATCGGGCGGGAATGGATGGCAAATATTGAAGCACCGGGCAGGGAATGGATCGCAGACCGGCCAGCGTAACTGGCCGATCGGCGATCCTGTTCAGTTCACCCCACTCCGCCGCCGGCCAGAGCCGCGAGCAGCAGCAGTGCCACGATGTTGGTGATCTTGATCATCGGGTTCACCGCGGGGCCTGCAGTATCCTTGTAGGGGTCGCCGACCGTGTCACCGGTGATCGCGGCCTTGTGCGCTTCGGACCCCTTGCCGCCGTGATGGCCGTCCTCGATGTATTTCTTGGCGTTGTCCCACGCGCCGCCACCGCTCGTCATCGAGATCGCGACGAACAGCCCGGAAACGATCACGCCCAGCAGCATCGCGCCGAGCGAGGCGAAGCCGGCGGCCTGGCCTGCGACCGCGGTGATGATGAAGTACACCGCGAGCGGCGACAGCACCGGTAGTAGCGAGGGCACGATCATCTCGCGGATCGCCGCTTTGGTGACGAGGTCGACCGTCCGTGCGTAGTCGGGGCGGCTGGTGCCGAGCATGATGCCGGGGTTGTTGCGGAACTGCTCGCGGACCTCCTCGACGACCGCGCCAGCTGCGCGACCCACCGCGGTCATGCCGAACGCCCCGAACAGATAGGGGAGCAAGGCGCCGAGCAGGAGCCCGACGATGACGTACGGATTGCTGAGGCTGAAATCGACCGTGACATCGGGGAAGTACGTCGCAAGATCGGTGGTGTACGCGCCGAAGAGGACGAGCGCGGCGAGCCCGGCCGAGCCGATCGCATAGCCCTTCGTCACCGCCTTGGTGGTGTTGCCGACCGCATCGAGCGCGTCGGTCCGCTGGCGGACGTCGTCGGGCAGGCCTGCCATTTCCGCGATGCCGCCGGCGTTGTCGGTGACCGGACCGTAGGCGTCGAGCGCGACGACCATGCCGGCTTGGGCGAGCATTGCGGTCGCCGCGAAGGCGATGCCAATGATCCCGGCAAGCTGGTACGCGACGATCACCGCGACGACAATCACCAGCGTCGGCAGCGCAGTGGACTCGAGGCTGATCGCCAGGCCCTGGATGACGTTGGTGCCGTGACCGGTCTCGGACGCCTTGGCAATCGACTGGACCGGGCGGTGGTTGGTGCCGGTGTAATATTCGGTGATCCACACGATCAGCCCTGTCACGACGAGGCCGATCATCATCGACCAGAACAGGTCCATGCCGGTGAAGCTCTGCGTCAGCGACGGCGCGGCCTGCGTCGTCAGATCGTCGGTCGCGGGATCGAGGAAACCGGCACCGCCGATCACGCGGTGGAGATCGCCCAGCACATACTTGGTGGCGAGATAGATCGCCGGGATCGACAGGATCGTCGAGGTGAAGAAGCCCTTGTAGAGCGCGCCCATGATGCTGCCGCCACCGAGCCGCGCCATGTACGTGCCGATGATCGAGGTGACGATGCACACGCCGCCGACGAGCAGCGGGAGAGTCATCAGCCGCATCAGTTCGGCGCCGCTCGCCTGGATCAGCAGTGCGATCGAAATCATCGTGACACCCAGCGTGACGACGTAGGTCTCGAACAGATCGGCGGCCATGCCCGCGCAGTCGCCGACGTTGTCGCCCACGTTGTCCGCGATCACGGCGGGGTTGCGGGGGTCGTCCTCCGGGATACCTGCCTCGACCTTGCCGACCAGATCCGCGCCAACGTCCGCCGCCTTGGTGAAGATGCCGCCGCCAAGCCGTGCGAATATCGAGATCAGCGAGGCGCCGAACGCGAGCGCGGTGAGCGCCTCGACGATGATCCGGTCGTTGGGCGCATGGCCCGCGGGACCGGTGAGGTACCAGAAGAATGCGCTGATCGCGAGCAGGCCGAGACCCGCCACGAGCATGCCGGTCACCGCGCCCGATCGGAACGCCAGCGTCAGCCCGGCCTGCAGCGACGTGCGCGCGGCCTCGGCGGTGCGCACGTTGGCGCGGACAGAGATGTTCATGCCGACATAGCCAGCGACGCCCGACAGCACCGCGCCGATGACGAAGCCGATCGTAGAGATATAGCCGAGCGTGAACAAGAGGATCGCCGCGACGATGACGCCGACGATCGCGATCGTGGTGTATTGCCGCCCGAGATAGGCCTTCGCGCCTTCCTGGATCGCGGCGGCGATGTCTTGCATCTTCTCGTTGCCGGGGGAGGCCGCGAGCACCTGCCGGCTGGTGACGAAACCATATAGGACGGCGATGACGCCGCAGATCATGGCCAAATAGACGGTCGTCATACGGCGCTATCCCTCTTGTCAGGTCCGCTCCGGTCCCGGCTTTGCCGAGTCCCGATGTAAGGAACTTATCAGTGCAGGAGCATTGCGCAAGTTATCCGATCGGGTGGTGTTCGTAGCCTAGACTTGGCGGGAGCGGGACGGGTTTGCCGGAGTCGTGGAGGGTAAGTCCCGAGCCGGCCGAGAACGCGCCGATCCGCGCGGCGTCGGTAACGAAATCTTGCGGTGCAGCAAAAAGCAGTTGGTAGTCGTCTCCTGCGGTGGCCGCAGCGAGCCGGTCGCCGGAAAAGGTGCGATAAGCGTTGGAGAGGGGAATGCGCGCGAGGTCGATGCTGACGGCGAGGCCACTGGCGAGCGCCATGCGGGACGCGTCGATGAGCAGCCCGTCGGAGACGTCCATCATCGCGTGGACCTGTGGGGCAAGTATGCGGCCGTCGGCGAGCCGTGGCTGCGGGCGCCGGTACGCGGCGAGAAGTTCGGCAGGGCCTTGTGCACCGAGTGCGATCGCGAGCCCAGCGCCAGCGTCGCCGATCGTGCCCGTGACGTAGAGGGCGTCGCCTACCCGTGCGCCGTTGCGGGCAGGGGCGGCGGCGTCGCTGCCGAACGCGGTGACCGTCAGGACGCGGGGGGTGTTCGGGGAGAGCGTCACGGTATCGCCGCCGATAATGCGCGTGTCGAAGGCCGTCAGGACTTCCGAGAGCCCTTCGAGAAACGCGTGGTCCCACGTGTCGTCGCCGAGAGGGTAGTTGAGGAGGATGCCTTCGGGCTTGGCACCCTTGGCGGCGAGGTCGGAGAGGTTGGTGGCGACTAGCTTCCACGCGACGTCTAGCGCTGGGTCGGTCGGGAGGAAATGCACGCCTTCGACCAGCGTGTCGGTCGTGACGACGAGCGGGCCAGCGTCGAGTAGCGCGGTATCGTCGGTGAGCCCAAGCGCCGCCCGGTGCAGCGGGAGCCGGCGGAGAGCGGCAATAAACTCGGCTTCGGTCACTTTCTGCTCCCTCTCCCCTCCGGGGAGAGGGCTGGGGTGAGGGGCTGTTCCAGGCGCCGCACTGCTTGGCAGCCCCTCACCCCGACCCTCTCCCCGGAGGGGAGAGGGAGTTCGTCAGGCCCGCACCTCTTTCGCGATGCCATCAAGCAACCCATTCACGAAGCCGGACTCCCGCTTGTCGTAGAACGCATGCGCCACATCGACATATTCGCTGATCACCGCCGCGACCGGCACGTCCTTGCGCGCCAGCAGTTCATACGTGCCGACGCGGATGATCGCCTTCATCGGCTTGTCGAGCCGCGCCAGCGTCCAGCCCTTGGCGAGCTTGCCCTCGATGAGCACGTCGATCTCGCCGGCGCGCGCGTTGGCGCCGGTCACCAGGTCGTCGAAGAAGTCGACATCGGCCTCGGCATATTCGACGTCTTCGATCGTCGCGCCGAGCCGGTGCTGGTGGAATTCGTTGAGCAGGACGGGCATCGCGGTGCCCTCCATCTCGTGCTGGTACGTGGCCTGGACGGCGGCGAGGCGTGCGGCGGCACGCGCCTTGGTGCGGGGGGCGGTTCGAGTCATAAGCGGTTGCCTGTAGGCGCGGGGGGGCTGTGTGTCAGCCCTTTGCGTTTTCGGGCGCTTTGGCAGAGAAGAATGGTTCGCGCAGAGGCGCAGAGAGCGCGGAGGTGTTGCGCTTGCCGCGGAGCGGCCCTCCCATCGCCAGCCCATGAGGGATCGAAGTGGCTGCGCCGCACGCAACACCTCCGCGCTCTCTGCGCCTCTGCGCGAACACACTAACTGTTCAGGCGAAGCCGCAACGCCACCGATTTCGCATGCGCAGGTAGTCCCTCGGCATTCGCTAGCGCGACGGTCGCGGGCCCGAGTTCGCGCAATGCCGCTTCGTCGAGCGCCAAGAAGCTGGTGCGCTTCATGAAGTCGAGCACCGACAGTCCACTGGCAAACCGCGCACGGCGGCCGGTCGGGAGGACGTGGTTCGGCCCGGCGACGTAATCGCCGATCGCTTCCGGCGTGTAGCGGCCAAGGAACACCGACCCGGCGTGGCGAATGCGGTTGAAGAAGCCCTGCGGGTCGGGGATCGCCAACTGGAGATGCTCCGCGGCGAGGCGATCGACCAGCGGGATCGCGTCCGCCAAAGTCTCCACGACAACGATCGCGCCGTTGGTGTCCCAAGCGACGCGCGCGACGGCTTCGGTAGCGAGGTCGCGCAACTGGCGGTCCACAGCCTCTGCTACCTTGTCGGCGAACACAGCGTCGTCGGTGAACAGGATCGACTGCGTGGTCACGTCGTGCTCGGCCTGACTGAGCAGGTCGGCGGCGGTCCATTCGGGATCGTTGAGCGCGTCGGCGACGACGACGATCTCGGAAGGCCCCGCGACCATGTCGATGCCGACGACGCCGTAGACCTGCCGCTTGGCTTCGGCGACCCAAGCGTTGCCGGGGCCGGTGATCACGTCGACCGGCTCGATCCGGCCCGCGCCGTACGCGAGCGCGGCGACAGCCTGCGCGCCACCGACTCGCCAGACTTCATCGACGCCCGCGAGATGTGCGGCGGCGAGGACCAGCGGGTTGATCTGGCCATCCGGTGTCGGCGTGACCATCGCGAGACGGCCGACGCCCGCAACCTTGGCGGGGATCGCGTTCATCAGCAACGACGAGGGGTAGGCGGCGCGTCCACCGGGGACATAGATGCCGGCGGCGTCGACGGGGAGCCATCGCGCGCCAAGCCTTACGCCCGCGGAGTCGACCGAGTCGCTGTCGAGCGGGCGCTGTTTCTCGTGATACGCGCGGATACGAGTAGCGGCGAGTTCGAGCGCGGTGCGCAGGTCCGGGTCGAGTGCATCGAACGCGGCCTTGCAGTCGGCGTCGTCGATCTGCCAGCCGGTGGTCTCGATGTCGTGGCGGTCGTGCTTCTGCGTAAGGTCGCGGAGCGCGGTTTCACCATCGCGGCGGACCGCCGCGATGATCGCGGCGACGTCCTGCGTCACGCCCGCGTCGGATTCGCGACGGTCCTCGACGAGCGCGGTGAAGCGAGTCGCGAAGTCCGCGTCGAACGTGGAGAGGCGGATCACATCCCCCTCCCGCTTGCGGGAGGGGTTAGGGGAGGGAATGACATAGCCTCGCACGCTACGATCGGGGCGGGCGTGCCCTCCCCCGACCCCTCCCGCAGGCGGGAGGGGAGCAGAAGGTAAGCGCTCATGCTTCGATTTCCTGCGCTGCGACCGCGCGGCGGAATGCCTCGACCAGCGGCACGACCCGTGCGCGCGTCTTCATCGCAGCGCGGTTTACGACCAACCGGCTCGTGACCTCCATGATCGCCTCGACCTCGACCAGGCCGTTTTCCAGCAGCGTGCGGCCTGACGATACGAGGTCGACGATGCGCGGCGCCAAGCCGAGCGTCGGCGCCAGTTCCATCGCGCCGTTGAGCTTCACGCACTCCGCCTGGACGCCGCGAGCGGCAAAATGCGCGGCCGTCACGTGCGGGTATTTGGTCGCGACGCGGACGTGGCTCCAGCCGCGCGGATCGTCCTGCGCGGCCATCTCGGCAGGTTCGGCGACCGACAGCCGGCAATGGCCGATGCCGAGGTCGACCGGCGCGTATAATTCCGAATAACCGAACTCCGCGATCACGTCCGACCCGACGATGCCAAGTTGCGCCGCCCCGTGCGCGACGAAGGTGGCGACGTCGAACGCGCGCACCCGGATCAGCGAGATCGCCGGATCGTTGGTCGCGAACCGGAGCGCGCGCGAGTTCTCGTCCGAGAACGACGCTTCGGGATGAACCCCGGCGCGCGCGAGCAACGGCAAGGCCTCGGCAAGGATGCGTCCCTTGGGGACGGCGATGATGATCTGGGAGGGGGGCTGAGTATCTGGCACGCGCCGGGCTTTACGGGGGGGGCATGGCGGGTGCAACAACGTGCGTATGGCAAATGTAATGGCAAGTTGCTCCGCGTTCGGAATTCAGGCGGGCTATTGCGCGGCGATGGATGCGCCGATCACGGCGCGGGTTTGCAGCGCGCTGGCGGAGTCGCTCGATCGGGATAGCGAGACGGGGCGGCGGGTGCTCGACTGGGCGGGCGAGCCGGTCGCGGATGCCTTGGCGTTACGGCTGGTGGGTGGACTGCACGCACTGCATCGCGCGGGCGTCGATCCGGAGCTTTCTGCCGTATTCGCCGGCGTAGAAACCGACCCGGCGCGGATCGTCGCGATACTAAAGGCAACGCTCGTCGCGCAGAATGCGGGGTTGCTGCCGTGGCTCGACGGACCGCCGCAGACCAACGAGGCGGCGCGGTCCGCCGGAATGATGACCGGCCTATTGCATCTGGCCGAGCGGTACGGGCCGCGGTTCGAGGTGCTGGAGATCGGCTCGAGCGCGGGACTCAATCTGCTGATCGATCGCTATCGGTTCGACCTTGGCGGTGTGAATGTCGGGCCATCGGCATCGCCTGTGATTCTCCACCCCGAATGGCGGGGCGCGCCGCCGCCAGGCGCGCCGGTAGAGATCGAGTCGACACGCGGCGTCGATATCCACCCGGTGGACGTCGCCGATCCGGCCGCAGCGGCGCGGCTCGAGGCGTATGTCTGGGTCGATGCGGTCGAGCGACAGGCGCGGCTGGCGGCGGCGATCGCGATGGTGCGCGAGGGCGGTGTCGATTTGGTCGAAGGCGATGCGGCGGACTGGGTCGAGGCGCAATTGGCCGAGCCGCAACCCGAGGGCGTCACGCGCGTGCTGATGCATTCGGTGGTGTGGCAGTATCTGCCGGCGGCATCGCGCGAACGCATCCGGGTCGCGATGGACGCGGCGGGTGCGCGGGCGACGGTGGAACGACCGCTCGGCTGGGTCATGATGGAGCCGAACCGCGATCTCCACCGACATGAGGTGCGCGTGCGCGGCTGGCCGGGGGAGCGGCCAATGGAACTGGTTGCGCTGACGCATGCGCATGGCGCCTGGGTCGAGGGGCTCTGCGCGCCGTATGAGACACGGGACTACGTTATGCGACGTGGGGCGTACGAGAAGGACTGAGGCGCCAGATACGAGGTCGGCCCGGGATCGCTCCCGGGCCGACTGATCTTGGTAGAAGGTTTAGTAGAAGAAGCCGTTGTTCACCTGGGCGACACGGCCGTTGCGCGTGTCGACCAGCACGACGTCGCGGCCGTAGCGGACCCAGCGCTGATAGCCGTAGGCCGGGCGCGACAGGCGATAGGTCTGATAGTCGTTGATCCAGTATTGGCGGCCGTAATAGTTCGGTGCGAAGCGGTAGCCGACGCTCACCGGACGATAGCGGTAGCCGCGCGGGCCGACATAGGCGGGGCGGCGATAGACGTTACCGTGCGTACGGCGATAGTCACGCCAGTCCTCGCGCGCTTCACGGCGGTCTTCGCGCAGTTCCTGGCGGGCTTCGCGGACGTCGCCGCGGTTGCCGTAACGGCGGGCGCGATCGAGGTCGCGACGGCTCTCGCGGATCTCGCGCTGGTCGCGGCGGACTTCGCCGTAGCTTTGCGCGGTCGCGAAGGTAGGGACGAGGGTGGCGGCGGCTACGGCCGCAAGGATCATCTTATGCATGACTGCTCTCCTGTTTCGACGCCGGATCAACGGCATGGAGAAGGTTTTGCTCTAGCGCCGCTGAACGATCGCCGAATACGGTCGTCAGGATTCAGACAGGTGGCGAAAGTTCGGAGTTATAGGCGGACATGCGCCGCGGGATACGCCCCCCCGGCGAAGGCCGGGGTCCAATTGGAGAGGTTGCAGTAACGTAGCGCCGTCCCGAGTTACGACCGTCCCCCAATTGGGCCCCGGCCTTCGCCGGGGTGGAGGCAGAGGGTACTTACGTCGTTGACCGACGGTCGGCTCAGACACCCCAACAGCGCATCGCGGCGATCACAGCGTCGGGTTTCTGCCACGGCACGAAATGGCCCGCATCGATCTTCTCGATCGTGAGGTCGGGCACGTAATCGCCAAGGTCGAGCTGGCTGGGCAGCAGCGCGCTGTCCTGCATCCCCCAGATCACCAGTACCGGCATCTTGGTGGGTGGAAACGGCGCGTCGAGGAACGCGGGGCGGGGCGGGGTTTCATCCATCGCGGGGACGACGATCGCGCTCGCGCGGTACCAGTTGAGCATGCCGGTGATCGCGCCGGGCTGGCCCCATTCGTCGAGATAGGCGACCTTGTCCTCCGCCATCGCGGCAAGATCGGCATGCTTCGAGAAACTGGTATCGAAGAAGGTTTCGAGGCCGATCGATTCGATATGCTTTTCGAGATCGGGGTTGCGGAAGGCGCGGATATACTGGCTGGCGGCGCGCTGTTCGAGGTCGTCGAACATGGTCCGCTGGAAGACGAGCGGGTGGGGGGCGTTGATGATGACGAGCTTGGCGATGCGCTCCGGGTGACGCAACGCCGCCATCCAGGCGACCGCGCCGCCCCAGTCGTGGCCGATCAGCGTGAAGCGGTCGATCTTGAGATGGTCGGCGAGCGCGATCAAGTCTGCGACGATCTTGTCGGGGGTGTAGCTGTCGACGCCCTCGGGCTTCGAGGAGCGCGCGAAGCCGCGTTGGTCGGGAGCGATCACGTAGTGATCGCGGGCGAGGTCCGGGGCGATATCGCGCCAGGTGCGGTGCGATTCTGGGAAGCCGTGGAGCAGGATGACGGGTGGGTTCGCCGGGTCGCCGCTGATCGCCACGTCGAGTTCGACGCCTGTGGATAACGCGATGCGTTGAAGTGTCATGATTCCCCTCCCGCTTGCGGGAGGGGTCAGGGGAGGGCCTGCCCGTCGCGCTGCCCTTGGAGCATGCCCTCCCCCGACCCCTCCCGCAAGCGGGAGGGGAGATTACGTCTTCTGCTCCCCTCCCGCACGCGGGAGGGGCCGGGGGTGGGCTCGCGGCCAGTTTCAAACGGAGCGGGCGCGATAGCGCGTGCCCACCCCCCTACCCCCTCCCGCTTGCGGAAGGGGGTAGGGGAAGAGTTAGGGATAGCTGACCGTCTTCGGCACCGCCGGAATCTCGATCCATTCCTTCTCATCGCCGGGCACTTTCGGAAAATTCCCCGCGTTCCAATCGCGTTTCGCCTGCTCGATCCGGTCACGGCTCGAGCTGACGAAATTCCACCAGACGTGGCGCGGCGTCGTGAACGCATCGCCGCCGCACAGCATCGCGCGGCCGCCATGCGCGGACCTCAGCGTCGCGGAGATACCGGGGCGGAGGACATAGAGGACTTGCGGCTCCAGCTTCACGCCTTCCAGCGTCGCCTCGCCCATCGCAAGATAGATCGCGCGCTCCTCCGCCGCGGCATCGATCGGCACGCTCGCGCCGGGATCGAGCGCGATGTCGGCGTATATCGTCCCCGAATAGGTCGTGGTCGGCGCTGTCTGGCCCCACAGGCTCCCCATGATGATCCGCGAGCGTGCGCCGTGCGCCTCGATCGTCGGCAGCTGCGCCTTAGTGACGTGCTCGAACGCGGGGTCGATCTCCTCGACTGCCTCGGGCATCGCCAGCCAGGTCTGGATCCCCGACAGGTTCGGCCCCTCGGCGCGCTCGTCGCCGGGCGAGCGTTCGGAATGGACGATGCCGTGACCCGCGGTCATCAGATTGACCGCGCCCGGCTCGATCCGCGCCTGCGTGCCAAGCGAGTCGCGGTGATCTATCGCGCCATCGAATAGATAGGTGACGGTCGACAGGTTGATATGCGGATGCGGGCGCACGTCGATGCCTTGCCCAACGTCGAGATGCGCAGGGCCCATCTGGTCGAAGAACAGGAACGGCCCGACCATCGTCCGCTCCTTGTTCGGCAGCGTGCGATGGACCTTGAACCCGCCGAGATCGTGCGTCGACGGCAGGATGGTCTGGAGGACGAAATCATCGAGCATGGCGTTATCCCTTGGCAGGTTCCGTGGCGTCGAGCAGTTCGACCAAGTCTGCTGGATAGAGCGTTTCGTGGAAGCCCGCGATGTCGTTTCGGGAAAACCAGCGGTGACCGACGAGCAGTTGCTTCTCCTGTTCGGTGAGATTGCCCGCCTTTACGTCGCAGGTGTCGACGTCGATCCGGAAATAGCGTTCGTCGGCGGTGACCTCTGTGCCTTCGAAGGTGCGGAAGTCGACGACGCGGCGCGCGACTTCGGGGCCGCAGTCGATGTCGAGCCCGACTTCCTCCCAGAGTTCGCGGCGGGCGGCGGCGGCGTAGCTCTCGCCGGGATCGACCGCGCCGCCCGGCGTGCACCAGAGCGGGGGGCGGTCGGTGGGCGTGAAGCGGAACATCAGCACGCGGTCCTGGCCGTCGACGAGAAGTATCCTAGCTGCTGGGCGCGGGGTCCTCACAACCAGCACCTCCCCGGCGAAGGCCGGGGCCCAGTTGGAAAGGTCGATATGGCGACGGGCTGCCCCTCTTTACCACTGTCTCTCAACTGGACCCCGGCCTTCGCCGGGGAGGTGCTGGCCGGCGACGTGCTGAGTGTCAGGACACTGCCAAGCCTCATACCGCGTCGAGTTCGGGATAGGCGCGGAAGATACCGTCGGTGTTGAAGGCGAGGCGGCGGTCGCTTTTCAGGTACGCCGTGATGCCCGGCAACTCAGCGACCTGATCATGGATACGGACCAAATTCGGATAGTCCGGTTCGAGCGTCTTCATCCGCTGCGGAAACATGTACCGCAGCCCCTCGATCACCTGGAACAGCGACGTATCGGAGTAGCTCCACTTGTGGTCGATCAGCCAATCGCCCGCATTGGCCTGCGCGGCATCCTCGAAATGTCCCAAATACTTCGGCATCCGCGCCTCGCGGAACTGTTTCGCCGCACGTGCGGCCTCGGGCTTCTGATCGTCGTAATAGTCCATCATCGCGACCGGATGATGGACGTTGTGAACCTCCGCGACGAGGTCGGCGATCGTCAGCTGGAGCTGGTTGAGCCACAGCCGGTCCGCCATGTTCGACGGCGCGAGACCGTGGCGCTCGCCGAGATACATCAGGATGTTGGCGACCTGCGCGATCACTAGGCCGTCGAGCTCCAGATACGGCGGCGCGAACGGCGTCCGTCCGGTGCGGTCGTTCAGATCGGCGAGCAAACCCTTTTCGCCTACGCCACGCGCGCAATCCTCATACGCGATCTCGGCACCTTCGAGCGCGAGCCGGACGAACTCGCCGCGGCCTTGGAGGGAGGGCCAGTACCAGAGCTTGTACGCCATCAGATTTCCCCAGGCGCGCGGGCCTTGATGGCGAGCGCGTGAATCTTCGTGCTCAACAGTTCGGCGAGCGCCTGGTTCACGAGCCGCTGGCGCGCGACACGATTAAGGCCTTCGAACTGCGGGGTTTCCACCTCGACGCGAAAATGCGTCTCGCCGGTGCCGTCGTCGCCCATATGGCCGGCGTGAAGCCCGCTCTCGTTGACGACGGTCAGCTGCGTCGGGGCGAGTGTCGCGGTAAGGCGGGCGGTGATCTGGTCCTGTACGGAGCCGGTGGCGAGGTCTGTCATGCTCCCTATATAGCCCGTTTTGGAAGCGCGGGGAGCCGGTGGCGGACGACGGATACACAAACGATGGGCGAAAAGAGCGGAAAGAACGCCCCAGCCCACGGTTTCACGGCCGCGTGGAAGGGACGGGGCGCGTCTGCATGTGGCGCGACTGCGAGGAGCCCGGCGAATTTCGTGCGCCACCGCTCGAAGGGCCGAGCGACGGCGGTCCGCCGCAGTTCCGCTGGTTCTGCCTCGAGCACGTCCGCGCGTTCAACTCCGGTTATAATTTCTTCGACGGCATGACCGCGGACGAGATTCATTATGCGCAGCGCCCGTTGGCGGGCTGGGAACGCGAGACGCGGGCATTCGCGCACGGCGGCGGCGACACCCCGCCGAAATGGGCGGACTTCGCCGACCCGATCGATGCGATCGGTGCACGCTTCGGCGAGCGGATGGCGGCAGCGCGCAAGGGCGGCCGCGTGCTGTCCGACGGCGAACGGCGCTCGTTGCGCGTACTCGGACTCGGGACGGACACCGACCGCTCGCAGCTGCGCAAACGCTACAGCGAACTCGTCCGCCGCTATCATCCCGACCGCAACGGCGGCGACCGGGCGCATGAGGCCGAATTGCAGAAGGTGATCGCCGCCTACCAGCACCTGAAAGGTGCCACGGCGTTTGCCTGACGTAACGGGAATGTGATCCATACTTACTCTGATCGATATTTCACGACGCCTCCGCCGGAACCGCACGGCTGGCGAGAGGTTCGTCTAACTCTTCCGGTCAATCGCCCAATCGTACAGCGGCGGTTGAGTAACTGCCCGCGCTTGGCCTAAAGCTACCGGGAACACGAGGCCAACATGACCGATATCCCGAATACCCAGCCAGATAGCCGCGAGACCACGATCCTCGATGCACCCGACCGTATGGTAAAGGTGCGCGAGATGTTCGGGATCGATTCCGACATGGAAGTGCCGGCTTTCTCCGAAGCCGACGAGCGCGTGCCCGATCTTGATCCGGCGTACGTCTTCGATGCCGACACCACACTCGCCGTGCTGGCGGGGTTCGCGCATAACCGTCGCGTGATGGTCCAGGGCTATCACGGCACCGGCAAGTCGACGCATATCGAGCAGGTTGCGGCGCGCCTGAAATGGCCATGCATCCGCATCAACCTCGATGCGCACATCAGCCGTATCGACCTGATCGGCCGCGATGCGATCGTGCTGAAGGACGGTCAGCAGATCACCGAGTTCCGCGAAGGCCTGCTGCCCTGGGCGCTGCAGACCCCGACCGCGCTGGTGTTCGACGAGTACGACGCAGGCCGCCCCGACGTGATGTTCGTGATCCAGCGCGTGCTGGAGACCGAAGGCAAGCTGACGCTGCTCGACCAGAACCGCGTGATCCGTCCGAATCCGTGGTTCCGCCTGTTCGCGACCGCCAACACGGTCGGCCTCGGCGATACGAGCGGGCTGTATCACGGCACGCAGCAGATCAACCAGGGCCAGATGGACCGCTGGAACATCGTCGTCACGCTCAATTACCTGCCCGCCAAGGTCGAGGCGCAGATCGTGCTCGCCAAGTCCGGTGAATACGACAAGCCCGAGGGCAAGAAGACCGTCGAGAACATGGTCCGGGTCGCCGACATGACCCGCAAGGGTTTCGTCAACGGCGACATCTCGACCGTGATGAGCCCGCGCACCGTGATCACCTGGGCGCAGAACGCGCTGATCTTCGGCGATGTTGGCTTCGCGTTCCGCCTATCGTTCCTCAACAAGTGCGACGAAGCGGAGCGGCCGCTGGTCGCCGAATATTACCAGCGCGTGTTCGGCAAGGATCTTCCCGAGAGCGTGGTGGGCAAGGCCTAAACCTTTGGCCAACGAAACTCCTCTCGATCGCTTCAAGGCGGTTCTTGCCGGCACCGCACGTGCGATCTCGGAGGAGCCGGAGGTCGAACTCGCCTTCACCGCCGATGCGCCGACGCAGTCGGGTAAGCACATCAAGGTGCCGATGCCCGCTCGCGCTCTTCCGCTCGAGCAGGTCGCTGAGGCGCGCGGGTTCGCAGACGGCTTCGCGCTTAGGCTGAAGCATCACGACATCGCACTGCATAATCGTGCGGCGCCGGTTGAGGCGGTGGCGCGCGCGGTGTTCGATTCCGTCGAGACTGCACGAGTCGAAGCACTTGGGTCGCGCGGTTATGCGGGGATTACCGAGAACCTCGAACGGGCGCTCGACGTGCGGTTACGCGCCGATCCGATCACGCGCGCGCGCAATCGTGACGAGGTGCCGTTGTCGACCGCGCTGGGCCTCATGGTCCGCGAGCGGTTGACCGGACAGGAATCCCCCGCGATCGCCGCGCCCGGCCTCGCGTTGGTCCGCGAGTGGATCGAGAGCAAGACCGACCTCGACGCGCTCGCCTATGCGCTCGACGACCAGAAGGCGTTCCAAGGCCTTGCGCGGAAGATGTTGCAAGAGCTCGAACTGGTCGAGGGTGATCAGGTCCCCGAGGAGAGCGACGAAGGCGGCTCCGAGGACGAGGGCACCGACGAGCAGCAGCAGGACGAGGGCGACGAAGGCGACGACCAGGGCGAGGACGGCCAGGGCGAAGTCGAGGCGCGCGGCGAACAGTCCGAGCAGCAGAACGAGGAAAGCGACGGCCAGGAGCAGAGCGACGAGTCGATGGACGACATCGACGGCGAGCCCGGTGACGATGGCGAGGAAGGCATGCAGCCGGTCCGCCCGAACCGTCCCTTCGCGGACATGGGCGGTGCGTTCGACTACAAGCCGTGGACGACGCAGTTCGATGAGGTGATCGCAGCCACCGAGCTGTGCGACGCCGACGAACTGGCGCGGCTGCGCGGCTATCTCGACCAGCAGCTCGTGCACCTGCAATCGACCGTGTCGAAGCTCGCCAACCGGCTCCAGCGGCGCCTCATGGCGCAGCAGTCGCGGTCGTGGGATTTCGACCAGGAGGAGGGCATCCTCGACGCGGCGCGGCTGGCACGCGTGATCGTCAACCCGACGCTGTCGCTGAGCTACAAGGCCGAGCGCGAGACCGATTTCCGTGACACCGTCGTGACGTTGCTGATCGACAACTCCGGCTCGATGCGCGGCCGCCCGATCTCGATCGCGGCGATCAGCGCGGACATTCTCGCGCGCACGCTGGAACGCTGCGGCGTGAAGACCGAAATCCTCGGCTTTACGACGCGAGCCTGGAAGGGCGGGCAGAGCCGCGAAACGTGGCTTGCCGCCGGGCGTCCGCCGCAGCCGGGCCGGCTGAACGACATCCGCCACATCGTCTACAAGCGCGCCGACGAGCCGTGGCGGCGTGCGCGCAACTCGCTCGGGCTAATGATGCGCGAGGGGTTGCTGAAGGAGAATATCGACGGCGAGGCGCTGATGTGGGCGCATGCGCGGCTGGTCGCCCGGCCCGAGGAACGCCGCATCCTGATGGTGATCAGCGACGGCGCCCCGGTCGATGATTCGACGCTCAGCGTGAACTCTGGATCGTACCTGGAGCGCCATTTGCGCCAAGTAATCGGCTGGATCGAGAGCAAGTCGCCGGTCGAACTCGTCGCGATCGGCATCGGCCACGATGTCACTCGCTATTACGCGCGCGCCGTCACGATCATGGACGTCGAACAGCTTGGCGGGACGATCATCGAACAGCTGGCCTCGCTGTTCGATACCGAATGATCCGTCGGTGACAGCGGGCGGCGGTATTACGACGCCCGCGGGCGGGTTCCACGGACCCGTAAAACGCTCGATCACGATTGCAGGCCACCAGACGTCCATCAGCCTCGAACCCATCTTCTGGCAAGCGCTGGAGGCCGCTGCGGCGCGTCTAGCGTTGCCCTTGTCTGCACTGGTCGCAGAGATCGACGCGATACGCATCTTGGCCGACGATCCCCCCAATCTCGCTAGCGCCTTGAGATCATGGCTGTTCTCGAACGGCGCATGAGAATTAGTCGCAATAGCGTTGACAGTGAGAACGACTCTCAATAGCGAACCCGCAACAATAAGGGGTTTCGCATGTCTGGTCCTTCGTCGCGTTCGTCCGCCGCGCCTGCATTTCTCGCGCTTTCGTGCGTAGGGTTCATTGCCAGCGCACCAGCCTATGCTGCCGATCGCCCGGCTGAATCGGCAAAGGTTCACGCGGCCGACGACCAGGAAAAGCAGCTCAACCGCGACGAAATCGTCGTCAACGGCAAGACCGTCCCCGCGACCACGCTGGAGAGCCCGAAGGCGACGCGCAGCCTGCTCGACACGACGCAGACCGTGACGATCATCGGCGACCAGACGATCCGCAAGCAGAATTTGCTCACCCTGCGCGACGTGTTGCAGCCGATCCCCGGCATCACCTTCGGTGCGGGCGAAGGCGGCGGCGGATACGGGGACAGCATCAACCTGCGTGGCTATTCCGCCAACAACGACATCACGATCGACGGCGTCCGCGACAGCGCGCAGTATAGCCGCAGCGAGACGTTCAACCTGCAACAGGTCGAGGTCTACAACGGCGCGAACAGCGTGTTCGGCGGCGGCGGATCGGTCGGCGGCACGATCAACCTCATCACCAAGCGCCCGCAGGCGGAGACGCTGACGGTCGTGTCGGGCGGCGTCGGTAGCGACGATTATTACCGAACGACGCTCGACTCGAACGTCCGGGTCAGCGATCTGGTCGCGGTCCGTCTCAACGCAGTTGCGCACAAGAACGACATTCCCGGTCGCGATGTGGAGAGCAACAAGCGTTGGGCCGTCGCGCCGTCGCTGATCGTCGGCGTGGAGGGCCCGACTAGCCTGACGCTGCAATATCTGCATCAGGAGGACGAGAACGTCCCCGTCTATGGCGTGCCGTACTTCCGCAATGCGGTGAACAACGGGCCGCTGCCGGGTGCCGACAACTCCGCCTATTACGGCATCCGCAATCTCGACAAGCAGGACATCACCGTCGACCAGGCGACCGCGACGGTCAGCCACAGCTTCTCCGACAAGGTCTCGATCCGCAACCTGAGCCGCTGGCAGCGCGTCCAGCAGGACTCGTTGACGAGCGCCCCGCAAGGTGTGTTTTGCCTGTCGACCGGGTTCCAGCCCCAGCCGCTGACCAACGTCGCGACGACGCCGGCGGCCTGTCCCGCCCCGACGGCAACCGCTCCGGGTCAGAACATACCCGGTTCCTATTACCCGAGCGGCCCTCGCGGTTTCGTCCGAAATCAGGAAAACCAGATCCTCTATAACCAGACCGATCTCCGTTCGGTCTTCGATACCGCGGGGCTCGAGCATACGCTGGTGCTCGGCGCGTCGGTCTCGCAGGAGGATTACACGATCGTCACGGGCAACACGCTGCGTACCACGACCGGTGCGACGGTTGTCCAGCCACCGATCAACCTCGCCAACCCGAACACCGACTACACCGGCCCGTTCAACTTCATCCAGGCCGGCCGGTCGCAGGGCACGACGAGCAATGCGGCGGTCTACGCCTTCGACACGATCAAGGTGATCCCGCAGATCGAGGTCAATTTCGGCCTGCGCTACGAGCATGCCAAGGGCCGTTTCCGCGCCGATACCTTCTCGGTCGTGCCCGACGCGACACTCGGCACCTATGCGCGCGGCCTGAACCAGACGAGTGATGAAACGCTGTTCTCGTACCGCGGCGGCATCAACTTCAAGCCGATTGAGACCGTCAGCCTGTATGCGTCGTACGGCAACGCCACCACGCCGACATCTGCGACCGTCCGGCTAGGTTGCGGTACGTTGATCAATGCACCCGCGGGCCAGCTCGACCCGTGCGACGTCAAGCCGGAAAAGGCGGTGAACTACGAACTCGGGGCCAAGGCGGACCTGTTCTCGCGCAAGCTGCAACTGACGGCGGCGGTGTTCCGCAACGAGCGGACCAATTACCGCGTCGCTACGAACGACCCGATCGTCACGACGCTCGGCGTCAACGACGGCCGCTCGCGCGTCGACGGCATCGCGCTGGGTGCAAGCGGCAGCATCTCGCACGCATTCTCGATCTTCGCCAACTACACGTATCTGAAGGCGAAGATCATCCAGAGCGTCTCGAACTTCTGTCTCGCCAATCCGGGGCCGGTCCGTACGACCGTCGGCACGACCACGACGACGACCAATCCCTGTGGCAACTCGGCTGCGATCCTCGATACGCAGGCGGGGCAGGAGCTCACCAACACGCCGAAGCATTCGGGCAGCCTGTTCACCACCTACACGCTGCCGTTCGGCCTCCAGCTTGGCTACGGCCTGACCTATCAGGGGGCATTCGCGCTCAACAACAGCGCGCTGGCGACGCCGCTTGCGCCGACGACCGTGGTGACGCCGGTATTCCACTCGGCGGATTACCTCACGCATCGCGCGTTCCTGTCGTACACCGTGGGCAACGGCCTGACCGCGCAGCTCAACGTGCAGAACTTCACCAACGAAAAATACTACACCGGCATCCGCAACAATGGCTGGGCGACGCCGGGCGAGGCGCGTTCGGTGCGGCTGACGCTGTTCTACAGCCTGTGAGGCTCGGCGGCGACGCGGGCAGTTTGCCGGTATCGCCGCCGCATTCTAGAGTGACGCCATGTTGATCGCGATCCCCGATGTGCTCGATGCGGCCGGCGTCGCCCGTGTTCGCGCACTGATCGACCACGCCGAGTGGATCGACGGCAACGCGACGTCGGGTCCGCAGAGCGCGCTCGCCAAGCGCAACGAGCAATTGCCCGAGGACTCGGTCGCCGCGCGGGAGGCGGCCGGGATGGTCCTCGACGCGCTCGGCCGGTCGGCGCTGTTCGTGGCGGCGGCGCTGCCGCTCAAAGTGTTCCCACCGCTGTTCAACCGTTACGCCGGGGGACAGGATTTCGGGCTTCACGTCGACAACGCGATCCGGATGAAGCGCGGCACCGACTTCCGCATCCGCAGCGACCTGTCGGCAACGCTCTTCCTCGACGACCCCGCAACGTACGACGGCGGCGAACTGGTGATTGAGGACCAGTTCGGTCCACAGTCGGTCAAGCTGCCCGCCGGGCACATGGTCCTCTACCCCGCGTCCAGCCTGCACCGGGTGACGCCGGTCACGCGCGGGATGCGTACCGCGTCGTTCTTCTGGCTCCAGTCGATGGTGCGTGACGACGGCGCCCGGCGGATCCTGTTCGATCTCGACCAGGGCGTGCAGGCGGTCGCGGCCGCACAAGGCCAGGGCGATCCGGCGACCGTGCGGCTGACCGGCGTGTACCACAACCTCCTTCGCCGCTGGGCGGACGCCTGACTTCTGCTCCCCTCCCTGAAAGGGAGGGGCAGGGGGTGGGTCGGTTTCCGCATATCCAGACGCCGCGACCAAAGCAGGCCGACCCACCCCCAACCCCTCACTTCCAGGGAGGGGAGCATTGGTGAGCGCCGTCTCTAATGTGGACTTGAGCCGCCCCCTCATGCGACGCTCACCGCACAGGGAGTAGATAATGAGCAAGCTGGCGATGCGACGCGCGTGGTTCCAGGTCCACAAGTGGATCGGGCTGGTACTGGCGATCCTCATCATCCCGCTGTCGCTGAGCGGCGCGGCTTTGGTGTGGCATGACGCGCTCGATCGGATCGTCGATCCGGCGCGCTATGCGGTCACCGGCAAGACGGTGCTCGGCCCCGACAGCTACGTCGCCGCGGCGCGCGCGGTGCTGAGGCATGGCGAACGGATCGCGACGCTGACGATGCCCGATGACGGCGGCCCGGTAATCGTCGCGGCGACCTCGGCCAGCGTGCCGACCCGGCCAGGACCACCGCAGCGGACGATGGTCTATCTCGATCCACCGACCGCGCGCGTGCTGGAGGTGTCGCCGCCGAACGGCGGACTCGTTCGGTTCCTGCATGTTCTGCACGGTAGCCTGCAACTACCCGGCATTGGACGCTCGATCGTCGGCTGGATCGGCGTGGCGATGATGGTGTCGAGCTTTACCGGGCTATGGCTGTGGTGGCCGACGATGGGCAAGTGGACGCGCGGGCTCCGGTTCCGCCGGCACCGCGACGTCGAGACCAACCTTCACCACCTGTTCGGCTTCTGGATCGCGCTGCCGTTGTTCGTGCTGTCGCTGACCGGCGCGTGGATCTCGTTCCCGCAGGTCCTCGGAAAGCTCATCGGCGAGACGTCGCGGCCGAGAGGCGGTCCCGATCGCGGCGCGATGATGCGCGCGAAACCGCTGGCGTCGCCCGCGCAGCCTCTCGCGGTGGCGATCGGCAAGGCGCGCGGTATCGTCGATAATGCGCCGTTGCGGAGCATCACCTGGCCGACCGACCTCAGCGCGGACTGGACGGTGACGTTTCAGGGCGGCGGCGCGCCGATCGGGGTGAAGGTGGCGGACGACACCGGCGGCGCGACCGCGGCGCCGGCGCGGCCTCAGGGCGGTGTGGCGCGGTGGATGCGGCGGATCCACGATGGCACCGACATGGGTGCGCTGTGGCAGGTGATCATCTTCCTGGGCGGGATATTGCCCGCGGTACTGGCGGTGACCGGCGTTATCATGTGGTGGCGTGCGCGCAAGTGGAAGGCTGAGTTGGCAGCGCGGTGTGCAACGTAGCCAGTCTCCCTCGCCCCTTCGGGGAGAGGGAAGGAGGAGCCTCTTGGCGACGGGAGGGTGAGGGGAGTTGGGACTCGCGTTCCGAGCCTCACACCCCTCACCCTCCCACGCGCAAGAGCACGCGGGCCCCTCCCTCTCCCCGCAGGGGCGAGGGGTTAAGTTACCGCCCCAGCAACACCCGCGCCTGCCCGGCGATCTGCGCGAGCATCGCCGCGTTCGGCACCGCCGCGTGGCGCGCGCGGTCGATAACCGCCTTGAACTGCGCCACCCGTGCCGCGTTCGTCAGCAGCCATTTTTCGACCGCACCCTGCGGATCCTGCGCACCGCACCGCGCGAGAAACTCCAACCGCAGCTGCTGGAAATCGCGCGCAAGCCCGGCGACCAGCAACCGCTCCCAGGGATCGGTCGGACTGATCCGCGCCGCATTCGCCTGCGCCCAGTCGAGCCCCAGCGCCTGCCCGAGATGCGTGAACGCCCGCGTCACCACCGCCTCGTCGAGCGACATCCGCTCGCCAAGATCCGCCAGCCCGACTGCGCCGTCCATCTCGAACAGGCGAACGACCTTGCGCACCAGATCGCCTGGCGCACCGACCGCCTCAAGCTGCCCCGCGATGCGGCTGCTCTGCGCACTTGCTTCCTCGAGCAGCAACGCCGCAGTCTGGCTGTCGAGCTGCGTGATGCCCTTCGCCAGCCGCGCGAGGACGTCGCCCGGCACCGCGCCCGGCGCCGACACGCGCAGCAGGTCGGCGATCTGCGAACGGGTCGCCACGGCCACCTCGTCGAACAGCGCGATCCGCGCCGCCTCGGGCATCACCGCGGTCTCGATTTCCGCCCACAACGCGGGCAGATCGAACAGGCGCTCGGCGACGACGAACATCGCCGCGATATCGCCCATCGCCGCGCCTTCCTCTTCCGCCAGTTCGAACGGGTAGAGGATGCCCAATCGGTTGACGATCCGGTTGGCGAGCTTGGTTGCGACGATCTCGGGCCGCAGCCGATGTTCGTCGATCGCCGTCCCGAACCGCTCGCGCATCGCCGCCGGGAACGCGGCATGCAAATCCGGCTTCAGAGCATCATCCTTGGCGATGTCGCTGTGCTCGATCGCGTCCTGCAACCCGAGCTTGGCGGTCGCCAGCAGCACCGCGAGCTCAGGCCGCGTGAGCCCCAGCCCATCCTGGCCACGACGGAGCAGGATGTCGTTCGACGCAAGCCCTTCGACTGCACGATCGAGCCGCCCGGCGCCCTCGAAGATCTCGATCACGCGCACATAGCTCGGCACCGCGACCGCACCGTCCGCCTCGGCGATCGACAGCGCCAGCGTCTGGAGGCGGTTGTCCTCCAGCACCAGGTGCGCGACGTCGTCGGTCATGCTGGCGAGCAGCGTGTTGCGGTCCTCATAGTCGAGCCGCCCCTCGATCATCTCTCGGTTGAGCGCGATCTTGATGTTGACCTCGTTATCCGAGCAGTCGACGCCGGCCGAATTGTCGATGAAGTCGGTGTTGATCCGACCCCCGCGTGCCGAAAACGCGATACGCGCGGCCTGCGTGACGCCCAGGTTCGCGCCTTCGCCGATCGCGATCACACGCAGATCCTCGGCGTTGACGCGCAGCCGGTCGTTCGCCGGATCGCCGACCGCGACGTTCGGTTCCGACGCGGCCTTCACATAGGTGCCGATGCCGCCGAACCAGAGCAGGTCGGCCGGCGCCTTGAGGATCGCCGAGATCAGCGCGCCCGGCTCCATCTCACTCACCGTTACGCCGAGCGCAGCCTGCACCTGTGGCGACAGCTTCACGACCTTGGCGGTGCGCGCGAACACGCCGCCGCCCTTCGAGATCAGGCTGGCGTCGTAGTCCGCCCAGCTCGACCGCGGCAGCGCGAACATCCGGTTGCGCTCTTCCCAGCTCGCCGCCGGATCGGGATCGGGATCGAGGAAGATGTGGCGATGATCGAACGCCGCGATGACCTTCAGCGTCTTCGAAAGCAACATGCCGTTGCCGAACACGTCGCCCGACATGTCGCCGCAGCCGACGACGGTGATGCTTTCGCTCTGCACGTCGAGGCCGCGCTCGGCGAAGTGCCGCTGGACGCTCAGCCACGCGCCCTTGGCGGTGATCCCCATCGCCTTGTGATCGTACCCGACCGAGCCACCGGAGGCGAACGCGTCGCCGAGCCAGTAGCCGCGTTCAAGCGCGAGCGCGTTCGCCACGTCGCTGAACGTCGCGGTGCCCTTGTCGGCGGCGACGACGAAATACGGGTCCTCGCCGTCGAGGATCGTCACGCCGTCGGGATGCACGACCTTGCCTTCGACGATGTTGTCGGTGATCGACAACAAGGTGCGGATGAAGATCCGGTAGCTCTCGGTGCCCTCGGCCAGCCACGCGTCGCGGTTCGACGGGGCGGGGAGTTGCTTGGGATAGAAGCCGCCCTTCGCGCCGGTCGGCACGATCACCGCGTTCTTGACGCGCTGCGCCTTCATCAGCCCGAGGATCTCGGTGCGGAAATCGTCGCGACGATCGGACCAGCGCAGGCCGCCACGCGCCACCGGGCCGGCACGCAGATGGATGCCTTCGACGCGAGGCGAGTAGACCCATACTTCGCGCCACGGCACCGGGGCGGGGAGGCCCGGAATCAGATGGCTGTCGAGCTTGAACGCGAGCGCTTCCGAGGCGGCAGGCGTGAACGCGTTGGTCCGCAGCGTCGCTGCGATCAGGTTGCGATACGCACGCAGGATACGGTCGTCGTCGATCGCCGTGACGGCATCGAGCCCGGCTTCGATCGCCTGGTCCGCCTCGATCGCGTTGCCCGGGTGCTCCGGATGATGGACCGCGGTGAACCGCGCGATCAACGCGGCGGCGACCTTCGGTGCACGGCGCAGCGCGTCGACGACGGTGGTCAGGCCATACGGAAGCCCCGCCTGGCGCAGATACCGGAACCACGCACGGAACAGCACGATCGCCTCGGGCCGCATGCCGAGTTCGACGATCAGCCGGTTGAACGCATCGTTCTCGGCGGCGCCTTCCAGCACCGCTGCGATCGCGCCTTCGAGGACGGGGGCGTCGCTCTGCTGCGCGGCGTCGTTCGCTTCCAGCACGAAGTCATGCACGAACGGCACGCTGTCGTCGCGCAACCGCGTCGGCAGTTCGCCGATCACGCGGAAGCCGAAATTCTCCAGCACCGGGACCGCGTCCGACAGGGGGAGCGCCCCGCCGAGCTTGTAGATCTTCAACTGCGGATCGGCGCCGGCTTCGCCCGGAACAAGGCGCACGCCACGCGCGTCCGTATCGGCCAGCGCGGCGATCCGCTGGATATCCTCGGCGGCCTCGGCGGGCGTGCTGAGGTTGCGGTAGTTCTGCGGGAACGCCGCCGCCCATTTGAGCGCAAGACGCGCAGCGCGTGGCGGCGGCAACGTCTCGACCAGCGCAGCCTCGACGTCCGACACCCAGCCACGCACCATCCGCTGCAACCGCAGCGCGAGCGGCGCGACGTCGGGCATCCGGCCATCGCCGCGCAGATCGAGCGTGTAGCGGATCATCGCGACCTCGCCGTCCTCCAGCGCAATCGACCAGTTGAGCACGCTCGCATTCGCGGCCTCGGCCAGCATGTCGCCGATCGCGACCCGTCGGCCGGTGGTGACATCGTCGCGCGGCAACCACACGAACCCGAACAGATGCCGCCCGAGCGCCGATTCGACCAACACGAGCGCCGGCCGTGGCCGATCTGCGATGCTCATCGCGGTCAGCGCAAGGTCTTCCAGCGCATCGGGTGCGAACGCGATCACGAGGTCGTGCGGCAGCGCAGTGAACGCATGCGTTAGCGCCTTGCCGGCATGACCACGCGGATCGAACCCGAACTTTGCCTTCATCGCGGCAAGCCGCGTGCGCAACACCGGCACGTCGCGCGGCATCGCGGCGAGCGCGGCACTGGTCCACAGGCCGCTGTAGATCGACAGCCCGGCGACCGTCGCGCCCTCCATCACCGGTACGACGACCAGGTCGAGCGGCACCGCACGGTGGACGGTCGAGATCAGGTTCGACTTCAGCAACAACGGCGCGTCGTTGCCCGCCTCGAACCACTTGATCGCGAGTGCGCGCGAGGCCTCGGCAAGGATCGGCACGCGGTGTTCGTTGCGCGCAATACCGAGAGCAGCGTGGCCGCTCCCGTCACAATGCCAGATCTGATGCCCGAGCAGCGTCAGATGCCCGTTCAGGAACCACTGCAACAGCGCGGCACCTTCACCCTCGGGTAGCATCGCAATATCGTCGTCGAGCGCGGCTTGCATCGCGCGCCAGTCGCCCACAGCGGCACGGACGTCGGCCAGCACTGCGGTCAGATCCTCAATCAACCCCCGACGGTCACGCGCATCGGCGCGTTCCATCTCGAGATAGATCATCGATTCGGGCCGACCTGCACCCTGGCCATCCGCGTCGATCGCATGCAGCGTGCCATCGGGCGCGCGCGTCGTGCGGACGACGGGGTGGATGATCCGATCGACCGCGATGTCCTGCGCGCCGATCGCCGCCGCGATCGAATCGACCAGGAACGGCATGTCGTCGTTGACGATCGCAAGACGCATTCGCCGCCGCGTGTCGTCGCCACTGATCGGCTCGATCGCGATCGCTGGCGCACCGTCGTCGCGGTGCGCGGCAGTCGCGGCAACGAACGCCGCCGCCTGCGCGACCTCGCTCGCCCCGAAGTCCCTCAGTTCGCCCGGAAGGGCCCGTTCGGTCAACCGGCCTGCAAGGGTCTCGGTGAGCGTGTTCAACGATTGGTTCGCCATAGGTCAGGGCCTATGCGCCCCCCGTTCGCCTATCTCAACCCTTGTGGCAGGTGCGAAGGATTATGCTGCGGCGCACCTAAAACGCGGATCGCTCCACGGCTTCGATCGCCGCCAGGTCGCTGCCGAAGCCACTCAGAAAGCTTGCGAAACCGCCTGCCGGCACCTGATGCCGCTGGGCGTGACGCAGCACCGTCGCGAACGTCTCCAACCTAGCTGCCTCGAAATTCGCGCCAAAGACGAGCGCAACGATCTGCATCATCGCTTCCGCCCCACCCGGCACGCAAGCAGCAGAGAGAATCGCCGTGAAATTATCGCTATCCTGCTCGGCAGACACCGCGAGATCATGCGCCCGACCCAACGTCCTGTGGAGCGCCATCCGACTGCGCGCTTCAGCCGCGCGGACCTGCGCCGCGCTCTCACGCGCCATCGCCAGTTGCTCGCCGAGCCTTCCGACAAGCACATAGTCGGCGGGCAAGGGGTCATCCAGCACCAGTTCCTGCAAGGCAGCAGGCGTCGGCTCGGCAGGCATGATATCGAAGCCACCGCTCGGTCCATCCGCCCACACCTGCGCGGTCGCGCCCGAGCCATACGAGGTTGCGTGAACGGCGGCATCTAGCTCGGCCGACAGTGCAGCCTGCAAATCAGCGTCCGCGAGCTCCTTCCAATTGATGACGCCGTAAATGAAATCGATCGTCACCCCGCCAGACGCGAACGGCATCAGGATCCCGCGGTACAGCGTCGTCCGCCCCCGGCTGCTGACGAATTCCGCCTCGAAGCCGATCGGCGCACGATTGGCAATGATCTGCAGGTAATGATCGGTCAGCCGCGACAGCAGCGACCGGCTCGGCACGTCGGCGATCGTCGCGATCGGCCCCTCAAGCCCGCATTCCTCGCGCAGCGCGCGACCAAGATACGCGATCTTCGGATCGCCCATGCCGTGACTGAAATCGAGCAGCACGCTGTGCGGGCCGAAATCGGTGATCGTCTCGGGCTCGAGGTCGGCGATCGAAGGATAGGGGCGGTCCTTCAGCAGCGACACCCAATGGTTATAGGCGCGCACGTGCATCCGCCGCTCGTCGCCGCCGAGATCGAACATCACGTCGTTGACGCCCGCATCGGTCGAATCGGACGCGCCGGTATGCGCAGCCGCCCGTGGCGGAGCCTCCGCAATCGCCACGCCATCCGCGCCCGCTACGCGTCCATCCTCTACGCTGCGCGCCGTCGTCATGCCCAAAGATCCCCGTATCGTCGCCCCGCTTGTGCACCGCGCTTGGTAAACACAGAGTAAACTCGCAAACCGCTTGTCAGCCCGCAAAACCGCTGGTAGTTGCCGCCCCCTCGACCGGATACATCCGTCATCGGGCCGCTTTAGCTCAGCTGGTAGAGCATCGCATTCGTAATGCGGGGGTCACAGGTTCGAGTCCTGTAAGCGGCACCATCGACAAGTGGTTGATTTAACTCACATTTTTATGTCTCCAGCCGACTTTTCGGCAACGCCGGTTCCGGTAGGGTTCCGGTGCGTCGAGCCGGGAGCCAGCTTCTCGATCTTGGCGATGATGCGATTCAGGGCGCGCACGACGGTGGGAAATTCACCGATCGCGTAGACCTCGGTTTGGCTTCCGTCGCGGTGGCCCATGAAGCCTTCCAGATCCCACTTCTTCGCGCCGTTGTTACGGACGAGGGTCGCGAGGCTGTGGCGCAGCAGGTACGGACGCCACTCGCGGCCGGCGGGCATGTCGAGGTTCGTCAGCATCGTATCCCACGCGCGATCGACGTCCTGGATGGCGCGGCCGTGATAGTTCACCAGCCAGCCCCTGCCGGCGCGTTCCGGTATCGGCAGCGCCATGTACGTCTCGTATTCCTCGCGCAGCCAGCGATCGAGCAGCGGCAGGACCGGCAGGACGGCGCGATGCTTCTTGTTCTGTGTGCGGCCGTGCGGGTTGAGGTCGAGCGTCGGCGCGCCCGGCCACCACTGCTCACGGTCGGGCGCGACGTTGATGTCGACGACAGCACCAGGCCGCGCGATCGTGCAGACCGATGCGACGAGGAACGCGTGTAGCGAACCGCGCTGGCGATCGGGCTCGGCCGCGTAGGCGAACATCTTCGCCAGTTCCTCGACACCGATTCGGGTGCGGCGCTGGCGTTGCACCTGGCGGGCGGGAAGCGGCTTGTAGATCGGCCGCTTATCGGAGCGCGCCGGCTCCGCGTTGGCGGCATGATTCAAGACGGCTATCAGCTGCGCGATCGACGCCTCGGTCGCGGCCGGCGAGCGCGCGCGCGACACGGTCACTTCGCCCTTGCCGTTGCGCCATTCGACTGGCTGCAACCGCGACCAGGCGCGGAAGGCGTTGACGAAGACAGTGCCGCACGCGGTCGCGCAGCTGGTGGAGTGGCCGAACCGGCCTTCCGCACCAAGGGCCTGCTCTGCATCAAGGAACGCCACGGCGTGCGCCAGGCGGCCTGAGATCGTGTCGGCCGAGGCGCGTGTGTTGCCCCACTCGATCTTATAGTCTGCGATGGCGTCGGTCAGGAGATACGCCTGCGCCTGCGCGAGCGGCTGGCCGCATGCGTGACAGAAGGCCGGCGCTTCGCCCTTGTCGGCAAGGTAGACCTTGTCGAGTTCCAGAATTGCCGCCGCTACGTCGCTTGTAGCCGTCGACGTGCTGCGCTCGCGTCGCGTTCCGCTGTCGTACCACCAGATGTAGAGATTGGGACTCCGAAGGGTTCCGTCTGCCCGTTCATCGTGGGCGAGCCAGTATTTCCCTCTTTGGTAAACCGGCGGAGTGCGTCGCGGCATTGTGTCTGTTCTTTCAAGTAGTCGGCTACGGCGCGATTAATGATGTCGAAGAGTCCAAGGCTTCCGAGTAGATCGAGGTCGGGAGACTCGATCCGGACGCCTTTCCCGACGTCCGCGGCGCGCATCAGCTTGCGGGAGAGTTTGACGAGCGACGGAGCGTTCATTGCCTGCGCTTTCATTCACAGAGGGCGTATTGAGAGAAGCACGCCGGTGGCGCGTCGCGGTCGATTGCAGAGATCAGATCGAACTGCCGTCCACCCCGACTGGTCTTTGTCCACTCGACAACCTTGTCGATAGCCGAGCGAGACCAGTCGTCATCATCGCCAGGCGTCTTATCCATTGCGAAGAATGTTGCGTATGCTTCGCCAGCGCTCTGATCCCGCCGGCAGACGAGCGAAACGAGGCGTTCCCATTCACGAAGCCGGTCGATAATTTGAGGCGTATGCTTCGCGACGAGAGCGATCTCGCTTTTCTGCGAATTGATGCAGGGCCAGCAGCCGACACGCGACGCGCCCAATAGATAGAGCGGGTTCGGCCGGACACCGTGACGCTTGGCGATCGCGAACGTCTCGGCCGCGGTCCATCCGTGGATAGGGCGATAGACGACGCGTGACGCGCCCGATGCTTCGTGGCGGCGCTCAAGTATCGGCTTGTTCGCTCGCGCCTTGCTCTCTGCGGCCCGCTCGCCGACCCAGTCGACGGTGGAAACGCCCGCTTCTAGCAACGGCGTCCGCGTGGCGAACAGGGGCGCAAGCTTCAGATCCTCAGTACAGAACTTCGCCTTACGGCTCGGGAACCGTCCGTGGATCAGGCAAACGTCGAGGAACGCGATACCGGTCGGCTGCAGGGCCGCGACCGCTTCCTCTATGCGATCCTGCGACACTGGTGGCGAAACGATGATCGGGCATTCGCAAGCTGCCGCCCACGCCTTGACCGCCGCGCTACGCTCGGGAGAGTGCCGGCAGCCTGGCGCCAGCTCCGGGATCTTGGCTTTGCGGTCGGCGCAGACAGTTGTGTGGCGTTTGCGGCGAAGCTCGACGGGCCAGTTCTTCCGGATCGACTCGCGCTTCCGGGCGAATGCGTCAGCGTCGCATAGACCGGGTACATCATAAGCTGACAAGCGCTCGATTGGATGTTCGAGCATCCGTTCCAGGTAATCCACGTGATCGAGCGCGCGCTGCTCTTCGTTTCCGACATCGACGAACTGGAAACGCGGTCGGAAGTCCGCCCGGCGCTGCATCCGTTCTTTCGCAAGCAATGCCGTCGCAGTGCTATCCTTGCCACTGCTGATGCCGACGAAGTGCTGCACGGTCATGGCCATTACTGCGCGTCCGCTTGGTCGGCCGTCGCGCGGACGATGTTCTTCGTCTTTGGTAGGATTGCCTCTGCCAACTTCCGTGCGGCCGCTGCGAGCATGTGGGGCGACGCATCGAGCCCGCGTCCCTGGCGCTCATAGGCAAAGCGCTCGACGTGGTCGCAGTGAGCGAGAACGATGCTCGCCTGGCCCAATGGCGCGGCGGTCACGGTGCCCGACACGGCGGGTGCGATCACGGCCCGCAACTTTTGCGCGTGCGCGAGAAACCGCTCGGCCCGCTCTTCAAGGCCGCGGGCCGCTGCGACCACGTCAGCATCCGATACGCCGCGCCCGGCGTCGATCTTGTAGTTAAGGGCGCGGACCGTGATGCAGAGTTCGTCAGCAAGCCGGCCTTTGCCGAGCAGCTGGGCTGCGGTGTCCAGCCCCATGATGCGGACCATTTCGACTGGCATGCCGCGCTGTTCCCTCTTTTGGGAACAGTTCGTATGTTGTGGCGATAGGTGAGACTGGCGAGCTTCGGGGGGAGCGGCGCTGATCATCATGGAGATCCTGTTGGTGCGAGGGGATCGAGCGGTCGCGCCAGCGGCCGTTCTTGTAGAAAGCGTTTCGCCAAGAGCGGCGAGCGGGTCAGAACATGGGCGGGGGGCGTCGCCGGATCGGGTGCAGGTCCCTGGCGAGGCAGAGGACGGCCTGTCCGTCGTCGAAGCGGACCGAGGCGAAAACCTTGCGGACGGCGAGGACGTCGCACTGCTTTCCGGCGCGGCCGAGCCCTTGGAAGAGGGCACGGTCGCCGCCACAGATTGCGACGTCGCCCACGTCACGAGCGGACCGTCTTGGCGAACGGCGTCGCGGACAGGGGTTTGTACGCGGGCTCGATGTTGCCGAGTGCCAGCCGGCAGATCCGGCTCCACTGCGGCGCGAGCGACGCGCGCATGACGCCGATCGCCGTCGCGCCTGCGCTGCCGAACACGGTCAGCGCCAAGCCTGTGAGGACATCCTGCAGCATCAGCGACGCCGATCCGACGTGCCGGCGACGAGCATGACGATCGCGACGGGGATCCAGATGACCGCGAACAGGATCGCGAGGACGATCTTGGCGATGCGGCGACGGCGCATGGCGCGCTCGAGCTGCGTCGCGCTGGTTGCGACGGCGATCACTGGCAGCACTCCACCGGCGCGGTGTCGGGCAGGCAGGCCGTGCAAGCGGTCGACGTCGCCCAAGCGCAGGTGCCTTCCTCCCTGTCGCATGGATCCCAGTAGCTGCATCCGCAGCCCCGGCAGATTAGCGGGTGGCGATCAGCGGGTTCGGTCGCGAGCTGGCGGTAGACGTCCGGGTCGAACGGGAAGATGCTCCGCAGGGCTTCCAGCGTCTCGGGGCGGCGCGCGGTGTTGCCGGGCGTCTCCAGCGCGTAGATTAGGTCCAGCGCAGACGCGACCTCGTCGGCGTTCCGGGCGAGCATGCCGGCGACTTCCTTGATCGACAGGCCAGCCGCCTCGCGGCGCAGGCGGACGTACGCGGCGGGCGTTAGTGGCGCGGCGCTGGTGGTCGTGGCGCGCTCGCCTCGCTGCATCGGCATCGTGAATGTGCGCGGGAAGACGTGCATCATCGGGCATTCCTTTCGGCAAGGGGGTAGCGGTGCCGGAAGCGGGTGCTTCCGGATGGCGGGGGGATGGTTCAGGACGTTTGCGGCCGAGGCCGCGGGGATCAGGTCAGGGGATTAGCCAGGAGCGGGCGCGACCTCCGCCGCGTCGGGCTGATCGTCGTTGGCAGGCACCCGCTGGTCATCGTTCGCGGGCTTCGAGCGCCACTGGCCGTGCGGCAGGATCGCTTCCGTGATCGCGGGGTTTGGCTTCATACTCGGCCGCACCGTCCGGAAGATGCCGAGCTGCGCAACGAAGGTGTGTTGGCAATCGGCGTCCTGGCAGACGTAGCGGATCTCGCGCGTGAACACGTCGAGCTGGACGGAGTCGTATGCGATCGAGCGCGTCAGGCAGTGCGGGCACACCGTTGCGGGTACGCGCGGCGTGTAGTTTCTCTTCGTCTTAGTCACTGATGGGTCCCCCCGGCATTCCCCGGCCCCGTCGACATGGCAGGACGAAGGAAACTGGGCAGGCGCCGACGTATGCGGCGCAGGACGCCTTCAACCTGCGTTGCCTCGACCAGCGCGCGATAGAGATCGAGCGGGGAAGCGCCAGGTTGAACGGCAATGAAGAGAGCGGCCTGCAGATCGCTGGCTTCACCAATGAACTCGACCGAGTCGCTGATAAGCGCGCGGCGGCAGGCGTCCTGCTGCTCGACCTTGATATCGAGCTGGTGGCTGAAGGCATCGCGGAACGGCGCGTCTTCGCCGCCATTGAGGCGGTGGGCGGCATCGAGCGCAAGCGCCTGGGTCAGTGTCGGCAGCGTATCGCTGTCGGGGTTCGCCCACTCGTAAATGGTGCGCTCGGCACGATCGACGACCTTCGCTGCAGCGACCGCGCCGATCTGCGCAATCACCTTGGTCATTGCGTCGGCGAAGCTGTCGGGGGTGCGAGGCTTGGTCATGCGATTCGGCGACGCTGCGAAACGCCGCGGAGATCGCAATCGACCGATGCGTCAGGCGTGCGGTACGGATGCGGCATGGTGCTGGCAGGAAGAGGTGGGCGACCGATGCTGGTCAATGCAGCGACGGCGTCGTGAGGTATCGCGCGATCGGGCCAGTTGGCCGGCACACGAAACCACGCGGCGAACTTTTCGAGGTTGCCTACCGAGAAGGTCTTACCATCGCGAAGACGATTGAAGAACGCGCCGCTGTTGACGACGATTGTGGCTACGCGGGACAGCGACTTGCCGCCCCATCGAACGACTTCAACGTCGTACGAATCGGCGATCGTTCGCAATGCGTTCTCGTATGCTGCGCTCATAACGCATACTTACGTCACGCATGCCGCACGGGTCAACGTAAATATTCCGCATGCCTTACGTCACGCCGTGCGTCATGAGTGCAGCATGAGGAAGAACGTACCTGACATCCTGAAGGAACGCCTGTCGGCCAAGGTTGCCGAGAAGAATATGTCACCGCGTGAGGTCTCGATCGCGGCGCTCAACAAGCCAGACGCCATCCGTGCGATACTCGCCGGTCATATGCCAGGCCTCGAACGGCTGGACGCAATCGCAGAGGTTTTGGACACCACATCCGACTGGCTGCTGGGTCGTGAGCAAGGCATCGAACGCACCATTCCGGAGGACGGCAATACGTCCGAAGCCGCGCTTCGACGCCTGCCTAAGACGCTACCTATCTACGGCAGCGCATTGGGAGCTGACCTTTCCTTTCCGGACGGAAACGGGATCGTAGTGAATGTGGAGCAGACGGAAATTCACATGTCAGGCTCCACGGATTATATGGCTCGGCCGATCGGCGTTACCGGCCGGCCGGACCTGTACGTTGTTGTCGTCTCTGGGCACTCGATGGAGCCACGCTACGATTCAGGGCGGCGGGTGCTGGTCGATCCGAAACGATCGCCCGGCGTCGGCGACGACGTCGTCGTACAGCTTCGGGGTCCAACCTTCGACGGCGAAGAAGTCCGGCATGTGCTGATCAAGCAGCTGGTCCGTCGCCGGCCTGGCGTCGTCGTGCTGCGTCAATTCAATCCGATCGTCGAATTCGAAGTGCCGAACGAACAGGTTTCGTCGGTCCACCGCGTCATGCCGTGGGACGAAGCTTTGGGTTTCTAAATCGTCTGAATCAAACGGGGGGTATGATGGTAGAATTGTCGGGTGAAGTTGCGCGTTTGATTGAGAAACCTGCTGTTCTTCCCTCGTTGATTCACGGGGATACGCCAGAGGCAGGTGAAGCCGTCCATTTGGATGACGAAGACGGCGTTCCACAAGCTATCGCTGGGTTCATCTGCATCATCGAATATGCCGATGCAAACGGCGAGGTATCAGAGCGGCTTATATCCTGTCGCCGGTACGAGGTGCATAACGACAATCCGCGAGTCGGCGCGATCTGTTTGAAATCCAGCCGTTACAAACTTTTTCGTTGTGACCGCATCTTGGAAGTCAGCGACGCACACACAGGGGAATGCCTTGGTAACGGAACGTTCTTCGAGCAGTTCGTCGTTGGTGCAACCAAGCCTCAAGCCGAGACATGGAACACGACGTCGCAACGTAAGTCGCTGATCGTTGCGGGTCTAAACGTCCTGTCATTCATGGCGCGCTGCGACGGCGTTTGGCATCCGCTAGAAGAACAGGTGATCGAGGATTTCGTTTGCACCTTGTGGATGCGTAAGGAGTGGGAGAACGATCCTCCGATCGATAAAATCCTCGCCCACGCGCGCCGGTTGGCACCCGATGGCGACGTCTTCAGATCCGCCATTGGCCAATATGCACATAGCAATACGTCGGCAGCAGTCCTCAATCGTTTCGTACAGCGCGTCATTGCCGCCGACGGTGTCATCTGTGCCGACGAGCATCACTGGTCGATGCAGTTTGCTGAATTGCTCGAAGCGGCTCGCCTAGCTGAGGCAACGGCACGAACGGCTAAGCCGCTTCCAGCTTGATCCCAGTAGTAAAGCCTCGGTCACCCAAAGTATGAGTAACCTCGGCTACCAGCCACTTCGTCGCGTCGATCGCCGCTTTGTAGCCTATGACGCTCGCCTTTGTCTCTGGATGGATGTCTGGCCGGCCTAGTGCAAGCGTGAGGGTTAGAGAGACTGGTTCGCGGCTGGCGCGGCCCGTTGCAGCGTTCGCGGCAGCCTGCGCGTCAACTTCGTTGCCGTAAACGCGTGATAGAGATTTCGCTCCTTCGGCTTTGCCGGCAACGAATTGCTGTCGCTTGCCCGACTTTCGATCGTGCCACGTCGCCTTCACTCCCGGCACGTCGTCACGCTTCTGGCGGCTGTATTGATGGGCATCGCCGTCGCGCCTGGCGATCGTAACGGCCGCGATCGGCTTGCCCGTCGCGGTCACACCGGCAGATATTGGTGAGAAAATCAGCACGCCGCGCGCGATCTTGGCAACTGCGCCCCGTTCGCGGCCAAGCCGGCGCAGGAAGGCCAGATCGCTCTCGCGGTTCTGCGCCTTTGCCGTGATGGCGATGCTGGCGAGACTAGCGGCGCAGCGGGGCGTGAGCTGGTGGCGCTGAGCGATGTCCGTCACGATCGCACCCAACGTCGTGCCATGCCAGCCCTTCTCCCGACGCGTCTTTAGATCGCCTGTGAAGTCGGCAGAGCGGGCACGGATGGTTACGAGGTCGGGTGGGCCGCCATGTGCCACCTCGTCGACGATGAACCACCCCTTGTCGACCAGGCCCGCGGTAACCTCGCTGCCCTGCTTCCAGCCAAGCCATACGTGGATCTTGGCCCCGGTCGGAGGCAGCGCCACAGCACCGTCAGTATCGTCAATGACGAGGTCGAGCTGGTCGGCTTCCTCGCCCCGCTTCTCACTTATTCCCAGCGATACCAGGCGACGACGCGGGGGACGCCCGTTCGGCTGCGTCACCTTGCCTTCCAGAACAGGCGTGATGTCCGTGCCATCGACCACGACGCGAACGGCTGCGATATTCGAGATCATGCGACGGCGCTATCGACGCGGAGCAGGTCGATCGAGAAGTCGATCTGTCGCGGAGTGCCATCCGGAAAGAACGCCTTACCGCGATCGTCGATGCCGGTGATAACGTATGCGCCGTAAACATAGCCCCGGCCATCGACCAGCGACCAGGCGTCGCCGGTGTCGGCCATGCGGCGCAGCTCGTCGAGCGAAACAGCTCCGTCTGCGATCTCCAAATACACCGTTCCGGGCAGACCGATCGTCTCGACGCCAGGCCCCGTAAATTGCGTGGCGTCACGCGCACCGATCCGCGGCGACGTCGCGTGCCGCCAGTCGGCGCGTCTGGCGATCTCGTCGAATGCTAGAGTGTCGATGGAAAAGGTGAAGAGGCCAAGCGCGAGCAGCATCAAACGGTCTCATAGTCAGGGGTGTCGGCAAACGCGGAACGCCCACGCGCATCCGATTCGCGTTCACGACGATCGATCTCATCGGCAATGGCGCGCGCGAGGGCCTCGGCATCCTGTCCGGGCAACTGATTGACCGTGATGTTATAGGTTCTAGCGCCGGACGTTGCGCCGACGCCGGGCCGTCCGACGGCCCCGCCGACCGTCGGCGGCATTGCGGCGGCCATCGTTGCTGGGATCGTACCAATCGCCATTGCAGAGGTGAGGCGACGCGCGACGGATCCAACGCGGCGGATTGGCTGCTTTTCGCCACCGGCGATGCCGCCAGCCAAGCCCTCCATCATGTAACCACCAAGCCCGGCAAAAACCCGACTTGGAGAGTGAATACCGAGCGCTGACTTGAACGCGCCGATCGCGCCCTTCGCAATCCCCCAAATGGCGCGGATCACAGGCCCAGCACTCAAACCTGAAAGCAGGCCATCCATGACATACCGGCCTACCGTTGGACCCCATGCAGCTAGGAAGTTGCCAGCAGCTACGAAGCCCGACCGGATGGTTCCCCAAAACGTAAACCATGCGGCTGTCAGTGTGTCCCAATGGTTCCACGCCGCCACTACGAGCGCAACCGCACCCGCTACCGCAGCGATGCCGGCAACGATCGGCAGCAGCGGCAAGGACATGAGGGCGAGACCGGCACCAGCGATGCCTCCTGAAAAGCCGAGGGCAATCAGTCCAGCGTTCAGGATCGCGATCGGCCCCATGATAGCGGCGATAGCAATGCCGCCTACGCCAAGCATGAAGAACAGTCCCGCCAGCACGCCCGTCGCAATCAGGACGTTCTTCGTTAGCTCCGGGTGACGCGTGGCGAACGCTTGCATGCGAAGCGCGATGGCACCGAGGCGAAGTGCGCCTGTTTTTACTACCGGCAACAGAGATTGGCCGAGAGTCAGGCTTACGGCTGCGAACGAATTCTTGGCGACCTCGGCCATTCCCTTGGCCGTGCTAATTCGCGAGGAGAACTCTGCGGTCATTGACCCGGCGTATTTGCTCCGATCGCCCACGAGATCGAGGCGTTGCTTTAGTCCGTCGAGGTTTGTGAGCAAGGGCGCGATAGCACCAACCGATTCCGTGCCGAAAATCTCGCTAAGGATGCTGGCCTGCTTGTCCCTGCTTAGCGCGCGAATTTTCTCCAGGACCGTGATGATCGTCCCGCTCGCGTCGACCTGCATCGACTTCGCAAGCTTGGTTGCATCGAGCCCGAGGGTGTTGAGTGCCTTGCTCTGCGACTTACTAGCCGCGCTGCCCTTGGTAAGGTTCAGCAGCAGGCTCTTGATACCAGTTGCGGCAACCTCTTCCTCGATGCCGATCGAGTTCAACGACGACGCCAACGCGGATACCTGCGGCGCGGCGATGCCGGCAACTTCCCCAAGTGGCCCGATGCGCGTGATGATGCCGGCGACCGTTGTCGCCTGACCGCCGAACTTATTCGTCAGAGCATTGACGCGGTCACCGAGTGCCTCAACTTCCGGCTGCGTCATCTTAAACGCCTGACGCCATTTCGCCATCGTACTGCCA
Source organism: Sphingomonas sp. 320_CC (assembly GCF_059691795.1). Lineage (NCBI taxonomy): Bacteria > Pseudomonadati > Pseudomonadota > Alphaproteobacteria > Sphingomonadales > Sphingomonadaceae > Sphingomonas > Sphingomonas sp. 320_CC. Next base: position 480,151 of record NZ_JCAWAE010000002.1, on the reverse strand, counting down.
GCATCTTCGGCGGTCATGTCGAACGCGATGCCCATGCGCGCCGCGGCGTCGGTGAAGGCGACCAGGTCCTCGGCCTGGCTGGGCAGCGGCCGACCGAATTTGTCCATGCCAACGCCGGCCGCACCGGCGGCGGCGGCGATGCTGGAAAGCTCAACCGCTGTCATCGGCATGCGGGTGCTGAGGCCGACCAGCTTGTCGGTCATCATCTGGAGCTGCGGACCGGCCATACCGGTCACCTTGGCGACGCCGGCCATTCCTTCTTCTAGATCCATGGCACCGGAGGCGACGCCGATCAGCGGAGCCGCAACCGCAACGCCTGCGGTAAGCGCTGCGGCCCCGCCGGCAGCGACACCACCGGCGCGGTCCTGAATACCACTGAAGCCAGCGCGTGCTGCTGCCATCCGTCGCTGGCGATCCGCGAGGCGGCCGACGCGGCGTTCCTGCTCCGCGATCTCTTCGTTCGTCTTTCGTGCCCGGTCACGCAACTCGCGCTCATGACGCGCCAAGTCACCGGTTGCGATACCGGCCGCGCGCAGGCGATCTCGCAACGTCGATAGTTCGCGCGTTTCCGAGTGATGTTGCTGTTCGAGCTTTTGCGCCTCGGTTCTCGCGCGCGTGAACTCGCGTGTCAGCGCGCGGCTGGGATTGGCGGTCTGCGCGAATTCCCTGCCGAGCGCAGTGGCGCGGGACCGAGCATGGTCGAGTTGGGCGCTGGTGGAGGCCAGACCGGCCTTCAGGCTGCGAAAGCTACCGATGTCGGCCTGCGCGCGGTCAATGCCCTTGAGCTGCTCTCTGGCAGCCTTGAGGCCCAGTGCCGCCTTGACCGAGCCTCCCGCAATCTCACGAAGCGGGCGGCTGGCGCGGTCGCCGGCTTCGAGCAGCATACGGATGCGGAGGTTGCGGTCCATCGGTCAGCGATCCTTTTGGCGGCGTTCCAGGGCCTGCACCCGCCAGCCGATCAGCTCGGCAACGCCCATGTCGTTCATCGTCGGCGGACCCCACCCCCAGCACTCGGCAAGGTCCGCCATCATGTCTTCTATTCGGGCTGGAAGGCCGCCTGCTTCACGGCCTTCGGCAGCAAAAAATCGACGATCTCACCACCGAGCTGCACGAAGTCGGCCGGATCCATGACGGCGATATGCTCCTTGTGCAGGATCGGCATCGTGATACGCGGCGCGATCTTCTCGATCTGGGTGTAATCGCACCGGCTGATCGTTGCGGAGATGTCGACGCCACGCAGCTCGCCCGCGCCAGGCCGACGAACTTGAATCTCCGTGCCCGCCGGATGCACGACCTGGTCGTTGACGGTGATGTCGGCATCCAGCTTGAACGAGGAAAAGCGTTTGCCAGTGGTCGCGGTATTCTGGTCGGTCATTGTACGGTTCCTGTCAGGACTTGGTCGGTGGCTGGGTAAGCGCGCCGGGGCGACGGCGCGGCCGGCGGATCGCGGTCACGCCGCTACAGGCCCATTGCGGCGCGGTGGTCGGCCATCAGGTCGACGCCACCGACGATCTCGATCATGCCCAGGACATCGATCTCGATCTCGACGACGCCGTTCCACGTCAGTTTGAAGTAGCTCAGCTGGCTCTTGACCTTGAACTCGGTATCCTCGCCGGGCTTCCATTCGCCCATGTCGATCTCTTCGTGTCGGCCGCGCGTGACGATCTCGACGACGTCGACCGCGCCGGTGTCGTCATTTTGGTGCGAGCCAACGAAGCGCTGCTGGACACCGGACAGGTTCAGCTGACCATACTGGCGCAAGACGTCGCGCATCGGACCGCCGTAGACCGCCTCCATTTCGAGCGGCTCTCCGCCCATATCGACCTTAACCGGGCGGCTCATGCCGCCGCCGCGATAGTCTTCGAGCTTGCGGACGAGTTTCGGGACAGTGATCGAGACGGTTTCACCGATAAAGGCGGTGCCGTTGTTGAACATCATCAGTTGCTTGAGCTTGCTGGGGAACGCCATCGCGTCGACCTTTCGTGCGTGAGGTGGGTTTAGTTGCCGGCGACGAGGCTGGTGAAGTCGGCAAAGAACTCGTCGGAGATCTCCTGCTCGATCCCGAGCGCCTCCAGCGGCGGTACGAAGGTGTAGCGGAAGCCAATCATCAGCTTGCCGCCCTTCAGCTGGTCGACCGGGTTCTTGGCCGCGTCGAACACCGCGACGGCACCGAGGATGCGGCCGGCGCGCTTTTCCTGCCGGAACTTCTCGTTGATCTGCTCAACGATGTCCTTCGCCAGGCTGGGCAGTAGCGGCTTGTCCATCGCCCACACCAGGCCGAGCGCGACGGTGTCGGCAAGGATCTGCGCGGTGCGGCAGGCGCTTTCGAACACGAAGTCGCTGGCGGGTGCGGCGCAAGTGCGGTTGCCCCAAAAGCGCAGTTCGCCCGCGATACGGACGACGGTGACGAGCTGGGAGGAGTTCAGCACGTTCGCGTCGCAATCGGCGTCCTGAATATCGAAGGTCACATCTGCGGCCAGGCCGTCGACCTCCGGCAGTGCGACGTTCGACAGCGTCTTGTGCCAGCCCTGCTTCTGGTCGATCGCAGCGCGTGCGCCCATGGCGACGGCCGCGACCGGCACGCCGATGCTTGCACCGTCCGCGCCGTAGGGAGCGGTTACGCTGGGCCAGAGCAACGTCAGCTCGCGCGCGTCAGGGAACAGGGCGCGGTGGGCGATGGCCTCGCCGCGGTCGTTGCCGATGGCGTACGCGTAGACGCGGGCGCGGAGCCGCTTGGCGACGGTGACCATCGCCTTCGTGACCACCTCACCTTCCAGACCAGGTGCGCCGATGATTCGGGGATGCAGGTTCAGCTGGGCCGACGCGGTGAGCAGCGCCTGCATGCCGGTTTTTACGCCAGCGACATCGGTACCAACGACCGCAGTCGCCGTCGCTGCCGGCGTAGCACCTGGCGCAACGCGCACCACGACGATCGGCGCGTCGACCTGCCCGGCGATGGCCTTCAGCGCGGCGCTCAGCGTGCCGTCCGCGCCGGCCTTCTCGATCGCGTCGTCGATGTTCGTAACCGCGACCGCGGTGTCGAGCGGGAACGCGCCGGCCACCGCGGCTGGCGCGGTGGCGATCAGACCGATGACGGCGGTGGCGACGGTGACGATCGAGCGGCGCGAGGTCTTCACCTCGTTGACGTTGATCCCGTGGAGGAAGCTCATGTGCGGACCTTTCAGGCGAGCGCCGACAGGGCGCGGACGGTGGACGAGTGGGTAAAGGCGGGTGCGCCGGGCACGTCGGTGCGACGGCCGGTGATCGTGAGGACGGCCGACTGCGGGAGTTTTCCCGGCGAAAGCACGACGCGGGAAAGCCGCGCGCGGCCTTCCTGACGGAGCAGCGCATGCGCCGCGGCGGCAATGATCCGGACGCGACCGACTTCGTTGTTCGGCTGGTCGATCAGTTTGGGGATCTCGGAACCATAGTCGCGCCGGCCGCATCGCGTGCCGATCGGCGTTTCAAGAATGTCGTCGATCGACTGTCCGAGGTGGTCCCCGCCAGCCAGGCGCTTGCCGGTATGGCGATCCATGCCGATCACTGCGGCTTCCCCGACAGCCCGCCACCAGGCTGGACGCCAAGGTGTACGTGATCCTTGAGGCTCTTGCCTGCGCCCACGACGTCGGTGTCTGCCGTGATCGTGCCGTTCGACTTGATGTCGCCGTCGACCGTCATGTCGCCTTTGAACACGAGGCCGCCATCGGCATCGATCCGCAAAGTTGCGCCGGCTGGCAGGATGGCGGTCAGCGCGTGGGACTTAGGATCGTAACCGATGCGCGCGCCGTCCTCATATTCGGTCAGCGTCGACGCGTCGTTTGCCGGGTGGGGGTGTGCGTCACTCGACAGGCTGCCGATGATCACGCTGCGCGCAGTGTCGGCTTCCGGCGCGACGACCATGACCTGTTCGCCAATAGCGGGCGGCGACCAGGTGCGCGTCGATCCGGCGCGGCTTGCAAGCCACGGAATATCGCCGGTCGTGAGATCGTCCGCAAACTGAACCCGTGCGGTAGCGGCAGCGTGGTCGACCGATACGACCACGCCTTCGCGCAAAAGATCGCCAATGAGGCGCTGGGTATCAGCATGTTCGGCCATAGCGGCGACCATGCGCGGGACGTTTCGAGAGGCGAGGCCCCGCTCTTGTAGAAATGGTTTCTACAAGAGCGGGGCTACCGCGATGGTGGCGCTACTCGCTGACTTTGTCGCCCACATTTCGAACCCTGATCGTGATCAGGTCGTAGAGCTGCGCCAAATAGACGGTCTGTTCGGCCTCTTCGTCTTCGATCTGGACACCGAAGACGCCAGCCAGGTGGTGTATCAGTGCCGGCCGTTCCTCGGCCCCCGCGACCCCGATCTCGGCCAGCTCGGCGCTGTTCAAGATCTCGTCGACGGTCGCCCCGGTCTGGTCCGCGATCGCTTCGCGGATACGCCGTCGTAGCAGGGTGTCGGCATCGATCATTGCGGTCTCCATTTCAGGGCTTCAGCGTAGCGGCAGGGGTGAACGTATCGCCATAGAAGCGACCGCCCTGGGCAAAGTCGCGTGCGGCTTGAGCGGCAAGCGACGTCCTCATTGCCTCGGCCTTCGCTGCGAAGTTTGCACCGCCGATGTCACTCAGATTGATGATGTCGAACTGAGCGCGGTAGATCACATAACTGCCGACCTTGTTCTGGTTGAAGCCCGACCAGGCATCGGAAAGACCCAGGATGAATAACCGTCGGGTAATGAGTGCGGCCGAGTCCGACGGTTTATTACCGTTCCAACCTTGGGACGCGATTGCCGCCAGGCCAGCCTCGCCTGCCATAGGGATTTGGGTCGGAGCGATGATGTACCCGGCATCCGCAGCGGTCGGTCGCTGATTACTTTGCCCAGCAGTCACCCGCGCCGGATGAATATACATATTGTTCCCGGTTGCCGAAGCGCCGTTGGCAATGTGCATCATCGACTGGCGGACGTTGCCAGGGTCGCTCTCGAGCTGGTTGCGGGTGCAGCGAACGAACACCGACGCCATGACCGCGTAGTCATTGCCGGCGTCGCTGTTGGCGAGGAGCCAATCGCCGAAGCCTTTCGAGAAATACATGCCGAAGGCAGAAACGATAGTCTGCGCGCCCGACTGGGGGCTGGCGCAGTGAATAGCCCCCTTGGCCGTCACCTCGGCTGACGCACGCCCGGCGTCGGCATTGTTGCAGCTATTGTCCACCGTGAGGTCGCAAGAGGCTACGGGCAAGCCGGTCACTTCTGCCATACGCGAACGCATGAGATTAGTTACCGTCGCGCCGGTCGCCGGGATTGCCGATACGGGGTTAAATCCAAAATCGACCAGCGCAATCGTGCTGTCCCACGTTCCTTCGATCTCATGAAACTTACCGAACGGCGAGAAGTCGACGCTACCGGGAAGGACAAGTGCTGAACCCATTAGAATTCTCCTTAAAAGTTACTTAGTTCCAGCCTTGACCACGGTGCCAGCGCGCCATGAAGTTGCCTTCAAGGGTGTAATACGCGGCGTTCCCGTGGATGCTGTCGACCAACAGGCTGGGCGGAATTGCACCGCCCGCGATTGTGTCCAGGTCGCTTTGCGTCGGGGTGATACCGGCGTCAGCGAGCGCTCCGGCCGAGGCCATATATTCGTATGACCGGATGAAGTGCGGACCAACCGCCTGCGCGATCAGGTCGTTGATCTCCGCCTTGATTGTGTAGCCGGACGAACCCCTGACTTCTGCGACACCGGTCGGCTTCAAGGCGATGATCCCGAAACGATCATGGCCGATCCGGTCGATCATCTTCAGGATATTATCGCGGATCGCGATCTTGTCGGCGCGGGTCGTCTTGGCGTCGTTCTGGCCTGCCTGGATATAGTGGAAGTCGAGTTCGTTGCCCGTCGCGATCGTCGAGAAAAACCGGGTGCCAGGCGCGATAGCGGTCGACGATCCGGCCGCAGTCACGCGGCGGACCGTGTACTTCATCGTGACGGCCTCGTTGCCGCTAACACCGTAGCGGCGGAGAATGACCGAAACACCGCCGATCACACCGGCAATCGTCTGGCTGCCCTGGTTGTTGGTAAATTCAACCGAATATGCCGTGACGTCGACCTCGGACGTGTCTGCAGGAAGGTCGGCCGCGAGCGTCAGGTTCATCGCGATCGCGCCCTGGCGAACGCCGATGCTGTCCGATCGCGTGCCGCCTACACCGGTGTTGACGTAGAGCTTCCCGCCCAAGGCGGTGACCATGACGATCGGCATCGTCGTGCCGGCACCGCCAGCACCCGCGGTGAGGCTGTCGCCGGAGAAAAAGAACCGGCTCGACGGCATTCCCATGTTCGACGAAGCCAACAGGCTTGCGATTGCAGCCGCCACCGTGCTGGGCGGAATGATCGAGCGCTCGTCGAGGCTCGCCAGCAGCTTCCCGGTGTTCAGGATACCGCCTACCAGCGTCCGATCGGTGGTGTACCATGGGAACAGGAAGCCCGAACGCTTGGCGTCCTGTGATGCAAACCGCGCATCGCCAAGAATAGCTTGCGGACTGATAGCTACATCATCCGAGAGCGCGATCAGCCATTTTGCCGATGCCCGCTCGATATATGCGAGGATGTTCTTCGACTCGTCGATCAGAGCATGCGAATACTTGCTGTGGGTCAGCGCCTTGATGCTCAGCGAACCGAACCGCGCCGCGTTCGCAGCGGCGATCTGGATCTCCGTGCCAGCCGGATTCTGGATCAACGACGCCGACGTCCTATCCCCAGGTGCGGCGAACATGTCTTGAGAAAGAGCGACGTTCCAACACGCGCCGGCACGCTCGATCAGCGCCAGAATGTGGCGGCCCTCGTCGACGAAAGCGTGTGAATACTTCGGGTTCGAGTATGGGACGAGGCTCATACCGCCGACGCTGGCGGTGACCTTGGATACCGCTGCCGACGCGATGGCGAGGCGGTCCGCAATGTCGCCGACGGTATCTCGGCTGACGCGCGCGATCGCGGTATCAGGAAGCTGCCCTTCCGCACCGATCGCCGTGATGATGAAGTCGGTCGTCTGTGTGACCAGGTTGGGTAACGCCTGGGCCTGCAGCGCGCTGTCGACGAAGTCGGCAACCGCGAGATCCCCGGTCCCGTCGCCGTACATGTGCAGCAGATCGTAGGACCCGTCAGCCCTGCGCCGCAGGTTCCGGGGCGTGAAGCCCTTGGCGACGTCGTCGAGGGCTTCCGGCGAGCCGTCGTTGCGATCCTGCAGGAACTTCAGGAAGGTCCGGCCGTCCGCATGACGCGCCACCAGACCGGGGAACATCGCCTCGGTGCGCGCATTGGCGGACTCCATGGCGGTGTATGGCGTGCCGGCACCGCGCGCGAGCCAGTTATCTCCCTCGGCCGTGTTAGCCGACGGGATCAGTGGGATCAGCAGCACACGGCAACCGCGCGCTTGCAGGAAGGCAACGATCAGCTTGAGATCGACCCACATCTGCGGGTTGGTGTGGTCGCCGTACGCGTTCGCAACGCCGCTGAAGAAGTAGTTGTTGCCAAGCCAGATGACGCAGATCCGCCCCGGAACCGACAAGGCGAAGTCGGGTACGAACGTCACCGGGCCGTCGAAGGTGATCGCGGTCTGCCCCGCCGCTTGCGTCACCACATAGGCAAAGCTCGCGCCGTTCGGTGCCGACACCGTCGCGCGACGGGTGACGCCGTTCCGCGTGAGGTATCCGCTCATCGCCATGCCCGAGACGACGCCCGGATCGCCGGTCGTCAGGAACGCGGCCGGGTTGTTGCCATCGATCGCCGCGCCATTGATCTTCGAGACCGCCACCGAGCCGGCTGCGGGGAGCGCGCCGGCAAGAGTCAGCACAATCTCCTTGGCGCCGACGCGGTAGACCATGCGCCAATCCGACGAATAGCGCGCCACGCTGATCATCAGCTGGCCGTATCGAGCGGCAAGCACCTGCGACCAGCGGTTCACGACGTCCGTGCTGTCCGTCAGGCTATTGCCGATGAAGGCGTATGGCTGCGCGAGCGAGAAGTTGGGGAACTCCATGCGCTGGGCCTTGCCGTCGAGGGTGGCGGTGTAGTTGCCCCATTTCACCAGATGCCCGGTCGGTTGTCCGGTGGTCGTCCATGCGACATAGCCGCGCGGGTTCACGTCGCTGGACAAGGCGACTGCGCGCGGCGCGAGGATCTTGGCTTTGGTTGAGGACAGGAAGGTATCGGCCGTCACAACCTGTTTGCGGTAGGCGATGACGAATCGAACCTGGACTTGACCGTTGGTCGTCGGCGCACCGAGCGCCACGGTTTCGGGCAGGTACGGCGCGCTGTAAGTGTAGCCGATATCGCCCGACTGGACCTCGGCGACCGTGAGTGCGCCATCGGTCGGCTGCACTGCCAGAATGTCGCCTGCGCGAACGGGGATCGGCTCTGCGAGCATGATGCGGCGCGACGTCCGCGTTCCGGTCGTCTTGACCGAGGTGAGCGCCGAGCGCGCCAGCGCGCCGAGCGGACCGCGATATGACGCGAGGTTGATCGTGCCGGCCGCGCGATCAAAAACATCGACGGCGATAACGCTGCCGGTATCGTCGACCGTGTCATGCCAATAGATCGCGCCGATGCCGGTCGGCGTACCGTCGACCAGCGCCGCGTCCCCCGGTCTGCCGATATAGGCAACGGCGTCGACTTTCAGGTTGTCGACAGTGCCCGCAACGGCGCCCGCGACGAGGCCGGCGACACTCGCGCGCATGGTCTTGCCGTCTTTGACGACGGGCACGAGTTCGGTGCCGTTCGGATCGTTGAGCGCCGGAAGCTGGGAGATCTTCGCCATGGATCAAATCTTCATGATGTAGTGAAGGGACAGCGACGGCTGGGTGACGTCGACCGTGAGGGTGTGATCGTGCGCCGGCACCGCATCGACAGTCGCGCTCGCGGCGTGCGTGTGCATCGGGTCGTTGAGGGTGACGCTGGTGATGACGCCGTTCGCGGATCCGCCGGCGTCGACATTGCGCGTCGTCGTGCTGACAGTGGCGAGGGTCGAAGCTTTCTCGACGGTGACGTTCGCGATCGGCGTGTGAGCGCCAGCGCTGCCTGTCGTCAGATCCTTCGACGTCGCGCCGAACTTGGTGCCAGCCGGCGCGTCGATCGTCGCGCCAACCGCAACGCGACCGCGCATATCGGGCGTGGTGATCTGGCCTTTGCCATCGCCGCGATCGACGATGCTGCCATCGCAGATCGCCCAGCCTTTGGGGACCGTGTCGACCGCGCCGAACCACTGCAGGATCGAGCCGGTCGGCACATGCTGCTCAAGCATAGCGCGAACGACCGCGACGGGCGGGACGCGCAGCGGATCCTCGCCAGCGAGGCCTTCCGTCTTGGTCGCCAGTTCGACGACGCCCTTCTTGGTCGTGGTCGCGGCCTGGTTGAGGAAATTCGTGCTGCCGAACGTCAGGCTGTTGATCGCCGTGGTTGGGAAGGCGAGATCGAGCGGCATAAAGAAGGTGCCGGCCAACGGCTTCTCGACGATCGGCGTCGACTGCCCGTAGGCGGCGAGCAGAGTGCCATCTGCGAGGATCAGGCCGAATCCCCGTACCGTGTAGGTAACCTCTTCCGCGTCCTGCATGACGATATGCACGGTGTTGTCGCCGGCCACGACGCCCGACACGGCGGTGACGAGGCGAAACTGGCCGGGTAGCGCGGTCAGCGTCGGCACCGCGATGAAGTCCGCAGCGGTCAGCCCGATCGCGGCGACCGTCAGGTCGATCGGATCGCCAAGCTGGGCGGCAGCGAAGCGCGTGATCCCCGCTTTCGTGAGGACGAGACGGAGCGCGGTCATAGGCTGGTGTCCAAATAGCTGCCGTCCGTGGCGTCGAGCAGCGGCTCGCCTTCCTCGGTCTGCAGATAGAAATCCCATTCGGGTGAGGTGTCAGCGATCAGGTCCATGTCCTGCCGCACTTCGATGAAGCCGCGTGCGACCCCCTGGACGCCGATAATGCCGTCCAAAGTCAGTGCGTGGACGAGCGTGAAGTGTTCGCGGAGCGGCTTTACGCGCGAGACCTCGCGAATGATCGCCTCGGCAAACGCGGCGGTTGAGCGGTTGCCACCAGGCGCGGTGCCGTTGTCCAGCACGAGGGGAAGAACAATTTCGAAGGTATGAGGCGCGCGCCGCGGTTCCGCCTCGTGCCACTCGACTAATTTGGCGAGCTTATCGAAGCGCGCCAACACCGTCTCAACCGAGAGGCGCGTGCCTTTAAGCCGATGGAACGCGAGCGAATTGCCGACAACCTCGCGCTTGTCCGCATCAGACCAGTTGCCGTCCCAGCTATCAACGGAGAGGCCCCACGCCAGCCAAGGCAACAGCTCTGCCGGGCACGTCTCTGCGACGTCGATTTGATCGACGGGCGTCGTAACGCTGCCGGCGCGGACGCCGGCCTCTAACGCGCGCTCGAGGCCCGTTGCATTGGGTGGGAGCAGGCTAGTCGTCATAGCCGCCATGAATGACCGTCGCGGAAGTGCAGAGAGCTGCTTCGGTTCGATCGCAAACGATGTCGGCCGCGGGGGATAGGATCTCCACGCGCTGCACGCCGGAGACCGTCATGGCGGCGTTCATGCCGGAAAGCGTGACGTTGCGGCCGAGTCGGCGTGAATCGGTCAGATACTTAGCGAGCCGTCCCTGTCCCGTTACGATCAGGAGCTCGGGATCCGGGCCGGCGAACGTCCAAATCCGCGCGTCGATGACGAAACGGCGCTGGGTTGCAGATGCGACCGTGACCAGGTCGCCGACCGGGCGAACGGCAGGATCGAGGACGATGTCGCGGACTGCCTGGAGAAGAGACTCCGGCGCTGTGCCGTCGCCCGAACGCGACAGGACCGTGACCAAAACTTCACCCGGCGCGGGCGAGATCGCACTCGCGTCCAGGACGTCGGTGCCGGCGTCCTTCGCGCGCTTTACATAGGCAAGCTCGGGACCCGCTGCGGTGAAGCCTTCCGGGCCGAGGACGATGCGCGCACGAAAGCTATCGTCGTCTTCGTAGACGATTGCCGCACCGGTGGTGGCGTTAGCGGGGGTGACAGCGAGACGGGCGACGCCGATCGCCGCGCCGATATGGTCGAGGGTTGCGCCGGTCGCATAGGCGACCAGGCGGCCAACAAGGCGTTCGTTAAAGTCTTGGCGAAGCAACAGTTCGTCGTAGGCGGCAATCTGCAGGACCTTCATCGCCGGATCACTGTCGACGGTCGCGTCGAAGTCGGGGAACAGCGCCATCATCCGCGCGACCTTGCGCGCTAGGATCGTCTCATAATCGAGCTGCTCGACGATCGTCGGCGGATCGAGCTTCGACAGGTCGACGATGGCGGTGGTGGCGGTCATGACGCCGGCCATGTCGTCGGCGCGGCGAGGGCATGGCTATGGCGCGCTCTTGTAGAAACACATTCTACAAGATTAGTCCGGTGTTACCTGCGCGAGAATGAGATCGAGGATCCGCTGTTGTTCGGCTTCCGTCAGGCCGAGCAGCACGCGTCGGGCATAGCGTACCTTCGGTTGACCAGGTGCCGGGGCGTCCGACAGGCCGGCCTGGTGAATGCTGGCGATGCGCGATGCGCGACCGCCGAAGCCGACCCAAACTTCGTCGCCGTTGCCGCCCGCCTTCAGGCTCTTTGCCATGCGCAATTTGCGGAACATCTTCTGCTGGCGAAGCTTGCCTTTCTTCCGGCCGCGATCGGGCTTGGGACGGCGCGGGGCGAACGCCGCGCCCTCGGGATCGCGCTGGGCAGCGATACGGTCCGACTGGCTCTTGCGGATCTCGCGGCCGATCGAGCGCATCAGCCGCGCGCGTTCCGGCGCGGCGGTACGGACCAGTAGATCGCGTACCAGCTGCTCGATCGGCGCGAAGTCGTTCATCGCGTGACGATCTCGACCATGCCGGTGCCGTCCTCGATCAGGCCGGCCCATAGGTTGGTGCCGTTCGGAACACCGGCAAAGGCGTCGTTCATAACCGGTTCGGGTAGATGCATGACCTTGAGGCCGTTCGGCTGTTGCTCGACGCGGACCAGCTCGGTCAGGTCGATCGAGATCGTGATGTCGCACGTCTCTGCGTCGAGCAGCTCCGATTCAAACGTGAAGGGCTTGCGGTCGCCCTTCTCGAATAGATCGGGTTGGTTCGCCGCTATCCAAGCGAGGATCGGCACCAAGAGGTTGTCCACACTGCCCGAGTAGTCTTGCACCCACACCGAAGCGGTGTAAGAATACTCGAACGAGAGCGAGCCTGCGCGCACCGCCACATCGCCCTTGTCGACGAAAATCTCCATCTTCTCGGGGCTGTTCCCAATTTCGGGAACAGATGCGAGTAAATGTGCGCGCAGGGTATCGAGCTTTTTCACGGTGCCGTTTTCGCGGCCGGGCAGCTGCCCGGCACGTTCCAGTTGACCAGGCGGTCGGCGCGATCGGCGTTGCCGGCGAAGGCACGCGCGAGGCGGATAATGCCGGCACGGATCTTGGTCGGGATCTGCGCGATCAGCGACGGATCCTCCGGCAGGCCCTCGGGGCGCGTAGCGCACGTAAGAAGCTCTGCCGGGGGCGTGTCCTTCACCTTCACTACGATCGGCGCTGAGATGACCGCTGGCGGGGCGTCAGCGTGCCGGGCGCAGGCCGGCAACGCCGTTAACAGCGCGAAACCAATCGCTATCGACAAGATTCGTCCGTTCAGCTTGTGCATCTGCCATCTCCATTCGTTGTGCGGCCGAGCTTGCTGCCTCGGCAGCAGCGCGCGCGGCGCGGGTGTCGTCGTTCTGTCGAGCGTCGTGATCGGCCATCGCCTGTGCGAGTGTGGCGGCGGTGAGCTGGTCGCTGTCGCTTTTGAATTTCACCAGGCCGGCGACCGTTTGTGCGCACCGGACACCGCGTGCGGTGTTACCCATTGCGGCGAAGTCCGCGCCGGATCCGGCGCAGATCAACTCGGCGCGGTGGCGCAGGTCGTCGCGGTCGGCGCTGACCTGGCGGTACTGGACGTACAGCCAGGCACCGACCGCGGCGACGGCGAGCAGGACGAGGAAGAAGGCCTCGGCCTTCACCTTGGCGAACAGGGTGCGGATCATCGGGGCAGCTCCTTCAGGCAGAGGTCGCGCTCGGCGCGCCGACGGCGGTCGAGGCCGCGCACGACCTGGCCACCCGCCTTGTTCCACATCAGGAAAGCATCGCAGGCACCACGCCAGTTGCTGGCGTTGAAGCGCCGCGCGACGGTTGATCCACAATACCCGCCGGTGCCGATGTTATAGGCGAGGCTGATTGCGGCTGAGAGCTGGTTGGGATGCGAGCGCAGGACTGGCGTGCAGGCCAAGACCGGTTCGGCATGGCGAATGAGAGCCGCTTCCTCGCGCAGCTCGCACCCCGCAACCGTCTCGACCATGCCGGGCTTCACGCCCAGCGTCTCGCCGCCGCAGATCGTCCACACCTTGACGATGTCCTGGTATGCAACGAGGCGCGGCGTGCCGCCCGACTCCCATCCGGACACGAACGGGGTCACGATCAGCGCTGCGGCTGCGCCGATTACCCCGATTAGCGTCTTGGGGGGGAGCTTCTTCGCGGGAGTAGGGGGCGGTCCGTAACCGGGCATTACTTGGGGTCCTTTCGCGGGATGAGCGCGAGCAGCCGCTCGCTAAGCTTGCCGGGCAGTTCGGCGAGGACGGCGCTGCAGCCGGCAATGAAACCGGGGGCGCCCTTGAAGGCGACCATGGCGACGAGAAAGCCGATCGCCTGCGACACGAACGGGTGCATGCCGAACATCGCGTTGGCGGCGTTCGTGACGAAATAGCTGACGACGATGCCGACCCAGACTTGCGCGATCCGCTGGCCCCAAGTGAGGCCGGTTTCGACAAGTAGGCTGACGACAGACCCGAGGCCGGCGGGGACCAGGCTGATGACGAACGCCAGCAGCCAGGTCCCGAAGTCGTGAAGTAGATCCTTCATACGGTCAGTCCCACAGGTTGAGGACATCGGTGCGGACGGCGGTAGCCGGCGCGGCGATGGCGGGGAGGTTGATTGGCTGACCCTTCGGCAGGATCGAGCCGAGGCCGGCGACGCCGGGGTTGGCGGCAAGCACGGCGGGCAGATCGGCCGGGCCGAGGTTGCGTTCGCGCCAGATCAGCGCGTCGAGCGTGTCGCCGTCGCGCGCACGAACGATGTCGAGCGACGAGGTCATATCAACTCGACCGTGGTGCGTGTGACGCCCAGCATATCGCGGATCGCGTGGATTGAATCGCGGCGCAGCTCGGTGACGCTCGGTTCGAGATCCTCAGCCTTGCGCTGCCCGGCGCTGGTCAGGTCCACGTCGCGATAGCGCTCGACGACTTCCGCCTTCGCGGCCGTGAAGACGGCGCGCTGGTAGAGCAGGACAAGCGTGTTTATGCCGTCGATCGTCGAGATAGACCCATCCGATAGCCGCACGTCGTCAAGCTTCCGAGTGCCCGCTGCGCGGTGGCTCAATGCCCAGGCGGCGAGATCGCGATAGACCGCGAGCATTGCCGCGATCAGCGCCTCGCGGGCGCGATCCGGCGTCACCGCGTCGCGGATCCGATGCTGCTTGCGGAATACCGCAGGATCGATGTCCGGAAAGAACCCGTCGTTGACGATCAGCGCCGGTGCGGGCGTATCCTCGTCTGGCAGGACGGTTGCGATCAGGCCGGTCACAGCGACACGCTGGCGACGACGTCGAGCGCCTTCCCCCCCAACAGCACACCGAGCGTTATCGCGCACCAGGCGAAGCGGCGCGGCTCAAGCTCGATTGGTCGATCGCCCTTACGTGCGATGATCATGAGCATGCCGCCAACCAGCGTGATCGCGACGGCTGCGACCAACGCGGCGACGCCTACGAAGGCGATCAGGGAGCTGACGAGGAAGTCGGCCATCGAACGGTCCTAGAAATTCACGGGGGTGGGGATCAGGTCGATCGACGGCCCTGCGACCCGGAGGCCTCCCGTCTCGCGTGATCCGTCCCCGAGCGCCGGGGGCGAGCTTGGTCAGCCGGCGGTATCGCCGGCCTGTGTTTCAATGCTGGCGTCGGCGTTCTTGATGGCTGCGGCCTTCGCTTTTTCGAGGCCGCGCAGCATCGTCTTCACGCCGACACGTTCGTTCTTGTCCTGTGCGCGGGTCAGCACGGCCACGGCGCGCTCGATCGTCGGCACGATGGCGTCGCCGGTCGCCTCGCCGGCCGCACGCACCAGCTCGGCACCGATCGCCTTGAACAGCTTGGCCTTGGGTTCGTCGTGCATGTCGATGCCGTCCGTCAGCATTTCGACGGCCTCCAGCACGTACAACGGGAATGCTTCGCTCCGTGCCTGTGCCCTCAAAGCAGCGTCCGCGATCTCTTCCAGGACCAGCGTCGCGGCATCGCGCACGAAGTGCTTCGGCATGGGGATCGAAAAGCGGAGGACGAAACTCGCCAGCATCAGGCCGCGCGTCCAGTCGCCAACGTCCAGGCACCAGACCATGATGCTCGGCAGGACATCGTCGGCGCCGGTGGGTTCCAGTTGCCGACCTTCGACACGACGGCCGGCGTCCAGCAGCCCATCACACCAGGCCAGATATTCCGGAAGCATCTGACGCTTGGCGGCGACCTTCAGCTCCTTGGATTTGATCTGCTTGAGGCGCTGGCGATCATGGCGGAAGCGCAGGGCAACGGTCGCGGCATTCCGGGCGGCCGGCGTGTTGCCGGTGGGAATGGGGAGTTGGTCCGCCGCGGCCGATGGTACGACCGCGGCGGTACGGGTGTGCCCGCCCCCGGATGCAGGAGCAGACGCCGCTTTCATGGCTAGGATTTGTTCCTGGCGTCGAGCGAAGCTCATGGCGTGTCCTGTGGGGGCGGGAACGGGGGGAAAGGGTTAGCCGCCAGCCGGCGCAGGCGCGGCCGGGGCTTTGCCCATGACGATGTTCTCGATCAGCACCGCCTTGCCCATGTCTTCGACGACATAGGCGTGGTTGACGCTCTCGTAGTTCTCGATCTGGTCGCGCTTGGCGTTGTCCTCGATCTTGCGACGCTCGGTGCCGATCTGTTCATAGACCGACAGGTTGGCGAGCGTGGTGATCAGGATGGCGCTCTTGGGGAACTTCGGCACGCGGACCGCGGTCAAACCGCCGATCTTCTTGTCGGAAAGCAGGACGTCACGCGCCAGCTGCTCGGTTGCCTTGTCGCCCGATGCGTTGACGATCGAGAAATACTTGTCGTTGACGAGCGCGCGGCCGACGATCGCGACCAGGTCTGTATCCTCGCGGTAGTTCTCGTGCAGCAGTTCGATGCCGGCGAACACCATTGCGTCGATGTTGACGTAATCGACCTCGACACCGACTTCACCGGCCCCGACGTAGATCGCGCCTGGTACGGTCACGACGCCGTTCACTCGGGTTTCTGCCTTCAGGTCACCGCCGGCCGCGTGGCGCTCGGGGGCGTCTTCGCGGATGTGCTGGAGCCAGCCCTTGTTGACGTCCTGAAGGAGCGGATAGGCGACCGGGTCGGTATCCTTGGCTACCTTCACGCCGTTGAAGCCGATCGTGATGATGTCGACGGCCTTGGCGCTGATGATCGCATCGCGCAGCAGGGTCTGGAAATTCGGCTGATGCGCCCAGGCGTCGAGCGTCTCGTATCGCACCAGCGTGTCGAAGTCGGTCTTCTCGCAACGGTAGCGCGTTTCGTCGAGATCGCCGGGGTAACGAGGCTCGCGGTCCTTCACGCGGGTGTCGGTGCGGCTCGCGATCGTTCCCTTCACGCCAACGCCGACCTTGTCACCTTCCTGCGCAACCACCGGGATGATGTTGATCTTCGACAGGAAGTCGCTGGACGTCTTCAGCTTGGCACGCAGCGTCTGGGCCACCGACGGCAGCACCTCGAACGAACGACTGGGGTCGGCGACGTTGTTCAGCTTGCCGATCTGCTGGGTGTAGGCGTCATACTTGTTGCGGGTTACGTTGAGCATCGGGGCGGTTCCTGTGAAGGCTTGGCGGTCTGGGCGGGTGGCTGGAGATCAGCAGTCGGTGACGGCGTCGTCCCCGCCGCCCGACGCGGGCGCGCGCGAAAAGCCCGACTGCTCGGTGTTCGCGAGCTGGGTCTTGAGCGTGGCGAAATCGCGCTGGTGGGCGGTCTGCGTCTCCGTGATCGGCTTGAGCGCGGCGGTCACGACGCCGGTGACGATCGATTTGATATCGGCAGCGAACGATGCCGGATCGAAGTTGTCGTTGGCTGGCTTGGGCTTCGGTTCGTCCTTCGGCTTGTCGGGCTCGACCGGCTTGAACTTGGCGGTGACCGCGGCGAACAGGCGATCGACGATGCTTTCAACCTTCTCGTCCTCGGCCTTCTTGGCCTCGAACTCGATCGTGACCGCGTCGGTGGAGAAGGCGAACACGCTGCCCGGCGCGCGGTTCGAGAATTGCAAACGCTGGGTGCCGATCGACGCCGGGGTGTCGGTGAAGGCCAAGCCGATGATGCCGAACTTGCCGCTCCCCGCGTAGCTGGGCGTTAGCTCGACCGAGGGGAAAGGCTTCTGGTCGGCCTTCGCGAGCGAAACGAGCTGGTCGTTGCCATCGACGACGCCGTACATTGCACGGCGCTTCTCGACCTTGCCGGCGATCGTGAAGTCGTCGGTCTTGGCCTCCACCTCGACGACGTCGCCATAGCCGTTGAACGGTGGCTCGGGGCTGTAGCCCGAGACGTGCTCGATGTTGATGCGCGGACTGTAGGTGGCGGGCGCGAAGGTCGCGACGCACTCGTCGATCATCTCGGCCGTGACCTTGCGGCCATCGCTGATGGTTTCACCTTCGACGAAGATGCGAAACGGCTTGCTCTTGGTGCCCATGGCGGCTGGTCCTCGGTTCGGTCGGTTGCGGCGCGCCAAGCGCCCGTTAGCGAGGTCGAACAGGGACCGAATACGGTGCCTTCCTCAAGCGCGCGCTCTTGTAGAATTACTTTCTACAAGAGCCGTGGGGGGCGGGGGGCGTGCCGGCGTGGCTAGGCTGGCGGTGCCATGTCGATCCTTGCCGACCCACTGACCCTGCCCGTCGAAGAACGGATCCGCGCGGCGCGCAGCCTGTACTGGCGTGGGTGGAGCCTGGCGCAGATCAGCTCCGAACTGGACGTAAAATACGACACGGTGAAGAGCTGGGCGCGCCGGCATAACTGGGACGATGCGCCGTCGATCCGCAAGCTGGAGGACTGCCTTGAGACGCGCCTGATGGTGCTGATCTGCAAGGATAAGAAGACCGGGGACAATTATACCGAGTTGGACGCGCTACGCCGCCAGGTCGAGAGTTTGGCCAAGGTCCGCCGCTATGAAGCACCAGGCGGTCATTCCGGCGATCTGAACGACCGGGTCGCGAACCGCAACGCGGGCGAAAAGAAGAAGGCGAAGAAGAACCACTTCACTGCCGACCAGGCTGCCGAGTTGAAGGCGATCTTCCTCGACCAGTTGTACGGGTATCAAGAAGCGTGGTTCGAGGCGCTGTCGTTCCGAACGCGCATGATACTGAAGTCGCGACAGATCGGCGCGACCTACTATTTCGCGTTCGAGGCGCTGATCGACGCGATCGAAACCGGTCGCAACCAGATATTCTTATCGGCGTCGAAGGCGCAGGCGCACCAGTTCCGCAGCTACATCGTCAGCTTTGCCAAACTGGTCGGCGTCAGTCTTGCTGGTGATCCGATGAATATCACATCGGATCTACGCCCGGCAGAGGAGGCCGCGGCCGAGCTACACTTCCTTGGTACGAACTTCCGCACTGCGCAGGGCCGTCACGGCAACTTCTACTTCGACGAATTCTTTTGGGTTCATAGTTTCGAGGAGTTGAACAAGGTCGCGTCGGGTATGGCGACGCACAAGAAGTGGCGTAAAACCTACTTCTCGACGCCGTCGACGATCGCGCATGCGGCCTATCCCTACTGGACCGGTGAGCGGCGCAATCGGCGACGCGCCAAAGCCGAGCGCGTTGAGATCGATGTCAGCCACGACGCGCTAAAGGACGGCGCGCAGGGGCCGGATCGTATCTGGCGGCATATCGTCACGATCACCGATGCCGAGGCGGCGGGTTGCGACCTGTTCGACATCGACGAGCTGCGCGACGAATATGCGCCAGACGAGTTTGCCAACCTGTTCGACTGCGACTTCGTCGACGACAGCCTGTCCGCGTTCCGGTTTAACGACCTGATCAAGTGCGGCTGCGACTCCATGGAGGACTGGACCGACT
This sequence comes from Sphingomonas sp. 320_CC, assembly GCF_059691795.1. NCBI lineage: Bacteria > Pseudomonadati > Pseudomonadota > Alphaproteobacteria > Sphingomonadales > Sphingomonadaceae > Sphingomonas > Sphingomonas sp. 320_CC. Next base: position 460,969 of record NZ_JCAWAE010000002.1, on the reverse strand, counting down.
TCAATCCGGAGGCCGCACGCCCGTACGGCGAGCGCCCTGTTTGGGCTGGCTACGATCCGCAAAACAGCGAGAACGGCGATAATGCGTCGCTGTCGATCATGGCACCGCCGCTCGTCCAGGGCGGCGCTTTCCGCCTGCTCGAACGCCACCCACTGCGCGGTCTCGACTTCGAACAGCAGGCCACCTTCGTGAAGGGTATGCTGTCGCGGTACAATTGCACGTTTCTTGGCATCGACGCGTCGGGCGTCGGCGCCGGCGTCTATCAGCTGCTCGCCAAGCCCGATGCCGGGATCAAGGGCGTCACCAAGATCGAATATTCGCTCGAGGTGAAGGCGATGATGATCATGAAGGCGCAGAATGTGATCTCGCGCGGGCGCATGGCGTTCGATGCGAGCTGGCTCGATGTCGTTTCATCCTTCGTCTCGATCAAGAAAACGCTGACCACCAGCGGCCGGAACGTCACGTTCAAGGCCGGCCGGGGCGGCGACGACGGCCACGCGGATCTCGCCTGGTCGATCATGCACGTCCTCAACAACGAACCGCTCGACGGCCGCGAAGCGCCCAAGTCGACTATGGAGATCCTATAATGGGCAAGGCACGCCGCATGGGCCGTCACGAGGCCGGCCGAGCCGGCGCGATCGTCACGACGCCGGAGAAGTCGACGTCGGTGGCAGCATTTTCGTTTGGGGATCCCGAGCCGGTCAACAGCCGGCGCGAGATCCTCGATATGCTGGAGTGCCCGCATAACGGGCGGTGGTTCGAACCGCCGATCAGCGTCGACGGCCTGGCCCGATCGTTTCGCGCGAGCCCGCATCACAGTTCGGCGATCCTGCTAAAGCGCAACCTACTAGTGCGGTCGTTCATGCCGACGCCGTGGCTGTCTCGCGGCGCGTTCGAAAAGCTTGTGTTCGATTATCTGGTGTTCGGGTTCGGGTTCGTCGAGCAGCGCCGCAGCGTCCTTGGTGGATTGATGCGCCTCGATCACTCCCTGGCTAAATTCACACGCCGCGGGATCGAAGAGGGCCGTTATTTTTTCGTGGAAAACCTAGCGTCCGAGTTCGAGTTTCGGCCCGGCAGCGTGATTCAGGTCATGCAGCCTGACATCAACCAGGAGATTTACGGTGTGCCAGAGTATATCTCGGCGCTGCAATCCGCCTTGCTCAATGAAGCCGCCACCCTGTTTCGCCGCAAATACTATCTGAACGGTAGTCACGCGGGTTTCATTTTACATGCGACCGGCGAGTTCTCTGATGGCGACGTCAATGCGATCCGCGATGCGCTGAAGCGGTCAAAGGGGCCGGGTAATTTCCGCAACCTCTTCGTCCACCAACCTGGCGGCAAGGATGGCGGGATCAAGATCCTGCCGATCGCCCAGGTCGGCGCGAACGACGAGTTCATGGGGATCAAGAACGCGACGCGCGACGACGTACTGGCAGCGCACCGCACGCCACCGGTGCTGCTGGGCATCGTGCCGGCGCAAGGTTCGACGCTCGGCAAGCCCAGCGAGGCGGTTGATATGTTTTTCGAGCTGGAGATCGAACCGATTCAGGCGCGCCTGTTGGACATCAACGAGGCGGTGGGCGTCGAAGCGGTCGCGTTCGCGCCGCGGAAGGCGCCGGCACCAGCCAGCTAAGCTTTCACGTCCGGCATAGCCGGACGGGGGATGTCGGGGTGGAGCCCGGCAAACCGACGAGGATCACGCTCGCCACGACCATTGGCCAATCGGCCGTCCCGCACCCGCGCGATCTGCGTGGGCGGGATCTCTACAAGGCGAGGAAATCCTACATGTACACCCTTAACTCCGTGCGGCCCGTATCACCGGCAGCCGGCTACATCGGCGGCAAACGCAATCTGGCATCGCGCCTGGTCGCGATAATCGAGCGCGTCGACCATGACGGCTATGCCGAGCCCTTCGTTGGGATGGGCGGCGTCTTCCTTCGCCGCCGATCGCGGCCGAAGGTCGAGGTCATCAACGACGTGTCGGGCGACGTCGCGACGTTCTTCCGCGTGCTGCAACGGCACTACCCTTACATGATCGACATGCTGCGGTTCCGCATCGCCAGCCGGGCAGAGTTCGAACGGCTGAAGGCGCAGCGCCCCGAGACGTTGACCGATCTCGAACGCGCAGCGCGGTTCCTGTACCTGCAAAAGCTGGCGTTCGGCGGGAAGGTTGCGGGACGTGGGTTCGGCGTCGACAAGAGCCAGGGTGCCCGGTTCAACGTCACAAAGCTGGAGCCGCTGCTGGCTGACATTCACGAGCGCCTTGCCGGCGTGACGATCGAGCAGCTGGGCTATGGTGAGTTCATCCGGCGGTACGATCGCGCCGGCATGCTGTTCTATCTCGATCCGCCCTATTGGGGTTGCGAAAAGGACTATGGCCAGGACGTGTTCGGCCGCGCGGACTTCGACCAGCTCGCGGCGCAGCTCGCTGGCATCAAGGGCAAGTTCCTGCTGTCAATCAACGATACGCCTGGCGTGCGCGCGACGTTCACCGCGTTCCACATGATCGAGGCTGATACGACGTACACGGTCGGCGCTGGGGCGGCCGTGAAAGCAGCCGAGCTTATTATCTCGAACTTCGACCCACGATGACGGCCGGGGCGGCGTCGAGCCGCCCCGTATGCGAGCGGAGGCGCTGGACTGTGTTGTCTGCGCCTATGCCGCCCGCACACTAGTAACGGCTAACCTCGACAGGAGGGAGAAGAACTGGCAAGCGTCGCGGCGGTAGCGCCCGCCGTGAAGCCGATTATTCGATCGGCGTGGATTGCTAGGCGAGCGTCTTAATTACCTTGTCTGCGCCATCTAGCAGGTCCGTCACCTGCTCAACGGTCGGCTCCTTAGCCTTGTTATGGTCGCATAGATTCCGGTAGTCGCCCAGCAGCGTAATCTGCCGCCATTGGGGTACATCTATAACGCTAGCATTCTTCAAGGCATCATTGAGGTCTGCAATGCCGGGATTTTTCTTTGCGACTTTGACGGTGTGATTGTCGCAAACCTGCCGAAGGTGCTTTTCGAGGACAACTCCAGCAATTGCTCCAGCGCCGCGCAAAAACTTGTTCTTGAGCAACTCACGCGCGGCTTCAATTTCAGAATCAAATAGATCAGCTTGGACCAGTTGACGAATCTCAAAGAGAGAACTCGTAAACCGCGCCTTCGCGGACGCTAAGATAGCACGTTGCTGCTGAAATTGCGGAATACCGGCGCTCTGATCTACAACCACTTCAGATCCGCCGCCGCGTGTTACGCGAAGCCCCTGCAGATAATCCTGCATTTTATAGTTCTCAAATGAAATATCTTTTCGAGTTCGAGGCTTCTGATAATGGCTGACGAAATCGTCTAGGCGATCCGGAATTAACTGTCTCACCACCACGAGTGACTCGGAATACCAAGACTGATAGCCGGTGTTAAACTCCGGTAGTTCCTTGACATATTTATCAATGGTTTCGTCTGCGTTTTCTTCTTTTTGAAACGCTGGGCGAACCCGCTCGCGAAACTTTTCCTTCCCCAAATAAGTGAGGATCATCGACTCTTCGAGTTGGAAAGCCCGCAAGATTAGGCCCTCCAAATCTTCAGAGAACTTGCTGATGTTGAGTGCCACTGCGGAGCCTCCAGACTTAGCGGATAGCCGAGATGGCACGCCCGATATGAAGAAGGAAAGGATTTCCTCGCTCAGCCTCCATTGCCATATCGAAGAACGTCAAGCGTTCGGTCGCCGTGCGATCGCCGGAGCGCGCTACGACCTCAAACCCGTTGTCGAATAGCTGGATAGCTAGTTCATAGCCGCCCGGTGCGGCGCGCTGCGCAACCTCGATTGCTTCGCGAAACCAGCCAATCGGCACGGACTGCGCGTCCGGCCCCGAATAGTCATTATCCATAAAATCGCCTCCCGAGCCGATTATGGCGAGAGAGGCGCCGCTAGGTAAGCGGAAAACTGCCGGACGGGCAGGGGAGTGAATCCGCCCGCCCGGCTACCCGCCCTGCGAGGCGACTGGCTTGCGGCCAGCTGGGGATCACTCCCGACCCGAAGAGCGAACACCGCGTGACGGTGTTTGGTGAGCCGCGAGGGCCGTGGCGGGATAGCTTTGCCGAGGCGAAGTGGGGCGCGATCCAGCAGCACCTGCGAGCTGGGACGGCGAGGCGCGCGAGCATTTCCTCGCCGTGCCGGTCGCGATCGAGAAACGCCGCGTCCTGCCGGCGACGGGTAGCCGGCCGGCGCGGTATCAGGAATAATCGTCTGGTTTGTCGCTAGCACCTTGAGGCTCGTTAGCCACAAGTAAGAATATGGAACGGTAGATGTCGTGCATAACGAGCCCGTTCAGGATTAGAACGACCAGACATACCCCCGTGGTGGTTGACTGAACCAATTCGTCCTTAGGATACTCACCGTTCACTATGAGTGACAGGAGCGAAACCGCGAACGCCCAAAAGATTGTCCAGGCGTTCGTGTTTAACTGTGCCCTCGCACGCCCAGCGGCCCCCGCCGCTTCGGCGCGGTCCGGGGCAAGAGCTACCATGCGCGTTATCGACAAATGGATATTCGCGACTGATGCGAACGTGATCGTCAGCATCACAATGAGGACAGACACCATGTCCGGCCCCATGAAAGCCTGTAGAAACCGGTTCTTCGCGAAAACGGCAGGCCTACTGATGCTCAGCGCACCGACAATTGCGATGGATGCGAAGAGGATACCAATACGCCAAATATTTGCGCGGTTGCCCTTCATTTCTTAAAAAGCCAGTCCCTAACTCTTTGAATTAACGGCGCGTTGTCCGGAGTCGGCATTTCATCCGCCGGCACCTCCCGTGTAACACGGGCGTGAGCGGATGAGTAGAGCACTCGCCCTCCCCGGTCCCTCACATCCGCATCGCCTCCGCCAGCCATAGCGATGCGAGCGCTTGCGTTCATATGCTCGGTGTTCGGTTTCATCTTTCCAGGTTCGGCTTTGTACACGTGCTGTTGAATATCAGGATTTGCCTCCTGTTTTACTGCCTTGATCAAATTATAGATTTCATCATCGGCGCTAAGGGCGTTGGGCGGGATGAACGTAAAGGTAATCTTCGCAATTTCGGATACCTTCTCGTCGATGACCGTCCAGTATTCGCGCTCATCATGCAGATACTCCACATAAACCTGCCAGTCAGATACATCTGTCTTATCAGACAGATACGAAAAGTACGACTCCAGCAACGATCGTGTGGACCCAACCTTATGGTTGTACTGCGCCCAAACTAACTGATCCTTGGCAAGGGAGATAAAAACAAACGCGCCTTCGTAATTTTCTGCATTATACGGGCGAAGAGCATGATCGTGCAGAGAGACAGGCTTGCCCCGCTTGAAGATCCCAGCGACGTAATCGCCATCGATTTCGATTGGAGAAAAGTCGAACGCCTTCCCAGTTTTACTGTGCAGAAACGAGTGACTTTTAGAGAATGCCGCTTCTAGAAACGCACGGCGTGATCTGTAGCTTTCCTCATGCTTGATAGCTTCCAGCAGCGGCCCGACCTCATCACGTGCAAGTGAAACCCGTAACTGTTCGAAAAATGGCATATGATCCCCCTCTGGGGAGGCTATGCGGGCCGCACGTCATCGTCAAAGCCCCTCCGCGATTCAGTCGAGATTGGATCAACCTAGCCAGATCGCGATAAGGGCGTTGCTTACCCCATCCACTTTGTTTCGGCATCCTCCAGCGCTTCCCAGTCATCGCCACTGGCGCGGTTCGCCTGCAGCCACTTCCGTGCCGCGTCGACGTCACCGGATCTCGGGAACGCGCGGTCGATCGCCGCGGCATTGGCGAGTTGCCCGACGAAGCCACCGGCATCGCGCTGGGTTAGCAGCCAGGCGCCAAACGACACGGCCGGTGCGTCATGTTGTTCGTGGTCACCAATCATCGGTATCCTCCATCGATCTCGTAGCGTGTTCCGACATGGCGCATGTCGTCGGTCTAACCTCGTAACCTTCGCTCGAACTGCTTCCAGTGCCGTTCGTCCCGACCGTATAGTGGGAAGGATGGCGGCAGCGGCGTAGGCACGATCCTGTTCGGCCGGCCGCCGCATCTCGAACAGCGTAGGTATCGCGGCAGGTTCTCGACCGCGCTGTTTACCCGCTTGAGGAAACACCAGCGGGCGAGAACGTCTCGATGTACGACGCCTTTGCGTCCGCAATGACCACAGACAGCGCCGACATTCGCTTCATGTTTGGCAAAGTCGCCCAGCGTCCTGAAACGCGCGTTGCCCACAGATCACCAAGGCAAGGGAATCTGTGTCGCTTCGGCGTTCATCGGCTGAAATAGACCGCTATAAACATGCTGCGCGACTTCGAGTTGAGCAGCCGCCCGCAGGCTTTCCCCTGGCGCGGCAAGACCGATCAGCGCCCAGGCCGGGGCGTCCTCGATTAACGAGGCGATCCGTTCTGCCGTGATCATGCCAGCCATCAGAGGTAGTCGGTTGAGTAGGTTGCGTACGGCGACAGGCCACGACGGGCGAACTCCGCCTCGATCGGCGCGAGTAGCGTCTCCGGCCCATCCTCCATCGCTTGGAAGTAGATCGTCTGCATCTCGCATGGGCGGATGTCGGGCAGGATCTCAGCGATCAGGTTGTGCGTCTGGCTGAAGGGCTGTGCGCCGTGGCGCATCGACTCGGGTGCGTGTTCCATGCCGATGCTATAGCGGAACAGATAGGGAACGCCAAGCGGGGGGCCGGGTTGGCCGGCGCAACAAAATTACGCAAAAGAAAATTACAAAATCGACGAGGCCGGCCCCGCCACCCCCTGAACCTGCGACCCCGAGAAACACGCTTTTCCCCCCGCCTCGCCCGCGGTCTTTTCGTGTCGTAAAAGGTGCAGATTCGAAACGATAGATTTTGCGTGGAACTGCTAGCCGGAAGGGCTCAATCACATGCAGAAATTTGGGTGCAGTACGGTGCACCAATCGCTCTCTCGGTGGGTTGGTGCCGGCGGGGCCTAAACTTCGTGCAAGCGGCGTCGACGCAGCGCCGGACTGGTGCTGCGTACAACGGTACGCCCTGTTACGTTCGCTCAGGTTTTACGTTCTTGATGAAAGCGTCGACGCGAATAATTAGTTTTTCGAGATCGTCCACCTCCGGCATACCGCCGGTAAATTCGTCTGAGTTTGAATGGCCTTCTAGAAAGCGAGATGTCTCATCCTGCAACGACACGATCTCGTCGGCTATATCATTCGACCAATTAATTCTGGATAGCGCTCCTAGCCGTATCTGTTCGTCCCAGCGTTGCACTGCTCCTTTTAAAAAGTCGAGTTCAACGATTACTTCAATGGTACGGCGAAGCGCGCCAGCACCGGCTTTTATAAAATCAGCCCGCTCGTTTCCGCTCGAGGACTTAGCAGAAGCCAGGCAAGCTTTAGCTTTGGTGGTTTTTCTATAAGATTTGCTATTAGCCGGTGTTTCTTCGATTGCTACGCATCCTGGGATGCCTTCGAGGCATTGAACCCAGTGACCCATGGTCTCACAGTCGATCTGATCCGCCATATCAGACAACATGGTGAGGAACACTAAGTCATGCGTGAAGACGATCACCTGTCTAACCAGAGCTTCTTGCGCCAACCGCTTTGCAATTGCTCGTTTCCGCATGTGATCTAGGGAGGTCACTGGATCATCGAGAACAATTGCAGCACTCGAGGGATTCAAATTAACTTCGGTTAGAAAGTCGGCAAGTGATAACGCCCTCTGTTCGCCCTCACTGAAAATATCTTCTGGCTTGCGGCCACCCTTGGCCTTCAAATTGCGGAGGGTCTTGCCGGAGCTACCTCGTGCTTTGAATTCAACAGGGAGGGAGCATAGTAGAAGCTCGCACTCATTAGCCAAGCGATCTTTATAGTTTCCCTCGATAAGTTTCTCGAACAAAATCTTCTGCCGATCCGTGATGAACCGGGGGCTTGGTTTGGCACGCTGCGCGCCATCAATCCAAGCGAGATCTGAAATATACTGCGCAACATCGTCGATATTTTTGCTTAGAACCTGACGCTGTCGAAGCGTGATATGTTCAGCTTTAAGCTGATTTAGAAGATCTTGAAATTTGCCGTCTTGCAACGCCGACAACTGCGTCGCAATCTTACTGGTTGCCTCTGTCAGGCTATTCAACGGAAGCGTCAGATCGGCTGAGGGCAGCTGGTCAGGGTCACCCTTTTCTAGGGCTAGGATGATTGAGGCGCGGCGGCTTGCTAGAGTTGCCGCTAACGTGTCCATTTCGGCGACGAGGCCCGGATCGACCTTCGCAAGATCGGCGCGTGCCCGACTTTCGACGGGCAGCAGGCTGCACTCAAGCTGGCGGAGTAGTCCGACGTATTGTTCGATTTGTCCATCGGCCCGGACCGCCGCGGCACGTGCATCATGATCCAAATAGCCCCACATCCTACTTATGAGGGCGGCCGAAGGCTCATCGAGTGGGCGGTGGCAGAGTAGACATGGATCGCCTTCGCTGGGGTACGTTTCTCTTTCAGATTTGCCCAATGTTCGGCTCGCCAAAACGAAATTGTCCCAGTCCGAGGAGCCGGTGCGGCTTAGGGCAGGATGAGATACAGTTTCAGCACCCGCCTTAACCGCATCGAGGAGGGCGGTCTTCTGTCGCGCCATCAGGGATCGGGCCGTATTGCAACTCGGTTCGCCTAGCTTGCCCGCGAAGGAAGCTACTTTCGTCTGTAAATTTGCGATATCCGTCATGGCTGCCGTAAGTCCGCGGATCATTTCAGTCGGTGATTTTGCAAGGAGGTCGTGCTCCTGTCGACCAACCTCATCGAGCCTTAGCTGCTCGTCATCGCCAAATATCGCGAGTGTTCGAAGATCTGAAACATCCGACTTGTGCGTTAGGCTCGCGATTTTCTCGGCAACGATGCCTGGATCTGCAAAAAGCTGGCCAAATTTGTTCGGTCGGGTTTTCGCATCCGCGTCAGCAATCAGCTTACCGCTTATCAAGCCGAGAACGCGAATTGCCTCGTCGAAAACATCGAACCCAGCCGGCTGAAAGCCAAGCGCGTTTTCTTTAGTCAGATGGACTTGAGCAACTGACGAATCGAAGACGCTAACCCGCTTAAGGTCATCGTGTTCATCGCCGTCTGTGAATTCAATTGGAACGTCTAACGAGTCTCCTCGGTGAATGACGAATTGTGCCGTAGCTGCCGCCTCACAGGCTTGTTCGTCGTAAATATTATGGAATATACGCGAGGAAGATCGGCTGAAGCATGCGCATGAGAGAACTCTAGCGAATCCACTTTTCCCGGCGCCGTTGTGCCCGTATATAATGGTAAGCTTTGGACCGAAAGTGATGTGAGCATCTTCGGGTATTGCGTTGACGTTCTTAAGGGACCGCATTGCCGTAAGTATTAGCGGCGATCCCACTGTTAGCGTGCGACCGGATACTGTTTTTGGAACCTCCGGCAGCTCGCTCGTTCCATCGTCAAGTTTCTTTTCGCGCAAATACAGCCGGTAAGCCTCGTTGACTTTTTCGTCGCTAAGAACCCCGTCCCTGACCGCGTGCGAGATGATGTAAAATTGCCAGTTGCAGAGCGTCGCTCCCCAAGTGTCGAGTTCGTCCCAAATCGTTTTTACCGCGGGTTGGTCGACCGGCGGCTGCGTTATCTCGCCTATTTGATCTGCGATCTCGTTCATTTGAATGTCCCCTTAGGAACAAATCGTAGCGGGATAAGTGTCGTCGTCAATTTACCTTGGTTGCCTAGATTAGCAGCGGCGGAGCCGAGCCATGCTGAGCTACCCACGTTAGGGCCAATCCGTAGGTCTACGAGGCTGCTGCGCCCGGCAGCGAGCACAACTACCGTTACGAAGTGGCACCGAATTTGCGCATCCTCCCCAGGATGCACGGGACGGCGCAAGCCGGCACGATCGCCAGCGGTCGCTGGATGTTGAGCCCGTTGGGTTCGGGGCCTCGGGGGCTTGGTGGCGCTTCAAACTGCGCACGCCATAGGCGTTCCTTTTATATTTAGATCTTACAGGGCTTCTGTCTGACCGCTCAACGGATTTGCACTATCAACAGAAAGGCGGACCTTAGCGAGCAGGGCGCGCAGCTCGGGATTCTGGACTTCGGCAATCACGTCGTCGACCGTCGCGGTATCGATCTTCTTCTGCCGCGCGAGCTTCTCCGCGACGGCGCGCACGAACTCACTCGGCCGACGCAGCATGCGCCTCACGCACTCACGGACGGTCGGGGGCTGGAGGAGGATGTATGCGTTCGGGATCTGCTCGGTTTGCTGCTCGTCGGGCAGGGCGTCCTCAATAGGCTGGCAACGCCGGATCCAGTCGAGGAAGCCGCACTTCTTCAGACGATCGAGTGCGTCGCCCACGGCGCTGCGTGACCGATGTATCTTGTCGGCAATCTGTTGGTAGCTGAGATCGAGACGCCCCGTCTTCCGCCCGCGCATCCTGAGCATGAGCCGCAAGATTTCCAGCCCGATCGCGCCCAGTGCGCCATTGCGTTTGCCGGGTAGCTTCGTCTCGTGGTCGAATTCCTCCGCGGCGCGCATGCGTGCGTTATGCTCCGTGGCGGAAAACATATTGTGCGCTCGCCATAGCGCGACTTCCGCGCCGCCCGCATTCTGACTGTTGCGCCGTACTGGTTGACCGGAGCGTGCGCGGTCTCGGATGCCAGTGGTTACTTCGCTAAACGAGCGGGCGATATTGCTCGCGCCGGAGGATACGTGGCGGAGCGTGGCGGCGGGCAGTGAATTCGACATCGTGTCGGCTCCCGAAGGAAGTCGATGGCAGGCAATCGGCCGGCGCTGGAGCCGGGATTGCGGGGCTCGATGTCGATGGTGTCGCCTCCGGTGCGTTTCCGGTGCAGTCCGCTTTCGATCGCGGATTTCTGCGGGCTACATGGTGCGCGGCTCTAGAATTTCCCAAGCAAGAACGTTAGAAGTCCGGGCTAACGGCTTCGTTCGTAATGCGGGGGTCACAGGTTCGAGTCCTGTAAGCGGCACCAACCTTCTTTAAGTTACTTAACGTTGGTCAGCAGCATGTTTCCTACGGGAGGCGGTCTAGCTAGGCTATTCGTTTGGGTCCTACGTGGGGCGCTTTGGGTAGGAAGTCGTGGCTATGCTTCGCTTGATCTGTGCCTCTGCCTTGGCTGGACTGTTGGCTGTGGCCCCCGCATCGTCTCAAACGGTGTTCGTACCCGATCAGCAGCTTCTCGTGGGCAAGTACCACTTCGAAGAAGAGGGCATCGCGGTCGACGTCAGCCTGAATGCGGACAGCACCGCCGTTTACAGCGTCGGGGGCAGTGTGGGCATCCGCGCGGAGGGCACCTGGGATGTGTGCGGCGACAGAATCCACATTTTTAACAAGCCTGGGCCGGTCAAGCTGGAGCTGGCCGGGGCGCCTACGCGTGACCTAAGTGTCGCCTTGCGAGTCGTTGCGCAGTTACCGAACGGTTCGCCCGCTGAAGGCCTTGCGGTGACGTGGCCCAACGCCGCCGGGCTGTTCTACATGAGCCGCGGCGAGAACGCGACGAGGCTGGAAGAGGGGCCGGTCATTGGGGAGGTGAGCGTCGAGCGAGAAGCCGACAGCAAGGGGCTTGCTTCGTTCGTCATGAAAGCTGGTGGACCGAACAGCTATCGGTTCATCTATCACCCGAGTGACGTTGAGCCGTTCGACTTCCAGGCGAGGGCCTTGGACGCAAAGGCGGATGTGCTAGAGGTCGAACTCGGAAGCGCGTCTGCGAAGTTGCAACGGGTTCGGGACTGACACCTGTAAGTGCCGCCACCTCGCCATGGCCTTTCCACGGGGTAACGGCGGCGGCTGAGGCTACAGGTCATTCGGATGCGTTGCCGTGAAGCGCCTTGGGTAGGGGGAAGTGGGCCTGACCCCTACTAGCCTCTATGTTTTCGCCTGTTCACATACCCGCCCTACTGCTAGCCTAACGCATTAACCAGCGGGACCGATATGAGCATTAAGCCTGAGAACCTTCGCTTTTCCGTGAGCCAGGTAACACAGGGGCCTCATCGGTTTTACTCCCTCACAATACCGTCGGACGTTTTGGCCCGCACGTGTTACGCGACGACACGAGAAGAGGATGCCCTACAAGGGTTCCAGCGCGTTCTCGACCGAAAGCGGGCTCAAGATATCGCGAGCTACATTGATACGGGTCTGGGTATGATCCCAAATGCGATAATCCTTTCTGCTCAACCCGAAGCTGAAATTCATATTCTCGAGCGCGGAAAGACAATACAATTTGCCGAGATGCCTAAAAGCTTCCTAATAATCGACGGGCAGCACCGCGTGTATGGCTTCGCTTTAGCGCAGTCTGAGCTCCGCGTCCCTGTCATCATATTCAACGGCCTTTCAAAGGCTGAAGAGTCACGCCTTTTCATCGACATAAATACTAAGCAGCGGCCCGTACCTAACGAGTTATTGCTGGATATCAAAAAATTAGCAGATTATGAGGATGATCAAGAGAAACTCCTCGGCAGCCTGTTTGATTTATTTCATGAGTCGCAAGATAGTCCATTGCTAGGGCTCATGAGCCCGAGTGCAAAGAAAAAAGGCTCCATTTCCCGCGTTACATTCAACAATGGCGTTAGGCCGCTCCTGAATATCGTATCGTCGCTGCCGACCACAGAAGTATATAAAATACTGGCGAGTTTTATTCGCTCGGCTATCACGGCATTTCAAATACACGACAAGCCAATATCCATTGTCGACCCTACGACATTTCGCGGGCTAATGATTACTTTTCCCTCGATTACGCAGCGCGTGCAAGAGCGATTTGGCAAGGATTACACCGAAGAAAATTTCTTCGAGATCGTTTCTCCTATGGTGGAGCGTTTGAATCACGCGAGGCTATCCAAGGCCGGAAATAGCCCCAAGATGTTTTCTAACATATTAGAGGATGCACTTAAGCCTAAGTTCTCGCTTTAGATGTCGGCATTTCTGAGTTCCGCGCAGCGGTTTTGGATACCTGGTATTACGGGTGTTAAGTCCGACCCTCGGATGACTATTACGTCATGGCTAGAAGAGTCGAAGTTTTACGTAAAAGAAGTCCGTTCTTCGGGAAGTTTCACAATTCAGTTCAGCGATACTCAGCTCGGTACTAAGCTTTTTGCCGTTACTGCTGATCGTACGGCGGCCAGCTGCTGTGAGTCCATTGCTAGTATTTCTGAAATACAACGATCCCCGAGGTCTGTGGCATGGCTACTAATCAAGCTATATTATGCCGCGTTCTTCGCTGCTCACGCTCATATGCGCACATGTGGACATAGTTGCGCTAACCTAGATGCTATAGACGCCGCTAAGGTTTATGAAACGGCCAAACTATATGGCATGAACGGTAGTATTGGGAAGATACTTGGCGGATTGTACCAAATTAGCTGGAACAGCCTGAACAACGAAATGAACTTCGAGTCTATGTCAGCAGGTGGCTCCCATGAGGCGCTATGGTTTAGTTACATCACGTTTTTGCAGGGATTGGAGGTGCAATCAAAAGCGGTAATTGTAGTCGATGTAGAACGAGAGATGTTCCTGAGCAGGTTACGGGACATCAGAAAGATACTTAGTCTTCATGGTTCGAATGGAGGCAATTGGCTTTCACGGTTCCGGAACGTTCTTCAGTATCGGCAGGGGTACGGTGCGTGGCATCCTTATTCTCTATCGAAGTCAATAAGTAGCAAGTTATCAGATAAAGTTATTTCTCAATTTATTTCGAACCCCGACACTATTAGTCTGCCGGTCGTTGCAAAGTCCAATGATGAACAAGTAAGGTCGTTTTTGGCTTGCACAGTATTCTTGAGTTCGTTTGCCCGATCTTCGTCGTTGGAAATCGCTCGGCGATCGACAGTAGGCAAATCAGTATCAAAGCAAGGCTGTGCGAACTATCTGAGGCGCGCGAAGCTAGATTGATGTCACCTCGTGCCTAGCAGCGACTAGATGTCCGTTGTCTAAAGCAGCCCAGAGTGTGATTGCCAAATAACTTCCGTAGGGCGTTCCTCGTTCATGTGGAAACGCGTTGCCGTCGTTCATGTGGTGTCGCTCGATCAATCGCATCGCTTTGGCTAAGCTTCCGTCACCAAGCGGAAATACGTCAGGCTGCGCAAAGTCGAAGATGGCCAGCACTGCCGCTGACCAGTCGCCAAGACCCCAGACGTTTGAAACTTCTTTTTGGAGATCGGCCCAGCACAGCCGACGCCAACTTTCTAACCTTTCATGCTCATTTTCGGCCAGATCCCTGATAGCTGCGATCGTGCGAGCCTTCCTGCCGCTCAATCCGCTGGCCTTCAGTTCATCATAGCCCAATTGGTAGAGATGCTCGACGCCAGCACCCGCCGCGGCAGCCGTCATTCGGCCTAGGATCGTCTTTGCGGCTGATCTGGAGAGCATTTGACCTGCGACTATGTTGACGAGGGCGGCCGCCACGGAGCGCCTTTGCGAGCCTGGAATAGGCAACTCGCCCGTAGCCGAAATCAGGGGTGCCATGATCGGAATTTGCACCCTCAGATGATGATAGGCGGCCTGTCGTTGTGCTTCGATCACTTGACTCTCATCCTTCGTAACCGGACATCCAGGAAAACGTATCTCCTGGGGGCGAAATGACGAAGTATCTCTGCAACATTGAAGTGCCTAGCAGTATCATTACCCCCATCGATTCAGCGATCCGGTTTCCCGAAATTCTTGAACAGAGCTACGCTAAGTACGAGAGCGACATCAGCAAATTCCGTGATTTGATCGCCACCTCGAAAAGCACTGCGCATCTGCTGGAACGTATCCGCTCACCGAAGGTGAACAAAGATACTCGTATGTCTATGTTGAAGATGTTCCGTCGCTGCGTTGCACCGGTGCTGGACACCGAAATGAGCAAAAAGATAACCAAGGTGTCTACGGCCGAACTTGTAAACAGCTATGGCGCGACGTTCAAACCCATAGACAAGCTTCGTGAACAGTTCGAAAAACTACGACCGGGCGACTTTGAGACGCTTGCCGCTCTGATCGGCGAATACGACACTCGTGGCCAGTCGGGCTACGCCCTCACTGAGCAATTTTTCGATTGGTTTGAAGCAGAGTTCGCCGGCGAACTTACGATCGAAGGTCCGCGCCGCGCAGGCCGGGATGTCGAACTTAGCAGCGTGTTTACCAGCTTTGTCGGTGGTTATCCTTGCGACTTCGTGATCCGCAGCGGGGATGATGTTCTGGCCGTTGGCTTCGCCCGCTACGACGCCACGCGGGGCGGGGCCCAGTCGGACGATCGCACGGGCGGCAATTGGTCGAAGGTCGAGAAAGCTAAGCAGTTCTGCCAGCGGAGCGGCGAAGCGTTTCGCATTGTCTTTCTCGCAGATGGCCCGGGCCTAGGGCATAACGACACCTGGAAAGAAGCTTGCGATATTGACGGTGAGTGGGATGGCAATGTCCGGGTGACGACCCTCAAATTGGCAAAGGTACGCGTCACACCGGAGTGGCTGAAGGGAGAGCGTGAGACGAGCGAAGAGAAGTCAGACTTCCGCGACGTGCTCGATCTCCTTGCGAAAGTCGCGAAGTAATTCATTGTCTACGATAAATTTGAAATCGCGCTCAGGCGCTACGTTCTCCACTCGTTGAGGGGTGTCGAATAATGCACCAAGGGTTCCTTGTCGCTCTTCAGCGGGTTCGCGAGTCACGTAATCCCCCATCGCCTTCGCGCCGAAGCGTAGGCGATTGAGTGTAGCCTGCACAGCTACGAAACTTTCATCAAAGCCAAGAAACTTCCTGCCAAGATCGTCCGCAGCAGCAAGTGTTGTACCAGAGCCGCAAAATGGATCCAAGACAAGGTCGCCTGGATTACTGCTTGCGCCGACGATCATGCGCAGCATGTCGATGTTCTTTTCAGTTGGATATCCGGTTATTGCAATACTTTGATGATGGGCATCACGAAAACAATCCCACTGGTCCGTGTATGGTACCAACTTGTCTTCAGTTAAATAGACTTTGCGGCGGGGATTGCCGGTCTTGCTCCAATGAATGTGACCTTTCGCATCAAGCGCATCCAGCTTCGATGGAGCATATTGCCAATGCTTTCCCGGCGGCGGGTTTTTCCCGCGCCATTGCAGTCCAGTTTCACCGTTGCGGGTTCCTGGAGCGTGGACAGGCACTAGTTTAAAGCGGCCTTCCGCGTCCACCTTCGTGTATTCCTTGTTAAGCCATTCCTCAGTCGGTTTCTGGCCCGGCTGATTCCAGACGTAGTCGCCGCTCTTAGTATAGAACAGTAGGTAATCGTGGATATTGGAATAGCTGTTAGAGGTGAAGTTCTTTGATGAACACTTTCGACGTGCAATTATGTTGCGAAAGTTTTTCGATCCGAACACTTCGTCCAAAATAACTTTGAGATGACCGAGCATCTGATGACCGATATGAACATATATGGAGCCATCGTCGGCGAGGCATTCACGCATGAGAATGAGTCTCCGGCGCATGAACTCTACGTACGCCGCCGTCGAGCGATCATCCTTGTACGCGTGCTGAAGATTACGCGACTGAAACCCGAAGCCGGTATTGTAGGGAGGGTCTAGGTAGATCAAGCGTGCTTTCTGGCCAGACTGCGCGAGCGCGCTGAGGCCCATGAGATTGTCGCATAATGCTAGCGCGTTCGGTTCCAAGGAAGCACTTCCCCACTCGCTGCCTTCCAGTCGCGAAAAGGACCCAGGCACGATTTCGAGTGCTGCGGCCTCACCGAGGCGATTATCGTAGGACAGGAAGGGCTCGAACTCGCCGCTTGGCAGAGGGTGGGGATCCCGGTGCGGTATATGGGCCGTCAACGCGTCTTTGCTAAGTTGCTCCTTCGCGGAGATTCCTGTTGCCATGTTCGCTCGCGCTCCATTTTTCCGGTAACCAGTTAGGCGGCTTTATGAGGAGAACGCCTCGGGAACGCAATTCAAATTTGAGAGCTATTTCACTTCCCCAAACCTGGGCAGACTAGGTAAACAAGCGTGTCTCTGGGCCCCTTTTTAGCGGCCAACTGTATGTTCCGCGCCATGCCGCCTGAACAGCCCTTTTGAATTTTCGGCTGAATGAATTAGACTCTTTGAGTAGAAGCCATTCGGGGCCGCATAGGTCCGGCAGAGTGTAGCCGCCCGGTTGCAGCCCTTCCGCGATGGTCGCGATCTTCTCGATACGTCGGACTTCGGTTTCGGTGAGATAGAGCACCGTTCCTCATGAACTTCTTGATGCAGATACATCAAGGGGTAGATTCTAAGGCGAGCGAGTTAATCGAAGCTTCGGTGTACGAGGCGTTCGCGAGCAAATCGGGGTATCTTATATGGAAGGTCCACCTACGGGCGTTTCTAGCAGCAGCTTCGGCTCGATCCCAAGCGCGTCCGCCAGTCGCCCCAGTGCTCGCACAGACGGGTTCCTCGTGCCGCGTTCAAGGTCGCTCACGTAGCTACGTTCCATACCTGCATCGAGCGCTAGCCGCTCCTGCGACATACCCTTCAGCCTCCGATGATGGCGCACGTTCGCGCCGAGAAGCTGCACCACATCCATACTTGGGTGTGACCGGAGACCCGCGTCTGGGTCTGTAGACCAATCGTGTCAATTTCGCTTGCCCTGCCGATCGAGGCGGGGAACGATCCTTTCAACAACAACGGGAGAACAACATGAACGTCAAAATGTCAGTGCTGACCGTCAGCGCTTTCGCCGCCCTCGCAGGCTGCACCCATCCCGCTGACGTATCTCATCCTCTGACCGAGGTTGCCGATAAGAACGCCCACTTCACCCTCAAGGACACTGCCAAGGGGTTCAGCGTCGAAGTTCGTTACTCACGCTACCAATTCGTCCCTGAGGCTGCTGCTCTGATGGTGGCGTGCCGATCGCTTGTGACGGCCCGCGCCTACGATGAAGCCAAAACCCGCGGTCGCGAGATCGAGCCGATCAACGAACAGACCATCCGTGTCTCGACCGGCCGCAACATCATCAAGGCCCGTACCGCCTGCCGTGCGTTCGCCGAAGCCAACTGGAAGCGCTGAGCATGGAGTACGAGTACAAGGTCATCGACGTAGCCGATGGCGCGATAAGCTCTGTGCTGCTGGGCGATGGCCGCATCGAGACAGCGGTGCTCCAGGCCTACATCAATGCCCTGGCTGCCGAAGGGTGGCGCATGGTGTTCATGGAGAAGGTCCAGCAACGCTACATGCTGACCAGCGATCGCGAGACGTTGATGGTCACGTTCGAACGACGCGTCCCCGAGGGTCAACGGGAGGCCCGTGCTGCCCGCGTCATCGACGACGTTATCGCAGCGGAGGACGGTGCCAAGCGAACTGGCCGTAGGGCCGCATCTGGCGTGCTCGGGCTGGGTCTCGGCGCCGCCGCTATCGCAGCCATCATTTCAAACGAATAAGCGGAGGTATAACATGGACATGAGTACACGCGTTGCCGCGCGAAGGGCTGAACTGGAGCGCCAGCAGCAATATGAAAAGGTCGCCGTCGAAGAGCAGAAACAAGCTGCCCATGAAGCGGACATGGGTGTCGTTCTCAACGAGCTGTCTCCCCAAGCGGCGGCTGATGGCGTGACGCTAAAGAGGGACGGAGATGGGTTAGCGTTAGTTCAAGAGCCGACGCCGTTGGCCGACTTTGAGGCAATGAAGCAAACCGAAGTGCAAAAGATGTTCAAGTCGGAGTCTCGCAAGCGCTGGACGCCAAAAGAGAATTGGATGTTCATCGGGCCAGTTTGTGCGGGCGTGATAGCTATGATCCTAAATCCCGTGATCGGCATAATAATCCTGGGCTTCGGTCTCTGGCGTATGACCGTCGCCAATGAGAAGTACGACAGGGAAGTTCATGCACAGTATCCAACACTGTTTGAAACCGTGAAGCTGAGAAAGTCTCTAAAGCTGTTCTGACCGGCGGCGGCACCGACAACAAAGTAACTATTATCAATCTGCCCAACGGAATCTGCGATCAGTTCGCGGGGGCCTTTTTTTATGAACAAAATCAGGAGATAATATATGCTGTCAATTACTACACGCGCCGCCGCTGAGGCCGCCATTCAAAACACCTTGCTTGATCCGGGGCTGCGCAACCTCCTCGCTATCCGCGCAACGCAGCTGGCAGACGATACCGAACCGGATATCGAACTCGGCGACCTTGCCCACTTCTACGCCGTCGAGGCGGGAGACGGAATGATAGAGGTAAAGGCGGCCCTCGGGTTCCCCGTCGACATCAACCTCGTGGACGGCGTTGCGTTTGGCCATTCCGATTTCGTCCCGTCATGGGAATGGATCGAGCGTCACGTCGGCTACTTCGAACTGGCCTTCGTGCTGTCCGACGATGGCTTCGGGCACATTCTGCTCGTCCCTGACCAGCTGGGCGTCGATCCGCGGCTTCTGGCCCTCTGCAAATCTTACGCATCCTGACTGGTCCAACCAACACCCGCCGCATCCAGCGGCATCGCAGCATCCTTCGGGGTGCTTTTTTTATGTCTGAAGGAAGCCACCATGCTCTCACTCCACGATGAAGCAACGATGCAGGCCGCTTTGGCACTGCCGATCAGTTCCCACCTACGCGATCTACTGACTACCCGGATTATCCACTACGCAGCCGCCGGGTTGGGTTCCCTGACGCATATTGTCGTGGTCCAACCGGGCGATACTGCCGCCGTCATTATGCGGGAGATCGGGCTTTATCCGACAACCAGCCCCATCGACGGTGCCCATTTCGGATCGACGGCCTTCCACCCCTTCTGGGACTGGCTGCAAGACGAGGGCGGCTGGTTCGAGATGATCGTGACGGTAGGTGATTCCGGCTTCGCGTACATCCTACTGATTGAGGATGCCGAAGGGGTCGATCCCGATCTCCTTGCTCTGTGCAACGCGCACACCAATTAAGGAACAAGCCATGAAAATCATTGGCATGCTGCTACTCGCTGGGATCGTCCTTAACGTTCTTCAGGCGGCGCTATCAGTCCTGCTCGTCGTCGGCTTGATCGGCCTGGTCGCTGGGATATTGCTTCGTCCGGCTGAGACGTTCGGCCTGCTCGCCTTCGGCATGCTTGCCGGCCTTCTAAAGACGCACCCGGTTGGATGCATCTGGATTGCCAGCTTGACGCTCATCCTGATGATGCTGAAGCGCGATCGGTCAATGATCACGCCTCCGCCCGTTCGCGTTCAGATCAGTCAACAAACGAATGGTGCCGTACTCCCGGCGGTGGGGGGAGGGGGCGGCAACCCAAGCCATCGCTAGATTGGCGACATCAACAGGGTTTTAGCAGCAACTGGGCTCGGTGGGGGGAGGGGGAGCCAAAAACGAAACTTCGCTACCGCTCACCGACGGCAGCCGCACTTGCGCTAACCGGCAACTGCCTCTTCGTCCCTCCATCGGTAGCGCGGGTCGCGCCGAGAAAGCGGTCAGATTAAGATCTTGGCGGTTGGTGATGCGGTAGCATCCGCTTCAGATAGGTCCGTTCACCGTACACACATCACAGCGACATCGACAGTTGGCATGCGCTTACCATCAGAATTTCGCGCGGCATGAACCTTTCGGTCCTCTGAGCATTATATCCGCGTTGGCTAGTCGCTGTCCCGATGAGGACCGGTTAATCGCCACGGCACTATTAGCTTTTTAAGCGCCCTCTTCAATTGTCCGCTCCGGCGGATGTGGACCCGCGCACTGCTAATAGCTTTCACCCTACATAATTTGAACTCGGCTCGACCCAGTTTCGCAGCCGAAAGCCGTGAGAGTTTTATGGATAGCGTTCAAGCTAGAACCCCAAATGTGTCCCAGCGTGTATGCGCTGCGGATATAGTTAATGATAACAGCGATGCTGAAACCGTGCCGATCCAAGTGGCTCAGGATCAAATCGTTATGACCGAGGCGTCACAGGCACTCGCAATCGGACGGCAGGTAACGGGCAGAGTGTCGAAGATCGATCGACGCTTGGATGCAAGTGAGTTTCCCGATTGTCCCGTTGGAGCTTCGACATATTTGCCGACAACCATAGAAAACTTGGAGCATATACTTAAAGGGTTCAAAATTACCGTCAGATACAACGAGATTAAAAAGAGGATAGAAATCCTCGTGCCAAATCATGAAGGGACGGCCGATAATCGAGATAACGCGACGCTAACGGCGATCATAAGCCTTGCTTCGTTGCATGGCTTATCCGTTGGGCAGATACCGTCGTACGTTGAAGCCATTGGTGATCGGAACGCTTATAACCCGGTTAAAGACTGGATTATGTCAGTCCCATGGGACGGGTGCGACCGTCTTGCGGGTTTTTGCGGCACGGTTGTTGCCCAAGACGGCTTCTCGGTGGACCTAAAAAATATTCTGATCGAGAAGTGGATGCTCAGCCTCGTAGCCGCCGCGCTCAGCAAGCATGGGTTTTATGCGCGTGGCGTCCTGACGCTACAAGGTGGCCAAGGTATCGGTAAAACCACTTGGGGGATGAAGCTCGTATCAGATCCCGGCTTGCGAGATCAATTTGTGAAGTTAGGGCATCATCTCGATGCTGGCAACAAAGACTCGGTCTTGGCAGCTATTACCCACTGGATCGTTGAAATCGGCGAACTCGACAGTTCGTTTCGTCGAGATGTTGCTCGTTTGAAAAGCTTTATTACCGGAAACGCTGACAAGATAAGGAGGCCTTACGCGAGAACGGAGTCAGAGTATGGGCGGCGTACAGTTTGCTTTGCAACGGTCAACCATAAAAACTTCTTGGTTGACGAAACCGGCAACAGCCGGTTCTGGACCATCCCGGTCGCCAGCCTGGATTACAACCATACAATAGATATGCAGCAAGTGTACGCACAACTTGCTGTGCGGTATCGGGACGGGAGTGAATGGTGGTTGTCGGAGAGCGAGGAAGCTTTGCTGACTGCCAGTAATCTCAACTACCGATCGGTTAGTTCTATACGCGACATCGTTTTGGATGCTCTGGATCTATCCTTGGCCGGAGATGCTGGGAATGGATATATGTCCGCTAGCGAACTTCTGAGGCGGCTTGGGATCGCTGTACCTACCAATCCTCAGACTAAGGATTGCGGCGCGGTGCTGCGAGAGTTTTGCGGCGAACCAAGGCGGGTCCAGGGCGGAGACAAGTGGCGTGTCCCGTTAAAGCGGGCCGAAACGTTGCTGACGCCGCGCATGGGACCGAAGCAGCCTCCCGTTGGAGATGCGTTTTAGCGTTGCGACGGTACTGTTGGGGACGGAGGCGGCTACTCCAGCTGGTTGCCTCCCCCTGCCCCCACTGTTGCCCGCACTCGGAAGGCAGCCTCGCTCGCGGCTCTGCCAATTGGATGTACCCAATAGGCATCCATGCAGGGCCACTCAGCGACGTTTCGGTCGAACGGGCACTGCTGCCTACCGCGTCGCTGCCGTCGCTCTCTGCCTCTCTAGGGCGATCGCGGTTTACGCATACAAATAAGGAAACAAAATCATGCCTAAGGCAAAGCTCGATAATACATTCTGCCTCATCGCCTTCTGCCCAGAAGGCAAATCTAAGGAAACATTCTACGATACGATAACAACCGGTTTCGTCCTGGAGGTAAGATCCTCTGGGGGTAAGACCTATTACATGCGCTACAACGACAAACATGATCGCCAGCGCCAGCACAAAATTGGTGTGTTCGGAGACATTACTTTCGATCAAGCCCGCAAGGAGGCGAAACGGTTGCGATCGGCGATTACTTTAGGGGGAGATCCTGCGGCGGTGAAGGAGGACGTCAAAGCTGTCCCGACTTACGCGGAGCTGGCGGTTATGCACCTTGCCCACGCGAAGACCTACCAGCGGAGCTACGACACAACAGAAATGTATATCCGCAGGCACATCCTGCCGCGCTGGGGGAAGGTTCGGCTGACGGAGATTCGACAGCAGGACGTCGCACAATGGCTGGCGCTGAAAGCGGGGGAGGGGCTGGCACCCGCAACCGTCGAGAAGATTCGGGTGACGTTCGGTCGATCCTTCTCGCTCGCACTGACCTGGGGCACTGCCGGCGTCACTCGCAACCCGGTCGTCGGAATTCGTCGTCCGGCCATCAATAATGCACGAGAGCGTTTCTTGAGCGTAGAGGAGGCGCGGCGGCTGCAGAAAGCGGTGGCGGCATCACGCAACACGTTGCTTCCTGCCATTGTCGGCTTGCTCCTGCTGACTGGTGCGCGCGTATCCGAGCTGCTCAACGCTGAATGGCAGCACGTCGATCTCGAACGTCGCGCGTGGCTTATCCCGACATCCAAAACCGGGAAGTCCCGTCACGTGCCGCTTTCCCAGGCGGCGATCGCCATAATCGAGCAGCTGCCTCGGGTCGGCCGGTGTCAGTATCTTCTGCCCAACCCCGATACCCTCAGGCCCTTTACGACGATCAAGCACGCTTGGCAGAAGGCGAGGGACGATGCGGGGCTGCACGATCTGCGGATACATGATCTGCGGCATTCAGCGGCGTCGTTCATGATCAATAGCGGCGTCGACCTGTTCGCTGTTGGGAAGGTGCTTGGTCATGCCTCGTACCAGTCCACCCAGCGGTATTCGCACCTAGCCAACGATACCCTCCTTGCTGCGGTCGAGGCGGGCGCGGCGAAGCAGAAGATCGATTGGAGCCCCGCCGCCTAAACCTCCACCCCGATCCATTCGCTAGCGCGCTGCTGGTGTGTGGGTCGGGGCATCTACCTAAATTTTTTTGGTTTTCCCGTCGGGTCGCCAAATAACCATATCTGAAAGCGATGAAAATGAATGACACGAACAAGGCTACTTCCCCTTGGAATATCGCCATCCCCGACCGTGCGGTTAGGCCGATGGCGACCAAGCCAATGATCTCAGGACGGATGTCCGACAAAGAATTTGCGAACTTCGGGGTGGGAGTTGAGGAAATGCTCGAAGCCTGCGCCGACGCGAACGACAACGAGCGGCTCGTTAATGTCATCACGGCATGCATCGGGGCGGGTTTCACCTCTGCGGGCGCCATCATCGCAACGTCGATGACCTTTGGTTTTAGCCGCGGGCACGTCGGAGCGGTTCTGAGCAACAGCTCTGCTGGGAAGTCGAAAGTGCCTAACTGGCGTCGCGACGCGGAGAAGCAGTACAGCTTGCTTTCCTAACGTCTCGGGCACGAGCATCCGATCGGCCACAGGTTGAATGCTCGTGCCGCCTACCCGCTTCAGGTTCGCTAGATGGTGAATCATCGTTGCGCGGTGATGGGTCGGCAGCAGGCGTGTCTAACATAGGCACGTACCGGAAGACTCGTATGCGCCGATTGGTTGGACGAGCGGGGCAAGCATTCGATTCTCGTGATCTGCAAGGTCCACCAGACACCGAAACCTCGC
The DNA here is from genome assembly GCF_059691795.1 of Sphingomonas sp. 320_CC. Taxonomy (NCBI): domain Bacteria; kingdom Pseudomonadati; phylum Pseudomonadota; class Alphaproteobacteria; order Sphingomonadales; family Sphingomonadaceae; genus Sphingomonas; species Sphingomonas sp. 320_CC. The sequence continues at coordinate 436,720 of NZ_JCAWAE010000002.1, read as the reverse complement.
CACCGGCACAAGTGGAGGCGACGTGGCCTTTACGCCCCCCCCCCCCCACGTGGGTAGGCGGCTGCAGTTCGTCCGCATCAGGCATAATCGCTGGACGGTGAACGTTCGACCGCGGCGTGGGATGTTGACTCCAGGGTTAGCATGTTTCACCTTTGTTCTCATGAGCCACGCACCCGAGTCGATGCGCAATGGCGCTGAACCGCTGTCTCAGACGCACCATCTGATCGCGGAGATCTTGCCCGAGCTGCGGCCAGCCGAGATGCAGACGGTCTATTTTCAGTGCATGGAGGACGGCCCCGAAAGCTTGCTGGCGCCAATCGAGGCGGAGTTCGCTAAACGCGGTCTGTCGCCCCATGTGATGGCGTTCGGTTGATGGCGAGTGTGTTTACCGCCGAGCGGATTGCGGACCTGATCGAGCAGGCCCCTGGCTGGGCTCTCGTGGGGCTTACGGTGCCGCAGGAGCGGCTGAGGGCGGATGCACGACGCGAGGTTGCCGAGCACTTCTACAGTGCATTGTATCAGCCTTTGAATGTCGAGACGGGGCAGCTTGCGTTGCCGCTTTGATTAGGCCGAAAACTGACTTCATGTTTCTCACGCGTAGGTGGTATGGCTTCGGCTTGGGGAGATCGAGTCATGACCGGTAAGTGCATCGGAATTAGCGTTCTTCTAACGTCTTGCTTGCTTACCACACCTGCGTTCGGGCAACCGTCCAAGGTCCGTCAATCCACGTCGATGGGTACGGCGCTCTGTGAGAAGGTTTCCGCCGGCGCTGCGACGGTCGGGACCACAGTCGCGGGGGCAAGTGCGCTTGCGAGTACCGTTGGCGTCGCCGCAGTGGCGCATAGCAGCGGAGCAGCGATCCTTACATCGGTGGGGGCTGGCGGGACCGGATATTTAGCAGGTACACTTGGCGGCGCTGGAGCGACGGCTCTTGGTTTTGTCAGCGCACCCGTTGTGATCGCCGGAGCGGCCACGGTTGCAGTCGCTGGAGCCAGTGGTTGGGCTTATTGTCATCTAAAGAAGTGAGGTGCGCCCTATGCGGACAACGGACCTTCGCTGCCTGACGGGGCCCGTTTAGTTCATGACGACGTCCCTTGTAATCCGCGGCGCAGAGGCAACTACCGTCTTTTCGTTGCTCGGCGCTGACGAGAACGCGGCCACCTTCGCACTCGGATGGACGTTGAGTAGGAGTGATGCTTTGCTCGGTGCCTTGCTAGTTAGGCTCGGCATGCAGTTGCCCATCGGCAATGTCCGGATCGAGGTGCAGCGTCACGGCACCGATGGTGGCTACACCGATATTGAAATCATTGCGCCAGGTGAGTGCCATGTAATCATCGAAGCAAAGGTCGGCGGAGCGGTTGCCGGTATGGCTCAGTTGGAGCGGTATCGCCCTCGGTTCGCAGCTGTAGGAAATAATCTCATTGCGTCAGTGTCCGCCGCTACCGCCCATATGGCATCAAGGGTTTTGCCCTCCATGGTAAGCGGCGTTCCGGTCTTACACCTGTCCTGGAATGACGTCCGGCAGCTTATCGCTGAGACGGTGGCGATAGCCAACGGGTCGACTGAACGGCGGTGGCTTCGGGACTTGGATTTTCATTTGGAGGGATATGTGGCAACGCAGGTTGTGAGCAGTAATCTTGTTTACGTCGTCGCGATTTCGTCCGCCGAGATACATCCCGGATATACGTGGATCGACGTTGTGGAAAAAGACAACGCCTACTTCCATCCGATTGATAAGGGTGGCTGGCCCACGACGCCGCCGAACTATCTGGGGTTTCGTTATCACGGGCATCTTCAAAGCGTCCGGCATGTAGAAGAAGCCGAAATCGTTGCCGCGCTCGGGGACAGAAACGACCGCTGGGCAGATTGGAATGATCACATGCTCTATCGGCTAGGTCCACCGATGAGACCGGCCGTTCCTTTGAGGTCGGGGATGACATACGCCAACCGTGTTTACTGCGCCCTCGATCTACTTCTTTCCGGCGCTTGCGAAACGATCAAACAAGCACAAGAGGAAACCCGGCGTCGTTTGGAGGGCTAACGCGCAGTCAGTCCGGTCCGGCGATGCAATGCTTCGGTCCTGCCAAACGGATTTCGAAGGCAGGCCCCCACTGACCGGCCCAACCACGTGCGATATCCTGGAAAGATCGGAGAATGATGGAGTTCCGAGGGACGCCGATTGGAAACCCCGAGCCTGACAAGCGAGACGCAGGATCAATGGCTTAGTACAACATGCCGGGGGCCAACTTTCGGCACCGGTAGATACTTTGCATGCCTTACGAAGCCTAGCTGTTGCGGTCGGACCGATATCGTTGATTGTTCAGCGCTGTCGTCGAAAGTTGGCTCGACGAAGCGGTCTAAACCGGGCTACCCATCGTCTGTCATCGGTTGACGTACGCGATGAAGTTATTGCCACGGAGAACTGGTCTTGAACTTTTCGAACGAGCGGGTGGATGCACATAATTTCTGGCCAAAGAGAGGTAACTTCAAGGGTGAGCAGATGTTCGCTGCTCGGTTGTCTGAGAAAGGTGGGGTTGCGCCATTCAGGGCCATCTCGATCGGGCATAATGATGACGCGGAGTATCAGCGTTGCGTCGGACACCTATTGGACGCCCTGGACCAAATTCCAAATCGCCCAGATTACGCCTTTGATCATTTTTTCCGTATCATTGATGTGGCCGGATCTTCTCTAATTCCTACCAACGGTATCAGAGGTGTCGTCCAAGGGGCCTCGTCCGCTCTCCTTTTAGAAAACAAGGAGGCTTGGGAGCAGGTTATAGATGCTCTCTGCGCTCATATGCCGTTGCGTACATACGAGTTCCTGGCAAAACGTCTGATAAATTCAAGTGATACAGGTTCGGAAGAGCATAAGCGTTTATCCAAACGATCTGTACATACGTTAGGTAGTAAATTCTATAATGCGTTTTCGGCCAAGTATGCCTTAGACGCCGACGGAAACTTTATTGCCAGTGCGGCGGATGAAAATCGCGCAAATGCAGCCAAGCTGCTCAAGCTTTATATGTCAGGTAAGCCAGGAACACGACATAAGACGGCATCTGATCCGGCTCTAGACTTAACAAAGCAATCAAACGTGCCGAACTACGCTCGTCGTTCTGAAGTATTAGCGTCGCTGCTTCTGTTCACTATACGAAATGAACGTGCACACGGTTCTGTAATCAGTCCTTTTAGGACGAGCAAATCAACTTTGGGGCGATATGAAAGTTATTATTTCATTATGCTTCTAGCATACACTTTTGCTCTCGGAATCCTATCGGTGAGATTTAAGTGCATATCGTTGCCACATATACTTACGGGCTTGCAAGAAAATATCGAAGTTCAGAAGGCATTTTTCGCGAAATGATATGTGTATCATCGGTGAATATTCTGAGATCAGTGATCTAATTTCACTGCCGGGAAGGCGATATCAAGCGCTTGCTGATGCAGGTGTCTAAAGAAGAAGAATGGCACGTCTACAATGCGCTCTAGCAGTTGTTTGTCGTCGAGAGGGGGTGGCTACCCCGTCCAATGGATAATCAAAATGGTGTCACATTGACAGAGCCCGAGAAGCTTTCCAATTCCTGCAAGCGTCTCTTTATATCGGCTTGCCTAGTGAGCAAGTTGTGCATCGATACTCTTAAGGTGTGGGCAGCCCGGTTCCACGGGAGAGATAAGCTCGTGTTAAAATCTTCTGGTTCAAACGAGGCCATCTGCTGATTAGTACCGTCAATTCGTTTCTCGATATCTACCAATTCCGAGCTTAGCGAGAACCACTCCGATTCTACGAGCGCAAGCCGTGTGGGTGGGATATCAACAGTAGGGCTTCTAATGTCTAACTCGGCCTGCTTCGTGTCGGCAACCGCCTCAGTTCCGGCCCCGTATAGCTCCATCAAGCGCGAGAGTGGAATTATTTGGATCGAGCCACCGTTCGAATGAAGGCGGTATTCCTCGATCAGTTCAAGCCGCGGCTGGAAGGCGCCATTAGATTGTGTGTACCAATCTGTCTTGGTGTCGCCAGTCACAAAAATGCATCCACGGCCCGTAGAATTACCGGCACGGAGCACGGTCTGCCAAATAATCAGGTCCCCTGCGCCGCCGTCCGATTTATTCATGTCCTTGTAACCGGGAGGGCGCCGGGATTTATATCGTTCTTCCATGTCGCGTCGAAAAGTTGCCTCGTCTTCGGGTTCATTTTCGTCACGCACACAGCCTTTTAAAACGTCGCGATAAGCCTCCGAAACCGGGTCCCGCCCAATCTCGCTGCTAATTCGCTCGGCGATTACCTTTACCTTGCTCTGGATCGATTTTGCGAGCTTTCCGACTTCGTCGCATAACCTCTGCAATTCCGCGTAATCGGCGTCTCCGGCTAAAATACCTATGTGCTGGTGCTTTGGTGCAACAACAGCGCTAGACCAGTTTTGAAGATGTTGGATGATGTCGCCAATCTTTGTCGATCTGTTCTTCGCAAACTCGCGCGCAGCCTGCGCAGGAACGATTAACCGGCGTTGCTGTGCTAATGGGCGATAGACCTCAATTACCTTTCCGAGCGTGACTTGTCCCATAACGTAAGGGAGCAGCATGGCGGTCGCGTCGAGCACGACTAAGCACGTCTCTTTTATCTCCTCCAGGGAGGCATACTTGATATCTAGCAGACCTTGGGCATCCGGATACAAGCTCTTAAGGAACAAAGGGCTCGCTTTGGCGCCGACGGAAGGGCTGGCGGGACCGCTACCCTCCTCTTCGCGACGTTCAGGTTTGTTTGTCATGGAGTGATTGAACCACCCATCAACCCACTCCGCAAGCTCTAGGACACCAAGACCATCTACGCGGTCCTTGGTCAGAGTATCAACCTTCGAGGCGCCTAGTGTTGGTCCGCCGGCATCGAGGCCGGACAGCCCACCGGCAAAAAACCGGCAACCAGATGACGGTAAGCCCGAAGGCTTTCTGACCTGGAGCACTTGAATCAGCTAAGGAAGCGATCAGCCCCGCAGGAAAAAGTATGTCTCGGGCGTCAGCGGCTTGGTAAGCGCAGCGGTATTCATGCTCACCCCCAAAGCAGGTCCCAACCGGCCTAAAAGATCGATTTACCTGCATGATCCTACCTCCGCTCGCGCACGATTGTGTTGAAAAAGTCGGTGGCCTTGAAAGCCGCAAAATTCCCTGGATTGAATACTTTGGTTGAAGACCATTGATTTAGACACTGCCGCGCGGACGTATTATGCCTTCATCCCAGAGCACGAAAATTTAACGTGCCAACTTTTCAACGCAATCGCCCACATCCTGACGCTCGATCCGATATCGGCGCTCCCGAAAGGGGGCCATTGGTGCAACGCACTTTTTCCCGTTTCTCTATCCTTGCCATTCCGCTGAAAGGCGAAAGTGCCTTGGCATTTTTGTACGAGCGCATAAACGTCGAGTCATGAGGTTAGAGTTTCAGTGTTGGAGATGCCCAATAGGTACGTTCGGACGCCGCGTAACTCAGCCCTTTAACGAGCGCGGATCCTACACGTTTGAATGCGGAGAAGGGCATGTTCATGAGATAGTACTATCACAGATGCGCTTCGAAATACTTGCGGAGACCGCGATGCAAGCGCTCCTAGATGGCTATTATCGGGACGCCGTAAGCTCGTTTGCTGCTTCGCTAGAGCGCGTGTTCGAGTATTATGTGAAGGTCGTCAGTCTTGCGGCGGGGCTAAACGGAATAGTTTACGACCAGACGTGGAAGCTCGTAGCCAAACAGTCGGAACGTCAAATCGGGATGTACCTTGCCCTCTATCAGCTAGAGAATAAGGTGGTGCCGCCAATGCTGTCGGCGAACCACGTTTCATTTCGCAATCGCGTGATCCATGAGGGCTATTTTCCGACTGTCGATGAGGCAATCGGTTACGGCCAAGCCGTAGTCGATCTCATCCAGCCTCTGCTTAACTCGATGCTGCCCCGTTACCCCGACGCAATCGAAGCGCTTTCGTTGCTTCATGTCGCCAACGCCAAAACGAAGGACGCCTTACATCATGTTGTTTTCTTCGATGATTTCATCCTTAAATTTGATACCGAAGCGGATGACTGGAGCCCCGAAACCACCGTCCTGGTAGAAGAGCTTTCGAAGCGTACCGCCGAGAAATATCGCCGGGAGATAACATTCGATTGAGCGCCAGTCATGGACGGGAGATAACGGCAGTTATCCGCGCTTTCCAGCCATAGCTGATCGGATTATGATCTCACTATTCGCGAGCTTTTTAATCGCCATCTGGATGCGAGGAGCAAGCTGATGCGAGAGTGAGGCATAGGCCCTCGGATTGGTAATCCAACGCGCAACCTCCGCAAGGTCAGCATCCACTGTTGGATCGTATCCCAATTCTTGGAGAGCAATAAGTCGGCGCTCGATATCTCGTAAGATGAGGTAGGGGCTGATGCTGAGCGTATTAGGCGCGGCAATGAGATCGCGGGGGGCAGCAGTCGTGATCCGCGTTGGGAAGAGCACGGGCGGAAGTACCGCGAGGGCAGTCTCAACCGCTGCGCGTGCGGCGTCGCCACGGCCTACTTCGCCGCTTCGGTAAAGGCACTTTAGGAATCTGAGCGAGCCCAGAGCACGTGCGCTGCCAGGTGCAATAATACCCTGTGCTTCAAGGCCGGATGTGACTGCGTCGAATGCGTAGGCATGGATACCGCGCTCAGCGAGACTGAGCACCCCGTAATTGCGCACGCTGACATAGAGAATGTCGGCTGCAAAGAGCGCCCCTCTAGCACCGGTCGGCACGGTTCCCGCGAGGGCGGAAAGCTCCGCATTGGCCGTTATCTCAACCGAATAATTAGCGCGTGGGGAGAAGTTCCTCAGGATTTGATTGAGGCGATCATCCACGTCTCTGGTGATCTGTGCCTCAAGCTTGAGATGTTGAATGAAGAGCGCGCCACGAGTTGCTAGCGCCGCGATTTTGGCGAAGGTGTAAGAGGCTACTGATGCGCCTTGGGCTGTTAGTTCCGCCGATCGCACGTTAAGTATTTCGACATCGTCGTCGACAATTAGCACGTCTCGGTCGCTCAATGCGTCTGTAACGCCTCGCGCTGCCGAACCAAAGAGAGCCTCTGCAGATGCGAATCGCATAGATGTGTCCGAGAACGTCAACGCAAGAACCTTTTTACCAAAACGGCTGTGAAAATACCAAGCCAACCTATCGATGCCAATGCTTCGAGTACCGTCAGAATTTTGGCGCCGTCGGACGATGGGGTGACGGAAGAGAACCCCAGAACCGTTAGAACTGAAAAAGAGTAGAAAATCGTGTCAACAAACGAGGCATGAACCTGACCCGCCTTAGGTATCATTGCGTCAGCAACGTGAATTGCATCACCAATCAATATGTAATTTATACATGAGATAATGAGGAATAGAACCACTGTGAGCATGAAGAAGCGCAGTGGTCGATACCCAAAGCCGGCGATTCCCTCGTGGGTGATGCTGCAGAGCCACTCCCACCAGGCTTCACGTCTTGTCTTTTTCTCCGCTCGAAGATCATGCCAAATCTGATACCTTTTCCACCTCCTGAATTTTATGTCCGCGAGCATGAAAAACATATCCTGACGCTCTTCGGTGAAATTGGATAGCATTGCTTGGTAGATCGAGATTCCTACGTTTGCCGCTTCAACTCGATATTTGCGACCAAATCTCACTCTATCCGGATGCAAATACACCCGAGTCAGTCGAATTTTCCAAAGGGTACAGTTTAATATATTGCATCCATGAAACTCTACGTCGCTGAGATGAGCGCCAGAGAACAGGCAGTCTTCGAAATCGCAATCCGTAAAGGTAACCTGCGAGATTAATACCTTGGAAAATGCAACGTTCTTAAACGTCACATCTTTTATCTTTCTCTTAGACCCAATCCATTCCCCTTGGACAAACACCGTATTTTTGACTTCGTCGCCGGGCGACATCGAGGGCATCGTCCCAATTGGGAGAATTTGCGGCGTGCCGTCCAGCCTGAATAAATTATTGAGCACGCTGCAACGCCTTCCCTCTCCGCCGGTCGCGGACCGGGTGGCTTAATTTGCACTACAACGCAAAGCGACGTGCAGGCAACTCGTACGCATAAGACGAACGCTCTCTGATTTGTCATCCTGAACATGTTGGATGGTAACCTATCTGAGAGCCAAATCGGACAGTTCTGCTGAGACTGACTGTGAACCGAAATTTGGCCGACGCTTGAGGGGCAAAAGCCCCGTTACGATTTATTCACGGGGCCAGTGACAGACGTTTAGATGGCCGCCTCGGTGCGTAAAGTTGCCAACGAGTCGAACCGTAACGAATGGCCAAGAACGCGTTGCCGTGCGGCAAAGCCGCCAGCCCGCTTTCCTGCCCATTTCCAACATTCCAAAGGCGAAAACGATCCGATCGAAGCGACCTGTCAGTCACTCTCTCGCAGGTATAGCGTAGGTCGGCTTTCCGGCTTTTCCCAATCCAAAGCGCTTTCACTAGGAAGCGGCCGATCGGTGATCTCACCCCAAACTGGGAAGCGGCTGGGTGCCGCCGCCGGGGTAGAGGTTGTTGCCACCTAAGCCTATGTAAACGTTCGACTATTCCAGGTGCGTCACTGGCCTTCGTAATGCGGGGGTCACAGGTTCGAGTCCTGTAAGCGGCACCATTTCGAGAATCGTCGATATCATTGAAACTGGTTCGAACTGGTGTTTGCCGATATCGAACAATGGCAGCCGGACGGTAGCGGCGAGGTTCAACCTCGCGGTATCGAGTCATCCCGCCTATTATCGGTCCGAATATAGGATTCTATTGGTCAACTGATCACTTCCCTCACGGTGGTGGACAATCTCGTCGCTGATTGCGCACGATGTTCTGCGCCAACTCGATTCTCCACAAGAGACAAATGTCGGGCCACGCCTTCCTGCTGAAACCGACAATCGCTGAGTTCGATGCTGGTCAAAGACCCAAAGCAGGGGGCGCGGTGCTGCTGCGTATCACGAGTTCGTGTTGGAGTGTAACCTGCTGTGACGGGCTTGCGCCGCCGCGGAGGATGTCTACGAGCAATTCGACCGTGCGGCGGCCGATCATGCCTTTGGGCTGGGCGATCGTCGTCAGCGGGGGCTGAAAATAGCGCGCGAGGGGGAGATCGTCGAAGCCGATGACCGAGACGTCCTTCGGGCATTTGAGCCCCGCGTCGCCGATCGTGCTGAGCGCGCCCATTGCCATCTCGTCGCTAAAGCAGAAGATCGCGGTGACGTCGTGCGCGAGCAGGTCGCGGGTCTGGTCGACAGCCGAGCCGGCGGAATAATCGCCGACCCGGATGTGGAGGCCATCGCGCAGGCCGGCGCGGGTCGCGGCGTCGATCGCGCCGGCGAGGCGGTCGCGGCTGATCGGGCTGATCTCCGGGCCGGTGATCACGCCGATCCTACGGTGGCCGAGGCCGATCAAATGCTCGATCGCGTCGGCGCTCGCCGCGGCGTTGTCGATGTGGACGCTAGGGACGCCGAGGTCGGAGCTGTATTCGCAACCGTTGACGATCGGTGCGGCGGTGCCTTTGCGCGCCAGCAGCGGCGCGAGGCTGGCGGGCAGGCGGTGGCCGAGAAAGATCAACCCGTCGACCTCGCGGCGCGAGAGCATGTCGGCATATTGATCCTCGACCTCCGGGTCGTGCCGCGTGTCGCCGACTACGACCGAATAGCCGGCGTCACGTGCAGCTTCTTCGGCGCCACGGATGACGCTCGCGAAGAACGCGTTGGAGATGTCGGGGACGGTCAGCAGGATCTTGGCGGCGCGCAACGTCCGCAAGCTGCGTGCGGCGACGTTGGGCGTGTAGCCGGACTCGCGAACCACCTCCAGGACGCGTCGCCGCGTTTCCTCGGCCACCTGTTCGGGGCGGCTGAGAACGCGCGAAACCGTGGCGGTCGAGACGCCTGCGAGAGCGGCCACTTCGATGATCGTCGGCATAAGGCCGTCATGTATCCGGTCGTCGGCACTGTCGATATATATCCGATGTAATCCTTTACATTCGATTGGAGGCTCCGTAGCTTCATGTCCGACAAGCAGTAAAACTGCGATCGGAGAGGTGGCGAATGGCCGTTGCGGACACTGCACAATATTCAACAGGCATGGCCCAATCGGGTGGTCTGCTGACCGGCCGCCTGAGCGCGATGATGTTCATGCAGTTCTTCGTCTGGGGCGCCTGGACCGTCACGCTCGGCCTCGTCATGCAGACCGTCGGCATCGGCAACCTCATCGGCAACGCCTTCTCGGTCGGACCGATCGCGTCGATCGTCGGGTCTTTCCTGCTCGGCATGGCGGCGGCGCGGTATGTCAGCCCGCGGATGCTGATGGTCATCCTGCACCTGGTCGGTGGCGTGCTGCTGTTCCTGCTCCCGGCGCTGGTCACACCCGAGAACGGACAGACCTTCGTCTGGCTGCTGCTTTGCTACATGATCCTCTACATGCCGACGGTGGGCCTCGCGAACACGATCGCGTTGAAGAGCTTTGGCGAGCGGACCGACAAGTTCCCGTTCGTCCGCGCGTTCGGCACGCTCGGCTGGATCACCGCGGGACTGATCATCGGCTGGGCAGGGCTATCGGCGAGCCCCGAGATATTCCGCGTTGCGGCGGTCGTCTCCATCGCGCTGGGGCTCTACAGCTTCACGCTGCCGAACGTGACGGCGGATGCGCCCCGCGACGAGAGCGTGCTCCGCCAAGTGTTCTGCGTCGAGGCGTTCGGGTTGCTGAAACAGCGCTCGTTCCTAATCTTCATGACCTGCGCGACGCTGATCTCCGTCCCGCTGGCGATGTATTACGCCTATGCGTCGCCCTATGTCGGCGCGACCGGCATCAGCAACGTCGGCGGCACGCTCGCGATCGGGCAGATGTCCGAACTCGTGTTCATGTTCTCGATGCCGTGGCTGTATCGTCGGTTCGGCGTGAAGCCGTTGCTGCTGGTCGGCATGGCCGCATGGGCCCTGCGCTATGCTTTGTTCGCGATCGGCGATGGCGGATCGTCGTTGTGGGCGGTGTATCTCGGCGTCGCGCTGCACGGCGTGTGCTATGATTTCTTCTTCGTAGCGGGCGCGATCTACACCGGCACGATAGCCACGCCGAAGGGTGTGAACGCGCAGGCACAGGGCATGCTGACGCTGTTCACCTACGGCGTCGGAATGCTGCTCGGATCGCAGATCGGCGCGCTGCTGTACGCGCAGCTGCCCGCATCGCCGACCATCGCCGACTGGCAGCATATGTGGTGGTATCCCGCGATCGCCGCGGCGGTGATCGCGTTGCTGTTCCAGTTCACGTTCCGTGACGACACGAGGAAGATCGCAGCATGACCGGCATGAAGGGCCCAGGGATATTCCTCGCGCAGTTTCTCGGAGATAAGGCGCCGTTCGATACACTCGACGGTCTGGCGGAATGGGCGGCCGGGCTAGGCTATGTCGGCGTCCAGATCCCCTGCAACGCGCAGTTGATCGACCTGAAGCTAGCGGCGGAAAGCAAGACCTATTGCGACGATCTTCGTGGGAGATTGGCGAAACACGGCGTCGAAGTCACCGAATTGTCGACGCATCTGCAGGGACAACTGGTCGCGGTGCATCCGGCGTACGACACGCTGTTCGACGGCTTCGCGCCCCCCGAAGTCCATGGCAAGCCTGCCGAGCGCCAGATTTGGGCGGTCGAACAGGTGAAAATGGCGGCGCGGGCGAGTGCCAACCTAGGCCTGTCCGCGCATGCCACCTTCTCCGGCGCGCTGGCATGGCCGTACGTCTACCCCTGGCCGCAACGCCCCGCCGGGCTGATCGAGGAAGCCTTCACAGAACTCGCCCGCCGCTGGACCCCGATCCTCGACGTGTTCGAGGAAGCAGGCGTCGACTGCGCAATTGAGGTGCATCCCGGCGAGGACGTCCATGACGGCGCGACCTGGGAGCGGTTCCTAGCGGCCGTCGACAACCACCCCCGTGCGCGCCTGCTGTTCGATCCGTCGCACTTCGTGTTGCAGCAGCTCGACTATCTCGACTTCATCGATCGGTACCACGACCGGATTTCGTGCTTCCACGTCAAGGATGCCGAGTTCAATCCGAACGGGCGCACCGGCGTCTATGGCGGCTACGAGAACTGGGTAGACCGCGCCGGCCGGTTCCGTTCGCTCGGCGACGGGCAGGTCGATTTCTCGTCCATCTTCAGCAAGATGGCGCAGTATGGCTATGACGGTTGGGCCGTGCTCGAATGGGAGTGCGCGCTGAAACGCTCCGATGACGGCGCCCGCGAAGGCGCACCGTTCATCCGCGATCACATCATTCGCAAGACCGAGCGCTCGTTCGACGACTTCGCCGCCAGCGGGATCGATCGCTCTGCGATCCGCAAGCTGCTCGGACTGTCCGAGGGGCAGGCATGAGCCGGCTTCGTCTCGGCATGGTCGGCGGCGGGGAAGGGGCCTTTATCGGCGCCGTCCACCGGATGGCAGCCGGGCTCGACGGCGATTGGGACCTCGTCGCGGGGGCGTTCAGCACCGATGGTGGGCGCAACACGCGCACCGGCGCGCTGCTCGGTCTGGATCCGCAGCGGGTCTATCCATCGATCGACGCGTTGATCGCGCACGAAATGACGCTGCCCGCGGACCAGCGCATCGAAGCGCTCGCGGTCGTCACGCCGAACCATCTCCACGCGCCGATGGCGATCGCGGCGCTGAACGCCGGCTTCCACGTCTTCTGCGAAAAGCCGATGGCGATGAGCGTCGTCGAGGCCGAAGCGATCGCCGCCGCCGCCAAGGCCAGCGGCCGCCACTTTGCGCTGGCGTTCACCTATAGCGGCTACCCAATGATCGAAGAGGCACGCGCTCGGATCAAACGCGGCGATCTCGGCGCGATCCGCCTAGTCCAGGTCGAGTATCTACAAGGCTGGCTCAGCCAACCAATCGACACCGACGGTAACAAGCAAGCGGAATGGCGGACCGATCCCGCGCGCGCCGGGCTCGGCGGGTGTCTCGGCGATATCGGCACGCACGCGTTCCAGCTTGCCGAGCATGTCTCCGGTCTGTCGGTGCAGTCGGTCTCGGCGGACCTCACCACGCATGTCGAGGGCCGCCGGCTCGACGACGACGTCAGCGCGCTGCTCCGGTTCGAGGGCGGCGCGCGCGGCGTGCTCAAGGCGAGCCAGGTCGCGGCGGGCGAGGAGAACGGGCTGCGGTTACGTATCCACGGCGAACGCGGCGGGCTCGACTGGTCACAGATGGAGCCGAACACGCTGACGCTCCACTGGCTCGATCGCCCGACCGAGATCGTGCGGACCGGCGGCCCCGGCATGCTCGACGCGACCGCCACGCTGGTGCGGACTCCGGCGGGGCATCCCGAGGGGTACATCGAGGCGTTCGCCAACCTCTACCGCGCATTCGCCTCAGCGATCCGCGGTGATGGCAACGACCGTTGGTTTCCAGGCGTGACCGATGGCCTGCGCACGATGCGCTTCATCGAAGCGGTGATCGCCAACGCCGCATCGGACCAGAAATGGACTTCAGTAAATCCGGGAGAGAATGAATGAAGTTGCTCATGGCCTTGGTCGCGGGAAGCATCGCGGCGGTTGCGGCGGTCACGATATCCGTGCCGACCACCGCGCAATCGACTGCAGCCTCGCCCCCGGCGTTCGCCGCCTGCCGCGCGTGTCATACCGTCGTGAAGGGTGGCCGCAACGGCATCGGCCCGAACCTGTACGGCGTGGTCGGCCGTGCCGCCGCGGCGACGCCCGGCTTCAATTATTCGGCTGCGATGAAGGCGTCGAAGCTGCGCTGGGACGAGCAGACGCTCAACGAATATCTCGCCGCCCCCCAGAAGAAGGTGCCGGGCACGCGGATGCCGATCGCGACGCCCGATGCCGCCAAACGTGCCGCGATCATCGCGTACCTCAAGGCGGAGGGTGCGAAGTGATCGCGCCGCGCGCATGACGCTCTCGCGCCGTACCCTGCTCGCCGCCGGTGCAGCGGCATCGCTGGTCCCCGCCGGGATCGCCGCCCAGCGTCGCGGCAGCAACGCCGCACGGTTCTCGCTCGGTTACGCGCCGCACGAAGGCAGCTTCGCCAGTCGCGGCGGACGGATCGAGCAGATCGCCTACGCCGCCGATCAGGGCTTCACCGCCTGGGAGGACAACGAGGCGGCAACGCGAACGGTGGCCGAGCAGGAGCAGATGGCCAAGGCGCTCGCGCAGCGCGGCATGACGATGGGCGTGTTCGTCGCCAGCATGCCCAAATGGGCGAAGTCGCGGCCGCTCCTCGGCGCTAACGACGGCGCCGAGCGCGAGGCGTTCCTCGCCGATATCCGCGCCTCGCTCGACGTCGCCAAGCGGCTGAACGCAAAGCGGATGACCGTCGTCACCGGCTTCATGGATCCGAAGGTGCCGGTCGATATCCAGACCGCCCGCGTGATCGACGTGATGCGCCGCGCGGGCGATATCGTCGCGCCGTCGGGCACGGCGATGGTCATGGAGCCGCTCAACACGCGGACCAACCATCCTGGCGTCTATATGCAAACGATTTCGCAAGGCTATGCGGTCGCGCGCGGTGCGAACAGCCCGGCGGTGAAGATCCTCGCCGACCTGTATCACGAGCAGATCCAGTCGGGGAACCTGATCCCGACGCTAGCCACCTGCTGGAGCGAGATCGGCTACATCCAGTTCGGCGACAATCCGGGTCGCAACGAGCCGTCGACCGGCGAGATCAACTTCGCCTCGATCGTGAAGTGGCTGAAGGCGCAACGCTACACCGGCGTGATCGGCATGGAACACGGCAATTCGATCGCGGGCCGCGCAGGCGAGGATCGCCTGATCGCCGCCTATCGCGAGATCGACGCAGCATGAAGGGGATGGGGATGAAGACGGTGGTGATGGCGAGCGTCATCGTAGCGCTGGCGGGACCAGTTGCGGCGCAGGACAAGCCCGGCTTCAAGGATACGCCGATGTTGCCCGGCGGCCAGTGGCACGTCCATGATGCCGACCGCCCCGCGCCGGCCATAGTCGCGCCGGCCGCTACCCCCGGCGGTGCGCCCGCCGACGCCGTGGTGCTGTTCGACGGGCGTTCGCTCGACGCCTGGAAGCCCGATCGCATCGCTTGGCCGATCGCCAACGGTGCGCTGACGATCCCGTCACGCGCGAAGAGCGGCGGCGAGAACAACCTCGTCTCGAAACAGAGCTTCGGCGACGTGCAGATGCATCTCGAATTCCGCTCGCCCAACCCACCGACCAAGACGTCGCAGGATCGCGGCAACAGCGGCATCTGGTTCATGCAACGCTATGAACTGCAGATCCTCGATGGCTCGCAGAACCCGACCTACGCCGATGGCACGGTCGGCGCGGTCTATGGCTGGAAGCCGCCACTGGTGAACGCCGCGCGCCGACCAGGCGAATGGCAGACCTACGACATCGTGTTCGAGCGGCCGCGCTTTGCCGCTGACGGCAGCCTGCTCCGTCCGGCCTATGTCACCGCGCTGCTCAACGGCGTGCTGGTCCAGAATCACCAAGCGATGCTCGGCACCACCATCTGGCGCAAGGTTGCTACGTATACCGCGCACGCCGATGCCGCGCCGATCCAGTTGCAGGATCACGACTCACCGGTGTCGTTCCGCAACATCTGGGTCCGTCCGCTGACCGGAGCGGCGATCGCGCAGGACCTGAAGAAGGACGGTAAATGATCGACCGCAGAACAGCACTCGCCGGTGTCGTCGCCATGTTCGGCACGGCTTTGTATGCGCCCATCGCGCGCGCCGCAGGGGTCGGCCAGGCCCCCGGCGCGGCGGCGGGGATCCCTGTCATCAGCGAAGGGCCGCCCAGCGTCGCGGTCTTCACGGCCCCCCAGCGCGCCCTAATGACCGCGCTTAGCGAACGCGTGCTGCCGACCACCGATACGCCAGGCGCGATAGCCGCGGGCGTGCCCGCCTATATCGAGAAGCTGCTCGCCGACTGGGCCGCGCCGGCCGACCGCGTGCCGATCCTCGCCGGCCTCGACGCGATCGAGGCGCGAAGCTTGGCGGACTACAAGGTCCCCGGCGCAAAGGCGACGGCGGCGCAGCACGACGCGCTGCTGACGCTGGCGATGAACGACCAGATCCCGTCCGGCGGAGTCTTCTTCGAGGCGTTCCGACAGCTCGTCGTCACCGGTTACTACACGTCGGAAATCGGCATGACGCAGGAGCGCGAATATCTGCCGGTGCCGGGCGAGTATAACGGCGCATTCCCCTATTCTCAGGTCAACAAGGTGTATTCCGCATGATCCTCAGCCGTAGAAACCTGCTCGCCGGCTCCGGCGCGGTCGCAGCGCTCGCGTTCGTGCCGACCGCCTCCGCGGCGCAGTTGAAGGCGATCGGCCTGCAACTCTACACGATCCGCGACATCTTCTCGAAGGACCCGTTCGGCACGCTCGGCCAGGTCGCGAAGATCGGCTACCGCGAGGTCGAGTTCGGCGGTGGTGGCTATGAAGGCATGGACCACGCGCAGCTGCGCAAGACCATGGACAAGCTCGGCCTGACCGCGCCTTCGGTGCATATCGGGTACGACGCGCTGCTCCAGCGGTTCGACCAGTCGGTGACGATGGCCAAGACGCTCGGCGCCACCACGGTGGTGCTGCCGTACATGACAGACGAGCATCGCAACGAAGCGGGCTGGACCGCGGCGCTGCCGAACTTCAACCGGTTCGCGACCGACCTGAAAAAGGCCGGGCTCGGCTTCGCATATCACAACCACGACTTCGAGTTCACCACCAAGCCGGGCGGCGTCAGCCTGTACGAGCGGCTGCTGAAGGAGACTGACCCCGCGCTCGTGAAGCTCGAGCTCGATCTATACTGGGCGCTGCATGCCGGCGAGAACCTGACGACGCTGATCGAGCGCCTGTCGCAGCGGATCTACGCCTACCATGTCAAGGACATGCGCCCCGATCGCAGCATGGCGGCGGTCGGCGCAGGCACGGTCGATTTCGCTGCGCTGTTCAAGCTGAAGGGCAGCGCTGGCGTTCGGCATTTCTACGTCGAGAACGACCAGGCCCCCGCGCCGTACCTGCCCGACATCACCACGAGTTTCCGGACGTTGCGCGCGCTGCGGTTCTGATTGGCTGCTTCTGAACGGGCGCGTTTCTCACAGGATATTAGGAGAGGAAGATCATGGCCGAGACCAACAGGTTCGACGCGATCGTAATCGGTTCGGGCGTCAGCGGCGGTTTCGCTGCGAAGGAATTGACCGAAAAGGGCCTCCGCGTCCTGATGCTCGACCGCGGCAAGATGGTCGAGCACGGCGAAGGCTACACCTATGATGGCAAGCCCGCATACGAGGTGCCCGCGCGCAACATCATGCCTAAGCCATTGGTGGACAGCGACTATTTCATCGCCAAGCACGGCTATGTCCAGCCTAGCAACCGCGAGTTCCACAATGACGACCGGCTGAATCCGTACGCTTATGACGAGGGCAGCAAATTCTACTGGATCCGGCCCGGCGCGGTCGGTGGCAAGTCGCTGATCTGGGGCCGCTGGTGTTTCCGCTGGAGCCCGGAGGATTTCGAGGCGAACAAACGCGACGGCCTCGATGGCGACTGGCCGATCCGCTACGACGACGTCGCGCCGTGGTACAGCTATGTCGAGAAATACATCGGCGTGTCCGGCTCGCGCGAGAACCTCGCCTATTTGCCAGACAGCGAATTCCAGCCGCCGATGCCGATGAACGTCGCCGAGAAGTGGCTCAAGCAGGGGCTCGAAACCAAGTTCCCGGGCCGGAAGCTCATCAACACGCGGCTGTCGAACATGACCGAGGACAAGCCCGACCAGAACCGCACCAAGTGCCAGTTCCGCAACCAGTGCGGCAATGGCTGTTCGTTCGGCGCGTATTTCTCGACCCAGGCCGTCACCTTGCCAGCCGCGCGCGCAACCGGCCGCCTGACGCTCAAGTCGGACTCGGTCGTCACCAACCTGGTGTACGACGCGACGCGCAAAAAAGTCACCGGCGTCCGCTGCATCGACGCCAAGACAGGCAAAGCGGAAACGGTCAACGCCGATCTCGTCTTCCTCTGCGCCTCGGCGATCGCGTCGACGCAGATCCTGCTGAACTCGCGAGCACCGGGCAGCGACCGCAGCTATTTCGACGAGAGCGGCACGCTCGGCCGCTACGTGATGGACCACATCTTCCGCGTCGGGATCGAAGGCGATATCCCGGGCATGGAGGAGTTCATCGAATTCGGTCGTCGTCCGGGCGGCGTCTACGTGCCGCGTTTCCGCAATATCGGCGGCGACGAGGGCGTCGGCTTCAAGCGTGGCTATGGCTATCAGGGCAGCGCGTATCGCAATCCCGCCGCGCCGGTCGGGTTCGGTGCATCGATGAAGCAGGGCATGCGCAAATACGCGCCTTGGCGCTTCAGCATGGGCGCGTTCGGCGAATGCCTGCCCTATGCCGACAACAAGGTTTCGCTACACGCCAGCAAGGTCGACCGGTTCGGTGTCCCGCTCGTCCGCTTCGACGTCCGCTTCCGCGACAACGAACTGAAGATGATGACCGACGCACGGGCGCAGGGCGAGGCGATGCTGAAAGGAGCGGGGCTGACCAACGTCAAGAGTTCGGAGAGCGAGCACGTCCCCGGCGACGCGATCCACGAAATGGGCGGTGCTCGCATGGGCCGCGACCCGCGCACCTCGGTGCTCAACGAATGGAGTCAGGCGCACGCTGCGTCGAACCTCTACGTCACCGACGGCGCGCAGATGGCATCGATCTCGTGCGTGAACCCGTCGCTGACCTTCATGGCCCTGACCGCGCGCGCCGCCGATCATGCGGTCAAATCGCTGAGAAAGGCTTAGGCGCGAGGCGGTCAAGCTGCTCACGCGTCGTCCCCACCGCGGTTCATGACTGGCGCTTGGCGAGGCAGGGATAAACCCTGTCCACCAAGCGCCAACCGAACCATTCTAGCAGGGTAGCGCCCGTACGATTATTTCGCTGCCCCGCCGCCGGCAGCGATCCAGGCGTCGATCTTGCGTTCGAGCACCGGCATCGGCAGCGATCCGGTATCGAGCACCTGCGCATGGAAATCGCGCGGATCGAACTTCGCGCAGAGTGCGGCCTGCGCTTTCGCCTTGGTCCGCGCGATCGTCAGCTGGCCGATCTTGTACGCCAGCGCCTGGCCCGGAATGGCGATGTAGCGCTCCACCTCGGCAGTCGCATCGGTCCGCGCCATCGGCGAGTTGGCCAGCATGTAGTCGATCGCCTGATCACGCGTCCAACCCTTGGCATGGATGCCGCTGTCGACCACCAGCCGCATCGCGCGCAGCATCTCGTCGTTCAAGCCGCCCATCCGCTGATACGGATCGGTCTCCATGCCCAACTCCTTCCAAAGGCTCTCGGCATACAGCGCCCAGCCCTCGACATACGCGGTGTTGCCACCGAACCGCATGAAGGCTGGGAGCGCGGTGTTCTCCTGCGCGAGACTGATCTGGAAATGATGCCCCGGCACGCCCTCGTGCAGGAACAGCGTCTCCATCTCCCACATGTAGCGCGAGGGCAGGTCGTAGGTATTGTAATAGAATACCCCAGGCCGCAGGCCGTCAGGCGTTCCGCCCTGATACGAGCCACCGGCCTCGGTCTTTTCCTTGAAGGCTGGGACCGGGCGGATCTCGAGCGCGGTCTTCGGCGTCAGGGAGAATTGCTCGGGAATGCGCTGGTCGATGCGCTTCTCGATCGCACGATAGCCGTCGCGCAACTGGTCGACCGAACTCGGCTGGAACTGCTTGTCGGTCCGCAGGAAGGTGAAGAAAGCCGGTAAATCGCCCTTGAACCCGACCGCCTGCTTCTGCGCCTCCATCCCCTTCAAAATCCGCGCGACCTCGGACAGGCCTAGCTGGTGGACCTGCTCGGCGGTCATCGGCAGCGTGGTGTTCTTGCGGATCAGATACGCATAATAGGCATCGCCCCCGGGGAGCGCGGACAAGCCTACCGTGTCGCGCGCAATCGGCAGGTACGTCTTGGCGAGAAAGTCCCGCATCCGCTGGTGCGCAGGCGTGATGACATCGCGGATCTGCGCCGCATAGGCCGCCTTCAGCCGCGTCTGGTCGGCGGTCGAGATCGACGCGGGGAAGGTCTTCACCGGGCCGTAGAAGGTCGATCCCTCGACACCCTCCGCGATGAGGTTGTCGAACTCCTGGATCATGTTGGTCACGACCAGCTTCGGCTGGACGATCCTGTCCTTCATGCCCTGGCGGAACAGCCCGATCGCGCGGTCCAGCACCGTGGCATATTGCGCGTTGCGCTTCAGGTTGTTCTCATAGTCGACGAGCGTCTTGAACGGCGCTGCGCCCTTGCTCGATGCGAGGTCGGGATAGAAGGTCTGGAACCCGTTGAAATGGTCGATCGGCAAGTCGCGCTCGACCCTGACGATTGCGGGGGCATAGCCGGCCAGGTCGGTCTCGTTGCGCGTCTTGAACACGTCGTACGCGATCTGGTCGGTCGCGGTCAGCTTCGTCCGGTCGATCGTCTTGAGCGCGGCCAGATCATGCTCGATCGCCGCGCGTTCGGCGGCCAGATACGCATCGGTCAGATAATCGCCCAGCCGGTTCGCATAGCGCAAATCGCCGCGGAAGATCCCCTCGATCGGATTGCGTTTCAGGCTCGCCTCGTCGCTGTCGTAGAACACCCGCTTGAGCCGCGCATCGTCCGCACTCTCGCCCGGTTGCGCGACGGGAGACGGCAACGCCTGCGCACTCGCCGCGGCGCTGCAGACGGTCGTGGACAGGAAAGCGGCAAGCAGCAATTTGACGGACAACGCGTGTTCCTTTGGATGCGATGACACGGGGGTAGGATGCGGCAGGATTTCCCGCAAGCGCCGCCCGTGTCCGCTCGAACTGCAACGAGCGGTCGCGCTCGGCCCTTTCGAAGCTCCCTCGAAACTAGGCGAGGCTGCACCGCTCGCGGCGCAACCTCGCGTCATTCAGATCTGTGCGACACCGCCGTCGACGAACATCTCGCTGCCGGTCATGAAACTGCTGTCCGCGGACGCCAGGAAGGCGGCGGCAGCGGCGATCTCGGCGGGGTCGCCGATCCGGCCGATCGGGGTGCCGGCGCCCATTTCCACCATCGCATTCTCGCCGACGACCTCGAGCGCGAGTTCGGTCCTGGTCGGTCCCGGCGACAGCACGTTGACGCGAATGCCGGTGCCGCGCAGATCGAGCGCCCAACTGCGCGCGAAATTGCGGATCGCCGCCTTGGTCGCGCTGTAGACGCTGAACCGCGGCGTTCCCGTGACGCTTGTGCTGGACCCGGTGAGGATGATCGAGCCGCCCGACCGCATCAGCGGCAATGCCTTCTGCACCGTGAACAGCAATCCTTTCACGTTGACGTCGAACGTCCGGTCGTAATGCTCCGGCGTGATGTCACCGAGCGGTACTAACTCGCCGGTACCGGCATTGGCGAACAGGATGTCGAGCGAACCGCGTTCCGTCCGGACCGTCTCGAACAGGCGATCGAGGTCGGCCATGTCGGAGACCGAGCCGCTGATCGCGCGGGCATTCTCGCCGAGCTCGACCAGTGCCGCGTCGAGCGCGTCCTGCCGCCGCCCGAAGATGTAGACGAACGCGCCCTCGTCGATGAAGCGCTTGGCCGATGCGAGGCCGATCCCGCTGCCGCCACCGGTCACGATCGCCGTCTTGCCGTTCAGTCTGTCCATCTGTCGTCTCCGTGTTTGCGAAGATCCTTAGCTGGCGGACCGCATACCTATCGACAAGTATGCACCTTTTGGTAAGTACCAAGTTATGACAATTGCGCCCCCGACTGACGGCTTCACCTGCGGTCTCGACGTCACGCTCCGCATCATCGCGGGAAAATGGAAGCCGCTGATCCTGTATTTCCTGTTGCAGCGGCCCAACCGCTACGGGGAGCTTAAGCGTGCGGTGCGCGGCGTCAGCGACAAGATGCTGATCCAGCAACTGAAGGAACTGGAGGCGGACGCCGTGCTGACGCGGACGGATTACCATGAGGTTCCGCCCCGGGTCGATTATACGCTGACGCCGATGGGCCGCAGCCTCGCCGAGGCGCTGGCGCCGCTGTGCACCTGGGGGACCGAAAACATGGCGGAGGTCACGCGCGTGTTTGCCGAGCGCGACAACTGGCAGCGCGAGGCAGGCTGATCAATATGCGCGCCGCGCTCAGGCCGCTTCGGCGCGGCGCGGCAGTTTCCAGTTCGGGCGGACGAAATGGCAGGTATAGCCGTTCGGCTTGCGCTCGAGGTAATCCTGGTGCTCGGGCTCGGCCTCCCAGAAATCGCCGACCGGGGAGAGTTCGGTCACGACCTTGCCCGGCCATAGGCCCGATGCCTCGACGTCGGCGATCGTGTCCTGTGCCACCCTCTTCTGATCGACGTCGGTGTAGAATATCGCCGAGCGGTAGCTCACGCCGCGATCGTTGCCCTGCCGGTTGACCGTCGTCGGATCGTGTATCTGGAAGAAGAATTCGAGCAGCGTGCGAAAGTCGGTGCGCGCCGGATCGAAGACGATCTCGATCGCTTCGGCATGGTTGCCGTGGCGGCGATACGTCGCATTGGCGATGTCCCCGCCCGAATAGCCGACGCGGGTCGAGACCACGCCGGGCAGCGCGCGGATCAGGTCCTGTATGCCCCAGAAGCATCCGCCGGCGAGTACCGCGCGTTCGGTCCTGGCCGGAACTTCCTCGACCTGATCGAGATACGCGGCATAGCCTTGCGCCACAATCTCCCCGCGCGGGACGAAGCGCAGCGCCGCTGAGTTGATGCAGTAGCGCAGGCCCCCGCGGCTTCGCGGACCGTCCTTGAAGACGTGACCCAGGTGACTGTCGCCATGCGCCGAGCGGACTTCGGTACGCGGGATCAGCATCGACCAGTCGCGCCTGGCCTTGACGTTCGCCGGTTCGATCGGCCGCGTGAAGCTCGGCCAACCGCAACCGGACTCGTATTTGTCGGTGCTGGCGAACAGCGGCTCGCCCGAGACGATGTCGACGTAGATCCCCGCGTCCTTGGTGTGCAGCAACGCGCCGGAACCGGGACGCTCGGTCGCATTCTCCTGCGTCACCCGGTATTGTTCGGGCGTCAGCGCGGCGACGGCATCTTCGGTCTTGCGGTAACTGGTCATGGCGGCACTCCGTTGACCGGAATGTGGTGTGCCGTCATCTCGCTGTCGAGATGCGGGCAGGCGCCGCCGCCGTGCGATCAGCGCTGTTTCTTGGTCAGCGTCGCAGTGAAATCGGGGTCCTTGTTCGCGACCCAGTCGACGAACTTGCGCACCGCCGGGTCGGCCAGCAGCCCCTCGACATCCATGCCGTGGCGTTGCAGCTCGGAATTGGTGAAGTTCGCGGTCAGCGTCTGCTGGCAGATCGGATGCATCGGCACGACGTCGCGGCCGCCCCGGCTCTTGGGGACGGGATGGTGCCAGACGATCGTCTTGCCCGTGGGACGACCGCAAAGCCAGCACGCGACGACCGCGACGGGCGCGTCCTCCTCGGCCTGCGGATCTTCATAGGGACCGTGTTTCGAATGTTTGCGCGCCATGCGTCTGTCTCACGTCCCGATGATTGCGGTGCCTTCCTTAGCGGGACGGGCGCCGTTGCGACAGCCGGCTGGTGCCGGCCGCGCACGGCAGGGCAAAGCGACCCGCGGCGCTCGATCGTTCAGCGCGGCGGCCTTGATCGGGCAATGTAGCGAGCTATTACGCGAACAGTAATCGGCGCAGACCGCTCAACAGTGGCGCAAATCTATAGACTATCCGAGGAGTAGTTATGAGGCCGAAAAATACAAAATGGTTTGTTCTCACCGGGATAGCGACATTCTTCGGCGTAATCTTCGGCATGACGGGGGCGCAATCCTTGTCCGGCGGCGCTGCGGTCGTGATTTTCGGGGGTCTGTTCGTCGCCGCCATCGCGTTCGTGATCTGGTCGCTGTCCGGCAACAGGGTCGGTAAGACTGCGCCGCCTGCCCTTATTGCGGACGCGCGGACGCTTCGGCCGACTGTGGGTAGCGCGCGAATCTATGTCGTGCGGCGCGGCTTCATGGGTGGCATGGCCGGTATGAAAATCGATATCCACGGCGTCGCGTCGGGACAGATCCGGATGAACCAGTTCGTCATGGCCGAGGTCCCGCCCGGCACGTACACCGTCGAGACCGCGATGGCGCGCAACGGCATCAAGCCGTCGAATTCCGAAACCACGTTGTCCGTGCAAGGCGGCGACGTCGTGGTGATCCTGGCGATGCTGAAGGTCCAGTCGCTGCACTCGACGACGACGCAGGAGCGGATCGTCGGCACGGAAGCGCAAACCGCCGTCGCCACGACCAAGATGATCGAATGGACCAATCGATCGACTTCGGTCGCATAGCCGCGTGAAGGCGCCGTCCCGTGAATCTGCCGGCTTGCACCGCTCGGCAGCACGGCTCGCCGGAAACCGTCGTTCCCCGCAGGCGCGTCAGCTCACCGCGCCGGCGAGCACGTCGACGGTCGTGCCGAGGGGAGCAACCAGCGCCTGGTAACAGGACATGGCCGCGAAGCAGGCGATACCCGCGCCGATGATCGCCAGGCAGACGAACTGGAATGCCGATGCGCGGCGTTTGGTACGGTCGGTCTGCTCGACGATCCGCCGGGCGGACTGTTCGCGCTTCATCGCGCGGCGGTCGGCGTCGGCGGCAGGGGGGCGTTGTTTCAGGACGGGTTCGCTCAACAATGCGGCGAGGCTGATCGGGTCCTGTGTCCTCACCCCGAAGCGGCTGCCGCCGTTCCACACCACGCGACCGATGATGACGAGAGTCCCGCGGCGGATATCGACATAAGTGCCGAGGATCGGCGGTTCGCTGCTCGATACGAGCAGGCCCTTGTCGGACACGTCATGAATGCATCCGTTCGACCATTCGCCGCCGACATTCATGCGACAGGGAACAGAGAGTTCCTTCAAAGCGCGCAATTCTCATCCGATCTGGTTGGATCATCGTCGAGAATGCGTATCCCGGTGTCGAAGTGCACCCAATCCGGGAAATATACCGAGACGCATCATGCATTGCCGGCAACGCCGACGATAGCGAGCGAGACCGGTTGGCGCGCATCGACCGAATAGCGGTCCCAGCATTCCAGCAGCCGCGGACCGCATCGCCCGTATCCACATCAAGCTTAACCATCCGGTGGTCTGATCGACCTTGCGGATTACCGTGCGAGCGCGATCAATTGGGCGATGCCGTTGGTCCCCGTCTTCGCGACGATCGCGGCGCGGTGATCCTCCACCGTCTTCGGACTGATGTCGAGCGCGGCGGCGATCGCCTGGTTGTTGTGCCCCTTCACGAGCAGGTCGAACACCTGGCGCTGCCGCGGCGTCAGCCCCGAGGTCCGTGCGAGTACCGAGCGTTGCGCTTTGGACCAGGCGACCCCCTCGGCGATGGCGGCGAGCAACCGGTCCTCGTCGATCGGCTTTTCGAGATAGTCGAGGCCGCCATAGCGACGCACCGAATCCACAGCATTGGCGGTCGTCGGCCATGCGGTCATGAAGATGATCGCGACCGCGGGGTCGAGCAGTCGGACGCGGTCGGCAAAGTCGAACCCGTCGATCTCGCCCATCATCACGTCGGTGACGATGCAGTGCGCCGGGGCCCGCTCGTACACCGCCAGCAACGGGGCGGGATCCAGGAACGGTTCCGCGACATGGCCGTGGCGGCGAAGCAGCCGTGCGACCGCCGCGCCGAGGTCCTGGTCGTCATCGACGACATACACCATGCCGCTCGCCGTATCGGTCATTCGGACTCTCCAACGAGCGGAAGGGCAATGGTCGCGCGCGTGTTTCCGGCGGTATCGGTGACGCGCGACAGGGTGCCGCCATGCGCCTCGACGATCGCGCGGGCGACGAGGATGCCGACGCCCATGCCGGGTTGCTCGGGGCGGGTCGGGCGCGATCCGTTCACGACCACCAACTCCACGCCTCGGTTCGTGCGCGTCACGCCGAGCGTCACGGTGCCATTGCCGCAGGCCTGGACCGCGTTGCGCATCAGGTTGACGATCGCCTGCGCCAGCTCGACTTCCTGCGCGAGGATGACGAGGTCGGGCGCGACGGCGTCGATCGACAGCGCGACACCCTGCGATTTCGCCTCGGGGCGGGCCAGCGCCGCGACGGTGTCGATCAACGTCGCGAGCGGCAGGGGCGTCGGTACGTCGACCGTCCGTCCGCCGAACCGCCGGAGCCGGCGGACCAGCGTCGACAATGCGGCGGCCTTGCGATCGATCAGCGCCGCCGTGGTCGCGATCTCGACATCGGCCGAGACGGTCAGCTCGTGCAGATGCTTGGCCTCGATCGCCAGCGTCGAGAGCGGCTGGCTGATCTCGTGGATGACCGCCACCGACATCGCCCGCAGCGTCTTCAGCCGCTCGGCCTGGAACAACAGGCGATCGCGGCGTTCCAGGTCGTTCCGCAACCTGGTCTGCGCATCGGCGAAGCTGCCGGCGAGATACCCGACGACCATGATCGAGGCGAGGCTCATGTGCAGCGCAAGGCGCCCGCCCATGTCCATCGGCATCGCGGTTTGCGGCAGGACCATCGCCGCGACGACGACGATCGCCAGCCAGCTCGCCAGTCGCCCGAACCGCAACCCGATCCACGCGACCGCGAGCAGGACGGGGGTATGCGGCGTGCCCAGGCCGATCCGCGCGAGCAGGATCTCGATCGCGAACGACGCGACCAGGATCACCACGGCCTCCGCGAGCGACGCCATGCTCGGGCGTCCGGGCCGCAACGCGCTGCCCGTCGCAAGGTCCGCCACCCAGAGCAGAGGCGGCGCCAGCAGCAGGACGCCGAGCAGGTCGCCGACGACGAACCCGGTCAGCGACGTCACCGTCTCGCGCAGTCCGGACACGCCGGTGAGATCGGGGCGTAGCAACGACCAGGGCAGCGCGGTCAACGCAGCGGCGGCGGGTGCGCCGACCGAGGCGAGGCCGAGCGGCATGGGCGCGACGCTCATGCTCGTCTGCGCACGATCCGCCATCGTCCGGACCAGCAGCACGATCAGGCCATAGACCAGCGGCGGACGGATAACGCCGATCAGCGCGGTCAGCCATCCCGCCGACCGCGGATCGATCACGCCGGTGCCAATCTGCACGAGGATCTCGGCCACGATGATCGCAAGGGTCAACCGCGGTCCACGCCGCCACAGCAGCGCGATGCGGAAGCCGGCGGCGGGATACAGCAGCGAATAGAAACCGCGCCCGCCCCATTCGGCGGCGATATGATGCGCCGCCAGGAACGCGAGCGCATACCCGACCAGCCAGGGCAGGTCGGCGACCGTCGGCAGGACGGCGGTGGCGCGGGAGGGGGTACGGGGCTCTACGAAGGGCTTGGCGAGCGTCGTCATCACGGCCTCCCTGCCAGATCGAAACGCCGCAGCCTATCCGGGCGTATCCCGGAATGCGATCCTAGGCGGAAGGTGGCACGCCGCGATCGCTCGGCGGCACCTCGCCGCGTGGATTGGAGGACATCGGGTGATCGTAGAACCGCATTACGGGCATCACTGCGTTACCGGGCGGTCCCCTGCGAGCGCACGCCGCAGTGCTGCGACCTCCACGTTCAGGGCCGCGAGTCGATCCTGCGTCATGCCGGACCGCTCGACGATCAGCGGGCCGAGGCACCCGGTCTCCGTCCACCGCGTTCTGCCAGCCTCGGTCAACCGCACGCGTACCTGCCGCTCGTCGGCGGGGTTGCGGATGCGCGTAACCAGCCCCGCCGCCTCTAGCCGTTTCGCTAAGGGCGTGATCGTGCTCGGTTCGAGCGCGAGCCGTTCGGCGATCGCGCCGATCGAACAGCCATCCTCCGCTTCGTTGAGCGTCTGGAGGACGAGAAACTGTGGATAGGTGATGCCGAGCCGGTCGAGCACGGGCTTGTACGCACGATTGATCGCGATCGTCGCGGCATACAGCGAAAAGCAGAGCTGGTCGTCGAGGGGCAGGGGATCGGACACGGCAGGCTCCTTCATACACGACGTACATAAAATTGCTTATCGCGGCAAATCTTACTGGACTTCGGTACCACGACATCATAAATAGTTATCGTGATAAGCAATATGGAGATTTCAGCATGTCCGTCGATGTAAAATACACCACCGAAGCCACCGCAACCGGCGGCCGCGACGGCCATGCACGGTCGCAGGACGGCCGTTTCGACGTCGCGCTCTCGACGCCGAAGGAACTGGGCGGCGCAGGCGGCGACGGCAGCAACCCCGAGCAGCTGTTCGCAGCCGGCTATTCCGCGTGCTTCATCGGCGCACTGAAGGTCGCTGGCCAGCAGTTGAAGGTGAAGCTGCCCGACGACGTCGCGGTCACCGCAAAGGTTGGGATCGGCCCTCGCTCGGCTGGCGGTTTCGGGATCACCACCGACCTGACCGTGTCGCTGCCAGGCATCGACCGCGCCGAAGCGCAGCGTCTGGTCGATGCCGCACACGAAATCTGCCCCTATTCGAACGCCACCCGCGGCAACGTCGATGTCGGCCTGACGCTCGCCTGAAGTGAGGCCCTGACGGTCGGGCAGCACGTCTGCTGCCCGACCGTATTTAATTGGAAGCAAGACCAAGTCGCTGACATCCAGCGGCCGTTTAGTCACGTCCGATACGTGTTGACATTAATGGTCACGGCTCCGATGTAACTTGCATGTACGCTCCTGCGACACATAAGCGTTTCCTCGACCATTCGGGCCAACTCGCCGCACGCGGTTAGCCCGAGCTCGCGGCTGTTCGCCGTTCGAGTTCGGGCTTTATTCGATCTGACCTTTGGGACGTGCTCTGCGCGCCCATGATCTCGAGTAAACGGAAACCGCACAGTGTCGGAACAGAACCCTGATAAAGATAGTCGCCCTTTGGCGGATCATGACGTCGAACTGCAGGATCGCGCCTCGCAGCCCTTCCTTAGAATGAGGCCGAAGCATTTTTTCTCGAACAAGTTCGAGCTGGAGATCGTCGAAAACTATTCTGCCGATGATGGCGATCGTCGGGAGCGCAAGCAGCCGAACTGGTTGAACCGCTTCATGGACGTGAATCTTGTGCTCATGATCCTCGTGATCGGCGTGCCAATCCTTTTGTATTGCATCGTCGCGTCGGCGAAATAGGCGCCGGACTCACGGTACAGGACTGTTCGCGACGATGTCGCGGGCAGTCCGCGAGTTATAGGGTCGCCGGCGACCTTCCGCAAAATCCGTGCCGATAAGCAAGTAACGCTAGTTAGCCACCGGACTTCCGCGCCGCCTATCCATGATAGGTAAGGATGCAATACGTTTAATGCGGCGTGATATTACCGTGGCGCGCGCGCAATCCGGCACGTTTCATAGATTTGATCATCTACTCTGACATCTACCGAGCAGGGCCGAAGTTGCGACGAAGCCCAGCCAGTATCAGTCAAACCGATTATATTTATGTCGGACGATGAACAAAATGTAATGATGCACGTATGTTAAACACCTGGTGTTCAATTTCATACAAATATAGTAGGCGCCTGCCAGCAGGGGTGCATTACGAATTCAAGGACAAACCGTGACCGATACACTTAATACAGTCGAGCTCGCCGCCGAACTGACGGCAGCATGGCTTGCCAACCCCAATACGCGCACTGCCGCCGACGACGTGCCGGCGTTCCTCGTCGCGATGCATTCGGCCGTCGAGAAGCTGGTCGGCAATGGCGAAGCGGAGCCCGAGGCAACGGCACAGCCGACGTCCGAGCCAGCCGTTTCGGTGCGCAAGTCGCTTGCGTCGCCCGACCACATCATCTCAATGCTCGACGGCAAGAAGTACAAGACGCTGCGTCGTCACCTGTCGACCAACGGCATGACGCCGGAGCAGTATCGCGAGCGCTTCAACCTGAAGTCCGACTATCCGATGGTCGCCGCGACCTATTCGGAAGCGCGCCGTGCGATGGCGAAGTCGATCGGGCTTGGTCGCAAGGCCGGTGCAACGGTCGAGAAGGCGTCGGAAGACGCAGTGAAGACCGTTCGCAAGGGCGGCAAGGCAGCACTGGATGCCGCCAAGAAGACGCTCGGCAGCGAGGATTGAGATCGGCGAGGGGGGAGGGCGCCGTCCTTCCCCTCTCCCCTTTACGATACCCAGTTACGCACGGCGCGTTATGCGCGCCGGCCGTCCTCGACCAGTGCCTGCGCCAAAAGCGCGCGGATCGCACGCAGCGCGGGCATCACCGGCTCGATCGTCTCTGTCGTGATCGGCGTGGTCTTTTCGGCCGCGAGCAATTGCTGCACGCCGCGGACGGTATAGCCTTCGCGATTGAGCAAAGTATCTATGCGCCGGACCAATACCGCATCCTCGGCGCGGTAATAGCGCCGGTTCCCCGCGCGCTGCAGCGGCCGCAACTGCGGAAACCGGGTCTCCCAATAGCGCAGGATATGCTGTGGCAGGCCGGTCTCACGCGAGAGTTCGCCGATCGTCCGGAACGCAGCGCCCGCCTTGCCCGGACCCGCCGCCGCTGTACCCACGGCACCTATGGATGGGCTGCCGTCGTCGTCGGAACCGGGATCGCCCGCTACGTCGATGTCGTCCGTAAAATCGCCACCGGAAGTATCGGCGTCATCGGGCATTACAGAATCAGTCGGCGCCGACGATGCGCTCACGCATCATCTGGCTCGCGCGGAACGTCAGGACGCGACGCGGTGCGATCGGCACCTCGATGCCCGTCTTCGGGTTGCGGCCGACGCGCTCACCCTTGTCGCGGAGCACGAATGTGCCGAACCCAGAGATCTTGACGTTCTCGCCTTCGGACAGCGCGCCGCACATCTCGGAAAGGATCTGTTCCACGATCTTCGAGGAATCCGCACGCGACAATCCTACCTCGCGGTGGAGGGACTCGGCCAGATCGGCGCGCGTCAATGTACCGGTCATCGTCATTCGCAAGCTCCCAGTCTCGGCGCTTCTCTACACAAGCAGGATCGCGACCGGAAGAACTTTTGTTCTACAAGTGAATCGATCTCTTTCTACGAGATTAGAAGCGGATAACCGCCGCGCCCCAGGTGAACCCGCCGCCCATCGCCTCGAGCACGACGATCTGGCCTTGTCGGACACGTCCGTCACGCACCGCAACGTCAAGCGCGAGCGGCACGGAGGCGGCCGATGTGTTGGCATGCTGGTCGACGGTAACCACCACCTTGCCGGCCGCGAGGCCCAGTTTGCGCGCGGTCGCGTCGAGGATGCGGGCGTTCGCCTGATGCGGCACGACCCAGTCGACCTGGTCCGAAGACAAGCCGGCCATCGCCAGCGACTCGGTCATCACCGAGGCCAGGTTGGTGACCGCATGGCGGAAGACCTCGCGGCCTTTCATGCGGAGCTTGCCGACCGTGCCGGTCGTCGAAACGCCGCCATCGACATAGAGGAGTTCGTTGTGGCGGCCGTCCGCGTGCAGCTTTGTCGTCAGGATACCGCGACCGCCGTCATCGGCCGTATCTTGCGCCTCCAGCACGATCGCGCCGGCACCGTCGCCGAACAGCACGCAGGTCGTCCGGTCTTCCCAGTCGAGGATGCGGCTGAACGTCTCCGCGCCGATCACCAGCGCGCGCTTGGCGACGCCGCTGCGGATCATGCTGTCGACCACCTGCACCGCGTACAGGAAGCCCGAGCAGACCGCCGCGACGTCGAACGCGACGCAATCGTCGATGCCGAGCATTGCCTGCACCTTGGTGGCGCTGGCGGGGAAGGTCTGGTCGGGCGTCGCGGTGGCGAGCACGATCAGGTCGATGCTCTCCGCTTCGATCCCGGCAGCAGTCAAAGCCGCGCGGCACGCGTCCGCGGCCAGCGTCGCGGTCGTCTCGCCTTCGCCGGCGATGTGGCGGAAGCGGATGCCGGTGCGCTCAACGATCCACTCGTCGCTGGTATCGACCTGCTCCGCAAGCTCGGCGTTGGAGACGCGACGCGCGGGCAGGGCGGAGCCGGTGCCGATGACGACCGAACGGATCATGCCGCCTTCTCCACGCTGCCGAGATCATCGGCAATTCGCCGAACTAGGTCGTTGCGGACCATCTTCGCGGCATTGCCGATCGCGGTCGCGACGCCGCGCTCGGTGGCGCCGCCGTGGCTCTTCACGACGATGCCGTTGAGCCCGAGAAACACAGCGCCGTTGTGATTGTTGGGATCAAGGTGATCGCGCAGCAATTCGGTCGCCGGCCGCGAGATCAGGAAGCCGAGCTTCGACCGCACCGAACTACGAAACGCGCGCTTCAGCAAATCGGCGACGAATCGCGCGGTGCCTTCGGCGGTCTTCAGCGCGATATTGCCGGAGAAGCCGTCGCACACGACGACGTCGACCTCACCGCGCGACAGGCGGTCGCCCTCGATGAAGCCGTTGAACTGCATGTCCACCGCCGGCGTCGCGCGCAGCTGAGCGGCCGCATCGCGGATCTCGTCCGTACCCTTCATGTCCTCGCTGCCGATATTCAGCAACGCGACGCGGGGGTGCGGGATGTCGAGCGCGGTGCGCGCATAGGCAGCGCCCATGATCGCGAACTGGACGAGGTTGCGTGCATCGCACTCGGTGTTCGCGCCGAGGTCGAGCATCACCATGTCGGTGTCACCGAGCGTCGGCAGACGCGCCGCGAGGGCCGGCCGGTCGATCCCGGGCAGCATCCGCAACGATATCTTCGCCATCGCCATCAGCGCGCCGGTGTTGCCCGATGATACCGCTGCAGCGGCGCGACCCTGTTTCACCAGGTCGATCGCGATGCCCATCGACGTCTTCTTCGCACGCCGAATCGCCTGGCTCGGCTTTTCGCTCGAACCGACGACTTCGGGGGCGTGGACGATTTCAGAGTTCTGCGACAGGTTCGGATGAGCTTTCAGCCCCTCGCGAATCGCAGCCTCGTCACCGACCAGGAAGAAATGCATGCCCTCGAATTGGTGACGCGCGCGCGCGACCCCGGCAAGCATCACTGCCAGCCCGTCATCGCCACCCATCGCATCGACCGCGATCCAGCCGCTGTCGGGCATCGCTTATCCTTCGTTCAAGTTAGAGGTTCCGGACGGAAGCCTCAGCCCTCGATCGAGAGGATTTCGCGACCGTTATAGTGACCGCACGAACCGCACAGGTTGTGCGGACGCTTCAGCTCGCCACAGTTGGGGCATTCCTGGAACGACGCGATCGTGAGCGAGTCGTGGCCACGGCGCATGCCGCGCTTGGAGGGCGAGGTTTTTCTTTTGGGGACGGCCATTTCGGCACCTTGTTCAATCTAAAGGTCGGGACTCCGAGTACGTCCGGACACGGGACACAGGCAACCGACAAGAATGCCGGCCGCCTGAAGCAACCCATGCGGCCTGACGCTCGCGAAGCGTGGCGCTATAGCGATTTCACCCCGCGTTGCAAGCTTTGGCCCAGAGTGGCAGGGCATGCGCCTGACAAAAGACCTGATATTCGAGGGGCAACGCCGTGATATTACCCGTAACGCTGACGATCGCCGCGGCCGCCGCCGTCGTCAACCTGTGGCTCGCCTTCCGAATCGTGCCGATGCGCGTGAAGGAGAGCGTGCTGATCGGCGACGACGGCAACCAGCGCCTGCAGGCGCGGATGCGCGCGCACGCCAATTTCACCGAATACGCGCCGTTCATCCTGATCCTGATGGGACTGATCGAGCTCGCCGGCGGATCGACGCTGTGGCTGTGGATTGCGGGCGCGGTGTTCGTGATCGCGCGAATCGCCCATGCGTTCGGAATGGACCGGACGACGTCGAGCGTGCCACGGGCAGGGGGCGCGCTGGCGACCTGGGTGCTGATGGCGGTATTGGCCGGTTGGGCGCTGACGATCGCGTATCAGGCGAACAGCGTGCCCACTGGCAAGACCTTCCAGGTCGTGCCGTCGGGTGGCCGGGCATGAGCGCGCTTCGTCTATTGGGTGCCGCCACCCTGCTGGCCGCATCACCGGGCGCCGCGCAGGTATCGCCAGAGCGGTTGTCCGCCGACGTGAAGACGCTCGCCTCCGACGCGTTCGAGGGCCGTGCGCCCGGCACCCCCGGTGAGACCAAGACGATCGCCTGGCTGATCGCACAGTTCAAGGCGATGAAGGCGCAACCCGGCGGCCCGGACGGCAGCTGGACGCAACCCGTGCCGCTCGTCCACACCCGGATGGGCGCGGGCACCGTCCGCGCCGGCGACACCGCGCTGGTACAGGGCCGCGACGTGTATCTCAGCACCGTTCGCGGCGTTGACCGCGTCGCGATCGAGAACGCACCGATGGTGTTCGTCGGCTACGGCGTCAGCGCGCCCGAGCGCGGCTGGGACGACTTCAAGGGCCTCGACCTCAAGGGCAAGGTGGCCGTGTTCCTCGTCAACGATCCCGACTTCGAGGCGGTCGCTGGCGACGATGCGAAGGGCAAGTTCGGTGATCGCCGGATGACCTATTACGGCCGCTGGACGTACAAATACGAGGAAGCCGCGCGACGTGGCGCGGTTGGCGCGCTGATCGTCCACGACACGGCGGGCGCGGGTTACGGCTGGAACACCGTCACCGCCCCCGCCGGCGAGAATTACGACATCGTCCGGAAAGACCCTGAGTCGCGGGTGATGCTCCAGGGCTGGCTCGAAGGTGGGGCGGCGACCCGGTTGTTCGCCGCATCCGGCCTCGACCTAGCGGCGTTGCGCAAGGCGGCGCGGCGGAGCGACTTCCGACCGGTCGCGCTGAAGCAGGCGTTCACCACCGACCTGCCGGTCAAGCACGACACCGCCGTGAGCCAAAACGTTCTCGCCAAGCTTCCCGGCACGAAACACGCGGACGAGGTCGTGATGTTCGGCGCGCACTGGGACGCCTACGGCATCGGCGCGCCCGATGCGCAGGGGCGTACCATCCGTCCCGGCGCCAACGACGACGGCCTCGGCGTGGCGGGCGTCCTCGAACTTGCGCGCAATTTCGCCAAGGCCCCCCGCACCGACCGCAGCCTCGTCTTCGCGCTGTGGAGCGGCGAGGAGCGCGGGTTGCTCGGCTCGGAAACCTATGCGGTGAACCCGGTCTATCCAGCCGCCAAGACGGTCGCCAATTTGACGCTCGACATCCTCCAGACGGCGGGCCCCGCGAAGGACGTCATGCTGGTCGGGGCCGGCCAGAACAGCCTCGAAGATATGCTCGGCGATGCCGCCAAGGCGCAAGGCCGCGTCGTGACGCCGGAAGCGCTCCCCGAACGCGGGCTGTTCTACCGCGCCGACCATTTCTCGGTCGCGCGGCGCGGCGTGCCGACACTGCTGCTGATGGCGATCAGCGGCGCACCCGATCTGGTCAAGGGCGGCCGGGCCGCGGGGCAGGCTTGGCTCGACGGCTATATGAAATGCTATCACCAGACGTGTGATGCTTGGGGCGCCGACTGGGATTTGCGCGGTGCGGCGCAGGACGTGGACCTGTTCAAGACGATCGGCACGAAGCTGGCGAACAGCCGCCTGTGGCCCGAGTGGCGCGACGGGTCGGAGTTCAAGTCGGTGCGGGCTGAGACGGTGGGGGAGCGGAAGTAGAAGGACTGTCCTCCATAGAGGCAACCACCCCGGCGAAGGCCGGGGCCCAGTTGGAAAGGTCCCGGTAACGGAGCGCTACCTCAGACAAACTTCGTCCCCCAACTGGGCCCCGGCCTTCGCCGGGGTGGGGCCGTTGAGAGGTAGCGTTGCTGCCTCTTCTTGTTCTCCCGCGAAGGCGGGAGCCCAGGGTTACAGGCGTTGCCGCTTGGTATCCTGGACCCCCGCCTCCGCGGGGGAACAGGAAAGCAAGATCAACCCGCCAGCGCCCGATCACTAACGAACATATTCGTCGCCCGCTCATGTGCGAACGTGCTCGCCGGCCCATGTCCCGGAATAAAGCTCGTATCGCTCCCCAGCGGCCACAGCTTCTCGACGATCGACTTCACCAACACCTGATGATTCCCTCCAGGCATGTCCGATCGCCCGACCGACCCCTGGAACAGCACATCCCCCACCTGCGCGAACTTCGACGGCGCATGGTGGAAGATCACATGCCCCTCAGTGTGCCCCGGCGTCTCGTACACATCGAGCACGAGGTCGCCGACCGACACCGTGTCGCCCTCGACCAGCCACCGGTCCGGTTCGAAATTGACCCCCGAAATCCCGTATTTCGGCCCGTCCTGATCGAGCCGCTGCAGCCAGAACCGGTCCGCCTCGTGCGGCCCCTCGATCGGCACGCCGAGATCGTTCGACAACCGCTTGGCGCCCCCCGCGTGATCGATATGCCCATGCGTCAGCAGGATCTTCTCGACCGTGACCCCCGCCTGTTCGACCGCCGCCATGATCCGCGGCAGGTCGCCGCCCGGATCGATCACTGCCGCCTTCATCGTCGCGGTGCACCAGAGGAGCGTGCAGTTCTGCTGGATCGGCGTGACGGGCACGATCGCAGCGCGGAGGGGAGGATTTGTCATGGCCTCGAAATAGGATGACGCACCGCTTGGAGCAATCGCCGCTTGCGGTTTACCCCATCGCCCGTGCAACAGTGAAGGCGATGTGGACCGCGCCCTACGTGTTGCTCGATGACGCCCGCGCGGCAGGCGCCCCGGCGCGAGTGTACCGCGATCCCGTCCGGATCGTCCGCGCCGATACGCTCGCCGAGGTCCGCCCTGCGCTCGATGCGTTACGAAGCGCCTGCGCGGAGGGCCTGCACGCTGCCGGCTACCTCACCTATGAAGCCGGCGCCGCACTTGCGTCGAAGCCCGTCGATGTCCGCACCGAAGGCCCGCTGCTCTGGTTCGGCCTGTTCGCCGAGTACCGGACGATCGCACCCGAAGACGTCGCCGCCCTCCTCCCCGACCCCGCGGGCGCGTGGACCGGTGCGCCCCAGCCGCTGATCGACCGCGACACCTACGACGCCAGCCTCACGCGCGTGCTCGACCTGATCGCGGCGGGTGACATCTACCAGGCCAACCTCACCTTCGCCGCCACCGTGCCGTTCGTCGGCGACCCTCTCGCGCTCTACGCCCGGCTGCGGCGCCAGGCGAAGGCGGGCTACGGCGCGCTGATCGACACCGGCGAGACGCGCTTCCTGTCGCTCTCCCCCGAACTGTTCTTCGCGCTCGACGGCGACACGCTCACCTGCCGCCCGATGAAGGGCACCGCGCCGCGAGGCGACACCCTCGACGCCGATCGCGCGCTCGCCGAAACACTCGCCGCCGACCCGAAGCAGCGCGCCGAGAACCTCATGATCGTCGATCTGATGCGCAACGACCTGTCGCGTGTCGCCACGCAGGTCACGGTCCCCGACCTGTTCACCGTCGAGACCTATCCGACCGTTCACCAGATGACCTCGACCGTCACCGCAAACCTGAAACCAGACCGCGACGCAGTCGACGTCCTGACCGCGCTGTTCCCGTGCGGATCGATCACCGGCGCGCCGAAGCAACGCGCGATGGAGGTCATCGCCGAAGTCGAGCAAGCCCGCACCCGCGGCATCTACACCGGCGCGATCGGGCGGTTCGATCCGAACGGCGACGCCATATTCAACGTCGCCATCCGCACGATCGCGATCGAAGACGGCGCAGCGATGATGAGTCTCGGCTCAGGTATCGTCGCCGACAGCGCAACCGACGCGGAGTGGGACGAGTGCCACGCGAAGGGCGCGTTCGTCACCGCCGGCCAGCGCCGCTTCGATCTGATCGAGACGATGGCGTTCGATCCCGACGACGGCCTCGCCCGTCTCGAGGCGCATCTCGCGCGGATGAAGGCCAGCGCCCAGGCCTTGGGCTTCACCTTCGACCGCCACACCGCGCGCAACGAACTTCAGGCCGCGACCTTCCGGTTGCGCGGCCCCCGCCGCATCCGCCTGTTGCTCAGCCCATCCGGCGCGATCGCGATCGAGGCAGCACCGCTCCCGCACTCACCTGCGCAAGCGACCGTCGCGATCATCCCGCTACCCGTCGCCGCGACCGACTTCCGCCTCCGCCACAAGACGAGCGCTCGCGCCTTCTACGACGACGCGCGGAAAGCCGCGGGGACGTTCGAGGTGCTGTTTGAGGATGCCGACGGCTTCCTCACCGAAGGCAGCTTCACCTCCTTGTTTGTCCAGCGCGGCGAAGCACTCGTCACGCCGCCGCTACGGCATGGCCTGCTCCCCGGGATATTGCGAGCCGACCTCCTTGAATCGGGCCGCGCAACCGAAGCCCCGCTAACCCGAGCCGACCTGACCGCTGGATTCTTCATCGGAAATGCGGTCCGCGGGCTCATTCCTGCCATCGTTACGGTTGCGAATTCGACCGATCGGCGCGTATAGCGCCCGCAAATTCCGCGGCGATGTTCGCGGACAACCGCAAAGGTTACACCATGCACGCATCCGCCGCGCTCGGCCGCATCAGCCCCTCGCCGACGCTCGCGATCACTTCGCGCGTTCTCGAACTGAAGCGCGCAGGCGTCGACGTGATCGGGCTTGGTGCGGGCGAACCGGATTTCGATACGCCGGACTTCGTGAAAGAGGCCGCGATCCAGGCGATCCGCGACGGCAAGACCAAGTACACCAACGTCGACGGCACGATCGAGCTCAAGCAGGCGATCGTCGCCAAGTTCGCGCGCGACAACAATCTTACCTACACCACCGACCAGATCAGCGTGAACGTCGGCGGCAAGCACACATTGTTCAACGCGATGGTCGCGACGATCGATCCGGGCGACGAGGTCGTCATCCCCGCGCCCTACTGGGTGAGCTATCCCGACGTCGTGCAGTTCGCCGGTGGCGTGCCGGTCATCGTCAAGGCGGGTCCCGAGGTCGGTTACAAGCTCGATCCCGCCGCGCTCAATGCCGCGATCACCTCGAAAACCAAGTGGGTGATCCTCAACTCGCCGTCGAACCCGACCGGTGCCGGCTATACGATCGACGAACTGAAGGCGCTCGGTGCGGTGCTCGCGAAGCATCCACACGTGTGGATTTTCGCCGACGATATGTACGAGCACATCGTCTATGACGGCTTCAAGTTCGCGACGATTGCGGAAGCCTGCCCCGAGCTGTTCGAGCGCACGTTGACCGTCAACGGCTGCTCGAAGGCGTATGCGATGACCGGTTGGCGGATCGGCTACGGCGCGGGCGCGGCGTGGCTGATCAAGGCGATGGCCAAGCTCCAGTCGCAGTCGACCTCGAACCCGTGCTCGATCGCCCAGGCCGCCGCTGTCGCCGCCCTGAACGGCGACCAGTCTTTCCTCGCCGAGCGCAACACCGCGTTCCAGGGCCGTCGCGACCTCGTCGTGTCGATGCTCAACGAGATCGATGGCATGCACTGCCCAACGCCCGAGGGTGCGTTCTACGTCTATCCGTCGTTCGCCGATCTGATCGGCAAGACGACGCCGAACGGCCGCCTGATCGACACCGACGAGGCGATGGTCGGCTATCTGCTCGACGACGCCAAGGTGGCCGTCGTGCAGGGCGCCGCGTTCGGCCTCAGCCCCGCGTTCCGGATTAGCTATGCCACGTCGGATGCGCTGCTCCGCGAGGCCTGCACGCGAATCCAGGCGGCGTGCGCCGCGCTGAAATAACGCCGGCAACACTCGAGACACGCGGCGACATCTTCCGGCAACCCTGTCGGGCGATGCCTGCTGCACGATGAACGCATCGGCCACGGCGCGTTAATCGAGAGTTTCTAAAAACGACATTGTGGTTGGCCGGCATCTCTACGACATGCCGGTCCGTAGCTGACGCTGACCTATCCGGTCGGCGCCATCACTGGGTTTCATTGGGATCGCATTATGCGCAGCATCGTAAAGTCGAGTTTCTTCTGGCAGTTCAGCGGCGGTTTCGTCCTCGGCGCCATCGGCTTGCTCGCGCTCCAGCCCGCCGAAGCCCGCCAGACCTTCGCCAGCCATTTCGAGCACAGCGTCTCCGCCACCGCGCGATAACAGCGACGATGGCCTAGCGAAGTCGAGCGGCAACCCCATGTATCGAACCATGAAAAAGCCGCTTCTCGCCACGCTCGCCGCCATCGGTATCGCCGGTGCGTTTATTGCCACCGGCACCGCGCAAGGCGCCCGCGCCGTCGTCATCCCCGCCGTCAAGACCGACCTTCCCGCAGCGCCCGGTATCCAGACCGCGGTACTCGCAGGCGGCTGCTTCTGGACGATGGAAGCGGTGTTCGAGCATGTGAAGGGCGTTAAGGCCGTCACGACCGGCTATGCCGGCGGCACCAAGGCGACCGCGACTTACGACCAGGTTTCCGCCGAGACGACCCGGCATGCCGAAGCGATCAAGATCGCCTACGACCCCCGCGTGGTCAGCTACGGCACGTTGCTCCGCATATATTTCTCGATCGCGCATGACCCGACGACGTTGAACCGTCAGGGCCCTGACAGCGGCACCAGCTATCGCTCGGCGATCTTCCCGCAGTCGCCGGCGCAGGCGCAGGTCGCGCGGGCTTACATTGCGCAGCTGGGAGCGACTCATGCGTTCTCCGGGCCGATCGTGACGAAGCTGGAGACGGGGACGTTCTACCCGGCCGAGGCGTATCACCAGAATTTCTATGACCGGAACCCGACGCACCCGTACGTGGTGATGTGGGACAAGCCGAAGGTGGCCGCCTTCCGCGCGGCGTTCCCGACGATTTCTAGCTGAATTCCGTTAGCGGGCCCCCCAGTAGATCACTGAACTTAAGTAGCTTGTTTCCCCGCGAAGGCGGGGACCCAGACTGGGCTCCCGCCTTCGCGGGAGAACAAGGAGGGATGGGGTGATGTTTCGACAGGGAAGCATCGCATCGCTCCGGGGGGACCGATAGGAACGTCAGGCAGCAACCGGAAATCGCAGCATCCGGTCCGCCACCGGCACCATAGCCTCAGCCCCAACCCCAACCGCGCGCACGATCTCCGGATGGTCCACGTCCAACCCGCCAGTCAGCGACCCGAACGCAGGCAAAATCAGCTTCGTCGCCGTCGCCACGAAACACCGCCGCGCCACCGATTTCCCCCGCACGCGCAACCGAAGCTTCGGATGGAAATGCCCCGACAGCTCCGGCCGCGTCTCTGCCCGGTCCGTTTCATGCCGCAGCATCAGTCCATCGACGACCACCTCGTCCACTACCTCCCCGCCACACCGATCGAGGATAGCCGGATCGTGATTGCCCGTAATCCACGTCCAGCGCGTCCCGTCGGTCATCGCCCGCAGCATGTCCTGCGCGCGCTGCGGCAATCGCTCGCACCCGTCGCTGTCGTGGAAGCTGTCGCCGAGGCACCAGACTTCGCGCGCGCCCGTTGCAGCGACCAGCGCAGTGAGATCCGCCAGCGTCGCGATCGAATCATACGGCGGAAGCATCTGGCCGCGCTTGGCGAACCAGCTCGCCTTCTCGAAATGCAGGTCGGCGACCAGCAGCGCACGCCGCTCCGGCCAGAACAGCGCGCCTTGCGCCAACGCCAGAAGCGCATGCCCGCCGAACGAAAAGGGAACCATCTGCCCGCCATGCCGGTGCCCGCCCGGTGAATCAACCCGCCATTGCCCGAAACCGGCAGGACTTGCGCATGCCCCCAATCGGCGTAAAGCGCGCCGTCCCCTCAGGAGGAGCGCTCTTCGCGCCATGACGTCCGTCGCCGGAACACCCCAAACTGCCGCTGTACCGGAAACGCCTGGCGATCTGTCAGCGGCGCATCTGCATCCGCACCCCGCACTCGCCGCCTTAACCGTCGGCGCGATCGGCGTGGTGTTCGGCGATATCGGCACCAGCCCGCTCTACGCGTTCCGCGAGGCACTCGGCCAGACGTCCGCAGGCGGCATCGATCCGACCGAAATCCTCGGCGTGCTGAGCCTCGCGCTCTGGTCGCTGTTCCTCGTCGTCACCGTCAAATACGTCATCTTCCTGATGCGCGCCGACAACCAGGGCGAGGGCGGGGTACTCGCGCTCGCCGCGCTCGCCCGTCGTGCGCTCGGCATGCGGTCGCGAATCGCGATCGTGCTCGGCGCGGCGGGCGCGTCGCTGTTCTACGGCGATGCGATCATCACGCCGGCGCTGTCGGTGCTCTCCGCGATGGAGGGCCTGCGAACGATCCCGAGCGCCGCGCATATCTTCAACGAAGGCGTGGTGCGCGCGCTGACGATCGCCATCCTGATCGGGCTGTTCCTGATCCAGGCGCGCGGCACGGCGCAGGTATCGAAGCTGTTCGGCCCGGTCTGCATCCTCTGGTTCGTCGCGATCGGCGCGCTCGGCATCTGGCACATCGCCGACGAGCCCTCGATCGTCCGCGTGTTCCTGCCGACCTACGGCATTTCGTTCCTCGCGACGCACGGCGTCACCGGCTTGTTCGTGCTCGGTGCGGTGTTCCTGACCGTCACCGGCGCCGAGGCTCTGACCGCGGACATGGGCCATTTCGGCAAGCTGCCGATCCGCATCGGCTGGTTCTTCCTCGTCTTCCCGGCGCTCGCGCTCAATTACCTGGGGCAGGGCGCATTCGCCTTGTCGCGGCTCGAGGATGCAGCGGCGCGCGGCGTACCGTTCGTCAATCAGGACTGGTTCTTCCTGATGGCGCCCGAGTCGCTGCGACCGGCGCTGATCATCCTCGCCGGCTTCGCGACCGTCATCGCCAGCCAGGCGGTCATCACCGGCGCGTTCTCGCTGACACAGCAGGCGATCCAGCTCGGCCTGCTCCCGCGCCTGCGCATCCGCCAGACGTCCGCCGTGTTCGCCGGCCAGATCTACCTGCCGGCGATCAACTGGCTGTTGCTGATCGGCGTGCTGGTGCTGGTGATCCAGTTCAAGACGTCGTCGGCGATGGCGGCCGCGTACGGCATCGCGGTAACCGGCACGATGGTCGTCACGACCTTGCTCGCGTACATCGTTGTCCGG
The DNA here is from genome assembly GCF_059691795.1 of Sphingomonas sp. 320_CC. NCBI lineage: Bacteria > Pseudomonadati > Pseudomonadota > Alphaproteobacteria > Sphingomonadales > Sphingomonadaceae > Sphingomonas > Sphingomonas sp. 320_CC. The sequence goes on along the minus strand of NZ_JCAWAE010000002.1, from coordinate 394,005 downwards.
CATCGCTGGAACTGGTCACGCCCGCTTGCACTAGCGGCGATCCTGCCGTTCCTGACGCTCGACCTGATCTTCTTCGGCGCCAACATCCTCCGCGTGATCGAGGGGGGCTGGGTGCCGCTGGTCATCGCCGCCGCGATCGGGCTGATCATCTTCACCTGGGTACGCGGCAAGAAGATCGTCAGCGCGTTCGAGAAGCGTCAGAGCATTCCGCTCAGTGATCTCGCCTCGGCGTTGGAAAAGCGTCCGCCCGAGCGTGTGTCGGGAACGGCGGTGTTCCTGACGGGCAACCCGCACGCGACGCCGGGTGCGCTGCTGCATAATCTGAAGCACAACAAGGTGCTCCACGAGCGCAACCTGATCGTCAGCATCCGCACCGCCGACCGGCCGTTCGTCGAGGAGTCTCAGCGGGCGAAGGTAGAACGCGTCGACGACAATTTCTCGATCGTCGTGCTGACCTACGGGTTCATGGAATCCCCTGACGTGCCCCGCGATCTCGGCGTCGGCAACAAGACCGAGCAGCTCGGGCTCGACCCGATGCGCACCTCGTTCTTCATCGGCCGCAACACGCTGAAGCCCGATGCGGAAAAGGGCATGCCGCCATGGCAGGACCGGATCTTCCTGTTCCTGCAAAGGAACGCCAGCGACCCCACCGACTTCCTGAAGATCCCCCCCGGCAAGGTGTTGGAACTAGGCGAACAAGTCACCGTCTAAGCCGAGAGTAAGGCGGACGGTTTCAAGAGGGGGAGCGCGTGCTCCCTCGCCCCTACGGGGAGAGGGAAGGGGCCCGCGGCGCTTGCCGTGGGAAGGGAGAGGGGTGTTGTCGGGCACCGTCTCGAGCCCCACGCCCCTCTCCCTTCCGTCGCCTAAGGCTCCTCCCTCCCTCTCCCCGAAGGGGCGAGGGACGTGGCGCTCACCCCGCAAACGCCTTAACCAAGTCGAACAGATAATCCCGGCCATCATACAGCGAAGCCACCCGGATTCGCTCGTTAAGGCCATGAATGCCCCCCATGTCCTTGTCGATGAAGACGCCCGGCGCGCCGTAGACCGGGATGCCGATCGCCTCGAAGAAGATGCCGTCGGTCGCGCCGGTCGACATCAGTGGGAGAATCGGCAGGCCGGGGAAGTGCTTCGCCGCCACCTTGGTCACGGGCCCCATGATCTTCGGGTCGAGGGTCGGCGGGATCGCAGTCGGCCGCACCGGCTGGTTCGCCGTCACGGTCACCTTGGCCCCCGCCAGTTCCTTGAGCTTGACGAGCGTGCCCTCCACCGTCTCGCCCGGAAAGATCCGGCAGTTGATGTTCGCGGTCGCCCGCTGCGGCAACGCGTTCTCCGCATGCCCCGCGCTCAGCAACGTCGCCACGCACGTCGTCCGGAGCGTCGAGTGCATCGCCTTGTCACGACTGACGATCGCATCCGCCGCCTTGTCCTCGGGGTTCGCGAGCAGCTTCGTGATCGCATCGCCCATCTCGCCCGGCATCGCCTTCGCACTCGCCGCAAAGAACGCTTTGGTGGTGTCGGTGAACTTCACCGGAAACTCGTAGCCCTGCACCGCCTTCACCGCATCGGCGAGCTCATAGATCGCATTCTCGGGGATCGGCTGCGAGCTATGCCCGCCGGGATTGGTGGCGAGAAACGTGTAGTTCTGTGCCGCCTTCTCGCCGACCTGGATCGCCAGCAACTGGCGCTTGCCGTTGTCGTCGAGCCGCCCGCCGCCGCCCTCGTTCAGCGCGAACTCGGCCGCGATCAGGTCGGGCTTGGACTTCGCCAGATACTGCGCGCCGTTCCACGCGAACGTCGTCTCTTCGCCGCAGGTCAGCGCCAGCTTGATCGTCCGCTTCGGCTTGTACCCGCCCGTCTTGAAGCGGATCATCGCGTCGGACCAGATCGCCGCCTGCGCCTTGTCGTCGACGGTGCCGCGCGCGTAGTAATAGCCGCCTTCCTCGATCAGCTTGAACGGATCGCGTACCCAATCCTCGCGCTTCGCCTCGACCACGTCGAGATGGGCGAGCAGCAGCATCGGCTTGATCGACGCGTCCGACCCCTTCAGCACCGCGACCAGCCCGCCGTCCTTGGGATGCTCGGGCACCGAGAAATAGGTAATGTCGGCATCGGCATAGCCCGCGGTTTTCAGCCGCGCGCCGATCTGTGCCGCGGCCTGCGTGCAACTGCCAGCGGACAGCGTCGTGTTGGTCTCGACCAGCTCCTTGTAGAGCCCGAGGAACGCCTTCTGGTCGGGCCGCGACTGCGCTTGTGCTGAGAGCGGGGTCGTCAGGATTGCCGCCGTGAGTAGCCAGCCAGTCGCGCGCATCGTCATCCCCTTTTTCGTTTCCGGCGGGAGAGTTGCAGCGAACGCACGCGGACGCAACCTCAGCGGCGCAGCTCGCCACGACGGCGCGTCTCGCGTGGCAAGGTGAGCCGCACCTCGCGGTTGGCAAAGTCGATGTCGACGCGGCGGAAGAGTTGCAGCACGTCCATCCCGAGCAGCATCGCCGGCCGCTCGGCGAGGCCGAACAGGCGGAACGGCGGTGCATCGACTGCGGTGAACGCCACGGGCAGGTCGCCGAGCGTCAGGCTGCCGATCGTGACGCGGTCGATCGTCGTATAGTCGGCGATCACGGTCTCGCCGGTGACGCCGGTGAGCGACACGGGCTGCGCTGACCCCGCGCTGCCCAGTCCCTTGCGCGTCACCTTCCGGCGGAGCGCGCCGTTGGCCATGCTGACCGAGGTGCCGGTGTCGAGGATCACGCGGATGCGGATGCCGTTGCAATAGGCGTCGGTGACGACGAGCTGCCCGAACAGGCTGCGCGCCCGGATGACGATCTCGTCTGGGCTCGCGCGCTCGCGGCTTTGCCGTTTGTGCGAGGGGGTGACGGTCATCGTGTTGGTGTCGAAGTCGATCCCTACCGCGTGGGCCTGCAAGGCATCGATTCCGAGCAGCCCGCGCGCGCCGAGATTGATCGCGCTGATCGCCGGCGCCTCGATCGCCGCGCTGCCGATCACGCTGACCTTCAGCGAGGGGATGACGACGGTGCCGATGGCGCTCGATCCGGTCATGCCGGTCACGCGGACGATGCGGCCTGGCGTCAGGCCTAGCGTTGCGGCGAGTTCGCGCGCGATGACGGTCCGCTGGGCGCCAGTATCGACGACGAACGCGAACGGTCCTGCGCCGGCGATCGTGACCGGCACCGTCATGCGGGCCTGGTCGTCACCGAACAGGAGCGTGGCGGGGTCAGATTCTGCTGCCGATGCTGCGCTGGGCGGAGGTGCAGCATTGGGGCGTGGAGAGGCTGCGTCCTGAGCGCTAGCCTGGGCGGCAATGGCTAGCAGTAGAGGGGCCAGCCACCAGTGCATGCTGCAAATGCTGCGCCTGATATTGCGGGCAAGCAACCGTTCGTTTGGGGAGGGTCGAAGCTATTCTGAAATACTCCCCCGCCAGGGGGAGGTGGCGCCGTAGGCGACGGAGGGGGAGGACCACGCAACAGCGGTTTTGCCTTGCCTCCCCCTCCGTCTGGCGAGTGCCAGCCACCTCCCCCTGGCGGGGAGGATCGAGTAGCTCAATCCGGCCGCATCGCGTCGGCGATCATCGCCTCCGCCTCGATCAGCAGCGCGTCGTCCGAACTGTTCGTCGAGATCTTCTCCCGCCCGATCAGCGTCAGCACCGGCACCGCGAGCGGCGTGACCCGCTCCAGGTCGACATGCACCATCGTCGCCGCCGCGCGGTCGAGCAGAGACGCGAGCCGCCCGACATCCGTCATCCGCGCCCGCGCGTCCGCCCACGCCGCCTCCAGCAACAAATGCGTCGGCTCGTACTTGCGCAGGACGTCGTAGATCAGGTCGGTCGAAAACGTCACCTGCTTGCCGGTCTTGCGCTTGCCCGGATGCTGGCGCTCGACCAGCCCGCCGATCACCGCGACCTCGCGAAAAGCGCGCTTCAACAGGTGCGATTGCTGCACCCATTCGACGAACTCGTGCTCCAGGATATCCGCCGAGAACAGTGTCGCCGGATCGACGATCTTCTCCAGCCCGTATACCGCCAGCGCATAATCATTGGCGACGAAGCCGAGCGGTTTCAGCCCCTGCGTCTCCATCCGCCGCGTGATCAGCATGCCGAGCGACTGGTGCGCGTTCCACCCCTCGAAACTGTACGCGACCATGTAGTGCCGCCCCTCGCGCGGGAACGTCTCGACCAGCAGCTGGCCGGGCTCGGGCATGACCGATCGATACGCCTGCATCTCCAGCCATTCGCGGACGTCGTCGGGGAAGCGCGCCCAGTCGCCGGGATGCGCGAGGAACCCGCGAACGCGGTCGGCGAGGTTGGTCGACAGTGGCATCCGGCTGCCGCCATAGGTCGGGATCCGCGCGGGCTTCGACGTCGCGCGCACAACCAGATCCTCAAGGTCGATCTTCATCACCTCGAGGCTGAGCCCAGCGAAGAAGAACGTATCGCCGTGACTCAACTGCGCCGCGAACGCCTCCTCGACCCGTCCCAGCACGCGGCCATTGCCGAACCGCACGTTGAGCATCGTCGCCTCGACGATGATGCCTGCATTCAGTCGATGCTGGCCGATGAATTTGGGATGGCTCACCCGCCATGTCCCGTCCGCGTCCTTGGTCAGCCGCTTGAACCGATCATACGCCTTCAGCGAATAGCCGCCGTCGCTGATGAAGTGCAGCACGCGCTCGAACGTCTCGGTCGGCAGCGCGGAATACGGCAGCGCGGAACGGATCTCGTCGAGCAGGTCCGCCTCGCGAAACGGCGCCGCGCACGCGCAGGCCATGACGTGCTGCGCGAGCACGTCGAGAGCACCGACGCGAAAAATGTCCGCATCGAGTTCGCCCGCCTCGACCGCGTCGAGCGCAGCGCGCGCCTCGAGATATTCGAACCGGTTGCCCGGCACGACGATCGCCTGCGACGATTCGTCGAGCCGGTGGTTGGCGCGCCCGATCCGCTGGAGCAGTCGCGACGACCCCTTCGGCGCGCCCATCTGGATCACGCAATCGACATTGCCCCAGTCGACCCCGAGGTCGAGGCTCGACGTCGCGACCAGCGCGCGCAGTTTCCCCTCGGCCATTGCGTTCTCGACCTTCCGTCGCGCCTCCTTGGCCAGGCTGCCATGGTGGACGCCGATCGGCAGGTTCCCTGAATTCACCTTCCACAGATCCTGGAAGATGAGTTCCGCCAGGCTGCGCGTGTTGCAGAACACGATCGAGGTCTCGTGCGCCTCGATCTCCGCCATCACCTGCGCGGCGGCATAGCGGCCCGAATGTCCCGACCATGGCACGCGACCTTCGGGCAGCAGGATCGCGATGTTGGGATCCGCACCGGCCTCGCCACGGACCATCGCGACCTGGTCGATGTCGCCATCGGGGGCGAGCCACGCGCGATAGCCGTCGGCATCTGCGACCGTCGCCGACAGCGCAACGCGGCGCATGCCCGACGAGATCTTCTGCAGGCGCGCCATGCACAATGAGAGCAGATCGCCACGCTTGCCGGTCGCAAACGCGTGAACCTCGTCCACGACGATCGTGCGCAGGTTCTCGAACATCGTGATGCTATCGGGATAGCTCAGCAACAGCGACAGCGATTCGGGCGTGGTAAGCAAAATCTGCGGCGGCTTGATCCGTTGCCGTGCCTTCCGGTCCGACGGCGTATCGCCGGTCCGCGTTTCGACGCGAATATCGACGCCCATCTCGTCGATCGGCGTCAGCAGGTTGCGCTGCACGTCGACCGCCAGCGCCTTCAGCGGCGAGACGTACAGCGTGTGGAGCCCGTTGGTCGGCGCCTCGATCAGTTCGGCAAGCGTCGGAAGGAACCCGGCAAGCGTCTTCCCCGCCCCCGTCGCCGCCACCAGCAGCGCATGATGCCCAGCACGGCCTTCCGCCAGCATCTCGAGCTGATGCCGCCGCGGCCGCCACCCGCGCGTCGCGAACCAGTTTTCGAGGGGAGGGGGGAGGTCGCTCACGGCCTGTTCACGCATCATCGTCATATGGGGGCGTTGCGCCGCACCGCTATGGACGCGGCGCAAACGGCCGGCACACTGCCAAGCCTCTCTTTATGAAAGACGATCGGTGACGCTTCTTCGCTTCTTGCTGCCACTGCCACTGCTCGCTTTTCTCCCCTTCGCCAACGCCAGCGCCGCGACCAAGTCCTTCCTTGGGGCAGGCGGCATGGTCCGGCTGTCCTACCCGTCGGCGCTGACCCCGACGCGCAATTTCGCCGGCCGGGCCCTGATGAACGCCGGTTGGCGCCAGATTTGGGACGGCAGCCCGGTCGGTCGCGGCGTCGGCATCGTCCGCTTCTGGCAGGTCGCCAAGCCAAGCGACGGCCAGGGCCAGGTCACAGAAATAGTGCAGGTCGGTTTCAGCCGCAGCGCCGCGGTCGTCGCGACCTGCGGCACCGCGGGGCTGAAGTCGGGAAGCGGTCGGCGCCTGCCCAACCGGATGCTCGGCGGTCACCGCTGGACGGTCTATGCCAACGGCGACGCGGGGATGAGTCAACAGGTCAACGCGACGAACCTGCGCACCGTCGTCGACGGCACCTGCTACGCGGTCGATCGCGTCACCTACGCGGTCAAGGCGGCGGCGCCGGCACGCAACGCGCCGACCCAGGCGGTCGCCGCGGCCCAGATGGACGCGATCGTCGCGACGATTAAAATAGGCCGCCGCCGCTAATCCGGCGTTCCATGCGATCGGCTCCCGCGAGGTGCGGCGTTGAGACTTGAAGCTATCCTCTAGCGGTCGAGCCGATCGCCGATCTTCGAGCGATTGCTGCTCCAATACAGGTACATAGCGCGGCCGATGATCGTCGTCGTCGGCACCATCCCGACGCCCTGTTGCTCGAGCGGCACGCGACTGTCGGCGGATCGATCGCGATTGTCGCCGAGCACGAAGACATGGCCCGGCGGGACGGTGACCTCGCGCGTGTCGTCGAACAGCGACGTATCCGTGTCGAGTATGCGATGGCTGGATCGTTCGCCCGGCAGGCGTTCCGTCAGAATCGTCGCAGGATGTCGGCCTTCGATATCGTCGACCATCATCCTGCCTTCTGCGTGCTGCGCGACCGCCACCCCATTCACGATCGGCAGGCCAGCGCGCATCGCGATCCTGTCGCCCGCGATCGCCGCGATCCGACTGACCCGGACGCTGTCAGCCGCCTGGAAGACGATCACGTCGCCGCGTCTTGGCGGCCCACGCCAGCGCATGTCGACGACGAACTTGTCACCGCTGCCGATCGTCGGCGCCATGCTGTCGGACGGTGCGAAGAACGGCTTGTAGAAATGGTGCATCATCGGCGGCACGCGTTCCCAAAGGCCCAGCACGACCACGGCGATCAGCGCCAGCGCATACCAGCGCGACCACCAACGCGTGGGACCGCGAAGCCTGCTCTTGCGCCATGTGAGCATGATCGGCACGACGTAAACGGCACCGAACAACGCGATGACCAGCACCAGCGCCGCTACCGCGACACCGTAACCTGTGATGGGAAGGTGCCCCAACCCGAACGTGACGAGTGCGGCAAGTGCGAACTGTGCCATGAAAGTCAGCGCCGCCCCACGCCGATCTCCGACGCGGATCAGCCCAAGTCCGGGCAGGATCAGGTTGAGCGCGGCGACGCCTACCCGTGCTGGCACGCTTCGCCGGTCGACCGGGTCTTCTATCGTATCGTTCATGCGACATCCCCCCGGTGAGCGCCCGCATCGTACTGGACACGGTGCGTTCGGCAATGCTGGCACCGCACGCCCGGTTCACGCGTAGTACTGGCATGGCAAAACTCGGCGACTGGCTCGAACCGCATCCGCACGGCATTCTCGTCAAGCCGATCGACGCCTGGATCGACCCCTCGATCCCGACCGCCAAGGCACTCGTCACGCACGGCCACGCCGATCACGCCCGCGGTGGCCACGAAGCCGTCTGGGCCACACCCGAGACGCTGGCGATCATGGACGCGCGCTACGGCCCGCAGGCCGGCAACCCCGTTGCTTACGGCGAGACGATCCGGATGGGAGAGGTGGACATCGGCTTTGTCCCCGCCGGCCACGTTCTCGGCTCCGCACAGATCGTGCTCGACTATCGCGGCGAGCGGATCGTCGTCTCGGGGGATTACAAACGCCGTGCGGACCCGACCTGCACCCCGTTCGAACCCGTCAAATGCGACGTCTTCATCACCGAAGCCACGTTCGGCCTGCCGGTCTTCCGCCACCCCGACACCGGTGACGAGATCGACAAGCTGATCGCCGCGCTCCACGCCAATCCCGACCGCTGCGTGGTCGTCGGTGCCTATGCGCTCGGCAAGGCGCAGCGCGTGATCGCCGAACTCCGCGAACGCGGGCATGAAGCGCCGATCTACATCCACGGCGCGCTGCAACGGCTGTGCGATCTCTATGCCGAGCACGGCGTCAGGCTCGGCGAACTGCTCCCGGTGGCGGATGCGAAGAAGGCGGATATGGCGGGACACGTCGTGATGTGTCCGCCGGGAGCGCTTAACGATCGCTGGTCGCGGCGGCTGCCCGATCCGATCACCGCGATGGCCAGCGGCTGGATGCGTGTCCGGGGCCGTGCGCGCCAGAAGAACGTCGAGCTCCCGCTGATCCTCAGCGATCACGCCGACTGGGACGAACTGATCGCTACGCTCACCGAGATCGCGCCCCGCGAGGTATGGGTCACGCACGGCCGCGAGGACGCGCTGGTCCACTGGTGCATGACCCGCCAGATCAAGGCGCGCGCGCTGGCGCTCGTGGGGTTCGAGGACGAGGACGACTGAGCCCTTGCGCTTTGTGGAGGCTGCGGCAGGATAGGGTATCGCTTCTGTCGCAAGGATATCCCGTGGCCCGTTCGACCAAGTTCGCCGCTCTGTTGCTGCTCGCGCTTTCCACCACCGCCGTCGCGCAGGACGCGCCGAAGAAGGACAAGTCGGAGACCAACGCCGACCGGATGAAGGCCGAGGTGGAGGCGGACTACGCCAACGCTCCCATCGCCGAGCAGGAGGTCAAGTCGAAGGGGCGCGTCACCGTCGGCGGCAAGTCGCTCGGCTATACCGCGACCGTCGGCACGCTGACGCTGCGCGATACCGAGGGCAAGCCGACCGCGAGTCTGTTCTACACCGGCTACACGCTCGACGGGGTGAAGCCCGGCACCAAACGCCCAGTGACGTTCTTCTACAATGGTGGGCCGGGCTCGCCCAGCTTCTGGCTGCACATGGGCTCGTTCGCGCCGGTTCGGCTGCGCACGGCCAACCCCGAATACATCAAGCCCGCGCCCTATGATTTCGGTCCCAATCCCGACACGCTGCTCGACAAGACCGACATGGTGTTCATCGACGCGGTCGGCACCGGCTATTCGCGGCCGCTCGGCGATACCAAGCCCTCCGCGTTCTACGGCGTCGACGAGGATGCCGACGCGTTCGCCAAGGGCATATTGCGGTACGCCACCAAATACGGCCGCTGGAATAGCCCGAAATTCCTGTTCGGCGAAAGCTACGGCACCACCCGCTCGGGCGCGCTCGCATACCAGTTGCAGGATCGCGGGATGGCGCTCAACGGCGTCGTGCTGCTGTCGTCGATCATGAACTATGGCTATCGCCAGCCTGGGCTCGACGAGATCTACCTCAACTATTTGCCGAGCTATGCGGCGAGCGCCTGGTATCATAACCGCCTCCAGAACCGCCCTGCCGACGTCGCCACCACGGTCGCCGAAGCGCGTGCATTCGCGACCGGACCCTATGCGGCGGCACTGTCGAAGGGCCAGACGATCCCGGATGCGGAACGCGATGCGGTCGCCAACCGGATGAGTCAGCTGATCGGCATCTCGCCCGACTTCATCAAGCGCGCCAACCTCCGCATCGATCTCGCCCGCTTCCAGAAGGAACTGTTGCGTGATCAACGTCTCACGCTCGGCCGGTTCGACTCGCGCTACACCGGAGTCGACAGCGACGCGGCGGGCGAGCGGCCGGAGACGGACGCGTCGGACACCGCGATCGCCGGCGCGTTCATCGCCACGTTCAACGATTACGTGACGCACACGCTCGGCTACAAGACCGAGATGCCCTACCGCCTCAGTGCACGCGATGCGCCCGGCTGGACGTGGAACTGGAAGCACGATGCGCCGGGTCGCGGCGGCCAGTCGCAGAACAACCCCAACACCGCGGTCGATCTGGCGGCGGCGATGCGCGAGAATCCGTATCTCAACGTACTGTCGATGAACGGTTATTATGACATGGCGACGCCGTTCTTCGGGACGGAGAACGACCTCGGGCACATGATGCTCGATCCCTCACGGCAGCGGAACCTGGCGTTTCGCTATTATCCTGCGGGGCACATGACGTATCTCAACCCCGAGGCGCTGCACCAGATGAAGGCGGATTTGGCGCGCTGGTATGATCAGGCGATCGGCGAGGCGCGAAGCGCAACGCCACCGGGTGGCGCAAGCGTGTCGGGGGCGGGGGACCCGGGGCAGGTTCCGAACTGAGCCATTCCTGAGTACGCCACCCCGGCGAAGGCCGGGGCCCAGTTGGGAAACGTAGCTGAGGGATGTTGCGCGTCGTTACTTAGGACCCGCCAACTGGGCCCCGGCCTCCGCCGGGGTGGTGCTCTCTTTCGAAACGTAACTCTCCCACCCGCGCGCAACGCCTACCGAACCCCCTCCAGCGCTTTTGCACGCCGCCGCTGTACCGAACTTCCGATCCCGAGCGCCTCGCGGTATTTGGCCACGGTCCGGCGTGCGATGTCGAAGCCTTTGCCGTTAAGTAACTCCACTAGCGTGTCGTCCGACAGGATCTTCGCACCCTCGGTATCGATCAGCGCCCGAATCGCCGATTTCACCGCCTGCGCCGACACCGCCTCGCCGCCGTCCGCGGACTGGATCGCGCTCGTGAAGAAATATTTCAGCTCGTACAGCCCGCGCGCGCACGACAGGTATTTGTTGCTCGTCACGCGGCTGACGGTCGATTCGTGCATCTCGATCGCGTCCGCCACCTGGCGCAGCGTCAGTGGGCGCAGGTGCGCGACGCCCTTCAGGAAAAACGCCTCCTGCTGCTTCACGATCTCGGTGGCGACCTTGATGATCGTCCGCTGGCGCTGGTCGAGCGCCTTCACCAGCCAGTTCGCGCTCGCGAGGCAATCGCTCAGCCAAGCCTTCGACGCCTTGTCCTGCTGCCCGCCCGAGAGTTCGGTGTAGTAACTCCGATTCACCAGCACGCGCGGCAGCGTGGTGGCGTTGATCTCGATCGCCCAGCCCGCCTTGGTCCGCGCCACGAACAGGTCCGGCGTCACCGACTGCGCCGGCTCGCCCCCATAGCGGCACCCAGGCTTCGGATCATAACCGCGCAATTCGCGGATCATGTCGGCCATGTCCTCGTCGTCGACATCGCACATCCGCTTCAACCGCGTCAGTTCGCCGCGCGCAAGCAGGTCGAGGTTGTCGATCAACCGCGCCATGCACGGATCGTAGCGATCGGCTTCCTTCGCCTGCAACGCGAGGCACTCTGAAAGATCCCGTGCGCCGACGCCGGTCGGGTCGAAGGTCTGGATCGTGGCGAGCACGCGCTCGACGCGGACCAGCGGCACGCCTAGCCGGTTGGCGATGTCGAGCAGCGACACGGTCAGGTATCCCGCCTCGTCGATCTGGTCGATCAGGTGCGCAGCGATGAAGGCGTCCTCGCGAGGGATCGCCGGCCCGGCCTGTGCGAGCAGGTGGTCCGCGAGGCTGAGGCTGGTATCCGCGAACGCGTCCAGATCGGGGCCGTCCTCGCCGCCCGCTCCCCCCGCGCTCGCGCCGGTCATCGACAGCGCGCCGTCCATCCCGCTGCCGCCGTCGGCGACGCTGTCCTGCTGGTGGCTTTCGGTGGCGTAATCGACATCGAGCGTTGGTTCGTCACCGGCGCCGGTACCCGAGACCAGTTCGTCGGCCGCCACGCGTTCGTCGCGGACTTCGGCAACGGGCTCGCGGTCGGGGGCGTCGCTATCCTCGGCAGCGCTGGCTTCGAGCAACGGGTTGCGCTCGACTTCCTCGGCGATGAACCCCTCGATCTCCAGGTTCGACAGCGCCAGCAGCTTGATCGCCTGCTGGAGCTGCGGGGTCATCACCAGCGACTGCGACTGGCGGATGTCCAGGCGAGGGGCGAGGCTCACTAAATCCTCTCCTGCAAGGGGAGGTGGCGGCGCGACGCGTCGACGGAGGGGGCTCGCGTCTGACGCTGCGTTTGCGGAAAGCCCCCTCCACCAGCTTTGCTGGTTCCCCTCCCCGTGCCGGGGAGGAATGGATGCGCGAGCTTGTTCATAAGCTTAAAGCGAGAAGCCTTCGCCGAGATACAGGCGCCGGACGTTCGCATCCGCGACCAGTTCCTCGGGCGAGCCGGAGAACAGCACCCGCCCGTCGTAGATGATGTACGCGCGATCCACGATCTCCAGTGTCTCGCGAACGTTGTGGTCGGTGATCAGCACGCCGATGTCGCGACGCTTGAGGTCCTTCACCAGATCACGAATGTCGGCGATCGAGATCGGATCGATGCCCGCGAACGGCTCGTCGAGCAGCATGATCGACGGATCCGCCGCCAGCGCCCGAGCGATTTCCGCACGCCGCCGCTCGCCGCCCGACAACGCCATCGCCGGTGCAGCACGGAGCCGGGTGAGGCCGAACTCCTCGAGCAACGTATCGAGTTTCCGCTGGCGTGCGGCCTTATCCGGCTCGGACAACTCCAGCACGGTCAGGATGTTCTTCTCGATCGTCAGCCCGCGAAAGATCGACGTTTCCTGCGGCAGATAGCCGAGACCAAGGATCGCGCGCCGGTACATCGGCAGCTTCGTGATGTCCTCGCCGTCGAGCATAATGCGGCCCGAGTCGGGCTTCACCAAGCCCATCACCGAGTAGAAGCACGTCGTCTTGCCCGCGCCGTTGGGCCCTAGCAGCCCGACGACTTCACCGCGCCCAACCGACACCGACACGTCGGTCAGCACGACGCGCTTATCGTAGGACTTCGCGATCGAGACGACCTGAAGCCCGTTGTTCACCGGAGGCTCGGAGATCGGGGCGACGTCCTCGATCGGGGGCAGCGTGGTGGCGTCCATGGGATCAGGCCCTCGCAATAATCAGTCGCCGAACACTCGGCATGAATGGTGCCGCCGAACGCTCGGCAGACGGTTGGCAAGAAACATGAAGGAGCGCGCCGTTCGAAGGAAGCCCTCGCGACATGCTCACAGGCTCAGTTGCGCTTGGGGACCGAGAACGTACCGGTCACGCGACCGCCGGTCTGCGTGACGGTGCCACCACTCGCTGCCGATCCGCCCGCGCTGCCGCCTGCGACCGACGACCCGTCGATCACCGAACGCCCGGTGTCGAGGTTCATTGTCAGGCGCCCGCCGTTCACGGTGTTGCCCGCCTGCGTCAGCGTGACCGCGCCGAGCATCGTGATGACGCGCCGATTGAGATCGTAGATCGCATACTGGCTTCTGGCCGTCTGGTCGGGGCGCTTGACGATCACGCCGCCCGACGCGTCGAGTCGCGAGACCTGCGGGTTCCCGCCGATCACCTGGCCGGTGTACGCCACCGTCATCCGCGCCGAGTTCAGCGTCATCTCGGCCTGCTTGACCGCGACGTTGCCCGACAGGATGGCGCGGTTCGCCTTGTCCTGCAGCTCGATATGATCCGCGCCGAAATCGATCGGGGCGTTGGAATTGTGCGCCTGCTGCGCGACCGCGGTCGTGGAGAGCAAGACGGCGGACAGGCCGGCGAAGATGTGAGTGGCGCGCATGGCGGCTATTTCGGCCCTCTGGGGATGATCCGCAAGCGCGCATTGCCATCGAGCGTAACGGTCCGCTCTTCCAGGTTCGCGCGCAGCTTGTTCGCCCTGAACGTGCCCTGCTGGACGGTGCCGGTCGCCGCCCCGCCGCTTTCGAGCGTACGCGCCTTCATGTCGATGGTCGCGTTGGTAGTCTTCAGGTCGTACCCACCCGCCGCGGTGGCGTTGAGCGGGCCGAACAGCTGCACCTTCTCGGTGTCCATGTCGTAGCGGCCGGTGTTCGCCTTGATGTTGGCGGGGCCGTCGGTCAGCTGGATCTGCGCGGCGAGCTGGTTGAGCTGGACGATCGGCTCGGCCGAGCTTTTCTGGATCGCCGAGGCCGCGTCGAGCGTGAACGCCTGGCCTTTCGTATCCTCGCCGCGATAGCGCGCCGCCTGCGTCTTCATCCGCTCCTGCGCGACGTCGACCTTGTTCTTGTCGAGCAGGAACGACACGTCGCCGCCCGCGGTCAGCGGCGCCATCACCAGGAACGCCGCCAGCACGCCGATCGCGGTCGGCAGGCCGACGCGGGCGATCGCCACGAACCGATCGTGGCTGCCACCGGGCGCGGCCCAGTCCTGTCGCGCGCTACGGACGCGACGGGCGACGGGTGAGGGGGGCGGAACGTCCATCAAGCGTGTGCGAAAATGTCGATTTCGGGCCAGCCGGCGATATCGAGCGCGGCACGAGTCGGCAGGAAGTCGAAGCAGGCTTGCGCTAGCTCCATCCGGCCTTCGCGAATCAGCCGCTTGTCGAGCTCGGTCCGCAGCCGGTGGAGAAAGCGGACGTCGGACGCCGCGTAATCCTTCTGCGCCTCGGACAGTTCGGGGCTGCCCCAGTCAGACGACTGCTGCTGCTTCGAGATATCCTGGCCGAGCAGTTCGCGGACGATTTCCTTGAGACCGTGGCGATCGGTGTAGGTCCGCACCAGCCGCGACGCGATCTTGGTGCAATAAACCGGTGCCGCGACGACGCCGAGATAATATTGGACCGCCGCGATATCGAACCGGCCGAAATGATAGAGCTTCACGCGGGCCGGATCGGCCAGCAACGCCTTCAGATTGGGCGCGTCGTAGCCGGCACCCGCGGCGAATCGGACGAGGTGCTCGTCGGGGCCGCCATCGGAAAGCTGCACGAGGCATAACCGGTCGCGAGGCGTGATCAGCCCCATCGTCTCGGTATCGACGGCGATCGCGGCGCCGGCCGCGAACAGGTCGGCGGGAATGTCGCCTTCGTGGAGATGAACTGTCATGCGCCGGCCGTAGCCGCCCGAGGCTGAACGCTCAATGCCTCTATCTGCGTCACCGATCCAAATCAGGCGACAAGAAGGCTTTGCGATCGTCGATGCGACGAGTCGTGGCTCGCGAGCGACACTTGCGTCAGTATCGATCCAAATCGCGGGGCCCGGGATCAGAATCTATTCGCGACGGCTTGTATTTTGCGCTAAGGGTACCCTCAAGGCGCAAAAGGTTTCGCGCTGGAAAACCTGCGTTCGTCGTCCGGCACAAGGGTTTTGAGAAATTTGCGGGCGAACCGGGAAGACGAACAGAGCTTATGGGTTTCGATAAAGGTGGCCGCGGGAACCGTGGCGGGCGTGGCCGCGACAAGCGCGACAGCTTCGGCGGCGGCGACAACGAGTTCGGCGGCGGCAGCAGCTTTGGCGGTGGCGGCGATCGGTTCGGCGGCGGCGGCGGCGGCGGTAGCAGCTATGGCGGCGGCGGCGGCTCGAGCTACGGTGGCGGCGGTGGCAGCAGCTACGGCGGCGGCAGCAGCTTCGGTGGCGGCAGCGGCGGCGGCGGCGGTGGTTACCGCGGCGGCGGTGGTGGCGGCGGCTTCTCGGGCGGTGGCGGCGGCGGCGGTGGTCGCGGCATGCCTCCCCAGGTCGTCGGCGAAGGCACGGGCGTCGTAAAGTTCTTTAACGCGCAGAAGGGCTTCGGCTTCGTCGTTCGCGATGACGGCGGCGAGGACGTGTTCGTCCACATCAGCGCCGTCGAGCAGGCCGGCATGGTCGCTCTCGCCGAGGGTCAGCCGCTCGGCTTCACGCTTGTCGACCGCGGTGGCCGTATCTCGGCAACCGACCTCAAGATCGACGGCGAGCCGATGGCCGTCACCGATCGCGGCCCGCCGCGTGACCGTGATGCCGGCCCGGGCGCGCCCCGTGGTGGCGATCGCGACCGCGACGGTGGTGCAGGTGGCGCACAGCGTCAGCTCACCGGCGAGAAGGCGACCGGTACGGTCAAGTTCTTCAACGCGATGAAGGGCTTCGGCTTCATCCAGCGCGACGACGGACAGCCTGACGCATTCGTCCACATCTCGGCCGTCGAGCGCGCCGGCATGTCGACGCTGAACGAGGGCGACAAGCTCGAGTTCGAGCTCGAAGTCGATCGTCGCGGCAAGTACGCAGCGGTGAACCTGAGCGCAGGCGGCTGATAGCTGTCTGACTCAGAACGCTGATCGTACCGTGTTCGGTAGGATAATGATTGCGGCCGGTTTCGCTTTGGCGGGACCGGCCGTTCTCGTTTCATCGTCTTCGCTGTCGTCCGCGGCCCAGGCCGGGCAGGGTGCTGTCGCAGCTCCGCGCGAGCTGACCCGCGTGCCGGTGTTCTCGGCGACGGTCGTCGCGCGCTATCCGCACGACCGCACCGCGTTCACCGAAGGGCTGCTCTGGCACGACGGTGCGCTCTACGAGAGCACGGGGCAGGAGCGGCAATCCGACGTCCGTCGCGTCTCGCTCAAGAACGGCAAGATCCTCGCCAGGGCGCGAATCGATCCTGCGCAGTTCGGCGAGGGCCTTGCGCTGTGGAAGGACCAGCTCGTCAGCCTCACCTGGCATGACGGCATCGCGCACCGCTGGGACGTTCGCACGCTGAAACCCAAGGGACAGAACCGCTACACCGGCGAAGGCTGGGGGCTGACCAGCGACGGCGTCTCGCTGCTCCAGTCCGACGGCAGTTCCGACATCATCGTCCGCGATCCGCTAACGCTGGCCGAGCGCAAGCGCGTGGCGGTGACGATCGACGGCCGCCCGTTACGCGACATCAACGAACTCGAATATGTCCACGGCGCGCTGCTCGCCAACGTCTGGCACACTGGCTTCCTCGTCCGCATCGATCCCGCGTCCGGCAAGGTAACTGCGGTCATCGACCTCCGCCCGCTGGTCGCCGAAGTCGCCGCGACCGATCCAGAGGCCGTGCTCAACGGCATTGCCTGGGACGCGAAGGCGGACCGTCTGTTCGTGACGGGCAAATACTGGCCGACGCTCTTCGAGATCAAGATCGCCACCACGCCGCAATAGTCCGCGCGGTTTAGTTTCCTTAACAGCGCTCCTCTGCTTGTTCTCCCGCGAAGGCGGGAGCCCAGACTGGACTCCCGCCTTCGCGGGAGAACAAATAGTGCTGCCGCCATGCCGCTTAGAGCCTAACTCGTCATCCCGGCGAAAGCTGGGGTATCCCCGTTTGGCAGGCGCGTGCCCCACATGCTGCGATCCCAGCGTTCGCTGGATGACGGTTGGGAGGCGGAAGTTCGGGACAGTGTCGGGATTGTAATAGGGGTCACAAGATAGCGTATCGCCCAGCCTTAAAACCCATGCCCCGCACTCGGCGCCACCGCCCGTATCGTCGCCAGCACATGCCGCAGCAGGCCATCCGCATCGTGACGGATATTATGCCCCCCCGGCATCCCGACCTTCCGCGCGTTCGCCGTCGTCAGCAGCGGGCACAGGCTGTCGGTTTCCTCCACCCCATAGATGCAGGTGAGTGGCGCCCAGGTCAGCTGGCTACCGGTGGTCGCGCCCATGCTGTCGGGCGTGCCGTGATCGTACAGCAAGCTGGACGGATCGGCGCGATAGAACACCGTGTCACCCGGCAGGATCAGCACGATCGCGGCGACGCGTGGCCGCAAGTCCGCCGGCAGGTTGGCGAGTCCGGTCTGGACGATATCCGCGCCGTAGGATTGCCCCATCACCACGACCCGCTTCGCCCCGGTCCGCGAGAGCGCCGTCCGTACGCCCTCCGCAATGATCGCATCGAGTTCCTGTCGCGTCCGATGCTCCGCGAACAACGCTGGCGTGGTGATCCCGACGACCGGGATGCCGTGCTCGGTCAGCCCCCGCGAAGTCGACGCGCCGAGCAGGAACCGCAGCCCCATATCGCCCGAGAAGTTCACCACCGCGATCGGTGGCGGTCCCGACGCCTGGACGCCGATCGCCGGATACACATGCACCGGATCGCGGTCGAAATAGCCCGCTAGGTAGACGAACAGCATGACGATCGCGGAGAGGATGCCGGTCACCCACGCGCCGCGCCGCCAACGCCGTGCGGATGCCGTGCGCGGCTGTTTCGAATTTTTCACCGGACCGTCCTTACGCGTACCAAGATCAGGCGCGATAGCCCGCATCGCCACCTACTTTGATGAAGCGCCGATTACGTAATCATCCGCTTGAGCGTCTCGATCCGGTCCGCCTCCGCTGCGGGCTTGTCCGTCCTGATCCGCGCGATCCGCGGAAAGCGCATCGCCACGCCCGATTTATGACGTTTCGAGTCGTGCAGCGAATCGAACGCGATCTCCAACACCAGCGTCTTCTCCACCTCGCGCACCGGCCCGAACCGGTTCTGCGTATGGTTGCGCACGAAGCTGTCGAGCATTTTGAGCTCTTCGTCGGTAATCCCGGAATACGCCTTCCCCACAGGAAGCAGCTCGCCCTCCTCGGTCCAGCACCCGAAGGTGTAGTCCGAATAATAAGACGACCGCCGCCCCGACCCCCGTTGTGCGTACATCATAACGCAGTCGGCGGTCAGCGGATCACGCTTCCATTTATACCAGAGCCCGGCGCGCCGTCCGCCGACATAGGGCGAATCGCGACGCTTGAGCATCACGCCCTCGATCGCCGCGTCGCGCGAGGTCGCGCGAATCGCCTCCAGCGCCGTGAAGTCGTCCGCCTCGATCACCGCGCTCAGGTCGAACCGCTCGGGATCCAACTGCGGCACGAACGCCTCCAGCCGCGCGCGCCGCTCGGTCCAGGGCAGCGCGCGCAAATCCTCGTCGCCGTCGAGCAACAGGTCATAGAGCCGCACGAACGCAGGATAGTCCGCCAGCATCTTCGCCGACACGGTCTTGCGTCCGAGCCTTTGCTGGAGCGCGTTGAAGCTCGCCGCCCCGCCGCCATCCTCCAGCGTCCCGCCCTGGTGCTCGCCCTTCACTAGCAATTCGCCGTCGACCGTTCCCGGCGTCCGGAACGCAGCGGCGATCTCGGGGAAGCTGCCCGTCACGTCGTCGCCGGTCCGGCTGTAAAGCCGTGTCTCTCCCGCGACATGGACGATCTGGACGCGGATGCCGTCCCATTTCCACTCGGCGGCATAGTCGACAAGGTCGACGCGGAGGTCTTCGAGTCCGTGTGCGAGCATGAACGGCCGAAAAACGGGGACGTCCGCCGGCGTCGGCTGCTCTCCGGTCCCTTCCGCCCATGCGAACAAGCTCGGATACGGCGCATCGAGTCCGTGCCAGACCTCCTCGACCGCATCGACATCGAGCCCGAACGCATCCGCCAGCGCCGTCTTCGCCAACCGCGCCGACACGCCGATCCGCAACGCGCCCGTCGCCATCTTGAGCAACGCGAACCGCTCCTCGGCATCGGACCGGTCGAGCATGTCCGCCAGCGCACCCGGCGCATCGGCCCGCGACAGCGCTGCCAGCCGCTCGACGACGTCGGTGATCGACAAGGGGGTCGGGTCGACCGGAACCGTCGGCTCGGGCCAGAGCAGCGCGACCGTCTCCGCGGTATCGCCGACATAATCGCGGCTCATCCGGAACAGCACCGGATCGACGCGCTCCTCGATCAACCCGCGGATCACAGCGGACTTCACGCCCTTGAGATCGAGATCGCCGGTCAGCGCCGCCATCGCCCAGCCACGATCCGGATCGGGCGTCGCGCGCAGGTAATCCGCAATCAGCTTCAGCTTGGCGTTACGCGACCGAGTGTAGGTGAGCGAGTCGAGCAGGGCGGCAAAAGCATGCATCGTCGTTCAACGCGCCTGCTGCCCGAAGGGATGCAGAGGCGAAACGACCGCCGCCCGGTGGCTCCGGCGACGGTTAATCCGGACATTTCGAAGTTGTCGGGCAATTGAGGGTGGAGTGGCCTTACAATCCTCCCCCGCAAGGGGGAGATGTCTGGCCTTTGCCAGACGGAGGGGGAGGTAAGCGGGAACTGATGTTCCGTGTCCTCCCCCTCCGTCGCCTACCGGCGCCACCTCCCCCTGGCGGGGGAGGATTGAGGCGACGGCGCCGAGCTCAACCCTTGCGGCTGGCCTCGAACAGGAACCACGCGCGCTCTTCGGCATGATCCGTCCACTCGTCGACGATCCCGCTCGTCGCGTTGTCCTTGGCGGCGTCGGCAGCGTCCTTGACGATGCGGAACTGCTCGACGAGCTTCAGATTGTCCTCGCGCAGTTCGGCGAGCATCTCGGTCGGGCCCACGAACGCCATGTCGTTGTCGGCGATCGTCTGGTGCCGCGAGATATCGCCGATCGAGCGCAAAGTCGTGTTGCCGGTCTTGCGCACGCGCTCGGCGATCGCGTCGGTCACGCCGATGATCTGCGCGGACTGGTCGTCGAGCAGCAAATGATAGTCGCGGAAATGCGGCCCCGACATGTGCCAGTGGAAATTCTTGGTCTTGAGATACAGCGCATAGCAATCGGCGAGCGCGGCATTCAGCGCGTCGGCGACCGACTTGGTGCTGTTGCTCGGCAGGTCGGTCGGCGTGTCAAGGGCAGGGTTGATCTCGGCCATGTTTAGCTCCCGTTGGAAAGTCGTCGCTGGAACGATCCGAACGCACACTTGCTCCCGGCCGTCAGACCAAGCGTAGTGCGCCGAGCGCCAGGACGATACCGAAGATCAGAAACACGGTGCCGATGGCGATGCGGAGCGGCTTGAGCGGCAGTTTCAGCCACGCTGCCTCGCCCATCAGCGCAGCGGGGACGATCACCACCAGCGAGCCGATCGTCGCGCCGATCGCCGCGAGGGCCGGGACGGGCGTCCGCGCGGCAAGCGTCAGGACGATGAACTGAACGCCGTCTCCAAACGCCAGGATGAACAGGCCAAGTGCGGTGGTGGCGATCGCGCCGATTGTCCAGCGATCCAGCCGCTCGGGTGCCTTGGCCGGAAAGAACGATCCACCACCCTGCAACAGCAACGCGAGCGCGAGCATCAGTTGTTGCGCATTGGGGGCAAGCTTCGGCCCGATCACCGCGCCGAGCGCCGCCGCCAAGCCGCTCGCCGCGAACAACGCCAGCGCCGCCATCGCGATCACAAGACCAGGCTTTCGGTATCGGTCCGACAGGATCGCCGCGAGCCACGCCGTTCGATCGCCGACCTGTGCGAGCGCCGCCGCGACCAGCGCTGCCATCAACGCGTCCATGAATTATCCCGCAAGGCGCACCGAACACGCTGCGGCGAACGCGTGGCACGCCTGGACGTCCTGCCGCTCGCACCCGACCGCATCGCGTAGGATCGACAGCCAGCCATGCACCAGCGCGCCATGCTCGCCGCGCGACAGCGCCGAATCGACGAAGTGCGCGACCGTGACCGCCGGGTTGAGGCCGTTGGTATGCGCGATCACGCGGATCGCATCGATCTCGGTGGCGATGTCGCAGGGGCGGGAATAGGGCGCTCGGACATCGATCGCCGCGATTCGCGCCGCGAGATCGGCTTTCACCGCGATCATGTCGTCGATTCGAATCAGCGCCTGCCCCACGATCCCGCTCCTGTCTTTATCTGATGATATGATGCGCTTGTGGTCGTGAATAGCGGGTTAAATGAACGATCTCGACGCGCAGCGACGGGGTAAAGCTTGACTTCGCTCCCTACGTCCGCCATGCGCCGCCCCTGATGGAGCGGCGGCGTCAGTTCGCCGCTTTCGCATTTTCAAGCCATAGGAATTGGGCTCATGGCCAAGCCGACCACCGTAAAGATCAAGCTGCTCAGCACCGCTGACACCGGCTTCTTCTACGTCACCAAGAAGAATCCCCGTACCAAGACTGAGAAGCTCTCCTTCTCGAAGTACGATCCCGTCGTGCGCAAGCATGTCGAGTTCAAGGAAGCCAAGATCAAGTAATCCGGTCGGCGGTGCGAACCGCCGTCTGATTGCGAAGATCCGAAAAGCCGCGGATAGCGATATCCGCGGCTTTTGGCGTTCGTGGATTCCCTCCTCCATTCGTCCCCCCTCCCGTTCGTCCTGAGTAGCCATCGAGTAGTCGCCGTAGGCGGCGTATCGAGATGGCGTATCGAAGGACAGGTTGGCGCGCGGAACCCATGCTTCGATACGAGCCCTCGATACGCTTCTGACGAAGCTACTCGGTCTCTACTCAGCACGAATGGGGGTGGGGGTTCGGGTAGGCAGCGAATTTCAGGTGGAAGCAACGGGCAGGCGGAGCAGATGGATATCCGCGCGCTCCCACCTCAGATCAGCGCCCCGACCGCATCCATGAACCGCGCCAGGCTGATCGGCTTGGACACATACGAGTCCGCGCCCGCAGCCCGGATCCGCTCCTCGTCCTCGCGCCCCGCATACGCCGTCACCGCCATCACGGGGATCGCGCGCAAGTCCTCATCCGCCTTCAGTTCGAGGATGATCTCGTAGCCGGTGACGTGCGGCATCTGGATGTCCATGATGATCAGGTCGGGCACGAATTCCCGCGCTTTCGCAACGGCTTCGCGGCCGTCGCGCACGGGCTCTACGGCGAACTGATGCGCGCGCAGCAGGTCGCAGAATAATTTGAGGTTGAGTTCGTTGTCCTCGACAACGAGCACCTTCTTTGTCACCGCCGCACCTTATCCGGAAAGAAGGCACGATAGGCAATGCGCGACCGTGATTCAAACGAAGACGCCGAAGCGCTCGCCCTGCGTGCGCTGGTATGGACGCTGGTCGAGCCCGATCGCGCTATGCGATTGCTGTCGGTGACCGGCCTTGAGCCGCATGACCTCCGCGCTCGGGCGAGCGACCCGACGGTGCTGTCCGCGGCGCTCGGCTTTCTCGAAAACCACGAGCCGGACCTGATTGCCTGCGCCGAGTCGCTGGGTGTGAAGCCAGAGGCACTCGTCCGCGCACACGCCAAGCTGGACCAGGGAGAATTTGAAGCATGAGGCCGTTGCTGATCAGCGATTGCGACGAAGTGCTGCTGCACATGGTCAAGCATTTCGGCGTCTGGCTCGACGAGCGCCACGACATCGACTTCGCGATCCAGCACGGCGATTTCTCGACCGCGATGACGCGGCGTGACGGTGGCCCGCCGCCGTCGCGCGAGGACATGTGGGCGATGCTGGGTGAGTTCTTTCCCGGCGAGATGCACCGCCAGACGCTGGTACCGCATGCGGTCGAGGCGTTGGAGCGGCTGGCCCAGGTGGCGGACATCGTCATCCTCACCAACCTCCAAGACGAATGCCGCCAGCCGCGGATCGAACAGCTGGCGAAGTTCGGCATCGAACACCGGGTCGAATGCAACCAGGGCGGCAAGGGGACGCCGGTGTCGCGGCTGGTCGCGGAATACGGCTCGCCGGTGACGGTGTTCGTCGACGATCTGGCGGTGCATCACGAGTCGGTCGCCAAGCACGCGCCGGGGGTGCACCGGCTGCACATGGTCTCGGAACCGACGCTGGCGGTGAACGTGCCGAAGGCGCCCGAGGCGCATGCGCGGATCGACGACTGGCGCGAAGCGGCGGACTGGATCGCCGCACGGTTCGAAGCGGGCTTGCCGGCGGACGCCTGAGTCGCCCACGTCACCACGAACACAGCATTCTCCCCTCCCTGAAAGGGAGGGGTTGGGGGTGGGTAGGCCGGCTTTGGTCGCCACCGTTCCGTGCAATGCGGAAGCCGACCCACCCCCGGCCCTTCCCTTCCAGGGAGGGGGAGCAGAAGGGGCCCCTTGACCCATCCCCCACCGCTGTGGTGATACCTCACCCATGACCGATCGTATCGACCGCAAGCTCGAAGAGCTGGGCCTCACCCTCCCGCAGGCTGCCGCACCCGTGGCGTCCTACGTCCCGACCGTGCTGGCGAACGGCACGCTCTACATCTCGGGCCAGTTGCCGTTCAAGGACGGCGCGCTGGTTACCGGTCGCGTTGGAGACGGCGTGTCGCTCGAAGACGCGCAAGAGGCTGCCAAGCTCTGCGCGCTCATGCTCGTCGCACAGATGAAGGCCGCTCTCGGCACGCTCGGTCGCGTCGAGCGAATCGTGAAGCTCGGCGTGTTCGTCAACTCGACCGGCGATTTCACTGACCAGGCGAAAGTCGCCAATGGCGCCTCGGACCTGATGGTTGCGCTGTTCGGCGATGCCGGCAAGCATGCGCGCGCGGCAGTCGGCGTTCCTGTCCTCCCGCTCGGCGCCGCTGTCGAGATCGACGCGATCGTTCAAGTTTCCGCCTGACGGACTTGTTCTATCGCGAAAGCGGGAGTCCAGGGTCGCCAACCGCAGCCCATGTGGCCCTCGGCTCCCGCCTTTGCGATAGAACAGCGTTTGGGACGGATGGCTGTTTTCCTTCGAGATAAGCTGACGCGCCCTTTGCTATCGGCACCCCGCTACCCCAAATGTCGCGGATGAACGCCGTCACAGCCCGCATCGCCCAAGGCGTCACCTCGATCGCGGCCGAGGATTGGGAGGCGTGTTCCGGCACCGCCAACCCGTTCGTCGGCCACGCCTTCCTCTCCGCGCTCGAAGCCTCGAAAAGCGTCGGTGGCCGTTCCGGCTGGCAGGCGCTGCCGGTGGTGGTCGATGGCCCCGACGGCAAGCCCGCCGCGATCGCGCCCGCCTATGCCAAGAGCCACAGCCAGGGCGAATACGTGTTCGACCAGGGCTGGGCCGACGCGTGGGAGCGGGCAGGGGGGCAATATTACCCAAAGCTTCAGATCGCAGCACCGTTCAGCCCGGTTCCCGGCCCGCGCCTGCTGCTCCGCGACCGCGAGCAAGCCCCTGCGCTGATCGCCGCCCTGGAGGCGGTCACCGACCAGAGCGGGCTATCCTCCGCGCACGCCACCTTCATCGACCCCGACGAAGTGGCGCTGTTCGAGGCGGCGGGCTGGCTGATCCGCCAAGGCACGCAATTCCACTGGAAAAACGACGGCTATGCGAGCTTCGACGACTTCCTTGCCGTCCTAGCCAGCCGCAAGCGCAAGGCTATCCGCAAGGAGCGCGCCGCCGCCGTCGAAGGCCTGACGATTCGCCACCTCGTCGGCGCCGAAATCACGCCCGCGCACTGGGATGCGTTCTGGGTTTTCTACCAGGACACCGGCAGCCGCAAATGGGGCCAGCCCTACTTGACGCGCGGCTTCTTCGACCAGATCGGCAAGACAATGGGCGACCGCGTGTTGCTCATTCTCGCCGAGCGTGATGGCGTACCGATCGCCGGTGCCCTCAACCTGATCGGCGACGACACGCTCTACGGCCGATACTGGGGCGCGACGGAGGAGGTGCCGTTCCTCCACTTCGAACTCTGCTATTACCAGGCGATCGACGCCGCCATCGCGCGCGGCCTGAAGACCGTCGAGGCCGGCGCGCAAGGCGAACACAAGCTCGCGCGTGGCTATGCCCCGGTCGCGACCTATTCCGCCCACTACATCCCCGACCCGAACTTCCGCCGCGCGATCGCCGACTATCTCGTCCGCGAGCGCGAAGCCGTCGCCGAACAGCAGGAGTATCTCGGCGAGCTTACTCCGTTCCGGCGGGGCGAGCAGCAGCAACCCGGTTGACGCGGTACAACAGGCTGGTGCCATCGCGCCGGATGAGCGTCAGGTCGCGGACCAGTTTCGAATCGAACTTCGGCGGGTGGATCAGCCAGACATAATCAAACGCATCGCGCGGGAATTTCTGCAGCGCGACGCCGATCGGCCGCCAGAACTGGCCACGGCACTTGATGTCGCTGACGATCTCGGACGGATCGTGAGCAAAGCCCTTCGCCGCCGGATAGTGCGTCGTCATCAACTGCGCGCCCGCCATCGACCACTGATCGTTGGTGAATGCCAGCCGCCGCTCGAGCAGCAGCGCCGGCACATGCTCGAGCCGCGAATAGGCCCAGTCGTCGCGACACCGCCGCCCGACGAACGACACGACGCGCGAGTGCTCGGGCACCGTATCGATCGCCGCGATCGCCTGGTCGTAGCTGCGATCGTACATTAGGTAGCTGACCGTCGTCCCCGCCAGCCGCACGCCGAAGAATGCGAAGCCCAGCACCGCAAGCACCGCCGCGCCGCGTAGCGACAGCCCGTGCCGCGGCCGCAGCGCGATCACCGCGATCCCCAGCATGAACGGCGCGAGTCGCATGTCGGCATAGGCCGAGCCGAACACGATCCGCGGCAACAGGACGTACACGATCGCGAGGAACAGCGCCGACAGGCTCAGGTTGCGCGAATATTCGATGGTTTGGTCGCGCACGCCGCGGAACAGGATCACGAACAGCACGGTCACCGACGCGATGTCGAACGTCATCCACCGATCGCGCAGGACCATCGTGATCCAGTTCATCTTCCAGCGCCAGTTGAACCAGTCCTGCGTCTTGCCGCCGACATGATCGCCCGAGCGCCAGACGATCATCATCACCATCGGCAACGCGAGCGGCAGGCAGTTCAGCCCCGCCTGGATGCACGCCTTGAACCAGCCATGCGCCCAGCTCTTGGGATCGCTGTCGCGGCGGATGTCGTGCTGGCGGATCAGCTCGGCGGAGAAGGCGAGCACGCCCAGCACACCCCAGCCGAACGTATGGCACAGCCACAACAGGCACGAGACGGGCACGAAGATGATGGTCCGGAGCTGCCGCCGGTCGAGGCGCCCCATCCGCAGCCACAGCGCGAACAGATTGAGCGCGAGCGCCATGCCGAGCGCAAAATTCACGAATCCGAACTGGAACGGATAGCTGTAGGCGAGCGGCAGCGCGAACAATGCGGTCGCGGGGATTCGCCCATGCACCTCGCGGGCGATCCACAGCAGCCCGGTCACGGTGAGCGCGGGGATCGCCATCACGATCAGCTTCACCGCCAGCTGCAACCCGAAGATCGGTGCAAGCGGCACGATCAACAGGTCGATGCCGAGGTTGCCGATCATCTGCCAGCGGAAGTTATACCACTGATTCAACCAGGGATTGTCGGCGATCGCCAACTGGACGCGGTACCGGCCCATATGCCCGGGGAGGTCGACCAGCGGCGGTATTTCTGGCCACAGCAACGGTATGATCGATGCGATCGCAACCGCGGCAACGAATGCGCGCGTCTGCCACCAATGCAGCTTTTCCCCCTGAGTAATCATATCGTCGAACCCTAGGGGCGGGTGGGCGCACTAGACAAGTGCGCGCACGACGAGTTGACGATCTTCCCCGCAAACTTCGACATTAGACTGAGGTCCGACGGGGAACGGGTTACTGGTCGCCCCTACTGATCACGCCGTCCGAGCAGGCGCAGCCGCAATGCGTTCAGCTTGATGAAGCCCGCCGCATCGCGCTGGTCGTAGGCGCCCTGGTCGTCCTCGAACGTCACGACCTTCTCCGAATACAGCGAGTTCGGCGACTTGCGGCCGACCACGTACACGCCGCCCTTGTAGAGCTTCAAACGGACGGTGCCCGATACCTTCTCCTGGCTGTGGTCGATCGCCGCCTGCAGCATCTCGCGCTCGGGGCTGAACCAGAAGCCGTTGTAGATCAGCTCCGCATAGCGCGGTGCCAGCTCGTCCTTCAGGTGCGCGGCGCCGCGGTCGAGCGTCAGCTGCTCGATACCGCGGTGTGCGAGGTGATAGATCGTGCCGCCTGGCGTCTCGTACATGCCGCGGCTCTTCATGCCGACGAAGCGGTTCTCGACGAGGTCGAGACGGCCGATGCCGTGGCGACGACCGTATTCGTTGAGCGTTGACAGCAGGGTGGCCGGGCTCATGCCCTCGCCGTTGATCGCGACGCCGTCGCCGCGCTCGAAATCGATCGTGATGTACTCAGGGACGTCGGGCGCGTCCTCGGGGTTCACCGTGCGCGAGTAGACATAGTCCGGGACCTCGTCCCAAGGGTTCTCGAGCACGAGGCCTTCGCTCGACGTGTGCAGCATGTTCGCGTCGGTCGAGAACGGCGCCTGGCCGCGCTTGTCCTTGCTGACCGGAATCTGGTGCTGCTCGGCGAACTCGATCAGGCGCGTGCGGCTCGTCAGGTCCCACTCGCGCCACGGCGCGATGACCTTGATGTCGGGCGACAGCGCGTAATAGCCGAGCTCGAAGCGGACCTGGTCGTTGCCCTTGCCGGTCGCGCCGTGGCTGACCGCGTCGGCGCCGACCATCTTGGCGATCTCGATCTGGCGCTTGGCGATCAGCGGCCGCGCGATCGAGG
Organism: Sphingomonas sp. 320_CC; assembly: GCF_059691795.1. Classification (NCBI taxonomy): domain Bacteria; kingdom Pseudomonadati; phylum Pseudomonadota; class Alphaproteobacteria; order Sphingomonadales; family Sphingomonadaceae; genus Sphingomonas; species Sphingomonas sp. 320_CC. Next base: position 365,893 of record NZ_JCAWAE010000002.1, on the reverse strand, counting down.
TGCCGAGCAGGTACAGCCCCTCGTACAGCGCGTTCGAGCGCATCATCGGGAACACGTAATCCCGCACGAACTCCTCGCGCAGATCGTCGACGAAGATGTGCTCGGGCTTGACGCCCATCATCTCGGCCTTGGCGCGCGCCGGCTCGAGTTCCTCGCCCTGGCCAAGATCGGCGGTGAAGGTCACGACTTCGCAGTTATACGTCTGCTGGAGCCATTTCAGGATCACGCTCGTGTCCAGGCCACCGGAATAGGCGAGCACGACGCGGTTGATCTGATCGGTCACGGGCAGAATCCTTCGGGCAATATCCAATGCCCGCGCCCCTATGCGCTGGGGGCCCCTCATGCAACCTGTGCATGCAACCGCACGCGTTAATGGCGCGTACAACCGAACCGGTCTATTCGCGCCGCAAATCCTCTGGAGTTAACCCACCGTGCTACGCCAAAGCCTCACCCTTCTCGTCCTCGCCGGCCTTGCAGGCCCGGCGCTCGCGCAGGAAACGCGCGCGTCTGCCTCGGCAAAGTTCAAAGCCGAGTTCGCCGCGTCGGATACCAACAAGGACGGCGTCCTCACGCGCGCCGAAGTGCAGGCACGGATCGGCAACATGAAGGTCGGCGGGCAGGGCCGTCCGGATCCCGTTCACGCCAAGCGTCTCGCCGACCTGTGGTTCACTAGCGCGGACAAGAACAAGGACGGCAAGGTCACGCAGGCCGAAGCGCAGGCTCTGCTCGCGGCGACCTTCGCGAAATACGACGCGAACAAGGACGGCAAGATCGGCGGCGACGAGCGCGCCGCGGCGAAGGCCGACGTGCAGGGCCCGCGCTAAAGCGCAACCGATCCCCCTCCCTGAAAGGGAGGGGTTAGGGGTGGGTCGGCCCGTTTCGCGAGCGTCGCTCATCCCAAGCAGCAGACCCACCCCCAGCCCCTCCCTTCCAGGGAGGGGAGCGGGTCAGCCCTCGCGCAAAGCCCGCTCGCCCTCGATCATGTAATCGCGCGTCAGCGGCAACGTCATCCGGCTCTTCGACAGCTGGATCTGGTAGTTTACCATCCCCCCGGTCCGAAACGCCGCCGCGGCGCCCGCCAGATAGAATGTCCACATCCGGTAGAACCGCTCGTCGTACAAAGCGACGATCGCGTCCTTCGCGGCCACCGTCCGATCATACCAGATGTCGATCGTCAGCGCGTAATGCACGCGCAGCACCTCGATATCGGTCGGGAACATCCGCAGCCCCTCATACCCCTTCACGATCTCCGACAATGCCGGGTTGTAGCCGCCCGGGAAGATGTACTTGGTCGTGAAGGTGTCGGTGACGCCCGGACCACCCATCCGGCCGATCGTGTGGAGCAGCATCACGCCGTCGTCGGTCAGCAGGTCGCGGCACTTGCGGAAGAACGCCTTGTAGTGCGCCGGGCCGACATGCTCGAACATCCCGACCGAGACGATCCGGTCGAAGCTCCCGGTCAGCGCGCGGTAGTCGATCAGCTCGAACTTCACCTTGTCGGCGACGCCAGCCTCCTCGGCCCGCCGCCGCGCGACCTTCAACTGCTCCTCGCTCAGCGTCACGCCCAGCACTTCGGCGCCGGTCTTCGCGTGCAGGTACAGCGCCATCCCGCCCCAACCGCAGCCGATGTCGAGCACGCGCATGCCCGGCTGGATCGCAAGCTTGGCAGCGATATGCGCCTTCTTGTCGTTCTGCGCCTGCTCCAGGCTGTTGCCAGCGTCAGTGAAGTACGCGCAGGAATATTGCCGGTCCGCGTCGAGGAACAGGTCGTACAGGCGATCGGACAGGTCGTAGTGATGCGCGACGTTCTTCTTCGACCGGCGCGCCATGTTCACGCGGTCGACGCGGTGGACGACCTTGTCGAGCAGCTTGATCGGTAGCGAGGGATTGAGCCCACCGCCACGCTCCCAAGGGCTGTTGCCCTTGAGCAGGTTGACCAGATCGCGAATGTCGCCGCGTTCGATGACGAGGCGCCCATCCATGAACGCTTCCGCCGCGCCCAGCGCCGGGTGGCGGACGATCGCGCCGGCGACGCCGGGCTGGGTCAGCCGGATCGTGACCGAGTTATACGCAGCATCGGGCTTGCCGAAATGCTTGGTCGTGCCGTCCGCGTGGATGAGCGTGAGTTCGCCGGTTTTAACCTGCCGCGCCAGGAAACGATCGAAAAGGGCCATGCCGCGTTAGCTAATGACTGGTACGGAATTGCGCTACCCCTCGGGGCGGCTCAGATGCCTGCGTACCAGTCATAATCCACGTTATCTTCCCAATAGCCCCCTTTGCCCTTGCCGATCCCGGCGAGGCTGACGACCGCGTCGATCGCCATGACGTATTTAGCGTGCTTGTAGCCGAGCTGTCGTTCGACCCGTAGCCGGACGGGCGCGCCGTGCGCGACGTCGAGCACCTGATCGTTCAACGCCCACGCCAGGATCGTCTGCGGATGGAACGCATCGACCAGATCGACCGATTCGTAATAATTCGCGCCGCCGAACAGGTCGGCGCAGGTGAACACGATGTAGCGCGCGGACTTCTGCAACCCCGCAGCGGTCAGCAGCGCACCGAGCTTCGGCCCCTGCCATTTGCCGATCGCGCTCCAGCCCTCGACGCAATCGTGGCGCGTGATCTGCGCACGCGATGGCATCTGGCGGAGTTGCGGCAGCGACACCGACAGCGGCCGATCGACCAGCCCACCGACCTTCAGCCGATAGTCCGCAAAATTGTTGGCGACCATCGTGGTATACTCCGCGGTCCCCGGGTTGCTCGTCCCGTTCGAGCGGAAGATCGGCGACATCTGCGCCGGGCTGAACTCGGGCGCGAGCGCGTTGCGGTTGGTCAGCGCGCGTTGCAGTCCGCGATTCATGTCCTCGCCCATGAACAGGATCTTCCGCGCCTCCGGGTTCGCGGCGATCTTGTCGCAGCCGGCCAGCAGCGCGCCTGCACCGATGCTCGCGCCCATGACGAGCGAGCGGCGGGTAATCAGCGAACTCATGCGACGTCCTCCGACGGGTGGGCGGGCACTTTCCAACGCCCGGTAATCATCGACCGCACCTCGTTCCAGGTCCCCGCAAGGATCACCAGCGCGAGATGCGCGATGATGAACAGCACCAGCCCGGTGGCGGCGATGAAGTGGATCGAGCGCGCCGACTGCCGCCCACCGAACACCTCAAGCAGCCACGGCCATGCCGCATCCATTCCCGGCGACATCGTCAGCCCGGTCAGGATCATCACCGGGATCAGTACGAAAATCGTCACCACGTACGACAGCTTCTGGAGGATATTGTACGCGCCCGGCTTCCTGGGATCGTGGAAGCGGAACGCGAGATGCTCCTTCACGTCGTGCGCCACTTCGCGCGGCGACAGGTCGGCCGCCCGCACGCGAAGATCGCGCTGGAAATGCTTGTTGATCAGGCTGACGATCATGAACCCGAGCAGCGCGAAGGCGAGCACCAGCGCGAACAGCAAATGCCAGCGCCGCGACAATGCCAGGTTGTAGCCCGCCGGGATTGTCAGGAGGTTGAGCAGCGACACCAGCCAGCTCGGCCACTGGTCGAGCGTCGTCCACGCGGTATCGAAATTCGCGCCATACCGTCCCCAATACAGCCGCGGATGTGCCTTGAGGATGCCGATCCCGCTGCCGATCATGATGAACATCGTCACCACCGTCACCCAGTGCCAGACGCGCGTCGCCAATCGGTGGCGCTTGATGACCGGGGTGCTGATAGTCGGGGCAGTGGGATCGTTCATGCTCGACCTTCGCTATAGGCAGTCGGACCGTGACATAGCAGGAATACATGTATGACCGAATGGCATTCTTACGAGCCCGCGAACGGCCATCGCCTGCCGCACGATCCCCTCAACGCGATCGTCGCGCCGCGGCCGATAGGCTGGGTCAGCACCGTATCCCCCGACGGCGTGCCGAACCTCGCGCCGTACAGTTTCTTCAACCTGTTCAACTACACCCCGCCGATCATCGGCTTCTCGTCGATGGGCTGGAAGGACAGCGTCGCCAATATCGAGGCGACCGGCGAGTTCGTCTGGAACCTCGTCACGCGCGATCTCGGCGAGGCGATGAACGCGACCTCGGCGAGCGTGCCGGCCGACGTCGACGAGTTCGCGCTGGCAGGGCTAGAGATGGCGGCCTCGACGAAGGTCAAGCCAGCACGCGTGGCCGCCTCGCGTGCGCAGTTCGAGTGCAAGCTCACGCAGCTGATCCGGCTTGAGACCAAGGAAGGCCGCGAGCTCGACCAGTGGCTGGTGCTCGGCGAGGCGGTCGCGATCCATATCGACTCGGCGATGCTGGAGAACGGTGTCTACCAGACCGCCCGCGCGAACCCGATCCTGCGCGGCGGCGGCCCTGCGGATTACTTTGCGATCACGGAGGATTCCTTGTTCAAGATGCGCCGCCCGGGGTGATAGAGGGTGCATGTTGCGATGCAGCATTGTGCCGCCGCAGCGACCCTGAGAAAGCGATACCCCATGAAACCTGTCGATACGCGCATGGCGCTGCTCGCGCTCGCCGTCGGCGGGTTCGCGATCGGGACCACCGAGTTCGCGGCGATGAGCCTGTTGCCGCAGTTCGCACGCGGGCTCGGGATCGACGAGCCGACCGCTGGGCATGTTATTAGCGCATACGCGCTAGGCGTGGTCGTTGGCGCGCCGACGATCGCGGTGCTGGCGGCGAAGATCGAGCGGCGGGTGTTGCTGATCGGGTTGATGACCTTCCTCGGGATCGCCAACGGCCTGTCCGAGCTCGCGCCGACCTATCATCTGATGCTGCTCGCCCGGTTCCTGAGTGGCCTGCCGCATGGCGCGTATTTCGGCGTCGGATCGCTTGTCGCGGCGTCGATGGTGCCGCGCGAGAAGCGGTCGCGCGCGGTGTCGCGGATGATGCTCGGGCTGACGATCGCGACGATCGCTGGCGTGCCACTGGCGAACGGCATCGGTCAGTGGTTCGGCTGGCGCTGGGGGTTCGGGATCGTCGCGATCATCGCGGCCGCGACGGTGGCGATGCTGTTTCGGTTCGCGCCGGTCTTGCGGCCTGCCAAGGATGCGAGCCCACTGGGGGAACTCGCTGCACTGCGTAACGGGCAGGTGTGGCTGACGCTCGCCATCGGTGCGGTCGGGTTTGGCGGAATCTTCTGCGTCTACACCTATCTCGCTTCGACGTTGACCGAAGTGACGGGCGTATCGTCCGCATTCACGCCGGTGGCCTTCGCTTTGTTCGGCGTCGGCATGACGATCGGGACTTTGGTCTGCGCGAAGGCGGCCGACGTGGCGCTGATGCCGGCGGCGGGGATTACGTTGCTGTTCGGGGCAGGAGCGCTCGCGCTCTACGCGCCGGCGACGCCGCATCTGTGGGCGATGCTGCCGGTGGTGGTGTTGATCGGGTGCGGGGGCGGGTTGTCGACGATTCTCCAGACGCGACTGATGGACGTCGCGGAGGAGGCGCAGACCTTGGCGGCGGCGCTCAACCATTCCGCGTTCAATACGGCCAATGCGCTTGGGCCTTGGCTTGGCGGGCTGGCGATCGCGGGTGGGTATGGGTTGCCGTCGACTGGGTGGGTCGGGACGGCGCTGGCGCTTGGCGGGTTTGTGATCTGGGCGGTGTCTTGGGGACTGGATCGCCGGCGGGTATGAATGATGTTCCGCCGAGTACTGTTCTCCCGCGAAGGCGGGAGTCCAGGATTGCAGGCGGTGGCGCTGGTGGCTCCTGGACCCCCGCCTTCGCGGGGGAACTGCTCTATTGAGGACGTATCGATCCTACCAAGCTGCCACCACCCCGGCGAAGGCCGGGGCCCAGTTCGGGGACGGTGCTAACTAAGGGCAGCGCATCGTTACAACGACCTTGCCAACTGGGCCCCTGCCTTCGCCGGGGTGGTGCAGATGGGTGTGGGTCGCGTTCGTACCGGAACGGGCGGTGCTAATCGTTCGTGAGGGGGCCGCTCGGTAAGTCCGTCAGCCCCGACCAATCACCGCGCGATGTCGCGCTTGGCGAGCTGCTTGTTCAACCCCAGAGCGATCAACGTGAACACCGCGCCCGAAAACAGGTACGCGCCGCTCGCCGCCAGCCCCAGCTTGCTCGTCAGCAACAGCGCCGCGAGCGGAGCGAACCCGGCACCGAACAGCCACGCCAAATCGGTCGTCAGCGCCGAGCCCGTATAACGATGCTGCGGCGACAGGCTCGAGGCGATCGCGCCCGAGGACTGGCCGAACGACAGGCCGAACAGCAGGAAGCCGACGCCCATGAACAGACGCTCGCCGACGTCGCCGCCATCGAGCAGCTTCGGTGCGGCGATTGCGAACAGCGCGATCAGCACCGCGATCGTGCCCAGCATCGTGCGACGCCCGAACCGGTCCGCGAGCAGCCCCGACACCAGCATCGCGCCAATGCCGATCACCGCGCCGATCACCTCGACCACCAGGAAGCGCGCCGGTGCCTCACGCGTGAACAGCACGACCCACGACAGCGGGAACACCGTGACCATGTGGAACAACGCGAAGCTCGCGAGCGGGACGAACGAGCCGAGCCAGATCGCCTTCCACTGCGATTGCACGGTCTCGACCACCGGTGCGGGCTCGAGCTCGCGCTTGGCGTACATCTCTTCAAACTCGGGCGTCACGACCAGGCGAAGACGAGCGAACAGTGCGACGACGTTGATCGCGAACGCCACGAAGAACGGATAGCGCCAGCCCCACGAGAAGAAATCCTCGGTCGGCAACGCAGCGACGAAGAACGCGAACAGGCCGCTGGCGACCAGCAGGCCGATCGGCGCACCCAGCTGCGGCAGCATCGCGTACCAGCCGCGATGCTTTTCCGGCGAGTTCAGCGACAGCAGCGAGGCGAGACCATCCCAGGCGCCACCAAGCGCGATCCCTTGGCCGATACGGAGCAGCGCGAGGATCGCGACCGACCAGTTGCCGACCGAATCATAGCTCGGGATGAACCCCATCGCGACCGTCGACGTGCCGAGCAAGAAGATCGAGATCGTCAGCTTGACGCTGCGGCCATAGGCGCGGTCGACCGCGATGAAGATTACCGTGCCGATCGGCCGGGCGAAGAATGCCAGCGCGAACACGGCGAACGAATACAGCGTGCCCTGCAACCGGTCGACATACGGGAAGACCAAGGTCGGGAACACCAGCACCGAGGCGATCGCATACACGAAGAAGTCGAAGAATTCCGAGGTGCGGCCGATCACCACGCCGATCGCGATCACGCCGGGCGTGACGTGCTCGCCGTCGCTGTGGATACTGCGAGCATCGGCTTCGAAGCTCGTCTCGGGGACTGTATTTGCACTCATTCTTCAACTCGCTCTTCAGGGCGCGAACCCGATGATACGCTGTTCCGGCGGATGCGGGCAGATATATTCCGCGCCAATCTCCCGCGCCCAATGCGGGCAGGGGTGATCTATGCTACTCCGGGCGACGATAAAGTCATGCCGATGTTGCAGTGCAGCGCCCATTGGACAAATTGTCCACTGTAGCGCAGCGCAACCGAGGCGTAGGGGGACCGAATGACCGTCGTGACACAGCTTTCCCGCACCAAAATCTCGGCTCGAAAATGGTTGGTGGCCATGCCCTTGGCACTGCTCACCAGCGGTTGCGACTGGGTAGTGATGTCGCCATCCGGCGATATCGCAGTGCAGCAGCGCGACTTGGTGCTGATCTCGACCGGGCTGATGTTGCTGATCATCGTTCCGGTGATTTGCCTGACGCTGTTCTTCGCGTTCCGGTATCGCCAGTCGAACAAGGCCGCCAAGTACGAACCCAACTGGGATCACTCGGTCGGCCTCGAGCTGCTGATCTGGGGCATCCCCCTGCTGATCATCATCGCGCTCGGTGCGCTGACCTGGACCAGCACGCACCTGCTCGATCCGTACCGCCCGCTCGGCCGGATCAAGCCGGACACGCCGACGCTCGCGAACAACGTGCCGGTCGGCAACCTGGTCGACAAGCAGCAGGCGGGCAACGGTCCGAACGGCGCCGGCAAGCCGCTCGAGGTGCAGGTCGTCGCGCTCGATTGGAAGTGGCTCTTCATCTATCCGGAATACGGCATCGCCACGGTCAACGAGTTGGCTGCGCCGGTCGATCGGCCGATCCGCTTCCAGATGACCTCGTCGTCGGTGATGAACGCGTTCTACATCCCCGCGCTCGCCGGCATGATCTACACGATGCCCGGCATGCAGACGACGCTGAACGCGGTGATCAACAAGCCCGGCAACTATGAGGGCTTCTCGTCCAACTATAGTGGCGCGGGCTTCTCGGGGATGCGCTTCCGCTTCCACGGCGTCAGCGACGCGGGCTTCGATGCCTGGATCAACCAGGTCAAGCAGCGTGGCGGCGGCCTCAATCGCGCGAGCTATCTCCAGCTGGAGAAGCCGAGCGAGAAGGTCCCGGTCCGCTACTACAATGCGGTCGAGCCGAACATGTTCAAGCTGGTCGTCGAGCAGTGCGTCCAGCCCGGCAAGGTCTGCATGTCGCAGATGATGCACGGCGGCAAAGGCGGGGGGGACTCGCACGCTGGCATGGCGATGCCCGGAGTCAATGGCGGCAAGGGCCCGCAGGACACCGGTCATCCCGAAGGCGCGTTGATGAAGGACGCGAACGAAAAGGGTAGCGGCAACCACTGGACCGCGCCTGCCGACATCAAGAAGGACGGCGCTAACGGCGCGCCCGGCTCGCAGCAGAACCGCAATCACACGATGCTGACCCCCTCCACCATGCCGGGCACGCGCCCCGTCGCGAACGGCTAGAGAAACCATCATGAACGACACCCTGTTGAAGACTATCTTCGGCCGCCTGACCCTGGAGTCGCTGCCGCTGCACGAACCGATCGTCGTCGCCACCTTCGCGATGGTGGCGATCGGCGGGCTCGGTCTCGTCGCCGCGCTGACCTATTTCAAGGTCTGGGGCTATCTGTGGAACCAGTGGTTCACCAGCGTCGATCACAAGAAGATCGGCATCATGTACATCATCCTGGCGATCGTCATGCTGCTGCGCGGGTTCTCCGACGCGATCATGATGCGCGCGCAGCAGGCGATGGCGTTCAACGGGTCCGAAGGATATTTGACCGCGCATCACTACGACCAGGTGTTCACCGCACACGGCGTGATCATGATCTTCTTCGTGGCGATGCCGCTGGTCACGGGGCTGATGAACTACGTCGTCCCGCTCCAGATCGGTGCGCGCGACGTGTCGTTCCCGTTCCTCAACAATTTCAGCTTCTGGATGACCGCGGCGGGTGCCGTGATCGTCATGATGTCGCTGTTCATCGGTGAGTTCGCACGGACCGGCTGGCTCGCGATGCCGCCCCTTTCTGGACTGGCGTATTCGCCGGACGTCGGTGTCGATTACTATATCTGGGCGCTGCAGATCGCGGGCATTGGGACGCTGTTGTCCGGCGTCAATCTGGTCGCGACCATCGTCAAGATGCGTGCGCCCGGCATGACCATGATGAAGATGCCGATCTTCGTCTGGACGTCGCTGTGCACCAACATCCTGATCGTCGCCGCCTTCCCGGTTCTGACCGCGGTTCTCGCGATGCTGTCGCTCGATCGCTACATCGGCACCGCGTTCTTCACGAACGACTCGGGCGGCAATCCGATGATGTACGTCAACCTGATCTGGATCTGGGGTCACCCCGAGGTCTACATCCTGGTCCTGCCGGCGTTCGGCATCTTCTCGGAAGTCACCTCGACCTTCTCGGGCAAGCGCCTCTTCGGCTACAGCTCGATGGTCTATGCGACGCTCGTCATCACGATCCTCGCCTATCTCGTCTGGCTGCACCACTTCTTCACGATGGGCTCGGGCGCGAGCGTGAATTCGTTCTTCGGCATCACCACGATGATCATCTCGATCCCGACAGGGGCCAAGATCTTCAACTGGCTGTTCACGATGTATAAGGGTCGGATCCGGTTCGAACTGCCGATGATGTGGACGATCGCCTTCATGGTGACCTTCACGATCGGCGGCATGACCGGCGTGCTGCTCGCGGTGCCGCCAGCCGATTTCGTGCTGCACAACTCGCTGTTCCTGGTCGCGCATTTCCATAACGTGATCATCGGCGGCACGCTGTTCGGCATGTTCGCCGGCATCAACTACTGGTTCCCCAAGGCGTTCGGCTTCAAGCTGGACAAGAAGTGGGGCACGGTATCCTTCTGGTGCTGGGTGGTCGGCTTCTACTTCGCGTTCATGCCGCTCTACGTGCTTGGCCTGATGGGCGTGACCCGCCGGATGCGCTATTTCGACGATCCGAACCTGCAGATCTGGTTCGTCATCGCCGCCTTCGGTGCAGCCTTGATCGCCGCCGGCATCGGTGCCTTCCTGCTCCAGATCTTCGTCAGCATCCGCAACCGCGAGGCGCTGGCCGATCACAGCGGCGATCCGTGGAACGGCCGCACGCTGGAGTGGGCGACCTCGTCGCCGCCGCCGGAGTACAACTTCGCGTTCACGCCGATCGTCCACGACCTGGACGCCTGGTACGACATGAAGGATCGCAAGCACGAGCGGCCTGTGACCGGCTTCAAGTCGATCCACATGCCGAGCGGCACTGGCACGGGCGTCGTGCTCGCCGGTCTCAGCGTGGCGTTCGGGTTCGCGATGATCTGGTACGTCTGGTGGCTCGCGGGGCTGGCACTCGCCGGTATCTTCGGCACCACCATCTTCCACACGTTCAACTATAAGCGCGACTTCCACATCCCGGTCGAGGACGTGATCGCCACCGAGAACGCGCGCACCCGCCAGCTCGCGACCCAGGGAGCCTGACGCGATGTCCGCAATACCCATGAAGGATGGCCTGAACGAGACCGAGAAGGTCTCGTTCTACGACATCGAGGAGCATGAGCATCCCGACGGCGCCAGCACGATGCTGGGCTTCTGGATGTACCTGATGAGCGATTGCCTCATCTTCGCGGTGCTGTTCGCGGCCTATGCCGTGCTCGGCAACAGCTACGCCGGCGGTCCCAGCCCGAAGGAGATCTTCGAGCTGCCGCTGGTGGCGGTGAACACCGCGATGCTGCTGTTCTCGTCGATCACCTACGGCTTCGCGATGCTGTCGATGGAGGAAGGTCGCCAGCGCGTCATGCAGATGTGGCTGGTCTTCACCGGCCTGTTCGGCCTCGCGTTCCTGTCGATCGAAATGTACGAGTTCGCCAACCTCATCCATGAGGGTGCGGGCCCGACCCGCAGCGCGTTCCTGTCGTCGTTCTTCACGCTCGTAGGCACGCACGGCCTTCACGTCACGATGGGCCTGATCTGGCTCGTCACGCTGATGGTCCAGGTCCAGAAGCACGGCCTGATCGCCGCGAACAAGCGCCGCCTCATGTGCCTCAGCATGTTCTGGCATTTCCTCGACGTCATCTGGATCGGCGTCTTCACCTTCGTCTATCTGATGGGCACCCTGCGATGAGCGATCCCCAAGCACCGGCGAACAATCCGCACGCCGATCACGACCATGACAATGGTGCAGCACACGGCACCCGTGGCAGCTACCTCAAGGGGTTCTTCCTCTCGGTCATCCTGACCGCGATCCCGTTTTGGGCGGTCATGACCGGCGCGTTCAAGGATCCGTCGACCGCGGCGCTCGTCGTGATGGTCTTCGCGGTCGCGCAGATCGTCGTCCACATGATCTACTTCCTGCACATGAGCGGCAAGTCGGAGGGCGGCTGGACGATGATGGCGCTGATCTTCACGATCATCCTCGTCGTCATCACGCTCAGCGGATCGATCTGGGTGATGTACCACATGAACACGAACATGATGCCGATGCAGGCCGCGGCAGACATGTGATGAGGACGCGACCGGGCCCTGCCGTCTATGTCGCAGGCCTGGTCGCGCTGCTGCTGTTCGCCGGGTTCATGGCGCTCGGCATCTGGCAGGTCGAGCGCCGCACCTGGAAGCTCAACCTGATCGAACAGGTCGCGGCGCGTGCACACGCCGCGCCGGTCGCCCCGCCCGGACCCGCTTCCTGGGGCGCGATTACCGCCACCACGGATGCCTATCGCCGCATCCGGCTCGACGGGACCCTCGACAATACTCGCGAAACGCTGGTCCGCGCGGCAACCGCGCTCGGTAGCGGTTATTGGGTCGTGACCCCCTTGCGGACCGCCCAAGGCTTCACCGTCCTCGTCAACCGCGGCTACGTCTCGCCCGAGCAGCGCGTCGCGCATACCAAGCCCAGCGGCCCCATCACGATCACCGGCTATCTCCGCATCACCGAGCCCGGCGGCGGCTTCCTGCGTCACAACGATCCCGCCACCGGCAAATGGTATTCGCGCGACGTTGCCGCGATCGCCAGCGCACGCGGCCTGTCGAACGTAGCGCCCTATTTCGTCGATGCGGACAAGTCCGGCACTGCCGCCCCGGTCGGCGGCCTGACGATCATCGCCTTCCCCAACAACCATCTCGTCTACATGCTGACGTGGTTCGCGCTCGCCGCGATGACGATCGGTGCGTTCGTCGTGTTCGTCCGCCAGGATGCGCGCAAGCGGCTAGAGGCGGCATGACCTCGGAGGCGGCACGCCAAGGCTGGCAACGCTGGCTCGCGCTCGCCACCGCGCGCACCGACGCGACCGGCAACGCCAACATGCGTCAGCTGGTGACGCTGCGCTGGATCGCGGTCGCCGGCCAGTTCGTCACCATCTTGTTCGCGCGCTTCGGTCTCGGCTTCGACCTCCCCCTCGTGCCGATGATGGCCGCGCTCGCCGCCGCCGTGGGCCTCAACCTCGCGAGCATGCCGCTGTACGGCTGGCGCAAGGGCGCGAACATCCAGCTGCTGCTCGCGCTGCTGTTCGACGTCGGCCTGCTCACCACGCAGCTTTATCTGGCGGGCGGCGCGACCAACCCGTTCATCTCGCTCTATCTGCTCCATGTCGTGCTTGGCGCGGTGCTGCTCGATCGCTGGTCGAGCTGGGCGATCGTCGCCGTCACCGCGGCGTGTTTCGGCGTGCTCACGCTCTATTACCGCCCGCTGATCCTGCCCCCCGATTACAGCGGCGAGTATTTCCTGCTCTACACGATCGGCTCGCTGCTCTGCTTCATGCTGATCGCGACGCTGCTGATGCTATTCATGACGCGTATCACCGGCAATTTGCGCGCCCGCGACACGCGCCTCGCCGACCTTCGCCAGCAGGCCGCGGAGGAGGATCACATCGTCCGCATGGGGCTCCTGGCATCCGGCGCAGCGCACGAACTCGGCACGCCGCTCGCATCGATCGCCGTGATCCTAGCCGACTGGCGCCGCATGCCGACGCTCGCGCAGGACGCCGACCTCCAGGCCGAGATCGTCGAGATGCAATCCGAGGTCCAGCGCTGCAAGGCGATTGTCACCGGTATCCTTCTATCGGCCGGCGAAGCGCGCGGCGAAGCGCCCGAGATCATGCCGCTCCACCAGCTCCTCGACGGAATCGTCGACGAATGGCGCGCGGTGCACCCGTCGGTCGATTTCGACTATACCACGCGAGTCGGCGACGATCCCCAGGTCGTCTCCGACCCCGCATTGAAACAGGTGATCGCCAACGTGCTCGACAACGCCGCCGAAGCCTCGCCGCATTGGGTCGCCTTCCGCGGCGAACGCACCGACGGCGACCTCGCGCTGATCGTCCGCGACCGCGGCCCCGGCTTCAGCGACGAACGGCTCGCGAGCTTCGGCAAACCCTATCAGTCGAGCAAGCGCGAACCCGGCCACGGCCTTGGCCTGTTCCTCGCCGTCAACGTCATGCGCAAGCTCGGTGGCGGCGTGTCGGTGGTAAACTGCGAAGGCGGCGGCGCCGAAGTCACGATCCGCATGCCCCTCTCCGCGATCGCGCTGTCATGACCGAACCGAAACTCCTGGCCATCGTCGAGGACGACGAGACGTTCGCCCGCACGCTCCGTCGTTCGTTCGAACGCCGCGGCTACGAGGTCATGCAGGCGGCCAGCCACGAGGAACTCGTCGAGCAACTCGCCGAGCGCACGCCCCGTTACGCCGTCGTCGACCTGAAGCTCGGCGGCGCGTCCGGCCTCGTCTGCGTCCAGACGCTCCATGCGCACGACCCCGAGATCCTCGTCGTCGTCCTCACCGGCTTCGCCAGCATCGCCACCGCGGTCGAGGCGATCAAGCTCGGCGCGTCGCACTATCTCGTCAAACCCTCGAACACTGATGATATCGAAGCCGCGTTCGACCGCACCGAGGGCAGCGTCGACACCGAATTGTCCGAACGCCCGACCTCGATCAAGACGCTCGAATGGGAGCGCATCCACACCACGCTCGCCGAAACCGACTTCAACATTTCGGAGACCGCGCGCCGCCTCGGCATGCATCGCCGCACGCTCGCGCGAAAGCTCGAGAAACGCCCGGTAAAATAGCCGCAACGCTTCGGCGAAGGCGCGCGTTGTCGTTCGATGCCAGCGCCAAAACCCTCACGACTCTGGCAGCCGAAGCGACTGCTTGCGACCCCGTCGGCGCTGACGTGGGATCACGGTGCCGAGATCGCCGCGCGCGCAACAGCGCTGGGCGTCCCGGTCACGACGCTACCGAGCGACCGCCTCAAGCTCGACTTCCCCGACGATTCCCGCCGCGCCTATGCCGAAGCCAAGGCCACGCTGGCGCTGGTCGTCGCGCCACCTTCGAAGCGGAAACTCCAGCCGATCGCCCCCAGCGCGGACTGGCGGATCGACCTCGCCGAGGGTTGCCCAGCGCATTGCGGCTATTGCTACCTCGCCGGCTCGCTCAAGGGGCCGCCCATAACGCGCGTCTATGCGAACCTCCCCGAGATCCTCGCCGAACTCCCCGCGCACCTCGGCCAAGGCACCGTCACGTCGCGTTCGACCGCCCGCGCGCACGAAGGCACCACGTTCGAGGCCTCCTGCTACACCGACCCGCTCGGCATCGAGCACGTCACCGGATCGCTCTCCGCGCTTATCGCGCATTTCGGCGCATGGGAGGCGGACGTACAGTTGCGCTTCACCACCAAGTTCGACGCGGTCGAGCCATTGCTGACGCTCGATCACCGCGGCCGCACCCGGATGCGCGCCTCGATCAACCCCGCCGCCTATGCACGCTTCGAGGGTGGCACCAGTCCGGTCGCAGCCCGCCTGCTCGCGCTACGAAGAATGGCGGACGCGGGCTACAAGATCGGCCTGACGGTCGCGCCGATCATCGCCGCCGGAGGCTGGCGCGAGGCGTATGGCGAGTTGCTTGCAGAGGCAGGCCGGGTGCTCGCCGATGTACCCGACGTGACGATCGAACTGATCACCCACCGCTACACCCCCGGATCGAAGGCAGTGCTCGAAACCTGGTATCCCGGCTCGTCGCTCGACCTCAGCATGGCCAACCGCACCGAGAAACGCACCAAGTTCGGTTCGGTCAAATATGTCTACGACGCCGACACGATGCGCGCGCTCCGCAGCTTCTTCCAGGATGAGATCGCCGCCAAGCTTCCGCAGGCCCGCATCCTCTACTGGACCTGACCGCCACGCCCACCGGCAACGCAGCGTTGCCATTCCCGACCTTCCGATCGCCGCGACCGCCGCCTACCTCGAGACTATGACACACACCCGCCAGCCCACGCTCTTCATCCCGCACGGCGGCGGGCCCTGTTTCTTCATGGACGACCCCGCCGGGAACTGGACCGGCATGGCCGCGTATCTCCGGTCGATAGCCGCCTCGCTGCCCGAAAAGCCCAAGGCGATCCTCGTCGTCTCCGGCCACTGGGAAACGCGCGGCTTCGCGTTCAGCGGCGCCGTAACGCCGCCGCTGATCTACGATTACGGCGGCTTCCCCGCGCATACCTACGAGTTGCGCTATGACGCGCCCGGCGATCCTGTCTTGGCCACTCGCGCCGCCGACCTGCTCCGCGGCGCCGGCCTGACCGCCAATGTCGACCCGACCCGCGGCCTCGATCACGGCGTCTTCATCCCGATGAAGGTCGCGTTCCCCGGCGCCGACATCCCGGTCGTCGAGATGTCGGTCGACCGCGATCTCGACCCGGCGCTCCACGCCGCCGCCGGCCGCGCACTCGCCCCGCTGCGCGACGAAGGCGTCCTGATCATCGGCTCGGGCATGAGCTTTCACAACATGCGCGGCTACGGCGACCCGCGTTTCACCGCGCCGTCCGAAGCCTTCGACCAATGGCTGACCGCCGCGGTCGAGTCCGAACCGACCGCCCGGGCGGAATTGCTAGCCAGCTGGGCCGAAGCCCCCGCCGGCCGCCTCTCGCACCCCCGCGAAGAGCATCTCCTCCCGCTGATGGTCGCCGCCGGCGCCTCCGATCAGCCCGGTGCGCAGGTCTACAACGAGCGCGTGCTGCAAACCGCGATTTCCGGCTACCGCTTCAACTAAAGGAATTCCCATGGCTCTTCCCGTCCTGCTCGCGATCTCCGGCAGCCTGCGCCGCGGCTCGTACAATACCGCGATCCTGACCACGCTTGGCGAAGCGATCACCGACAAGGCCGCGCTGACGGTCTTCGCGCTGAACGACGTCCCGCTTTACGACCAAGACGCCGACACCGACACGCCCCCCGCCGCCGTCGCAGCCCTGCGCGCGGCAATCGGCGCCGCCGACGGGATCGTCATCGCCTCCCCCGAATACAATCACGGCATGTCCGGCGTCCTGAAGAACGCGCTCGACTGGGCCTCGCGACCGCACGGCAAGGCGACGCTCACGGGCAAGCCTGTCTTCACGCTTACCTCGTCACCCGGCGCCGTCGGCGGCGCGCGCGCCCACGCGCAACTGAACGAGACGCTCGCGTCGATCGGCGCCCGCACCGTCCTGCGCCCACAAGCCGTCGTCGGCGCGGTCCACGAGAAGATCGCCGACGGTCGCCTGGCCGACCAGCGCACGCTCGACTTCCTCGTCGCCGGCATCGACGATCTGCTCGCCGACATAGCGCAGCCCACCACCGCAGACCGCGAGGCCTCCTGACATGCGCCAAATCCTCAACCAATATCCCGCCCAGCGCGACGACATCGCCGATCTCGTCACCCGCCGCCCGCTACCGGGCCCCGGCCTGCCGCAGGTCGATCCGTTCCTGTTCCTCAACCATCACGGGCCCCAGACCTACCGTCCCGGCAACACCGGCCTCCCGTTCGGCCCGCACCCACATCGCGGCTTCGAGACGGTCAGCTTCATCCTGAAAGGCGAGATGGCGCATCTCGACAGCGGCGGCCACGAAAGCGTCATCCGCGCGGGCGGCGTCCAGTGGATGACCGCCGGCTCGGGCCTGATCCACGCGGAAATCTCGCCCGCCTCGTTCAAGCGCGACGGCGGCCCGCTCGAGATCCTCCAACTCTGGGTCAATCTCCCCGGCCGCCTCAAGATGACCAAGCCCGCCTATACCGGCCTCCAGCGCGATGACATTCCCACGATCCCGGTCGATGGCGGCACCGTGAACCTGATCTCCGGCACGTTCGCCGGACGACACGGCCCGATCGAATCCCTGACCGACGTCGCGATGATGACGATCGAACTCGAAGCCGGCGCCAGGGTCGACCTGCCAGCCCCAACCGGCCGCGCGGTCTTCTTTTACGTCGTCGCCGGCGCCCCCACGGCTAACGGCACGCCAATCAAGCCGCATCACCTCGCCACATTCGGCAACGAGGGCGACACGATCACCGTCACGACCGAAGCCCCCGCCACGATCCTCTACGGCCACGCCGACCCGATCGGCGAACCCGTCGTCTCCCACGGTCCCTTCGTCATGAACACCCGCGAAGAGATCGTCCGCGCGATCGAGGACTATAACGCGGGCCTGTTCGGCAAGCCGCCCGTCATTCGCTAGAGCGCTTTGCGCACCGGGGGCAGCGCGGCACAGATGTCGGCGCCCCCGGCAGGCACCGTAAAGAACGGCCCCGCCCGGTTCTCGCGCGAGGCGATCCACGCGACGAACCGCGGATTGTCCGCTGCGCGATATTCGAAATGCGGTCGTTCAGCGGCGGGCAGTTCGCTTGCGAGGCGTGCGGACACGATCGGGCTACGCTCCCCCTCGGTCTTGTAGAACCCCAGATCTCCCGTCCCGCGCGGCAGCGACGACAGCCACTCGACCCCGTCGATCACACGTCCGACCACCGCGATGTTCCGGTCCAGCGCCCGCGGCGAATGCCCGATGACGGTATAAAGCTCAGCGCCGCTCCCCGTGCTTGGCGGCAGATCGCGCGCGACGCCGACCATGCCATAGCAATGCGGCACCCACTCGGTCGCGCCATTGCCCGCCAGCGGCCACCCGTCGCGACTATACCCCGCCCATTCGGCATAAGGATCGCGCTGCGACAGCCGCGCCACCGTCGTCGGTCCTGCATGCGAATATTCCGCCGGTGGATTCGCGACGACGCCCGCGACCAACGGTTTCTTCTCCGTCGCATCACCCCATTGCGCGACGTAATTGTCCTGCAACCGGTAGACGCTCGTCCCAGCATCCCACCAATGCGCACGCGCCAACTTGCGTATGTTCGCGACGTGCACCGGCGCATAGCGAGGCGCGAGCCGCACGGTAAACCGGTGCCCATTCGCCAGCGTGAACACCACCAGCTCGTCGTCCGGCACCGCAACCCAGTCCGCCGCAACCGGATCGGACGGGAGCGTCGCGGCGGCCGGAACGGCTTGCGCAAGCATGGCAGCGAGAAGGATATTCAACATCCCCGCAGACTGCCCGAGGCCGTCCCCGCACGCAATCGCTTGCGCGCGCGCGAAACCCGCACTAGCAGACCCGCTTCCAGAGCAATGCGGAGCGGTGGCCGAGTGGTCGAAGGCGCTCGCCTGGAAAGTGAGTATACGTCAAAAGCGTATCGTGGGTTCGAATCCCACCCGCTCCGCCACTGGTTTCCCGACAGAGTCATTCGCGGATATGCGTTGCGAGAAACGATCTCGCAAATGGCCGGCTCCCTGACCACGGTGCTACTGGACTGGCGGCCTCGGCGAAGAGCGGCCGATCTCTCGGTGTTTCAAGTATCGGACAAAGCGGCGCGTCGCGCGTATCGGTCGACGGATATAAGAAACTTAGCGTCGGCCGAGCTTGGTGCCGGTATTACGAAAGCGATCGTAGCGGGGGCACGAAGGCGCGCGTCGACAGCGCAAGGTAGGTCTCAGTCTCCTTCAGCGGCAGTTGATCCGGTTGGACCAACGAGTGCCGCAAGCCGCTGCCCGGATAGCCAAGCAGCCTCGATCCGCGGCCCGAGGAGCCAGTCGCCGCAGGCGCCAAGCCGGATGTCCGCGTTCCAGAACGCACCACGGTCCAGCGCGTTGGTCTTCGCATACCGCCAGCGATGGACGCTGGTCGCGATGATGGCAGGCGACGCGGCACCGATGTGGTCGGCGAAGGCTGCGAGCAATGCCTGTTCGACGACGTCCGGCGTATCTTCGAGATGCGCGCGCGACCAGTCGGCACTGGCCTGAAGTACCCACGCCTCCGGTCCGGTCCGCCCGGGCTTGGCCGAGTTGCGGACGGCGGACCCGATCGCTCCCAAATTCGTCACCCGGTCGTATTCGAGCGGCACCGGACCATCGAACGCCGCCATGACGGTCCAGCACGGATCGGACACCGCGGAGCGGGCCGCATCGGCGAGCGCACCGTCGTGAGCCGCGATCAGGGGCGCGACCTGTTCGGCAGGTACCGCGACGATCGCCGCATCGAACCGTTCGTCGCCGATCCGCCATTCGCCGTCATGCGAGACGCTGTCGATCACCGTGCTCCATCGAACATCCAGGTCGCCCGCCATCGCGCGGACCGGCGCATTCATCGCCTGCGTCCCGACCCAGGCATCGGGCCCCGCAGGCGACCAGCGCGCGACGTGGCCCGCCTGCGCCCAACGATCGACCTGCGCGACGAACGCCGGATCGCGCGCCGTCAGATATTGCGCGCCGTGATCGAACGCGGCCTCGCCCAGCGGCGTGTCGATCCGGCGCGTCGACATCCTGCCACCGGGCCCGCGACCCTTGTCGAACAGGACGGGGTGATGACCCTGGTCGCGTAGTGCATGCGTACAAGACAGGCCTGCCATCCCCGCGCCGATGATCCCAATCCGCATGATACCCCCGTGCCGGCGCGCAACATCCCAGCGTGCAGCGGACCGGACATTCTCAAACGCGAGGATTGTCGATTGGAGCCGAACGAGCGCAGATTTCGTACCAGGTTGCCGGCTCCAGTATGAAGCTTCAGCTTCGGACATCTCCCCCACCGAAGACGACCTGGTTGCGCACGGCAGGTTGGAACAGGCCGTAGAGAAACGGCAGGTTGCCGCCGCTCACCGCATCGAGCGCGGCACGGTGTTCCGGCGGCAGGCGAAGACCGAGTGCGGCGACATTGTCGGTCACCTGTTCGGGCCGGCTCACGCCCATCAACGTCGATGCGACCCCCGGCTGCCCGACCACCCAGGACAACGCGACGCGTGCCGGCGTTTCGCCGATCTCGCCTGCGATGCGCTTGAGTGTTTCGAGGATCTGCCAGTTGCGTTCGGTGAACAGCGTGTCGCCGAACGGATTGTCGCCGTCGAGCCGCTTGTCGTCCGCGGGCCGCGCGGTGTCGTCCGACCCGGCCTGGTTGGGGACGCCTCCCGCCCGCTTCGGACCCGCCTCGACGGTGGCGCGGTCGTACTTGCCGGTCAGCAAGCCATAGGCGAGGGGGCTCCAGGGAACGAGGCCCATGCCCGCCGACCGCGCGAGCGGCAGGTGCTCGGCCTCGACGCCGCGTTCGACCAGCGAGTAGAAATATTGCAGGCCGATCGGCGCCGGATGACCCTGGACGCGGGCCAGGGTGGCGAGTTCGGCGACATACCACGCTGGCGTATTGGATATGCCCCAATAGCGGACCTTGCCCGCTGCGACGAGCGCGGTCATCGTCCGCAGCAATTCCTCGGCGGGGGTGACGCCGTCCCAGACATGCACCCAGTACAGGTCGATGAAGTCCGTCTTGAGCCGGCGGAGCGAACCCTCGACCGAGGCCACTACGTGGCGCGCGCCATTGCCGCCCGCATGATAGCCGCGGCCGGTAGCGAACCCGGATTTCGTCGCGATGACGATCCGGTCGCGCGACGATTGCGCGGCGACGAACGCGCCGACCATCTCTTCCGATCGGCCCCCCGCATAGACGTCGGCGGTATCCACGAAATTGCCGCCGAGATCGGTGTAGCGATCGAACACCGCGCGGCTGCCGCGCTCGTCCAGCCCCCTGCGCGGCGTGCCGAAGGTCATCGTGCCGAGCGCCAGCGGGCTGACGAGCAGGCCGGAGCGGCCAAGTGGACGATAGGTGTCGAGGTTCATGATGGCATCCTGCACTGTGTCGCCTCCAGATGGACGCCGGACCGCCCGAGGATTAGGTCGTCTGGGGCGCATGGGTTGCTGAAGGATGTTCACGAATGGATCGCGATCTCTGGTCGGGTCTCGCGGTGTTCGAGACGATCGTCGAGGCTGGCAGTTTCGCACGGGCGGCGACGCGCCTTGGGTTGTCCGCCTCGGCGCTCAGCCACGCGATGCGATCGCTCGAGACGAAACTGGGCGTTCGACTGCTCGACCGCACCACCCGGTCGCTGGCGCCGACGCCCGCAGGCGAGGAACTGCTGGCACGGTTGAGGCCGGCGATCGCCTCGGTCGCGGGCGCGCTGGCCGATCTCGACAATGTCCGCGAACGACCGGCGGGGCGGATCCGCGTCAGCGCGCACCGGGTTGCCGCCATCTACGCCATCCTGCCGCGGCTGACCGACTTTGCGCGCGCCTATCCCGACATCGCCGTCGAACTGATGGTCGATGACGGGTTCGTCGATATCGTCGCCGACCGCTTCGATTGCGGCGTCCGCCACGCGCAGAGTTTGCAAGCCGACATGATATCGGTCCGGATCAGCGCGCCGGTGCCGCTCGTCTTCGTTGCAGCACCGTCCTATCTCGCCGGGCGTGCCGCACCGGTCGATCCCGACGATCTCTCGGCGCATCGTTGCCTGTGTTACAGGTACACGTCGTCCGGGGTGGTCCACCGCTGGGAATTCGAACGGGATGGCCGGACGTTGGAACGATCGGTCCGCGGCGACTTCACGACCAACGACATCGACGTGATGCGCGACGCCGCGGTGTCGGGGCTGGGCGTAACCTGCCTGCCGCTGCCGCACGCCGCGCTGCACCTGGCCGACGGCACGCTGGTCGAGGTGCTGGCCGGGTGGGCACCCACGCTGGCACCGAACCATCTTTATTATCCCAGCCGACGCCAACCCACCGCCGCCTTCCAGGCCTTCGTAACGGCTATGCGCGCTTGATTGCATGCACGCCGAGGTTGGCTCGCGGAGCGACGGATAGTCGAATGCAGGTGTATCAGCGCGCTTGAATCAGGCTGTCGAGCAGGACCGGCGCGAAGTCGTGAACATCGACGCCGACGTCGAACTGGCGCGGCATCGGTTTCAGCCGACCATGGCTGTGACCATGCAGGTTCAGCGCGCCGCGGTGCTGCCCATTCCAGCTTCGGAACGGATAATGGCACAGGACAAGCTGTCGGCCATCCAGCTCGATTTCCGCATAGTCGCCGACGCTCGCCCATCCGTGCGCCGCCAGCGTCGCATCCGGATCGTTATTGCCACGCAGCAGGTGCTTGCTCCCGTTCAGTCGGGCGAGCAGTTCGGCGACATCCGTCGGGCGACGTGCCACGTCGCCCAGGTGCCACACCACGTCATCGGGGCCGACGACGGCGTTCCAGCGCTCGACCATCGCCGCATCCATTTCGGCGGTGTTGGCAAACGGTCGTCGCGAGATGTTGATCGTGCGATGGTCGCCGAAATGCGTGTCGGCCGTGAAGAATACGCTCATGAGCGCCGCGACGTCCGTTCGTCTGTCATCACGTAGGAACGAGCACCAGCGTCAAAGGTTCGGCGCGATAGCGGCGTGACGCCGGACCCGGGCGTCTTACCCGAACGTCTTACAATGCGTCGAACGTGGACTATCTCGCGGCAACGCATGACGACCGACCGACCCTTGATCCTGGCAATAGGTGACAGCCTGATTGCCGGTTACGGCCTGCAGGCTGCCGATAGTTTTCCCGCACGGTTGCAGGCATCGCTGCAGACGGCACATCCTGGCGCCCGCGTGGTGAACGCCGGGGTGTCGGGCGATACCACTGCCGACGTGCTGCGGCGCCTGCCCCGCTTGCTGTCCGCGCTCGACCAGCGGCCCGTACTCGCGATCCTTCAGGTGGGACCGAACGATGTCCTGCGGCAGATCCCGGTGGCGCGTACGCGGGCGAACCTCGAGCAGATCCTGCTGAGCCTGGGTAGCTGCGGCATCCCCGTGTTGCTGACCACCGTCGATCCCCCGGCGTTCATCCGTGATCGCGCTGCGGCGTATCTTGGCATCCACGCGGGGTTGGCTGCCGAGCATGGCGCGACCGTCTGGCCGTTCTTTCCGCCCGGCGTGTTGGGACATTCCGCTATGGTACTGGCGGATCGGGTGCATCCCAACGCCGCGGCGATCGCAGCGGTGGTCGCGGCGATCCTGCCGACCGTAAAGCGGATGCTGTAGTGCCCGTGTTCGAGCGCAACCACGGGCGTTCCCGGATTTCAGCTATGAGGCCGAGTGAGTCATGGTGACGGAGCCCAAATGGTTGAAAGCCGCGCGCGCGAAGCTGGGCACGAAGGAAGCCGCCGGATCGGCCAACAGCGCAACGATCCTGGGTTGGGCGAAGCGCCTGGGGACGAAGATCCTCGGGATGGTCTATAATGCCGACAGCGTCCCGTGGTGTGGGGTGTTCGTCGCCTATTGTCTTCAGGAGGACGGTATCGAGCCGGTCGCTATCGCGGTGCGCGCAACGTCATGGTCGACATGGGGCTCGGCACTGCGGCCGGAGCGGTTGGCTCCCGGCGCGGTGCTGGTGTTCGAGCGTCCGGGGGGTGGGCATGTCGGGTTCTATGTCGGCGAAGACGCGACCGCGTATCACGTCCTCGGCGGCAACCAGGGCGATACCGTCAGCGTAGCCCGGATCGCCAAGGACCGCTGTATCGCGCGACGATGGCCATCTGGCCGTCCCGTCATCGGCAAGCCGGTCCAGATGGCAGCAAGGAAGCCGATCTCCACCGACGAGGCCTGATGCGTCGGGCGACGGCCTGACACGCAACCACCTGGTCGTAATGCGACCGCTGACGACCGCGCCGGCAGGTCAAATCTGCACCAGCGTACGCCGTCGCGTCAGCCTACCGGATGCCGAACCCCGCCGTGCTGTTTGCGCCATCGTCGGTTCGCTCGCGACCGGCCAGGACGTTCTCGAGTTCGGCGAGTGAATGCGGCACGTCGATGTGCTGCGCTCCCAGGAACAGGCGTGATCCATCGCCCTCGGGTACCGCGTGGGTCAGCTTGTCGATATCTACCAGCGCCTTGCCCTGCGGCAGGATCTCGATCTGAACAAATCGCATGTCATTCCCATCTTGCGTCTGACGGCTCGATTGCCACGCAGGCGATAACGCACGGCTGAACTACGCAATTTTTGTCTCTGCGTCCTCCGACATCTATTCGGTGCGTTGCAGCAGGTCGGCCAGGTCCTGCTTCCAGAACCTGGCTGCAGTGTGGGTGCCGTGGCCACGCGTGTCGGTGCTCTCCGGAATCATCCGGAATCGCGCGCTTTTCATGCGGGCAACGGCGCGTTGTGGGTAGTCGAGATTGCGCGGGTTGATGAAATCGTCGGCCGAGTTGATCCAGGTCGTCGGGGCGGTGATCGCCTCCAGCCGCGACCAGGGCGAATAGGTCCGCGAGGCATCGAGTTGATACACCAGGTCATTGGCATCCGTTCCGTCGATCGACGCCGCGACCCGCTGCTCGGCAAAGGCCTCGGCGGCATCGCGCCCGGGATATTGTTTCTGGAAGAATAGCGGCGCACCACCGGCGACGAACAGCAGGCTGGCGGCGGTGCGCAGGCCCTGTACCGGTGGCGTCCGGTACTCGCCGCCCGCCCAGGCCGGATCGGCCTTGATCCCGTCGATCGCGAGCTTGCGCCACATGCGGTTCAGCCCGGCGATCTCGACAGGTTCGCAGGCGAGCGGCATGAGCGCACGGGCGAACTCGGGGTGCGTCTCGCCCCAGACCAGGCTGTGCATGCAGCCCATCGACGTTCCCATGATCAGCCGCATGCGGCGGATGCCCAGGCCGTCATGGAGCAGCCGGTACTGCGCCTCGACCATGTCGTCATAATCATAGTGCGGGAACCGCATGTGCAGCCCGTCGGACGGCTTGGAGGATTTGCCGTGTCCGATCCCGTCGGGAAGGATGATCCAGTAGCGCGTGATGTCCAGCGGCTGACCCGGGCCGTAGAGTTCGTCGGCGAACTGCGGGCTGAGGAACTGGCGGCCGGTGCCACCCGTACCGTGCAGGACCATCACCGCATTGTCGATTTCACCCCGCGCATTCCGGTGCGGCTGCCCCAGCGTCGTATAGTTGAGGCGCAGTTCCGGCAGAGTCTCTCCCGAGCGGAAGCGAAAGCGGCGGACCGTGAACTGCGCGTCGCGTGCCGGCCATTTCGACGTGGACGGGGCGGTCTTGACCGCGGGCGTAAGCGGCGGCGTCTGGGGGACGGCGGCCTGGAGAAGCAGGAGCGAGAGCAGGAACGACATGACCTATCGTTGCGTCTAAGCGGACCGCGCGCAAGTGGTGTCCCGATACACAGGGGCGAACGTTCGGAGGCCGGGCTTCGATGATGACGCGGCAAACCCGAGGTCGGGATCCGGATTCCAGCGCGAGGACCTCAGTCGTGAAGGCCCGCCACGCCAAGTGTCCCCAGGTTCAAGGTAAGCTGCAGGTTCAGCGCATTGTCCATCTGGGCGCGTGCGCCACCGCGCGCGAACCGATACTGGTTGAGATAGCCGACATCGGCCGTCACCGCCTCGCCGATCGGGAAAGCCAGCCCGACGATGTTGCGCATGCGTTCATACCCGGCGCGCTGGCCCCAGGTCGTACTGTTCGGCAGGAAAAAGCTCTCGTGGCTGACGAACAAGGCCAAACGCTTGGGTCCGAGCGGCAAATTGTACCGCAGCAACGGCCGGATCCGGAAGCCGATCTCGCTACCGTCGGGGTTGAAGCGTTCGTCGAGTCGCAATCGCCCGGCAAAGCGCCCGCTGGTGACCACGATCTGCTGGCGGAGCCGGTCCTCGTCCGGCGCGAGGTTGCGACTGTGAAAGCCGACATGGCGGTAGCCGAATCCAAGCTCGACGCCCTTGGCCAACTGCCAGCCGAGGAGCGCACCGAATTCGGTGGTGTAGATCCCGTCCTGGCGGTCGCTGGTCCGCGCAATCTCCTCCAGCGTCACCCGCAATTTGGGTGCGATGGGAACGACCAAGTTGAGCTGCTCCCACGCCTGCGTATCCTGTTGCTGTGCCCAGGCGGGGGCGGCAACCAGCAACAGCGGCAAAACCGCCAGGGATGGAGCGCGAGACATTGCATGGTGTTGGCACGGCTTTGCCGATGCAGGCAATGGACTGGCGTCGCCTCGGTCCTTTTCATCGATTGCATGCCTGGCAACAATCGTGTGACGCTACGGTGTAGCTCGGCAGCCGCTAAATCGGTTGCGAGAAGATGTGTCTGAAACTGATAAGGCCGGCCCCATGGTTGTGACGCGACATGGTTGAAGGCGGATCGCTGCGAACGATAAGCGTCGGGATCAGGGAGGTGCTGGGTGCACCCCTGCCTGGCGAACCCGCCAGGGGCGACGTGCGAGCGCTTCTGCTGGGTACGCGTATCGATACCCGCAATTTGCAGGACTTCGCGGAGCCCGAGACCCTCAACCTGTCGGGGGTCGGGGCCGCGTTCGTCTTTCGCTACGGTGTCCTGGTGCTGATCGGGGCGGCGGTCGAAACCGAGCGTCGGTTCATCGAAACCCTGTCCGAGCACATCATCGATCCGCTGGCCACGCCCGAAACGGAAACCGCCTGGATCGAGATTTCCGCGGACCGCGAGGAAACGGTCAGCGCAGACGGACACATACGATTGAGGGAGGCGTCGCGGGAACGCTTGTTGCTGACGGCCACCGTCGTCGCCCGGAGCGTCGTCCTCGCGCGGGATGAAGGCCGTATTGCCGAAGCGTTCGATCGCGTGGAGCCGCTCATCAACGAACTGCGCATCCACGGTCGTGCGGTGATGCCGATCCGACGCGTCATGCAGAGCATCGGTGACGTTCTCGCGGCGCAGCACCGCGTCGTCGGCCGGGCGCAAATCTCCGAGAAGCCGGACCTGCTCTGGGATCATCCCGAACTCGACCGGCTTTACGGGCGTCTCGAAGCCGAGTTCGAACTGGGCGACCGCGCACGCGCCATGGAACGCAAGCTCGAGGTGATCGGCGACGCTGCCGAATGGCTGCTCGACCTGGTGCAGGACAAGCGCTCGTTACGGCTCGAGCTTGCCGTAATCGGGCTGATCGCGTTCGAGGTCATCCTCAACATCTACGAATTGTGGCGTCACTGACGACGACACGCCGCCGGACCGGGCTTTAGTCCGTTCATCGCACCACCTCGCGGGCGATAGCGCGACGAGTACCACAGAACCTGCGGCCCCGCCTCGCATGCAGACGATCGGCTCAGTTCGAGTGTTCGACGACCCAGCCCGCCGGCGTACTCCGCATCGACGTCTTGCAGTAGCGGCAGATGCTCGTATCCGCGCCGCGACCCTTGAAGATGGTGTGTCTGCGAGACCGACGATGTATGCCGATCATGCATTTGGCGCGTCCGATAAGTCTTTGAAACATCGCGATCTCCTCGATCGCAACGTAACGCCCGCCGGGACGCCCGCGATTAAATTCGCGGTCATTCAGGTCCCGAAATAGAACATCTGCGCTCGTGATCCACAGGAGGCCGCCGAGTCCAGATTGCCCCTCATATTCAGCACCGAGCGAGTTTCTCTTCCCACCCAGCCCTGCCCGCGCGCTGCGTTATTTCGGATGCGATGCTGCCATTGCCGATCATCCTAAATCGAGGGGGATGACCTTGCTTCTGACTGGGCGGCCAAACATGCTTCATGGCTTGCTTACCAATCCGCGCTACGGATCACCGCTATGGATCACGACGCTCAGCTTGCCGGTACGGCCGAGACCGACCCTCGCCCGCAGTCGGCGGTCAGTCACGGCGCGGGTCTGTCGGGACTCGTCGGGGTGCTTGTCTGGATCGGGGTCGCGCGACACTACGGCATGGACGGGCCATATTCGGCGCTCGTCAACGTCGTCGCCTGCGGGTTGCCGATGATCGTCTGGTCTTTGCTGGTCGACAAGGTTCATCGCAATCCCAGTACCGGGATCGACTGGTCAGCGGGCCGGCCGTGGCGCGAGACGCTCGACACCAGTCTGACCAAGCTGGCTGGCTTATGGGCGACCTGGGCGGGGATCGCGGTGATCTACGGTGCCGGGCGATTTTACTGGGAAGGCAATTTCGCGTTTGCGATGTGGTGCTTCACCAATGCCGCACCGATCCTGTTCGTCGCGTCGATCCCCTATGTGCTGTGGATTGACCGCTATCTCGTCGAGCCGCGCGACGGCGCCTGGCATCTCGGCGCGTGGTTGACCGGGCAGGCCGGCGTCGACCGCGAGGCGATCTACGGCCATCTGCGCGCATGGGGGGTGAAGACGTTCTTCCTCGCCTTCATGCTGGCGATCGTCCCGCCGGGCTTCGGTAATTTCGTCCGCGGCGACGTCGCGTCGGTGCTGCGTGATCCGGTCGCGCTGTCGGGCTGGCTGGTGACGCTGATGTTCCTGATCGACGTGGCATTCGCGACGGTCGGCTATCTGCTCACGTTCCGGCCGCTCGATTCGCATATCCGCAGCGCAAATCCGTTCGCCGCGGCCTGGATGCCGGCGCTCATGTGCTATCCGCCGTTCATCCTGATGACCACGGGTGGCCCGCTCGATTATCATCCGGGCACGTCGGACTGGGCATACTGGTTTCAGGGGCATCCGATCCTGCTGGCGCTGATCGGCGCGGTGCTGGTCGGGCTGACCGCGATCTACGCCTGGGCGACGATGGCGTTCGGCTTTCGCTTCTCGAACCTCACCAACCGGGGGATCCTGACGCATGGTCCCTATGCCGTGTCGCGGCATCCGGCGTATCTGTCGAAGAACCTGTTCTGGTGGATCTCGACGATCCCGGTGCTGACGCTCGGCAGCATGGTCGACGCGGCCCGTGCGACGCTGCTGATGGCGGCGGTCAGCGGGGTGTATTATTGGCGCGCGAAAACCGAGGAGCGGCATCTGAAGCTCGACCCGGATTACCGCGTTTATTTCGACTGGATGTCGCGCAACGGCCTGGTGCCGCGGTTGTTCGCGAAGCTGCGCGGCTAATTCCCCTTCCGCTTGCGGGAGGGGTTAGGGGAGGGGCTGACCTATGCCTCTAGCGCGACGTCCGCGGCCAATCCCTCCCCCGCCCTCCCGTAAACGGGAGGGGAGCAATCAGAAGCTGGCTTCGTCATAGACCTTCGACACGTCGCCGTTCCAGGCGCCGTTATAGCGCTCCAACAGCACTTCGGCGGGCACCTTGCCGCTCCGCACGATCTCCCGCAGCGGATCGAGGAAGCCGGTCTCGTTGTCGCCAGCCCGATTGAACCGCGCGCGCGCCGACAACCCGGCGCCCGCGATGTCGAGCACCTGGCCCGCGATATCACGCAGCGTGCCACCACCCGCGATCGGCGCGTTCAGCGCGAGCCTCGGCACCGCATCGCGCAACGCCTGGCGCTCGTCGATCGTCCAGTCCTTGACCAGGTCCCACGCCGCATCGAGCGCACCCTGATCGTACAGCAACCCGACCCACAGCGCCGGCAGCGCGCAGATGCGGTTCCACGGCCCGCCATCCGCGCCACGCATCTCAAGGAACGTCTTCAACCGCACCTCGGGGAAGGCGGTCGACAGATGGTCGGTCCAGTCGTCGAGCGTCGGCTTCTCGCCCGGCAGCACCGACAATTCGCCCTTGAGGAAATCACGGAACGAGAGGCCGGCGGCATCGATGTACTTGCCCTCGCGGTAGACGAAGTACATCGGCACATCGAGCGCGTACTCGGCGTAGCGCTCGTACCCGAAGCCATCCTCGAACACGAACGGCAGCATGCCGGTGCGATGCGGATCGGTGTCCGACCAGATATGGCTGCGATACGACAGCATGCCGTTGGGCTTGCCTTCGGTGAACGGCGAGTTCGCGAACAGCGCGGTAGCCAGCGGCTGAAGCGCCAGCCCGACGCGGAATTTCTTCACCATGTCCGCCTCGGACGCGTAATCCAGGTTCACCTGGATCGTGCAGGTCCGCAGCATCATGTCGAGCCCCATGCTGCCGACGCGCGGCATGTGCCGCAGCATGATCGCATAGCGCCCCTTCGGCATCGTCGGCAGTTCCGCGCGCGTCTTGTCCGGCCACATGCCGAGCCCGAGAAAGCCGATGCCGAGCTTCTCGCCCGCGGCCTTCACCTGCTCCAGATGGCGCCCGGTCTCGGCGCAGGTCTCGTGCAACGAGTCGAGCGGCGCGCCGGACAGTTCGAACTGGCCCGCGGGCTCCAGGCTGATGCTGCCGTCGGGCCCCGACATGGCGATCGCGTTTCCGCCCTCCATGACCGGCTTCCAGCCATATTGCTCCAGTTCGCCGAGCAACGCGCGGATGCCGCTCGGCTCGTCATAGGACGGCGCGTGGTGATCGCCGTTCGCATAGACGAACTTCTCGTGCTCGGTGCCGATCCGCCACGCGTCCTTCGGCTTTTCGCCGCCCGCGAAGCTGGCGATCAACTGGTCGCGCGACTCGATCGTCGGGCTGGTCTTTTTCGGAGCGGGAATCGTCGTCATCGCCGCGCCTTACGCGTCGATGAACGAGGGTGCTAGAGGGTATCCGGACCAATCGGTAGCAATGTCGTATCGATCATTCGTCGCGCCAATCTCCCGCCGCCGCCATCCACAAGGCAACGGCCGCCCCCGCCGCGGTTTCGGCGCGAAGGATCCGCGGCCCCAACCCGATGCCGACCGCGTTCGGATGCGCGCGAATCGCCTCGCGTTCATCGGCATCGAAGCCGCCTTCGGGCCCGATCAGGATCGCCGCCGGACCGGGCCGCGACCGCATCGCTTCCAGCGCCGGCACTCCGCCGGTCTCGTCCGCGAAGAACAGCGCGCGGTCCTCCGGCCAGTCGCGCAGCAATGCGGCGAGCTTCACCGGCTCGGCGACTTCGGGCAGCGCGGTGCGCCCACATTGCTCGGCCGCCTCGATCATCTGAGTACGGAGGCGTTCGGTATTAGGCTTGTCGACGATCGTCCGCCGCGTGACCACCGGCACCAGCCGCGCGACGCCAAGCTCGCACGCCTTCTCCGCCATCCAGTCGACCCGGCCCTTCTTGAGCGGGGCGGCACACAGCCACAGATCGGGCACGTCCTCGCGCGGCCGCAGCAACTCGGTCACGTCGAGCACCAGATCGCGCTTGCCGACGCTCGACGCCACCCCGAGCCACTCTCCGGTCCGATCGTCGAACAGCTTCACCGGATCGCCCACTTTCATCCGCATCACCCCGACGAGGTAGTGCGCGGCGGGGCCGTCGACGTGGAGCGGACCAGCCGAAAGCGGTGTATCAACGAAAAGGCGCGGCGTGGATTGCGGCGGCCAGGCTGGGGTTGCAGGCATAGCTCGCCTCTAGCAAATCCTCCCCGGCACGGGGAGGGGGACCAGCGAAGCTGGTGGAGGGGGGCTTCCACGCAAGAGGCGCTTGCATTTGGCACTTCCGTCAGCGTTACGCTCGCGGCGATCCCCCTCCACCCTTCGCCGACGGCGAACGGTCCCCCTCCCCGTGCCGGGGAGGATGGCACTTCTCGCTCCCCTCCCTGGAAGGGAGGGGCTGGGGGTGGGTTGGCTCGGAACTGCCGGCACGTCCGCCAAGCAGCCGACCCACCCCAGACCCCTCCCTTCCAGGGAGGGGAGAAGATTAGCGCTTCCGGCATACGCGACAAGTCAGATCACCGCTTCCGCCGCGCCCACATTTTCCGCGCGATCACCCAAGTCACAACCAGGACCACAACGCCAAGGATCAACACCCCTGCAACCGCCCCTGCGACCCGGAATATCCCCCAGAACAACGCCTCGACGAAGCGGCCGACCGCGACCGAGAGGCCGATCATGCTGGAGGGTCCGAACGCGTCACGCCTCACCGGTACCCGGCAAAGGCTTGCGCGCCAAACCCCGTCTTCCTACGCCCCCATCATGCAGACCAAGCCGAGCCACGCTGAAATCGTCCCCGACAGCGAGCACAGGGGTTTAGTCGGCCGCCTTCCGCCAACCCTCCGCGGCCTCGCGCTGCTCGCCCGCTTCGATCGCCCAATCGGCTGGTGGCTGCTCTTCTGGCCCGGCGCGTGGGGCGTCGCGCTCGCCGGTGGCGCAGTCAAGCGCTGGGACCTGATCCTCTGGCTCCTGCTCGGCAGCATCGCGATGCGCGGCGCGGGGTGCGTCTTCAACGACATCGTCGACCGCGACCTCGACGCGCAGGTCGCGCGCACCCGCGCCCGACCGATCCCGAGCGGCCTCGTCTCGATCAAGCTCGCCTGGGTCTGGCTCGTCGCGCTCTGCCTGATCGGGTTCGCCGTCCTGCTGCAACTCACCTTCTTCGCGGCGATCGTCGCGCTCGCCAGCCTCGCACCCGTCGCCGCCTACCCGTTCATGAAGCGCATCACGTGGTGGCCGCAGGCGTGGCTCGGCATCGTCTTCTCCTGGGCGCTACTGGTCGGCTGGAGCGACATCGCCGGCGCGCTGGATACGCCGATGTGGCTGCTCTACGCCGGGTCGATCGCGTGGGTGATCGGCTACGACACGATCTACGCGCTGCAGGACCGCGAGGACGACGCGATGATCGGCATCCGCTCCTCTGCGCTCCGCATGGGCAGCCACGTCAAGGCCGGCGTCGGCATCTTCTACGCCGCCGCCGTCGCGTTATGGGCCGCAGCCTTCTGGCAAGTCCGCCCCGACCCGCTCGCGATTGCTGCGCTCGTGCCCGTTGCGCTCCACCTTGCATGGCAGGTCGGTACCCTCAAACCGAACACGCATGAGGGCGCCGGCACCGCAGCACTGGCCCGCTTTCGCGCGAACCGTTTCGCCGGACTGCTGATGTTCCTAGCCTGCGTGGTTGTCGGCACGAGCCTGCATCCTTAAGTCGCTGATATGCTGACCCCAGACCAAGCCCGCGACCGCGCCCACGACATCGTCCAGCGCGCGAGGGCGGCGGGCGCCGACGCCGCCGACGCGGTCTTCGCCGCCGACGCCGCGCTCGACGTGTCGATCCGCCTCGGCAAGCTCGAGGATATCGGCCGTTCCGAAAGCGAGGACCTCGGCCTGCGCGTGTTCGTCGGCCAGCGGTCCGCGAGCGTCTCCACCTCCGACCTGTCGACAGTAGCGATGGATGCGCTGGTCGAACGCGCGGTGGCGATGGCGCGCGAGGCACCGGAAGATCCTTGGGCCGGCCTCGCCCCCGCCGATCGCCTGCTCCACGGCATTACCCCAATGCTAGGCCTCGACGATGGCGGCGAAGCCAGCCCCGAGCAACTCCGCGACGCAGCGCTCGAAGCCGAAGACGCCGCCCGCGCCGTCCCCGGTGTCTCGAACAGCGAAGGCGGCGGCGCCAGCGCCTCGCGCAGCGTCTGGGCGCTCGCCACCAGCCACGGCTTCGCCGGCGCATACGCCGCAACCGGCTATGGCGTCTCGGCCAGCGTGCTCGCGGGCGAAGGCGGCGGCATGCAGCGCGATTACGCGCACAGCAGCGCCCGCCTCCGCGCGCATCTCGAATCCCCCGAAGCGATCGGCCGCCGCGCCGGCGAACAAGCCGTCGCGCGCCTCAACCCCGGTCGCGTCGTCAGCGGCGCTACGACGATCGTCTACGACCGCCGCGTCGGCGGATCGCTCGTCGGCCACATGCTCGGCGCGATCTCCGGCCAGGCGATCACGCGGAAGACCAGCTTCCTACTCGATTCGCTTGGCAGCCAGGTGTTCGCGCACGGCATCACCATCCGCGACGATCCGCACCGCCCGCACGGCCTGCGCTCGCGCCCATTCGACGGCGAAGGCTTGCCCGTCTCCCCGAGCGACATCATCGAGGACGGCATGCTCGAACGCTGGTTGCTCGACTCCGCCTCGGCGCGCCAGCTCGGCCTCGAACCCACCGGCCACGCCGCGCGCGGTGTCGGCGGCGGGCCTGGCGTGTCGACGAGCAACGTCTTCATGGAGCCCGGCCATGTGCCGCTTGAAACGCTCATCGCCGACATCGTATCGGGCGTCTACGTCACCGAACTGATGGGCGGCGGCGCGAACGGCGTGACCGGCGATTACAGCCGTGGCGCCGCCGGCTTCCGCATCGAGAACGGCCAGATCACCACGCCGGTCGCCGAGTTCACGATCGCCGGCAACGTCAAGGACATGTTCCTCGCGATGACCCCCGCCAACGACCTCGAATTCCGCTACGGCGTCAATGTGCCGACGCTCCGCGTGGAGGGCATGACGGTGGCGAGTGGCTGACCGGTATCGAGGGCCGGAGAGGTCGCCGGCATGGCTGCGCGCTATGGCGGACGCGGTAGCGAGTGTCGCCGCAGAGGCTGGCGCGATGGCGCTCGACCGCTTCGACACCGACTTCCAGCGCTGGGAAAAGACTCCCGGCAGCCCGGTCTGCGAACTCGACATCGCGATCGACCGGATGCTCAAGGCGCGGCTGTCGACCCTTCTCCCCGAAGCCGGCTGGCTCTCTGAGGAAACCGCCGACAACGCCGACCGCCTGGCCCACGACCTGCTCTGGGTCGTCGACCCGATCGACGGAACGCGCGACTATATCCGCGCACGTCCCGGCTGGTGCGTCTCGGTCGCGCTGGTCGACCGTGGCAAGCCGGTGATCGGCATCCTCGAAGCGCCGTCCCGCGACGAACGCTGGCACGCGGTCGCAGGGCAGGGCGCCACGCGCAACGGCATCCCGCTGAAAGCCGGTAACCGCACCGACTTCCCCGGCAGCCGCACCCCGGTGGACGCCCTCCCCAAAGCCGACCGAGACCTCGTCATGGTCCACAAACCCAACTCGATCGCCCTGCGCATAGCCATGGTAGCCGCCGACGAAGCCGACCTCGTTGCCACCCTCCGCTGGGGCAACGAATGGGACATCGCCGCCGCAATACTCGTCGCGAGCGAAGCGGGGGCGGTAGTGACCGATGCACTTGGTGCGCCGCTAATCTTTAACAAGCCGCGCCCGCAGGCGTTCGGCGTACTTGTCTCGACGCCGGGAATACATGCATCGGCAGTCCAGCGCCTGGCGGACCGAGCCCGCGCGATCAACGGCTAGTGCCGGTCAGCGACTTGCCGTTATCGTCGTATCCGGTAGCGTCAGGTCGAGCACCTCCAGTTCGCCGGGGCCGGCCCGTCTATTGATTAGACTCCCGGTAGGCGTTTGATACGTGCCGCGCAGCGAGAACCGCTCGACCCTGTAGACGCCCCGCGCGCCCGCCGCTCCGTCCGTACCCGTATAGCGGCGCGCGGATACCTGCTTGACCAGATACCCCGCCCACCCCGTCGACCGCGATCCGCGCAGGATCTCGGCATCGTCCGTCTTGCCATCGGGCTTGATCCAGAACCCGATATCGACCCACTGGATCGAGCCCACATCGGACGATCTGGCCGACACCGGGTTCCTGAGGTCGAATTTGGCGGCCGCGTCCCGTGCCGCCGCCTCTGCCGTTGGTTCATAGGGAGGGCCCCAGATCAGCACCGGTCGGGTCGTCGTGTCGTGGCCGATCTCCCGCACCAACCGGTCGACTTGACCATCATCGGCACGTTGCGCTGCCAGTCGCAAGCGGACCACCCGCGACACCGATCGAAGCGCGGGGTCGGTCGCGGCGGGTCTTGCCTCGGCTTCGGCGAGAAGGCGTGCGGCCCCGGCGGGATCGTTCCGCGCGTTGGCCAGTTCGGCGCGACGCAATGTCGCCAGCATCGCCAACGTCGCGTTGCCGTCGGCAAGCGCCTGCCGTTCGACCGCGCGATAGGAAAGCTCGGCCGTGCGTCCGTCGCGCAGTGCCAGCCACATGTCGCCGGTGGCGAACGCGGCGGCAGTCACCGCGGGATCGTCGCGCGGTAAATTCTCGCGCAGCGTGCGAACTTGGCCACCTACCGCTTTCTTGAAGACATCCATTTCGCCGTCGTGCAGCGACACCGTCGCATAGGCTTCATATAGCGCCGCGACCGGCTTTGGTGCGATCGCGGCATTCTGCTTGTTGCGCGCAACCGCGGCAGCGAGCGTCCGCCTGGCCCGCTGATAGGCGCCTTGGCGGAATTGCTGTTCGGCAAACGCGATCGAGACCTGCGCATCGCGAAGCGGCGGGCAACCTTGTTCGACGCAGGCCTGGTATGCTTCGTCCAGACGTTTGCCCGACACGATGATGTCGGGTGTAGCAGCCTGCATCGCCAGCACGAAAAGCAACCCGATCATGGTCCAGCCTCCGGATCTATCAGGCGACATCGTGCATGATTCGGATCAACGATCAAAGTCTAAATTCATCGGGTCTGATTACAGTTCGTGGCACGCGCTTGCGCTACTGCGCGCCATTTTTCTCGTATTCGATCTTATTTCAGAAACGTGCGCGTCGCGAGATTGTCGAGGTCGCTGAAAGCCAGACGAGCGCTTCTCATTGAAACACCGGCCGATCGGCGAAATGCCAGCTACCTGAGCACGCGCTTGCCCTTCGTGCGGCTGGTCAGGTGGAATTGCAGGCAGCGGTCGCACCGATAGGCTTTGAGCGGTACGCGTCCGGTATCCGCCACTGCCAGCGCGTCGACCTCTAAGACAAAGCGTGCCTTTCGGCGGCAGACGCTGAGCCGGGTGCGCTTCACCGCCTCAATCCTTGTACTTCATCTCCAGGAATCGGCCGCGGGTCGACAAATTGTCGAGGTCGCTCTGCGCGAGGCGAGCGGTCATTTCGCCGATCTCCTGCTCGATCAGCTTCAACCCGTCGACCAGCTCGGCGTCGGGCGAGCGGCCGTTACGCGGGGTGGTGCGGAGCGACGCCGGCACCTTCTCGTAATCCTTGACGAAGGCGGGGAGCTGTTCGCCGATCAGTTTCCGGACGTCGACCGCTTCCTGCGTGTTCGCGTCGAGCGTCGCGAGCTGCGGGGTCAGCGTTTCGAGACGCAGGCCGATCCGGTCGACCAGGGTCATCGCCGGCGCGGGGAGGGCGGGGCGTTGCGCTTCGAGCCAGCGTTCGGTCTGCGCGGGGAG
Source organism: Sphingomonas sp. 320_CC (assembly GCF_059691795.1). Lineage (NCBI taxonomy): Bacteria > Pseudomonadati > Pseudomonadota > Alphaproteobacteria > Sphingomonadales > Sphingomonadaceae > Sphingomonas > Sphingomonas sp. 320_CC. Next base: position 328,739 of record NZ_JCAWAE010000002.1, on the reverse strand, counting down.
CGCGCGGATGTCGACCGCCGCGAGCCGCTCGGGCGTGGGTGCGCGTTCCGCCGGCCAGACCGCGAACAATACCGTGGCGGCGACCAGCAGCGCCATCACCAGCATCGCGCCGCCGATCCCGAGCGGCACGATCCAGCCGATCACCATCGCCGCGATCAGGATCGAGACGTCGGCGACCGCGATCCGGGTCAGTCGCTTGCCGATCGCCTGAGTCTGCCTTGCCCGCCCCCGCGATGGCGAGCGTGCGATGACGGTGCCCGTCCGGTCGTCGGAAATGCGCGACCAGGAGGCGCGGGCGCTGGCGATGGCGTCGTCGACTTCGCTCACGAGGGTTACATCGCCTCCAGCTTGAACGGGCTGGCGGACGGTCCGCCCAACTGCCCCTGCGTCGCGCCTTCAGCCCGCGCAATGTAGCCACGCGACTTGTCGACCTCGTTCGACAGCGCGCCAACCGTCACCTTCATCGAATCGAGCGCCTTCAGCTTGAACACATCGATCGCGTCCATCGTGTCGTAGATGTTCTGGAACGCGCGTTGCAGCGTTTCCAGAGGGATCGTCGCCGACGCCGCCTGCTCATGGATCTGCGCGGTCTGCGATTTGAGCAGTTTGCCGGTCGAGTCGATGATGTTCGCGGTCGTCGTGTTGAGCGCGGTGATCTGCTCCAGCACCAGCTTCTGGTTGGTCAGCGCCTGCGCCACCGTCACCGCGGTGCGCAGCGCGGAGACGGTCGTGGTCGAGGCGCGATCGACGCCCTTCACCAGCTCGACATTGTTCTTCTTGACCAGATCGAGCGCGAGATAGCCCTGCACGGTCACCGCCATCTGCGTCAGTAAGTCCTGCGTGCGCTGGCGCGTGTAGAACAGCGCCGTCTCGCGGATCGCCTTCGCCTTGGCCGGATCGGTGTGGTCGAGATCGTTGGCAACGTCCTCAAGCTTGGCGTCCATCGTCTTCGACAGGTGGATCATCTGCTCGAGCCGGCCCATCGCCGCCCACAAATTCGCGCGCTCGGTATCGATCGCGGCATTGTCCATCAGCAGCTCGTCCTTGCCCGAGCTGAGGCTCTTCAGGATCTGCGCGATGTGTGTCTGCGACGATTTGTAGCCGTCGAAATAATTGCGCATCTTGCCACCGAACGGGATGATCCCGAACAGCTTTTGCGGCGCGGTGAGGTTGCCCTTCTTGCCGGGATCGAGATCCTCGACGACGCGGCGCAGCTCGGCCAGATCCTTGCCGACCCCGGTCTCCTGATCCATCGCCTTCACCGGGCGATCGAGGAAGCGGTTCGACTGGCCGGCGGCGTCGCGGATTTCCTTCGCGCCCATCGCGGTGATCGCATCGACGCGCTTGCCGAATTCGGGCGAGTTGACGTCCTGCGCGACGAGATCGGTGACGAAGCCCGACACGCGCTCCTCCAGCTGCGACTTCACGCCGGCATCGACGGGCACCAGCCCGGACGCCTTCGCGGCCGCGACCGTGGGCACCGGATCGGGCGGGGTCAGCACCAGGCCCGGCTCTTCCGTCAGCGTGTTCGGGGTCGTCGCCATGCTCGTGTCTCCGTTCGGTGGGGCATCGTGGCTGCAACCCGCCCCGCATTCAAGTGGCGTATATAGATAATACACCGAGGCTTGCCAACAGTTCTCCTTGAAACCGGGCGGCCGCGTGGACAGCTTGGTCGCGCCATCACAGGAGTTCCAGCATGCGCGCCATCGGCTATACCAAGTCGCTCCCGATCGACGATCCGCAGTCGCTCGTCGCCCTCGATCTTCCCAAGCCTGAGGCTATTGGCCGCGACCTGCTGGTCGAGGTGAAGGCAGTGTCGGTCAACCCGGTCGATACCAAGATCCGCCAGCGTCGCGAAGATCCCGACGGCAAGTCGCAGGTGCTGGGCTGGGACGCATCGGGCGTCGTCGTCGCGGTCGGCGCGGACGTGACCGGGTTCAAGGTCGGCGACGAAGTGTTCTACGCAGGTGCGATCGATCGGCCCGGTACCAATTCCGAATATCATCTCGTCGACGAACGCATCGTCGGCCACAAGCCGCAGTCGCTCGACTGGGCGCAGGCGGCGGCGCTGCCGCTGACCTCGGTCACCGCGTGGGAGACGCTATTCGACCGGCTCGACGTGCGGAAGCCCGTCCCCGGCGCGGCGAACGCGATCCTGATCATCGGCGGGGCAGGCGGGGTCGGCTCGATCACGATCCAGCTCGCGCGGCAGCTCACCGATCTGACCGTGATCGCCACCGCGTCGCGCGACGAGACGCGCGGCTGGGTCGAGGATCTCGGCGCGCATCACGTGATCGATCACCGCAAGCCGCTCGCGGCGCAGGTCGAGGCGCTCGGGCTCGGCGCGCCGGGGTTCGTGTTCTCGACCACGCATACCGACGAACACATCGCCGAGATCGGCGAACTGCTGGCGCCGCAGGGCCGGCTGGCGTTGATCGACGATCCGAAGACGCTCGACATCGTGCCGCTGAAGCAGAAGTCGATCTCGGTGCACTGGGAGCTGATGTACACGCGCTCGCTGTTCCAGACCGCGGACATGGGCGAGCAGGGCAAGTTGCTCGACGAGGTCGCGCGGCTGGTGGATGCGGGGACGATCCGGACGACGCTCGCGGAGAATTTCGGGAAAATCGACGCGGCGAATTTGCGCAAGGCGCACGAGCGGATCGAGAGTCACACGGCCAAGGGGAAGATCGTGCTGGAGGGGTTCTAAGTTCGAGGAACGCCACCACCCCGGCGAAGGCCGGGGCCCAGTTGGAGGACGTTGCTGACGGGTCGCGGTACGCTGTTATTGCCACCTTCCCAACTGGGCCCCGGCCTCCGCCGGGGTGGATAGAATGGAGGGTGGGGCGTTGCAGGTCGCCGCCACCTAACGATCCTCCCCCGCAAGGGGGAGGTGGCAGGCTCTTGCCTGACGGAGGGGGAGGCGCGCCCCAACCTTTGTTCCGTGTCCTCCCCCTCCGTCACCTTCGGCGACACCTCCCCCTGGCGGGGGAGGATTGCGATATCCGCTCTGGCGCCCCGGCAAACACACGATACGCTGCGCCTCATGCTCCGCCCGCTGATCCTCGCGCTCGCCTTCCTCCCTGCGGCCGCCACGAATCGCCCCCCGCCAGCCGACCCGCTCACCGCCACGATCCACACCGAAGACGCCGACCGCTTCGCGACCCTCTTCGCCAAGACCAAGGGCAAGCCCACCGCCGCGCAACTCAAACGCGACTATCTCGACAAGGGCAGTTTCGGGATCGGCGTCTTCACCCCCGGCCGGATCGTCGACGCGGACAATCTCGCGCGTGCCATCGCCGCCAACCCGATCCGCTACGCGCAGGCGATCAAGACCTGTCTCCCCGCCGCCAAGGCCGCCACCGCCGATCTCCGCGCGATCTACCTCGGCCTTCACGGCGCACTTCCCGACGTGAAGCTCCCGCAAGTCTATATAGTCTTTGGCGCGAACACGTCCGGTGGCACCGCGAAGCCGGGCGCCCAGGTACTCGGTCTCGAAGTCCTCTGCCGCATGTCGCCGACGCCCGAGAAACTCCGCCAGACGCTCCGCCATTTCTTCGCGCACGAGACGGTGCATTCCTTCCAGCAGGACGCCGGGATGACGCTCGCCCGCGACCCGCTGCTCACCGCGATCCTGGTCGAGGGCGCCGCCGACTTCATCGCTGGGCTCGTCACCGGCGAGGAGCCCGACGCCGCCCGCGCCGCCTGGGCCACCCCACGCGAGGCCGAACTCTGGCGCCAGATGCAGGCCGACATCGCGCTCACCCGCAAGCTCACCGACAAGGACGATCCCGAGGAAGGCTCGCCCGAAGCCAAGGCTTACGCGCGCTGGATTGGTAACTACTCCACGCCGCCCGCCGGCTGGCCGCCCGAACTCGGCTATTGGATGGGGCTGCGGATCTGGCAGCGTTACTATGCCGCCGCACCCGACAAACACGCTGCGCTGAGGGCAATGCTGGCGGTCCGCGATCCTCGTGCTATTCTCGCCGCCGGAACATACAAGCGCCGCGGAGGTTCCCTCTAAAGGCGACGAAATGCCGCTGCGTCTTCCCGCGGCGCAACAATTACGCTATGGCGCGCGCCAACCCCGTTCCTCGTTTCAAGAGAATACATTCATGAGCCTCCGCAACGTGGCGATCATTGCGCACGTCGATCACGGCAAGACGACGCTGGTCGACCAGCTCTTCCGCCAGTCCGGCACCTTCCGCGACAACCAGCGCGTCGAAGAGCGCGCAATGGATTCGAACGACCTCGAAAAAGAGCGTGGCATCACCATTCTCGCCAAGCCGACCTCGGTCGACTGGACCCCTCCCGGCGAGTCCGAGAGCATCCGCATCAACATCGTCGACACGCCCGGCCACGCCGATTTCGGCGGCGAAGTCGAGCGCATCCTGTCGATGGTCGACGGCGTCGTCCTGCTGGTCGATTCGTCGGAAGGCGCGATGCCGCAGACCAAGTTCGTCACCGGCAAGGCGCTCGCACTCGGCCTGAAGCCGATCGTCGTCGTCAACAAGGTCGATCGTAACGACGCGCGCATCCAGGAAGTGCTCGACGAAGTGTTCGACCTGTTCGTGTCGCTCGACGCGAACGACGACCAGCTCGACTTCCCCGTGCTCTACGCATCGGGTCGCAACGGCTATGCATCGACCGACATGGACGCGCGCGAAGGCACGCTGATCCCGATGTTCGAGACGATCGTGAAGCACGTGCCGCCGCCCGCCGTGGAAGTCGCCGGCGTGCCGTTCACCTTCCTCGTCACGCTGCTCGACCGCGATCCGTTCCTCGGCCGCGTCCTCACCGGTCGCGTCAATTCGGGTACCGTGAAGACCAACCAGGCGATCCACGCGCTCGATAACGACGGCAAGATCATCGAGACCGGTCGCGCGTCCAAGATCATGTCGTTCCGTGGTCTCGAGCGTGTTCCCGTCGACGAAGCCAAGGCCGGCGACATCATTTCGCTGGCAGGTCTCTCGGTCGCCACGGTTGCCGACACGATTGCCGACATCACGGTGACCGAGCCGCTGCACGCGCAGCCGATCGATCCCCCCACGCTGTCGATGCGTTTTGCCGTCAACGATTCGCCGATGGCGGGCCGCGAGGGCAGCAAAGTGACGAGCCGGATGATCCGCGAGCGCCTGTTCCGCGAAGCCGAGTCGAACGTTGCCGTGAAGGTGACCGAGGCGGCCGACAAGGACAGCTTCGAAGTCGCCGGCCGCGGCGAGCTTCAGTTGGGCGTGCTGATCGAGACGATGCGCCGCGAAGGTTTCGAGCTGGGCATCTCGCGTCCGCGCGTGCTGTTCGGCGAGGACGAGAACGGCAAGAAGACCGAGCCGTACGAGACCGTCATCATCGACGTTGACGAGGAGCATTCGGGCACCGTCGTCGAGAAGATGAACACGCGTAAGGCCGAGCTGACCGACATGCGTCCGTCGACCGGCGGCAAGACCCGCATCACCTTCTCGGCGCCGTCGCGCGGGATGATCGGCTATCATGGCGAGTTCCTGTCCGACACGCGCGGCACGGGGATCATGAACCGGCTGTTCGAGAAGTACGGTCCGCACAAGGGCGCGATCGAGGGCCGCAAGAACGGCGTGCTGATCTCGAACGGTTCGGGCGAGGCGAACAACTACGCACTGGGCCCGCTCGAAGAGCGCGGCATCCTGTTCGTGGGCCACGGCGAGGCGCTCTATGAGGGCATGATCGTCGGCGAGAACGCCAAGCCGGACGACCTCGAGGTCAACCCGATGAAGACCAAGGCGCTGACCAACTTCCGCGCGTCGGGCGGCAAGGACGACCAGGTCCGCCTGTCCCCGCCGAAGCGCGCGACGCTGGAGCAGGCGATCGCGTACATCGACGACGACGAGATGGTCGAAGTCACGCCAAAGTCGATCCGCCTGCGCAAGCGCTTCCTGGATGCGAACGAGCGCAAGCGCGCTAGCCGGGCTAAGCAGAGCGCCTGAGGCCAGCGAAGGCGAAGCCGGCTGAGCCTCAGGCGCTCGGCCGGCCTCGCTCAAGCGAGGTCCGACGACGCGGCTTTGCCGTGTCGCGCTGGGCGAGAAATGCAGAAGGGCCGGGGGGAAACCTCCGGCCCTTTTCTTTGTGCGAGAAAGCCCGAGGGCAGCATTCAAGCTGGCGGCAACGCGAGCGGTCAGGACTCAATAGGTGCACCACCCCGGCGAAGGCCGGGGCCCAGGTGGAAAGGTCGCAGTAACTGAGCGCTGCCCTGCGTTAGCGACGTCCCCCAACTGGACCCCGGCCTTCGCCGGGGAGGTGCCTGCTGCTAGGACTTAGGACGTTCCCAAATTCCTCTACCATCGGGAGAGGAAGAGACGCCAAAGGCGGCGAAGGTGAGGGCACGGAGCGCTACCGCCCACTGCCCCCACCCTCAAGCAGCGGTAATCCGCCCACCTCGCGCCAACATCTCCCCACTCGTAACGATCACCCGATCCCCAAGCTTAACCTGCTCGAAAATCAGCTTCGCAAACGCAGTCGGCACCCCAACGCACCCATGCGTAGCGTACTTCCCATCCATCAACGCGCTGCCGTGGATCGAAACCCCATCATTGGTCAGCCGCATCATGTACGGCATCGGCGCCCCGTACAGGTTCGACACATGATGCGCGTCCTTCTGCGTGATTTTGAACACGCCAAGCGGGGTAGGCTTCTCATCCGCGCCATAGATCACGGCCGCCGTCCCGATCTCGTACCCGCCGCGAAAGATCGACAAGGTCTGCGCCACCAGGTCGACCGTGATCACGATCGGCCCCTGGGGCACACCCTCGGTATCCCAGTAATACGCGCCATGCCGCAAAGGCTCGGGCACGTTCAGCACCCGCTTCACGACATACGCATCGGCCGGGTCCTCCGCAGCGACCGCAACCGGCTTCGGCGTCGCTTTCGCAACCGGCCCGGCGATCCGAGCCACCCGAGCAGGCGCCTCGACCGCCCGTACCTTCACCGGCGACCCGGACAAGGCCAGTCCACCGATCAGCACCGCACTCCCGCCGAGCACGGCAAAGGCGATCGCTCGCGTCGTCATCATCCTGCGCATCGCCGCACCTTATCCGATATTCGTAAACATTGCCCCGCAAGCGCACCGCCAGCCGTGTCCCCGCACGGGACCACCTCCGCCAGCTATACCGTGGGTTAACAAGCCGTTCCGAACCAGTTCAGGCCGAATCGCCTAAATCCTGAAACACGGTCGGACACTTATGCGTTTGTCCCAAGCGGACCGGGCGTAACTAGTAACGGAGTTCGGAAGAGATGAACGGATTTTTCAAGAAAGCAGGCCTCGGCGTAGCACTCGCCGCAACGGCTCTGACGGCAGCAGCACCAGCCGACGCGCAGCGTTGGGGGCGCGGTGGTTATGGGCGCGGCTACGGCGGCGGCTGGCACGGCCATCGTGGCGGCGGCAATGCGGCCGGCGCAGCAGTGCTCGGCGGCATCCTCGGCCTAGGTGTAGGTGCGGCGATCGCCAGCAGCAACAACCGCAATCGGTACTATGACCGCGGGTACTACAACGGCGGCTATTACGCGCAGCCACCGGTGGCGTATTACAGCCCGCCGGTGCGCACCTACTACCGCGAGGATTACCGCCCGCGGTGCTGGAACGAGTGGCGCGTCGACCCCTATTACGGCGACCGGGTCGCGGTGCAGGTTTGCAGCTGATCCGATCATGAGATCGCGGAGAGGCGTCGGGAGCAATCCCGGCGCCTCTCTTGCGTCCGGTGCCTTTTTTCTGGCGCGCCCCCAGTGCTTGCCGCTAGACGCGCGACCATGACCGACACGCCAAACACCCCCGAGACCGAAGCCGCCGCCACCCCGGCCGCAACCGGCGACACGCCCCCCGATCGCCTGTCGATCAACCAGCGCAGCCCGTTCTTCCAGCAGGACCTGCTCGAACGCGGCATCGGCATCCGCTTCAAGGACAAGGTCCGCCACGACGTCGAGGAATATTGCATCTCGGAAGGCTGGATCCGAGTCGCGCTCGGCAAGAAGGTCGACCGCAACGGCAACCCGCTGACGCTGAAGCTGGTCGGGCCGGTGGAAGCCTGGTTCGAGCGTCCGGCAGCGGGCGCGGACACCGACGAGGGCTGAGCCAAATAGGTTTGGCGCTTATTTCCCAAAACGTGGAAAGCATGTTTCCCCGCGAAGGCGGGGACCCAGACTGGGCTCCCGCCTTCGCGGGAGAACATAGAAGCGCGAACCGTTGCTGAGTTACTGGCGCGCTGGAATACGGCTGCCCCCTCACAAATCCCGTCACCCCAGCGAAAGCTGGGGTATCCCGCTTGGCGGATGGTGCGACCCGAATGGAGAGATCCCAGCTTTCGCTGGGATGACGGCGATGGCGAGGGACGTTACGCGGGGCGGGGGGCCTTAAGCCTCCACCCCCTCCAGCGCCTCGCTAGCCTCGAGCCACTTCGCCTCGCTAGCCTCGAGCTTCGCATGCACCTCGGCGCGACGCTTGCTCAGATCCCCCATCGACATCCGCGAAAACCGCGGCTCCGCATTGGCCGGATCGACCATCGCGCGGTCCAGAGCATTACGCTCCTTGGTGAACTTCGCGGTCTGCTCCTCGATCTCGCGCAGAGCCTTCCGAAGCGCCGCATCGTTGCTCTTCGCCTCGGCCGCCGCCTTCTTCCCGGCCTTCTTGTCCGCCTTCGACGCCGCATCGCCCTTGCCGCCGTCGCCCTTCAGGACGAACGCGATGTAATCGTCGAGGCTGCCGTCAAATTCCTTCGCCGTCCCGTCATCGACCAGCACAAGCCGATCCGCGGTCAGCTCCAGCATATGCCGGTCATGGCTGACCAGCACCACGGCGCCGGTATAGGCGTTAAGCGCCTGCACGAGCGCCTCACGCGCATCGACGTCGAGATGGTTGGTAGGCTCATCGAGGATCAGCAGATGCGGCGCATCGCGCGTGATCAGCGCCAGCGCCAGACGCGCCCGCTCGCCACCAGACAGCTTGCCGACCCGCGTCGTCGCCTTGTCGCCGGAGAAGCCGAACCGCCCCAGCTGCGCGCGCACCGCAGCCGGCGTCGCGCCCTTCATCAGATACGACATGTGCTCGATCGGCGAGTCGGTCGGATCGAGTTCCTCGACCTGATACTGCGTGAAATACCCGACCTTCATCTTGCCCGACGACGACATCTCGCCATCCATCGGCGTCAGCTGCGCCGCCAGCAGCCGCGCGAGCGTGGTCTTGCCGTTGCCGTTGCGGCCGAGCAGCGCGACCCGGTCGTCGGGATCGAGCCGCATGTTGAGCCGCTTCAGGATCGGCACGTCGGCATAGCCCACCGTCGCCATGTCGAGCGTGATCAACGGCGGACGCAGCTCGGTCGGGTTGGGGAAGCCGAACGACAGCGTCGGATCGTTGTAGCTCTCGGCGATCGGCTGCATCTTCGACAGCATCTTCTGCCGCGACTGCGCCTGCTTCGCGGTCGACGCACGCGCGGAGTTCTTGGCGATATATTCCTGCAGCTTCTCGCGCTGCACCGCTTGGTTGGCGCGTGCCGCCTCGATCTGCGCGAGTCGCTCGGCGCGCTGTCGCTCGAACGCGTCGTAGCCGCCCGGATACAGCGTGATCTTGCCGCCCTGCAGATGCAGGATGTGATCGACCACGTTGTTGAGGAAATCGCGCTCGTGGCTGACCACCACGATCGTCGCCTTGTAGCCCTTGAGGAAGTCCTCGAGCCACATCACCGCCTCGAGATCGAGATGGTTCGAAGGCTCGTCGAGCAGCAGCAGGTCCGGCTGCGAGAACAGCAGCGCGGCGAGCGCCACACGCATCTTCCAGCCACCCGAAAAGCTGTCGAGCGTCCGTGCCTGCATGTCCTCGTCGAAGCCGAGGCCGAGCAGGATCTGCGCGGCGCGCGCGGGCGCGGTATAGGCGTCGATCGCGATCAGCCGCTCGTATACGTCGCCGAGCCGGTCGGGATCCTCGCTCGTCTCGCTTTCGATCATCAGCGCGGCGCGCTCCAGATCGGCTTCGAGCACAGTCTCGAACGGGGTCTTCACGCCGTGCGGCGCTTCCTGCGCGAGGTAGCCGATGCGGGCGCCCTTCGGCATGTCGGCCGAGCCGTCGTCGGGCTCCAACTGTCCCGCGATCACGCGCACCATCGTCGACTTGCCCGCGCCGTTGCGCCCGATCAGCCCGACGCGCGAGCCGGGCGGCAACGCAGCGGTGGCGCCATCGAGGATAACGCGTCCGCCCAGGCGCACCGTGATATTGTTCAGGTTCAGCATGGCCGTGCCGTTAGCAGATGCAGCATGGTTTTGCGAGGGGAGGGGCAGGGGGAGTTTGCCGGCCGGTCCCTGGTCGATGCGCTCTCGATCCTCCCCCGCCAGGGGGAGGTGACGCCGAAGGCGACGGAGGGGGAGGACCACGCAACAGACGTTTCGCATGCCTCCCCCTCCGTCTGGCAAGCGCCAGCCACCTCCCCCTTGCGGGGGAGGATCAGATTGCCGATCCGTTCTCTATATAAGCCACCACCCCGGCGAAGGCCGGGGCCCAGTTGGAAAGGTGGTCGTAACGAAGCGCGGTTCGCAGTTGGCGACGTCCCCCAACTGGGCCCCGGCCTTCGCCGGGGTGGTGCAGGTATTGGAATACGGAGTCTCTAAAACTCCCTTCCCTTTAGGGGAGGGCTGGGGTGGGGCTTGTCCGCGAACGTGTCGCTCGGGGCAGTGCGCCACCCCGACCCTCCCCTGAAGGGGAGGGAGCTATCAGGTTTCGTCCGACACTACCGCATCGTCCCCGGTACCACTGCCGATCATCGCAGCCGCCCGCCCACCAACGTGAACTCGCACTCCGGAAACCAACCGCGTCTGCACAACCGCCGCACCCGCAATCGCCGGACCAGAACGCAACACACCCCGGTGCACCGTCACCCCATGCGGAGCATCGGCCGGCTCCGCACTCGATTCCGCAACGTCGTCCCGATTGCCATAATGCACCGAAACCCCAGCAACCTGCGCCGCAACCGCCGCCACGCCACCACCGCTCGCTAAACCCACACCCCGAACCCCAGGCTCGACCCCGGCATAAGCCTGCCGAAACGTCAGAGCCCGCTCCAACGCCCCCTGCCAGCGATAGAACACGTGCGCCCCAACCGTCGTAATCCGCGCAAGGCTCGACGCCCACCACGGCAAAATGCTCGTCGTATGAAACGACGTCGCCGCCCCGACCGGCGCATACACGCTCCCCCCAAGCGCCGCGCTCGCCACCGCCCGTGCCCGATCCCAGGCCCCCGGCTCCCGCGCCCGGTTCATCGAACCGTCGCAGGTAAAGCTGAACTGGCACCCGGTCCGCCGCTCGGCCCCCTGGTACACGACTCCGCAAACGCTGTTCGGAAAAGCCCGGTCGCGCACCCGGTTCAACACCACCTGCGCCACCGCCCGCTGCCCATCCTCCGACTGCGACCGCGCTTCATAGTACACCGCCGCCGTCAGGCACTCGGCTGCTCGGCTCGCGTCATCGACAGAGTTCGAAGTCAAAAACGGCGGAGCAACGAACGGCGCCGCAGCGGCAGACAGCGCATCGGGTGCGGCCGTCGCGATCTTTGCGGAGATGTCATCCGGCACATGTAACGCCATTCGGCTCAGCAAGGCTCGCGAGTTCCGCTCGGGCTGGACCCGGGCGATCGCCGCCGGCCGATCCGCCGGCACGCACGACGTCGCCATCACTAGAGCGGGCAGGCTGATCAGCGCATGGGGATAAAGGCCGTAACCCGACGTCTTCATCCCCCCGCTCTAGGCCGCGGGGTTTAGGGACTGGTTAATGGCCACGGGAAACGGGGGAAGCGCCCGCTAAGGGAGCTCCCCCGTCATCCCGACGAAATCGGGACCTCGATCGGCAAGGACGGACGTGGAAGAGCACGCTCCCGAAAGCCGCCCCGACCACACCCCCGCGTCCGTCATCCTGACGAACGTCACGATCCAGATTAACGAGCGTGCCCTCAGTGACTCTGGATCCTGACGTTCGTCAGGATGACGGGGACGCGGCTAGGACGACGGCTCGAACTCAGTGAACGAACCGCGCCACCACATCGCGATACGACCGCGAAACCTTCACGCTCGCACCAGAATTCAACACCAGGAAGCATTCCCCGTTGGTATGCGGCTTGACCTGCTTCACCAGATCCAGGTTCACGATCGTCGAGCGATGCACGCGCTGGAACCGCCGCGGATCCAGCCGCTTCTCCAGATCCTTCATCGTCTCGCGCAAGATCAGCGTATTATCGCCGGTATAGATGCACATATAATCGCCGGCCGCATCGATCCGCTCGATCGTGTCCACATCGACGCGGAAGATCTGCCCGCGATCCTTGATGTTGATAAGCTTCTCGAACCGGTTCGCCGACACCGCATCGCCGTCCGGCATATCCGCCGCCGCATCCGGCGCGACATCGGCGAGCACTTCGCGCAACCGATCCACTTCCTCGACGCCGCGTTTTTCCGACAGACGCTGCCGAACCCGCTCGATCGTATCGGCCAACCGCGATTCCTCGACCGGCTTCATCAGATAATCGACCGCCTGCGCCTCGAACGCGCGCAACGCGTGGTCCGAATACGCGGTCACGAACACGAACAGCGGCGGCTCGACCTCCATCAGGCCCTGCACGACGGAGAACCCGTCGAACCCCGGCATCTGGATATCGAGGAAGACGAGGTCGGGCTTGTGCGTCTTGATCGCGCGAATCGCCTCGCGGCCGTTCGAGCATTTTTCGATGATCTCGACGTCTTCATGGGCCTGGAGTCGGAGTTCCAGCCCCTGGATCGCCAGCGGCTCGTCGTCGACGAGAATGGTACGGATGGTCATGCGGCCTCTCTGTTCACGTCTTCAAGCTGATACGGAATCTCGATCTCGACCGAGAAGCCGCCAGCGGGCGTGGAGCGGGTTTCGAAACGGTGGTCGGGCCCATATGCCTGAGCCAACCTGTCTCTAATATTAGCGAGCCCCACGCCTGTGGATTGGCTTGAACCGATCCGGCCCTCGATCAAGCCCGGACCGGTATCGGATACGGCGATCTGCACGCGTTCCCCGGCGAGCCGCACTTCGACGCAGATTTCGGCGCCTTCCTCCTGCGGCGTAACGGCATATTTTATCGCGTTTTCGACCAGCGGTTGCAGCAGCAGCGACGGTAGGCGCGCGCGTTCGGCGCGCGGATCGATGTCGAACTTGGGCCGCATCCGATCCTCGAAGCGCATCTTCTCGATCTCCAGATACAGCTTCAGCTGGTCCACCTCCTGCGCGACGGTGACATGCGCGGTCGGCTCGTTCGCCAGCGTATAGCGCAGGAACGACGACAGCCGGCTGAGCATCGCGTTCGCCCGCTCGGTCTGCTTGAGCAGCACCAAGGTCGAGATCGAGTTCAGCGTGTTGAATAGGAAATGCGGGTTGAGCTGGTACCGCAGCATCGCCAGCTGCGCCGACGACGCCTGGTTCTCCAGATGCTCCATCTGGTCGATCTGCTGCTCGACGATCAGGTAGAAGTTGATCCCGAAATACAGCGCCGACCACCCGAACAGCACCGTGAACGTGACGTACACCGACCCGAGCAGCCGCGTGAGAGTCACCCCCGGCGTCGCGGTCGCGATGAACGAGAAGGTGAATGCGTCAAGCACCGCGTACAGGAACGTCGCGGCGGCGAGCGTCGCGATCGTCAGGAAAATGCCGACAAGCCGGTTCATCCGCCGATACTGGCCGTACATCGTCGAGAGCAGCAGCGTGATGCAATATCCGACGATCGCCTCGACGATCACCGGGATCACCCCGTCGAGCGACAGCCCGTTCGAGATCGACACCACGCCGCGCAGCAGCAGATATCCGCTCCACCCGACCGCCTGGAGTATCCAGAACGCCCGCGCCTTGTTCTCGAAAAACGGCCGCGCCGTGAAGGGCAAGCGCCGGGTCGAGTTCAAGGCGGACGAGCCGGGGGGCGGGACGGAAGAATTAGCCATTGGCCCACCGTCTTACACGCCGCGCAAGGCACACGCAAAAGCCGAACGGTTTGGTCGGGCGCTAGGCCGCCAAACGAAAAAGTCCGCCGCATCCCGAAGGAAGCGGCGGCCAATTCGACCGACTAGTTCAGTTATATTTTAGAAGCCGAAGTGCACCGATCCGATGAACGTACGCGGTGCACCGAAGGTGAAGCGCGGGTTGTTCGATGCAACGGTGTTCGTGCTCAGGTTGCCGAAGTAGCGCTCGTTCAGCAGGTTCGACACGTTCAGCTGGAAGAACGTGTTGTCCAGGCCGAACCGCTTCATGTCGAAGCGCGCATCGAGATCGACGATCGTGTAGCCCGCCGACTTCAGATCGTTGACGTCGGTGACCCAGCGGCTGCCGGTACGCTTGACCTGCACGCCGACCGAGACCGGCTCGAACGACACCTGCGCACGACCGCCATACTGCCACTCAGGCGTCTCGACGACGAACTTGCCCTTCGTTGCGACGATGATCGCACCCGTGATTGGATCGGTCGCGTCGTTCTTCAGTTCCGAGTCGAGGTACGAGACGAACCCGTACACCGAGATGTGCTTGATCGGCTGGATGCCGAGGCTGGCATCGATGCCCTTGCTCTCGACCTTGCCGACGTTGCGATCGAGGCTCTGCGTGCCGCCACCCTCGAGCTGCACCGTCGAGCTGATGATGCGGTTCTTGTACGAGATGTACCAGGCTGCGACCTGCGCCTGGATGATCCGCGAGCTATAGCGAAGGCCAAGATCGAACGAGTCGGTCTTTTCCGGCTTCACTTCGGCGACCGGCGCGATCTTCACGTCGTCGAACGAGTAGAGGTTGTCGGTCTTGGGAACCGAGACGCCCTTCGCATAGCTGCCGAACATGCCGAGATGATCGAAGATGTTGTAGGTGAAGCCGACGTTCGGAAGCACCGCGTCATAGGCCTTGATGCGGTTCTTGTACGGGAGGCCAAACCCAGCAGTAGCGGGCGTTGCGCCAACCTGTGCCGCGGTCTGCGAGGTGCAGTATGCGTCGCTCGAGTTGCCGGGGATGGTGTAGCAATAGTTCGACAGGTTGCGACGGAAGAACGGTGCGCGGACACCGAGCGTCAGGTCCAGCTTGTCTTCGAAGAACGTGCCGCGATACTCGCCCGAAACCTGGTGGAGGATCGCGTAGGACAGACGGTTGCGCTTGTTCAAAACGTTCCCGGCGGCATCGTTGACCGCATAGGGACCTTCGCCGTCCAGAGCGCTGAACACTTCATAGGGGCGGCCAAACGGATCGAGCAAGCTAGCTTCGCCGGTCTGGCGGTGACGGGCGCGATCCCAGGTGTAGGCGAGGCGGACCGCGTTATGCGAGTCGAACTCGTAGCGCAGATTGGCGATCGCGGTGAAACGCTGCGTGCGCGTGTTCGATGGCCAGTAAACGCGGACAAAATCGAGCTGGTCGCCATCGCCGTTCAGATCCGCACCCGCTGCGATCCCGGCGCCGACGCGCTGATACTGCTGCGCATAGGTGCCGTTGGCGGTCGTCGCCCCGGCATTGCTCTCGGCCATCAGCGTCGATCCGCCGCCGTTCGCGCGCGTGAAGCTGTACGCACCGTCGAACGTGAAGGTCAGCTTGTCGGTGATGCCGAAGCGCGAATTGACACGGACGTTGCCCGTGTTCGACGGGTTGATCGCGGTGCCGGCGACATTGTTGCACGAGTTACGATCGTTCTGCACCGTGCCGCGAACGCCGGCAGCCGATGCCAGGTTGCAGCTGCGGTCGTACAGATACGTGGGCGACGTGTCGTCGAACACATAATCGTACTGCGAATTGCTCAGGTCGAGCGTGTACGGGTTTGCAGCCGTGATCGCCGTGGCGGCTGGGATGGTCGTTCCGCCAGCGGCGAGCCGGGTGCGGATGTTCGCGATCGTCGGGTTGCTGTACGAGCTGTTGCGGTTCTGGTTGTAATGCGCTGCGATCGAGATGAAGTCGCGGCCGCTGCCGATCGGCTGGTAAATCTTGCCGTTGAACTGCTGCTTGTTGATCTTCCCGTAGCCACGGAACTGGTCATAGGTCTGCGTGCTGGCCGACAGCCATGCCTTGGTGCCGAACGACGTGAAGGTACCAGTGTTCAGCAGCACGAACGCACGGTTCATGTCGTTCGTGCCGTGCGAGAATGCGCCAGCCGCGCTGATCTTGTCGGTCGGCGTGAGCGAACGGTAGTTGACCGTACCGCCCGAAGCGCTGGCGGTGGGCGAGTCAACGTCGGTGGCGCCGAAGTTGACGTTGACCTCCTGGATCAATTCCGGGTCGAGCTGCTGGTTCGAATAGATCGAATAGTTGCCCGAATCGTTGAGCGGGATACCGTCAAACGTCAGCGAAACGCGGTCACCACTGAAACCGCGAATACGCAACTGGCCACCCGAACCGCCGTAAGGGTCGCTGTTGGTAAAGCTGACGCCAGGGACGAGGTTGATCGTATCGAGGATGGACTGGCCCGGCGTGCGACGCTCGATGAGTTCCTGCGTCAGAACGGCCTTGGCTTTGGGCGTATCGGGCGTCTGGATACCGTTGACGCTTGGCGTGCCGCGCTGGCCGCTGACGACGATTTCTGGGTTTTCTGCTTCGATCGTGGCGGTCGACTGAGCGAAGGCTGCAGCCGGAATCATGAGCGCGGCGAAAGCAACGCCGCAAGCAAGCATGGTACGCATCTGAATAATGTCCCCTTAGAGCCCGTAGCTCTGGATGTCGGCTTTCCCACCGGACATCCGTGCCCCTGCACGCCGGATATTTCGGTTCTGTGACATTGGCGAGTCGGTAAGTGTCACAGACGCACTCCGTCATGGTGCGTTGCAAAAAAGCCACGCAATCGAACCCTTTCGGGGCAGTTGGAACCAATACCGAGAGTGTGGGCCGCGCCTAGCTGGCGGCGACGATCGCGGCCCATTCGGCTTCGGTGATCACCCGGATGCCGAGGTCGGTGGCTTTCTTGAGCTTCGATCCTGCGCCGGGGCCGGCGATGACTAGGCCGGTCTTGCTCGAAACCGACGCGGCAACGCGGGCACCGAGCGCTTCCGCCTGCGCCTTCGCCTCGTCGCGGCTCAGCGTTTCGAGGCTGCCGGTGAAGACCAGGATCTGGCCCGTCACCGGCGACTCGCGCGTCTCGTGTACGACGTCCGCGGGCTTCACTTCGCGCAACAGGTCGAACACGACTCGGCGGTTGTGCGGCTCGGCGCAGAAGCCGACGAGTGCGCTCGCGACCTCGGGGCCGATCCCCGCGGTCTCGATCGCGCCGACCAGCAGCTTGTCGCGGCGGAGCACGAATTTCCGCTCGGGTTCGCCGATGACCGGTTCGATCTGGCCGCGCAGGAACACCGCGTGACGGAGCACCGTGCCGAGCGCGCGTGCGGACACATAGCGTCGCGCAAGGTCTCGTGCGGTAATCTCGCCGACGTGGCGGATGCCGAGCGAGAACAGGAAGCGGTCGAGCGGGATCGTCCGCTTGGTCTCGATCGCCGCGATCACCTTGGCCGCCCAGACGCGCCCGTCCTTCTTGCGCGCGGCGAGTTGCTCCTCGGTCAGGCGGAAGATGTCGGCGGGCGATTCGATCAGCCCGTCGCGGAAGAACGCCTCGATCAGCGTCTGGCCGAGGCCGCCGATGTCGAACGCATGGCGCGACGCGAAGTGGATCAGCCGCTCGACTCGCTGCGCCGGGCAGATCAGTCCGCCGGTGCAGCGATAGACGACCTCGCCTTCCTCGCGTTCGGCCGCCGACCCGCATTCGGGGCAGACATGCGGAAAGACATACGCTTCGCGCTTGGCGTCCGGGGTCAGGTTCTCGACGATCTGCGGGATCACGTCGCCGGCGCGCTGGACGAGCACGCGGTCGCCCGGCCGCACGCCCAATCGCTCGATCTCGTCGGCATTGTGGAGGGTCGCGTTGGTCACGACGACGCCGCCGACGGTGACGGGGGACAGCCGCGCGACCGGGGTCATCGCACCGGTCCGGCCGACCTGGATGTCGATCTTCTCGAGTAAAGTCTGCGCACGCTCGGCGGGGAATTTGTGCGCGATCGCCCAGCGTGGTGCCTTGGCGACCTGACCCAGCCGCGCCTGCCAGTCGAGCCGGTCGACCTTGTAGACCACGCCGTCGATGTCGAACGGCAGGTCGGCGCGCTCGGCTTCGATCTTGCGGTACACGTCGAGCGCCGCGGCCGTTCCTTCGACCCGCGCGAACCCTTCGGCGATCGGGAAGCCCCAGCCGCGCAACGTGTCGACGACTTCGGCCTGCGTTTCGCCCGGCACGACGCTCGCCTCGCCCCAGCCATGCGCGAGGAACCGCAGCGTCCGGCTTGCGGTGACGCTCGCGTCCTTCTGGCGCAGCGATCCGGCGGCGGCATTGCGCGGGTTGGCGAACTGTCGCGCGTCCTTGCCGGTCTCCTTGGCCTCGGCGAGCAGGCGCGCGTTCAAGGCGGCGAAGTCGTCCTTCGCCATATACACCTCGCCGCGAACCTCGAAGACTGCGGGCGCTTCGCCGTTCAACTGTTGAGGAATGTCGCCGATGGTCCGGACGTTGGCGGTAACGTCCTCGCCGACCTGGCCATCGCCACGGGTCAACGCCTGCACCAGCCGCCCGTCCTCATACCGCAACGAGCACGACAGCCCGTCGATCTTCGGCTCCGCGGTCAGCGCGACCGGTTCGTCGTCCGCCAGCTTCAGGAACCGGCGCACGCGCGCGACGAACTCCTCGACCTCATCGTCCGCAAACGCGTTGTCGAGGCTCATCATCGCCTTGGCATGCGCGACTTTCGCGAGGTGTCCCGCGGGTGCAGCACCGACCGTCCGGCTCGGCGAATCGCTCCGCACCGTAGCCGGAAACGCTGCTTCAACCGCCGCATTGCGCCGCACCAGCGCATCATACTCGGCATCGCTGATCTCGGGCGCGTCGTCGGTGTGATAGCGCGCGTTATGATACGCGATCAGCGCGGCGAGCGTCTCCAGCTCGGCGGCGGCTTCGGTTTCGGTCGCGGGAAGGTCTGACATCGCGCCGGGTTAGGGGAGGGGGCCACCTTTCGACAAGACCTCGATCAACATGGCGTGAACATTCGCCCGAGTTGCGCGCTGACATCCCAAGGCATTTTCAGGGAAACATGATCATGACAGACACCAGCCGTCGAGACCTCTTCAAGGGCGCCGCCGTCACCGGCCTCGCCGCCGCCGCCGCACCCGCCTTCGCGCAAGGTGCTGCTCCACTCGCCGATCCGAAGACCAAATATCCTTCGCAACCGTTCCCCGAACAGCGCCAGAAATGGCCCGCGCTCCAGCGCAACATGCACCCCGTTCCCGATTGCGGGGAGGCAAGCTATCGCGGGTCTGGGCGCCTGGCCGGTCGCAAGGCACTCGTCACCGGCGGCGATTCGGGGATCGGTCGTGCCGCCGTCATCGCGTTCTCGCGCGAAGGCGCCGACGTCGCGATCAACTATTACCCGACCGAGGAACCCGACGCGCAGGACGTCGCCAAGCTACTCCGCGCGGAAGGGCGCAAAGTCGTCCTGATCCCCGGCGACCTGACCGATGCGAAATTCTGCAACGACCTGATCGCGCGCGCCAATCGCGAGCTTGGCGGGCTCGACATCCTCGTCAACAACGCGGCCTATCAGCAGTCGAAGGACTCGATCGCCGAGATCAGCTTCGAGCAGTTCGATCGCACCATGAAGACGAACGTCTACGCGATGTTCCACCTCTGCAAGGCGGCGATCCCGCTGATGAAGCCAGGCGCCTCGATCATCAACACCGCGTCGGTCAATTCGGTCAGCCCGGAGAAGGAGCTGCTCGACTACGCCTCGACCAAGGGCGCGATCCTGATCTTCACCAAGGCGCTCGCCAAACAGCTCGCCAAGCAGGGCATCCGCGTCAACGCGGTAGGGCCGGGCCCGATCTGGACGCCGTTGCAGGTCGCGGGCGGGCAATTGCCGGGCAAGATGGGCGAATTCGGGCAGGATACGCCACTCGGTCGCGCCGGTCAGCCGGCCGAACTGGCGGGCCTCTACGTTGCGCTGGCGGACCCGAGCGACAGCTACACCACCGGCAGCTTCTTCGGCGCGAACGGCGGCACCGGCGCGTCTTGAATTCGCCCATCACCCCGGCGAAGGCCGGGGGCCAGTTGGCAAGGTCGTTGTAAGGGAGCACCGTGTTCCCCAGCTAAACTTTCCCAACTGGGCCCGGGCCTTCGCCGGGGTGGGATCGGGGGGTGCGATGAAAACAGCAGTTACGATCATCGCCATAGTCTTTGCCGCGCCCGCTGCCGCCCAGCAGACTCACGTCTCCCCTGAGCCCGCCCCGGCGATCGGCTATGACTGGAACGACGATTCGTCCGCGGACGACCGTGTCCAGCAATCGCTATGGCCGCGCTCCGACGCCAGTGCCGCCGGGCTCGGCGACATGATCCACGCTGAACAGGCGCCGGTCCGTGCGGTGATCCACGAAGACGGCGATTTCGGCAGCCGGGCGCTGCACGGCCTGCGCAAAGTCGGCGGCGATTACATCGTCGTGCCGGTGCTGAAGATCCACTTGGGTCACCCGCGACAGGCGATGCCCTGAGATCAGCCTTTCGCGGCACCGTTCTCCCGCGAACGCGGGAGCCCAGGGTCAAGGACGCTGTGGGTGGTATCCTGGGCCCCCGCCTTCGCGGGGGAACAAGACCGGTGGTAAATCCATCTGAACCTGAGCGCGTTAAGCCCGCTCGAGCAACCGCTCCGCCTGAGCCCGCGCTTCATCCGTAATCTGCGCGCCCGACAGCATCCGCGCGATCTCTTCCCGCCGCTCGTCCTCGCTCAAGGCCCGCACGCCGGTCCGGGTGACCGTGCCGTCGCTGCTCTTGGCGATCAGCAGATGCTTCGCCCCCCGCGCCGCGACCTGCGGGCTGTGCGTCACCACCAGCAGCTGCGTGCTCAATGCCAACCGCGCGAGTCGTTCGCCGATCGCGCTCGCCACCGCCCCACCGACGCCGCGGTCGATCTCGTCGAACACCATCGTCGACGCGCCGCCCTCTTCCGCCAACGCCACCTTCAGCGCGAGGATGAAGCGCGACAACTCGCCGCCCGACGCGATCTTGGTCAGCGCCGCGAACGGCGCACCGGGATTGGTCGAGATCTCGAACTCGACCCTGTCCTTGCCCGCCGCCGACCAGCCCTCTTCACCCAGCGGCGCGACCACCGTCTGGAACCGCGCCGCGTCCAGCTTCAACGGCGCCAACTCACCCGCAACCGCCACGTCGAGCCGCTTTGCCGCAGCCAGCCGCCGCTTCGTCAAAGCATCGGACGCCGTATCGAACGCCTTCCGCGCAGACGCCACCCGCGCCTCGATCTTCGCGATCCCGCCTTCGCCGGCATCGAGCCGCTCCAGCCGCGCGCGCATCTCGTCCGCCAGCGCTGCAAGATCATCCGGCTGCACGCGGTGCTTGCGCGCCATCGCCCGAAGCTCGAACAACCGCGCCTCGTCATCCTCCAGCGCGCGCGGATCATACGCCATGTCCGCCCGCGCATCGCGCAGGCTCTCCTCAGCAACCGACGCCTCGATCACCGCGCGATCGACCGCCGCCAACGCATTGCCGAGCGCGACATGATCTTCAGCGATCCGCTCGAGCACACGCGCGGCTTGGCGCAGCTTTGCCATCCCGCCGTCCTTGCCCTCGAGGAAATCGTCGATCGCCGCCAGGTCGTCCGCGATCTTCTCCGCGCGCTGCATCGACCGCCGCGTATCTGCCAGCGTCTCCTCCTCGCCGGCGACTGGCGCCAGTGCAGTCAGCTCTGCAACCGTATGCTCAAGCCATTCGCGATCCCGCGCCGCCGTCTCGATATCCGCCCGCGCAGCCGCTAACTCGGCTTCGGCCGCACGGAAACCCGCATACGCCTTGCCCGTAGCCCCAAGCTCGGTCCGCCCGAAAATATCCAGCAACGCCCGGTGCCCGCGCGCATTCAGCAACCCGCGCTCGTCATGCTGCCCGTGGATCTCGACCAGATGCGGCGCCATCTCGCGCAGCAGCCCCGCCGAAGCTGGCTGGTCGTTGACGAAGCCACGACTGCCGCCGTCCGCCTTGACGATGCGCTTCACGATCAACGGCTCGCCGTGCTCGATCTCCAGCCCGTTCTCGTCGAACAACAGCGCGAGTGGCGACTCGGGGGCAGGGGCATCGAACGTCGCGGTCACCACCGCCTGCGCCGCGCCGTGCCGGACCAGCCCGCTGTCGCCACGTCCGCCCAGCGCCAGCCCCAGTGCATCCAGCAGGATCGACTTGCCCGCGCCGGTCTCGCCGGTCAGCACGCCTAGCCCTTCGCCGAATCCCAGATCCAGCGCCTCGATGAGCACCACGTCGCGAATGGAAAGATCGGTCAGCATTCCGCGCGTCTTAGACGATCCGCACGCGAAGTTGATCCCCCATTGTTCTCACGCCCGGGTTCTCATGGCGTATTCCCTGATCAGTTGCCGGGGCCGGTCCGCGTCGCGCTGCCCGGACCGACGGGTGCGGGGCTGGAAACGCTGCCCGCGCCCGTGCCACCGGTGTTGCCGTTCGCCTTGGGAAGCTCCAGCGCCCCGGTACCCGGCGTCCCTGCGGTTCCTGTCGGCACGACTGCCTCACCCGGTGCCAGCGGTGCAATCGGCTTTACCGGATGGTCCTGCATCAGCTTGTAGGCGTGATCATACCAGTCGGTGCCCGGATAGTTGCGACCCAGCACCGCGGCGGCCTTCTCGGCCTCGATCGGCACGCCGAGCTGCAGATACGTCTCGGTCAGCCGCATCAGCGCCTCGGGCGTGTGCGTGGTCTGCTGGAACTTGTCGATCACGGTGCGGAACCGGCCGTTCGCTGCGAGCCACTGGCCGCGCGTCTCGTAGAACCGCCCGATCTCCATCTCCTTGCCGGCGAGATGGTCGTTGACCAGATCGATCTTCAGCCGGGCATCCGATGCGTAACGCGTGTTCGGATACCGCCGCATCAGCTCGCCGAGCGAATCGAGCGCCTGCCGCGTGATCTTCTGGTCGCGCGTTACGTCGGTGATCTGCTCGTAATAGCCGAGTGCGATCAGGTAATAGGCATAGGGCGCGTCGCGGTTACCCGGATGCACCGCGAGGAAACGCTGCGCCGAGCTGATCGACGCGGTGTAGTCCTTCGCGAGATAATAGCTGAACGCCGACATGATCTGCGCACGGCGCGCCCAGATCGAATAGGGATGCTGGCGCTCGACCTCGTCGAACAGCTGTGCCGCCTCCTTGTAGCGCCCCTGGTCGAGCCGCGCCTTGGCGGTCGAGTACAGCGTGCCCACGTCGCGCGCGACGTAAGGAAGGTCGCCCTTGGCGGAACGACCCGCACAACCGGCCATGGGGAGCGCAAGCGCTGCGATGAGCGTGACAGCAAAGGCACGCGACATGCTCGGAAGGGACTGGGGGATACGCATCGGCGTTGTCCTTAGCGTATGCGGGGCTTCGCGAACAATCCCTTTCGCCACCCCCGTTCGGCGCCTGAATACCGGCCCTGCGGTTGTCGACCATGGGGGCTTTCCGTGAGCCGGATCACACGGCAATAGTCGTGCGTTGCCGACCCGTCATTCCAGTCGAGGATATCCCATGCCCGCCACCCTGCTGCACACCCACCGCGTCGAGAAGCCCTGGGGTCGCGACACGCTCTGGCCCGGGTTCGAGGATGCCGCCCCCGGCACGCCGCCGATCGGCGAAGTCTGGTTCCAGGAGCCCGGCAACACCACGCCGGACCTGCTGATCAAATACCTGTTCACCAGCGAGAAGCTGTCGGTCCAGGTTCATCCCAACGACGAACAGGCACACGCCCGCGGCCTGCCGCGCGGCAAGGACGAGTGCTGGACGGTCCTCGCCGCCGAGCCGACCTCGACGATCGCGGTCGGCACGAAGCAGCCGATCTCGAAGGACGAACTCCGGCAGTCGGCGATCGACGGCACGATCGAGGACAAGCTCGACTGGAAGCCAGTCAAGCCGGGCGACTTCATGTACTGCGCGTCGGACACGATCCACGCGATCGGCGGCGGCCTGACCGTGATCGAGGTCCAGCAGAACTCCGAGACCACCTACCGCCTCTACGATTACGGCAGCGACCGCGAGCTTCACCTCAAGGACGGCATCGAAGTCGCCGACCCCACGCCCTACGTCCCCGTCGCGCCGCCGATCGAAGTCGAGACCGGCCGCACGATCATGGTCGAAGGCCCCAAGTTCGTGCTCGAGCGCTGGAAGGGCGGCGACCACGTCGTCAACCTGCCCGAAGGCACAACCGGCTGGGTGATCCCGATCACCGGCTCGGGCGATGTCGCAGGCGTCGCGTTCAAGGCTGGTGAGTGTGCGACGATGACGGGCACCGAAACGGTCTCGACGAGCGCGGATGCCGACGTGCTGTTCGCGTATCCGCTGGCGAAGCGAATCTGAGCAACACCTTCACCTCCCACCTCCTTGTTCTCCCGCGAAGGCGGGAGCCCAGTCTGGGTCCCCGCCTTCGCGGGGAAACAATGTAATCGAGGGCAACCACTCCTCATATGAACACCACCCCGGCGAAGGCCGGGGCCCAGGTGGAAAGGTGGCAATAATGGAGAACTACGCTCCGTTAGCTACGTCCCCCAACTGGGCCCCGGCCTCCGCCGGGGTGGCGTCTTGTGAGCAAGTTCGCGTTCCACGACATCGAGCCCCCAAACTCACCCCACATTAACCCGCCCCCTGTAACCCCCAAACCATGCTCCGCATCCTAACCCTCTCCACCCTGTTCCCGGATGCGACCCGCCCCAATTTCGGCGTCTTCGTCGAACGCCAGACGCTCGGCCTCGCCGCGCACCCCGACGTTTCATTGCAAGCGGTAGCACCGATAGGCCTCCCCCCGGGCCCGCTCCGCCGCCTCGGCCACTACGCGGCCCTCGCCACGCTCCCGACGCACGAACGCTGGAAGGGCATCGACCTCCACCGCCCGCGCTTCACCGTCCGCCCGTTCCTCCAGGGCCGCCACCACGCCGCAGCGTTGCAGCGCGCGCTCATCCCCGTCCTCGACACGATCCGCGAAGACTTCGCGTTCGATGTCATCGACGCCTCGTTCTTCTTCCCCGACGGCCCCGCCGCGGTCGCACTCGGCAAGCGCTACGGCGTCCCCGTCTCGATCAAGGCGCGCGGGTCCGACATCCACATCTGGGGCAACGCGCCCGCCACCGCCGCGCAGGTCCGCGACGCAGGCTGCAACGCCGCGGGCATGCTCGCCGTCAGCGCCGCGATGAAGGTCGACATGGTCGCGATGGGATTGCCCGCCGACCGCATCCGCGTCCATCACACCGGCGTCGACCAGGACCGCTTCCACCCCGTCGACCGCGCCGCCGCCAAGGCAGCGCTCGGCGTAGCGGGCCCGCTAGTCGTCTCGGTCGGCGCGCTGATCCCACGCAAGGGCCACGACATCGTCATCGACGCGGCCGCCGCGCTCCCCGGCGTCACGCTCCTGATCGCAGGGCAGGGCCCCGCGCGATCGACACTGGAAGCACAGATCGCGCGACTCGGCGTAGCCGACCGCATCCGCCTGCTCGGCGCCGTGCCGCACGCCGAAATCCCGAAGCTGATCGCCGCTGCCGATGTCAGCGCGCTTGCCTCCGAGTCCGAAGGCCTCGCCAACGCCTGGGTCGAATCGCTCGCCTGCGGTACCCCGATCGTCATCACCGACGCCGGCGGCGCGCATGACGTGGTGACATCCCCCGAAGCTGGCCGCGTCACGATTGGCGACTCGCTAGCGTTCGCCGCCGCGATCGGCGCCCTACTGGCCGATCCGCCGTCGCCCCAGGCGACGCGCGCCACAGTCGCCAGCTTCACCTGGGAAGCCAACACCGCCGCGCTCTACGAGCATTTGGCGACGCTAGCCGCGAATCACCGAATCTAGAATCCTCCCCCGCCAGGGGGAGGTGGCACCGAAGGTGACGGAGGGGGAGGAACTCGCAACGACCGTTGCCCTTTCCTCCCCCTCCGTCTGGCAAGCGCCAGCCACCTCCCCCTGGCGGGGAAGGATCAGCAGTCTCAGCTCACCCCTCGAGCGGGTACAGCGCCGCCACGATCCAGCGACCTTCGCCGCGCAGAACCGCCCAAGCCCGAGCGGCAGCACGGCTATCCATGGCCTCGATCCCGAACCCCCGTGCCTCGACCGCCTTCTTGAACGCAAGCGGCGGCTGACGCAGCGCGGAACCGGTACCCAGCAACAGGAACTCCGGCGGCGGATCGAGCGCCAGCAACGCCGCCACATCCGTCGCGCTCAGCGTCTCGAACGCCGGCGGCTCCCAGCCATCCGCGCGCTCGGGACTGATCGACAAAGCGGTATAATAGCCGTCGTCGACCTTGAACCCGGCCCGACCGATTGCCGAGATCATCGGCCCATCAGTCTTCTCGCGGTCCATCCTCATGACGTGATCAACGCTCGACCTTCGGGCCAACCCGCTCGGCACCGTCCTGCACGCCGCCCTTGCGCGGAGCAGGATCGGCCCGCAGCCCCAGCGTGATCAGCAGCGACGACGACACGTAGATCGACGAATACGTGCCGACGACGATGCCCAGGATCATCGCCGCGGTGAACCCGCGCAGCACGTGGCCGCCCAGCACCAGCATCGCGACCAGCGCGAGCAGGATCGTCACCGACGTCATCACCGTACGTGGCAGCGTCTCGTTCACCGACAGGTCGGTGATCTCGCGCATGTCCATCTTCCGATAGCGGCGCATATTCTCGCGGATACGGTCGTCGATGACGATCTTGTCGTTGATCGAGTAGGAGATGATCGTCAGCACCGCCGCGACGATGTTCAGGTCGAACTCGAACTGCGTCAGCGCGAAGAAGCCGAGCGTCATCAACAGATCGTGGACGATCGCGACGACGGTCGACACGCCGAACTGCCACTCGAACCGGACCACCGCGAACAGCGCGATGCCGAGGATCGCGAGGCCGACCGCGAGCAGACCCTTGCTGATCAGCTCGTCCGAGACCTTGCCCGAGATCGTGTCGTACTTGGAGAACGTTGCGCCGGGGAACTTCACGGCGAGGTCGTCCGACACCTTCTTGACGAGGCGGTTGGTAGCACCTTCGTCGCCGGCGGGCACGGGCAGGCGGATCGACAGCGTCTTGGGATCGCTGAACGACTGGATCGAGGCTTCGCCGACGCCGAGCCGATCGACTTCGGTACGGACCGCGTCGATCGACGGCGGGGTCGCGAACTTCTCCTCGATCAGGACGCCGCCGACGAAGTCGACGCCCATGTTGAGGCCCTTCGTCACGACGAGGCCGACCGCGAGCAGGGACAGTAGCAGGGTCAGCCCGAACGCCCATTTGCGGAGCGAGACGAACTTCAGGTTCGTGTTGTCGGGTACGAGTTTCAGCAGGCGCATGGTTATCTCCCGCCTCAAATATTGATCGTGGTGGGGCGGTTCTTCCGCAGCCACAGCGCGACCATCATCCGCGTGAACGTGACGGCGGTGAACACCGACGTGCAGATCCCGATCAGCAGCACGACCGCAAAGCCCTTCACCGGACCCGAGCCGAGCAGCAGCATGATCACGCCGGTGATGGCGTGCGTCACATTGGCCTCGAAGATCGTCCGCGATGCTTCCTTGTAGCCGAGCTCGACCGACTGGACGACGCTACGCCCGCGTCGCCGCTCCTCGCGGATACGCTCGTTGATCAGCACGTTGGCATCCACCGCGGTACCGATCGTCAGCACGAACCCGGCGATACCGGGCAACGTCAGCGTCGCGTTCAGCATCGCCATGACCGCGACGATGACCAGGATGTTGATGACCACCGCGAGGTTAGCATACAGCCCGAACCGCCCGTAGGTGACGAACATGAACACGATCACGAGCAGTGCGGCGACGATCGATGCCAGCACGCCGGCGCGGATCGAATCCTTGCCGAGATCGGGGCTGACGGTGCTCTCGGCGATGGTCTTCAAATTGACCGGCAGCTTGCCCGACCGCAGCGAGATCGCCAGCGCGTTCGCCGACTCGACGGTGAAGTTGCCCGAGATCGACGCACGACCGCCAAGGATCGGCTCGTTGATGTTCGGCGCGGAGATCACCGAATTGTCGAGGATGATCGCGAACGGCTTGTTGGTGTTCTCGGTCGTGACCTTGGCGAAGCGACGGCCACCGACCGCGTCGAACGTGATCGCCACCTGCGGCGCGTTGGTCTGCGGTTCGAACTCCTGGCGCGCATCGGCGAGCTGGTCGCCCGAGATGATCACCGAACGCTTGACCGCGATGAACGGCACGCCGCGCGGATTACCCGGATACGGCAGCACCTGGCTGCCGACCGGGGCGATCCCCTTGACCAGATCGGCCGGGTTCGCGGTCTCGTCGACCAGCTTGAACTCGAGCTTGGCGGTCTTGCCGATCAGCTCCTTCAGCGCCTGCGGGTTCTTCAGCCCCGGCACCTGGACGACGATCCGCGTCGCGCCTTGGCGAACGATCGTCGGCTCCTTGGTCCCGAGCGCGTCGATACGACGACGGACGACTTCGGTCGCGTCCTTCATCGCTGTGTCGACCGCCTGCGTCAGGCCGGCCTGGGTCGGCTTGAGCACGAACCGGCTCGTGTCGACGACGTTGATGTCCCATTCGCGCTGGCCGCTCATCCCGGCGCCGCCGCCGGTGATCGCCAGCAGGCGCTCGCGCGCCGCATCGACCTGCGACGGATCGCGCAGCAGGAAGGTCAGCTGGCCGCCCCGCGTCGAAATGTCGCCGATCTCGATCCGCGGCGTCCCGTTGCGCATCGTCCCCGCGACGCTGTCGCGCATCGCCTCGATCCGCGTCGCGGCGAGGTCGGCGGTATCTGCCTCGAGCAGCAGATAGCTGCCGCCGGCGAGATCGAGCCCGAGGTTGATGTGCGGATGCGGAATCCGCCCCCATTGGCTCGTGGTGCTCTCGGGGAGGAAGCTCGGGATCGCCAGCAGGCACAATGCCGCCAGCAACCCGATGATCGACCCGATTTTCCAGCGCGGGAAGTCGAGCATCAGTCGTTCGCCGGCTTCGTGTTCGGGCTGGTGATGTCGGTCAGCGTCGCCTTGACGACGCGCACGCGGACATTCGGCGCGATCTCGACCTCGACGACATTATCCTCGACCTTGGTCACCTTGCCCAGGATCCCGCCCGACGTCACGACGCTGTCGTTCTTCTTCACTGCAGCGACCGACGCCTGCAGCGCCTTCATGCGCTTTTGCTGCGGACGGATCATCAGGAAATAGAACACGACGAACACGAGGAAGAGCGGCGCGAGGCTCAGGAACGAGGCGATCCCGCCTCCCGCCGTCGTGGCGGCGCCGTCTGCGGCCTGGGCGTATGCTGGTGAGATGAACATGGAGTTCCGTATCTGTGAAGGGTGGCTCGGTTCGCGCGCCGCGCGGCCGGTCGCATTGGTCCGCCCGCTATCATCGCTTGGTGTCCCGTGCAACTGACGCAGGCGCGGACGGTTCGTGTAGAGACCACGATGAAGTCACGGCGAAACCGGGGCGAAACAGGAGAGATGCGATGATTCTGGTGATGGGACATATCAAGCTGGCCACAGGCGAGGGCGCAAAGATCGCCGATACGTTGATCGCGCACATGGCCGCCTGCGCCAAGGAAGACGGCTGCGAGTTCTACAATCTCGCGCTCGACCTGGTCGATCCCGACCTGATCCGGATTTCCGAACGCTGGGCGAGTCCCGAAGCGATCGCCGCGCACGGTCAGGCCGATCACCAGAAGGCCTTCGGTCGCGCCCTGCGCGCGTACACCATCGAGCAGGTCAGCGTGAAAGCGTATGACGGCAGCTTCTGGCGCACGCTGATGGGCGACTGAGGCAATTCTTGCGGGCAAGCGGCGTTGCGACTTGCATCGCGCGCCGACCCTGCGTAGAGCGCGCGGCTCGGGCTGCTATGCGGCCCGTTCGGTCGGAGCGTAGCGCAGCCTGGTAGCGCACCACACTGGGGGTGTGGGGGTCGCAGGTTCGAATCCTGTCGCTCCGACCATTTTCTTACATCGATGAAAAGACGCAGCGCTGCTGGCCAAGCCGCGCGCGTTGGTTTTTACGCGACGCTCGCCCCGCCCACAACCGCGCTCCCCTCCCTGAAAGGGAGGGGCTGGGGGTGGGTAGGCCGGCTTGAGTCTCACCGGTCCGAACAGGCGGAAGCCGACCCACCCCCAACCCCTCCCTGCCAGGGAGGGGGGCAGAAGAAGGTTTACGCCGTCTCGCTCACCGTCGCCGCATGACCCACGGCCACCGCGCTCAAGTTAACGATCCCCCGCGCGGTCACGCTAGGCACCATCATCTGCAACGGCTTGGCGAGCCCCAGCAGCATCGGCCCCAGCGGCAGCGACTCGGTCGATGCCGACAGCAACGACACCGCGATGTTCGCCGCATCGATGTTCGGCATCACCAGCAGGTTCGCCGACCCGGTCAAAGGGCTGTCCGCGACCAACCGCCGCCGCAGCGCCTCGGACAACGCCGCATCGCCGTGCATCTCGCCATCGAACTCGAACTCCGGCGCCGCGTCCTTCAGCAACGCATGCCCGGCGCGCATCTTCTGCGCCGAGGGCGACCGCGACGCACCAAAGCTCGAATGCGACAGCAACGCCGCCTTCGGCTCGATCGCGAACGCGCGCACAGCCTCGGCCGCCAGCAACGTCATCTCGGCGATCTGCTCGGCGGTCGGATCGACCGTCACGTGCGTATCGCAGAAGAACAGGCTCCCGGTGCGCAGGATCACCGCCGACATCGCATACAGCCGCGAGACGCCCGGCATCCGCGGTATCAGCGGCATGACGTAGGTCATCTGCGTCCACCAGTCGCCGATGCCACCACAGAGGGCCGCATCGACGCGACCCTCGCGCAGCAGCATCGCCGCCGCCACGCTCGGCCGAGTCCGCAGAGCGCGCTCGGCGCTATCGGGCGGCGATCCGCGACGGCCGACCAGCGCGTTATACCCGGCGAGCAACGGATCGAACACTTCGCGGTCGGTACCCGGATCGAGCACTTCGACATCGGTGCCGATCGCCATCCGCAACCCGCTCGACTGGATCTTCTCGGCGATCACCTCGCGCCGCCCGATCAGCACCGGCCGCCCAATACCCTCGTCGATCACCGTCTGCACCGCGCGCAGCGTGCGGTCGTCCTCGCCCTCGCCATAGGCGATCGAGCGCCCCGCCTGCTTGGCGCGCGCGAAGATCGGCCGCATCAACTGGCCCGAGCGATACACGAACACTTCGAGATCGCGCAGATACGCATCGAAATCCTCGATCGGCCGCGTCGCTACGCCCGAGTCCATCGCCGCCTTCGCCACCGCCGGCGCGACATGCAGGATCAGCCGCGGATCGAACGGCTTGGGAATGATGTAGGTCGGCCCGAACACCGGCGTCGCGCCGCCGTAAGCGGTGACCACCACATCGGACGCCGTCGCACGCGCCAGGGCCGCGATCGCATCGACCGCCGCGACCTTCATCGCCTCGTTGATCTCGGTCGCGCCGACGTCGAGCGCCCCGCGGAAGATGAACGGGAAGCACAGCACGTTGTTGACCTGGTTCGGAAAATCCGAGCGGCCGGTGGCGATGATCGCGTCGGGCCGGGTCGCATGCACCAGTGCCGGCTGGATCTCCGGCTCCGGATTCGCCAGCGCCAGAATCAGCGGATCGGGCGCGAGCAAATGCAGCCATTCCTGCTTCAGCACGCGCGGTGCCGACAGCCCGAGGAAGATGTCCGCCCCCTCCAGCACGTCCGGCAGGGTCCGCGCGTTGGTCGTGCGCGCGTACCGCGCCATGTTCGGCGGCATCACGTCGCCGCGATCCTTGTGCACGACGCCGGCGATATCGGTCAGCGTGACGTTTTCGGGATTGAGCCCCATCGACACCAGCAGGTCGACCGTCGCCAGCGCCGCCGCGCCCGCGCCCGACGTCACCAGCTTCATCTGGTCGAGCCGCTTGCCGCGCAGTTCGAGCACGTTGCGGACCGCGGCTGCACACACGATCGCGGTGCCGTGCTGGTCGTCGTGGAACACCGGGATGTTCATGACCTCGCGCAGCTTCGTCTCGATCTCGAAGCATTCGGGCGCCTTGATGTCCTCGAGGTTGATCCCGCCGAACGTCGGCTCGAGCACGCGGACCGCCTCGATGAACGCCTGCGGATCGAGCTGGTCGATCTCGATGTCGAAACAGTCGATCCCGGCGAATTTCTTGAAGAGCACCGCCTTGCCCTCCATCACCGGCTTCGACGCGAGCGCACCGATCGCACCGAGCCCGAGCACCGCGGTACCGTTGGTGATGACCGCGACGAGATTGCCCCGCGCGGTATAATCCCGCGCCTTGTCCGGATCCGCGGCGATCTCCTCGCACGCTGCGGCGACGCCTGGCGAATAGGCGAGCGCGAGATCGCGCTGCGTCGCCATCCGCTTGGTCGCCTCGACCGAGAGCTTACCGGGCTTGGGATAACGGTGATAATCGAGCGCGGCTTTGCGGAAATCGTCTTCCATGGTCTTCCTAACCTGTCGGCCGCGGCGGCGACCGGGTTGAGCGCGCGGGCAAGGCCCGCGGCGAATGTTCAAGGGAGCGCATAGCCTTAGGCGCACCGATCCGCCAACCCCGCGCGGACGTAGCGTCGGTTTGGGTGGGGAGGGTGCACCATATGCCACCACCCCGGCGAAGGCCGGGCCCAATTGGAACGTCGGACCTAACGAAGCGCGGTCCTTCGTCAGCATCGTCCCCCAGTTGGACCCCGGCCTCCGCCGGGGAGGTGCAGACGAGGGAAGTGGCAATCCTCCCCCGCAAGGGGGAGGTGGCACCGAAGGTGACGGAGGGGGAGGCAAGCGGTCACCTCCGTTGCGTGTCCTCCCCCTCCGTCTGGCAAGCGCCAGCCACCTCCCCCTAGCGGGGGAGGATCGAAGAACCGCCAAATTCCCCTGTCCTACAACGAACCAATATGGTTCGCTCGCCCCCAACAAAACCGGGAGCCAGCCATGACCATCGACCACCTCATCGACGCCGTCATCGACCGCGAAGGCGGCTACTCGAACCACCCCGCAGACCGAGGCGGTCCCACCCGCTACGGCATCACGGAAAGCGTAGCCCGCACCAACGGCTACCCCGGAGACATGCGCAATTTCCCCCGCGACCAGGCGGAAACCATCTACCACCGCCTCTACTGGACCCGCCCGGCCTTCGACCAGATCGCCCCCCGAGCCCCGAAAATCGCCGAAGAACTCTTCGACACCGGCATCAACATGGGCCCCGCGGTCGCCGCCACCTTCCTACAACGCGCCCTCAACGCGCTGAACCGCGGCGCCACCGACTACCCGGACATGATCCTCGACGGCCGCATCGGCCCCGCCACGCTCGCCGCGCTCGAAGCCTTCCTCGCCCGCCGCAAACCCGGCGGCGAAACCGTGCTCCTGAAAGCGATCGAGGCGCTCCAGGGCGAACGCTACGTCGCCCTCGCCGAGACGCGCCCGGCGAACGAAGCCTTCCTCTACGGCTGGCTCGCGAACCGCGTCTGAGGCCCCTGCGAAAACGCTCCCAGCGTGTGAACTTTGTGCACTTCCAGATTTCCGGAGACAGCCAATGACCCCACAACCCCTTGATCCAGCGCCAGACCCCTGGATCACCCGAGCCCGCCCGACGTTCCTCTACGTGATGTACACATTGCTGCTCGGCGCGATCCCCGCAGGCCTGATCGCCGCCGTCCGTCCGCAGATGGCGCAGGCGATCGCGGCGGGCATGGCGGCGTATTTGAACGCCATCCCCGAACCGCTCTACGCGCTCTTCGGCACGGGGTATCTCGGCTACACGGTGGCCAGGGAATGGGGGAAGGGGCGGTAACCACCCGAGCCTCCTTCGTCATTCCCGCGGAGGCGGGAACCCATACTGGCAAACCTCAGTGATGAACGGGTGAGGTCCGAGGGTCTGGATCCCCGCCTGCGCGGGGATGACGGATGATGGGAGAGGGGGATGGGAGGCGGCAGGGGGGCGTTGCACCCCCAAAACCAAACCCTACATCGCTGCCATGAGCAACGACCCCCAAGCCATGCCGACATGGCACGGCACCACGATCCTCTCGGTCCGCCGCGGCGGCAAGGTCGTCGTGATCGGCGACGGCCAGGTCTCGATGGGCCAGACCGTCATGAAACCCAACGCGCGCAAAGTGCGCAGGCTCGGCGACGGCAGCGTCATCGGCGGGTTCGCCGGCGCCACCGCCGACGCCTTCACGCTGTTCGAACGCCTCGAACGCAAACTCGAAGCACACCAGGGCCAGCTCCTCCGCGCCGCGGTCGAGCTCGCCAAGGACTGGCGCACCGACAAGTTCCTCCGCAACCTCGAAGCCATGATGATCGTCGCCGACAAGGACGTGACGCTGATCCTCACCGGCAACGGCGACGTCCTCGAACCCGAAAACGGCGTCGCCGCGATCGGCTCCGGCGGCAACTACGCGCTCGCCGCTGCCCGAGCGCTGGTCGAATACGAGACCGACGCGGAGGTGTTGTGCCGCAAGGCGATGCACATCGCGTCCGAACTCTGCGTCTACACCAACGACCGCCTCACGGTCGAAACTATGGATTCGACTACGTAATCCCCCTCCCGCTTGCGGGAGGGGTTAGGGGAGGGGCTGAAATACACCCCACCCACGCCTTCCGCTGCGGCCACGCCCTCCCCCGACCCCTCCCGAGCGGGAGGGGAGAAGGTAACAAAATGAACGACCAGCTCACCCCCAAGGCCATCGTCGCCGCGCTCGACGCCCACATCATCGGCCAGGCCGCCGCGAAACGCGCGGTCGCCGTCGCGATGCGCAACCGCTGGCGCCGGCAGCAGCTCAGCGAAGACCTTCGCGACGAGGTCACGCCCAAGAACATCTTGATGATCGGACCGACCGGCTGCGGCAAGACCGAGATCAGCCGCCGTCTGGCGAAACTCGCCGACGCGCCGTTCGTGAAGGTCGAGGCGACCAAGTTCACCGAGGTCGGCTATGTCGGCCGCGACGTCGAGCAGATCGCCCGCGACCTCGTCGAGGAAGCCATCCGCCTCGAAAAGGAACGGCGTCGTATAGCCGTCAAGGACAAGGCGGAGGAGGCAGCGATGGGTCGCCTGCTCGACGCGCTGGTCGGCAAGGATTCGAGCACCGCAACGCGCGAAAGCTTCAAGCAGCGCTTCCTCGACGGTCACTTGAACTCTGCCGAAGTCGAGATCGAGGTCGAGCAGGCGCCGACCACGCCGTTCGAAATCCCCGGCGGCGCGCCGCAGATGATCAACCTCGGCGAGATGATGAAGTCGTTCGGCGGCGGCCAGCAATTGAAGCGGCGGAAGTTCACCGTCCACGCGGCCTGGGACAAGCTCGTCGAGGAAGAGGCCGACAAGCGGCTCGACCAGGACGAGGTCAGCCGCGCGGCGCTTGCCGACGCGGAAGCCAACGGCATCGTCTTCCTCGACGAGATCGACAAGATCGCGGTGTCGGACGGCCGCGGCGGTTCGATCAGCCGCGAAGGCGTCCAGCGTGACCTGCTCCCGCTAATCGAGGGCACGACGGTTGCGACCAAGTACGGCCCGATGAAGACCGACCACATCCTCTTTATCGCCTCGGGCGCGTTCCACGTCGCAAAGCCGAGCGACCTGCTCCCCGAATTGCAGGGTCGCCTGCCGATCCGTGTCGAACTGAAAGGCCTCACGGAAGCCGACTTCGTCGCGATCCTGTCCGACACGAAGGCGTCGCTGCCGCTGCAATACAAGGCGCTGATCGCCACCGAAGGCGTCGGCATCGAGTTCACCGAAGACGGCATCGCCGCGATTGCGCGCATCGCCGCCGAGGTGAACTCCGAGATCGAGAACATCGGCGCGCGGCGTCTGCAGACGGTGATGGAAAAGCTGCTGGAAGAGGTAAGCTACAACGCCGAAGACCGCGGTGGCTCGAACCTCGTCATCGACGGTGCCTACGTCGACAGCCAGCTCAAGGAAATCGCCCGCAACACCGACCTGAGCCGCTTCGTGCTGTAATTGTTTTCCTGCGAATGCAGGAATCCAGGGTAACAAGGCAAAACGCTCGTAAACCCTGGACTCCTGCGTGCGCAGGAGAACAAATTGGCGAGGAGAAACCATGGACGTGACTGAAGCCATAGCCGCTCGCCGCTCAGTCCGAGGCTTCCTCGACACCCCCGTCGATCCCGCGCTACTCCGCGACCTCGCGATAAAGGCGTCCCGAGCGGCAACCGGCGGCAACCTCCAGCCCTGGCACATCGCCATCGTCCAAGGCGAACCCCTGGCCCGCCTCAAGGCGACGATGGTCGAAAAGCTAGCAACCGGCGCAACCGAAACCCCAGCCTACGACGTCTACCCAAAAGACCTCGCCGCTCCCTACCGAGACCGCCGTTTCTCGGTCGGCGAAGCGATGTACGCCCACCTCGGCATCCCCCGCGACGATAAGCCGGCGCGGCACAAATGGTTCGCTCGGAACTTCGAATTCTTCAGCGCCACCGCCGCCTATTTCTGCACGGTCGACCGCCGCATGGGCCCGCCGCAATGGTCGGACCTCGGCATGTACCTGCAAAACCTGATGCTGCTCGCGGTGGAAGCCGGCCTCGCCACCTGCCCGCAGGAATGCTGGGCGATGTACCCGGAGACAGTCGGGAGGGTCTTGGATCTGCCCGAAGACCGCATGCTCTTTTGCGGCATGGCGATCGGCTACGAGGACAAGAGGGCACCTGCCAATGCGTTGCGCACGGAGCGTGCGGACGAGGCGGAATGGCTGACAACGATCCGCTGATTTAGGCCATCGACCCTAACCAAGACATCACCCCGGCGAAGGCCGGGGCCCAATTGGGTGACGATGGTAACGGAGCGAAGCACCTCGTCACGTCGGCTTACCAATTGGGCCCCGGCCTCCGCCGGGGTGGAGTGCATGTGCTGAGTGCTCGTCGCCAAGCTTGTTCACCCGCGAAGGCGGGTGCCCAGACTGGGTCCCCGCCTTCGCGGGGAAACAAGTTTTTAGAGCACCACCGTCACCGGCTTGGCCCCCTTGATCCCCGCAAGGATCATAGCCTCCCAAACCGCAGGGTCACCCGCCGCGGCCATCGCCTTGTCAGGCTCGCGGAGAGTCTTCAGCACTGCCAGCGCATCGGGCAGATAATCCGCCCACGCCGCATCGATCAACCGCGAAGCCGACTCGGCATCGCCGCCGGCGTTCGCGCTGATCCGCTGTCCCGCCAGCACGCGTGCGACGCGTTCGGCGACAGGTGTAGTGGAAACGTCCATGAGCATTCTCCTCGCGGGACCGGTCTACACCAAACCCGCGAGGCGAACGAATGCTCCTTAGCGTGCCGAGCTCGGACCCGCGCCACGGCTCGGACCACGGCCGCCGCCACCAGCCGGACGACCACCGCCGCCCTGACCACCAGGACGACCACCGCCCTGCGGACGACCGCCGCCACCTTGGCCGCCGCCGCCACCCTGGCCACCACGGCTCGCACCCGCATAGTTACGGCCGGTCGTCCCGGTCGCCCGCGGCGAATGCGTCGCGCGCGGCCGTGCCGGATCGCGCGGACGATCGATCCGAACCTCGGGATCGGCACCCATCGTCTTCACGCGCGTCTGCTTGATCTGGTTCGACAGGTTGACGAAATCGTCCGGCAGCGACCGGACCTGGACCTTCTGGCGGGTGATCCGCTCGATGTCGCGAAGGTAAGCCTTCTCGTCATCCGCGCAGAACGCGACGGCGATGCCGCTCGCGCCCGCACGCGCGGTACGGCCGATGCGGTGGACATACTGCTCGGCGACGTTCGGCAGCTCGAAGTTGATGACGTGGCTGACGCCCGAGACGTCGATGCCGCGTGCGGCGATATCGGTCGCGATCAGGACCTTGACCTTGCCCTGCTTGAACTCGCCGAGAGCCCGCTCGCGCTGGCCCTGGCTCTTGTTGCCGTGGATCGCGTTCGACGCGATGCCGTTGCCCGCGAGCAGCTTCACGACGCGGTCGGCGCCATGCTTGGTGCGCGTGAACACCAGCGCGCGGTCGATCGCAGGATCGGCCAGCGTGATCGTCAGCAGCGCCTGCTTCTCCGACTGGTTGCAGAAGGTGACATACTGGTCGACGCGCTCGGCGGTCGTCGCGGCCGGCTTGACCGACACGGTCTTCGGGTCGAGCAGGAACTGGCTGGCCAGCTCACGGATCGCGACCGGCATCGTCGCCGAGAAAAACAGCGTCTGGCGCTTCTTCGGCAGCATGCGGACGATCTTCTTCAGCGCGTGGATGAAGCCCAAGTCCATCATCTGGTCGGCTTCGTCGAGCACGAGGATCTCGATCATCGACAGGTTGCAGAAGCCCTGCTCGATCAGGTCGATCAGGCGGCCCGGCGTGGCGACGAGAATGTCGACGCCGCGGCTCAGGTCCTGGCGGTTCTTGTTGATACTGGTGCCGCCGAACACGGTGGTCACCGACATCTTGCTGAACTGGCCGTAGGCGCGGGCGCTGTCGGCGATCTGGCTGGCGAGTTCGCGCGTCGGCGCGAGCACCAGCATGCGGCAATGCGTCGGCAGGACGCGCTTCTGGGTTTCGGTCAGGCGCTGGATCGACGGCAGCACGAACGCCGCGGTCTTGCCGGTGCCGGTCTGCGCGATGCCGAGCAGATCGCCGCCCTCGAGCAGGATCGGGATCGACTGCGCCTGGATCGGCGTCGGCTCGGTATAGCCCTTGGCTTCGAGCGCACGGACGAGCGGCTCGGCAAGGCCGAGGTTTGCAAATGACATGTAGAGTCTCTCAAATAGATGCCGGGCTCGCGAACCCACACAAGGACGCGCGAGGGGCGGTGGTGTTTTGACACCCCGCGTGAAAAGGGAAGCCCGTTGGAAACGACCGAGGCGGAGCTAAGACCGTTAAAGGTCCAATCACGCTGCATTACGCCTCGATAGCGGCCATCTGGCGTATCACGGTCGAAAAGTCAACCTTCGGCCCGTTTTTCACTCATGGCGGAGTCAGCGGCGGATCTGCCCAAGGTGCAGATAGCGCTCGTTGAACTCGGCCGCATCGCGCAGGCGGGGCCAGTCGATCACGCTTACTTGGCGCTTCTTGCGCGCGATCAGGCCGTCGGTCTCGAGCGATTTCAACACGCGATTGACGTGGACGGGGGTGAGGCCGAGCGCATCGCCCAACTGCTCCTGCGTCATCGGCAACTCATACGCCATCGCATCGGCGAGCGTCGATTTCTGGAACCGCACCGAAAATTCACATAGCAGATGCGCCAGCCGGCTCCGCGCATTGCGCCGCCCGACATTCAACAGCCACTCGCGGTGGATCGACGACTCGATCAGCGCATCGATCCACAAGGCCTGGCCCGCCGCCGGACATGCCTCGATGAAAAGACGCAATGCCGCGATCGGCACTTCGGCAAGCGTCAGCCGCGTCAGCGCCTGGATGTCATGATCGGATTCATCGAGGAACAGGTTCTGCAGATCGACGAACTCGCCCGGCATCAGGATCGACACGATTTCGCGCTCGCCGTTCGGCGTCAGCTTCTGTCGATAGGCCAGGCCGTCCAGAATGAACGCGCACCGCGTCGGACGCTGGCCCTCGCGCAGCATATAGGTCGACGCATCGATCGTCCGGACCTTGAACGGCAAGGCCGCGATCTGCGCACGGTCGTCCGCACCCATCGCCATCCGCGATTCGAACTTCCGTAACACCTTCTCAGTCACGGTGGAGATATCCACGTGCACTCTCCGCATCCAGTGCAGGAGCACTCGTTTCTCGCTGTCACCCTCTCTGGAATAGCGCGTTGCAACAATACGCACCTTATCCCAGGATTGACCGGGCCGACAAAACCCATGTTATGACATTTATGCGCCCGATTGCCGGGACCGTGGCGAAAAACGAGGCTAGCCGTTCGCCTAGCTCGTTTCGTCGATCGTCACCGTGACCGTCAGCAGAACGCTACCCGCCTCGTTCCGTACGGCGACGCTGAACCGAGCGCCGTCGCGTGCGATCCCCGGATGATCGCTCAGATAATCACCCGCGAAAATCACCGCCTGGACGCGTGCTTCCTCGTCGTCCGCCAGATTCGTGCCGTCGTCGTCGTTCACGTGTTTATGGTTGTCGATATCGAAGAAGTATCTGGGCATGCTCACCTTCCTCGACCGTTACGCAAGTTCGAACCTATCAGGTCGACATTGGCTCCGCTCTTACCAAAATCAGGTTTGCTGCGCGCTGCATGCTCGACTTGAACTCCGTCACGGGCGTAGGATGCGTGCAAACATATAGAGGATCCGCCCCATGAAACTGGCCAGCCTGAAGCATCCCGACGCCACCCGAGGACGAGACGGCAAGCTCGTCGTCGTCTCCAACGACCTCGCCTGGTATGCCGATGCGAGCCACATCGCGCCGACGCTGCAGGCCGCGCTCGACGACTGGGACCGGCTTTCGATCGACCTCAAGAACCTGTCGACCGATCTTGAGCACGAGATGATCCCGATGCGGCGCTTCCACGAGCATGACGCCGAGTCGCCGCTGCCACGTGCGTATCAATGGGCCGACGGCTCTGCGTACGTGAATCATGTTGCGCTCGTGCGACAGGCGCGCGCGGCGGAGATGCCCGACAGTTTCTGGCATGATCCGTTGATGTATCAGGGCGGTTCGGATGGGTTCCTCGGACCCCGCGATCCGATCCCGCTCGCCGACGAGTCCTGGGGTTGCGACATGGAGGCCGAGGTCGTTGTCGTCACCGGCGACGTGCCGCTCGGCGCGAGTCGCGAGGAGGCGCTGGCGGCGATCCTGCTGGTCGGGCTGACCAACGACGTGTCCTTGCGCAACCTCATCCCCGGCGAACTCGGCAAGGGCTTCGGCTTCTTCCAGTCGAAGCCGGCCAGCGCGTTCTCGCCCGTCTTCGTCACCCCCGACTCGCTCGGCGACTGGTGGAAGGACGGCAAGCTGCACCGCAAGCTGATGGTCGACCTTAACGGCCAGCCGCTCGGTCGCGCCGAGGCCGGCGAGGACATGACGTTCGACTTCGGTACGCTGGTCGCGCACGCCGCCAAGACCCGGAAGCTCGGCGCGGGGACGATCGTCGGATCGGGCACCGTCTCGAACCGCGGCCCCGATGGTGGTCCCGGCAAGTCGGTAGCCGAGGGCGGCGTCGGCTATTCCTGTCTCGCCGAAGTGCGGACGATCGAAACGATCCAGGGCGGCAAGCCCGTCACGCCGTTCCTCAAACAGGGCGACGTCGTCCGCATCTGGGCGGAAGACGACAAGCGCCATCCGATCTTCGGCGTGATCGAGCAGACCGTCGGCGGCTGAATTCTGCGGAGGGGGAGAAAAAATCCGCGCGGCACATCGTGAATGCGCAACTCCCCCTCGCAATCTGCGTTGAAATTTTATAACAAGCCTCGGTAAGAGTGTTCCGCGGTCACAGCGGCCTCATGGAGATGGAATGACGATGGCAAGCGAGCATCCGCGCGCCAATTTGCAGCCACTTACGCTGCATATCCCCGAGCCGAAGTTCCGCCCCGGCGACGCGGTGGACTTCGCCGAAGTCGACGTGCCGCCCG
Organism: Sphingomonas sp. 320_CC; assembly: GCF_059691795.1. Classification (NCBI taxonomy): domain Bacteria; kingdom Pseudomonadati; phylum Pseudomonadota; class Alphaproteobacteria; order Sphingomonadales; family Sphingomonadaceae; genus Sphingomonas; species Sphingomonas sp. 320_CC. Next base: position 287,239 of record NZ_JCAWAE010000002.1, on the reverse strand, counting down.
CCGGCGAGGCGCGCCGCCCCGACACCGCGGACAAGGCGTCCGATTTCATCGATCTCGCCTATACGCTGGTCCGCGTGCTCGACGACGACGGCAACGCGGTCGGCCCGTGGGACCCCAAGCTTTCGCCTGACGTGATGCGCCGCATGTTGCGCAGCATGGCGCTGCTCCGCGCGTTCGACGAGCGCATGTTCCGCGCGCAGCGGCAGGGCAAGACCAGCTTCTACATGAAGGCGCTCGGCGAGGAGGCGGTCGCAGTCGCGGCGGCCTATGCGCTCGACTACGAGGACATGTGCTTCCCCTCGTATCGCCAGCAGGGCCTGCTGATCGCACGGGGCTGGAGCCTCGTCGACATGATGAACCAGATCTATTCGAACACGGCCGATAGGCTCGGCGGCAAGCAGCTGCCGATCATGTATTCGGTCAAGGAAGCCGGCTTCTTCTCGATCTCCGGCAACCTCACCACGCAATATCCGCAGGCCGTCGGCTGGGCGATGGCCTCGGCCGCCAAGGGCGACACGCGGATCGCCGCAACCTGGTGCGGCGAAGGCTCGACCGCTGAGGGCGACTTCCACTCCGCCTGCACGTTCGCCGCGGTCTACCGCGCGCCGGTGATCTTCAACGTCGTCAACAACCAGTGGGCGATCTCCAGCTTCTCCGGATTCGCCGGCGCCGAGGCGACGACCTTCGCGGCGCGCGCGGTCGGCTACGGCATCGCCGGGCTTCGAGTCGACGGCAACGACGCGCTGGCGGTCTACGCAGCGACCGAATGGGCCGCCGAGCGCGCGCGTACCAACCAGGGGCCGACGCTGATCGAGCATTTCACCTACCGCGCGGAAGGCCACTCGACCTCCGACGACCCCGGCCAGTATCGCAGCGAGGGCGAACCCAACGCCTGGCCGCTCGGCGACCCGATTAAGCGCCTGAAGGACCACCTCATCGCGATCGGCGAATGGGACGACGAGCGTCACGCCGCGCAAGACAAGGAGCTCGCCGAGCAGGTCAAGGCCGCGCAGAAGGAAGCCGAGAAGAACGGCATCCTCGGCCACGGCCTGCACCAGCCGCTCGAGTCGCTGTTCGACGGCGTGTTCGAGGAGCTGCCGTGGCATCTGAAGGAGCAGCGTCAGCAGATGCTCGATGAGGAAACGGCCAGCGGCCGTCCATGGGATCGCAAGGCATGAGCGACATGATCGAGGCACCCGTGTCCGAAACAACGGACGCCGAACCCACCACCCGCATGAACATGATCCAGGCGATCAACTCCGCCATGGACATCATGATGGAGCGCGACCCCGACGTGATCGTCATGGGCGAGGACGTCGGCTATTTCGGCGGCGTCTTCCGTGCGACCGCCGGGCTTCAGGCCAAGTACGGCAAGACCCGCGTCTTCGACACCCCGATCACCGAATGCGGCATCATCGGCGTCGCGGTCGGGATGGGCGCGTACGGCCTGCGCCCGGTCCCCGAGATCCAGTTCGCGGATTACATCTACCCCGCACTCGACCAGCTCGTCTCCGAAGCGGCGCGTCTGCGCTACCGCTCCGCCGGCGAGTTCACCTCGCCGATCACGGTGCGCTCGCCGTTCGGAGGCGGCATCTTCGGCGGCCAGACGCACAGCCAGTCGCCGGAGGGGCTCTTCACCCATATGTCCGGCATCAAGACGGTGATCCCGTCGACGCCGTATGACGCCAAGGGCCTGCTGATCGCCGCGATCGAGGATAACGACCCGACGCTCTTCTTCGAACCCAAGCGCATCTATAACGGCCCGTTCGACGGCTACTGGGATCGCCCGTCGCAGAACTGGTCGAAGCACCCGGCCGGCGAAGTTCCGACCGGCTACTACAAGATCGAACTTGGCAAGGCGAAGATCGTCCGCGCCGGCGAGGCGCTCACCATCCTCGCCTACGGTACGATGGTCCATGTCTGCGCGGCCGTCGTTGCCGAAGCCGGGATCGACGCCGAGATCGTCGACCTGCGCACGCTCGTTCCGCTCGACATCGAGACGATCGAGGCCTCGGTGAAGAAGACCGGCCGCTGCATGATCGTTCACGAGGCGACCCGCACCAGCGGCTTCGGCGCGGAGCTGTCGGCGATCGTCCAGGAACGCTGTTTCTACCATCTCGAGGCGCCGATCGAGCGCGTGACCGGGTTCGACACGCCGTACCCGCACAGCCTCGAATGGGCGTATTTCCCGGGGCCGGTTCGCATCGGCGAAGCCCTGAAAAAGATCATGAAGGACGCATAATGGCCCGCTTCACCTTCAAGCTGCCGGACATCGGCGAAGGCATCTCCGAGGCCGAGATCGTCGCGTGGCACGTCGCCATCGGCGACCGCGTCGAGGAGGATTCGCCGATCGCCGACATGATGACCGACAAGGCCACCGTCGAGATGGAATCGCCGGTGACCGGCATCGTCGTCGAACTCGCGGGCGAAGTCGGCGACCAGGTGTCGATCGGCGCCGCGCTGGTGGTGATCGAGACGGACGCGGTCGATACCGCGGACGAAGTTGTCGCCGCGCCACTGACCTCGGCACAGGCCGAGACCGCCGAACAATACGAAGCCGAGAACCCGGGCGTCGAAGAGGTCGCAACAGAAACTCCCTCTCCCCTACGGGGAGAGGGTCGGGGTGAGGGGCAGCCCCAGGCTGAAACGCCGGCAACTGCCCCGACCCCTCACCCCAGCCCTCTCCCCAACGGGGAGAGGGAGCAGCAAGCACGTGCTCTCCCCAACGGGGAGAGGGAGCAGAAGGCGCAACCCGTTCCTGCTGCTGAGGCGGAGCAAAAGGCCCACGCGCTCGCATCCCCCGCAGTCCGAGCCCGCGCCCGCGACCTCGGTATCGACCTCGCCTCGGTCAAATCCGACTCCGACCGCGTCCGCCACGCCGACCTCGACGCCTACCTCCGCTACGGCGCCGGCGAAGGCTACCACCCCCCGCACGCCAGCCGCGCCCGCGAAGACCAGCCCATCAAGGTCATCGGCATGCGTCGTCGCATCGCCGAGAACATGGCCGCCTCGAAGCGCGCCATCCCGCACTTCACCTATGTCGACGAGATCGACGTCACCGCGCTGGAGGCGATGCGCGCCGACCTCAATGCCAACCGCGGCGGCCGCCCCAAGCTGACGATGCTGCCGCTGATGATCGTCGCGATCTGCAAGACGATCCCCGACTTCCCGATGCTCAACGCGCGCTACGACGACGAGGCCGGCGTGGTCACGCGCCACGGCGCCATCCACCTCGGCATGGCCGCGCAGACCGATGCGGGCCTCACCGTCCCCGTGATCCGCGACGCACAGGACCGCAACGTCTGGCAGCTCGCGACCGAGATCACGCGCCTCGCCGAAGCCGCCCGCGCCGGCAAGCTCGCCCCCAACGAAATGGGCGGCGGCACGATCACGGTAACCTCGCTAGGCCCCCTCGGCGGCATCGCCACGACCCCGGTCATCAACCGCCCCGAAGTCGCGATCATCGGCCCCAACAAGATCGTCGAACGCCCCGTCTTCAAGGGTGACGAGGTGGTTCGCGCGAAACTGATGAACCTGTCGATCAGCTGCGACCACCGCGTCGTCGACGGTTGGGATGCGGCAAGCTTCGTCCAGGGCCTCAAGAAGTACCTCGAAACCCCCGTCCTGCTCTTCGCCGACTAAGCGAGAATGAAGGGCATGCACCGCGGAAACCTGACGATCGAGGGTAGATTCGAGGGCATGCTCGCCGGCACCGCGATCGTCCCGGCCGGCGCTACCGCCGAGATCGCCGGGATGATCGACGGCACGCTGATCGTCGAACCCGGCGCAACCGTGCTCGTCAGCGGGATGATCGACGGCGAGATCGTCGATCGCGGCGGCCAGATCACCGTAACCGGCATGGTCAGCCGCTAACCGCCGCCCTCCTACGCAGCGGAAGCGAAGAACCCAGACAATCCTCCCCCGCCAGGGGGAGGTGGCAGGCAAAGCCTGACGGAGGGGGCGGCAAGCGGAACCGCTGTTTAGGTCGCGCCTTACCCCCGGGCTTTCTGCAAGGACCCCGCAATCCGCCGCGCAAGACTGCGTGGCGTAAACCGTATCCCCTCGGCCATCGCGAAGTTCAGCGCACCCGACACCTTCACCGCCCGGTTTGCGGCCAGCGCCGCCAACCCGTCGCGCACCACCGCCGCCGGATCGCTCGCCAATCGCTCGAACAGCGCGGTATCGCCAAGCCCCGCCACATCGGCGAACTCGGTCCGCGTCGGCCCGGGGCACAGCGCCGCCACGCGCACGCCCTTGTCCTTCACCTCCTCGTGCAGCGCTTCGGAAAAGCTCAGCACGAACGCCTTGCTCGCGTAATAGACCGCCATCCACGGCCCCGGTTGGAACGACGCGACCGAGGCAAGGTTGAGTACCCCGCCAGACCCACGCGCGATCATCTGCGGCAGCACGGTATGCGTCAGCGCCACCAATGCACGGCAATTGAGGTCGATCATGCCCAGTTGCAGCGCGCTATCGAGGTCCGCGAAATCGCCCCGTGCACCGAACCCCGCGTTGTTGACGAGTATGTCGATCGGCAACGCCGCAGCTGCGATGGCAGCAATGAGCGTGTCCGGACCAGCCTGATCCGCAAGATCGGCGGCAAAGACATGCACCGTGACGCCGTGCGCCGCACGCAGTTCGGCCGCCAGCGCCTCCAACCGATCGACCCGACGCGCGGTCAGGATCAGCGCATTGCCCTGGGCCGCAAGCGCCCGCGCAAAACCTTCGCCCAACCCCGCCGATGCGCCGGTGATCAATGCCGTCGTCATAGGCCCGCACCCCTATCTAAGGAGCCGCGAACCTGCGCCGCCGCCGATGTCTTGGCAACAGCACCCTCTCGCATCAGGGAGAGGGAAGGGGCCCGCGGCGCCTTCGCCGTGGGAAGGGTGAGGGCACGCATTCACCGGGCCTGCATCAAACGATCTCGAACAACCCCGCCGCGCCCATGCCCCCCGCGGTGCACATCGACACCACCACATAGCGCACCCCGCGCTTGCGCCCCTCGATCAGCGCATGCCCGACCAGCCGCGACCCCGTCATCCCGAACGGGTGCCCGACTGCGATCGCGCCGCCGTTGACGTTGTACTTCTCCGGATCGATCCCGAGGAAATCGCGACAGTACAGGCACTGCGACGCGAACGCCTCATTCAGCTCCCACAGCCCGATGTCTCCAACCGACAACCCCGCCCGCTCAAGCAGTTTCGGTATCGAGAAGATCGGCCCGATCCCCATTTCCGCCGGGCTGCACCCCGCCGCCTGGAACCCGCGATAGATGCCCAGGATATCCTTGCCCTCGGCCTCGGCCGTCTTGCGGTCCATCAGCAACTGCGCCGACGCGCCATCGGAAAGCTGGCTAGCATTGCCCGCAGTCACGCTCGATCCCGGCCCCGAGAACTCGCCGCCCGGCCACACCGTCTTCAGCCCGCGCAGCCCCTCCAGCGTGGTGCCCGCGCGAATGCCCTCGTCCTGCGACAGGGTGACGCTCTCGATCCCGGCATGCGCGCCCTGCTTGTCGTACAGCGCCTTTTCCACCGTGATCGGCACGATCTCCTCGGCAAACGCTCCGCTCGCCAATCCGGCGGCAGCACGCTGCTGGCTCATCGCGGCGTATTCGTCCTGGGCCTCGCGACTGATCCCGTATTTCTCCGCGACGATCTCCGCGGTCTCGATCATCGGGATATACGCCGCCGGCTCCTTCGCCACGACGCTCGCGTTGACGAAGCGCGGCGCGTCCTTCGTCACGGTATAGCTGATCGACTCCATCCCGCCCGCCAGCGCGACATCCGCCTCGTCGCACATGATCGTCCGCGCCGCGAGCGCCACCGCGGTCAGCCCCGACCCGCACTTCCGATCGAGCGTGAACGCCGGCACCGACTCCGGCAGCCCGCCCGCGAAGATCGCCATCCGCCCGGCATTGCCGCCCTGCGTACCCCATTGATTGCCGACGCCCCAGAACACCTCGTCGATCCGCGTCGGATCTACCCCTGCGCGCTCGACCACCGCGTTCATCACATGCCCCGCCAGCACCGGCGCCTCGGTCGCATTGAACGCACCCCGATACGCCTTGCCGATAGCGGTACGGGCGGTCGAGACGATGGCGGCTTCACGCATGCTGGAACCTTTCGAGGATCGGGTATGCACTCGACCTAGGCTTTCCGGCGCGGCGGCGAAACCCCTTAAGGAACGCGCGCGAGCCATCCCCCGGTAAATCCGGCACGGTCCAGCCCGCGTCGGATATGCGGGTTCCGGCGCATCGTGTTCCATACCATGCCGGTCCGCCAGTTCTCGATCATCGCGACGATCGGCCCCTGGTCGATACCGAGATAGTCGACGTCGACCCAGCCTACGCCGGGCACGATCCGGCCATGCTTCAGCGGCTCGCCCATCTCGGTCAACGTCGGGTTGAAGGCGTCGAAGAACCCGTATTTGCCGTAGATCCCCTTGCCGTATCGATCGTCCATCGCGGTGATCGTGGGGATGACGAGATCCGGCGCAAACACGATCGATCCGACCGCCGCAGTCGGCGCGAGCGTACCGTCGTCGCGCGCGCCGGGCCCGCGTTCGGAGTAACTGAAGAACTCCCGCGCCCGCCCGCCGATCGTCGCCTTGAAATCGCCGGGACCGTCGCACGCGGTCAGTCCCCAGATGTCGGGGCCATAGCCCGCAAACCCGCCCGCATTGGCGATCGCATAGTCGCGCTGTGCGATCGTTGCGCGCTTGCTGTTCTCGAAATAATCGATGCCCTTGGTCGCGATATACGCGTCGCGGATGCCGCGGAAATCGACCCAGACATGGCTGTACTGGTGCACGAACATCGGCGGATAATGGAGATGATCGCCGCGCCACGACGGCTCGAACTTTTCGGTCAGCGCCCCCCAGGTCGATGGCGGCAGCGGATGCGTCGGCGAGCCCAGCGCGAGCAGATACATCAGCATCCCCTCGTTGTAGATATTCCAGTCGCTCGGGATGAAGCCGCTCTCGGGATGCCAGCCCATCGACAGGAACGGCGCACGCGGCGTGATCCACGTCCAGTCGACCGCGCCGTAGATCTGATCGGCGAGCGCGCGGATCCGCTGTTCCTCGGGATGATCGCCGTCGAACCAGCTCTGCGCGAACAGCATCCCGCCAAGCAGCAGCGCGGTATCGATCGTCGACAGTTCCGCGCGCGCGAACCGCTGGCCCTTGGTGATGCCGAGAAAGTGGTAGAAGAATCCCTTGTACCCGCTGTTGCCGGTCGGCTCGGGGCCCATCGGTGCGATCGCGAAGAACTCCATCGTCGCCAGCGTCCGCTTGCGCGCCTGTTCGCGCGTGATCCAGCCGTTGACGACGCCGATCGGATAGGCGGTCAGCGCGAAGCCGACCGCGGCGATCGACGAGAAGGACGGCGTCGGCCAGCGATCGAGCGCGAGCCCGGTGACCGGATCGGTCGTGTCCCAGAAATACAGGAACGCACGCTCCTGCAGATTGTCGATCAGCGGGTTGGCGGACGGCGGCGGTGCAGGCGGCGCCGTGCCTGTAACGCTCTCGATCGCCTTGACCAGCGGCCGCCCAACCGATGTGCATCCCGCGGTAAGTCCACCGAGCGAGATCGCCCCGGTGCCGAGAAACTGCCGTCGATCGAGCATCCGAACTCCTGATCAGGGTACGCCACGACCATGAGGTCAGGCGGGCGACTGGAAGGGTCGCCCGTCCTTAACGCATCAGAATCTGTAACCAACCCTGAACTGGATCCGCCGCGGGAGGGTCAGCGTGCTCGTGCCGATCCGTGCAGGCTCGAGCGGATCGGTCGCCTGACCGGTCGCGGGATCGATCGTGTTGTTGAACGAGGCGTCGAACCCTTCGAAGTTCTTGTTGTTGAACGCGTTGAGCAGATCGACCGCCGCCTCGAACTGATCCTCCTTGCCGAGCACGCTGAAGCGCTTGGCAAGCGTCAGGTTGACCTCGCAATAGGCGAACACGCCCTTGATGCAGTTCTTCCGCGGATAGCGCGCGGTGAAGCGGTTGAAGCCCGAATCCGCGCCGTTGGTGGCGTCGGTGACCTGGAACGCCTGGCCGCTGCCCAGCGTGTTCAGCATCGAGAACTGGAAGCCGAGCGGCAGGTCGACCATGCCCGAGATCACCACCCGGTGACGTTCGTCGCCGGCACGCGGGCGCCAGCCATAGGCGTCCGGCGTGATCGCATCGAGGCTGAACAGGTCGCCGCCGTTCTGCTCGCCCTTCGAGAAGGTGTAGGCGACGTTCAGGCCCCAGCCCGACGACTTGGTGTAGTTCTTGTCGAGCGTGAAGTAGATCGCCTTGTACCGCGTATCGAGTCCGTCGAGGCCGACGATCGCGTTCGCATAGCCGAACGGTTGCAGCGGCGCGGTGTTGCAGCAGCCACCGAGCCCGTTCAGGGTCCGCGTCGCGAAGATGTTGGTATAGCCGTTGCGCCCGCGAATGTAGGAGGCGGTCAACGCGGCCTGGAAGATCCCGACCTTCTGGCGAATGCCGATGCTCGCCTGGTCGTTGACCGGCGGGCGCGCGTCGTTCTTTACGGCGAACAGTTCCGGCAGCCCTTGCGTCGAGGTGGCAGCGAGCTGCAACAGCCCGTCGCGCGTCAGATAGGCGGGATTCCACTGGACGGTCGGCAGGCCCTCGCGCGGCGCGCCGTTTGGCGAAAAGCGGAACACGCCGATCGGGTTGATCGTGCGGCTGAGCTCGTCGACCGTGTTGTTGAAGTTGTTGCGATCGTAATAGCGCCCGATCCCGCCGAAGATGACCGTGGTCTGGTCGTCCTTCAGATCGTACGAAAACCCGAAGCGGGGGGCGATCGCGCCAGCGAACGGACTGCGGTTGCTGCCGTCGGTGATGTAGTTTTCCGGATCGAAATACGACGTCGTGGGCAGCGCGCGCAGCGCGGCGGCGGCGTTGGCGGGCGTACGATATTCGTTGTTGAAGCCGTTCGTTTCGTAATCCCAGCGGACGCCGACGTTGAGCTGGAGCTTGCTCGTCACGTCCCAGTCGTCCTGTACGTACAGGCCGATCTGCGTGTTCGAAGCGAGGATCTTGCCGCTGCCGAGGCCCAGTCGTGCTTCGGCCGGCGACGCGAAGGTCAGCCCATTTTGCGGCTCGCGCCGATAGGTATAGCGCGGCTGGATGAACGACTGGTTGTCGAACTCGATATCGGTGATCTCGACGCGGGCGCCCGCCTTGAACGAGTGGTTCTGAAGGCCGGTATAGGTGACGTCGTCGCGCAGCGTGTAGCCCTGCTGGACCTCGCGACGGGTTGAATCCTTGCCGCCGAATATGATCACGCCGTCATAGTCGTAGGTCGGGAGATCGGGGTTGAGCGACGTCGGATTGAACGTGTAGCTCAGGTAATTGGCGTTGAACTCGTTGATGAAGTCGCTGCCGGTATAGGTCCATTTGTACAGATACGTGTCGACGACGTTGATCTTGTTCTCGGCGTTTTCATACGAGACGTTGCCGCCGAAATTCTGGATGTCGGTTTCCTGGCGACGGCTGAACGACAGGTCCATCACCTGGTTGCTGTCGGGGGTCAGCGTCAGCTTGCCGAAGTAGAAATCGCCACGGAACGGGCTGACGAACGCGCCTTCGAAGTCGCTAAGGCGACGCCCCGAATTGGCCTCGAAATCGGCGACCGCCGCAGTCGAACCGGTGCTGTCGACGTTGAACGCGCGATCTTGGTCGTTGCCTTCGTAAGTCGCGAAGAAGAACAGCTTGTCCTTGATGATCGGGCCGCCGAGCGACACGCCGTATTGCTTGCGCTTGAAGGCGGGTTCGGGGCGGTTGTTGGCCTTGTCGAGGTAGGATTTCTCGCTGAGGCTCTTGTCGGTATACTGGCCGAACGCCTCGCCGTGGAACTCGTTGGTGCCCGACTTGGTGACCGCAGTGATGATCGCGGCGCCGGCCTGCTCGTACTCGGCCTTGTAGTTCTGCGTCAGGACGCGGAATTCCTGCACCGCCAGCTGGCCGAACGGGTTGCCACGGCTGTTCTGCTGGCCGGCGACGCCGCCCTCGCGCAGCTTGTTCTTCAGGCTGACGCCATCGATGAAAACGTTGACCTGGCTGGCGGTCGACGCGCCCGACTGGAACCCCTTGTTGGTCTCGCTGTCGTTGTATTTCACGCCCGGCGCGAGTGCTGCGAACGACAGGAAATTGCGATCGGTCTGCGGCAGGTTGCGAATCTGCTGCTGGCTGACGTTGGTCGCGACTTCGCTGGTCCTGGTCTCGACCAGTCGCCCGCCGGTAACCACGATCTCCTGGCCATCGCCGGTGGCCGGAGCCGAGCCGCCGGTCGTGGCGCCTGTTGCGTCGGTGTTCGCAGCCGAAGCCGCCGCCGCCGGTGCGAGCACTGCGTCGAGCGTCGCGGACTGGCCGATCGAGACGATGATGCGCTGTACCGATACGTCGCCGTTCGTACCCGTGACGGTGATCGTGTACTGCGCCGGCCGCAGCCCGTTGAGGATGTAACTCCCGTTCGCTGCCGTCACCGTGCGGAAGCTCTGGTTGGTCCCCCCGTTTACCGCCACGACCGTCGCGCCCGCCACCGCCGCGCCCGCCGAATCACGCACCTGTCCGCGGATCGCGGCGGTCGTCGTCTGCGCGGTCGCGGTGGTCGGCAGGGCGACTGCCGAACCGAGGATCGTCGTCGTCACCAGCGCAGCGCGCAGCGCCGCGACCATCATGGTCTTCATGTCGAATAGTCCCCTGTGTTGGACGGGATCGGCAAATGGCTGGGCACAATCGGGGCTGTCCTGCCGATGGCAGTGCCGAATGCTGCTGCTCGCGACGGTCGCGACCCCATGCCCTGGACCTCTCCGGTTGCCGCTCCCGATGAAGACGGCCCCGGCGCCATGATCTTTGTCGCGCTGCCGGGATCGAGGCTCTACGCTCGCTTCTCGAACTCTGCCAATGGGTGGAAGACGTCGGGCGTGGATTCGGCGACGGTCCGTGTCATAATCGCCACAATCCATGTTTGCGGCCCATATTAGCCGCGTTCGACAGTAATGAGGCTGAAGATGACCAATGATCCCTCGGGTTTTTCCGGCGTCGACGTCATCCGAGACGGGCATGTCGCGATCGTCACGTTCGCGCGGCCGCCGCACAACTTTGCCGATCTCGCGCTGATCGAGGCGATCGGCGCCGCGTTCGCCGCCGCGGATGCCGACCGCGACGCGCGCGCGATCGTCCTGCAATCCGAGGGCAAGGTGTTCTGCGCGGGGGCGGACCTCGTCAACGCCAATCCGGTCGCCGCGGACCGGACGGAAGGCGAGCGCAACCCGTTCTACGTCGCCGCCGCCAGGCTGTTCGCGGTCGAGACGCCGGTCGTCGCCGCGATCCAGGGCGCAGCGGTCGGGGCAGGGCTTGGCCTCGCACTGGTCGCCGATTTCCGCGTGGCCTCGCCCGAGGCAAAGTTCGTCGCCAACTTCGTCCAGATCGGCTTCCACCCCGGCTTCGGGATCTCCGCGGTGCTGGAACGCGTGATCGATCGCCAGCGCGCGCTGCTGATGACCCTGACAGGGCGCCGCATCCGGGCGGAGCAGGCGGAGTCCTGGGGGCTGGCGGACGCGGTGGTACCTGCGGACCAGTTGCGTGCTGAAGCGCTGTCGCTCGCAAGGGAGATAGCGGCCGGCGCGCCGCTCGCGGTCGGCTCGACGCGAAAGACGATGCGCGGAGACCTGTTCGCGCTGGTCCAGTCACAGACCGATCACGAACTCGCCGAACAAGCCTGGTTGCAGAAGACCAACGACTTCGCCGAAGGTGTCCGCGCCGTCAGCGAACGCCGTCCCGGCAATTTCACCGCCACCTGATTGTTCCCCCGCGAAGGCGGGGGCCCAGACTGGGCTACCGCCTTCGCGGTAGAACAAGCTTGAAGCGGGGCCGCCCCTCACTTCATCAAGACAAGCTCTTCCGCCATCGTCGGATGCAGCGCGACGGTTGCATCGAAATCGGCCTTGGTAAGCCCGGCTTTCACCGCCACCGCGGCCGATTGCAGGATTTCGGGGCAGTCGGGCCCGATCATGTGGATGCCGACGACCCGATCGGTCTCGCCGTCGCAGATCATCTTGTATAGCGAGCGCTCGTTGCGGCCCGCCAGCACGTTCTTCATCGGCCGGAAGTCGGACGTGTAGACCTTCACCGAACCCAGCGCCTGCTTGGCCTGCGATTCGGTCATGCCGACGCCGGCCATCGGTGGGTGGCTGAACACGGCTGCGGGAACGTTGGCGTAATCGACGCGGGTTGGCTTACCGCCGAAGAACGTGTCGGCAAACGCCTGCCCCTCGCGGATCGCGACCGGGGTCAGCTGGATGCGGTTGGTGACGTCACCGACCGCGAAGATCGAGTCAGAGCTCGACTTGTTGTCCTCATCGACGATCACCGCGCCCGCCGCGTCCATCTCGACGCCAGCGCTCTCGAGCCCGAGCCCCTTGGTATTGGGCAAACGGCCGGTAGCGAACATCACGAGGTCGACGACGATCGGCTCGTGGCCGCTCATCTTGACCGTCAGGCGCCCGTCCGAATCCTTCTCGATGCTCTCGAACGCAGCGTTGAACCGAAAATCGATGCCCTTGCTCATCGATATCTGGAGCAGGCGATCGCGGATCGATTCGTCATAGCCGCGCAGGATCACGTCGGTCCGGTTGACCAACGTCACATGCGATCCGAACTGGTGGAAGATCCCGGCGAACTCGTTGGCGATATAGCCCGCGCCAGCGATCAGAACGCGCTTCGGCACGTCGTCGAGGTGGAACACCTCGTTCGAGGTGATGCCGTGTTCGGCGCCGGGGAACTCCGGGGTCAAGGGATGCGCACCGACCGCGATCAGGATCTTCGCGGCGGTCTTCGTGGTGCCATCGGCGAGCGTGACTTCGTTCGGCCCGGAAACGACCGCACGCTGGTGGATGATGTCGACATGGTTGTTCTGCAGCGTGGTCGTGTAGGCGCCGTTGATCCGGTCGACCTCCTCCATCACGTTGTCGCGCAGCGTCGGCCAACTGAACGCGCAATTGTCGGGCACCTGCCAGCCGAAGCGCTTTGCATCCTTCAGATCCTCGGCGAAATGCGCGCCGTAGATCAGCAGCTTCTTCGGCACGCAGCCACGGATGACGCAAGTCCCGCCGACCCGGTATTCCTCGGCTACCGCGACGCGCGCACCGTGCGCGGCGGCAACGCGCGACGCACGCGTGCCACCCGAGCCTGCGCCGATGACGAAGAGGTCATAGTCGAATTGGGTGTCGGTCACGGATGTGGTCTCGGTCACGGGCAGTCCTCGTAGGTCGCGTGCCGCGGGGCGGCTTTGCATGCCATCTGGGGCAGGGGGCGCGAAGCGGCAACCCCGGCGCGGCGATCACGCTGATCGGCTCAGCCTATCGCTGCCCCGCCTTGCGCATCGGCATCGCGTCGATCGTCGCCTCCAGCGCGGCGGCGGGGAAGGGCTTGGCACTACGCAGTTTCTCACCGCCATCCTTGCCGATCAGGATCGCGGTAAAGGTGGCGGGGAGGCGATATTTGCGGCGGAGCGCTGCGGCCGAGTCGCCAACACCGCGGACCGTGTCGCCGACGACCTCGACGATGGTAAGATCGCGGGCGGCGGCGTTAGTCTTCCAAGCGGCCAGAATACGACGTTGCTCGGTGAGCGCGGGGTCTTCAGCGGTCGAGGCAGAGACGATCAACACGCGCCGCTCCCACTTCATCTGCGCGACGGTGGGGGAGGCTGCGAGCGCGATGGCAAGGAGTAGAGGCATGAGGATGTAACGCCTCAGCCTCTCCAGTTCTCCAGCGCCCTCTAGTTCTCCTGCGAAAGCGGGAGCCCAGGGTTACAAGCGCTACGCGTGGTATCCTGGGCCCCCGCCTTCGCGGGGGAACACGAAATAGGTTTCCTCTCGGAATTACCCGAACGCGCGCTTGATCAGGTCGTCCGTCGAAGGATCGAACGTCTGCCCGCCCTTCTCCGCAGCCTTCGCCATTTCCTTCCCCAGCTCGACCCCGAACTGGTCGAACGAATTGATCCCCAACAGCACCCCGTTCACGAACACCCGGTGCTCATAAAACGCGATCAGCGCGCCGAGCGTCCGCGCATCCAGATCATCCAGCAGCAACGTCGACGAAGGCCGATCGCCCGAATAGCTCCGCGCCGGATCCTCGACCTGCTTGCCCGCCATCAACGCAGCCCCCTGCGCAAACGCGTTCAGCAACAGCGCACGATGATGCTCCTCGGGCAACGTATCGCCCGGCTCGATCACCGCGATGAACTCGACCGGCACGAGATGCGTGCCCTGGTGCAGCAACTGGAACACCGCATGCTGCGCTTCGGTGCCAACCCCACCCCAGGTGATCGCCGCCGAAGGACGCCCGAGCGGCTGACCGTCGACCGTCACCGACTTGCCGTTCGACTCCATCTCGAGCTGCTGGAGATAGCTCGGCAGCAACCGCAACCGCTCGTCATACGCGAACGGCGCGCGCGTCTCCGCATGACGGATCTGCGTGTAATACAGGTCGGCAAAAGCCGCGAGCGCCGGCGCATTCTCGTGGAGCGCCGAAAGTCGGAAATGCCGATCCATCTCGGCCGCACCCTCGAGCAGTTCCTCGAACCGGTCCCACCCCAGCGCGATCGCCGCCGGAAAACCGATCGTCGACCACAGCGAATACCGCCCACCGACGCTTTCTGCGAACGGCAGGATACGCGTCTCGTCGACACCCCATTCCATCGCCTTCTCGGGCGACGCGGTCAGCGCGATCACGCGGCCATACGGGTCCTCGACATTATGCTCGGTCATCCACTGCAGCACGCTTTCGGCGTTCATCAGGGTCTCGGTTGTGGTGAACGTCTTCGACGCAACCACGAGCAGCGTCGCCGCCGGATCGAACTTCGCGAACACGTCCTCCAGCGCGACGCCGTCGACATTGGCGACGATCGCGACGTCGTAGCGCTTGTCGTCACGCCCCAGCGCATCGACCAGCAACTGCGGCCCCAGCGCCGACCCACCGATCCCGACGTGCAGGATATGCCGCACCGGGCCGAGCGCTTCCGCCTCGATAGCATCGATCAGCGTCCGCATCCGCTGGTGACTCGCCTGCGCGATCGCGACGCTCTCGGGCTTGCCCTCGCCGCGCTCGGCGGTGTGCTCGACCGCGCGGCCCTCGGTGACGTTGACGACCTCGCCCGAGAACAGTGCTTGGCGCTTGCCCGATAGGTCCTGTGCCTTCGCCATCTCCTCGAACGCCGTCACCATGTCCGTCGTCAGGTGAGTCTTCGACCAGTCGAAGTGGATCCCCGCGACATCGAGGCTCAGCTTCGAGAGGCGCTCCGAGTCCGCTGCGAACAGGTCGGTCAGCTTGGTGACGGGCAGGGCTTCGATCTTGGACCAGTCGGCGGTCATGCTGCTTCTCCGAATAGACGTGCGCGCCGGTCATGCTGCAAGCGCGAGACCGCGACAACGCTCTTTCGGTGACACGTATCCCGCACACGCTTGACGATAGGCGCAGGTTGAGCAAACCCGCGCACATGGCAAATGACGTGAAGACCAAACCCAAGCGCTCCGAAACGAGCGAGACGTTCCGCTTCCTGCTGAAGCTGGCGGTGGTCGTGCTGATCCTGCGCAGCTTCATCTTCGCGCCGTTCAGCATCCCGTCCGAATCGATGCTGCCTAGGCTGCTGATCGGCGACTATCTCTTCGTCTCGAAGTGGAACTATGGCTACTCCCGCTGGTCGCTCCCCGCCGGCGTGCCCCTGATCCCCGGCCGCATCTTCGGCAGCACGCCGACCCGCGGCGACGTCGTCGTCTTCCGCGCACCCGAAGTGCTCGATCACGACGTCATCAAGCGCGTCATCGGCCTCCCCGGCGAGACCGTCCAGATGCGGCAGGGCACCGTCTACCTCAACGGCAAGGCAATCCCGAAGCTCCGCATCGCCGATTTCACGATCCCGCTGACCGAGAACTTCAACGCCGAGAAATGCGGCGCGCCGTACGTCGACGTCGTCGCGAACGTCCAGATCTGCCGCTACCCCCGCTTCCGCGAAACGCTCCCCGGCGGCCGCAGCTACGAAGTCCTGGACCAGGCCGAACTCCCCGACCGCGACGACACCGGGCTCTACACGATCCCCGCCGGCCACATCTTCGTGATGGGCGACAACCGCGACGACAGCGGCGACAGCCGCTTCCCCGCGCCGCAGGGCATGGGCTACGTCCCGCTCGAGAACGTCGAGGGCAAGGCGGTCGTCAACTTCTTCTCGACCGACGGCGATGCCGAATGGCTGAAGCCCTGGACCTGGGTCAGTGCCGCGCGCTGGAGCCGTATCGGGGAAGGCTTTTGAGCGACCTCGCCGGCTGGCTGAAGACGCTCTTCGGCCGCGCACCGACCAACCTCGCCCCCTATGAGCGCGCGCTGACGCACGGCAGCCAGGCCGCGGCGAACTACGAGCGACTCGAGTTCCTCGGCGACCGCGTGCTCGGCCTGATCATCGCCGAGTGGCTCTACGAACTGTTCGCGACCGATCCCGAGGGTTCGCTGTCGAAACGCCTCAACGCACTCGTCACCGGCCCGGTCTGCGCCGACGTCGCCCGAGAACTCGGCGTCCGCGCGCACCTCAAACTCGGCAAGCAGGCCCGCGACGACGGCGCCAGCGACAGCGACAACGTGCTCGGCGACGTGATGGAAGCGCTGATCGGCGCGTGGTACCAGGAAGCCGGCCTAGACGCCGCGCGCAAGTTCGTCCGCGGCGCCTGGGGCGATCGCGTCCAGGCCGGCGCAAAAGCCCCGCAACACCCCAAGTCCGCGCTCCAGGAATGGGCCGCCGCGCACAACCGCAAGCCCCCCGAATACACCATCGTCGAACGCACCGGCCCCGGCCACGCCCCCAAATTCACGATGCTCGTATCGGTCGGCAAGCTAGCCGAAGCGACCGCGACGGGCTCTAGCAAGCAGGAAGCCGAAACGGCCGCGGCCAAGGCGCTGCTCGAGAAGCTCGGCTGAGAAGAATGGATCACGCGGAGACGCGGAGCCGCGGAGGCGGTGCGTTTGGAACTCCGGCCTTGCCCCGAACGCCTCCGAGATAATCGGCGGCGCATGATCGCAGACGGCGCGAGCCCCATCCACACCATCTCCGCGGCTTCGCGCCTCCGCGTGAACCAACTTCTCTTTCCTAAACAGTGAACCGCGCGACCACGGGCAGGGCCGCAGTTCGGCGGGAATGACGCGAGGGCGTTTTATCTGTATGACCGTCCCCGAATATCCCGATGCCGAAAAGAGCCTAAGTGACCGAACCTACCACGCCTGAAATCTCCACCCCCAAGCATTGCGGCCTCGTCGCCATCGTCGGCGCGCCGAACGCGGGCAAGTCGACGCTCGTCAACGCGCTCGTCGGCCAGAAGGTCGCGATCGTCAGCCCCAAGGCGCAAACGACGCGCGCGAAGCTGATGGGCGTCGCCATTGAGGGCGACACGCAGATCCTGCTCGTCGACACCCCCGGCATCTTCGAGCCCAAGCGCCGCTTCGACCGCGCAATGGTTGCCGCCGCCTGGGGTGGCGCGGAAGGCTCCGACATCATCGCGCTGGTGGTCGACGCGAAGGGCGGGATCGGCGGCAAGGTCACGACGATCGTCGAGTCGCTGGTCGGACGCACCGAACCGATCTGGCTGATCCTCAACAAGGTCGATCTCGCCGACAAGACCAAGCTGCTGATCCACGCCGAGAAACTGAACGCACTGCTCCCCTTCGCCGAGACGTTCTTCATCAGCGCCGGCACCGGCGACGGCCTCGCCCACTTCAAGGCCGAGCTTGCTAAGGCGATGCCAGAAGGCCCGTGGCACTATCCCGAAGACCAGGTCTCCGACTCGACCGAGCGCGCGCTGGCGTCCGAGGTCACGCGCGAGCAGCTCTATCTCCAGCTCCACGCCGAACTGCCCTATGCGAGCACGATCGAGACCGAGCAGTATATCGAACGCCAGGACGGCTCGTTGGAGATTCACCAGCAGATCCTGGTCGAACGCCCGACGCAGCGTGCGATCGTCCTCGGCAAGGGCGGCGTCCGCATTAAGGAGATCGGCGCCCGCTCCCGCATCGAACTCGCCTCGATAACCGGCAAGCCCGTCCACCTGTACCTGCACGTAAAGGTAAAGCCGGGCTGGGACGAAGACCGCGAAGTCTACCGCGACATGGGCCTCGACTGGGTCGACTGACCTCCACCCAAGAGACTGTTCCCCCGCGAAGGCGGGGGCCCAGACTGGACTCCCGCCTTCGCGGGAGAACAATCTTTCCTACATCGGTCAGCACCAACCCGCGCCCACCCCACAACCAGCCCGGCGAAGGCCGGGGACCAGTTGGGGGACGGTCGTCACGACGGACGGCGCTCCGTTACTCAGGCCTTCCCAACTGGGCCAGGTAACGAGCCGAGCATCTCGTCCACCCAAGCCGGCACCAACACCCCAGCCGCACCGATCCGCGTCTGCTCGAAGAACACGCTCCCCATCGAAGGATCGAGGTTCAGCTCCAGCGTCCGCGCCCCATGATACGCCGCGGTCTGCACGAACCCCGCCGCCGGATACACCGCCCCAGAAGTCCCGATCGACACGAACAGATCGGCCTTCGCCAACGCCGCCTCGATCCGCTCCATCTGGTACGGCATCTCGCCAAAGAACACGATATCCGGCCGCAACGCCGCGGATCCGCACGCGCCGCACACCGACCCCTCCGGCAACACCCCCGTCCAAGGCTCACGCGCCCCACACACGGCACACAGCGCCGACAACAACTCCCCATGCATATGCAGCATCCGCGTCGCCCCCGCGCGCTCATGCAGGTCATCCACATTCTGCGTAACGATCAGCAACTCGCCGTCCCAACCCGCATCCAGCCGCGCCAGCGCATGGTGCGCGGTGTTAGGCACGACCGTCGCCAGAGCCGCGCGTCGCAGATCATAGAACCGGTGCACCCGTTCCGGATCCCCCGCGAGCGCCTCGGGGGTGCACACGTCTTCGACCCTATAGCTTTTTGGAGCCAGATCGTTTTCGTAAACATCCCAATAGGTTACGGCGCCCTTAGAGCGAAATGTCGGGACGCCGGACTCGGCGGAAACGCCGGCTCCGGTCAAGATCACAATGTTCTGGATATCGCGCATGGCGACAGAATACGCGAGTGACGGAATGTCGGAAAGTGGTGGAAAGCAGGCTTTCCGCTTTGGAGCAGGGGAATACCAAGTCTCGCCAACTCGGCGGCGGCAATAGCCAAGTATTGTCGATAGCTCGCAATCAGGATAAGCTGAAAGTATAAAATGTTTAGGGGAGGAAGAAATGCGTAGATTCCTACTTGGTATGATTGTCTCAATCATCGCATCGGCGGCTGGAGTACAGGCTCAACAAGGGGGCGCGGGAGCGGGGCCGAACAACAGCGGTCCTGGAGACCTAAACCGTCAGCGGACTTTCGAAGAGTTCCAAGTAGGCGTTGCCGACTCCAATCGATTGACGAGGCGGCCTGTGCCGACGCTGCCGGGAGAAATTAGGCAGGGGCTGGACGTTCACGATTCAAAGGGATTGGTGATCGGCAAAGTCGAGTCCGTCGGTAAAAGCTTTGCGACGGTGTCGAGCGCGATCGGTAGCGTCGAGGTAGACTTCACTTCCTTTGCAAAAAACAAGAACGGGCTTTTGATCAATCTTCCCAAGAGCAAGATCGACGTTCTGATGGCGCGGGGGCATCCGGCATCGTGAGGGGCTGATAGGCTCAGCCCCGGCCGTCGCCTCTTCACAGGGCCGAGTGTCCCCCGCCGCGCTGCGCCCCGCCGACGTCCGACTCGAAAAAGCGGACGGGCCGCAATCGCGTGATCCGATCGGACCGATGCGTCCGGTTTCCCCCGTCGGACGTTGAGCAGCATCGACCACGCCACCGTGGCCGTCCGCGACCCGTTCGCAGGTACCATGTCGGCGTCTAGGCCGGCAGAACTGAAGGATCCGATGCGATGTTGACGAAAAAGCTGATGCTGCTGAGCGGCGTGGTCGCGGTCCTTGGCGGCTGTGGTCAGACGACTTCAACAGACTCGAACACCTCGACCGCGAACATCGCCATGGGCAACACCACCGCGAGCGCGACCCCGGCGGTCAACCGTGTCCGCGGCGTCATCACCGCGATCGGCACCGACGCGCTGACCGTCCAGACCTATGACGGCAAGTCGGCCACCGTACCGCTCGACGCCAACACCAAGTTCGCCTGGGTGGTGAAGTCCGACCTGTCGACGCTCAAGGACGGCGACTTCATCGGCACCGCGACGACCGGTCCCGACAACGCGCTGCGCGCGGTCGAACTCGTGATCTTCCCCGAGGCGATGCGCGGCACCGGCGAGGGGCATTATCCCTGGGATGTCCCCGGCGCGGTCGCGGCTGCAGGCGGCGGTACGAGCGGCTCCAGTGCAATGACCAACGGCACCGTCGACGGGCAGAGCGCGATGACCAACGGCACCGTCGATGGCCAGAGCGCGATGACGAACGGCACGGTCGCGCAACAGAGCGGCATGACCAACGGCACCGTTACCGGCGGCGCAGGCAAGCCCGGCGAGACCAAGCTGAGCATCTCGTACAAGGGCGGCAAGGCCCAGGTCGTCGTTCCCGTCGGCACGCCGATCGTCCGGTTCGAGCCGGCCGAGCGCACGGTCCTCGCCAAGGGCCAGAAGCTGTTCGCGATCGTTGCGACCGACTCCAAGGGCGCCAAGTCGGTCGCCGTTGGCAAGGACGGCCTGACGCCACCGATGTAATCGCACTTACGCTTTGAGATAACTAGAAAAGGTCGGGGTGGCGTCAACGCCATCCCGGCCTTTTCCGTTTGGGGGGCATCGGATACGCGAGGGCACGTTGGTGTGACCTTATCGTAACCTTCAGCCGTTTGCAGCCCGATCACCGGCACGGCCCCGTCTTCAAAAATCGCACGATCGCCGCTAAGACGCCTGCAAACCTGTATCCGTAAAGGCGCTGCATGACCGTCATCACCGAAGCCGACCTGATCGAAAGCGTCGCCGACGCGCTCCAGTTCATCAGCTACTACCACCCGATGGATTACATTCGCGCGCTGGGCGTCGCGTACGAGGCCGAGCAATCGCCCGCCGCCAAGGATGCGATCGCGCAGATCCTGACCAACAGCCGGATGTGCGCCGAGGGTCATCGCCCGATCTGCCAGGACACCGGGATCGTCACGATCTTCGTCAAATGGGGCCAGGATTGCCGCCTTGAGTCGACCCGCTCGCTACAGGAAGTGATCGATGAGGGCGTTCGGAAGGCGTATCTCAACCCCGAGAACAAGCTGCGTGCGTCAATCCTCGCCGACCCCGCCTTCACCCGCCGCAACACCAAGGACAACACGCCGAGCGTGATGCATGTCGAGATGGTGCCCGGCAACACCGTCTCGATCGACGTCGCGGCGAAGGGCGGCGGTAGCGAGAACAAGTCGAAGTTCAAGATGATGAACCCGTCCGACTCGATCGTCGACTGGGTACTCGAGATGATCCCGCAGATGGGCGCCGGCTGGTGCCCGCCCGGCATGCTCGGGATCGGCATCGGTGGCACCGCCGAGAAGTCGATGATCCTCGCCAAGCAGTCGCTCATGGGCGCGATCGACATGGCGCAACTGAAGGCGCGCGGGCCGAAGAACGACATCGAGGCGCTGCGGATCGAGATCTACGACAAGGTCAACGCGCTCGGCATCGGCGCGCAGGGGCTGGGCGGACTTTCGACTATTCTTGACGTGAAGATCTTCGACTGGCCGACGCACGCCGCGTCGAAGCCGGTGGCGATGATCCCCAACTGCGCCGCCACGCGCCACGCGCATTTCGTGCTCGACGGCTCGGGCCCGGTGTATCTGGAAGCGCCGAAGCTGGAGGAATGGCCCGATGTCAACTGGACGCCCGACAAGGCCGCGATCCGGGTCGATCTCGACACGCTGACGCCCGACGTCGTGCAGACGTGGAAGCATGGCGACCGCCTGCTGCTCAACGGCAAGATGCTGACCGGGCGCGATGCGGCGCACAAGCGGATCAAGGACATGCTCGATGCGGGCGAGCCGCTGCCGGTCGATTTCAAGGGTCGCGTGATCTATTACGTAGGCCCGGTCGATCCGGTCGGCGAGGAAGTCGTCGGACCTGCCGGTCCCACCACCGCCACGCGAATGGACAAGTTCACGCGGATGATGCTCGACCAGGGCCTGCTGGCGATGGTCGGCAAGGCGGAGCGCGGGGGCGATGCGACCAAGGCGATCGCGGAGGCCAAGTCCGCGTATCTGATGGCGGTCGGCGGGGCTGCGTATCTGGTCGCACGTGCGATCAAGGGATCGAAGGTCGTCGGTTTCGCGGATCTCGGCATGGAAGCGATCTACGAATTCGAGGTCAGCGACTTCCCGGTGACAGTTGCAGTCGATTCCGCCGGCGAGAACGTCCACCAGCTCGCGCCTTTGGTGTGGCGCGAGAAGATCGCGCGTGAGGGATTGCTCACACCGGCATGACGACCCGCGCACGCAGAAGGGGGCAGGGCCCCGTCCGGTGGATCGTGGGCTTCCTCCTTCTGCTTGCCGTCGCGGTCGTCTACGCGCCGCAGTTGCTAGCGTTTCCGTATGAGCAGCGGATCGGCACCGTCACCGTCTATGCCGAGCGTCCGATCGACCCTCGGATCAGCAGCGAACTCGCGCGTGCCGAGGGCTTGTTGCGCACCAGTCCGATCTACACCGGCCCGCTCGATCGGTCGCTGTTCCTGACGGACGGTGGCTGGCGGTGGCGGCTTCTAGCGATCCAGTCGCCGGGCGCCTTTGCATTCCGCCGGCCCTTCAGTTCGGCGATCGTTTTCAACCGCAGCGACGTCGCTGCCGACCGCGTGACGAACGGTCGTGCGATCAGTGGTACCCGGACGCTGTCCGGCGTGATCGCACACGAGACGACGCACATCATGGTCGCCAACCATCTTGGCGAAGTGCGCAGTGCGATGCTCCCGACCTGGCAGCAGGAGGGGTATGCGGATCATGTCGCGCGCGAGAGCAGCCTGACGGACGCGAAGGCCGCCAGCCTTCGACAGATCGATCCGGCCGCGCCGGCGCTGGTATATTACGATGCTCGCCGACGGGTGGCGGCGGCGTTGGGCGCTAAGCGCGGATCGGTCGACGCGTTCTTCGCGGGCGGCTGAACGAAGCGGAGCCCGGAACGCACCCCGGCCAGTCCTGTTGGTAACACGACCTTATCGGAGCTCCGTATCAT
Source organism: Sphingomonas sp. 320_CC (assembly GCF_059691795.1). Taxonomy (NCBI): domain Bacteria; kingdom Pseudomonadati; phylum Pseudomonadota; class Alphaproteobacteria; order Sphingomonadales; family Sphingomonadaceae; genus Sphingomonas; species Sphingomonas sp. 320_CC. Next base: position 264,018 of record NZ_JCAWAE010000002.1, on the reverse strand, counting down.
GCCCAAGACCGCAATCGCCCTCGTCGCAGCCTTCGCCCTCGCGACCTCCGCATCGGCCCAAACCAGCGCACCCGAGTCGGCGTCGACGCAAAACGGTCTTGGCGGTCTGGGTGGACTTGGCGGTCTCGGTGGCCTGCTCGGTGGTGCGTTGCCGAGCGTCGGATCGATCGGTGCCGGGAACGCGGCTGGCCTGCTCGGGTATTGCCTGAAGAACAATCTGCTCGGGCAGGGCGGCGCGCTTGGCGCGCTGACCGGTGGGCGGAATGCACCGCGAGCGGGCAGCACCACGAGAGCCCCGACGACCGGCGCGCAATCGATCCTCCAGCGACTGACGGGACGACAGGGTGTGCAGACGTCGCCGGGCTATGCCGCCGGACAAGACGGCGAAGTGCAGGCGCCGAACGGGCAGGCGTTTTCGCTCGACGACCTCGGCGGGCAGGTGAAGACGCGGATGTGCAGCATCGTCCTCAATCGGGCGAAGTCGTTCCTGTAGGGGTAGTTACAGACCAAGGGCGCGGCGCGCGCACGCGTAGCAGGTCGAGCTGCCTGCATCAGCAGCCCACTCGGTCCTGCCTATTTCCCGTCATCCTGACGAAAATCAGGCTCCAGAGTAACCGAATGCAGCCCTTCGCGACCCTGGATCCTGACTTTCGTCAGGATGACGGCGGGAGCGGGGCATGAACTTGCGGACGCTTCGGCTGCTTCAGCGTTGGCCTGATTCACGTTTAATTGCCTAATCCTCGACCATAAAGCAGGACACATGAGATGACCTGTGGGGAGAGGAAGCGAGCACCCACTCGCCCGCGCCTGCAATCCCGCGCCCGCCAATATCGTCAGCTAGACGCAGCGAGGGTGGGTTAGACGACGCCGGACATCGTTAGCTCACGCATGTCGCAAACTGCACCTGGATCGACCACCACCGCCAACCCGACACCCCACAAACGAAAAGAGGCTGCCGGATCGTCTCCCGACGACCCGACAACCTCCTGACATGGTCAGCGGCCGGAGAGCTCCAGCCCGGAGGACCATGCGTACCGCCTATCCTATGGACCACGTGTTGACTGGGAGAGGATACTCCCCACGCGGACCGGCGGACTTAGCGGTGCGTCCCCCGAACGAACCGAACCGAACTCACTGCTGAACCATGAGACATCGGATCACCTCCTTTCGCTTGTTGAAACAACGCGGCCAAGCCTGACCGCAACGCCAATGTGTGCCGACCGCGCCTGCGATACAAGCCTTGTTTTACGGAAGTTTTCGGGCAATCCTGTGCGACTGCCGGCTAGCCGGTGACTCTATGGAAATCAGCCGCGGCAATCTTCGGTGACGCGCTCGATCTCGGCCCAGGCGGGCACGACGAGCGGCGGCAGGCCGGGCTGCTGGACGACGAACCGCCCGCGACTGAACCCCATCGCCTCCAGCAACGAATCGTTCGGCATCAGCGCGGCCGCGACATAGGGCGGCGTGCCTCCGGTCGGCTGGACCGACACCGCGCGCGTCACGCTCGACGTGCGGATCGTCAGCGGCGTCGCCGTGCTCCCCGCGCGCGACAGGTAAACCTGGCGCGCAGCCGTATCGCAGCGCAACGTCAGCGACGCATCGGCATTGGCCGGCCCGAACAGTGCGATCGAACCGCGCGCATCGCGGCGATACACCCACGTTCCCGGCGAATACGGCCAGTCGCGCCAGTCGGCGGCGATCGGTACCGGCCGCGGCGCCGGCGCGGGGGGCCGCGTCACCGTGCGCGGCGGGGGCGGCGGTGCTTCGGCCCGCGGCGGCGGGACGCAGCCGGCGATCGACGCGAGCGCCGCCAGACCGGCAAGACGCGCTAGGACGCGGGGGCTGGCAAGCGATCGCAAGCCGACGAGGGAAGGGGACGGGGTGCGCATCGCATCGCTATGCGGCACGCCCGGCGGTCGCTCAAGTACGACGAAGCGCGCTAGCCGGGAACCGCCGCACGGTGATACCGGTTCAGCGACCGAAGAAATCAGGAGAACGTCCATGTCCGATACCGCCGCCCAGACGCCCACCCAGCTGCTCGTCCAGTCGAACATCTCCGGCACGATGAAGGTCGAGAGCCGCGATGGCGACAATGTCGGCTCGGTCCACGCGTTCATGGTCCACAAGGGCACCGGCCGCGTCACCCACGCCGTACTCAGCCTCGGCGGCTTCCTCGGCATGGGCAAGAGCTTCTACCCGCTGCCGTTTGCGCTCCTCCAGTTCGACGCCGTCCGCGACCTCTACGTCGTCACGATCGACAAGCGCGTCCTCGAAGGCGGCCCGAGTTGGGCAAACAACGCACCCGTCTTCGACCAGGCTTATGCCGACCGTGTGGCGAGCTATTACGGGTCGAGCAGCGAAGATCTGGTCGTCGGCTAAGCGACATTTCGACCGGTGCGGGTGAGTTGCCCGCACCGGTGACGTCCGCGATCACCGCGACCGCGATCCCCCCATGCGCATCTTCTGGCTCTTGCCGTACCGCGTCTTTCGCGTGCCCGGCTTGCCCTCGTTCGAACGCCCCATGACCGGCGCTTTCTGCTGGTCGACCGGCAGACCCAGTTCCTCGTTCTCCAACTGACGGATCTCGTCGCGCAGGCGCCCGGCGGTCTCGAACTCGAGATCGCTCGCAGCCTTGCGCATCTGCTTCTCGAGATCCTCGATATACGCGCGCAGGTTGTGGCCGACCATGTGCGGGCGGTCCTCGTCGATCGGGATCGTCACCTGATCCTGGCTCGCCACGTGCGCGATGATGTCGCCGATGTTGCGGCGGATCGTCGTCGGGGAGATGCCGTGTTCGGTGTTGTACGCGACCTGCTTCTCGCGGCGACGCGACGTCTCGTTCATCGCGCGCTCCATCGATCCGGTGACGCGGTCGGCGTACAGGATCACACGGCCGTCGACGTTGCGCGCCGCCCGACCGATCGTCTGGATCAGCGATGTCTCGGAGCGCAGGAAGCCCTCCTTGTCCGCATCGAGAATCGCGACGAGCCCGCACTCGGGAATGTCCAATCCCTCGCGCAGCAGGTTGATGCCGATCAGCACGTCGTACACGCCGAGCCGCAGGTCGCGGATCAGCTCGATACGTTCCAGCGTCTCGACGTCGCTGTGCATGTAGCGGACCTTGATCCCCGCCTCGTGCATATACTCGGTCAGGTCCTCCGCCATCCGCTTGGTCAGCGTGGTGACGAGCGTGCGGTACCCTAGCGCCGTGGTCTTGCCGACCTCGACGATCAGGTCCTGGACCTGTTCCTCGACCGGCTTGATCTCGACCGGCGGATCGATCAGCCCGGTCGGGCGGATGACCTGTTCGGCGAACACGCCACCGGTCTGTTCCATCTCCCAGCTGCCCGGCGTCGCCGAGACATAGGTCGTCGGCGGCCGCATCGCGTCCCATTCGTTGAAGCGCAGCGGGCGGTTGTCGATCGCGCTCGGCAGGCGGAAGCCATACTCCGCGAGCGTCAGTTTGCGACGGTGATCGCCGCGCGACATGCCGTTGATCTGGCCGATCGTGACATGGCTCTCGTCGACGAACAGCAGCGCGTTGTCGGGGAGATATTCGAACAGCGTGGGCGGCGGCTCGCCTGGCATGCGGCCGGTGAGGAAGCGCGAGTAATTCTCGATCCCCGCGCAGGATCCGGTCGCGGCGATCATCTCCAGATCAAAGTTCGTCCGCTGCTCAAGCCGCTGTGCTTCCAGCAGCTTGCCCTCCAGCACCAATTCCTTCAGCCGCTCCGCCAACTCGTGCTTGATCGCCTCGCCCGCCTGCTTGAGCGTCGGGCCGGGTGTCACGTAATGCGAGTTCGCGTACACGCGCACCGAGTTCAGCGACGCGACCTTCTTGCCGGTCAGCGGATCGAACTCGATGATCTCCTCGATATCGTCGCCGAAGAACGAGATGCGCCACGCGCTGTCCTCGTAATGCGACGGGAAGATCTCGAGCGTATCGCCCTTCACGCGGAAATTGCCGCGCTGGAACGCCGCGTCGTTGCGCTTGTATTGGAGCGCGACGAGTTTCCGCACGATCTCGCGCTGATCGACCGTCGTACCCTTCTTGAGGTCGAAGATCATCGCCGAATAGGTCTCGACCGAGCCGATGCCGTACAGACACGACACCGACGCGACGATGATGACGTCGTCGCGTTCGAGCAGCGCGCGGGTGGCCGAATGCCGCATCCGGTCGATCGACTCGTTGGTCGACGACTCCTTCTCGATGTACGTGTCGGAGCGCGCGACATACGCCTCGGGCTGGTAATAATCGTAATAGCTGACGAAATATTCGACCGCGTTGTCGGGGAAGAACGACTTCATCTCGCCGTAGAGCTGTGCGGCCAGGATCTTGTTCGGCGCGAGGATCAGCGCGGGGCGCTGGACGCGGTTGATGACGCTGGCCATCGTGAAGGTCTTGCCCGAGCCGGTCACGCCGAGCAGCACCTGGTCCTTCTCGCCGTCGCCGATCGCCGAGACGAGTTCGGCGATCGCGGTGGGCTGGTCGCCCGCGGGTTCGTACTCGCTGACGAGGTTGAACCGCTTGCCGCCCTCGACTTTGTCGGGGCGCGCGGTCGGGCGGTGCGGGACGAAGCTTTCGCCGGTTTCGGGCTCGGCGAGGCTGGTGCGAATCTGAATGGCCATCGAGGGGGAATATGGGGAACATACGGTGAGTCGGCAACGGCCACGGGACCTGTTTGGGCGATGCCAAGTTTAGCTGTTGTTGACCCGTCCGGCTCGCGCCCATAATGCGACCGTTTCGCAAGCCATCGATCCGCCAGCGCCCGCGCGTAGGCCAAGGAATAGACGCATGACCGCCCCGACCGTCGAAGCAACCCGCGCGCCTGCGCTGATCCCCGAGACCCCTGCGTTCCTCAACGCCAAGGTGCTGTGGGTGCGTCACTGGAACGAACATCTGTTCAGCTTCGCGATCGAGCGGCCCTCGACTTTCCGCTTCCGCTCGGGCGAGTTCGTGATGATCGGTCTTCCGCAGGAAGGCGGCAAGCCGATCATGCGCGCCTATTCGATCGCGTCCCCGCATTATTCGGAAGAGCTCGAGTTCCTGTCGATCAAGGTCGAGGACGGCCCGCTGACCTCGAAGCTCCAGCTGATCCAGCCTGGCGACGAAGTGTATCTCGGCAAGAAGCCGACCGGCACGCTGGTGCTCGACGCGTTGCTGCCGGGGAAGCGCCTGTTCATGTTCTCGACCGGCACCGGCCTCGCGCCGTTCCTCAGCCTGATGCGCGATCCAGACGTCTATGCCGCGTATGAGCAGGTGATCGTCGTGCACAGCGTGCGCCGCGTGAGCGATCTTGCCTATCACGACGAGATGGTCGGGCTGCTCGCGGAGGACCCGCTGATCGCCGACGAGGCGCAGACGCAGTTCCACTACATCCCGACCGTGACGCGCGAGCCGTTCCGCACCACGCGGCGGATCGGTGCGCTGATCGAGGATGCGTCGCTGTTCGGCCACCCTGTCCGCGGCGAGCAGAAGCTTAACCCCGAGACCGACCGCGCGATGTTGTGCGGCTCGACCGAGATGATCAAGGAATTCGCGGTGATGCTTGAGGCGCAGGGCTTCGAGGAGGGCGCGAATTCGAAGCCGGGCACGTTCGTGATCGAGCGCGCCTTCGTCGGCTGACGCCCCGTCATCCTGACGAAAGTCAGGATCCAGAGCCCCATGCGGTTTCGATCGTGGCTCTGGATCCTGGATCAAGTCCAGGATGACGGTTTGGGCGGATGGCAGCATGCGGATGGATTGTCTCCACCGCGCAACCCGTCGATAGGCCTCTCCACCAAAATAGGAGAGACCCATGATCGGTTACGCGACGCTCGGCACCAACGACATTGATACCGCGCTGACCTTCTACGACGCGCTGTTCGCAACGGTCGGCGGCAAGCGTCTCATGCAGATGCCCGATGCCCGCCAGTTGACCTTCTACGGCGCGGGCCCCGACAAGCCGATGCTCGTGATCGGCAAGCCCTATGACGGCGCGGCCGCGACCGCGGGCAACGGCACGATGGTCGCGTTGGCGGCGGATTCGCGCGAGCAAGTCGATCAGGTCTACGCCAAGGCGATCGAACTGGGTGCAGCGGACGAAGGCGCTGCCGGCACGCGCGGGCCTGAGGAGATGGGCTTCTACGGCGCATATTTCCGCGATCCGGACGGCAACAAGCTCTGCGTGTTCAAGATGGGGTGAGGTGCGGGCGCGATTGAGGGAAATACCACCCCGGCGAAGGCCGGGGCCAATTGGAAAGGTGGCAGTAACGAGGGGCTGTCCACCGTTAGCAGCCTTCCCCAATTGGGCCCCGGCCTTCGCCGGGGTGGTTGGATGTGAAGCCGGCGTTACGCTTCTCTCTCGTTGTTCTCCCGTGAAGGCGGGAGCCCAGTCTGGGTCCCCGCCTTCGCGGGGAAACAGGTTTACTCGGTCAAAGGGGATAGCCGCCGAACTTCTCCGGAGTGACGGACAATTTAGCGCAATGCGCGAACCTGCGGCGTATCGAGGCACCGCAACAACGCCTCCCGCGGCATCGCCTTAACCGCCGCCGGCTTCACATACCTAGCAATCTCCGTTGGCCGCCCGATCGCCACGGGCTCGAATCCCGTCTCCCCTGTACACCGCATCGCCGCCGCCAGCAGTTTCGGCGGCGTATCATACCCCTCGAACGACAGCCGGAACGTCCCCCAGTGGATCGGGATCGCGTGCGCCGCGCTCAGACGACGATAGACCTCGACCGCATCGACCGGCCCGATATGGCTTCCCGACTCCATCTGCCCATCGACGAACCGGAACGCACCAATCGGGATCAGCGCCAACCGGATCGGCCCGAGGGCAGCGGCCTCGACCGGCCACCGCCCGTCGCCCATCCCGGTATCGCCCGCAAAGAACACATTCCCACCCGGCAGCGTCACGACGAAGCTCGACCACAAAGCGCGGTTGCGATCGGTGAACCAGCGGCTGCCCCAATGATGGTTGCGGGTCACGGTGACCGCGACGCCCGGCTTGATCGCCAGCCGCTGTCCCCAGTCGAGCGCGGTCGCTGCCGCGCCGGTCTGGCCGATCACGCTGTCGTTGCCCAAGCTGGTGACGATCCGCGGCCGATCGCGCTCCCAAAGTCGTTTCAGCGTCGCCTTGTCGAGATGATCGTAGTGATTGTGGCTGACCAGCACGAGGTCGATCCTCGGCAGCGCATCGAACGCGATCCCCGGCTCGGCGACACGGCGCGGCCCCGTCCCCAGCGGCCCCGCCTTCTCCGCCCAGACCGGATCGGTGAGGATGTTAAGACCCTGCGTCTGGATCAGTACGCTGGCATGGCCGACCCACGTCACGACCATCCGCTCGCCCTCGACGCGGGCAGGCGGCGCGACCCGGTTCACCGCGACCGACTTCGGCCACGCAGGCCGGCCATCGCTGCCGGTGAAATACTTCCAGAAGAAGCTCGCCCGGCCACCGCCGCTGCCCTTGGGCTGGATCTGCTTGGTATCCGCGTCACCGTCGGGATTGAAGAACCGCGCACCGTCGAAATGGCGCGAAACGGACCCGCGATAATAGATCCGGTCGAGGAATTGCGGCACGATCGTCACGATCAGCGCACCGATCACGGCCAGCAACAGGATCGCACCGCCGACGATCTTCAATAATCTCGTCACGGCGTTCCTGTCTGCATGAGCTTACGTGTCGGGCCCCAAACGCACGCTGGCGATCATCGTTCAGATCAAGCGTGAGATGCGGCGGTCCGCCTTGCGAAATTCCATTGCCACAGCATCAGCAACGGCACGACGATCGTCTCCATGCCCAGCCCGAGCACATGACCCTGCGACGGCACGCCGACCGCGATCAGCGATATCAGCCGCGACACGCCCCCGACGAAGATCAGCCCACCGAGCAGCCGGAACCGCGGCCCCTTGCGCTCGATATTCGGAATGCAACTCACGAACCCGAGCCCGGTCGCGAAGAATATCCCCGAGATATACCGGAAATGGCTGTCGAGATCCCTCGGCACGTCGGCCAGATGCCCGAAGGGCGCAGGGCCGTGCAGGATACCCTGGCCGCCGACGATCAGCGGCAACAGGCACGCCACCGCAATCACGGCCTGCAACAGGCGCTTCTCGATCGAGCCGGTCATGGCAAGGGCCTCAGCAATTCGGGGCGGATACGAAATGCGCGGAGCGAAATCCGCACCTCGAAGATGAACGAGATCAGCGCCGCGATCAGCAGGATCATCGCCAGGATGAAGCACACCGCGACGTAGGTCCCGAAGTGCAGCTTGGCGAGTTCGGCGATGAACAGCAACGCGATCAGGATACACGTCATGATCGCGCTGGAGACCGCGAGGAACAGCGCGGCGTTGATGATCGTCATCCGACGGTCGAGCAGGCGCAGTTCCCAGACGAAACGGACATGCTCCGGCCCGGTGCTGCTCGCGTGAAGATGCTCCAGCTTGCGCGCGCGGTCGATCACTCGCGACAGGCGGCCGGCCAGCACGTTCAGCAACTGGCCGATACCCGCCAGCATGAACACGGGCGCTAGCGAAAGCTGGATCGTCTGGGCGATCGTCGAGACGGCGGGTATCGTCGGCATGCAGGCACCATGTGGTAAAACGCGTTCGATAGGAAGAACGCGCGTACCGCATGGCGCCGCAATTACAGCGGCTTGTCTACTGAAGGGGGCGATCCAGCCTCAACGCATCAGCAGGGGGGAGAATCGAGGCTCGGTCAGAAGTCCTTGCGGAGCAACAACCCGGCATAGCGCTTGTCGTCGCGCGGCACGAACCGCACCGTGCCCGCAAACGTGCCCGCGGTGAGGAACGACGAATAGGACGTGTTCGTCAGGTTCTTCACATACGCGCGCAGCTGCCAGCCGGACGTATCGCTCAGCACCGCGACGCTCGCGTTCCAGATCGCGTAGGACGGCTGGATCGTGCTCGGCGTCTCTGCGAGCGAATATTGCACCTTGCTGCTGAACGTGACGTCGGTCTGGAGTTCCAGCGCCAGCGTATCGGTCAGCCCGAACTTATACGCTGCATTCTCGTACAACTTGATCTTCGGCGCATAGGGGAGCGGCTGGCCGTTGATGTTGCAGCTCGTCGGCGCGCCGGTCGGGCACAGGAAATTGCGCACCGTCGCGTCGGTATAGGCGGCGGAGATATCGAGCGTCAGGCCCTTGGTCGGGCGCAGCGTCACGTCCGCCTCGACCCCCCGCGAACGCACTGATCCGGCGTTGATCAGCCGGCTGACCTGCGCGCCCGCGACGACGTCGTTGAAGCTCGCCTGATAGCCGTCGAAATTGGTCGTGAACGCGGCGAGGCTATAGCTTAGCGCACGGTTCGCTGTGCTGCCCTTCAGCCCGACCTCGTACGAATTGGACGTCTCCGGGCGCAGCGGCACTTCGTCGAGCGGTGTCGTCGCGTTGAGCGAGCGCATGTTGAAATACACGTTGTACGCCGGGCCCTTATAGCCGTGCGAATAGGTGAAATAGGTCTGCGCGTGCTCGCCAAGATCATATTGCAGCCCGAGGCGATAGCTGTCGCCGCGCTTGTCGATCCCGCCGGTCGCGTTGTGATAGGCGCGAACGCCGGGCCGATCGAGCGCCGCCGCGCCGGTGTTGAGCGGATCCGCGGTCGAGGTGCGGACGTGATAGAAATCCAGGCTGTCCCACGTCGAGCGATAGCCGGCGATACCGCGGAATTTCGGCGTGAAATTGACGTTGGCCTCACCGAACAGCGCGTAATTGTCGTTGGTGATGCCGTAGTTTGCAACGCCCGTGGTCGTCGTTTGCGCGCCGCCGGCCGCGAGCGACGTCAGCGTGCGCTGATACTGCTCGTCGGTCGTCGCGTGCAGGTAATAGGCGCCGACGACGTAATCGATCAGCCCGCCCTTGGGCGACGTCAGCCGCAGTTCCTCGGAGAATTGCTTGGTATTGACGCTACCTGCATCCTGCCCCGACGGGAACGCGGTCGAGAGCGCGGCGACGCTGTCGTAATCCTGGCGCTGGTTGTTGAGCCATTGCCGCCAGCCGGTGATCGAGGTGATGTGGTAGTCGCCAAGCGCGAGTTCGCCGGTGAACGACCCGCCGTAATTCTCGTCCTTCACGTCGGTGATCGAATTGTTGTTGGTCCGGCGATTGCTCGGTCCGGCGACGATCCCGCTTGCCCCCAGCGCGGCGGCGAGGTCGGGCGAATTGGTGACGACACCGGTCGGATGCGCGGTGCGGCTGGTCGCCGCATAGACGCTGGTCGGCGTCGTATCGTGCGAGTTGAGATAGTCGCCGATGATCGTGAACTTCAGGTCGTCCGACGGCGTGACGACCAGCTTGCCGCGTGCGCCATAGCGCCGGTAGCCATTGACGTCTTTCCCTTGCGCGACGTTGCGGACGTTGCCCTTATAGTCGTCGTACAGCCCGCCGATCAGGGCTTGCACCTTGCCGGGGACGAGCGCGCCAGAGATGCCGGCCTTGATCCGGTATTCCTCGTCGGAGGTGATGCCGGCCTCGCCGAACGCGCGGAACTCGTCGGTCGGGTTGCGGGTGACGATGTTGACCACGCCCGCCGAGGCGTTCTTGCCGAACAACGTGCCCTGCGGCCCGCGCAACACCTCGATCCGCTCGACCTCACCGAGGTCGAGCGTCGACTGGCCGGGGCGGGTGAGGACGACGCCGTCGAGCACGGTCGACACCGATGGCTCGACGCCGGGCGAGGTCGTGATCGTGCCGACGCCGCGGATGAAGATCGTGCGATCCTTGTTCGATGCGCCGCTGCGGAAGCCGACCGAGGGGATCGTCGCGGCGATGTTCTCGACCGTGTTCAACTGGCGCTCGGCGAGCGACTGACCGCTGACTGCGGTGATCGCGATCGGCACCGATTGGAGCGTCTCGTTGCGGTAGCGCGCGGTGACGATCACCTCGTCGCTCTGCGCAACCGGGGCGGGGGTGGGGACGGGTGCGAGCGTAGCGGGTGCGGGCGCTTCCTGCGCAAAGGCCGGCATGGCGAGTGCGGCCATGGCGGTGCCGGCGAGTAGCGCGAGACTGCGCTGGGTGCGTGGATAGAGCATGGTTTCCCTCCCGAAATGATAGCGTCTTTTAATTCCCATTCTGACGATGGGTATAAAGAACGGCATTGCGCCGCTTCGTGTCAGCTTTAGCGATGCTCGACTGGCCGCAGCACCGGCAGCAGCAGTTGAATCCAGCCGACCGCGAGCAGGTACGAGACGCTCGCGAAGACGAACAGCGGGAGATAGCCGAGGCCCGCGGTGAGCACGAGCCCCGCGACCTTGGCGATCACCATCCCCCCGACATTGCCGCTGAACGATCCGAACGCGGTCACGCGACCGAGCTTGTCCTGTGGCACGACGTCCGCGATCAGCGCGAAGAGATTGGTCGAGAATGCCTGATGTGCGGCGAGCGTCAGTGCCATGAGCCCGATCGTGACCGCGTAGTTGCCCGCGTAGAGCACCAGCGGGATCGGCAGCACGCAGAGCGCGGCGACCAGCAATATGCCTTTCCGAACCGCGTTGATGCTGTAGCCGAGGCTCAGCAACCGCGTCGAAATCCCGCCGCCAAGCAGCGACCCGACCGCCGCGCCACCATAGGCAATCGCGAGCGGGACGCCGAGCGCGACGCCGGTCAGGCCGTATTGCCGGTGGAAGAAGTCGGGGAGCCAGAACAACAGCAGCCACCAGGTTGCGTCGGACAGGATTTTCGCACCGGCAACCGCCCAGGTCTGGCGGTTGCGGAGGATCGGTCCGTAATCGGTCGGAGGCGCGGCGTCTGTCTCGACCGGACTTGGCGGGGAGAAGGTCACGCGGCGCGTCGCGATCAGCCATACCGCGGCCCAGACAAGCCCGAGCGCGCCCGCCGCGACGAACGTCCCGCGCCACCCGACCAGCAGCGCGACGCCGGGGATTGCCAGCGGCGCCAGGATCGCGCCGATGCTGTTGGCGGCGTTGGTCGCGCCGAACCCGCTCGATCGCCAGTTCTTGGGCAGCACGGACGCGATCGTCTTGATCCCGGTCGGCGTCCCCATCGCCTCGGTCGCGCCGAGGCTGACGCGGATCATCACGAACTCGGTCATCGACCGTGCCCAGCCATGCGCCATCGCCGCAATGCTCCACGCCGCAACGCCGATCGGGTTCGCCCATTTGACGCCGAGCTTGTCGACGATCCACCCGGTGAACAGGAATGCGAACGCCGCGCCGCCCTGGAACCATGCGGCGAGCGTCCCGTAATCATCGTCGCTCCAGCCGAGGTCAGTGGCGATGATCGGCTTCAGGACGGAGATGATCTGGCGGTCGACGAGGTTGAGGATACCCGCGGTGACGACGAGCGCGAACAGCAGCGCGCGGGCGCGGGCGCCGAGTTGCGCGACGGTCTTGGTAGGCTTTGTCATACGAGCCTAGCATGGACGAGAGGCACGCGGTGGCCAGCCAGTTTCTCTTCGCTGAGCCGGTTATTTGGTTGCAGGGGGAGGGGCTCACTCCGGATTGGCTTGGCGGCCATCTCCTTCGAGCATGCTTGTTTCCCCGCGAAGGCGGGGACCCAGACTGGGCTCCCGCCTTCGCGGGAGAACAAGGAGGGGAGGGGGAGGGCCGTCGCCGACCCCACACCACCCCGGCGAAGGCCGGGGCCCAATTGGGGGACGGTGCCAACTGGGCGCAGTCCTTCGTTACTGCGACCTTTCCAACTGGGCCCCGGCCTCCGCCGGGGTGGTGCCTGAAGTTGAGTGAGGCGTTAAATAACCAAAGGCCCATGCGCGATCCGCGGCAACACATGCCGCGCAAACAAATCTGCCTCGGCCGCATGCGGATACCCGGAGAGAATGAACGCATCGATCCCTTCCGCCCGATACGCGTTCAGCTTAGCCAAAACCTGGTCCGGATCGCCAACGATCGCCGCCCCGCATCCAGACCGAGCCCGCCCGATGCCCGTCCACAGGTTCGCCTCCGCATAGCCGTCGTCCGATCCTTCACGCAGCTCGGCCTGACGCCGCACGCCCGCCGATTGCGAATCCAAAGACCGCTCTCGGATAGCCCGCCCCTCGGCATCATCGAGCTTCGACAACAGCCGGTCGGCGGCGGCGCGTGCTTCGGCCTCGGTCTCGCGCACCACGACGTGGACGCGGTAGCCGAACCGCAACGTCCGCCCGTAATTTGCCGCCCGCGACCGCAAATCCGCAACAATCGCCCGCACGGCGTCCATCGTATCCGGCCACATCAGGTACACGTCGGCATTGGTCGCCGCCGCATCACGCGCCGCCTCCGAAAGCCCCCCGAAATACAGCGCCGGACACGCCCCCGACACCGTCGTCACGCGCGGCGGATCGACCTTCAGCTTCCAGAACTCGCCGTCATGATCGAGCGGCTTGCCGTCGAGCAACGTCCGCAGGATGTGCATCGCCTCGACGGTGCGCGCATACCGCGGCGCGCTCTCCAGCTTCTCGCCCGGCAGGTCGCTCGAGATGATGTTGATCGCCAGGCGCCCGCCGAGCATCCGGTCGATCGTCGCGATCTGGCGCGCGAGCTGCGGCGGCCAGCTCTCGCCGATCCGCACCGCCATCAGCAGCCGCAACCGCTTGAGCATCGGCGCGATCCCCGCGGCGAACGCGGTCGTGTCGATCCCCAGCGCATAGCCCGACGGCAGCAGGATGTTGTCGTAGCCCGCGGTCTCGGCCTGCATCACGATGTCGCGGCAATGCTCCCAGCTCGACTTCAGAGCCTCGTCGGGCACGCCGAGAAACTCGTAATCGTCGTCACACAGCGCGGAGAACCAGCTGATCTCGCAAGGAGGCAAATCCGTCATGGCAAATTCTCGCCCATCCCGGCCTGCAGCACTGCATACCATTCGGCCCGCGTCCACTCGACCTTGTACGCGTCCGCCGACGAGGCGATCCGCGCCGGAGTCTGCGACCCGACGATCGGAATGATCCGCGCCGGATGCGCCATGATCCACGCCAGCGTCGCGGTTGCCGCATCGACGCCGTAGCGCGCGCCATGCTCGGCCAGCAGCTTGGCCGCCGGATGATCGCCCTGTGCCAGCCGCCCGCCGCCGAGCGGCGACCACGCCATCACTGCGACATCGAGCCGCATCGCCTGGTCGAGCGTCCCGTCGAACAGCGGCGCGGTCTGCAGCGGGGAGAACTCAGGCTGCGTGCTGACGATCGGCTGGCTTAGGAAAGCCTGCAACGCGTCGAACTCGTCCACGCTGTAGTTCGACACGCCGATGCTGCGGATCTTGCCCGCCTCGACCATCCGGGTCAGCGTCTCGCCCACCTCCTGCGGATGCGTCAGGAAGTCGCGGCGGTGGATCTGGTACAGGTCGACCTGTTCGACGCCGATCCGCGTCAGCGACGCGTCGAGCGCCTCGGCAAGATACGTCGCGCTCGAATTATACGGGATGCCGGGACGGATGCCCGCCTTGGTCGCGATCACCATCTTCGCACGCAATGACCGGTCTTCGGCCAGCGCACGCCCGAAGAGTTCCTCCGCCGAGCCGAACCCGGCGGGCACGTCGCAGCCATAGATGTCGGCGGTGTCGAAGAAGTTGATCCCCGCCGCCAAGGCTGCCTCGATCATGGCGTGGACCGGGGCGATCTCTCCGGCCAGCCGCCACATGCCCCAGGCTATCGGCGAAACAAGGATTTCGCTCTTGCCGAGCGGGCGGAGGTCGTTGGAAAGGCGGATCGTCGTCATGCAGGCGGCCATGGCATAGGGAATGACCGCTTGGTAGCCACGATCAGATACGGCGTCGTCGGAACGGGCATGATGGGCGTCGAACACCTTCGCAACTTGGCGATCCTGCCGGGCGCCGAGATCGTCGCGATCGCCGATCCGGTCGCGACTTCGATCGACTGGGCCACAGATGCACTGGGCGATGAGCTCGGCGACCGTGCCGCCAATGTCGCGCGGTTCGACTCGGTCGAGGCGTTCGCGAAGGGTGCCGATGTCGACGCGATCGTCATCGCCTCGCCCAACAACACGCACCGCGACGTGCTCGAACGACTGTTCGCCATGGACGCCGCGATCCTCTGCGAGAAGCCGTTGGCGACGACGATCGAGGACGCGCGCTGGATCGTCGAGCGCGCTGCTGCTCATGCGAAGCCGTTCTGGACCGGCATGGAATACCGCTTCATGCCCCCCGCCGCCGCGTTCATCGAACAGGTGCGCGCAGGCCGCGTCGGCCGGCTCCAGATGCTCTCGATCCGCGAACACCGCTTCCCGTTCCTCCCCAAGGTCGGCGACTGGAACCGCTTCTCCGCCAACACCGGCGGCACGATGGTCGAGAAATGCTGCCATTTCTTCGACCTGATGCGATTGATCGTCGGCTCGGAAGCGGTCCGCGTGTATTGCTCGGGCGCGATGGACGTGAACCATCTCGACGAACGCTATGACGGCCAGCGGCCCGACATCATCGACAACAGTTTCACGACCGTCGACTTCGCCAACGGCGTGCGCGCAATGCTCGACCTCAGCATGTTCGCCGACGGTGCCGAGAACCAGGAGGAAATGTCCGCCACCGGCGACGCCGCCCGCCTCGACGTGCTGATCCCCGCGGGCGAACTGGTCTATTCCCCGCGTGTCGGCTTCCTCAATCCGAAGCAGGTCGAGCGTGCCCACGTCGCCGTCGATCCCGCCGCCAAGGCCGCCGGCTCGCACGAAGGCGCGACCTACTACCAGCACGCTGCGTTCGCCGCAGCGGTCCGCGGGGAGGGGCCGGTCCAGGTCACTGCGGAAGATGGCCTGCGTGCCGTCGCGATCGGCACCGCCGCCGAGATCAGCGCCCGTGAACACCGCGTTGTGACGATGGCCGAACTCGGGCTCTAGAACGTTCGCGGAAGCGTCAATACGGACCCCGACGGAAGTCGGTGTCCCCGCAGGGGATGGTCGTCACGGTGACATACAGGAAGAAAATGGTGCTGCCGGTGAGGATTGAACTCACGACCTCAGCCTTACCAAGGATGCGCTCTACCACTGAGCTACGGCAGCACTCGTCGGCATCGCTGCCGGCGGAGTGGGGCTAAGAGACGAGGGCGGGATGATTGTCAAGGCACCGCGCCGCAATGTAGGGCATATTTATGGATGATCGGGATCGAAAGGCGGCGGAGAAGGCCGAGCGCATGGCCGCCGCGCTGCGCGAGAACCTGCGGCGCAGGAAGGCGCAGGCGCGCGCCGTCGGGGCTGCGCCTGCGACCAAGGATGATTCCTCTAGCTGACCGCCCTTAAGACAATGGTGCGCATTTGGCGGTGAGCCAGGCGCGATCCGCCGCGTCGGTCATTTCCGGGGTCAGGACGGCCAGCACCTGTGCATGATAGTCGTCGACCCATTGGCGCTCTTCGGTTGTCAGCAACGCCGGCTCGATCAGCGTGCGCTCGATCGGGCAGAAGGTGAGCGTCTCGAAGCCCAGCATCTCGCGGTCGGCGCCTGGGATGGCACGCGGCTCGATCAGGATCAGGTTCTCGATCCGGATGCCGTATTCGCCCGCCTTGTAATAGCCGGGCTCGTTCGACAGCATCATGCCGGCGCGCAGGGGCTCCATCGCCGCGCCGCCGGGATAATTAGGCGAGGCGATCCGCTGTGGACCCTCGTGCACCGCCAAATAGGCGCCGATCCCATGGCCGGTGCCGTGCGCGAAATCGAGGCCGGCTTCCCACAGCGGACGGCGTGCGAACGCATCGATCTGGCCGCCCATCGTGCCGTCGGGGAAGACCGCAGTGGCGATGCCGATATGGCCCTTGAGGACACGCGTGAAGCGGTCGCGCATCTCTTCGGTCGGTTCGCCGATCGGCATCACGCGCGTCACGTCGGTGGTGCCGTCCGCATATTGGCCGCCGGAGTCGATCAAATAGAGTTGGCCGGGTTCGATCGGTGCGCTCGACTCCTCGGTGACGTGGTAATGCGGACTCGCGCCATGCGGGCCGGTCGCCGAAATGGTGTCGAACGAGGTGTCCTTCAGCAGGCCGGTCTGTTCGCGGAAGGCGAGCAGCTTGGCGGCGGCGCTGAGTTCGGTTTGGCCGCCCTTCACGCACTCGCTCTCGACCCAGCGCAGGAAGCGCGCGAGCGCAGCACCGTCGCGGGCCGAGGCAGCCCGGTGGCCGCTTATCTCGACCGGGTTCTTGATCGCCTTGGCGAGCACGACGGGATCGCGCAGCGGCAGGATCTTCGCGCCACCGGCCTGGAGCGCTTGCGTAATTGCCGCGACCGCGCGTTCTGGGTCGGCAGCGACGCGCTTGCCGGCATAGGTGCCCAGCGCAGCGGCGAACGCGGTGCGATCATGAAGGCGGACCGCGTTGCCTAAATGCTGGCGGACCGCGTCGTCGAGCTTGTCGGGCGCGACGAACAGGTCGGTCGTGCCGTCCGCGCCGACGATCGCGTAGGAGAGCGCCACGGGCGTGTGATCGACATCGCCGCCGCGGACGTTGAGCGCCCAAGCGATCGAATCAAGCGCGGACAGGATGACTGCATCGGCACCCTGCTCGGACAGCCAGTCGGCGATCTTCGCGCGCTTCTCGGCGGACGAGGCACCGGTGAACTCGTCTGGCTGTACGGTCAGCTTGGCAGGTGAGGGGACGGGGCGATCGGTCCAGATCGCATCGATCGGGTTGACGTCGACCGCAACCAGCGTCGCGCCACGGTCTGCAAGGGCGGTGGTGGCGTCGGCGACCCAGGTGCCGGTGTGCAGCCATGGGTCGTAACCGATCCGACCGCCTTCGGGAGCGTATTTGCCAAGCCACGCGGCGGGGCTGGTCTGCGGCACGGGCTCATAGTCCCACTGCGCACCATCGACCTGCTCGCGGACCTGGATCGTGTAGCGCCCGTCGGTAAAGATCGCGGCACGGTCGGCCAGCACGACCGCCGTGCCCGCTGATCCGCCGAACCCGGTGAGCCAGCCGAGGCGCTGTGCATAGCCGCCGACATATTCACTCATGTGCTCGTCGGTGAGAGGGATGACGAAGCCGTCGAGGTTTTGCGCGGCGAGTTGGGTGCGGAGGGCGGTGAGGCGGTCGGTCAGCGGGGGCATGTCTTGGGTCTCTCGTTGGGGCCGAAGTTCACAAAGTTCACAGTCTGGCGAGGTTGCGATGCGCGTCCCGTTGGTATTGCAGCGGGGTTTGCCGGGTCATGCCGGGCGTTGTGGCAGAAACGCGGTTTGTAGGACAGCGGCGAGGGGCGACACCTCGCCGGACGCACATTCGCTAGACTAGCAAATCGATTTCACCGCCCCCCTTGTTCTCCCGCGAAGGCGGGAGCCCAGTCTGCGTCCCCGCCTTTGCGGGGAAGCAAGCTTGGTGCAGGTTCGCAGGACCAGCCGCCCCCCGGCGAAGGCCGGGGCCCAATTGGGGGACGATGGTAACGAGGGATTGCGCGCCGTTACTGCGACCTTTTCAATTGGGCCCCGGCCTTCGCCGGGGTGGTGGTTGCGGCGGGGATCGGTTCTTGCCAATACCACAGCGTTTGGCATCCTCCCCCCGCACGGCTAACACACCGGCATGACCACGCCCCCCATCGCCGAACAGCGGCCGCACAGCTTCACCACGCATGGCGTGACGATCGAGGATCCCTATGCGTGGCTGAAGGATCCGAACTATCCGGAAGTCGATGACGCCGACGTCCTCGCGTATCTCGCCGCCGAGAACGCGTATTTCGAAGAGCAGATGGCGCCGCATACCGCGCTGGTCGACACGATCTACGAAGAGATGAAGGCGCGCATCAAGGAGGACGAATCCTCGGTGCCGCAGAAGGATGGCGACTGGTTCTACTGGACCGCGTACGAGACCGGCGGGCAGTACAAGAAATGGTGGCGGAAGCCCGTTGCGGGCGGTGACGACGAGCTGTTGCTCGACGAGCCGGCGCTGGCGGAGGGGCACGAGTATTTCCGGCTCGGCGCGTTCTCGGTCAGCAATGACGGGCGCTATCTCGCCTATGCGATCGACGACAATGGGAGCGAGCGGTTCGAGGTTCGGGTCAAGGATCTGGATACCGGCGAGCACCTGCCCGACGTGATCCCGGGGATGCTCAGCGAGATCGTCTGGACCGCGGACGATGCGGGCTTCCTGTACGGGCTGGCGAACGAGCAGTGGCGGACGGACAATGCGCGGTTCCACCGGCTGGGGACGCCGATCTCCGAGGACGTCGTGCTGTTCCACGAGGAGGACGAGGGCTTTCGCGTCGGCGTCGGCGAGACGAGCTCGCGCAAGTGGATCGTGATTGCGACCAGCGACCATGTGACGAGCGAGCTGTACCTGCTGCCTGCGCACGAGCCTCTGGCGGTGCCGATCCTCGTTTCGGCGCGGAAGGTGGGCCGCGAATATGATGTGGACGAGCATGACGGGACGCTGTTCATCCATACCAACGACGTCGATCCGAATTTCCGGCTTTGCACCGCGCTGGTCGAGGAGCCGGATGCGTGGAGCGAGCTGATTCCGGCGAGCCCGACGTTCTACATGACCGGGGTGGAGTGCTATCAGGACTTCTTCGTCGTCGACGGGCGCGAGGACGGGCTCGATCAGATCACGATCCACCGGTACGAGACGCCGACCGAGGGCAAGCGGATCGACTTTCCCGAGGCGAGCTATGTCGCAGGGCTGGGGGACAATCCCGAGTACGACATGACGGTGCTGCGGCTCGGGTATGAGTCGATGGTCACGCCTGGCACTGTGTATGATTACGACGTCGATACCGGTGAGCGGACGATGCTCAAGGTGCAGGAAATCCCGAGCGGCTATGACGCGGCGAAATACGCGACCGAGCGGCTGAAGATCGTTGCGCGGGACGGGACGGAGATCCCGGTTTCGATCGTGTATCCGGCGGGGTTCGTGCGCGATGGGTCGGCGCCGTTGTTCCTCTATGCGTATGGCGCGTACGGCTATGCGATCCCGCCGGGCTTCTCGACGGGCCGCATGAGCCTGCTCGATCGCGGGTTCGCCTATGCGATTGCGCATATCCGCGGCGGCGATGATCTGGGCCAGCAATGGTATCTGGACGGCAAGCTCGAGAAGCGCGCGAACACGTTCAACGATTTCGTCGATGTCGCGAGGGCGCTGGTCGACGCGCAGTGGACGTCGGCGGGGAAGATCGCGATCGCGGGGCGGTCTGCTGGCGGCGAGCTGATGGGGGCGGTGGTCAATTCGGATCCCGAGCTGTGGGGCGCGGTGATCGCGGACGTGCCGTTCGTCGACGTGCTGAACACGATGCTCGACGAGAGCCTGCCGCTGACGCCGGGCGAGTGGCCGGAGTGGGGTAATCCGATCGAGGACGAGGCTGCGTTCGAGCTGATCCGGTCGTATTCGCCGTACGACAACGTGAAGGCGCAGGCTTATCCGCCGATGTTCATCAGCGGGGGGCTCAACGATCCTCGGGTGACCTATTGGGAGCCGGCGAAGTGGGCGGCCAAGCTGCGGCTGATGAAGACCGACGACAATGTGCTGCTGCTCAAGACCAACATGGGCGCGGGGCATGGCGGCAAGTCGGGGCGGTTCGAATCGCTGCGTGAGGGCGCGGAGGAGCATGCGTTCGTGCTGTGGCAGCTTGGCGTCGCGGGGTGAGCCGGTTCACGCTCTCGATCACGGCGCAGGACGCGGATATCGACGAGCTTGGGCATGTGAACAATGCGGTCTGGGTGCAGTGGATCCAGGCTATTGCGACCGCGCATTGGGAGGCTGTGGCGCCGGCGGAGCACAAGCTGGCGTATGTGTGGGTCGTGACGCGGCATGAGATCGATTACCGCGGGAGTGTCGTTGCGGGGGAGACCGTCGTTGGTGAGACTTGGGTCGAGGGGGCTCCTAAGGGGGCTCGGTTCGATCGGCATGTGCGGTTCGTCGGGGATGATGGGAAGGTGAAGCTGCAGGCGGTGACCACTTGGGCTTTGCTCGACCGCGCGACTGGGCGGTTGATGCGGGTGCGCGAGGATGTCGCTGCGCCGTTTTACTCGTAATCCCCCTTCCGCTTGCGGGAGGGGTTAGGGGAGGGCGCGACGTACGTACTGGCGTCCGGTTGGTGGGGCACACCCCCTCCCCCGACCCCTCCCGCAAGCGGGAAGGGAGTAGTTTTAGCCGCTGTTGCGCAGGGCAGTGGCGATGGCGTTGATGGATAGGAGGATGCCTTCGCCTATCCGCGGGTCGTCCTCGCCTGCTCGGCGGCGTTTGATCAGTTCGATCTGGAGGAGGTTGAGCGGCTCGATATACGGCAGGCGGAGGCGGATTGAAGCGTCCAGTGCGGGGTGCTTTTCGAGCAGGCGCGACTGGCCGGTGACTTGCAGAAGCCCGTCGTGGGTCTGGTGCCAGCCGTCGCGGATCGTGGTGAAGATCTCGCGGAGCTTGCCGTCCTCGACCAGCCCGGCATAGCGTTCGGCGATGCCGATGTCGGACTTGGCGAGCACCATCTCCAGGTTCGCCAGCGCGGAGGCGAAGAGCGGCCAGCCTTGCGCCATGTCCTTCAACAGCGCCTTGTCCTCGAAATCGGCGATCGCACGGCCTACCCCGTACCAGCCGGGGAGCATGACGCGCGCCTGCGCCCAGCTGAACACCCAGGGGATCGCGCGGAGGTCTTCGATGCGGTCGGACTTGGTGCGGCTGGCGGGGCGGCTGCCGATCTTGAGGCCGGCGATTTCGGCGATCGGGGTCATCTGGCGGAAGAAGGTGCGGAAGCCCTCCGTACCGTAGACCAGGTCGCGGTAGCTGTGGAACGCGGTGTCGCTGAGCGTGTCCATTGCGGCCGAGAAGCTGGCGTTGTCGGCATTGGAGAGGCGTTCGGGTTCGAGGCTGGCGAGCAACGTGGCCGACGCGATCGCTTCGAGATTGGTCATTGCGGCGTCGCGCGTGCCGTATTTGGCGGCGATGACTTCGCCCTGCTCGGTGATGCGGATGCGGCCCTGGACGGTGCCCGACGGCTGCGCGCGGATCGCGCGGAACGCCGAGCCGCCGCCGCGCCCGACTGCGCCGCCGCGGCCGTGGAACAGCTGCATGCCGACGCCGGCGGCTGCGAAGACGGGTTTGAGCGCGGTCGAGGCTTTCGAGAGCTCCCAGGTGGAGGTGAGGTAGCCGCCGTCCTTGTTGCTGTCGGAATAGCCGATCATCACTTCCTGATGGCCGCGCGCCTTCGAGATGGTGGAGATCTCGGGGAGCGCGAACCAGGCGGTCATGACGGCGGGGGCGGCTTCGAGATCGCCGATCGTCTCGAACAGGGGCACGGCCATGATCGCCGCGGTCGGGGTTTCGCCGGGGCGGTAGAGGCCGACTTCCTTGAGCAGCAGGTTCACTTCGAGCAGGTCGCTGACCGACTGCGCCATCGACACGATGTAGTTGGTGATACACGCGGGACCATACGCTGCGTGCGCGTCGGCGGCGGCCTGGACGATCGCGAGTTCGCCGGCGGTTTCCTGCGAATATTCGGCGAAGCGCGAGGTGAGCGGGCGGGCGTTTGCGAGTTCGCGGCGGAGCAGCGCGACGCGGGCTTCTTCGTCGAGCGCGAGGTACTCGTCCTCGACGCCGGCGACTTTCAGCAGTTCGGCGACGACGCGTTCGTGGACGGCGCTGTTCTGGCGCAGGTCCAAGGTGGCGAGGTGGAAGCCGAACGTCTCGACGCCGCGGATCAGCCGGCCGAGCGCGCCGCCGGTCTTCAGCGCGATGCCGAGCCCGTGCGCGAGCGTGACGAGGTCGGCGCGGAAGTCGGCGGGGTTCGCATAGGGCTCGCCGACGAGGCGGCCGGGGCGGGGGGCGTGCTTGCCAGTCAGCGCGTCGTGCGTCGCGGACAGCCGGGCGTAGATGCCGGAGAGCGCGCGGCGATACGGCTCGTCGCTGCGGCTCGCGGCATCGTCGCCGCTGGCGTCGGCCAGCGCCTGCACGGCGGCTTCGGCGGGGGCGTGCTCGGTCGAGATCGAGAGTTCGGCGCCGAGCGCGTGCACTGCGTCGCAGTAGTAGCCGAGCACGGCTTCGCTCGCCTTCGACAGCGCGGTCTTGAGCGAGTCCGCGGTGACGTACGGGTTGCCGTCGCGGTCGCCGCCGATCCAGCTGCCGGGGCGCAGGAAACTAGGCGTGCGTTCGCCGAGGGCGCGGTCCCAGCGCTGGTAAAGCGCGGGGAGCGCGGGGAGGAACACGTCGCGGAGGTAGCTGAGCGCGGTGTCGACCTCGTCGGTGACGTAGAGGCGGTCGCGGCGGAGGACGCGGGTTTGCCAGAGGAGCGCGATCTGGCGGAGGATCGCGTCGTCGACGCTGTCGCCATCCGGCGTGGTGTCGCGGCCGAGATCGCGCAACGCCATCAGCTCGGCGATGCGGTTGCGGTGGTCGATCATGCTTTTGCGGCGGACTTCGGTCGGGTGCGCGGTGAGCACGGGGGCGATCAGCGCGTGGTCGAGCAGCGTGCGGATCTGGGCGCGGTCGATGCCTTCGGATTCGAGCTGGGCGATTGCGGAGGCGAGGTCGGCGCCGTCTTCCGCGGCGATGCCCTGGCGGTCCTCGGCGAGGTTGGCGAGCATCGAGAACAGCATGAAGCCGCGGACGAAATCGAGCGTCTCGTCGAGGCTCAGTTTTTCGAGGCTGAGATCGACCGCGCGATCGTCGCCGGGCTTGCCTTCGGAGGCGTCGCGGTGGCGCTCGACCGACGCCTTGCGGATCGTCTCGGTTGCCGCGAACAGCCGCTCGCCGCCATAGGCGCGGATGACGTCGCCGAGCAGTTTGCCGAGGAAGCGGATGTCGGAATTGTTCGCGATTGCGGGGAGGCTTGCCATGATTCCCTGCTGCGCTGCGGCAGGGATCAGGTCAACCGTGAACGCTAGGCGACACGCTTAAATAGTCGCTTCGACGGACCTCCGAGCGACAGATTGTTGCACCGATCAGCGCTTCCGCGACTCCGCGCGCTCTTCCGACGTCACCGTGCCGTCGTGGTTCAGGTCCATCCTGTCGAACCAGGCGAGCGTGCCTTCGCTCCACTCGATCGCGGTGATGACGCCGTCCTTGTTGCGGTCGAACGCCTTGATGCGCGCGTTGGGCGAGGGGAGTTCGTCCTTGGTAACCCGATCGTCGCCGTTGCGGTCGAGCGTGCGGAAGCGGCGCTCCATGCTGGCGCCGAAATCGAGCCGCGACGTCACCGAAGGCGGCACGAAGCCGACCGCGTTGGCGTCGGCCTGCGCGCGCTGGGCGTCCTTGTCGCCGCACGCGGACACCAGAATTCCCGTCGCGGCGAGCGCCGTTACCAGTTTCACCTGCATAGAATCTCCCGTCGTATCGATGCCGTCAGGCTTCGAGTTCGATGTCCCAATAGAGCCAGTCGTGCCACGTGTCGTGCAGGTAGTTGGGCGGGAAGCTGCGGCCGTGTTCCTGGAGGTGCCAGTTGGTCGGGCGGATCGCCTCGATGTGCAGCGGCATCGCCGCCTGTTTTGGCGTGCGCCCGCCTTTCTTGAGGTTGCAGGGCGAGCACGCGGTGACGACGTTCTCCCAGGTGGTACGACCGCCTTGCGCGCGGGGGACGACATGGTCGAAGGTAAGATCGCGCAGCTTGCCGCAATATTGGCAGGTGAACTTGTCGCGCAGGAACAGGTTGAAACGAGTGAAGGCGGGAAATTGCGACGGTCGGACGAACTGCTTGAGCGCGATCACCGAGGGCAGCTTCAGCGCGAAATTGGCGCTGCGGACTTCGCGTTCGTAAGTGGCGACGATGTCGACACGGTCGAGGAACACCGCCTTGACCGCGGTTTGCCACGGCCAGACACTGAGCGGATAGTAGGAAAGCGGCGTGTAGTCGGCATTCAGCACGAGCGCCGGACAACCATCCGGATGACGCATCAGATCGGGGTGAAACACGGCTCCTCCCACTCAGGCTTCGCAGAGCGCCCTATGGACGACAGCGATGACACCGGCATGACAGCACGCCGCGTGGCGGTCGGTCAAGCGTGGTGAGCGACGGACCGGTCGTAACGCGGTTCGCGCCGAGCCCTACGGGGCGGTTGCACCTGGGCCACGTGGTGTCGGCGATACGCGCGCACGATCACGCACGTGAGCGGGGTGGGCGGTTCCTGCTGCGGATCGAGGACATCGATGGAACGCGGAGCCGGCCGGAGTTCGTGACGGGGATCTTGGAGGACCTGGCCTGGCTCGGGTTACGGTGGGATTCGCTGGTGTTCCAGTCGGAACGGCTGGCGACGTATGATGTTGCGCTGGAGCAGTTGAAGGCGCGCGGGCTGGTCTACCCGTGTTTCTGTACGCGGGCGGAGATCGCGGCGAGCGCGTCGGCGCCGCAGGGGGATGTCGGGCCGGTCTACCCGGGGACGTGTCGGGGCCTGACCGCGGACGAGGCCGCTGCACGGGGGGATCTGGCGCATTGCTGGCGGCTCGACATGGCGAAGGCTGTGGCGGTTACCGGCGTGCTCGCGTGGCACGATGCGACTGCGGGGACGGTTGTCGCCGATCCGTTGGCGCAGGGGGACGTCGTGCTGGCGCGGAAGGATGCGCCTGCTAGCTATCATCTGGCGGTGACTCTGGATGATGCGGCGCAGGGCGTGACGGACGTGGTGCGTGGGGTGGACCTGTTCGCGGCGACCGACGTGCACCGGGTTTTGCAGGCTTTGCTGGGGTTGGGGGTGCCGCGCTATCATCATCATCCGTTGGTGGTGGATGCGACGGGGCGGCGGTTGGCCAAGCGGGACGGGGCTTTGTCGCTGGCTGAGATGCGGGCTGCGGGGGAGGATGGGGTGGTACTGGCGGCTCGGGTGCGGGGTGGGGGTTAATAGGTTTCCAGCGGTCAGCGCGGGGATCAATCGGTGCTTGCAACTTTCGGCGGCGATGCGGTCGTAAAAGGTCGCAGTCTGCACTTCCTTGTTCTCCCGCGAAGGCGGGAGCCCAGTCTGGGTCCCCGCCTTCGCGGGGAAACAATGAGGAGAGTGGGACGTCAGTAATCTCGCACCACCCCGGCGGAGGCCGGGGCCCAGTTGGGGGACGTTGTCGACTGAACGCTGCGCTTCGTTACTGCGACCTTTCCAACTGGGCCCCGGCCTTCGCCGGGGTGTTGCTTCTTTTTTGGGGGGGGCTTTTGCTTGTATGGGTGCGCTACAGCTCGATCCCCAGCCTTGGCGCGGCCCAAGTCATCGCAGCATACAGCGCGATCGTCAGTACGCACCCGGCCACCAGCGATGCCCAGAACGGCGCGCCATGTCGCAGCATCGCCGGGATCAGCAGGAACATCGGCAGCGACGGCAGCACGTACCAGAAGGTCGCGCCGGCGTGTGCGGCCATCGTCCGTGGGTCGGGCTTGTCGCGCCAGAGCCAGATCATGCCGAGCACCGACACCAGCGGCAGCGACGCCACGAGCGCGCCGAAGCCGGGATAGCGCTTGGCGATCTCCGAGGCGGCGGCGATAAGAATGCCGGAAATCAAGGCTTTCAGCGTCAAGTATAACATGCAGCATTTGCGCGCATCACAAGCGTGTCCGCAACACTATCCTTGCCATTGCTAGCGTCGGCGCGCGCGCTTACATTCAGTCCATGAACACATTCCTCGTCATCCTCCTGATCGCGGCGATGATCGCGACCGTCGTGGCCCTAGTGCGGGGCGTCGTGTCGTTCCTGCAGGAGGGGACTGCGCAGGTTCGCGACGGCAACGGCCCGAGCGCGGCGTCGCTCAAATCGAATCGGATGATGCAGCAGCGGATTTTCTTCCAGGCGCTGGCGATCCTGATCGTCGTCGTGATCCTGTTCGCGGCGGGGCGGAACTAGGGTCTAACGCGCTTTCCTAACCACCGTCATCCCAGCGCAAGCTGGGATCTCAACGTTAGGCGGATGTCGCGAGCCACGAGGGATACCCCAGCTTTCGCTGGGGTGACGGACTTGTGGCACAGCATGGTCGGACAGAAGGAATCGACCGATGGTCAAGCTCAACAAGATCTACACGCGAACCGGTGACGACGGCACGACGGGGCTGGTCGACGGGTCGCGGGTGTCGAAGGCGAGTGCGCTGATGCAGGCGATCGGCGATGTCGACGAGGCGAACTCCGCCATTGGCGTGGCAGTGGTGGCGCTCGGCGACGATCCGCTCGCCACTGCGCTGGAGCGCATCCAGAACGACCTGTTCGATCTTGGTGCCGACCTTGCGACTCCCGCCGGTAACGACGGATTCGAGCCTTCCGAGATGGTACTGCGGATCGTGCCGGCGCAGGTCGAGCGACTCGAGCGAGAGATCGATGCGATGAACGTGCACCTCGCGCCGTTGCGGAGCTTCATCCTGCCGGGCGGATCGCCACAGGCTGCAGCGCTGCATCTGGCGCGAGCGATTTCGCGTCGCGCGGAGCGATCCGCGGTCGCGGCGACGCACGATTTGCCGCTGAATCCGGCGGCATTAGCGTATGTTAACCGGCTATCCGATTTCCTGTTCGTGGCGTCGCGGGCGGTGAACCAAAACGGGGCCGGCGACGTTCTATGGCGACCGGGGGCTACGCGCGCGCAGGCGTGATCGGCTTTCGCGCGTTGCGGTACTGGGCGACGCATTGAAGGATAACCGATGCCTCAGCCGATTCGTCCCGAACTCACCCCCGCTCCTTCGTCGGATTTGAGCGAGCGCTTCTCGACTGTACGCGCGTTGTCGCTTGCTCTGGCCGCGCCGCTGTCGGATGCGGATGCGACGGTGCAGTCGATGGACGACGCGTCACCGACCAAGTGGCATCTGGCGCATACGACGTGGTTCTTCGAGACCTTCGTGCTGCGCGATCATGTCGCCGGCTATGCGCTGCACGACGAGCGGTTTCCGTTTTTGTTCAACAGCTATTACGAGGCCGAAGGGCGGCGCCATGCACGCGATCGCCGCGGGATGGTGACGCGGCCGTCGCTCGACGAGGTGCGGGCGTACCGCGCGCATGTCGACGCGGCACTGCTCGACGCGCTGCCTAGGCTGTCGGCGGATGCGCAGACGCTGATCGCACTTGGGTGTCATCATGAAGAGCAGCACCAGGAATTGCTGGTGACCGACATTCTTCACATGTTTTCGGAGAACCCGCTCGAGCCGGCGATGTGGCCGGCGCCGCGGAAAGTGCCGGTCGAGATGCCGGGGCCGATCGGCTGGATTGCGCGCGAGAGCGGGATCGTCGAGGTTGGGCATGACGGCGACGGGTTCGCGTTCGATTGCGAGGGACCGCGTCACGCCGCCTTGCTGGTGCCGCATGCGATCGCCGACCGGACCGTGACGAACGGCGAATGGGCGGCGTTCATTGCCGATGGCGGCTACACCGAAGCGCGGCATTGGCTGGCGGACGGCTGGGCGTGGGTGAAGGCCGAGGGTATCGTCGCGCCGCTGTATTGGGAGCAGGGCGAGGCGGGCTGGACGCGGTTCGGTCTCGACGGCCGACGCGCGATCGATCCAGCGGCGCCGGTGACGCATGTGAGCTTCTTCGAGGCGGATGCGTATGCGAGCTGGGCCGGCGCACGGTTGCCGACCGAGTTCGAATGGGAGGCGGCGGCGGCCTCGCACGACGCGAACGGTGGCAATCAGATGGACGTGGCGGGGCCGGTCGAGCCTCGGCCGGCGGCGAATGGCCCGGCATTTTTCGGCGATGTCTGGGAATGGACCGGCAGCGCGTACCGCCCGTATCCCGGTTTCGTGACCGCGGCCGGCGCCGTCGGCGAATACAACGGCAAGTTCATGAGCTCGCAGTTCATCCTGCGTGGTGGCAGTTGTGCCACGCCGCGTGGTCATGCCCGGCCGAGCTACCGCAATTTCTTCTATCCGCACCAACGGTGGCAGTTCACCGGCGTGCGTCTCGCGAAAGATATTTGATGTTGAAGCCTGAGATCGAGGACGGCCAGCAGACGCTCGCCGATCCGCAATTCCGCGCGGACGTGCTGGACGGGCTCGCGCGGCGGCCGCGGGCGATCCCGGCACGGTGGTTCTACGACCGGCGCGGCTCGGAGCTGTTCGAGAAGATCACCGATCTGCCTGAATATTATCCGACGCGGACCGAGCGCTCGATCCTTGAGACCGCGTGCCCCGAAGTCGCGACGCTTGCTGGCGCAGGGCGTGCCGTCGTCGAGTTCGGCTCGGGATCGTCGACCAAGACGCCGATCCTGCTCGATGCCGTTGCGCCGTCGGTATACGTGCCGATCGACATCTCGGGCGATTTCCTCCGGGAGTCGTCGAAGGTACTGGGCGATCAGTTCCCCGACCTGCTGGTGCTACCGTTCGAGGCGGACTTCATGCGGCCGTTGAGCTTGCCGAAGACGATCGCGGATACGCCGAAGCTCGGCTTTTTTCCGGGATCGACGATCGGCAACATGATCCCGCTGATGGCGGTCGATCTGTTGCGCGCGATGCGGTCGTCGCTCGGCGTGGGCGCGATGCTGTTGATCGGGATGGACCGGATCAAAAGCGAGGACGTGCTGGTGCCGGCGTATGACGATGCGCAGGGCGTGACGGCTGCATTCAACCTGAACCTGCTAGAACGGATCAACCGCGAACTGGACGGCGACATCCCGGTCGACGCGTTCCGGCACAAAGCCGTGTGGAACGACGATCGCGCTCGGATCGAGATGCACCTCGAGGCGGTGCGCGACGTCGCGTTCACCGTTGACGGGCAATCGTTCGAGATGACCGCGGGTGAGACGATCCACACCGAGAACAGCCACAAATATGGCGCACGGGATGCGCGGATCCTCCTGCGGTCGGGCGGATGGACGCCGGTGGCGGCATGGACCGATCCCGAAGGTCTGTTCGGCGTGTATCTGGCCGAGGCTCAGGTGGAGCGGCCAGCGCCCTGAAGCAGGGCCTGTTCCGGACGAGTTGCCCGCCGCCTAGGCTCAGCCGGGAATGCCCCAGTTCGCCTCATCGTCAGCCGATGCGGCCGTGCGGACAAGATGCTCGACATAATGCTGGAAAATCGGAACCGTGAAGGTAACCAGCGTCGGCTCGCCCCCCGGTTCCTTGAACGTGAGCACGACGAAGCGCTGGCCGTCTTCGTCGAGAATCAGGCCGGCTTCCATCGCGCCGGGGCCGCTCGGGGTAATTACGGTCGTTGCCATGATCGTCTTTCGCTGTCGGGTCTCCAGGCGCCCATAACGTTCCGCCGCACCAAGTCCATGACCAGCGGGGTGTCGACGCGTGTCAGTCTCCCGCGGTCTTGGCCTCGATACGTCGCAGGTCCCGGATTTCGTACCAGGTGATCGGTCGGTCGCGGCCCGCGCACTGGATGATCAAGTCCGCTGCTTCGGCGTCGTCATACCCGTCGAATGCCCGAACCATCTCTTGCAAAGATCCGCTGGCGACGGACTTGCCGATGTCCTCTTCGTTCGCCGCATGCTCGCGCACTACCTTTGCGGGCATATTCCACATGGTCTTCAACACGATCACTGACTCCGGCCCCCCGGGTGGATCGCCGTCGTGAGGCGTGATGGAGCGCACGTCCATAGTGTCGGCAGGTCGTATGCGATCGCCTTACGCGACGGCACGGTGAACCGATCTCGCACTCCCGTTGCTCATCGACGAAGCCGGCGCGGTTAATCCTTATCGGATGCGTTGAAGGCGGAAACCTTGGCCTACCGCACGACCGTGCGTTACTTTCCGCCTTCCCGTCGTGTCAGCGCCGCGACGCAACTCGCACGGTCGATCGTGCTGCCGTCGGGTTCGCGTGCGTCGAGATACGTCACGCGGGGGGCATCGGATCCCTTGGGATACAGATACGCGTCGAGCACGCAGATCCCGCTCTGGAACTGAAGCTTCCGTGCGCTGCCCTCGCGCACGTCGGCGTCGGGTTGACCGAACAGCTTGGTCAGGCCGGCGGCATCCTGGCCGAGCACGCGCTCTAGCCCGACGCTCGTATAGGGGATGGCCGGACGTCCGACTGCGGGCTTGGCTACCGGAGCGGCGCAACCGGCCAAGCCGCCGCCGAGGGCCAGCGCGATGGCTATAGTGGTCAATCGCGTCATGGTCGGCCTTTGCGAGAATACTGGCTGTGGAAGTAATGCGTCGCCATCGCGGCCCCCAGCACGGGCGCGGCGATGTTGAGGACCGGAACCACGAACAGCCCGGTGTTCGCAAGCCCCAGCACGAACCGGCTCCCCTTGGTCGTCGCACGCCAGCCCCGCATCGCCGCCGCATCCATGTGGCGCGCCGCGACCATATCCCCCAGATCGCGCCCGAGCAGCCAGCCATTGACGATGAAGAACGCGGCGGCAGTGCCGACACCGGTGACGAGCAGCGCGATGTAGATGGGCAGCATCACGAGGTTGACGAGCACGACGCGACCGGCCAAGCGGAGTCCCATTGCGAGGCTCCGGGCGAACGGCACCGGCCGGGCGGTGCGCAGCGCGTCGGGATAATGCCGCGCCTCGACCGCTTCGACGACCTCGTCCGCGAAAATCCCGACCACGGCGATCGCGACGGCACGGAACAGCAGCCACAGCGCCAGGATCGTGACGAACAATGCGAACGCAGCGGCGAGTCCGTCGGAATGCCAGTCGAGCCACGCGGCGAGCGCAGCCTGCGTGCCCCACCACGTGCCCACGCCGAGCAGCGCGAAGACGAGCAGCGTGACGACCATCGACTTGACGAACACCCGGAGCACGGGCGGATCGGTAAGCTGACCAAGCGAGAGGGCGAGGGCGCGGAGCATTGGCTCGGGATGGCGCGGGGGCAGGCGAAGGTCAACGCGACTCTTAGCGGTCACGGGTCGGCCCGTCTGCGGATACCGCTCCTCACCGTTCCCCCGCGGACGCGGGGGCCCAGCTAAACCAAGGCTACCGCATGAGACCCTGGACCCCCGCGTCCGCGGGGGAACAGGAAAGGACGGTGCGGTTGAAAAAATGTAGGTATTTGTGCCGCGACGACCGTCAGAACCGCGCGAGCCGCTGTAACTGTCCGAACAGTTGTAACCGCTGCCCCCCCAACCAAAGCCACCACCCCGGCGAAGGCCGGGGCCCAGTTGGGGAACGACGGTAATAACGGATCACGTTTCATTACGACCACCTTTCTGGGCCCCGGCCTCCGCCGGGGGGGTACTGCCATCGCATAGCCTGCCGCCTAACAGCGGGAGCGCATCCCTCGACCCCCACACCAGTTGCACCAATCCCCCCCGCGATTTACGGCAGGGCTTTCCCGCACCCCCGGAGTTTCCCCTTGAGCACACCCACTTACGACGTCGTCGCGATCGGCAACGCCATCGTCGACATCCTCGCCACCGCCGACGACGCGTTCATCGCCGAGATCGGCGTCGCCAAGGGCTCGATGCAGCTCATGTTCTCGTCGGAAGAAGCCGACGCGCTCTACGCCAAGATGGGCCCGGGCATGGAAATCTCCGGCGGGTCGGCCGCCAACACCGTCGCCGGCATCGCCGCGCTCGGCGGCAAATGCGGGTTCATTGGCCAGGTCGCCGACGACCAGCTCGGCCAGGTCTTCGCGCACGACGTCCGCAGCATCGGCATCGAGTTCGCCACCCCCGTCCGCGCCGGCGACCCGACCACCGGCCGCTGCTTGATCTTCGTCACCCCCGACGGCCAGCGCACGATGAACACCTTCCTCGGCGCAGGGCAATTCCTCCCCGCCGCCGCGATCGACACCGCGATGATCGCCGACAGCGCGATCCTGTATCTCGAAGGCTATCTCTGGGATCCCGAAGAGCCGCGCGCCGCGATGCGCGCCGCGATCGACTGCGCACGCGGGGCAGGCCGAAAAGTTGCCTTCACGCTCAGCGACGTGTTCTGCATTTCGCGCCACGGCGGCGATTTCCGCCAGCTGCTGTCGGACGGCCTGATCGACATCCTGTTCGCCAACGAGAGCGAACTCGCCGCGCTCGCCGAGACCGACGACTTCGGCGCAGCCGTCGCCAAGATCTCGGCACAGGTCCCGACCCTGGTCGTCACCCGCGGCGAGCACGGCGCCTGCGCGATCCAGAACGGCGCGCGTGCAGAGGTCAAGGCCGAGCCGATCGCCAAGGTCGTCGACACCACCGGCGCGGGCGACCTGTTCGCGGCGGGTTTCCTCCACGGTCAGGCACAGGGCTACGACCTGCACGCATCGCTGAAGCTCGGCGCGGTCTGCGCAGCCGAGATCATCAGCCATGTCGGTGCCCGTCCCATGGTCGACATGAAGGCGCTCGCCACCAAGCATACTGGCTGACGGAGACTGTTTCCCCGCGAAGGCGGGGATCCAGACTGGGCTCCCGCCTTCGCGGGAGAACAAGCTTTCATGCAGATAAAAAAGGGCCGCGGGAGTTTCCTCCCGCGGCCCTTTTCGCGTCCAGTCTCAGAGCGTACCCGGAGGCGCCCGATCGTCCTCGGCCGCACCATCGTCGAGGCCAAGCCCGACATGGCTGCGCGAGCGGCTGTACAGGAAGTAGATCGCCAGCCCGATCGCGCCCCAGCCCGGCAGGACCAGCTTGGCCGTCAGCGGCAGCGACAAATACAGCCCGACGCAACCGATGATCGCGAGCGGCGCGACGATGTACACCGCCGGCGTGCGGAACGGACGCTTGCGTGCCGGATCGGTCTTGCGCAGCACCATCACCGAGATCGCGACCATCATGAACGCGAACAGCGTCCCCGCGTTCGAATAATCGGCGAGCTTGCCGACCGGCAGTACCGCCGCCGCGATCGCCGCGGCGATACCCGTCACGACCGTGACGACGTGTGGCGTACGGAACTTCGGGTGGATCGACGCGAGCTTGGCGGGCAACAAACCGTCGCGCGCCATCGTGAAGAACACGCGGGTCTGGCCGAACATCATCATCAGCACGACCGACGGCAGCGCGAGCACCGCCGCAAGCCCGACCAGCCGACCCATGATCGGCCAGTTGATGACCTGAAGCACGTGAACGAGTGCTTCCTTCGAGCACACCAAAGGCTCCATCGCCCCGCCTGCGACGATCGCCGCGCAACGCCCGGCCATCTCCGCCGAACCCGGTGCCAGGATGCCGCCCTCGGCTGTCGTCACCGGGTTCGCACCGATCGCACCGATCGCGCCCGATGCGACCAGCAGGTAGAACAACGTACAGATGCCGAGACTTGCGATCAGCCCGATCGGCACGTTGCGTTGCGGATTCTTGGTCTCCTCCGCCGCCGTCGAGACCGCATCGAAGCCGACATAGGCGAAGAAGATCGACGCCGCCGCACCCAGCACGCCGACACCCGACGAACTCAGCGGATTGCCGACGCCGTAGGGCAGGAACGGATGGAAATTGTCGGCCTTGAGCACCGGGATCGTCAGCGCGATGAACGCGGTCAGCGCGGCGATCTTGATCAGCACCAGCACCGCGTTGACGCGTGCGCTCTCGGTCGTGCCGACCACCAGCAGCCACGTGACGAGCGCGATGACGATCACTGCGGGCAGGTTCATGAAGCCGCCAACGGTCATCGCGGTCTGCAGATCTGCGTTGGGCGTCGCGCCGAACGCGACCTGGACGTTCGCCATCAGCGCGTCCGCGTTGCGCAACCCGTTGGGAATATGGAAGCCGATCCCGTCGAGCAGCCCGGCCAGATGGTTCGACCACCCGACCGCGACCGCGCTAGCGCCGACCGCATATTCGAGGATCAACGCCCAGCCGACCATCCAGGCGAGCAACTCGCCCGTGACCGCATAGGTGTAAGTGTAGGCCGAGCCCGACACCGGCACCATCGACGCAAGCTCGGAATAGCAGAGCGCCGCGACCGCGCAGACGAAGCCCGCGACGACGAAGCTCAGCAACATGCCCGGCCCGGCTTTCTGCGCGGCTTCGGAGGTCAGCACGAAGATACCCGTGCCGATCACCGCACCGACGCCCAGCAGCGTCAGCTGGAAGGCGCTGAGCGTTCGCGCCAGACCCTTTTTCTCTGCCGTCGCCAGAATGGCATCCAGCGATTTTACGCGACCAAAAATCAACGCGGTGTCCCCCGGGGATAGCGAGGGCCGGGTCAAATGGCCCCCTTGCTCAATCCCGCGAGCCTAATGGCAATTTTATTACGCGCAATCCTTTAGTGCGGTGAAGCTGGCCTATCGCGCCAGCATCGGCCCGAGCGGGCGCCCGCCGAAGACATGAACATGCAGATGCGGCACCTCCTGGTGTCCGTCCTGGCCGACATTCGCGAGCAGGCGATAGCCCGGTTCGACGAGGCCAGCGGCGCGCGCGACGGTGCCGACCGCGCGGATGAAGCCTGCGATCTCGGCGTCTGGTGCGCGCGCGGAAAAGTCGTCCCACGAGACGTAGGCGCCCTTGGGGATTACGAGCAGGTGCGTCGGCGCCTGCGGATTGATGTCATGAAAGGCGATTGCGAAATCGTCGTCATAGACCCGCTGCGACGGGATCTCGCCGCGCAGGATCTTCGCGAAGATGTTCTGGTCGTCATAAGGCTGGGTGGCGTCGATCGGCATATATTCCCCTCCCGCTTGCGGGAGGGGTTAGGGGAGGGGCTGGCCATCCCGATCCCGGCGGAGCATGTGCGTCATGCCCTCCCCCGACCCCTCCCGCAAGCGGAAGGGGAGCAGGTCACCCCGTCCGCCCGGCCTTCTCGACCAAACCGCCAACACCCTCGCGCCGCTCCAACTCCGCGCGCACGTCGTCCAAACTCAACCCTGCATCCGCCAGCAACACGGCCAGATGGAACATCAGGTCCGCCGCTTCCGGCACGATGCTCGCCTCGTCGCCCGAGCACGCCGCGATCACGGTCTCGACGGCTTCCTCGCCGAGCTTCTGCGCGATCTTGGGCCGACCCTTCGCGAACAGGCTCGTGGTGTAGCTGGTGTCGGCGGGCGCATCGCGACGCGCGCGGATGGTCGCCTCGAGGCGGTCGAATACGGGGTCCATGCGCGGCGTGCTGGAGCAGGCGCGCAGGCGGGTCAATCCTCCGCGGGCGGTTTGGTCTTCGCGAACCGCTTGCGCAACGCCCGTCGCACCAGCCACACGCCGATCGCCGCAAACGCAAACAGCGCGATGTCAGACAGTTCGGGGCCAGTGCGGGGATGGACGATGCCGCTATGCCCCGACTGCACCGCAAGGAGAGGCAGGGCGATCATCGGATCAGGCTGACCGAACCGGCGAGCGCACGGGAATCCCCGCTGCCGCCAGCGCGGCATGCGCGTCGCCGATCGACGCCTGCCCGAAATGAAAGATCGACGCCGCCAGCACCGCGCTGGCATGCCCGTCGCGGATGCCCGCCACCAGATCGTCGAGCCCGCCGACCCCGCCGCTAGCGACTACCGGTACGCTTACCCTATCAGAAATCGCGCGGATCAGGTCGAGGTCGTAACCACTGCGCGTCCCGTCACGGTCCATCGACGTGACAAGCAACTCGCCAGCCCCGAGTTCGGCGAGCTTCAAGGCATGCGCAATCGCATCGATCCCCGTCGCGCGGCGGCCGCCATGCGTGAACACCTCCCAGCCTTCACCCGACCGCCGCGCATCGACGCTGGCGACGCAGCACTGGCTGCCGAACCGCTCGGCGATATCCGCTACCAGTTCGGGCCGCTCGACCGCCGCGGAGTTCACGGCCACCTTGTCAGCCCCCGCCAGCAACAATGCACGCGCGTCATCCGCCGTCCGCACGCCGCCACCGACCGTCAACGGCATGAAGCACACCGCCGCCGTCCGCCGCACGACGTCGAGGATCGTCCCCCGACCCTCATGGGAGGCACCGATATCGAGAAAACACAGTTCGTCCGCCCCAGCCGCGTCATACGCTCGCGCCTGCTCGACCGGATCGCCCGCATCGCGCAGTTCGACGAAGTTCACACCCTTCACCACGCGCCCATCGGCAACGTCGAGACACGGAATGACGCGCGCGCGAACTGTCATGCGCTGTGCCGTAGGTTTTGTTCACGCGGAGAAGCGGAGACGCGGAGACGCGGCAGAGCCGCTGAGAAGAATATTTCGCGCAGAGGCGCAGAGGCGCTGAGAGCGAGGAAGGGAGCAAGGCCTGACTTCTTGCTCTCCGCGCCTCTGCGCCTCTGCGCGAACAAGTTTCTGCCTGCGGCGCTCAACTTCTCTCCGCGTCTCCGCGTCTCCGCGTGAACCATCATGCAGCCTTCGCCACACTCAACGCCGCAGCGAGATCGAGCCGCCCATCATACAACGCCCGCCCGGTGATCACGCCCTCGACCCCGTCCCGCACATGCAAAGCCAGCACGTGGATCTCGGCAATCCCCTTCACCCCGCCACTGGCGATCACCGGAATGTCCACCGACCGCGCCAGGTCGACCGTCGCGTCGACGTTGCACCCCTTCAGCATCCCGTCGCGCCCGACATCGGTGAACAGCAACGACGCCACCCCCGCATCCTCGAACCGCCGCGCCAGATCGACCGCGCTCGTGGTCGACACATCCGCCCAGCCCTTGGTCGCGACCATCCCGTCCTTCGCGTCGACCGCGACGACGATCCCGCCGGGGAAATCCTTCGCCACGCCGCGCACGAACTCGGGGTCCTCCAGCGCCGCCGTGCCGATCACGACGCGAGATACGCCCAGGTCGAACCAGCCCTCGACGCTCGCCCGAGTCCGGATCCCGCCGCCAAGCTGCACATGCCCCGGAAACTGCGCGACGATCGATCGCACCGCATCGCCGTTGACCGAAGCCCCCGCAAACGCGCCGTCGAGATCGACCACGTGCAGATGCTCCGCACCCGCCTCGGCGAACAGCATCGCCTGCGCCGCGGGATCGTCGCCATAGACGGTCGCGCGGTCCATATCGCCCTCGGCGAGACGCACCACCTGACCCGCCTTGAGGTCGATCGCAGGAAAAATGATAAGGCTCACGGCCGCCACTCCAGGAAACGTTCGAGCAAGGCCAGACCGTAGCGCTGGCTCTTCTCAGGATGAAACTGCACACCGATCATCGTATCGCGACCGATCGCCGCGGTGACCGGGCCGGCATGCTCGGTAGTCGCAAGCACGTCGGAACCCTCGAACGCGAAGCTATGCAGGAAATACGCCTCGCCCGGCTCGATTAGCGGATGCGCCACGGTCGGCACGACGTCGTTCCACCCCATATGCGGCACTTTTGCTTCCATCGTCCCAGGCTCCAGCCGCCGCACGCGTCCCGGAACCCAGCCGAGCCCGGCATGGGTCCCCATCTCCTCCCCCGCCTCGGCCATCAACTGCATACCGACGCAGATCCCGAGAAACGGCGCACCCTCGTCGCGAACCCGCCGGTTCAGCGCCTCGACCATCCCCGGCACCGCGCGCAACGCCGCCGCGCAAGCGCCATACGCGCCCACCCCCGGCAACACGATCCGCTCGGCCTTGGCAACGACGTCCGCATCCGAAGTCACGATCAGATCGACACACCCAGCCGTCCGCAACGCGTTCTCGACCGAATGCAGATTCCCCGCACCGTAATCGATCAGCGCGAGCGTCACGCCAGCAACTCCGCAATCCCCGGCAGGACCATGCTCGCGGTGAACGCGGTGATCTCAGGCGTCGCAAGTCCGCCGCTCACGAACGGATCGGTCGCAACCACCGCCTCGACCGCCGCCTTCTCGCCACGGATCAGGATGACGCCGCCGGTACGCGGAATCTGCCTACCCGACGCCAGGAACACGCCTTCCGCATAGCCCTTGGCGAGCCATGCAACGTGCTCCTTCATCTGCGCATCGATCGCGTCCAGTGGCGCGACGTAGGTCAGTACGACCACGCACAACGGCGCGTCGGTCCGCGCAAACGGCTCGCTCACAAGATCCCCTTGGTCGACGGAATCGCGTCGGCCTTGCGCGGATCGATCTCGATCGCGGTCCGCAGCACGCGCGCGACACCCTTGAATGCCGCCTCGGCGATGTGGTGGTTGTTCGACCCGTACAGCGTCTCGACGTGCAGCGTGATCCCCGCCGCCTGCGCGAAGCTGTGGAAGAAATGCTCGAACATCTCGGTATCCATCCCGCCCAGACGCTTCTGCGAGAACAGATCCTTCCACACCAGCCAAGGCCGCCCGGAAATATCCAGCGCCACCCGCGTCAGCGTCTCGTCCATCGGCGAAAGCGCATCGCCATACCGCACGATCCCCCGTTTATCGCCGAGCGCCTGCGCAAACGCCTGGCCGATCGCGATGCCGGTATCCTCGACGGTGTGATGCTCGTCGATATGCAGATCGCCCTTGGTCCGCACGCGGATGTCGATCAGCGAGTGGCGCGACAATTGTTCGAGCATGTGATCGAAGAAACCGACCCCGGTCTCGACGTCGTACACGCCGGTCCCATCGAGGTTCACGGTGACGTCGATCGCCGTCTCGGCGGTGGAGCGGGTGATCGTGGCGGTGCGCATGCCACCTCCCATAACGTGCGCCACGACGCATGCAATCTTGACCGCCAATCGAATGACGCTACCCAAGGGAGATGACCGATGGACTGCCCGATAGCCTGATTCCGTACGACGAGATCGTACAAGAAGCCCTGCGTGCCGTGGTCGGCCGCGTGCTCGGCTCCGTCGCGGAGGCCGGCGGGCTTCCCGGCGAGCATCATTTCTACATCACCTTCAAGACGCAGGCACCGGGAGTCGACATTCCCAAGCGGCTGATCGAGCGTTTCCCGGACGAGATGACGATCGTCATGCAGAACCGCTACTGGGACCTCATCGTCGACGACGAGCGCTTCTCGATCGGGCTTTCGTTCAATCAGGTGCCCTCGAAGTTGGTGATCCCATACTCGGCGATCACTGCGTTCCAGGACCCGGCGGTAAGCTTCGAACTCCGCTTCCAAGCACAGGAAGGTGCGGAGGACGCGCTTGGCGACCACGACGAAGCGGAAAACGACGGCCCGACCGCAGTGCCGATCGAGGATGGCTCGAACGTCGTAGCCGTGGATTTCAAACGGAAGAAGTGACCCAAACTCCCTCGCCCCTTCGGGGAGAGGGAAGGGGCCCGCCGCACTTGCGGTGGGAAGGGAGAGGGGAGTGAGGCTAAAGCCGCTTTCTCCCAACGCCCCTCACCCTTCCGTCGCCTGCGGCTCCTCCCTCCCTCTCCCCAAAGGGGCGAGGGATCCCGCCAAGCCCCGGAAGGTTCTCCCTCTATGACCACCCGCACAGAAACCGACACGATCGGCCCGATCGAAGTCCCCGCCGCCGCCTATTGGGGCGCCCAAACCGAACGCTCGATCGAGAACTTCCCCTTCGCTCCCCGCGAACGCATGCCGATCGAGATCGTCCACGCGCTCGCGCTCGTCAAACAAGCCGCCGCTCGCGTAAACCGGTCGCACGGCCTCGACGAAACCATCGCCACCGCAATTGACGCCGCCGCGCAGGAAGTCATCGACGGCAAGTTCGACGACCAGTTCCCCCTCGTCATCTGGCAGACCGGCAGCGGCACGCAGTCGAACATGAACGCGAACGAGGTCATCGCCGGCCGCGCGAACGAGGTCCTCACCGGCACCCGCGGCGGCAAGTCCCCGGTCCACCCCAACGACCACGTCAACATGAGCCAGTCGTCCAACGACAGCTTCCCCACCGCACTCCACATCGCCGCCGCGATCGCCACGACACGCCGCCTGATTCCCGCCCTCGACAAGCTCCACGCCGCGCTCGACGCGAAGGCCAACGCCTGGGACGACATCGTCAAGATCGGCCGCACGCACCTACAGGACGCGACGCCGCTGACGCTCGGCCAGGAATTCTCAGGTTATGCGAACCAGCTCTACCGCTGCCGTCACCGTATCGAGCCCGCGATCAGCCACGGCATGGTCATTCTCGCGCAGGGCGGCACCGCGGTCGGCACCGGCCTCAACGCCCCCGCCCGGTTCGGCGACGCGATCGCGCACGAACTGGCGGAAATCACGGGCCTGCCGTTCGTCAGCGCGCGCAACAAGTTCGAGGCGCTGGCGTCGAACGATCCGCTCGTCCACCTTTCGGGCACGCTCAACACGCTGGCGGTCGCGCTGACCAAGATCGCCAACGACATCCGCCTGCTCGGCTCGGGCCCGCGCTGCGGCTTCGGCGAGATCGACCTCCCCGCGAACGAGCCCGGCAGCTCGATCATGCCCGGCAAGGTCAATCCCACGCAGTGCGAGATGCTGACGATGGTCGCGGGCCAGGTGATGGGCAACCACGTGGCGGTCACCGTCGGCGGGATGCAGGGCCATCTGGAACTCAACGTCTTCAAGCCGCTGATCGGCGCCAACGTCCTCCGCTCGATCGACCTGCTAGCCACCGCGATGGAAGGATTCGCCGAACGCTGCGTCGATGGCATCGAACCCAATCGCGGGCGGATCGCGGACCTGCTCGACCGCTCGCTGATGCTGGTGACGGCGCTAGCACCCGAGATCGGCTACGACGCGGCGGCGAAAATCGCCAAATATGCGCACGCCGAAGGGCTGACGCTGAAGGAAGCCGGCCTCGCGCTAGGCCTCGTCGACGCCGAAACCTTCGACCGCGTCGTCAAACCCGAGTCGATGTTGGGCCGGTAATCTCCCCACACCGTCATCCTGACGAAAGTCAGGAACCAGAGCCACGATCGGCCCGCTGAGTAATCCTGGGTCCTGACTTTCGTCAGGATGACGGATGACGGTGGGGCGCGGGAACCCAATCCTCCGCCAAACGCTAACCCGCCACACGGACAGGAGAAATTACGTGGGCGCAACGACCATAGGCGCGCTGATCGGCGCAGGCATCGACTCGCTCAGCGGCGACGACGGCAACGCGGACGGCGCGATCATCGGTGCGATCACCGCCAACGTACTCAAGATCGTCGTGCCCATTGCCGTGACCTACGCGATCGGCTGGGCAGTGCTGCGCGGTGCAGCGGAACTCAAGGACCAGGTTTTCGGGGAGTCAGAAGCATGATCGGACGTATTATCAGTGCATTGGTCGGCCGCGAGATGGGCCGTCGCGACGGCTCGGGTGGCGCCTCGGGCGCAGTAAAGGGCGTCGTGGCGATGGGCCTGATGCGCCGCATGGGGCCGCTCGGCATGATCCTCGGCGGCGGCTACGCAGCCAAAAAGGCGTATGACCGCAACAAGGCACGCAAGGCCGGCTATTAATCCGCCTTCGTAATACCACGCGCGGGCCGCGCATGGGTTGACGCCCATATGCGGTCCGCGGCAAGGGCGCGCATGCCCCACACACTTCCGTCCGACCCGCATGGTTTCCGTCGTCGCGGAGTCCTGTTCGTCCTGTCCTCGCCCTCCGGTGCCGGCAAGTCGACCATCGCGCGCAGATTGCTCGCGGACGAGCACGAACTCGAGATGTCGGTCTCGGTCACGACCCGGTCGGTGCGACCCGGCGAAGTCGACGGCAAGGATTACCACTTCACCGACCTCGAGGGCTTCCGCGACATGGTCGCGAAAGACGAGTTTCTCGAATGGGCGCACGTCTTTAACCACCGCTACGGCACCCCCCGCGCACAGGTCGAGGAGCTGCTCGCCGCCGGTAAGGATGTGCTGTTCGACATCGACTGGCAAGGCGCGCAACAGCTATTCCAGATCGCCGGCGGCGACGTCGTCCGCGTCTTCATCTTCCCGCCCTCGATGGAAGAACTCCACCGCCGCCTCACCAGCCGCGGCACCGACTCGACCGAGGTGATCGAAGCCCGCATGTCGCGCGCGGCGAACGAGGTCAGCCACTGGGACGGCTATGACTATGTGCTGGTCAACGACGACGTCGACAGCTGCATCCGCGGCGTGAAGACGATCCTGGCGGCGGAACGCCTCAAGCGCTCGCGCCAAACCGGCCTGATCGGTTTCATCCGCCGCCTGACGCGCTAACCCGCTGACCCGTTCTCCTGCGAATGCAGGAGTCCAGGGTTACAGGCCGTAGCGTTTGGTATCCTGGGCTCCTGCGTTCGCAGGAGAACGCTTAGAGCAGCCCCAGAAACGTCACCCCGACTCCAAACTCCTTGCGCTTCAACTCGCGCAACTGAGTCGCCTGCCAGTCCTCGCCCCACATCTCGACCGACCAGTCCTCGTCGATCCCCGCCGCTGCCCAGGCCGCATCCGCATCGATCTCGCCCTCGATCAACGCCAGCCCGATCACCAGCGACCCGGTCA
Organism: Sphingomonas sp. 320_CC; assembly: GCF_059691795.1. Taxonomy (NCBI): domain Bacteria; kingdom Pseudomonadati; phylum Pseudomonadota; class Alphaproteobacteria; order Sphingomonadales; family Sphingomonadaceae; genus Sphingomonas; species Sphingomonas sp. 320_CC. The sequence goes on along the minus strand of NZ_JCAWAE010000002.1, from coordinate 221,155 downwards.
ACGTCACCACCGGCGACAAGCCCGCCAGCCTAAAATCGTCATACGCTGCCACAGCCTCATGAAGCCGCGCGACCGTCGCGTCCGGTTGCGCAACGTGCATCACGCCCGCAGTCACCACGAACGTCACGTCATACCGCCCCCGCGCCCACGCCAGCAGCGGATCCCACGCCGCCGCCTGCCGCTCGACCAGCAAAGGAGGCCCCTCGGCGCGGTAGCAGAGCAGGTCGCTCTCGCCATACGCCGCCAGCCGCGCGGCAAACTGCGCAGGATCGTTCGCGATCGGATCGGTCGCGGCATTGGCTAGGCCGGTCAGCGGCATTGTCCGCGGGTTGATCGTCTCGCCGACCGCGCGCCACTCTTCCGCGACCGCCTCGGCCAGCGCATCGCTCGGCAACGCGAGCGGCCGCCGCCCTGGCGTCCGCACCGGTTTGCCGTCGAGCGTCACCACCCGATCCGTATCGATCGCGACGTCTTTCCAGAACCGCTTCACGCGTCAGGACTCCGCCAGCGATGCGCAAGACTGCGCGGCACGATCGCAATCATCGCCATCGCCGACAGCACGATCGCCGTCCCGAGGATCTTTGGCGCCCAGTCATGCGCGCGCGCGATCAGGATCAGCCCGAGCAGCGCACCTGCCACGCCCGCCATCCGTACGACGACCAACACGAACCAGCGCCGCTGCGCCAATTTGTCCGCGTCGGTCATGGCCGAGCCACCATATGCAGCAGGTCCGGCACGGCCGTCGCGACGACATCCGCCCCCGCGTCTGAAAGCTCGTGCACGTCGTGATACCCCCACGCGACCCCGACGGCGCGCACACCGGCCGCGCGGGCCATGGCCATGTCGAAGCTCGTATCGCCGATCATCGCGGTCGTCTCCACGGCAGCACCTGCCTCGGCGATCGCCGCGAGCAGCATCGCCGGATCGGGCTTCGACGGATGCCGATCCGCGGTCTGCAACGTCACGAACCGATCGGTGATCCCGTGCGCGGCAAGAATATGCGCGAGCCCGCGATCGGACTTCCCCGTCGCCACGCCGAGCGCCCAGCCGTCATCGGCGAGCGTCTCGATCACCTCGGCGATCCCCTCGAACAGTGGCTCGTCGGCCAGCTCACCACTCGCGCGCATCGCATGGAAGGCGTTCTTGTAGTCGGTGGCGAGCGACCGGTGCCGCGCATCGTCCGCCTCCGGCAGCAACACCTGCATCGCCTCGACGAGGCTTAAGCCCACGATCCGCCGAATGTCCGCACGTGGCGGCGGGATCAGCCCGGCGCCCTCGAACGCACGCTCGCAGGCGACACAGATATTCGCTTGGCTGTCGACAAGCGTCCCGTCGCAATCGAAGACGGCAAGACGGATCATGAGATTTTCCAACGCATCGCCGCCTCGTAGATCACGCGTGCACGCGAGGGAACGCCAAACCGGAACGCGCGCGCCTGCGAACGGTTCGTGTCGGATAGCTCTGGAGACTCAACGATGGCGCACGCACAGACCCACACCCCGAACATCTGGGCCGCCGCCGCTGCGGGACTGGTCGCCGGCTTGGCCGCGTCATTGGCGATGGACCTGTTCCAGGCCGGCATCGCCGCGCTGTCCTCATCGGATAGCGATGCGGAACCGGCGACGGAGAAGGCGGCGGACAAAGTGTCGCAGGTCGTGGTCGGCCACGACATCCCCGACGATCGCAAGCCGCTTGCGGGGCAGGTCGTGCATTACGCGCTCGGGGCAGGGCTGGGGGTCGCCTATGCGGTGGCGGCGGAATACCGGCCTTCGGTGACCGCCGGCTACGGCACCGCGTTCGCTGCGGCGACGACGGCGTTGCTCGATGAGGCGGCGGTGCCGGCGGTGGGGCTTGGCGATGCGCCGTGGAACACCACGCCGACCACGCATCTGTATAGCGCGGCGTCGCATATCGTGTTCGGGACGGTGACGGAGGGCGTGCGGCGGTTGCTGCTCGGGTGGCTGAGGTAGGGCGCTAACTGCGCTCACCAGTTCCCCCGCGAACGCAAGGGCCCAGGAGTCAAGCAGCGCGACGATCATGGCCCCTGGACCCCCGCCTTCGCGGGGGAATGCAATGCGCGGAGAAGCTAGCGCTAACCAAATACCCCACCCCGGCGAAGGCCGGGGCCTAGTTGGAACGGTGGCAATAACGGAGCGATGCCCTCCGTCAGCACGTCCCCCAACTGGGCCCCGGCCTCCGCCGGGGTGGGGCAACTATAAGATCAGCGCAAACGTACCCATTTCACCCGCTCCCCTCAGGGGAGAGGGAAGGGGCCCGCGGCCGCTTGGCCGTGGGAAGGGTGAGGGCACGCGTAAGCCGACGAGCATCAACTACCGAGTCCCAGGCCCACTCCGAGGTCCAGGCTTACCAGCCCCGCCCGGACGCCCACGCCCAGCCGGCTTGGCGCCCTCAACCCGAGGCCCGCTCCGCGGCGCTCCGAACTTCGACCCAGCCCCGGTCCGAGGCCCACCCGTCTTCGGCGCAGGCTTGCCCGTCGCCTTCTCCTCGACAACCCCACGCCCACGCCGCTCACCCTTACGGTCTTTCCGCACCGACTTCGCATGCGCCTTAGCCCGCGACTTCATCTGCTCGCGCGTCGGCGCGGTCTTCTCGTCGAGCACCAGGTCGTCGCCCTGCTTCTCCTCGAAACCTAATTGCTTGAGGCTCTCGGCGAAATGCGTCGGCAGCTCGGCAGTCACGTCGATCGACCCGCCATCCGGATGATCGACCTTGATGCGGCGAGCATGCAAATGCATTTTCCGCGAGATCCCGCCGGTCAGGAACGCAGCGGCCCCGCCGTACTTGCCATCACCGACGATCGGATGCCCGATCGCCGCCATGTGCACGCGCAACTGGTGCGTGCGCCCGGTAAACGGCTGCAACTCGACCCAAGCCGCACGGTTGCCCGCGCGCTCGATCACGCGGTACCGCGTTCGCGCCGGTGCGCCCTCGGCCTCGTCGACGTGCATCTTCTCGCCGCCGGTGCCCGGCTGCTTGGCGATCGGCAGCTCGATCATGCCGTCCTCGATCGACGGCACGTCGACCACCAGCGCCCAGTAGACTTTCCGCGCGGTCCGCCCTGAAAACGCCTTGGCGAAGAACGCCGCCGCTCGCGACGTCCGCGCCACCAGCAGCGCGCCGGACGTATCCTTGTCGAGCCGGTGGACCAGCTTCGGCCGCCCCTCGTTGTCGTATTGCAGCCCGTCGAGCAGCCCATCGACATGCTGCGTCGTCTTGGTCCCGCCCTGCGTCGCCAGGCCCGGCGGCTTGTTCAGCACGAATGCCTGGAAATCCTTGTGGATGACCATGCTCTGCGCGAGTTCGGTTTCCTCGTCGGACAGGATCACGCGCTCGCGGACGCGCCTGGGCTTGTCGACGTCGGCGGCGGCCTTGTCGGCTTCGGGCGGCGGCACGCGGAGCATCTGGCCTGCCGCTATCCGGTCGCCCGGCGTCGCACGCGCGCCGTCGACGCGGAGCTGCCCGGTGCGCGCCCACATCGCCACCGTCGTGAAGCTCGTGTCGGGCAGATGCCGCTTGAACCACCGGTCGAGCCGGATGCCGTCATCGTCGAACCCGACGTTGAACTCGCGGAAACCCGTATCGCTATCGCTTTTGCCCGCAGTCATGCGACGGCCCTTACTGCGGAAAGACCCGCGAACAACGCGGCGACCGAACCGATCACCGACACCAAAACATACCCGAACGCGACGCCGAATGCGCCCCGCTCGATCATCGTGACGACGTCCAGCGAGAACGCTGAGAACGTCGTGAATCCCCCCAACACGCCTACGCCGAGCAACAGCCGCCACGTTTCCGAAGCGGTATTGCGGGCGAGTACGCCAACCAGCACCCCCATCAGCAACCCACCGATCAGATTCACGGCAAGCGTACTAAAGGGATAGTCAGGGCCGAGCAACGACAGCATCGCGCGGCCGGTCAGATAGCGCGCGCCGGATCCGACCGCACCACCGACCATGACATAGAGAAGGGGAAGCATTCTCGCGCCCTAGCGTGAATCGGGCAAAACGGAAAGGTGGGGTTGAGGGTAGGGGTGCGCGCGTTATCCGCGTCAGTTCGAGATCACCGTGCGAGCCCTGTCCCAAAGCTTGTTTCCCCGCGAAGGCGGGGACCCAGTCTGGGCTCCCGCCTTCGCGGGAGAACAAGGAGGGAAGAATTGACGCCACCCACTACGCCACCACGCCGCACGCCACCACCCCGGCGAAGGCCGGGGCCCAATTGGAAAGGTCGGAGTAACGAAGGACGGCGCTCAATTAGCAACGTTTCCCAATTGGGCCCCGGCTTCCGCCGGGGTGGTGCACCTATCGCAACACCTCACCGCCCAGCGTTGGAAACCAGATCCACGTCGCTCCCGCCACCAGCCCGCGCCGTCACATACACCACGTAAGCGTCATTCCCCCGAACCCCGCCCAGCACATGCTGCTTGCCGTCGGTGCTATGCCCCGCCGAATACCCAGCCACGCTAGCCTTCGTAAAATACCAGTCGAGCATCTTCTGCATCGGCGCAGCACTCGCGAAACTCACCACGCGAAGGCGACACCCGTCCCGATCCGCCCCAGCAGCCTCGGTCAACCGCGCCGCCGGATACAGCGGCAGGTCCGCCGGCAACCGGTTAGCCCACCCCGCAGAATACCCAATCTTCTGCGCGCAAACCCCGGCATCCGGCGTCGTCTGCCGCTCCGCCAGTGCCCCCAGCGTCAGCGCGCCGTTCGCGGTCTTGCACTCCGGACAGTCGTTGGACGCTGCCGGCGCGCGCTTGAGAGTCCGCGGATCCACCGGATCGGCCTTGAGCGGACCTTCCGGCGGCACCGCGCCACTATCCGGCTGGGGAGGAGGCCGCACCGCGTCGGTATTCGACGACTGCGCCAGCCGGGGATCGACCATGATCTGCCCCCCCAGCGACGACGTCAGCGCCGGATCGCGCGCCGCGCCGTTGGTCAGCTCGGCATCGAGGCTGTTGAGATCCTGCTGGTCGGTCGACGACCGGTCGCACGCGACCAGCGCAAGCGGCAAAAGGATCAGGGCGGGGCGCAGGGGAAAACTCATCACCGCCATCCTATGCGCGAAAGACGGTGAAGAAAGCGTTTTCCGCATGTCCCCAGTCGAGCGCGTGACGCCGATCTTGCCCGAACCCATGCGACTCGCCATGTTCACTCTATGCTGAACATCGTCTCGATCCTCATCGGCCTCGTCACCCTGGTGCTTGGCCTCGTTGCGTTCATCCCGCTGCTCGGCTGGATGAACTGGCTCGTCATCCCGATCGGCATCGTCGGTGCCGCAGTCGGCGCGCTCTCGTCGAGCAGCGGCGGCCGCAACCTCAACATCGTGCTGATCATCATCTTCGCGCTCCGCCTCAGCCTCGGCGGCGGGATCATCTGACGCAAGAAGGGCCCGGCGTTTCCACCGGGCCCTCCTGATTGCGAAACCTACCCGCAATTATTCGGCGAGGTTGTGCTCCAGCGTGATCTCGGCGTTGAGCACCTTCGACACCGGGCAGTTCGCCTTGGCATCCGCGGCGATCGCCTCAAACTCTTCCTTCGAGATGCCGTCGACCTTCGCGTTCAGCGTCAGCGCCGACTTGGTGATCTTGAACCCGTCGCCATCCTTGTCGAGCGTCACCTTGGCGGACGTCTCGAGCGTGCCTGCCTCATAGCCCTTGCCGGCGAGCGCGAAGCTCAGCGCCATCGTGAAGCACGATGCATGCGCGGCCGCGATCAGCTCCTCGGGGTTGGTGCCGGGCTCGTTCTCGAACCGCGTGTTGAAGCCGTAGGGGCTGTCGGACAACACGCCCGACTGGGTCGAGACATGGCCCTTGCCGCTCTTGCCGAGGCCCTCATACTTTGCCGAACCGCTGCGTGTGGTCATCGTTTGATCCTTTACCTGGACAAGAAAAAAGGCGCCGCGGTTTCCCACGACGCCCTTACACAACGCGCAACTATCGAAATAGCGGCATCGATTTAGCCGATGAGTGTCAGCGGCAACGACGGTTATTGTTGCTCGTGCCCTTGTCGATCGCGCGACCGGCGAGGCCACCGAGAACGGCGCCGCCCAGCGTGCCGACCGTGCGGTCGCCGCGGGTGTCGACCGTGCGGCCGAGCAGTGCGCCGCCGACGCCGCCGATGATCGTGCCGGTCGTGCCGTTGTTCTTCTTGCAATAGACCCGGCCGTCGCGACCACGCCATTCGCGACGATCGCGCGCATCTGCGGCCGAAACCGGCACGAGGACGGTCGGCAGGACCATTGCGCTGAGGCCCATGGCCAGAACGAACTTACGCATCATGTAACTCCCTAGTGAATTGATCTGTTGATGTAACGAGGGGACTATACCGCCAGTTGCATGAACCAAAAACAACACGGCGTTCATCTTCGGGACCGGCATCGGCGCATTGCTATCAACAGCCGACGGGCATCATTCCGCGGTCCCGCTTTACGCTGGATGGCAGGCCGGTTAGGCCGCCGCGATGTTGCCCGTGCCCTTGCCCGTCGAGATCCTCCCCGTCGCCGCCCCCTGGTTCGACTTGGCCGGGCTCGCGGTGTTCGCCGCGTCGGGGGCGCTCGCCGCGGCCAAGCGCGGGCAGACGTTCGTGACGCTCGTGTTCTTCGGGCTTATCACCGGCGTCGGCGGCGGCACGGTGCGCGACCTGCTGATCGGCGCACCAGTGTTCTGGGTGCATGACGCACGCGCCGCGAGCGTGTGCCTGGGCGTGGCACTGCTGATCTGGGTGACGCCCGAGCGGTGGTGGAAGGACGAAGCGCTCGGCTGGTTCGACGCGGTCGGGCTGGCGGCGTATGCGGTGTACGGCGCGGCCAAGGCTTTGGGGTATGGCGTGCCACCGGTGCCGGCGGCGCTGATGGGGGTGATGACGGCGTGCGTCGGCGGTATCATCCGCGACGTGCTGGCGGGCGAGCCGTCGATACTGATGCGACCGGAGCTGTACGTGACGGCGGCGGCGCTGGCGGCGGCGAGTTATGTCGGGCTGGTGTTGTTGGGGATGCCGCTCGGGTTGTCCGCGGTGATTGCGGCGAGCGCCGGCTTCACCCTGAGGGCGGCCGCAATCCGCTTTCATCTAGCGCTGCCTGCGTACGGCGGCCGCCGCTAACCTCACCGACCTTTACTATGTTTCCCCGCGAAGGCGGGGACCCAGTCTGGGCTCCCGCCTTCGCGGGAGAACAAGGATGGGTGGGCCGGTGGTTGGGCTTGAGCCGACGGTCCGATCTTACTCGATCCAATCTTGCGCGCCTGATCTCTACTTGTTGAGAGCGACACGCTCCAACGCAGCAACCACCCCGGCGAAGGCCGGGGCCCAGTTGGAAAGGTTGGAGTAACGGAGCGCAGCGCACGTCAGCGACGTTCCCCAACTGGGCCCCGGCCTTCGCCGGGGTGGTGGCCTCCGCCAGAGTGCGCCACTCCGACTACGGTCAACGCCACCCCAAGAAAGGCGTCACCCCCGCACCACCCCGACATTCGCAAATCGCTTCGGCTCCACCGGCGGCACCGCAGGCTCGTTCAACTCACACTGCCAATGCCCGACATCGATCCACTGCCCGTTCTTGTACCCGACCTCCCGGTACACCCCGGCCCGTCGAAACCCGACCGCCTCATGCAGCTTGATCGACGAATCGTTCGGCAGCGCAATCGCCCCGATCGCCTGCGTAAACCCCTGAGCCCGCAGCGTATCGATCAGCGCCTCGTACAACAGCCGCCCCGCACCCTGACGCTGCGCCGCATCCGCGACATACACCGTCGTCTCGCACGCGAACCGGTACGCCTCGCGCTTGTGAAACGGCGCGGCATAGGCGTAGGCAAGCACGCCGCCCTCGGATCCGATCGTCGCGACCAGCCACGGATACAGCCCGTCCGACGCGGCCATCCGCGCGCGCATCTGCCGCGCATCGGGTGCTTCGGTCTCGAACGATACCGTCCCGACCAGCACGTGCGGCGCATAGATCGCCGCGATCGACGCAGCGTCCTCGGGGACCGCCGCCCGGATGACGATCCCGCCGCCGTTGCCAGTTGCGGGGATCGCCATCAGAACCCGATCCGTGCCAGCAGCAGATCGAGCAGCTTGGCATCGCCGATCCCCGCGCTCGTCGGCCCCATCCCGCCACACTCCAGGCAGCGCGCCTGGATCGCGCCCGAGGTCGCCAGCCGCTTCATGTCACCAACGGCGCGCGCGAGCATCTGGCGCCGGTCCGCCGCGACATGCGCGAACGCATCGCCACCACCTGCATCATCGTCGCCGTCACTGCCGAAATCCTGCGCGATCGTCGCGAGGAAGCCCGGCTTCTTCTCCAGATATTCGGCATGCACCTTCGCCGGATCGAGCTTGGCGCGTTTAGCCGCCTCGTCGATCGCGTCCTGCAACGTGCCGAACCGGTCGACCAGCCCGATCTGACGCGCGGTGCCGCCATCCCAGACGCGGCCCTGGCCGATCTCGTCGACCCGCGCCGGCGTCATCTTCCGCGATGCCGCCACGCGCGAGACGAACTGGCGATAGCCGTTCTCGATTCCCGCCTGCGCAATCGCGTCGAACATCGGCGTGGTGCCGCCGGTGATGTCGGGCTGGCCCGACAGCGGCGTGGTCTTCACGCCGTCGCTGGTCACGCCGATCTTGGCGAGCGCGTTCTCGAACGTCGGCACGACCCCGAAAATGCCGATCGAGCCGGTGATCGTGCCGGGCTCGGCGAAGATCACGTCGGCGGGCGTCGACACCCAGTATCCTCCGCTGGCCGCCAGCCCGCCCATCGATACGACCACGGGCAGCTTCTGCCGCTTGGCTTCGAGGATCGCGAGCCGGATCTGCTCCGACGCCATCACCGAGCCACCCGGCGAGTCGACGCGCACCACCAGCGCCTTCAGCGTCTTCTTGGCGAGCCCGTCGAGCACCGCCTTCTCGATCGTCTTGCCTGCCGCCTTGCCGGGGCCGCTCTCGCCGTCGACGATCTCGCCCGCGATCGTCAGTACGCCGATCGAATCGCCCGCCGTGGGGAGGGGATTGGCCTTTACCCACGCGTCGTACTTGATCGCGGTGTAGTTGCCCGCCGGCTTGGTGGCGTCGCTGCCGGCGATCTCCGCCACCCGCCGCCCGAAGCTGGTCCGATCGCCGAGCTTGTCGACGATGCCCGCGCGCAAATTCGCCTCGGCGATGTTGCCGTTCGCCGCGAGGATCACCTTGTCGGGCGCGGTCATGAACTGAGCGATCTGCGCCTTGGGCCGTGCTTTCGCGACGGCCTCGCGCCACTGCGCGAACAACGTGCCGTACAGCGCGGTGCTCGCCGCCTTCGCGTCCTCGCTTTGATCCGCCCGCGTGTAGGGCTCGACGAACGACTTGTAACGGCCGACGCGGTAGACGTGCGCGTTGACCCCGAGCTTGTCGATCAAGCCCTTGTAATAGAGCTGGTTGCCGCCCGGCCCCATGAAGATCGTGCCCCCCAGCGGGTTGACCCAGATCTCGCTCGCGTTCGCCGCCAGACGGTAGCCGCCATCGGTGTACGCGGTCGCATAGGCGAGCACCGGCTTGCCGCTCGCGCGCACCCGCGCCAGCGCATCGCCGACCTCGCCGAGGGCCGCCGGATACGCGCCGCCGAAGCTGTCGAGATCGAGCACGACCACCTTCACGCGAGCATCGGTCCGCGCGGTGTCGATCGAGCGGACCACGTCGCGCAGGCGAAATTGCCGCGTCCGGCTCTGCCCCGACAGTGCTGCGAACGCGGCCTGCTCCTCGGGCTGCTCGACGATCGAGCCGTTGAGGTCGAGGACCAGCGCGCCATCCTTGATCGCCGTGGTGCTCTGCCGCGCGTTGAGCGCCGCGAAGATCAGCCCGAAGAACAATAGCATCGCGATCAGGACGAGCGCATCCTTGATCGCGACAAGGAACTTCCACACGCCCCGCACGAGCCGCCATTTCCGCCGCGGCGGGCGGGCAGGGTCGACATAGGAGGGGGCGTAGGACGGCGCAGCGGTATCGGTCATGGGACGAGAGCTAGAGCAACGGGGCGCACAGGTAAATGCCCTGTATTACGCGTCCAACACAGGAAGCGTTCTAGCCCTCACATCGGCCCCAATCACCACGCAATCCCCCTCCCGCTTGCGGGAGGGGTTAGGGGAGGGGCGTCCTACGAGCACCCGGCCAAGAAACCCCTCCCCCGACCCCTCCCGCAAGCGGAAGGGGAGCAGAAGGCAGCATCCAACCGCCCAAGTGTTCTCCTGCGAACGCAGGAGCCCAGGATACCAGGCACCGCCCTCCGCCACCCTGGGCTCCTGCGTTCGCAGGAGAACGGCAGTGCTGTCGTTCAATGCTCCTCAGCCACGATGCCCGAATACCACGCTCGCCCGAAAAAATTTCACCCCCGGAACCTTTGACATGCCGCACCCCGAGGCACATATGCCGTCCGTTGGCACTCGATAACCTCGAGTGCCAGAAATCTGTCACAATCCAAAAGGACATGGACCCCATGAACTTTCGTCCGTTGCATGATCGCGTGCTGGTGAAGCGCCTCGAAGCCGAAGAGAAGACGGCTGGCGGCATCATCATCCCCGACACCGCCAAGGAAAAGCCGCAGGAAGGCGAAGTCGTCGCCATCGGCACCGGCACTCGCGCCGAGAACGGCACGATCACCCCGCTCGACGTCAAGACCGGCGACAAGATCCTGTTCGGCAAATGGTCGGGCACCGAGGTCAAGGTCGACGGCGAAGACCTTCTGATCATGAAGGAATCTGACATCCTCGGGATCGTCGGCTGACTTCTGCCGGGTTACCTTGGTGTAACCTAATCGTGACTTTTCAACTTATACGAAAGGGCAGCTAGCATGGCTTCCAAAGACGTAAAATTCGGTCGTGACGCGCGTGAGCGCATCCTCCGCGGCGTCGATATCCTCGCCGACGCAGTCAAGGTGACCTTGGGCCCCAAGGGCCGCAACGTCGTCATCGACAAGAGCTTCGGCGCACCGCGCATCACCAAGGACGGCGTCACCGTCGCCAAGGAGATCGAGCTCAAGGACAAGTTCGAGAACATGGGTGCGCAGATGCTGCGCGAAGTGGCCTCGAAGACCAACGACATCGCCGGTGACGGCACGACCACCGCGACGGTTCTGGCGCAGGCCATCGTTCGCGAGGGCATGAAGTCGGTCGCAGCGGGCATGAACCCGATGGATCTGAAGCGCGGCATCGATCTCGCCGTCATCAAGGTCGTCGAGGACGTCAAGGCGCGTTCGAAGCCGGTTTCGGGTTCGAAGGAAGTGGCGCAGGTCGGCATCATCTCGGCAAACGGCGACCGTGAAGTCGGCGAGAAGATCGCCGAAGCCATGGAGAAGGTCGGCAAGGAAGGCGTGATCACCGTCGAGGAAGCGAAGGGTCTCGAATTCGAGCTCGACGTCGTCGAGGGCATGCAGTTCGACCGCGGCTATCTGTCGCCGTACTTCATCACGAACCCCGAGAAGATGACCGTCGAGCTTCAGGATCCCTACATCCTGATTCACGAGAAGAAGCTGTCGAACCTGCAGGCGATGCTCCCGATCCTGGAAGCCGTCGTCCAGTCGGGTCGTCCGCTCCTGATCATCGCAGAAGACATCGAGGGTGAGGCTCTGGCCACGCTCGTCGTCAACAAGCTGCGCGGCGGCCTGAAGGTCGCAGCGGTCAAGGCACCGGGCTTCGGCGATCGTCGCAAGGCGATGCTCGAGGACATCGCGATCCTGACCAAGGGCGAGATGATCTCGGAAGACCTCGGCATCAAGCTCGAGACCGTCACGCTCGGCATGCTCGGCACCGCCAAGCGCGTCACGATCGATAAGGACAACACCGTCATCGTCGACGGTGCCGGCGATCACGACACGATCAAGGGCCGCACCGAAGCGATCCGCCAGCAGATCGAGAACACGACCAGCGACTACGACAAGGAGAAGCTCCAGGAGCGTCTCGCCAAGCTTGCCGGCGGCGTTGCCGTGATCAAGGTCGGTGGCTCGTCCGAGGTTGAGGTCAAGGAGCGCAAGGACCGCGTCGACGACGCGCTGCACGCAACCCGCGCAGCCGTTGAAGAAGGCATCGTCCCCGGCGGCGGTACGGCTCTGCTGTACGCAACCAAGGCGCTTGATGGCCTCGAGGGTGCGAACGACGACCAGACCCGCGGTATCGATATCGTCCGCAAGTCGCTGACGGCTCTGGTTCGCCAGATCGCGCAGAATGCGGGTCATGACGGTGCGGTGGTTTCGGGCAAGCTGCTCGACGGCAACGACTCGAACATCGGCTTCAACGCCGCGACCGACACGTACGAGAACCTGGTGGAAGCCGGCGTGATCGATCCGACCAAGGTCGTCCGCACCGCGCTGCAGAACGCAGCATCGGTCGCAGGCCTCCTGATCACGACCGAAGCGGCCGTGAGCGAAATGGCCGAAGACAAGCCCGCCATGCCCATGGGCGGCGGCGGCATGGGCGGCATGGGCGGCATGGACTTCTGATCCGCAGGGCGGCCGTAGCCACCCTGGCTACGGACTCGCTCGAGGACGGCCGGCGGGTCGGCGGCGCAAGCCACCGATCCCGTCCGACGAAAGCAGCGGCTTTGCCGCTGCTCGGTTCCAAGCCAAACACACCGACCAAAGCAAAGGGCCGGGGAGCAATCCCCGGCCCTTTGTTTGTCTACCCAACCAGCGTATGTCCCCCGTCATGGCGAGCGACCCGCACTACCGGCTGCTGACAGCCGAGGAATTCCTCCAGATCGATTTCGGCGCCGACATGAAGGCCGAACTCGACAACGGCGTCATCCGCATGATGGCCGGCGGCACACGCGATCATTCACGCGTACAGGTGAACCTGACGGCGTTCGTCCGTTCTGCCCTGCGCGGCTCGGGCTGCACACCCTACGGCTCCGACATGGCAGTCCGGACGCAGGATCGATCGGTGCGCTACCCCGATCTCACCATCGACTGTGGCGCGCCCGGCGACCGGCCCGACGATCTGACCCTGTCCGATCCTCGCGTCATAATCGAGATACTATCCCCCTCGACCCGACACTTCGATCTGACCGTCAAGAGAGACGAATACCGCGCGATCGATTCCGTCGACACGCTCGCCTTCGTCGACGTCGATGCCGAGGCGCTGTCGGTTCACCAGCGGATCGAGGGCGGCTGGATCGAGACGTTGTTCTCGACTTCGCTGGACCTCGTCATTCCCTCGCTCGGCCTTACGATCCCCCACGCCGAAATCTTCGCCCGAGACTGACTCGCTACTTGGTCGCTGCCCCGTCCGTGGCAATCTGGTCCAGCGCACGCCACACCACTGGCGCGATGTGGCTCAAGTCGAAGCTGTGATACGCCTCACCGTCGATCGGCACGACCAACGCCTTGCCACCAGCCGCCGCGCGCAACCGATCCGCCGCGGCGAACGGCACGACCTCGTCCTTGCGACCGTGCATCAGCAGCACCGGCACCGTCACGCGACGAATAGCCGCAACATTGTCGAACGCCGCTGCATATAGGCCACGCTCCAGGCCAGGCACGAACCGCGCGAAAGAGTCGAACGCGCCGAGCGTCACGACTCCGTCGACGCCCGCTCCGGCCGATAGATCCGCGGCCACGTGCAACGCCACTGCGGCGCCGAGTCCGTCGCCAAACAGGAAGTGCTTGCCGTCTGGCACGAGCCGTTGCGCCAAATCCACGAACGCGCGGCCATCCTGGTACAGTCCGCGTTCGTCCGGAACGCCCGGATTGTCGCCATAGCCTCGATACGACGCGACGAGGACGCCTCGGCCGTCACGCGCGAAGGCCTGTGCTGCCTTCGCCGCGATGTCGCGATTGCCCGCACGTCCTGGGACATAGATCAGCACCGCGCCGCCCGGTGTTTCCGGCGGCCAGAACAAGCCGTGCAAATGAACTCCGTCAGCCGCGATTGCTTCGACCAGCCTTGGCGTCCGTCCGGTCCATGTCGGCGTCGTTGCGAGCGGGGCAGGCTGGTACAGCGAACGGCCAACCGGATTGACGCAACCGGCGAGCATCGTGAACAGTATCGCCGCCGCAATCAGGGAAAATCCGCCCCGCCTCAGGCGTTGCCTTTCCTCCACGCGCAGGCCCAGCCTGGCGTTTGCCGCAGCATCGATCATCGCACCCTCTCTATTTGCGGCGATACTAAGATCTGCCCGTCGATTGGGCTCCAGAAATTCTTTCCAATTCAGAGGTTTGTAATTCAGTTTCTTCCGCTCTCACGCGGAAGGTGCAACCGCCATGGGTTCGCGCTACCATCGCGCAATGACCGCAGGACGCATCGATCAGTTGACCGAAGCCCAACGCGCCTGTCTCCGGCTCGTACTAACCCATCATAATTCGAAGGAGATCGCGCTGATCGTCGGCGTGTCGCCGTCAGCGATCGACAAGCGGATCGAGCGTGCGATCCAGATCCTCGGCGTCGGGACGCGGTTCGAGGCGGCGCGTCGCCTGCAGGAGCACGAGCGCGGTGGGGCCGACGACGCCCTGCTCGTTCGCGACCGCCTTCCCTCCTACCCCGACGCCCGTGCCGAGCCAGTATTACCTTCCGACCCGGCCGCCGCATACGAACGGCTACCATCCGAACCACTCGACGTTCCCCCCGGCCCCTCCAAGTCTGCAAGCAGTGATCAGAGCGAGCCGCGGGGGTTTGTTCGCCGCTTCCTCGGGTTGTCCGGTGGCAGCGGATCGACGGGGGGCGCGCGCAATCGGTTTTCGATCGGCGACAGGATATTTCGACTGCTTGCACTCATGGGACTGATCGCTGTCACGTCGATGGCGGTGGTCAATATGGCGATGACGTTGACGACGCTGTTACGATCGAACCGAGAGCAGAACGCTCCTGAGCACGGCACCGCAACGTCGGTGCCCAGGGGAGGAATTTCGATGTTGAGAGAACGCCGCCGCGCTGCCGACAGGGTAGCCAATGACTTTCTCGAGGCAGAGGCCGCGGTCGACAAGGCCGCGATGCTCACCGCCTCGTGCATGGCGACACTGATGCAGCAACGCGTCGCTGCGAACCTGCCGCTCGGCACGGGCGCCGCTGCATTGCAGATGGTCTCGCAGGCGTCGTTCGAGATGGTCGCCGTCCGGCAGCGCTTCATCGAAGCGCACCGTTCGCTGGTCGACGTCCGTACCGAGATCGGTCTCGGCCAGTTCTACGGCTACGGCGATACCGCGGAATGCCCGCCGAACGAAGGCGCGCTGCGGCTTGCAACCGACTTCGACGCCCCGGTCCATCTGGCCGCGGTCGCCTGAACGACCGACTACGGTCCTGCGGAGGTAAGAGTTGGATCGGGTCTGGGTGTTCTACGCGATACAGTTGACCGCATCCGGCTATGCGCTCCTGCGGGGCGGGGCACCGGAGCGGTTGACGGGCCTGGCCCTGTTGCTGGCGGCGCTTTCCACCAGCGTCATCCAGCGCGACATCCCGGTATTGTTCGCCGGGACGGAGGTCGGTGTCATGGTCGTCGACCTGATCCTGCTCGTCGTGATGATGGTGATCACGTTGCATGCCGATCGCTTCTGGCCAGCCTGGGTCACCGCGCTCCACGCATTGGGGACGGGGGCTCATCTGGCCAAGGCGATCAGCCCCGACGTCATCCGGCTCGTCTACGCCGTCCTCTCTGCCGTCTGGAGTTATCCCATCGTTCTGCTTCTCGTGATCGGGACGGTCAGGCATTCGCGGCGGATCCAGGCCCAGGGCTGGGATCTCGACTGGAGCCGTCAGGACCGCACGATCCGATAAGCGAATTCGGAAGACGTTTATGACTTACGCACTTGCCATGGCGCCAATCAATATCGCCAAGCGCGCGACGCCGTTCGCCGTATCGGATACCGTTCTGGTCGATATGGCCCGGCGGCTGTACGAACTCCGCAAGGTCCGGGATGCGATGCTCGGCGATGCACTGTTCTCGGAACCTGCCTGGGACATCCTGCTCGACCTGTTCATCTCGGAACACGAGCAGCGCCGGCTGAGCGTCTCGGCGGTCTGCATCGGCGCACGCGCGCCGTCGGCCACCGCGCTACGCTATCTGACGATGTTGCAGGAAGCGGATCTGGTCGAACGCATTCGCGATGCCCGCGACGGCCGCCGATCGCATGTCCAACTCACCGCACTTGGTAGATTGCGCATGGCGAACCTGCTGAGTCGCCTGATCGACGCGTAGCCGGGCAGGAGAACGCGAAGGGCAGGTCGCCTTTAAACAGCCGGAACCTGCCCTTCGCCGGGCCCTAGCGTGCCGCCGCTGGCTGGTGCGGCGTCACGATCTTCACCAGCGGATTGACCGCTTGGCGGGTCGGCAGGGGACCGGACGCGGTCAATGTCTTCGCCGCATCGTTCCAACGAAGAGCAGCGCTAGATCCGCTGCCCTTCTTGTAACCATTGGTCACGCCGTCATCGTCGTACAGCGTGAAGCTCGCGTCACGGCCGGGATAGACCTTGATCGTCTCGAGCGCCTGCTTCGTCGCAGTGCTCGGCACCTGCACGCCCATCGGCACGATGGAACCCGCGCGGACGAACAGCGGGATGCGGTCGATCGGCGCTGCGGCCACGATCGTCTGACCACCGGCATACCGCTGATCGGTCCAATAATCATACCATTCCGACCCGTCCGGGAGGTAGACCTTGCGGTTTGTGGCGCCTTGTTGCGTGACCGGTGCGACCAGGAAGGCCGGACCGAACATATATTCGTCGCCGATCGTCGCGACGGCGGGGTCGTTCGGGAAGTCCATGAACAGCGCGCGCATGAACGGCGCGCCCGTCCTGTAGGTCTGATAGCCGAGCGAATAGAGATACGGGATCAGCGCATATCGCAGCTTCAGGAAGCTCGCGAGCACCGGTTCGGCCGCCGCACCATAATCCCAGATCGCCGTCGCCGGACGCTGGCCGTGAATGCGCAGCGTCGGCGTGAAGCTGTTATACGCGAACCAGCGCGTGAACAGTTCGGGATAGTCGCTGTAGCTCGGTGACATCGCGGTCGCACCCGCCGGATCGAGCAACGGCGCATGCTCCGCCTTCGGCCCGTTCGGGTACTGCCATCCGCCGGTGTCGCTGCTCCAATAGGCCATGCCGGTCGCGGTAAAGCCGAGCCCCGCGGGAACTTGGCGGTGCAGCGTTTCCCAGTTCGCCTGCACGTCCGACGACCAGAACAGCGCGCCGTTCCGCTGCGTCCCAAGATAGGCGGCTCGCGCGAGGATCAGGTTGCGGAAGTCGGGCCGGTCGCGCGCGGACCCTTCCGCGACGCTGTTGGTGTGCACCAGCGGATAGAGATTGTGATACCGGTCGCCCGACCCGATCGAGAAGAAATTGCCGTCCGGCACGAGATCCGGCTCGGTCTCGTCGAGCCAAAACCAGTCGAAGCCCTGGCTCGCGATATTGTCGCGGATCCGGTCCCAGAACCAGCCGCGCGCATCCGGGTTGGTCGAATCGAGCAGCGCGCCGGCGCGGTCCGAACGGATAGGCAGGCCGTCCACCACGCCGCCGTCCTTGTCCTTCAGCAGCCACCCCTTGGTGCCCAGGAAATTGAAATAGCGCGATTCCTTCTCGAACCGCGGCCACACGCTGATGATCGAATGCATCCCCATGTTCTTCAGCGTGGCGTTCATGCCCTTGGGATCGGGGAAATAGGTGCGGTCGATGTCGAGTTGGCCCATTCGCGTCCAGTAGAACCAGTCGAACACCATCACGTCGAGCGGAAGGCCGCGCTTCCGGTAGCCGTTGGCGACACCGAGCAGTTCGGCCTGCGTCTCGTAGCGTGCCTTGGACTGGATCAGCCCGAATGCGGCCTTTGGCGGCAGCGGCGTCGCGCCGGTCAGCTTGGCATAACCGGCGTACAATTCGTCGGTGGTGTTGCCGGTGATGACGAAGAACGACACGCGCTCGCCGACGTTCGACTGCCAGTGCGTCGAGTTCGACAGGCCGGGGGAGACGGTGGTCGCCGATGGGTTGTCCCAGACGATGCCGTAGCCCTTGTTGGTGACCATGAACGGCACGCACACCGTTTCGCCCGCAGGCGCGTCGTAGTTGTGGCGGCAATCGATCGTCCGCCCCTTGAGATCGAGCACGCCTTCCTGGTTCTGGCCGAGGCCGTAATAATGCTCGTTCGGCTGCACCGCGAAGCTCGCGCCGACGCGGAACGTCTTCTCGCCGTTGACGGTCTGCGGCGACATCTCCCAGCCGGTCATCTCGGCGATCGTCGATCCATCGGGCTTGCGCACGGCGATCGATACGGGCGGCAACGACGGCGCGAAGTACCGTTCCATCTGCGACGGCGCCTTGGGCCAGGGCTGTGCCTTGACGGTCAGCGCCATCGCGCTGGAGGCGAACACGTCGCCGCTTGCGTCGGTGCGGTGCGTCCAGCCGGTCGCGTCCGCCTTGGTGTTGGGGCCTTCGCCTGGTGGCGCATCGGCAAGCGCGCGGTCGAGCGAGATCGTCACGCGGACGATGTTCGGCGCATAGGGTTCGATCGCGACGAGGCTTCCGTTGCGGTCGAGCGTCGCGAGCGGATCGGCCTTTGCATGCGTCATGATTGCCGACGTCAGGCACGTGCCAATCAACAGGAGGCGCGCGGCACAAGGGAGGGTCGGCATAGTATCGTATCTTCCGTAAGCTCAGGCCGCGCTGGCGCCGTGTTCACCCGCAAGCATGCTCGGCTTGCAGTCGGAATGCCAGATATCACGTGGTCGTAAATCGGCTCGGGATGCGCGAACGGACAGGGGGCAATGTGACGGGTTCGGAAGTGGCGATGTCGCTCGGGGGTAGGCTAGTCGCTGCCGATCAGGCATGGCGTCTGCGTCTAACGAGGTGAGCGAGCAGATGGACGACCGAGCGACGATGCCGCGTATTGCGGGGCCCGAGGATCATGTCGTCGTCGTCGGGGGCGGGTTTTCGGGCGCGCTGTTCGCAGTCAATCTGATGCGCCACGAGGGGCCGCGCGTGACGTTGATCGAGAGGCGAGACCGGCAGCTTGCGCGCGGTGTCGCGTATAGTGCGGCGCATCCCGATCACCTGCTCAACGTCCGCGCGGGGAACATGAGCGCGCTGCCCGACGATCCCGACCACTTTGTCCGCTGGCTGGAGGCGCACGGCAAGGGCGACCGCAAGACCTTCGTCCCGCGCACGACGTATGGCGCGTATCTGCGCGAACTGCTCGACGCCGCGATCGCGGAGTCGGACGGCCGGCTGGTGCATGTCGAGGGTGAGGTCTGCGCGATCGATCCGGTCGAAGGCGAAGGCGACGGCGTGACGCTGACGATGGCGGACGGGCGCAAGATCGCCGCCGATACCGCGGTGCTCGCGCTCGGTAACCTGCCCCCGCACACGCCGCCGGGGTTGAAGCCGGACGCGCTGCCGGCTGGTGTCTATTACGCGGACCCGTGGGCGGCCAATCTCGCCGAGGGGCTGGGCGCGGACGATACCGTCGTGCTGGTCGGAACAGGGCTGACCGCGATCGACGCGGCGTTGCTGCTCGATGCGCAGGGGTTCGCCGGAAACATCCTGGCGATGTCGCGACGCGGATTGTCGCCACGGCGGCATGTCGATGGCGCGCCGGCGCACCGCGGTGTCTCAGACAAACCCCAGGGCGGGCTGACTGACCTCGTCCGCCATGTTCGTGCACGTGCCGCCGAAGAGGGCTGGCGCTGCGCCGTCGACGAGCTTCGTCCGGTCACGCAGATGCTGTGGTCGGCAGCGTCGCAGGAGGTGCGCGGACGCTTCCTTCGCCATCTACGCCCGTATTGGGACGTCCACCGCCACCGACTCGCACCGGCCGTTGCGGACCGTGTCGAGGCGCTCGTTGCGACCGGGCGGCTGACCTTCGCGGCGGGTAAGATCGTGTCCGCCGAAGCTGACGGTACGCAGGCAAGGTTGACGTGGCGACCACGGGGCGAGACTGATCCGGTCGTCACGCGCGCGGCGCGGATCGTCAATTGCACGGGGCCGCAGGGCGACCTGCTGCGCTCGGAGGAGCCGCTCGTGAAGCACCTGCTCGGAGCGGGTGCGATCCGGCCCGACCCGCTCAGGCTCGGCGTCGACGTCGATGCCCAGTCGCGCGCGATCCGCGCCGACGGGACCCCCGATGACCGGATCCACTGCATCGGGCCGATGACTCGCGGCGGGCTGTGGGAGGTGGTCGCGGTGCCCGATATCCGCGTCCAGAGCTGGGATCTCGCGCGCCGCCTGTCCAACGCGCAATGGGTCGGCGGCGAAGGTCTTTGACCGCGATCCGGCGCTTTTTCTCGAGTGATGCGGCGGGCGCCATCGTGCTGCTCGCGGCGGCGATAGCGGCACTGTTCGTCGCAAATTCACCGCTCGCGCCAACGTACTTCGCGACACTGCACCACGCAGTCGGCGGGATGAGCGTCCACCACTGGATCGACGACGGCGCGATGGCGCTGTTCTTCCTGCTGATCGGGTTGGAGGTGAAGAGCGAGTTCGTCTCGGGGCATCTCTCGACCTGGGGCGAGCGCATCATGCCCGGTGCGGCGGCGCTCGCGGGCATGGCGGTGCCGGCGGCCCTCTATGTGCTCGTCAATATGGGAACGCCCGACAATCTGCGCGGCTGGGCTATCCCGGCGGCGACCGACATCGCGTTCGCGCTCGGCATCCTTGCCCTGCTCGGATCGCGCGTCCCGACCTCTTTGAAAGTGTTGTTGACGGCGATCGCGGTGATCGACGACCTGCTCGCGATCCTCGTCATCGCGCTGTTCTACACCGGCCATATAGCGCTGTTGCCGTTGCTTGCGGCAGGCGCCGGGCTCGGCGTGCTCGTCATTCTGAACCTGTCGGGCGTGCGGTCGCTGGTGCTGTACCTGCTGATCGGCGTCGGGATTTGGTATGGTGTCTTGCTGTCGGGTGTCCATGCGACGCTCGCGGGTGTGGCGATCGCGTTGACGATCCCGCTGCGGACCGGGGACGGCGAGCCGCCGCTGAAGCGTCTCGAACACGCGCTCCAGCCCTGGTCGAGTTTCCTGATCGTGCCGGCGTTCGGGTTCGCCAATGCGGGCATCGCGTTCGGCGGGATGGTGGCGGCGGACGTGATCGCGCCGCTGCCGGTCGGGATCATGCTGGGGCTGTTCCTCGGCAAGCAGATCGGCATCTTCGCGACGATCCGCGGTCTCGTGACGTTCCGGCTGGCCGAGGCGCCCAAGAACGCGAGCTGGACACAGGTCTACGGCATGGCGGTGTTGTGCGGGATCGGCTTCACGATGAGCCTGTTCATCGGCGGGCTCGCCTTCGCCGGCGCGCCGCACGCGATGGACGCGGTAAAGGTCGGGGTGTTCGCGGGCTCGATCCTGTCGGGCGTCGCTGGCTGGCTGATCCTTCGCCGCACCGCACAATAATTCGACAATACTACGTGAAACATATGCTTCGCCCCGGCAATCGATCTCGAATTGCTACGTCGCTAGAGCCTAATTGCCAGTCCTCGCGAACCGCCATCCTTTCGGCGGCCCGCGCATGGGGACCACAATGCACATTCTTCGTTTCGTCGCCGCCACCGGACTTCTCGCCGGTATCGCCACGCCCGCGTTCGCGCAGGACACCGCGCCGCCTTCTCCCGTGACCGTCAGCGGTTCGGTGACGCTCGCGACCGATTATCGCCTGCGCGGCGTGTCGCAGTCGGACAAGGACGGCGCGATCCAGGGCGGGCTGACGATCGCACACGAGAGCGGTATCTACGTCGGCGCATGGGGCTCGAACCTGTCCGGCTGGGGCACGTTCGGCGGCTCGAACATGGAGCTCGACCTGATCGGCGGCTACAAGCACAAGCTCGCGAACAATGCGACGATCGACGTCGGCTTGACCTGGTACATGTATCCGGGCGGCGCCTCGAAGACCGACTATGCCGAGCCCTATGTGAAGCTCAGCGGCACGACCGGTCCTGCGACGCTGACCGCGAGCGCTTTCTATGCGCCGAAGCAGCAGGCGCTCGGCAAATGGTATCGCACCGGCGCCGATGCTGCGGCGGGAGTCTACACCGACGCGGGCGACAAGGAGGACAACCTCTACCTCACCGGCGACGGCGCGTTCGCGATCGCAGGGACGCCGATCACCGCCAAGGCGCATATCGGCCATAGCTGGGGCAATGATGGGCTCGGCCCCAACGCGACCAGCGCGGCGCCGACGGGTGATTACTGGGATTGGTCGCTCGGTGCGGACACTACGTATAAAAATCTGACGCTGAACGTGAGCTATGTCGACACAGACATCACGCGTCGCAGTGCTGCGTATCTCCAGCCGAGCTTCTCCCGCGGCCAGGACGGAACCGGATCGATCGCCGACGGCACCGTGGTTGCCTCGCTCACCGCAGCCTTCTGAAAGGAACCCAGCCATGCAGGACCTTCTCTGGATAGCCATCATGATCGGACTGGTGGCGGCGACGCTCGCCTATGTCCGCCTGTGCGACAACGCCTGAGCCCATGAGGACACAATCATGACCCTCGACCTCTGGCTCGCCGCGATCGTCGCGCTCGGGCTGCTTTTCTATCTCGTGGCGGTGCTGATCCGTCCCGAACGCTTTTAGGAGCGCGTCATCATGACATTCGAAGGATGGATCCTCATCCTGGGCTTCGTCGGCATCCTGCTGGCGTTGACCAAACCGGTTGGTATGTGGCTGTTCGCCTTGTACGAAGGCCGTCGCACGCCGATCCACGCCATCCTCGGCCCCGTCGAGACCGGCTTCTACAAGCTCAGCGGCATCGACCCGAAGGCGGAGCAAGGCTGGCGCCGCTACGCCCTCCACATGATCATGTTCAACGCGATGCTGATGGCGCTGACCTACGCGGTGTTGCGTCTGCAGGGCGTGCTGCCCGGCAATCCGCAGGGTCTCGCAGGGCTCAGCCCGCATCTCGCGTTCAACACCGCGATCAGCTTCACGACGAACACCAACTGGCAGAGCTATGCCGGTGAGACGACCATGTCGAACTTCAGCCAGATGTTCGGGCTGACGATCCACAACTTCCTGTCGGCGGCGACCGGCATCGCGCTGGCGTTCGCGCTGTTCCGCGGGTTCGCGCGGCGCTCGAGTGCGACGATCGGCAATTTCTGGGCCGATATGACGCGCGTCACGCTCTACGTGCTGCTGCCGATCTGCGTCGTCGTGACGCTCTTCTACATCGCCAGCGGCGTACCGCAGACGATGGCCGGTACGGTCGACATCACCACGCTCGAAGGGCTCAAGCAGACGCTGACGCTCGGGCCGGTGGCGAGCCAGGAAGCGATCAAGATGCTCGGCACCAATGGTGGCGGCTTCTTCAACGCGAACTCGGCGCATCCGTTCGAGAACCCGACCGCGCTTGTCAACCTCGTGCAGATGCTGTCGATCTTCCTGATCGGTTTCGGTCTCACCTGGACCTTCGGCAAGGCCGTCGGCAACACCAAGCAGGGCTGGGCGATCCTCTCGGCCATGCTCGTGCTGTTCCTCGCCGGCGTCACGATCACCTATTGGCAGGAAGCCGCGGGCAACCCGATCCTGCACAACATGGGCGTTGCGGGCGGCAACATGGAAGGCAAGGAGGTCCGCTTCGGGATCGCCGCGTCCGCCTTGTTCTCCGTCGTCACCACCGCCGCCTCGTGCGGCGCGGTCAACGGCATGCATGACAGCTTCACCGCGCTGGGCGGCATGATCCCGCTGCTCAACATCCAGCTCGGCGAAGTCGTCATCGGCGGCGTCGGCGCAGGCATCTACGGCTTCCTGCTGTTCGCCATCCTGGCCGTGTTCGTCGCGGGCCTGATGGTCGGCCGCACGCCCGAATATGTCGGCAAGAAGATCGAGGCGCGCGAAGTGAAGCTGGCGGTGCTGGCGATCGCCATCCTGCCGCTCGTCATCCTCGGCTTCACCGCGCTCAGCGCCGTGCTGCCGGACGGGCTCGCGGGGCCGCTCAACAAGGGGCCACACGGGTTCAGCGAGATCCTCTACGCCTTCACCAGCGCGGTCGGGAACAACGGCTCCGCGTTCGCCGGACTTACCGCCAACACGCCTTATTACAACGGCTTGCTTGGGGTCGCGATGTGGCTCGGCCGCTTCTTCATCATCGTGCCGATGCTCGCAATCGCCGGTGGTCTCGCGGCCAAGAAATACACGCCGGAAAGCGCAGGCTCGTTCCCGACGACGGGCGCGCTGTGGGTCGGCCTGCTGGTCGGGATCATCCTGATCGTCGGTGGCCTGACCTTCCTGCCGAGCCTCGCGCTCGGTCCTATCGCCGATCATCTCGCGATGATCAGCGGCAAAACCTTCTGACGGGACAAGCCAAAATGGCACGCACCCCTACCAAGTCGCTGTTTACTGCCGACTTGATCGTTCCCGCGATCGGCGACGCTTTCCGCAAGCTCGATCCGCGGCAGTTGATCCGCAACCCGGTGATGTTCGTCACCGCGGTCGTTGCCACGCTGTTGACGATCCTCGTCAATGTCGGCGGCGACGGGCTCTCGGTCGGCTTCAAGATACAGCTGGTGATCTGGCTGTGGCTGACGGTGTTGTTCGGCACCTTCGCCGAAGCGCTCGCCGAAGGCCGCGGCAAGGCGCAGGCCGCGTCATTGCGCGCGACCAAGGCCGAACTGACCGCCCGCCGCATGAAGGGCGACCAGGTCGAGTCCGTCCCCGCCAGCATGCTCCGCGCGGGCGACATCGTCCTGGTCACAATGGGCGACCTGATCCCGGCGGATGGCGAAGTCGTCTGGGGCGTCGCCTCGGTCAACGAAGCCGCGATCACCGGCGAAAGCGCGCCGGTAATCCGCGAGGCGGGCGGGGATCGCTCGGCGGTGACCGCGGGCACGCGCGTCATCTCCGACGAGATCCGCGTGAAGGTCACCGCCAATCCCGGCGAAGGCTTTCTCGACCGCATGATCGCACTCGTCGAGGGCGCCGAGCGGCAGAAGACGCCGAACGAGATCGCGCTGACGTTGCTGCTTGTCGGGCTGACGATCATCTTCCTGATCGCGGTCGGCACGATCCCTGGTTTCGCAAGCTATGCGGGCGGCCGCGTGCCGGTCGCGATCCTGGCGGCGCTGCTGATCACGCTGATCCCGACGACGATCGCGGCGCTGCTGTCGGCGATCGGGATCGCGGGGATGGATCGGCTGGTGCGCTTCAACGTGCTGGCGAAGTCGGGCCGCGCGGTCGAGGCGGCGGGCGATATCGACGTCCTGCTGCTCGACAAGACCGGCACGATCACGATCGGCGATCGCCAGGCGAGCGAGTTCCGCTCGGTCGGCGGCACGCGTGACGAGGATCTGGCCGAGGCGGCGTTGCTCGCCAGCCTCGCCGACGAAACGCCCGAGGGCCGCTCGATCGTCGTCCTCGCGCGCGAGAAGTTCGGCGTGACGACCAGCGAACTGCCGGGGGACGCGGAGGTCATCCCGTTCACCGCGCAGACGCGAATCTCGGGCGTGATCGTCGGGGGCTCGCTGATCCAGAAGGGGGCCGTGGACTCGATCCTGAAGGCCAATCCGGGGGCAGGAGCAACCGCCGCGGCCACCGAACTGCGCCGCATCACCGACGAGATCGCCCGTGCAGGCGGTACGCCGCTGGCGGTCGCACGCGACGGTCGGTTGCTAGGTGCGATCTTCCTCAAGGACGTCGTCAAGGCCGGCATCCGCGAGCGCTTCGGCGAGCTGCGCGCAATGGGCATCCGCACGGTGATGATCACCGGCGACAACCCCCTTACCGCCGCCGCGATCGCCGCCGAAGCAGGGGTCGACGACTTCCTCGCGCAGGCGACGCCCGAGGACAAGCTCGACCTGATCCGCAAGGAACAGCAGGGCGGGCGACTGGTCGCGATGTGCGGCGACGGTACCAACGACGCGCCGGCTTTGGCCCAAGCCGATGTCGGCGTGGCGATGAACACCGGCACGCAAGCCGCGCGCGAGGCGGGCAACATGGTCGACCTCGACAGCGACCCGACCAAGCTGATCGAGATCGTCGGTCTCGGGAAGCAGTTGCTGATGACGCGTGGTGCGCTGACCACCTTCTCGGTGGCGAACGACGTGGCCAAGTATTTCGCGATCATCCCGGCGATGTTCGTCGCGCTCTATCCGGGGTTGGGCGTGCTCAACGTGATGCGGCTGGGTTCGCCGGAAAGCGCGATCCTGTCCGCGATCATCTTCAACGCGATCATCATCCCGATGCTGGTGCCGCTTGCGCTGAAGGGGGTGGCGTACAAGCCGATGGCGGCGGGGCCGCTGCTGGCGCGCAACCTGGCGGTGTATGGCCTGGGTGGCCTGATCGCGCCGTTCGTCGGGATCAAGCTTATCGACCTTCTGGTCGGTGCGCTGGGGCTCGCATGATGATCCAGACCAGTCCGTTGCGCGCACATGCACCCTCGCACCGACCCCCAACACCACCCCGGCGAAGGCCGGGGCCCAGATGGAAAGGTCGCAGTAACGAAGCGCATCCGCAGTTAGCAACGTCACCCAACTGGACCCCGGCCTTCGCCGGGGAGGTGCCAGGTGGCTGGTCGCAAGCTTCGACGTGTGCCCTCACCCCAAAGAATTGTTCACCCGCGAAGGCGGGTGCCCAGACTGTGTCCCTGCCTTCGCGGGGACACATGGAGACGACAGCATGACTTCCGATTTCACCTCCGCGCTCCGTCCGGCGTTCGTCATGACGATCCTGTTCGCGCTGCTGCTCGGGATCGTCTATCCCCTGGCCATGACCGGGATCGGACAGGCCATCTTCCCCGCGCAAGCGAACGGCAGCCTCGTCATGGCCAACGGCAAGGCGATCGGCTCGACCGTCGTCGGCCAAGCCTTCACCACCGATCGCTATTTCCAGACGCGCCCCTCCGCCGCCGGCAAGGGCTATGACGGCCTCGCCTCGTCGGGTTCGAACTACGGCCCGACCAGCCAGGCGCTCGTCGACCGCACCAAGGTCGACGTCGCCAAGCGCCGCGCGGAAGGCGTGACCGGACCGCTGCCGGCCGATCTCGCCACCGCCTCGGGGTCGGGCCTCGACCCCGACCTGTCGCCAGCCTCGGCCTATGCCCAGGTCGCCCGCGTCGCCCGTACCCGCGGCCTTCCTGCCGACAAGGTCCGCGCGCTGGTAACCGCCAACGTCGACGGCCCGCTGTTTGGCATCCTCGGCGAGCCACGCGTGAACGTCTTCGCCCTCAACCGCGCCCTCGACGCAACGCATTGAACGACGACACGCGACCATCCCCCGAGGCCCTTCTGCGACAGGCGTCGCAGGAGGGTCGCGGCCGTCTGAAGATCTTCCTCGGCGCCGCCCCCGGCGTGGGCAAAACCTACGAGATGCTTTCCGAAGGCGCGGAACGTCACCGCGCCGGCGTCGACGTCGTCATCGGCGTGGTCGAGACGCACGGTCGCGTCGAAACCGAAGCGCTCACGCGGGGGCATGAAATCGTCCCACGAAAGGCGATCCCGTACGAAGGCCGCACGCTCGACGAGATGGACCTCGACGCCATCCTCGAACGCGCGCCCACGCTCGTCCTCGTCGACGAACTCGCGCACACGAACGCCCCCGGCAGCCGCCACCCCAAACGCTATCAGGACGTCGAGGAACTGCTCGCGGCCGGCATCGACGTCTATTCGACGATCAACATCCAGCATATCGAGAGCCTCAACGACGTCGTCGCCTCGTTCACGCGCGTCCGCGTCCGCGAGACCGTCCCCGACAGTATCGTCGAGGCCGCCGAGATCGAAGTCGTCGACATCCCGCCCGACGAACTGATCGAGCGGCTGAAGGCGGGGAAGGTCTATCTCCCCCACGAAGCCACCCGCGCCCTCGCGCACTTCTTCTCCAAGTCGAATCTGTCGGCCCTGCGCGAGCTCGCGCTCCGCCGTGCCGCGCAAGCCGTCGATGCGCAGATGCTCGAACACGTCCGCGCATTGGGCGTCGGCGGCACCTGGGCGGGCGGTGAGCGGATCGTCGTCGCGATCAGCGAGTTGCCCGGCGCGCTTGGCCTCGTCCGCGCGACCAAGCGGATCGCCGACGCGATGCACGCGCCGTGGACCGCGGTATATATCGAGACGCCCCGCGCGCAGACTTTCGGCGAGCCCGAGCACCGCCAGCTTGCCGCGGTTTTCAACCTAGCGACGCAACTCGGCGGCGATGTCGCGACTGTCCCGGCGACGTCGGTGGTCGACGGCCTGAAGACGTTCACCACCGAGGCGCGCGCGACGCAGCTGGTCGTCGGCAAGTCCACCCGCTCGCGCTGGTTCGAACTCCGTCACGGCTCGGTCGTCGACCAGATGGTCCGCGAGTCACCGGGGATCGCCGTCCACGTCCTGCCGATGGACCCGCCCACTGCGCCCCGCGGCACGCGCGTGCGGACCGGCGGATGGGGTAGCAAAGCCGGCTACGCCTGGACGACAGCGATGGTCGCGGGCGTTACCGGCGTGGCGAGCGCGCTGTTCCACATCCTCAACCTCGGCAACGTCGCGCTGCTCTATTTGCTGCCGGTGATGGCCGCGGCGAGCCTGTTCGGCCTGCGCACCGGGCTGTTCGCAGGCGTGGTTTCGTCGATCGCGTACAACTTCTTCTTCCTGCCGCCGACCGGCACGCTGACGATCAACAATCCCGAGAACGTGATCTCGATCCTCGTGCTGCTCGGCATCGCGTTCGTGACGAGCCAGCTCACGTCGCGGGTCCGCGCGCAGGCCGACATCGCCGCCGCCAGCGCGCGCACCAACGCCGCGCTTGCCGGGTTCCTCCGCCAACTGACCTCGCTCAACGAGCCGGTCGCGCTGGCCCGCGCGATCTGCGAGGAAATCGGCCGGTTGTTCGGCGTGCGTGCGGTGATCCTCGTCGCGGAGGACCCCGGCCTTGCGGTGCAGGCGGCGAACGGCGCGGACTACCGGCTCGAGACAATGGAGATGGCGGCCGCGCAATGGGCCTATGATACGGGCACGCCGGCAGGTCGTGGGTCGGGCACGCTGGCGGCATCGGAGTGGTTCTTCCAGCCGTTGCGCTCGGGCGAGCGGACGCTGGCGGTGCTCGGCCTTGCGCGTGAGGCGGGTGGCGATCCGGTGCGATCGGACCAGTTGCCGTTGCTGATGAGCCTGGTCGACCAGGCGTCGCTCGTGCTCGAACGCGCGCGGCTGGAGGTCGAGATGCGCGACGTCGATGCGGTGCGCGAGCGCGATCGGTTGCGGCAGGCGTTGCTGTCGTCGGTCAGCCACGACCTGCGCACGCCGCTGACCTCGGTGATGGCGGCGGCGGCGGAATTGCACCGCGGCGTCACGCCCGAGCTGATCGACACGATCGAGACCGAGGCAGCGCGGCTCAATCGCTTCGTCGGCAACCTGCTCGACATGGCGCGCGTGGAAGCGGGCGCGCTCCGGTTGCGGCTTGAACCAACCGATCTCACCGATGCGGTCGCGGGCGCGGTGCATGACACCAAGCGCGTGCTCGAAGGCCATGCGATCGACCTCGACGTCGCGCCCAACCTGCCGCTGGTCCGCGTCGATCCGCAATTGCTCCACCATTGCCTGCTCAACCTGCTCGACAATGCCGGCCGCTATGCCGACCCCGGCACGCCGATCGTGGTACGCGCGGAACACCGCTTCGGAATGCTCCGGCTGTCGGTGATCGACCAGGGACCGGGCCTGCCCCCCGGCCGCGAGAAGGAGGTGTTCGAGACGTTCCGCCGCCTCGAAGGCTCCGACCGCGCGGTCGGCGGCACCGGGCTGGGGCTTGCGATCGTGAAGGCGTTCGCCGAAGCGATGGGCATGACCGTCGAAGCCAGCAACCGCGAAGACCTCACTGGCGCGCAGTTCAGCCTGTGCTTCCCCGTGGCCTTGCTCGTTCGCGACATCGGTGGAGCGAACTTATGAGCACGCAAACGGTCCTGATCGTCGACGACGAACTGCATATCCGGCGGTTGTTGAAGAACACGCTGGAGCGGGCGGGGTACGGCGTCGAGGAAGCGGTCGACGCGCGTGAGGCGCTGCGCATCGCGGGAAGCCGGCCGTTGACCGCAGTGCTGCTCGACCTGGGGTTGCCTGATCGTGACGGGCTGGAACTGGTGCCGCTGCTGAAGAAGCTCGGCGATCCGATCATCCTTGTCGTGTCCGCGCGCGAAGCGACCGACCAGAAGGTCGCGGCGCTCGATCTGGGGGCCGAGGATTATGTGACCAAGCCGTTCGATACGGAGGAACTGCTCGCCCGCCTCCGCGTCGCGCTGCGCGGGCGGGGCGAGGCGACGTCTCGCCCGACGGTCCTGCATGCGCATGGGGTCGAGATTGATTTCGAACACCGCCTCGTCCGGCGCGGCAACGAGGAGGCGCATCTGACGCGGAAGGAGTTCGACGTGCTCTCGGCGTTGGCGGCGCATCCGGGGCGGGTGGTGACGCATCAGCGGATATTGGAGGCAGCGTGGCCGACCGATCATGACCGCCGGATCGAATATCTCCGCATCGTCGTGCGTAACTTGCGGCAGAAGCTGGAGGGGACAGGGGGAGTCGGCACGGTCATCGCGAACGAACTCGGCATCGGGTACCGGCTGTTGGTCGACGCCTGAACCGGGAATATTAGTGTGTTTCCCCGCAGCAGGTCGCCCCTGCCGCGCGAGGTTCCGGCTTTCGCCGGGATGACGGGGTTGCGCACTATGTGAACACTATGGCTCCCTTCGTTATCGATCTCGAACGCTTATGTGAGGGGAAATAGCTGAAGTGTCGCATGACCGACGCCCGCCGCCTCCGCACCGATCTCAGCCTCCGCGCGAGCGGTGTCCTGTCGCTCGCGATCGCCGCCACCGCGATCTACACGCTCGCTCGTCTCCATCAGCAAACCGGCGCACTCGCATTTCTGCTCGCCACGATCGGCTTCCTCTGCGCGAGTGCTGGCGCGATGTTGGTGGTCGTCGGTGGGCATATCCACGACCCGGTTAGGATCAGCGCCCGCTGGCAACGCGCGCGATAGGCTGCGCCCGCGGCGGGACCTGTCGACGCGCGCGCGTGTCGTCTCTATGCTACCGCATTGCAGCATGATGACGACAAGGGAGCGCTCTGCATGATCGGTCGACGCGAAGTAGTAACCGCGCTGGGTCTGTTGGGTGTCCTCCCGCAGGCCGCTGCCGCGATGCGTACGGCGCCCGGCAAGGCCGAGCCGTTCTCCTGGGACGCGCTCCAGCAGCGCGCCGCGACGCTCGCCACCAAGCCATATGCCGCCCCGGCCAAGGTCGCCGCCGCCGCCGCGATCGATTACGACAAGGTCGGCAGCATCCGCTACCGCGCCGACAAGACGCTCGCCGGTGGCATCCGCCTGTTCCCGCTCGGACGCTACGCGCCGATGCCGGTCGCGATCAACGTCGTCGAGAACGGGCAGGCGCGTCGCATCGAGTTCTCGCGCGACCTGTTCGAGGCGGAAGAGGGCCACGCCGCCGCGCTGGGCATCGCCGGATTCCGGGCGATGGCACCGGGCGGCACCAGCGACTGGATGGCGTTCCAGGGCGCATCCTATTTCCGCACCGCCGGCGCGCAGGACCAATATGGCCTGTCCGCGCGCGGGCTCGCGATCAACACCGGGCTGCCGGGCCGCGAGGAATTTCCCGACTTCACCGAATTCTGGATCGAGCGGACCGGCGCGGACGCATACACGATCTACGCGCTGATGGACGGCGCCAGCGTCACCGGGGCGTACCGCATCCAGTCGCGCCACATCGCCGGCGCTGGCGTCGAGCAGCAGGTCTCGTCCGTGCTCAACGTCCGTCGCGACATCGAACGGCTCGGCGTCGCGCCTGCGACCAGCATGTTCTGGTACGGCGAAGGCAATCGCGCCGCTGCGGTCGACTGGCGTCCCGAGATCCACGATTCGGACGGCTTGGCGCTCCTCACCGGAGCCGGCGAACGAATCTGGCGCCCGCTCAATAACCCGCCGCATGATACGCTGGACAGTTTTGTGGACCAAGCACCCAAGGGTTTCGGGCTGATCCAGCGCGACCGGAACTTCGATCACTACCAGGACGACGGCGCCTTTTACGATCGGCGGCCGAACCTGTGGGTCCAGCCGCAGGGTGACTGGGGCAAGGGCGCGGTGATGCTCTATGCGTTCCCGACCAACAGTGAGACGGTCGACAATGTCGTGTCGTTCTGGACCCCGGCCGCGCCTGCGAAAGCGGGGCAGCGGTTGCAGTTCGATTACTCGCTGTCGTGGAAATCGGTCGATCCGACCGCCGTCGCCGCGACAGCGCACGTCGTCGATTGCTGGCAGGGCGTCGCCGGCCGACCGGGCGCCGAGCCGGTGAAGGGCGCGCGGAAGCTCGTGGTCGATTTCATCGGTGAGGGTCTTGCTGGTCTCGATCGCCAGAGCGGCGTAACCGCCAAGATCGATGTCGTCCGCGGCAAAGTGCTCGCCAACGCGGCCTATCCCGTCGTCGGCCAGAAGAACCGCTGGCGCGTCACCGCCGACGTGGCCCCCGATGCGCAAGGGCCCGCCGACGTCAGGCTGTTCCTCACGCGCGGCGGTCGTGCGCTTAGCGAAACCGTCCTGACCCCGATCTTCTGATGCCCGCGATTCCCATGATGCCGGGCGAAACACCGATCGAGATGCCCCCGCAGCGTTTCGACGGCCCGCCGCCGCCTTGGTCCGCGCCTGAGCCGGGCCCGGGCATGGTCGTATCCTCCGACGACATGCTCGCGCGCCGCATCCTCCTCGTGCTGATGACCGGGTTGCTGGCCACCGCGGCGTCATCGGCGGTGCAGGAATCGCTGCTCGCCGACGGATTGAGCTTCTGGGACGCGGCATTGCTCGCGCTGTTCTTCCCACTGTTCGCCTGGATCGCGTTTGGCTTCATGAATGCGGCGATCGGCTTCTTGCTGTTGATGACCGGCGGGCATCCGGGGTTCGTTCCGACGCCGCGCCAGTCCGAACCACTCGAAGGTCGCACCGCGATCCTGATGCCGGTCCACAACGAGGACATCGACGCGGTTTTCGAGCGGATCGCCTGGATGGCGCGCGCGATCGCCGCCGGCGGTGTCGCCGACCGGTTCGATATCTTCATCCTGAGCGATTCCGGCGAAGCGGCGGAGGCGGCTGAGATCGCGGCGTGGGAGCGCCTAGCCCCGACGCTCGACTGCGCGCTCTATTACCGGCGCCGCACCGTGAACGTCGGCCGCAAGCCCGGCAACGTGGCGGAGTGGATCCGGCGGTTCGGCGGCGGCTATCGCTACATGCTGATGCTCGACGCGGACAGCCTGATGGGCGGCAACACGATCATCGGCATGGCGCAGGTGCTTGAGCGGCGGCCTGCGGTGGCGCTGCTCCAGACGGTGCCGGCTGTGATCAACGGCGTGACGTTCTTCCAGCGCTGGATGCAGTTCGCCAGTCGGTTGTATGGTCCGATTTCCACCGCCGGACTCGTATGGTGGTCGGGTTCGGAGGCGACCTTCTGGGGCCATAACGCGATGATCCGGATCGAGGCGTTCGCGTCGAGTTGCGGGCTCCCCGATCTGCCGGGGCGGGCGCCGTTCGGCGGCGTCATCATGAGCCACGACATGGTCGAGGCGGCGCTGTTACGGCGGCGCGGCTGGCGCGTCCATATGCTGATGACCGAGGAGACGTTCGAGGAATATCCGCCGACGCTGATCGATGCGGCGGTGCGTGACCGGCGCTGGGCGCAGGGGAACATCCAGCATCTAAGCCTGCTGACGTCGTCGGGGTTCCACTGGGTCAGTCGGCTGCAATTGCTGATGGGCGCGTCGGCGTTCATCACCTCGCCGGTGTGGCTGCTGATGATCGCGACCAGCGTCGTGCAGGCGCTGATCGGCGAGCGGAATATCGTCGAGGCGCAGACGTCTCTGCAGGTGCTGTTCGTCACGCTGTTGCTGCTGTTCGGGCCCAAGCTGCTAAGCGTGATCTGGGCGTTCTCGAATGCAGAGCGTCGCGCGGGGTTCGGCGGGCGGCGCGGGATCGTCAGGTCGGTGCTGGTCGACGTGCCGTTCTCGATGCTGTCCGCGCCGGTGATCGCGCTGACCCAGACGATGGACCTCGCGGGGATTCTAATGGGGCGGAAGTCCGGTTGGGCGCCGCAGAACCGTGACGCGCACGAGCTGTCGCTTGGCGACGTGATGCCGCGGTATCGCTGGCATGTCGGAGTGGGGGTGGCGTTGTTGCTCGTGACGCCGTTCGCGCCGGTCACGGCGGCGTGGCTTGCGCCGGTGACGCTGGGGCTGTTGCTCAGTCCGTTCCTGACGATTCTGACGGCGAGCGAGAAAGCGGGGCGGTGGGCGCTGTTGCACGGGATGTTCGTCGAGCCCGGCGAGCATGTATCGGTGCTCTCGCGGCCTTCGCTGCCGGCGCATAGCGGCTAGCCTCCGTCATCCTGACGAAAGTCAGGATCCAGGGTAACTAAGCGTCGCCGGTCTTGGCTCTGGATCCTGACTTTCGTCAGGATGACGGCGCGTTTTGAACCGATCTAAGCCCGGTGCCCGCTTAACTCCGCCCCCGCATTCACCGCAAATCGCCGGTTCCAGATCGTCGCTGAGGCCGACACCGCAGTCACCACCAGGAACGCCAGTGTGAAGTCCGTCAGCGCCGGCCGGGTCGCGCCCGTTCCCAGCATCCCGACATGCAGCGATGCCGCCCCCACGCAGATGCCGAGCGACAGCATCAGTTGCTGGAACGTCGCGTAGAAGCTCGTCGCGCTGCTCATCCGCGACGACGGGATCTCGTCGTACGCGATCGTATTGTACGCCGAGAACTGGAACGACATGAAGAAGCCCGAGATCATCAGCACGCCGAAGATTGCCGGGATCGGCCAGTCGGGGCGGAACAGGCCGGCGACCGCATAGCCCGAACTCGCGCAGAGTCCGCCGACGATCAGGCTGTTGCGGAACCCGAAGCGCCTGAGCACGCGCGGTGCGAGGCTCTTCATCATCAGCGAGCCGATCGCGCCGGCGATGGTGATCGCGCCGCTCGCCGCCGCGGTCATCCCGAACCCAAGCTGGAGCATCATCGGCAACAGGAACGGCTGCGCGCCCTGCGTGATTCGGGTCAGCGATCCGCCGATCACCGACAGCCGGAAGGTCGGGATGCGCATCAGCGAGAGGTCGAGGATCGGGTCGCTGCGATGTTTCGCGTGGCGGATATAGGCAACGCCCGCGACCAGCCCGACCGCGATCAGCACGATCGCACGCGCGAGTTCGCCGGTGCGGCTGGTCATCTCGAACCCGAACAACAGACAGCCGAGCGACACGCCCGACAGGATGAAGCCGGGTACGTCGAAGCGCGCCGGTTTGTTCTCGCGCACCTCGCCGATGAAGCGCGTCACCAGGATCAC
Organism: Sphingomonas sp. 320_CC; assembly: GCF_059691795.1. Classification (NCBI taxonomy): domain Bacteria; kingdom Pseudomonadati; phylum Pseudomonadota; class Alphaproteobacteria; order Sphingomonadales; family Sphingomonadaceae; genus Sphingomonas; species Sphingomonas sp. 320_CC. The sequence continues at coordinate 185,932 of NZ_JCAWAE010000002.1, read as the reverse complement.
GCCGAGCAGGCCGATCGGGACGTTGAGGTAGAAGATCCAGCGCCAGTCGAGATACGTCACGATCGCGCCGCCGACCGGGGGACCCAGGATCGGGCCGATCAGCGCGGGCATGATCAGCCACGACATCGCCTGGACCATGTCCTCCTTGGCGACGCTGCGGAGCAGGACGAGGCGGCCGATCGGGATCATCATCGCGCCGCCAAGCCCTTGCAGAAAGCGGGCGATCATCATGAACGGCAGGCTGGTCGCCTGGCCGCACAGCATCGAGCCACCCACGAAGATCAGGATCGCCGCGCGGAAGATCGTCCGTGAGCCGAACCGGTCGGCGAGGCGTCCACTTGCCGGGATAAAGATCGCGAGCGCCAGCAGGTACGACGTCAGCGCCGAACTCATGCTGGTGGCGGGGACGCCGAAATCGCGCGCCATCGTCGGTAGCGCGGTCGCGAGCACGGTCGAGTCCATCTGCTCCATGAACAGCGCGCAGGCGATGATCAGCGCGGTGATGCGGTAGTTGCTCGGCGTGTGCGGCAGCGCGTCCGGGTCCTTGGCAACGCGCGCGATCGTGTCGGCGGCGGGCATGATGCCATCGCGGATTTCGCTGTTGATCGAGGCCAGCCCGCGGCGACGCAGCCTCAAGTCTGCCACCCCCCGCCGAGCGCCTTGAAGACGTCGACCTGGCGATCGACCAGCAGCGCATCGGACGCGGCGAGGTTGGCTTGCGCGGTGGTCAGCGCCGCTTGCGCGGTCAGCAGCGAGAGGAAGTCGGTGCGGCCGAAGCGGTAGAGCGTGCCGGCCTGATCCGCGGCGCGTGCGGCGCTGGACTGCGCGCGTCGGAGGGCTGCGTTGCGGTCGCCTTCGCGGGCATAGGCGGACAGTGCGGTCTCGGTCTGGCGGAGTGCTTCGAGCGTGGTCGAGTCGAACTGCGCGAGGGCCTGGTCCGCGGTGGCGCCGGCTTGGGCGATCTGCGCGCGGATGACCGGGCGGTTGGGGAAGCTCCAGCTGATCAACGGTCCGAGCCCGAGATGGAACGCATTGGTCGAGCCGAGCGACGAGACCGGCCCGGTGAACCCGGCCGAGCCGCCTAGACTGACCTGCGGATAGAGGTTGGCCGTCGCCACGCCGATCCGCGCAGTGGCAGCGGCGAGCGAGCGTTCGGCCTGGCGGATATCGGGGCGGCGCAGGATCAACGCGGTCCCGTCGCCGATCGGCAGCGGGCGGGTTAGCGCTGGGGGCTTCGCACAGGTCGCGACGTCCTTGGGATAGTCGGCGGGGGCGCGGCCCATCAGCGTGGCGAGGCGGTAGAGCGCGGCGGTGCGCGTCGCGACCTGTGAAGGGATTAGCGCCTCGCTCTGGTCGACTGCGGTGCGCGCGCGCGTCACGTCGAACGCGGTGCCGCGCCCGCCGCGTTGCAGGCGTTGCGTGACGTTTAGCGTCTGGCGTTGCAGTGCGAGAATGCGGTTGTTCGCGGCGAGCACCGAGTTGGCGGTGCAAGCGGTGGCGTAGCTGCGCGCGGTTTCCGCGGCGACGGTGACGCGGACGTTGTCGCGTGCGGCGGCGACCGCCTCGGCATCGCCTTGAGCCGCCTCGATCGCACGGCGGATGCGGCCGGACAGGTCGAGCGGGTAGGCTAGCGTGATGCCGAGGTTGTAGTCGAGCGTGCCGGGCAGGCTGCCGCCGGTGGTATAGGGACGGTCGAGCGATGTGCCGCCGCCGAGAGCGGTCGACAACGTGCGGCCCGCGGCGACTTCGGCGACGACCGCGTCTGCGCGGCGCAGGTTGGCGTCGGCGGCGCGGAGATCGGTGTTGGCGGCGAGCGCTTCCGTGACGAACGCGTCGAGGCGGGCGTCGCCGTAGAGTTGCCACCAGTGGTCGGGGAGGGGGGTGTCGGCGAACGCCTTCTCGTGGCCGCTGTCGAAACTGCCTTGGGCGGAGGGGCGGTTGACGACTGCGGACTCGGGGAGCGCGTAGTTTGGGCCGGCGGTCGTGCAGGCTGTTAGCAACGTGGAGGCTACCAGGGCAGCCATCGACGCAACCGCTCCCCTCCCTGGAAGGGAGGGGTTGGGGGTGGGTTGGCCTGCTTGAGGCACACCGGTGCGGATTTGTGGAAGCCGACCCACCCCCGGCCCCTCCCTTGAAGGGAGGGGGGAAGAAGGGGCGGTGCCTAGCGACGCGGGGCGGCGACCGAACATCATGCCGTCGTCCCCGGTGCGACGCGCGGCTGGACCGTCACCGTCGCCGTGCGGCCGACGATCAGCTGCGTCCCCTTCGGCACGCTGGTCAGCTTGACCCGCACCGGGATACGCTGTGCCAGTCGTACCCAGTTGAAGGTCGGATTCACGTTCGGCAGCAGGTTGGTCGTGTTGGTCCGCTCGCTGTCGTTGATTCCGGCCGCGATGCTGTCGACGCGGCCGTGCAACGCCTGTGGTTCGCCCATCAGGTGGACGACGACCGGATCGCCGACCCGGATGCTGCCGAGCTTGGTCTCCTCGAAATAGCCCTCGACGCGGAGCGAATCCGTATCGACCAGCGCCATCGCCTGCGCGCCCGTCGCGATATAGTCGCCAGGGTGGAGATCGAGATTGGTGACGATCCCGTGCACCGTCGCGCGCACCGTCGTCCGCGCGAGGTTGAGCGCCGCGGTGGAGCGTGCGCTCTGCGCCTGCGCCAGTGCCGCCGACGCTGTGGCGACGCGCGCGACGTTCTGCTCGTGCGTCTCCTTCGCGACCAGATCGCCGAGCGCCAGATCGCGCTGTGCCTCGCGTCGTGCCTGCAGTAGCGTCGCGCGTGCGCTCGCGATCGACGCGTCGGACTGCGCCAGCGTCAGCTGGAAGCGCGGACGATCGACCACGAACAGCACGTCGCCGGGCTTCACCGCCTGGTTGTCGTGCACCGCGACCTGCGTGACGAGGCCGGCGACGTCGGGCGTCACGCGGACGATGTCGGCGCGGATGTGCCCGTCGCGCGTCCACGGATCGGTCTCGTACCGCTTCCACAGCCACAGCGCGACCAGCACCGCTAGCGCGACGATGATCAGCGTGACGGCCGAGCGACCCAGCGGGGCGAACAGCGACTTGAGGCGGGAAGAGGTCATGCGGAAGGTCCGGTCAGCAGGGCGAGCAGCCCGAGGATGAGGATGAACAGCGCGAGGTCGACGAGCGGTCGATACGTCACCACGCGGTAGGCGCCCGCGAACGCGAGCAGCCGCGTGGCGATGCCGGTGAGGATTACCGCGGCGACGGCGAGCAGCAGGATGCTCGGCAGATAGACGCCGCCGATCGAGATTTCGCCGGTCATGCGGGTGCTCCGTAGGCTGGCGCTTGCGGGAAGAGGTTGCGGCGCAGCGAGGTCAGCGCGAGCACGCCTGTGCGGTGGCGATCGGGCGTGCTGGTCGCGAAACCGGTCATCGCGGCGTCGATTCCGGCGAGCAGGTCGGGTTCGGGTGGCGCGGGCTCATCCGGACGTAACGCACGGTAATGCGCGCCGATACCACGAAGGACCGGCGTGATCATCGCGGCCTCGTCGGGGGAGCCATCGATCCGCAACTGCTTGAGTTCGCCGACCGCGACGCCGACGCGCAGATCGGTCAAGGCGTCGAGCAGCGGCTTGCCTGGATCCTCGCCCTGCAAAGCAAGCCGTGGCGCGAGCAGGCCGATGCGGTCGAGCATCCGGGCGATCCAGCCCGCCGCGTCCGGGCGGCTCATCGAGTCGCTGCGCGCCGCCAGTTCGCGCCAGCCTGCGCGGATCAGCCGCCGGGCGCTGGTATCCGCGCCGATCGTCTGGAACAGGCCGACCGTGACGACCGCGAACAGCGTGCCGATCAACTGCGCGATGCCGCCATTGAGGAACGCGTCGAAGCTGCCACCGAACCGATCGTTGAGGCCGACCGTGTTCAGCGCCCCGAGCAAGCCGCCGAGCGTCATCAGCAAGGTCGCCGGACGGGCTAGGAACATCCCTCCGATCAGCATCGGCGGTGCGAGCACGGCGGCGAGCGTCACGAAATCGGTCACGCGCGGCAGAATCGCGAAGGCGTAGACGGCGGATATGACCAGCCCGATGATCGTGCCGTAGAAGAACGCCAGGATCGATGGTGCGGGGTCGTCGCTGTTGCCGAACAGCGCGCAGCACACCCCGGCGATCAGCACCGCGCCCGCCCCGTCCGACCAGCCCGTACCGATCCAGAAGACGCAGCCGAGCAGGATGGTGGCGACGGTGCCGGCGGCGGCGCGGAGTGCGATACCCCGGTCGCGGTGGAGCGGTCGCTTGGCGATCCGGGCGAGCAGCCGTGCGACCGCGGGCGTAACCGGCGCGCGCGACGGCGAGCGCATCTGGTCGCGCAGGTCGCGCGCGTTACGGTGCGCGTCGACCAGTTCGCCGAGCCGCGCGAGCAGGCTGAGCCGCAACGCATCACGCCAGATGAGCGTATCGCCCACCACCGGTTCGAGGACGCGGGCGCGTTCGATCAGTGCGTCCGCTGCCGCGCCACGCTCAGCGACGGGCGGCGGATCGCGCAACCATTCGCGGACGTCCTCGATCAGCGCGAGCGCTTCGGGGCGGGGCGCGTCGGCACCGCGCTTCAGTTCGACGATCCGGTCGTCGACCGCGCTCGCCAGGGGCAGCAGCATCGACAGTTCGGCCTGAAGCGCGCGCAGGGTCCGCGTGCGGGGCAGCAGGCGCGCGGTGTCGAACGGCAGGTGAATCGACAGCTGGTGAAGCTCGTTGATGTCGAGCGCCAGCCGTCGCCGATCGCGGTCGAGCGCGGCATCGGACGCCCCTGCAAGCGAATCCCGCGACCAGCGCTCGGCATCGGCCAGGATCGCATCGATCCGCGCGAGCAGAGTGGCGGTCACGGTCTGCGGGAAGACGAAGCCGTGGATCAGGCTCCCGCACAGAATGCCGATCGTGATCTCCTGCACGCGCAAGGCGGCGATCGTGAACACCGCGCCCGGCGTCGTGACCGACGGAAATCCGATGATGCTGGCCGTATAGCCTGCGAGCAGGAACAGATATGCGCGCGGCGTCCGATCGAGCAGCGAGATATACAGGCACAGCCCGAGCCACAGCGCCAGGCCGAGCGAGAGAAGCTCGGGCGCGTTGACCAGATTCGGTACCAGCACCACCGCCGCGGCCGCGCCGAGTACCGTACCGGCGACGCGGAACACCGCCTTCGACAGCACCGCGCCCGCCAGCGGCTGCGCGACGATGTACGACGTCGTCACCGCCCAATACGGACGCGTCAGGCCGATCCTGAGCGCGATGTAATAGGCGAGGAAAGCAGCGATCAGGCATTTGACCGAGAAGAGCGCTTCCTTCCCGCCGAACCGGGTGAGGTTCATCGTGCCGGGCTCATCGGGCGTGATCCGCCGTGAACCGTGCGCCGAGCCGCTCCGCGACGTGCAACGCAGTGGTGAGATCGTCGTCGGACACGTCGTCGAGCATCCCCGCGCGCAGGCTGGCGAACTTCGCCTCGATCGTGGTGACCAGCGCACGGCCGTGATCGGTCAGGCGAATGCGGCTGACGCGTGCATCGACGGGGTCGCGGCGACGCTCGACGAGGTTGGCGGCCGACATCTGATCGATCGAGCGAACCAGCGAGGCTTGCGTCACGTCGAGTTGGTTCGCGAGGTCGGTTTGGCGCACGTCGTCGCCGAGCCTCCCGACCTGGACGAGCGCCCAGCCGGTCGATGCCGACACGTTCATGTCGCGCAACGCCCGATCGGCCGCCCGCCGCCACATCTTCGCAAGCGGTAGAAGGGTGCGAGCGTAGGATGACTCGAGGATGGCGCGGGGGGAAGTCATTAGCGTGCTAAGTAATGGTGATCGCGTGTGCTGCAATGCGGAATCGGTTTATGACGGAAATGTTAGGATTGGCGTCCAAACCGATTGGCACCTCCCCGGCGGAGGCCGGGGCCCCGTTGGCAAGGCCTAGGTAACAGGGGGCAGTGTGTAGTTGGCGACGTCTCCCAATTGGGCCCCGGCCTCCGCCGGGGTGGTGCGCTCAACGGAAAGGTCTTACTCGACCGCCAGGATTACATGGCTCGCCTTGATCAACGCCAGTGCGCGCGTGCCGATCTGTAGGTCGAGCGCCTCCGCGCTCTCCTTGGTCAACGTCGCTGTCAGCGTCTTGCCGAGCGTCAGTTCCAGCGTCACCTCGCTGGAGATCGCGCCGTCTTCGCGTGCAATCACGGTCCCTGCCAATGTGTTGCGGGCCGAGGTCCGCAGGCTCTCGTCACCGCGTGCGAGGATCACGAAACTCGACTTGATCAGCGCCAGCGCGGTCGCGCCCGGTACCAGTCCCAGATCCTCGGCACTGCCGCGCGTGATCGTCGCGACGATCTCGACGCCGTCCGCCACCGCCAGCGTAACCTCGGCATCGATCGTCCCCGGCGTCACGCGCGACACGGTGCCGCGCAACACGTTGCGTGCGCTCGTCTTCATTCCGATTCCCCACAGCAACGGCTTCAGCGACAGCCCGTTCGATACGCTAGCCTCGATCCGCGCCATCGCGCTCGCGAGCTCCGCTTCGGCGACCGCATAGCCGTCGAGTACCGCCACGCCCGCCTCGGTGATCGGGCTCGCGCCGCCGTCCTTGCCGCCCGCCGCAGGGAGCACGAGCGGGCGGTCGAACAGATTGTTCATCACCTGCACCGCGTCCCATGCCGCCTTGTAGCTGAGGCCGACGACTTTCGCCGCGCTGGTGATCGAGCCGCCGTTGCGGATCGCGCGCAGCAGCGCGATCCGGTCGGCGCCGACGCGGCCGGTCTGGTCCTTGGCGAGCAGGATCGTGGCGTGGAGGGCGGGGTCCGGCGGTAGCGTCATAGCCCCCCTCTTACCTACTGCTTGATGCGGAAGGTAAGCCCGATCGTACGCGGGTCGCTCGGCGTGGCGAGGATCAAACCCGAATTGCCCGCCTGGATCGTCACGTTCTGGATGTAGTCTTTGTTCAGCAGGTTGCGCGAGAAGACGGCGAGTTCCCAGCCGTCCTTCGAGCGAAAGCCGATGCTGCCGTTGACGATCGTGTAGCCCTGGATGACCGTGAACGCCGAGCCCGAGGGATCACCGAACTGCCGCGTGCGGGTGTTAGAGTCGACATGGACGAAGCCGCTGCCGATGTCGGCGATCGGCTGGTTGTAGTCCGCGCCGAGCGTGTACGACCAGCGGGGCAGGCTCGACAGGCGCTGGCCGCTGAGATCGCAGAACGCCGCGGTGTTGAAGATCCGCTCGATCGGGCAGGGGGCGGCCGGGTAGGAATTGAACTTGCCGTCGGCGTAGGCGACGCTGCCGCGCAACGAGAGGTTGCGGGTGACGAGCGCGGTCGCGTCCGCCTCGAAGCCGCGGACGGTGACCTTCGGGATGTTGGCGAGGTAGGTACGCAAAGCGGCGGCGGCGCGCGTATCGGTCACGTTCGACTGGAAATCCGTGACACGCGTGTAATAGCCGTCGACGTTGAAGATCAGGCGATTGTCGAACAGCTGCGTCTTCAGGCCGATTTCGTACGCAGTGTTCTTCTCGGGGCGGACGACGGCGGTGCCGATCGCCGGCCGGTTCTGGTCGTTGAGCGGAAGGCCAGACATGTTGATACCGCCCGACTTCTCGCCACGCGCGTAGCTGGCATAGGCGAGGACGTTATCTGTCGCTTGGTACGCGATGTTGCCGCGCCCCGTCAGCGCGCCGTCCTTGTCGCTGGCGGCGTAGTTCTGGCCGCGCAGGATCGAGAGCTTGGCCGCGTTCAGTGCGGCGTTGGTGGTCTGTAAGCCGCCGAAGGTGAAGGTGTCGTACGTCCCTTCCTTCTCCTCATAGGTATACCGAAGCCCGCCGGTCAGCGTCAGGCGGTCGATCGGCTTCCAGTTCACTTCGCTGAACGCGGCATAGCTGTCCGAGCGGAAATCGGTGCGGCCGTCGGTGCCGTAGCCGTCGAGCAGGTTGTTCGGGACGGCAGTTGCAGCGGCGCCCGTGCCTGTCGACGTGCCGATCAGGTAGCGTGCAGCGGCGGGGCCGTAGATCGAGATCGGACGGCCGATCACGCGCTGGCGGAAGAAATACAGCCCGCCGACGTAGCTCAATTTGTGGTCGCCGTTCGAGGCGAGGCGCAATTCCTGGCTATACTGGTCCTGGCGCGATGGGATGTGCTGTTCGGTCTGGATCGGGATGCCGGTATAGTCGCGATCGTTGTCGGCATCCCAGTTCCAGAACCGCCATGCGCTGACCGAGGTGAGCGTCGCGGCCCCGAGGTTCCAGTCCGCGATCACGCCGACGCCGCCTTCGTTGGTATCGACGCCGAGCGCCGCGTCGATGTCGGTCTTGCGGTCGTACGGATTGGTGCTGGGCGGTGCGTAGTTGAACTGCGCGGCGAGGCCGGTCGGGCCGCCGAACTGGCGCGTGGCGGTGCGGAACAGACGGCCATCGGTACCACTGCCGGGCCGGGTCGCTACATTGTAATAGACCTGCGTGCAGCAGTTGCTCTGGAAGTTGGTGAAGTCGGCGCTGACCTTCACCTGGAACACTTCCGAAGGGCGGAACAGCAATTGCCCGCGGATCGCCTGGTTGCCGATGGTGTTCTGATCGCGGCCGGTGACGACGTTGTCGATCACGCCGTCGCGGCGCGTGCTGACCACCGACACGCGGCCGGCGAGCGTGTCGCCGACGATCGGGCCTGAGACAGCGCCCTTCACCTGGAGGAAGTTGTAGCTTGCATAGCTGATCTCCGCCTCGCCTTCGGTGGTGAAGGTCGGAGCTCTCGTCGTGATGTTGATCGCGCCGGCGGTGGAGTTCTTGCCGAACAGCGTGCCCTGCGGCCCACGCAACACCTCGACCTGCTCGATGTCGCTGAAGTCGAAGGCGGCGGTGGCGGGGCGCGCGTGATAGACCTGGTCGACATAATAGCCGACGCCGGGTTCGAGCCCGTCATTGGCCTGACTGACCGCGACGACGCTGCTGCCGAGCCCGCGGATCGTGAATGCGGTGTTGCGGGGGTTCGCGGAGCTGTAGTTCAGCGCGGGGACGAGCTGCGCCAGTTGCTGCGTGTTTACGGTGTAGGAGCGGTCGAGCAACGCGCCGCCGACGACGGATAGTGAGCCGGGGATTTTCTGCGCGTTTTCTGCGCGACGACGGGCGGTGACGATCACTTCCATCGAGATGTCGGGGTCGATGCTCGCCTGCGCGTTGCCTTCGGTGCGAGCCTGTTCCGGATTGGCGGCGCTGGCCTGCGCGGCTGCCATCATCGGCAGGCAAGTTGTAGCCAGCAGCGCGGCACTCAGCCGCGTGAAATCATGTCCCCGCATTGTCGTCACCCCTTCGTTATATAGTCGAGCTACATAACGAGAAGTTTGAAAACGAATAGAGGGATTTGCGGACGCGCACGTACGCGCAACCGCACACCACCCCGGCGAAGGCCGGGGCCCAATTGGGGGACGACGCTTGGCGAGCGTCGCGTGCCGTTACTGTGACATTTCCAATTGGGCCCCGGCCTCCGCCAGGGTGGTACGGCGTCAGGCGAGGAGGGCGACGATTTCCGCGGCGATCTCGGTGGGCAAGCGCGACGCGCCGTCAGCCACCGTCGACACCGTCGCCCAGCGCCCCAGCAACCCAGCCTCCGCCATCGCAGCGTAATTAGTCCGCACCCGATCCTGCAGTCCTGTATCCGCCTCGTACGCATCGAACGCATCGTCGGTGTAGGACCGCTTCCGCTTCTTCAGGATAAGCCCGCGCGCGATCGCGGCCGGGGTGTCAAGATACACCGAGAGATCAGGCTTCGGCAGCGCGAACGACCCCGTTTCCAGGTCGGCGATCCACGCCATCATTGCGTCCGCTTCGTCCGCCGGCACCTGCGCCGCCTGATACGCCATGTTCGAGGCGATATAGCGGTCGAACACTACCACATCGTTCGCCGCCATCGTCGCCAGCAGGTGCTCCCGCGACTCCATCCGGTCGAGCGCATACAGCACCGCCGCCGCCTTGGGCGACGTGCCGCGCGGCAAGGTGCCGGCCAGCATCGCGCCGAGTGCCCAGCCGCCGACCGTCTCGGTATAGCGCGGGAACGACACGACGTCGGCGGTGCGGCCAGTGGCGCGCAACTGCTCGACCACCAATGCCGAGGCGGTGGCCTTGCCCGCGCCGTCGGCGCCTTCGATTGCCAGGAGGAAGCTCATTAGTGAGCCCTAGCAAGCCTTACCGACTCACCAAAGCCCGCAAATCTATCAATCCACGCAGCAAGGACGTGCCGCCCGGCGAGGCGATATAGCGCGGTGTCCAGTTCGGGCGGAACTTCTCCTTGTACGCGCGCAGGCCGGCAAACCCGTAGAAACGCTCGCCGTGGCGGAACAGGAAGGCCGCCACCTTCGACCAGGTCGGGGACAGCCGCCGCGCCTCGATTCCCGACAGTGGCGCCATGCCGAGCGAGAAATGCCGATAGCCATGCTCGTGCCCCCACACCATCAGCCGCGTGAACAGGAAATCCATGCCACCCTGCGGCATGTCCTCGGCGTGGCGCATCAGGTCGACCGACAGCTCCTGCCTGTTCGGCGTGCCCCAGACGTTGGCGAAGGCGACGATCCTGCCCTCGATCCGCACCACCGCGCAGTCGAACTTCGCCATGTATCCCGGCTCGAACCGACCGACGCTGAAACTCTTCTCGGCATGATCCTTGTCGGCGAGCCACCAGTCGGAGATCGCTTGCAGTTCTGGGATGATCGCGGGCATTTCGGCGGCCGGCACGACCGCGAACTCCGCGCCCGCCCGCTCGGCGACACGGCTGGCCTTCCGCACGCTGCGCATCTCGGGCGTCTCCAGCGTGAAGCCGTCGAGCTCGACCGTCGCCTCTTCGCCGTACTTGACCAGCTTAAGGCCCATCTCGATCGCGATCGGGACGATGCGCAGGCCGATCTGGTACAGCAGCAGCCGGCCCTGAGCTGCGTCGGCGCGGGCGCGGATGGCCCATAACAGCTCCGACCATGCCTCGCTCGGTCCCACCGGGTCACCGAGCACGATCCAGCTCGCGCCCTTCACCTGATACATCAGGAACGCGTCGCCGCTGTCCGAGACCAGGAAGCGCTTGTCGCCGGTGAAGGCGAGCATCGCGTCGGTGCGGTCGGCATGCGCGAGCGCGGCGGTCGCGACGTCGTCGGGCAGCATGTCGTGGACCATCGGCACGGGCGCCGCCGCGAACAGCCGCCAGATCGCCGCGCCGATCAGCAGCAGACCGACCGCGAGGCTGGTGCGCAGGAACCGCGAGGCGTTGGCGTTGGTCTCGAACTGCCACCACAGGTCGCTCGAATAGCCGACGCGGCGATAGGCGAAGAAGCCGATCAACACCGACAACCCGATCGCGGCGCCGACGCCGACCAGCCATTCGGGCGACAACGGCTCCGCAGTCAGTCGCGTCCGCCGATAGAACGCCGCGCGCGTCCATTGCAGCGCGGCGGCGGTCATCAGCAGGATCGTCGCCTCCTCGTAATCGAGGCCCTTGGCGATCGACAGCAGCGCGCCTGCGACGAGCAACGTCCGCGCCGCCCAGAACGCGCCGTCGAGCCGCCGGTACAGGCCAAGCGCGACCAGCAGCAGCATGACGCCGACGAGGCTCGCCGCGACGTGCGCCATCTCGCTGATCGGCAGCGGCAGGATCGTCGCCAGCGTGTCCATGCGACCGGGCGCCGCGGGCAGTGCGCCCGACACGAGCAGCATCGCGCCACTCAGGAACACCAGCACGCCCAGCAGCAAGGGCGCCAGCGGCAGTGCGATTGCGAGCGGATCGGTGCCTCGCCCACGCCATTGGCGTCCCTCGTGGAACGCCATCAACACTGCGGCGAGGATCAGCGGCGCGACGTAATAGATGATCCGGTAGGCGAGCAGCGCGGCGAGGACCGTCGCATTGTCCTGCGGCATCGTCGCTATGATCACCGCCTCGAACACGCCGAGCCCGCCTGGCACATGGCTGATCAACGCAACGACGATCGCCACCGCGTAGCCGAGGAACAGCACCGGATAGAGCTCGGGCGAGGCATTGGGGAGCAGCACGAACAACGCCGCACTTGCCGCCGCCAGGTCGACCGTCGAGACCAGCAGGAGCGCGAGGGCCTGCCGCCAATTCGGCAGGGGCAGTCGCCAGCCGAGCAGCCCGATCGATCCACCCCGCCGGTGACGCAGGACGACCCCCAGCATGACGAGCGGGATGACGATGCCGACGCTGCGCTCCAGCAGAGGCGGCATCGTCCACCTCACGATCGGTAGCGTCCCCGGATGGATCGCCATCGACAGGCACGCGACCGTGACGACCCCCGCCCAGAACGTCACGCCGGCTATCAGCACGACGCGCGCCACGGCGGCTTCGTCTAGCCCGGCGCGGCTATACACGCGGTACCGCGCCGAGCCGCCGGTCAGCATGGCCAGCCCGAGATTGTGGCTGATCGTGTAGCTGGTGAACGACGCGACTGCAGCGGTCCGCCACGGCAGCGGATGGCCGATCACTTTCAGTGCGATCGAATCGTAGAAGGTCAGCGCGATATAGCTGACGACGGTCAGCCCGATCGCCACCGAGAGCTGCGACCAGCCGAGCGCGGAAAACGCGGCGCGCACTTCGGACAGACGGATTTCGGCGGTCAGCTTGTGGATCGCAGCGAAGCCAAGCACCGCGACGATGAGTACCGCCAGCGCGATCAGCGTGCCCCGGCGATGCGCGATCCAGTCGCGGGTCCGGATGATCAACGGACGAGTCGTCATCGGGTCAACCGCGGTGCCAGGTCTGCGTCTTGCACAGGAACCCGCCGATCAGGCAGCCTTTCACGTCGATCGTATTCGCGTCGACCAGCGTCAGCGTCGACCCGAAGGTGCGGCCCATGTCGGGGACGAAGATCTGGCCCGACCATTTCCTGCGGCCGCTAGGGCGATATTCGCGAAGCAAGGCGGTGCCGATCAGTTTCGGCGTGCCGCCGTCGCGGGCGTCGGCCTGCGCCTCGTCGCTAGCGCGCACCACCCAGCCGCACAGCCTGTCCCCGCAGGCGCCTGTCTTTACGGCCACGCTGTTCTTCGGATTGTGCCAGGTGCCTTCCACGGGGGAAGCAGGGGCCGGGCTGCCCACGGCCATCGCGAGCGCCATCATCACAGGAATCATCGGTCGATCCTCAATCCGCGAAAACGAACCGCGCCAGCACCTCGTAGAGCGCATCGGCGTCGCGGTGAAGCGGATGTCCGCCCGGCAACGCGATCCGCGTCGCATTGGCCTGGGTCAGCAACGGGCACAGGCTGCCCACTTCCTCCGCGCCCTGGACGCATAGCAAAGGCGCCCAGGTCAGCTGGCGCGCTGTCGGCATCGCGTCGACGGTCGGGGTCCAGAGATCGAAGACCTCGCTTGGCGACGCGCGGAACTGGACGTTGTCCTCGGGCACGATCAGCGCGACTTTTGCAATCTTCGCGCGGAGTTCGGGGGCAAGGTCGATCAGCCCGACATGCAGCATGTCCGCGCCGAACGACTGGCCGATCAGGACCACCCGGTCGGTGTGGCCGAGCCGCAACGCGCGCTGTTCGGCGCGCGCGATCAGCGTCGTGATGTCCGCCGGCGTCCGCGTCGTACGCAGATAGGTCAGCGTGTTGACCGCGACCACCGGCACGCCGTCCGCCGCCAGCCGCCGCGCGATCTGCGGCGCCATGCCGATCTTGTAGCCGAGGTCGCCGGTGAGAAGCACGACGGCGAACGGCCGCTGCGGCTTGGTCGGGTAGACATCGGTGAACAACGGCCCACCGAAATAGCCGAGCCAGCCCATGAAGCCGGTCGCGACAATAGCGGCCAGAACCAGCGCGAGCAGGGATCGGTAGAGCCACGTCATCCGCAACCGATTGCACCGCGGCGGGTGATCGGCACGTGGAGCGACAGTGAAGTTTTCTTCACGCACTGCTCCCCTCCCTGACAGGGAGGGGCTGGGGGTGGGGTGGCTCGCTCGTGCCGTAACGGTCTGATATGCGGAAACCGACCCACCCCCGACCCCTCCCTTGCAGGGAGGGGAGAAGAACCCATCTGGCCCCTCAAACCGGATCGTGCGCCAACCGCTCATGGTGACGGATCACCTCGTCGATGATGAAGCGCAGGAATTTTTCCGAAAACTCGGGATCGAGCTGCGCTTCCGCCGCCAGATGCCGCAATCGAGCGATTTGGCGCTCCTCACGCCCCGGATCCGCGGCGGGCAGGCCGTGCGTCGCCTTGTGGCGGCCTACCGCCTGCGTCACCTTGAAGCGCTCCGCGAGCATGTGGATCAGTGCCGCATCGATGTTGTCGATGCTCTGCCGGTATCCGGTCAACAGGTCGTCAGCCACCAAAATACCCTTTCGTTGGTTCGGCGCGCCTTTTGCGGTGGTGCAACCGGATCGGCAAGGCGTCGCACGGCAGATCGGGGCGAGCCGGGGCAGCTCGACGCCCGGCAAGGGTTGCTTTGCAGGGGCATAGGCGTCAGAGGCTCGGGAAGATGAGCGCCACCGTCCACCGCCTCGACACCCTTCGTCCCACGCCCGAGTCCCAGCCTTCGCTGGACCCGATGGTCAAGCTTGTCCGTGGCGACATGGACCAGGTCAATGCGGTGATCCGCGGCCGGATGGAGTCCGAGATCCCGCTGATCCCCGAACTCGCCGGTCACCTGATCGCGGGTGGCGGCAAGCGGATGCGGCCGATGCTGACGCTCGCGAGCGCGCAACTGATCGGCTATGCGGGCACGCAGCATCATCTGCTCGCGGCCGCGGTCGAGTTCATCCACACCGCGACGCTGCTGCACGACGACGTCGTCGACGGCTCGGACCTGCGCCGCGGCAAGCGCACCGCCAACATCATCTGGGGCAACCCCGCCAGCGTGCTGGTCGGCGATTTCCTGTTCAGCCGCAGCTTCGAACTGATGGTCGAGGCGGGTAGCCTGAAAGCGCTGAAGATCCTGTCCTCGACCAGCGCGGTCATCGCGGAAGGCGAGGTCAACCAGCTCACTGCCGCACGCCGCGTCGATCTCGGCGAGGAGCGCTATCTCGACATCATCGGCGCTAAGACCGCGGCGTTGTTCGCGGCCGCGTGCCGGATTTCGGCGGTCGTTGCCGATCGTCCCGAGGCCGAGGAGGCCGCGCTCGACGCCTATGGCCGCAACCTCGGCATAGCGTTCCAGCTGGTCGACGATGCCATCGATTACGTCTCCGATGCTGATACGATGGGCAAGGATGCGGGCGACGACTTCCGCGAGGGCAAGATGACTCTGCCGGTGATCCTCGCCTATGCGCGTGGCTCGGACGAAGACCGCGCGTTCTGGAAGGATGCGGTCGAAGGTCGTCGTGACAGCGAGGCCGATCTGCAACACGCGATCCGCCTGATCCGCTCGACCCGCGCGATCGATGACACGTTCGCGCGCGCCCGGCATTACGGCCAACGCGCGATCGACTCGATCGCCGGCTTCCCTAACGGCGCCGCCAAGGACGCCATGATCGAAGCCGTCGAGTTCGCGGTCGCCCGCGCATACTGATCGCGCTAGCGGATCGGTGATCCGGCATTCGGCAGCGTCGCCTCGCCAACCGGCGTCGATTTGCCGAACAAGGCGCGGTCCGCAGGGCCGAACGCGTATTTCCACAGGATGTAGAGATAGGTGGCCGCGATCGCGGGTTCGCCGATCGCAAGCTCGACCCATTCGTAACGTTTGGGCAGCGCTGTGAAGCCTGCGCCCACCACGATCGCTGCTAGTGCGGCCCACACTAGTGGCCAGCGCCACGGCGAGACGCTGGTCCCGAGCAGATGGCCGAGTAGCTTCGATTTGATGATCGAGGTCAGACCCACTGACAGCATCAGCGCGATCGCCGGGCCTGCGGCCTGGTAATTGACGGGGTAGCCCAGTACGCGGATCGTAAAGATCAGCGCAAAGCTCAGACCGACCTGGAACGCGAGCATTGCCGCCGAGATCATAAGGTTGCGGTGTCGGGCGATGTAGACGAGCGCGGATTCGCTGACCGCGCCGGTCGAGGCGAGCACTTCGGCGGTGAGCAGGAACGCGAGCGCGGCGGTGCCGGCGACGAACTGCGGACCGACCACGCCCATGACCGCTTCACCGGGAATCGAGCCCATCAGCGCGAGTCCGCCTTGCGCGGCCATGATCCAGAACGCGACCTGGCGGACCTGGTTGGCGATCGCGGCGCGGTCGTTGATCGCGAGGCTGTGCGTGATGACGGGGCCGAGGATCGGGTCGAAGCTGGTCTTGAGCTTCTGCGGCAACGACGCGACCTGCTGTGCCATGTAATAGATGCCGACGACCTTGGGCTCGAACATCACGCCAAGGATGAAGCGGTCGACGTTACGGCTGCCCCATTCGAGGATGTCGGCGCCGGCAAGCGGCACGTTAGCGCGGGCGAGCGCGTAGAGCGGGCGGAGCTGCGGCGCCCAACCCCGCGGCACGCCGTAGCTGCGCAGGAACGGGACGAGGCTGGCGATCAGCGCCGCGGTCATCGATGCGACGTAGCTGAGGACTAGGCCGTCGCGGATCGTGAAATAGGAGAACGCCCAGGCGGCGATCGAGATCGTCCACGGCTCGACGACCGCGCGGGCGGTGACGGCGGCCTTTACGTTGAGGCGGTAGGCGAGCGCGGCGAGGCTGACGTCGGACCAGGCGATCGCGACGATGATCAGTGGCAAGAACCGGTCGAGCCCGGTGATCGCGCTGTTCGGATACATGATCTGCGGGAAGGTGCAGAGCACGGCACTGGCGATCAGCGAGGCGACGAACGCGACCGCCATCGCATCCCAGACGACGTTGGCGTGTGGGCGGTCGGCGCTGCTGAGCGCTTGGGCGAGGCCGCGCTTGAGGCCGAGCGTGGCGAGGAGTGCGGCGAGTTCGACTACCACGACCGCGATCGCGAACCGGCCGACGAGGTCAGGGCCGTAGATGCGGCCGGCGATGAACAGGAACGGGATCCGCGCGGCGAGGCGGAGGACGAAGCCGGCGATGTTGGTACGGCCGCCCTTGGCGAGCGTGTCGATATCCTGCGTGGCTTCGGTCACGTGTCTCCCCTCCCTGGAAGGGAGGGGTAGGGGGTGGGTTGGCCCGTGAGGTTCGGCTGCGCCTGCCCCAAGCCGACCCACCCCCGGCCCCTCCCTTCCAGGGAGGGGGGAAGGTTTTCGGGCATTGACTGGCTCAATGCGCCGCGCCCCAGCTCAGGCCGGTGCCTATCTCGATACCCAGCGGAACGTCGAGCGTGACCGCAGGTTGCGCGGCGTTCGCCATGACCTGCTCGATCACCGGCTTGGCTGCGTCCACGTCACCTTCCGGCAATTCGAACACGAGTTCGTCGTGGACCTGAAGGAGCATGCGGACATTGGGCAGACCCGCTTCGAGCAACGCCGGCCCCATCCGCACCATCGCGCGCTTGATGATGTCGGCGCTCGTCCCCTGGATCGGCGCGTTGATCGCCGCGCGCTCGGCGCCCTGCCGCTCGTGCTGGATCTTCGAGCGGATGCGCGGGAAGTGCGTTTTGCGACCGAACAACGTGGTCGTGTAGCCGCTCGCGCGAACGCTTTCGGTGGTCTCGACGATGTAGTTCGAGATGCCCGGGAAGCGATCGAAATAGCGGTCGATCATCGCCTGCGCTTCGTCGGCTGACACGTCCAAACGCCCGGCGAGGCCCCAGCGCGAGATGCCGTAGAGGATCGCGAAGTTGATCGTCTTCGCGCGGCCGCGAGTGTCGCGGTTTACCTCGCCGAACAGTTCCTGCGCGGTGAGGCTGTGGATGTCGTCGCCGTTCGCGAACGCGGCCTTCAGCGCCGGGACGTTCGCCATGTGCGCCGCCAGCCGCAGTTCGATCTGCGAGTAATCGGCGGCGAGGATGACGTTGCCGGGTTCCGCCACGAACGCGTCGCGGATCTGGCGGCCGATCTCGGTGCGGATCGGGATGTTCTGGAGGTTCGGATCGGTCGACGACAACCGTCCGGTCTGTGCGCCGGTCAGCGAGTAGGACGTATGGACGCGGCCCGTCGCCGGGTTGATCTGCGCCTGCAACGCATCGGTGTAGGTCGATTTCAGCTTCGACAGCTGGCGCCAGTCGAGCACTTTCCGCGCGATCACTGCGCCGGGCGAGTCCTTGTCCGCCGCAATCCGCTCGAGTTCGTTGACGTCGGTCGAATAGACGCCGGACTTGCCTTTGCGGCCGCCCTTGATGCCCATCTTCTCGAACAGCACGTCGCCCAATTGCTTGGGGCTGCCGATCGTGAAGGGCGCGCCCGCGAGCGCGTGGATCTCGGTCTCCAGGCTCGCCATCTGCCCGGCGAACTCGGTCGAGAGCTTCGACAGTTTCGCGGCGTCGACCTTGATCCCGTGCATCTCCATCTGCGCGATGACGGGGACGAGCGGGCGGTCGACCATCTCGTACACGCGGGTCGAGCCTTCCGCGGGCAGGCGGCGCTTGAACCGGCGCCAGAGGCGGAGCGTCACGTCGGCGTCCTCGGCGGCGTAGCGCGTCGCGGCCTTGAGGTCGATTTCGTTGAAGGTCCGCTGCGTCTTGCCGGTGCCGACGACGTCCTTGAACGCGATGCAGCTGTGCGAGAGGTGCGTGGCGGCGAGTTCGTCCATGCCGTGACCGTGCAGCCCGGCGTCGAGATCGAAGCTCATCACAATCGTGTCGTCGAACGGCGTGATATTTACGCCGCCGGTGGACGCATAGGCGCGGCCGAGCACGATCATGTCGTATTTCAGGTTGTGGCCGATCTTCAGGACGCTGGGATCCTCCAGCAACGGCTTCAGTTTCGCTAGCACGAGCGCGCGATCGAGCTGGACCGGGTTTTCCGCGAGCAAATCGGTGCCGCCATGCGCG
This sequence comes from Sphingomonas sp. 320_CC, assembly GCF_059691795.1. Classification (NCBI taxonomy): domain Bacteria; kingdom Pseudomonadati; phylum Pseudomonadota; class Alphaproteobacteria; order Sphingomonadales; family Sphingomonadaceae; genus Sphingomonas; species Sphingomonas sp. 320_CC. The sequence goes on along the minus strand of NZ_JCAWAE010000002.1, from coordinate 167,128 downwards.
ATAGGTAAGTAGCAGGCGAGGTTCGGATGCAGCGCCATGCTCACCCCGACGAGATCGGCGCGCGTCGCGTCGATGCCGGTGGTTTCGGTATCGATCGCGATCCAGCCCTGGTGTTTCGCCACCGTGATCCAGCGGTCGAGCGCGGCTTCGTCGACGACGGTTTCATAGTCGTCGTGCTTACACGGTTCGTCCTCGTCGAGATCGGCGGTGCTAGTGGGCGCCTCGACAGGGGCCTCGGCGACTGCGGAGAGCTTGGCGATCAGCGACTTGAAGCCGTGATGCTCCAGGAATGCACGCAAGGGCGCGTCGGGGATGCCCTTGAGTTCGAGATCCTCCAGCGGTTCGGGCAGCGCAACGTCGCATTTGAGCGTGACGAGCACCTTCGACAGCCGCGCCATCTCGGCATGCTCGATCAGATTGTCGCGGAGCTTGCCCTTCTTCATGCCGTCGGCGGCGGCGAGCACGGATTCGAGATCGCCGTGCTCGAGGATCAGCTTCGCGGCGGTCTTGGGGCCGACGCCGGGGACGCCGGGGACGTTGTCGACGCTGTCGCCCATCAGCGCGAGCACGTCGCCGAGCTGCGCAGGCGTGACGCCGTGGAATTTCTCCGCGACATGCTCCGCGCCGAGCCGGCGGTTGTTCATCGTGTCGTACATGTCGAGCCCGGGCTCGATCAGCTGCATCAGGTCCTTGTCGGAACTGACGATCGTGACTTCCCAGCCTTGGGCGAGTGCGGCCTTCGCGTAACACGCGATGATGTCGTCGGCTTCGAGGCCTTCGGTCTCGATGCAGGGGAGGCTGAACGCACGCGTGGCGTCGCGGATCATCGGGAACTGGGGGACGAGGTCCTCGGGCGGGGGCGGACGCTGCGCCTTGTACTTGTCGTAGAGATCGTTGCGGAAGGTCTTCGACGACTTGTCGAGGATGACCGCCATGTGGGTCGGGCCGTCGGCGGCGTGAACCTCGTCGGCGAGCTTCCACAGCATCGTCGTATAGCCGTACACCGCGCCGACGGGCTCGCCATGCTTGTTGGTGAGCGGCGGCAGCCGGTGATAGGCGCGGAAGATATAGCCGGAGCCGTCGACGAGATAGAGATGGGGCATCGCGCGCGGTCTAGCGGATGCGAGGGCCCGCACCAATGGGCGAAGCGTGGTTGTTGGGTATCAGGTGGGGAGAAAAGCGGTGGGGTGTTTGGGGGTTATCCCAGCCGCCCAACAAACGCCCCACCCCGGCGGAGGCCGGGGCCCAGTTGGGGGACGGCGATAACGAAGCGATGCGTGTCGTTACTGCAACCTTTCCAACTGGGCCCCGGCCTTCGCCGGGGTGGGGCGGTGGTCAGTGCCAGCGCTTCCTTGTTCTCCCCCGAAGGCGGGAGCCCAGTCTGGGTCCCCGCCTTAGGGGGGAAACATGATGCCTCTACTTCTTGATGAGCCCGATCTCGACCAGCCGCTCGTACAGGTAATCATGCGCGGTGATCGGCGTTGGATAGCGGTTCGCGTTGTCCGGCGTGATCGTGCCCGGCAGCGTCTCGATCAGGAAGTCCGGCGCGGGGTGCAGGAAGAACGGCATCGAATAGCGCGAGTGACCGCGACGCTCCGGCGGCGGGTTGACGACGCGGTGCGTGGTCGAGGGCAGCACGTTATTGGTCAGCCGCTGGAGCATGTCGCCGACGTTGACGACCATCGCGCCCTCGGGCGGCTTGATCGACAGCCAGCGGCCGTTCGCGCGGTCGAGCAGTTCGAGGCCGGCTTCCTCGGCGCCGAGCAGCAGCGTGATGAGGTTGATGTCCTCATGCGCGCCGGCGCGGACACCCTCGGCGTCGGCGGGGATCGGCGGGTAATGCAGCAGGCGAAGGATGCTGTTGCCGTCTTTCACCGCCGGATCGAACCAGTCGGGCTTAAGCTTCAGATGGCGCGCGATCGCAGACAGGAGCTTGTCGCCGGCGCGGTCGAACGCGGCGAAGAGTTCGAGAAAGACCGGCTTGAAGCCCTCGGGCCGCGTCGGCCAGACGTTCGGCGCCATCGTGTCGGCATAGCGATGACCCTCGGGCAGTTCGCGACCGACGTGCCAGAATTCCTTGAGGTCGACGACCTTGGCGTCCTTGGCGATCTCGGTCTTGAACGGCGTGTAGCCGCGCGCACCGCCGCCGCCGGGGATGTGGTAGCCACGCTTTTCGTCCTCGGGGAGGTCGAACAGGAGCTTGGTTTCGGCCCAGGCGCGCTCGATCAGGTCGGCGGGAATGCCGTGGTCGGCGACGATCGCGAAACCGTATCGCTCGAACGATTCGCCGAACGCGGCGGCGAAACCGTCGGGGTCGGTATCCTGCGTGGCGAGGCTGAGCGTCGGGACCTGGGCGGCGGGGGTATCGAGCATGGGGTGCGTGTCCGGTTTGGGGGATGCCCGATATAGGCGATCGGGAGTGGCGTGCCAAATGCCTGGATTAGGGTTGATTTCGATTTTTCACGATCCTCCCCCGCCAGGGGGAGGTGGCGCGAAGCGACGGAGGGGGAGGACAAGGAACCAGCGTCGCTCCTTCCTCCCCCTCCGTCTGGCAAGTGCCAGCCACCTCCCCCTGGCGGGGGAGGATTGGAGCGTTAGCCGCTGATGACGATCGTGCCGGTCGCCTTGTCCTTGCCATCTGGGGCGAGTTCGAGGCGAAAGGGTTTGTTCTCGTCGGTCGTGCCGATCAGATTCGCGCCTTCGCCGTGCACCTTGTAGCCGACCTTGCCCAAGCGCTGCGCGAACCAGTCACGGACGATTAGCGGAGTCGCCGGGCTGGTGAATGCAACACGTAGGCCGCTTCCTGCATCGCTACCGTTGTTTTCGTTACCGACGATATTCAGGTTCTTGATCGAAGACCCCGGATACAGGCGCACACCGTTGAGATCGAAATTGCTCGTGTCGATCTTGATTTTCGGCAGCTTCACCGAGCCCTGGAAGCCGGGGACGTCGATCTTCATCTCGCCGGTCTCGCCGTTAATCGCGCCCAGCACATTGCCGCCATCTGCGTTGATCGAGACCGATGCGCCCTCGTTCGAGCGATCACAGGCGGACAGGGCGAGCACGCTGGTGAGACCGACAGCGGCGAGCAAATACGGGCGGATCATGGTCATCTCCGAAGTGTGTTGTTCTGGCAATACAGATAGGGGTCGTCGGTGCACTGCGCAATCGTCGCGTAGCTGCGCCGGTTAGCGGGTTCCGCGCGACTGCCCGAGCGGGTACAGGGCCACGCATCATGCAGACCCAGGATCCACAATCCGACGCGCCAGCGATGCGCGGCGCGCCGATCGGCTTCGTCGAGTTCGTCGCGCTCGTCGCCTCGCTGATGTCGCTGACCGCGCTCGGTATCGACTCGATGCTGCCCGCGCTGCCAGCGATCGGCAACTCGCTCGGTGTAGCGACCGAGAACGGGCGGCAGTTCGTCGTCACCGCGTTCGTGATCGGTTTCGGCGTCGCGCAGCTCGTCCACGGCCCGCTTGCGGATCGGTTCGGGCGGCGGACGGTGCTGCTCTGGTCGCTCATGCTCTACATCATCGCCAACGTTGCCTGCGCGACCGCGGGAAGCTTCACTTTGTTGCTGGCCGCGCGCGCGTTTGGCGGCGCGGTGATCGCCGCGGCCCGTGTCGCGACGATCGCGCTGGTGCGGGACTGTTACCACGGGCGGGCGATGGCGCGGGTCATGTCGATCGCGTTCATGGTGTTCATGATTGTCCCCATTCTCGCGCCGACGTTCGGCTGGGCGGTGCTCCAGTTCGGCGACTGGCGTGCGATCTTCTGGACGGTTGCGGTGCTGACGCTGGGGGTGTTGATCTGGTTCTATCTGCGGATGCCCGAGACGCTGGCGCCCGAGAACGTCCTGCCGATCACGCCGGGGCGGATCCTCAGCGACTGGCAGCAGACGCTCGGCGATCGCAATTCGCTTGGCTATACGCTCGCCTCGACCGCGCTGCTTGGGTCCTTGTATGGCTATCTCAATTCGATTCAGCAGATCATGGCGGACGTGTTCCACAAGCCGTCGCTGCTCGCGCTGATCTTTGCCACCACGTCGGTGACGATGGCGATCTGCAACCTGCTCAACTCGCGGATCGTGATGCGGCTGGGGACGCGACTGATCAGCCATGGTGCGCTGTCGCTGATGATCCTGGTGTCGCTCGTCCATCTGTTCGCAATCGAGGTCGGGTTCGAGACGCTGGTCAGCTTTGCGGTTTTCCAGGCGCTGACGCTCGGCTGTTTCGGGCTGGCGACGTCGAACTTTTCGGCGATGGCGATGGAGAATATGGGGCGGATCGCCGGTACCGCGTCGAGCGTGCAGGGGTTCCTGAGCGTGACCGTCGGTGCGGTCTTCGGCGCATTGATCGGGCAGGCCTTCAACGGCACCACCGTGCCGCTGGTCGGCGGGTTCCTGCTCGCCGGGCTCGCTGCACTCCTGTCGATCCTGGTGACCGAACGCGGGCGGCTGTTCCGGCCCGCATCGACGGCGCCCGTCCGCGCTTGAAGGAACCACCGCGCACGTCCACCGTTCGCATCTGGTAGGCCCGCAACGTGCGGGCGTCCTGGAACGAGGGAGTGTGACCATGGGCGGACATCAGGTGCCGAGTGCCGGATCGGGCGACGACGGTTATGACGAAGAGGGCTATGACGAGAGCCAGCGCGCCGAGATCCTCGAGGCGACGCGCAACGGGCCGAGCGACGGCATCATCCTGACCGACCTCGAACCCGATCTCGGCGAAGACGACACCGACGACGAGTCGATCGACGAGACCAAGATGGATTCGGAAGAGGTCGGCGAGACGGACTCGTCGGTGACGATGGACGAAGCCGACATGGACGAGGACGACGTCCAGGACGAACTCGACGACGACACGATCGACGACGACGAAGACCTTAAGGACGCTGACGACGTCGCGCTGAAGCCCTGAACTATCCGCGGCGCGCCTGTACCGGGCGCGTCGCTCTCAGCCGGCCGCGTTCGCGAGGATCGCGAGATCGTCTGCGTTGAATGCAGCACCGGCGGCGTCGGTCGGTCGCTCCATCGTATTATACAAAGTCGCGTTCGTCGCGACTGGTTCCGGTGCGTCGCTCGCGACGTCATAGGCCGTCCACACGATTCCCGCGGACCAGAAGAGCGCCGCCCAGCGGCTGCGGAACAGGCGTGAAAACCCCATTGATGCTGCATCGCACACTGGATGTCACCAGAGGGTAAACAGACGGCGTTAACACCAGCCGCGGCTGCTTTTTGCCGCTTTTCCGCTGTATTCCTGCCTAGTCCGCCCCGCAGCGGCCATGGTTCGTTCATCCAAATGACAGGAACCGTTGCTGTAACGCAACACAGCGGAACAGTTCCCTGCCAGTTCCCTGAATGTGACGTTTTTTGTGCAACCATGTGCTCGCCGACCGGTTTGGCTTGCCTGGACCGAACCGACGCACCGTGCAGTCGGCGATCCACGCAACAACACGGTATAAGGTCAAACTCATGCGTAAGCTTTCCCTGGCAATCGCCCTCGCCGCCGCAACGGTCGCAGTTCCCGCCTTCGCGCAGGACATGTCGGCACCGGCACCCGTCGACAACAGCGCACAGCCCGGCGAAGCAGCAGCGCCCGACGGCTCGAAGGCATTCGGCATCGAGCCGTATTTCGGCGTGATGGGCGGCTGGGAGCAGTTCGACAACGAGCGCGGCCACGGCATTCCGCAGGCGATCAACGCTGACGGTTCGACCCGTCGCAGCTACAAGCCTTCGGGCTCGCTGGTCCAGGGCGTGCTCGGCGTGAACGTGCCGCTCGGCCCGGTCTTCGTCGGCGCAGAAGGCAACGTGATCAAGGGCATCGATGGCAACATCGATTGGGAATACGGCGCAGCAGGCCGCTTCGGCTTCCGCGCTGGCGACAGCGGCCTGATCTACGGCAAGGTCGGCTACCAGTGGGTCAACTTCGACCATTTCTCGGGTCGTTCGAACGTCGTCGCAGACACCGGTCGTGACTACAGCGCGATCACCTACGGCATCGGCGCAGAAGTCGGTCCGCAGAACATCGGCCTGAAGGGCATCACCGGCAACGCAGGCTTCCGCATCCGTGCAGAGGTCAACACCTTCGGCGACGCGCAGAGCTTCCGTCCGATGCTCGGTATCATCACGCACTTCTAAGCCTTTGCCTCGCAAGAGGGAAAAGCCGGACGCGTAACGGGGGCGGGGAGTGGCTAGGGCCATTTCCCGCCCTTCGTGTGTCTGGAATCGTTGGGTTTTCGGGCCGAGATCGAGCGGTTCGAACGCTTGCCATCGCGGTGTTGCCGATGCCCGGATTGCGCGGAAGTGCACAAAGTTCACACGCTGGCGCGGTTGTGCACATCGCGCGACAGCGTTGTAATCGGTCGTCCGGATGCGGATGGATGCCATGCTCACGCCGCATCTGATCACGGCTCGGCGATGTAGGACAGCGGCATCGCGCGTGCCCACGGCGCGTTCCCGGGATGCTGGACGCCACCATGAAGTTGCTGCGGCACGACGCTGATGCCGCGACGCACACCGGCTATCGTAGCCGAGATGTTCATCCGTCGATGTTCACGATGCGTTCGCCTTATTTCCGACTCCGCCCGTCGCAACCTTCGCCGCCGCGAGGTGACATCGTCGCGCGCGCGCGTACGCGCGAGGGACGATGGAGTATGTGTTTGATTTCATGCGGTTGCTGAGTGGCGATCGCGCTGGCGCCACGCGCCGCGGTGGATCCGGTCGACGCCCGGCGCCCGGAGTCCTGCTGCAACTCCGCCTGGTATTCTACGGCGTGCTGCTCGGGCTGATGGTGCCGGTAATCCGCCAGATCGACTGGGCGGCTCTGGTGCCGCCGGGCTTGAAGGTCGAATGGCCCAGCGGGTTCGGGATCGCCTGGCCCGCCGGGCATCTACGTGTGCCCGGCGGCTGGAGCAAGGCTGCGGACGCTGCCGCGGCGGACGCGTCGTCCTCGGCAAACGCTGCCGCCGCCGCCGCTTCCACCACCACCGGGGCGCTGGCCACCGCGGCAGGCGTCGCGAGTGCGGCGTCGACCGCCGCTGCCGCCGCCTCCGCGCTGTCGGGCGGCAAGGCGGTATCCGCGCGCTTCACGATATGCGGCCATGCCAAGCGGATCGACTGCATGGTCGACGGCGACACCTTCTGGATGGCGGGGACCAAGATCCGCATCGCCGACATCGACACGCCCGAAACCCATCCGCCCCGTTGCGCGTCCGAAGCCCGCGCCGGCAAGGCCGCCACGCTCAAGATGCAGGCGCTGCTAAACGCCGGCCCCTTCACGCTGGTCCCGATCAAGCGCGACGTCGATCGCTATGGCCGCAAACTGCGCATCGTCGAGCGTGACGGGAAATCGCTCGGCGAGGCGCTGGTACGGACCGGGCTCGCGCGGCGTTATGGTGGGGGCAAGCGCGCGCCCTGGTGTCGAACCGGCTGGTTCTGACGGGACGGCGCAGCGGCCTCCCGGCGATCATCCTCGTTTCGGTTACCGACCTCGCCTTCCGGGAAAAGCGGTTTCCCTCTCTCCGTCCGTCATGGTGCGGACGGCTCGCTTAGTCGAAGTGCTTGCGCTCGATCGTGATCCGCTTGTCCTGACAGAACCCGCAGTCCTTGCCGACGAAGCGCGCGGCGGCAGTGCGGTCGTTCTTCAGCCGCCAGTCCAGCCAGGCGGTCACGACCTCTGCCGCGATGCCGCCATGCGGCTGCATGTAGGTGCCGCCATGACCCACCGGTATGTTGACCAGCACCGCGGGGATATGGTCGATCCGCTGGAAATCGTCGGTACCGTTCGCGACCGCGATGTCGGTCGGGCCGCCCAGGACATAGAGGATCGAGCCGTGCAGCGTCTTCAGCAACGCCTTGTCGGACACCACGCCGCCGATCGGGTTCGCGTCCTCGGGAAAGAAGCCGCTGTTCATGATCACCGCGGTGGTCACGCGTGGGTCCTGCGCCGCCGATAATGCCTGCAAGCCGCCGCAACTCCAGCCGGACGCCGCGATCTCGGTGGTGGCGATCCTGTTTTTGAACGGACTGCCGGCGCGGGCATTCTCGCGCTGTGCCCAGTCGATCGCGTCGGTCAGCGCGCGTGTCGGCGTTGCCGAGGTCAGCTTCGTGCCGGGGGCGGGGGTTGGGCCGGGTTTGGTGGCGGCGTCGGACTTCGGCTTGGGGATCGTGCCCGACGCGATGACGAGATAGCCGTGCGAGGCGATCTCCAGCAGGTGGTTGCGCGAACTCGTCCCGTCCGCGCTGCAGCCGCCATTGCCGAAGACGTAGATCCCGAGCTTGGCCCGACCCAGCGCACCAAGGTCCGCCGGGCGGTAGACGACATGGTCGGACAGGTCCGGTCGTTCCTCGAAGATCGCGGGGTACGTGCCCGACCCGCGTTCCCGTGGCGCTGGTTGCGCCACCGCGCCGTCAACGGTGCGCGCGATCGCGGGCGAACCCAGCATCATGCCGGCAATCAGAAGGGCGAGAGCGCGCATGCTGGATCTCCGTATTGGTAGGCGGGGGGCGTCAGAACGAGAAGCGGACGCCGACACGGTAGATGCGCCCGACGATGTCGTACAACGCCGGGTTAGCGCTCTGCGGCGAGGCGGCCGGGTCGTGATCGAAGACGTTGTCGACCTTGAAATACCCGGACACCTGTTTGGTGATGGTATACGTTCCGCCGACGTCGAGATAGAAGGCGCCGGGCATGAAGTTGCGGTCGATCGTCGGCGCGGTCGTGGTCGATTTGGGGCAGGTTCCGGGCGCGCAGACGACGTACTGGTTGCCGTAATTGCCGTCGCTGAACCAGCGTTCCTGTACCGTCAGGCTGAAGCGGTCGTTGCTGAATGCCTGGACCGCGAGCAACTTCCAGCGCGGGGTGGCGCCGAGGTTGACGCCGGCGCCGTCGGTCGGAATCGTCCCCGGCAGGCCGGTATCCGTGACGAACTTCCGGATGTGCGTCGCCAGGCCGCGGAGCGTGAACGTCCCGTCCACACCGAGCGGGCGCCGCCACCGATAGCTTGCCTCGATATCGAAGCCGTCGGTCTTGATCGAGGCGAGGTTGAACGCCTGCGTGTTGATGAAATTGGGGCCGGCGGTGTTGTTCAAATTATACGCGCTGCACGTTTCGGGCAGGATGTTGCGGAAGCACAGGTCGACGATCTGGGCCGCGCCGAGGCTGGAGATCACGTCGGTGACCTTGATATTATAGTAATCGACCGAAGCGCTGAACCCCGGCAGCCAGGACGGGTTGGCGTATACCGCGCCGACCTCCGTATTTCGCGCGATCTCGGGCGTGAGTGCCGGGTTGCCGATCGCGTTCTGGATGGCCACGACGTTGACGTTGCGCGCAGGGTCGAGAAAGTTCGGCAGCGTGGTCGTCACCGGTGCGGCGAACAGCTCGGACAGATTGGGTGCGCGAACGTCGCGCGAGGTGACGCCGCGCAGGCGAAGTCCGTTGAGCGGCGTCTCCCATGTCCCGCCGATCTTCCACGTCCAGACCCGGCCCGACGTGCTGTAGTCGGTGATGCGTGCCGCGCCGTTGACGTTGGCCCTGCCCATCATGTCCGACTTGAAGAGTGGGACGTCGAGCTCGAGGAACGCTTCCTTGACGTCGTAGGCGCCGGTGCCGTTCTTGTAGTTGCCGGCATACCAGTTGTTGCCCGCGGTTAGCAGCGTCGGGTCGGCGGGGTATTCGCTGGTATAGGGACTGAGCGCGGAGACGCCGGCGCCGTATGCATCGGCGCGGACCTTGTAGAATTCCTTGCGATATTCACCGCCGAACGCGACCGACAGGGGACCCGCCCAGAGTTCGACGGGGGTGCCGGAGAAGGCGAGGCTCGCGACGTCCTGCGTCAAGTGGAGGCGCTGGATCGGACCGTTCTCGGGCTGGACGTAGCGGCGTGCCGACTCCGATGGCGTCGCGCCGCCGATGATATTGAGCGGGATACAGCCATTGGCGCGCGCGACCGGATTGGCGCAGACTATGGCGCCGTTGAGCGTGATCGCCTGGATCGCCTGGTTGAAATGCGGCGTGAGGACGATGTCGTCGACGTCGATCGCGGTATCGGTGATGCCGCGCTCGTAATAGGCGTCATAGGTCCAGGGCGAACCACCGAGATCGAACTTGCCCTTCAGGCCACCTACGACACGGTATTGGCGGCGATCGGTATGAACGATGGTGTTCGGCAGGATCGCGACGCTGGCGCCGAACTGGAAGTCCGTGATCCCCGCGGTCGCGCACGCCGCCTGGATCGAGGCCGGGACGAACGGGTTCGCGCACTGCAGCCTTAGGCCGGGTCGGTTGGCGCCGTTGGTCGGCTGGTTATGAGTCTTCACCTGGCCGACATTGACGCTGACATAGACTTCGTTGTCGGTCGCGAAATCATAGCCGATACGCCCATAGCTATCGAGGCGCTGGATCGCCGACTGCAAGGTGCGGCCGGTATCGATGTTCCCCGACAGGTCGCCGCCGACGCAGAAGCCGGGCAGGCAGCCTCGGACCGCGCCGGAATTGTCGCGGGCCGGCACGCCGTTCGAGCCATATTGGAACTGGAAGGGGCGGCCGCTCTGGTCGAACGCCGTGCCCTGCAGCGGACCGGCGGTGATGAGGCCGTATTTCGTGAAGTTATACGGCTGGGCGAAATCGCGCAGGACGTATTGCGGCGATCCGTCGTCGACTACGTTGCGGTTGATCATCGTCGTCTGCGTGAACCAGTCGCGACCACCGGCGAGGTCGGTGCCGAAATCGCCGGGGCCGACACCTGCTTCCTTGGCATATTCGCCGCTGACGACGAGGTGCAGTCGATCGTTCAGGTAGCTCCGTCCCGCGGCAAGCTGGACCAGCCCCTGGCCGTCGTCGCCGTAGTTGGTGATGCCGCCCTGGACGTTGCCCTTGAAGCCCTGGAAATGCGTGTCGGTGATGAAGTTGACGACGCCGCCGACCGCGTCCGATCCATAGGACGCCGACGCGCCGCCGTTGACGATGTCGACTCGCTTGATCAGCAATTGCGGGAGCAGGCTGACGTCGGTGACGCCGGTATAATAGGCGCCGACGACACGCTGGCCGTCGACCAGGGTGAGCGTGCGGATCGTGCCCAGGCCGCGGAGCGAGAACGAACTCAGGCCCTGCTGGCCGCTCGACGTGCTGAACGTGTTGGTCGTCGAGCCGCTCGATCCCTGCAACGACGGCAGCTGCGCGATCGTCGTGAAGACGTTGGGCTGCGCGTTGTTCTGGATATCGGCTTCGCTGATGACCGTGGTCGGCGTCGGGGCGGTAAAGCCGCTCGACTGGATCCGGGAGCCGGTGACGATGATGTCGGCGGTTCTGACGGCCTCGGGTTCGGCGGCCTTGGGCGTCTCGGCGACCGGCTCTGGGGCGGCGGCGGTGTCCGTGGTTTGCGCTGGGGCGGCCTGCGCGAAAGACGGCGCTGCGTATAGCGAGAGGATGAGCGCGGCGATGCTGCTCGATCCGGCGATGAGGGTGCGCCGTTGCCGTGTAGTCGGACTGGAAACGGTAGAAACCGATCGTGCCGCTGTTGTTAAACGCGATGTCTCTTGCGCCCAAACGCTGGCGCGGACGTGAGCCGACAGAGTCGTGATTCTGGAAACCATTGCATCCTACCCCCTTTTTCGGCGCGCCGATTTACCAGCGTTCCTGCCACGTCATCCCGCAACTCGATGTTGCTGTTTGATAACGTTACCACGCAACAATGCGTCGACATCGTTGAGGAGTCAATACTCATACTATCGGTGGCGTGGAGTGAGGTCGTCGACGTCCGCAGAAACGGCGGATGGCGTTAAGGCGTGGCGTCGTCCTGTGGCGGCGACGTGGACTGTCGCTTGACGATTTCGTGGTCCAGCACCCGGTCGGCGCGCTTGGCGGGTGTTCTCGGCGGCGTGGCGATCTCCGCGACCAGAAGGCCGAGCGCTTCCGCGGCGAGTCGGCGGACCGGCTGATGTACCGTGGTCAGCGGCGGCCACAGCATCACGGCGGCGGTGGTATCGTCGAACCCGACGACCGTCAGTTCGCGGGGTACATCGAGCTGTCGCCGATGCGCGACCGACACGACGGCGGCGGCCATGTCGTCGTTGCTGGCGAAGATCGCGGTGGGGGGCGGATCGGCCTGGAGCAACTGGTCGCCGGCGGCGAGTCCCGAGGCAAAGCTGAAATCGCCCTGCGCGATCGTCGCACGAACGCCCGGATGTTCGCGCACCGCGGCATAGAAGCCGTCGAGCCGCTTGACACTGGCGACCTGGTCGGGGTTGCCGACGACGAACCCGAGCCGGCGATGACCCATCGCGATCAGCTCGCGCGTCATCTCGTACGCGGCGAGGCGATCGTCGATACGGACGCAGATCACGTTGTCGACATCGTGCGCGCCGACCGCCGCCACCGGCACGCGCGCCTTGCGCAACACGTCGAGGACCGCCGCGGATTCGCTTAACGGCGGCGCGCAGATCATGCCGGAGATGCCCGTTGCGACCAGATTTTCCAGCGCGGCGGGGCTCGGCGGACGACCGTCCTCGCCCTTCAGCAGGATCAGCCGTGCGCCGCGGATCGAGGCCTCCTCGAACACGCCGGTGAGGAAATCGCTCATGAACGCGGCGCTCGGGTTGGCGTAGATCACGCCGATCTTGAGTTCGGTGGACGTGACCAGGCTGCGCGCGGCGAGGTTCGGCGTGTAGCCCAGTGCGTCGATCGCATCCTGGACGCTGGCGCGGGTGGTCGGATCGACGCTGGCGCGGCCGTTGATGACGCGCGACACGGTCATCGGCGATACCCCGGCCTGCGCGGCGACATCGATGATCGTCGGGCTGCGCGAGCGCCGAGCGCGTTCCTTCACACCGATCCCTTCAACCCCGCCCGACGACCGTCACGTCGAGCCCCTCAATACGAACCATACACGTCGAAGCGACCTAGACCTTTGGCCCCGCGATGCAAGTTGGTCGGATCTCGACCAGAGTATGCCGACACGCCGAACGTCCATGTTGACGTTATCATTAGTCTGCGTAATCTATCTGGAAATGCGCTGCGACGTCGGAATCGAACCGGCGCGTCGCGATCATCGCCGGAATGGCGAGCACGCACAAAAGGGGAGAGGTCGATGAAACCGGTCGTCGCAGCGTTTGTCCTGTTTGCGGGTCAAGCCACGGTTTTCGTCTCGGCCGAGGCGCAACAGGCTCAGCCTGTTGCCGTCCGGATCGACGCAACGGCGCGATCTGCGGCCGTCACACCCTATGAATACGGCATGTTTATCGAACCGATCGGCGGACTCGTCGCGCGGACGCTGTGGGCAGAGATGCTCGACGACCGCAAATTCTATTACCCGATAGGTCCTGCGGCGAGCGACGCGCCGCCACCGGTCAATGCCGAAGGGCGGCCCGGTGTCGTCTACCGCAAATGGCGCCCGATCGGCGGCGACGCGGCCGTCAAGATGGACACGCAGCATCCGTACGTCGGCACGCAGAGCGCGCGGATCGCAGTGTCCCCCGACCATGTCACCGGCATCGGCCAAAGCGGGATCGAGGTCGTCCGCGACCGGCGGTATGTCGGCAAGCTCAGGCTGAGTGGCGAGCCAGGCGTGTCGGTGTCGGTGACGTTGGTCTGGGGCGATCGACCGCAGGACCGGCAGGTCGTGTCGTTGCCGACCCCGGGCGCGGACTGGAGCGAGGCCAGCTTTGCGTTCACGCCGACCGCGGCGGCGACCGATGCGCGGCTGGAGATCACTGGCACCGGCCACTCCACCGGTACGGCCGTTTTTCGGGTCGGCGTGGTGTCGCTGATGCCGGCGGACAACGTCAATGGCTGGCGTGCGGATACGACCGCGATCGCGAAGTCGCTGAACTCGGGCTTCTGGCGCCTGCCTGGCGGAAACTTCCTGTCCGACTGGGACTGGCACGAGGCGATCGGGCCCCGCGATGCACGCCCGCCGATGTTCGATCACGCCTGGAGCGCGATGCAGCCGAACGATCTCGGCATGGACGAATGGATGGACCTGACGCGTATCCTGGGCGTCGAACCCTATGTTACGGTCAATGCCGGGCTGGGCGATGCGAACTCGGCGGCGGAGGAAGTCGAATATCTCAACGGTGCGGCGACCTCCGAATGGGGCGCCAAGCGGGCGGCGAACGGTCATCCCGAGCCATATCGCGTCAAATGGTGGAACATCGGCAACGAACCGTTCGGCTGGTGGCAGATCGGCAAGACCTCGCTCGATTACTTCATGATCAAGCACAACGAATTCGCGAAGGCGATGCGCGCGAAGGACCCTTCGATAACGCTGATCGCATCGGGCGCGATGCCCGACCAGTTGCATCCGAAGGGCGTGCAACAGAACTCGTCGATCGAGAGCATCCAGGCGAAGTTCGGTACCGAGGAGGACTGGACCGGCGGCTTCTTCGCCAAGGCATGGGGTAATTTCGACGGCATCACCGAGCATTGGTATGATCGCGCGGAGAAGCGACCCGAAGCGCCGGCCGCCGACGAGCTTATCGAGTTCGTCCGTTCGCCCTCGAACCATGTCCGCATGGAAGCGGAGGAATGGGCGATCTACGAGACGAAGTTCCCCAAGATCCGCGCTGCCAAGACGTTCCTGTCGATCGACGAATACGCGTACATGGCGGGGCCGCCGACGCTGAAATCCTCGCTGGCTTATGCGATGGTATTCCAGGAGATGCTCCGCCACACCGATTTCCTGACGATGTCGGCGTTCACGACCGGCGTGTCGACGATGGACATCTCGCCATCCGCCGCGACCCTCAACGCCACTGGCACCGTGTTCAAACTGTACGGCGAGCATTTCGGCGCCGGGACGGTTCCGCTGAAAGTCGATGGCGATGTACCGCAACCAGAGCCGAAGTATCCGGTCGGCCATGCGCATCCCAAGGTGCGCGCGGGCAGCCCGACCTATCCGCTCGACGTGATCGCGGGACTGTCGCCGGACGGCACCAAACTGCGCCTCGCAGTGGTGAACGCGACGTTCCAGCCGCAGCGACTGAACCTTGCGCTTTCCGGCATGAGGCTGCGCGGCGGCGGCAGGCGCTGGGTCATGACCGGCAAGACGGTGGAGGCGGCGAACACCATTGCGTCCCCGAATGGCGTGACGATCGTCGAAAGCAAGGTGGCGGAGACACGCACCGTGATGGTACCGGCGATCTCCGCGGCGATCTACGAATTGCCGATCGCGGCGGCGCACTGAGCCGGACCGCGACCGCGCCGCGCGTGGCTACAGTTGCTCTCGACCGCATTTCGACGCGTTTTTGCAGCAGCAATGCTTGCCTAAGACGAGCGTCGGCGGCTACCACGCGATGATAACGTTACCGAGGGGGTGAGGGTGCGGCGCTTCAGGAATATCCGCTGGACCATCATCGGCCTGTTCGTGGTGGCGATGGTCATCAACTATCTCGCGCGCAGCGTGCTCGGCGTCGCGGCGCCGGCGATCATGGCCGAGCAGCATATCAGCGCCGCCGAATATTCCTGGATCACCGGCGCATTCCAGATCGGCATCATGTTCCAGCCGCTCGCCGGCTATGTGCTCGACGTCGTAGGGCTGAAGATCGGCTTCACGCTGTTCGTCGCGATCTGGTCGCTGATCACGATGGCGCATGGACTGGCGACGGGCTGGATGGGGTTTGCCGGCCTGCGCGGCGCGCTGGGGTTGGTCGAGGGATCGGCGCAGCCGGCGGGTATGAAGCTGGTCGCCGAATGGTTTCCGGCCCGCGAGCGCGGCGTCGCGGGCGGCATCTATCAGATCGGAGCCTCGTTCGGCGCGGTGTTCGCGCCGCCGCTGGTGGCCTGGGCGGTGCTCAACCATAGCTGGCGGGCGGCCTTCTTCATCGCCGGCGCGCTCGGGCTGGTGTGGGTGATCGCCTGGCTGTTCTGGTATGCGCCGCCCGCAAAACATCGTCGACTGTCGCCGGCGGAACGCACGCTGATCGTCGAAGGACAGGAGGCATCGCTCGCCACGCATCGCAAGCGTCCGCCGCTCGGCGAACTGCTGCGGCGTCGTAACCTGTGGGCGATCGCGGCGGCGCGGTTCCTCGCCGATCCGGTGTGGGGCATGCTGTCGTTCTGGATGCCGCTATACCTCGTGCAGGTGCGCCATTTCGATCTCGGCCAGATCGCGATGTTCGCGTGGCTGCCGTTCCTGGCGGCGGACCTCGGATGCTTGTTCGGGCCGATCGTGGTGGCGTGGCTGCAACGGCGCGGGGTCGACCTGATCGATGCGCGGCGTGGCGCCTTCACGGTGGGTGCGGTGCTGATGACGGGGATGATGTTCGTCGGCACGGTGACCAGCCCGATCGCGGCGATCGCACTGCTGTGCCTTGGCGGCTTTGCGCACCAGACGCTGTCGGTGACGGTCATCACGCTGTCGTCGGACCTGTTCCCGCAGGACCAGGTCGCGACCGCGACGGGTATGTCGGGCACCGCCGCCAATCTCGGCGTCCTGATCTTCACGCTGGTGCTCGGCTCGATGGTCGCGGAGGTCGGCTACCAGCCGTTCTTCATTCTGCTCGGACTGCTCGACCTGGTCGGCGCCGCACTCCTCTGGGTCCTGATACGAAAGCCCGCATGACTATTCGCAACCCGATCCTTCCCGGCTTCAATCCGGACCCGTCGATCGTCCGCGTCGGCGACGATTATTACGTCGCAACCTCGACCTTCGAATGGTATCCGGGCGTCCAGATCCACCATTCGCGCGACCTCGCGAACTGGCGGCTGGCAGCGCGGCCGCTCAACCGCGCGAGCCAGCTGGACATGCGCGGCAACCCGGATTCGTGCGGAGTATGGGCGCCGGACCTGAGCCATGCGAACGGCCGGTTCCACCTGATCTACACCGACGTGAAGCGCTACGGCCAGACCACGATCGACGGTGCGCGCGGGGCGTCGCTGCGCGATTTCCATAATTACTGGGTCACGGCGGAGCATATCGACGGGCCGTGGTCCGATCCCGTCCATCTCAACAGCAGCGGCTTCGACCCGGCGCTGTTCCACGACGATGACGGGCGGAGCTGGCTGCTCAACATGCTGTGGGACCACCGGCCGGGCGGGCGTCGCTTTGCCGGGATCGTCGCGCAGGAGATCGACCTCGCGACGGGCGACATGCTCGGCGACCGTCGCATGATCTTCGAGGGCACGTCGCTTGGCTTCACCGAGGGCCCGCACCTCTACAAGCGCGACGACTGGTATCACCTGCTGGTCGCGGAAGGCGGCACCGAGCGCAACCATGCCGTCGTGATGGCGCGGGCACGGTCGCTGTTCGGCCCGTATGAGGTGCATCCGGATGGCCCGGTACTGACCGCGGCGGGCAAGCAGGGCGTACAGTTGCAGCGGACAGGGCACGGCGATCTGGTCGAGACGCCGACCGGCGAAACCTGGATGGTGTATCTATGCGGGCGGCCGCTGCCCGTCAGTGATCGGTGCGTGTTGGGCCGCGAGACCGCGATCCAACCGATGCGATGGGGCGAGGATGGCTGGCTGCGGACGCTTGACGGCGACGCGAGTCCCGCGCTGGTCGTGGAGGATGGCACGGCGTCAGCCGCGCCCGAACCGCGACGCGAGCGCAGCGTGTTCGATACCGCGACGTTGCCCGAGGCTTTCCAGTGGCTGCGTACTCCGGATGCCGACCGGTTGTTCAGCCTGACCGCGCGGCCCGGTTATCTGCGCCTCTACGGCCGCGAGACGATCGGCAGCCACTTCACGCAGTCGCTGGTCGCGCGCCGGCAGCAGGCGTTCGCCTACGCCGCCGAGACGCTCGTGACGTTCGAACCGCGTCACTTCCAGCAGGCGGCGGGGCTGGTCTGCTACTATAATTCGACGAAGTTCCATTATCTGCACGTCACCGCCGACGACGATGGCCGGCGCGTGCTGCAGGTACTGTCGGCGATCCCGACCCCGCTCGGCAGCAGCGTGATCACCCAGCCGATCGCGATCGACGCGGGACCGATCGGACTGCGGGTCGAGGTGGATCACGAAAGCCTTCGCTTCGGATACCGGTGTGCGGGATCGAGCGCGTGGACCTGGCTAGCCGAACGGTTCAACGCGAGTATCCTGTCGGACGAGGCGACCCTGCCGGGCCTGCCCAACTTCACCGGTGCCTTTGTCGGGGTGGCCTGCCAGGATATGTCGGGCGCAGGTGAACCGGCCGATTTCAGCTATTTCGAGTATGTCGAAGCCGGCGGCGACTGAGCGGACTGAACGCGGCGTCGATCCGCGTTCAGTCCGTGACCACTAGCCCAGCCTTATGCCGCGATCTTCAAGTCCTGCATCACGTCGGCGGTGATCGAGAGGCTCCGCTTGCGGGCTTCGTGGTCGTAGATCGCGCTGGTCACCATGACCTCGTCGACGCCGGTCCGCTCGACGAACGCCGCGATGCCGCGGGCGACCTTGGCCGGGCTGCCGACCGCCGAGCATTGCAGGACGTGGTCGAGGATCTGGTTGCCCTGCGCGCCGAGCGACTCGCGGTAGCCGGCGAGGGGGGGCTTCATCTTTCCGGGGTTGCCGGTGCGCAGTGCAACGAACGACTGCTGCTGCGAGGTGGCGAGCAGTTCGGCTTCCGCATCGGTGTCGGCTGCGAAGACGTTGAAGCCGGCCATGACGTGGGGCTTGGCGAGGCGTGCCGAGGGGCGGAAATCGCGGCGGTAGATTGCGAGCGCGGCATCGAGCGCATCGGGGGCGAAGTGCGAGGCGAACGCGTAGGGGAGGCCAAGCGCGGCCGCCAACTGCGCGCCGAACGTGCTGGAGCCAAGGATCCACATCTCGACGTCCGCGCCTGCGCCCGGGGTCGCGACGATGCCGGTCTGGCCGTCGTTGGCGAAGTAGCTTTGCAGCTCCATCACGTCCTGCGGGAAGGCGTTGGCGTCGGTTTCCAGCGTGCGGCGCATCGCGCGCGCGACGCGTTGGTCGGAACCGGGTGCGCGGCCGAGGCCGAGATCGATGCGGCCTGGGAAGAGCGCGTCGAGCGTGCCGAACTGCTCGGCGATCACCAGCGGAGCGTGGTTGGGGAGCATGATGCCGCCCGAGCCTACGCGGATGGTCTTCGTGGCGGCGGCGATGTGCGCGATCACGACGGCGGTCGCGGCCGACGCGATGCCGGTCATGCCGTGATGTTCGGCGACCCAGTAGCGCTGGAACCCGACGCTCTCGGCGTGCCGCGCGAGGTCGGCCGCGTTGGCGAGCGATTGGGAGACGGTGCCGCCTTCGATGACGGGGACCAGATCGAGCAGGGAATAGCGTGTCATGCGGCAGAGATAGGTACCGAGCGGTAGCTTATCCAGCTTTTTGATGAATTGACCTATAATCCTCCCCCGCAAGGGGGAGGTGGCGCCGAAGGCGACGGAGGGGGAGGACACGGAGCAGAGGTTTCCCTTTCCTCCCCCTCCGTCTGGCAAGCGCCAGCCACCTCCCCCTGGCGGGGGAGGATCGCCGCTGCTTTCCTCAGAAGCCCAGGCTGTAGCGCATCGCCATGCCGTAATCGTTCGGCAACGCCGCGAAATTGCCCGGGTCGCGGCGGAAGAACAGGTTCGTATCCAGGCCGCCGCCGAGGGCGGGGACGCCGTAGCGTAGTTCTACGTCGAGTTCGCGGCCTTGCGGGGCGAGGTTGAGGCGTTGGGTGGTCCAGTTGGTGACGGTACCGGACGTGTAATCGTAATAGGTCGGGAGGCCGAGGTCGATGCCGCCGCGCGCGACCCGCAACGGTTGCGCGACGCGGAGGCCGAGCGTGTCATGGCCGAACACACCGTCCTTGCCGATGTCTGCCGCGAAGGCGTTAGTGCGGACGAGGCCGTCGCCGCTGAGACCGCCGCGTACCGCCGCGCGGGTTCGGCCCTGGCGCATCGATCCGCCGATGCTCCAGCCGCTCCCCGCATCGAACCGCGCCTTGGTGTCCACGAACCACGTTGCGGCGCGCGTCCCGCCGAGGGCTGCGTCGAAGCGCGCGCCGAGGACGGTGTCGCGCTCGTCCATCCGCGTCGCGGCGACCATCGTCGAGAGCGCGCCGAAGCGTCGGTCGACTGCAAGCGAGACGCGATTGTAGCCCGAGCGTTGCCAGCGGTCGCGCAGGCGAAGGTCGCTGTCACGCTGCGTCACGACGTCGCCATTCTCGATTCCGAAGGTGAAGCCGAACCCGCCGAAGCTCTGCCGCATCGCGCTCGATGCCCGCGTGGTGCTGTCGAAGCCTATGCCGCCGGGGTTGGCGATCAGGAAGGCGGGTTCGGACTGGCCCGACAACTGCGCACTGAGCGCGCTCGATCCTTGTGCGAAGCCGAACCCGAACGACAGCGTGCTGCCGAGCTTCTGCGTCACCATCCCGGCGATCGCGCGCGCGCTGATCGCGTCGGAGCTCGACAACGAGGTGCGATCGAGCGCGATGTCGCCGTTCGCGCGCGGTGCGAGCGTCATCGAGACGGTCATGCCGCCCTGCGCCAAAGCGACCGTGCGGAATCGTGACTGGAGCGCGCTGCCGAGCGAGCGTTCGGGGCTGCGGCGCGCGATCGTCTTGGCGAGGTCGATCGCGAACGCGCGGCTGTAGCCGTCGAGGATCACCGCGCCGAGTTCGCCTTGGGTTGCGTCGCCCATCGGCGCGGACAGGCTGGCGTTGCTGATCGTAGACACGACCGCTTTCGATCCCGCGATCGAGGTCGTGCCGAGGGGCTGGAATGCGCGCGTCAGGTCGAGCACGCCATTACCGTAGACCGCGTCGACTCCGGGCGCGCCGGCATCGCGCGCGCTGCGAAACAGGATGTCGACGATCTGCGCGCCGGTCAGGTTGGGGAAGGCCTGCGCCAGCAACGCCACCGCGCCGGAAATCTGCGGCGCGGCGAACGACGTGCCCGACCAGAGATAGGCGGTGTCGGTCGCGTCGGGCGCACGGACGCTTTCGCCGACCGCGGTGAGGAAGTGCGCGGCGCCGGTGCCCGCGCGGTCGCTGAAGGTGGAGATTCCGTCGCTCGCGCCGACCGAGCCGGCGATGATCACCTGGTTGCGGCCCTGCGCTTCGCCAGCGACGTTGGTGAACGGATCGGGGTTGACCGAACCGTCATTGCCCGCGGCGATTACGACGACCAGCCCGGCAGCAGTCGCGCGGCCGATCGCATCCTTCAAGCTCTGCGGCATCTCGGAGCCGCCGAGCGAGATGTTGACGACCTTCGCACCGGCCGTGCGGGCCGCATCGACCCCGCGGGTGATCGCGTCGGTGCCGAACTTGCAGCCCGAATCGTCGTCGTCCTTGCTCGCGGTGGCGCAAGTACCGGGGCGGTCGGCGCGGAGGACGATCAGCGTTGCGTCGAACGCCACGCCGTGCGAGCCCGCGCCATTCCTACGGCCCGCCAGCGTGAAGGCGACCGCGGTGCCGTGGCCGCCTTCGTCGTCAATCGAGCTATTGCCGGCGACGTCCTGCGAGGCGGACGAAACGCGGGTGCCGAACTCCTGGCTTTGCAGGTCGATGCCGCTGTCGATCACGCCAACGCCGATCCCCCTGCCGGTCGCGCCGACATTGTAGGCGGCCAGCGCGTTCATCGAGACCGCGCCGACGGTCGCACGATATTCGCTGGTGTCGTTGCTGGACGGTGTCGGGGTCGGGGTCGGCGCGGGAGTCGGAGCAGGGGAGGGCGCTGGTGTCGGAAGCGGTGTCGGCGTCGGGGTGGAAACCGTGGGAGGGGCCGGCGTGCTGTTGATGCCACCACCGCCGCCGCCTCCACAGGCGGCGAGGAGCAGGCCACTTGCCACCGCCGCCGTTCTCAGCAGCCCCGCCTTCGTGCCGCGCATTCATCCCGCCCTTTTGTGATTTTCCGTAACATACTGGAATGCAAAGCCTTACGCGATCGTAAACATCGGTCCTGAAGGTCGGCAGTGTCGCACCCCGCTTGTCGCCGCGTGTCGCGGTCCGTAGAGGTTCCGGCCGATGCTTGCCCGCCTTGACCCCCGCCTCGACCATGTCCGCAACTGGATCTTCGATCTCGACAACACGCTGTACCCGGCGAGCGCGGACCTGTTCGCGCAGGTCGATGCGCGGATGACCGGGTTCATCCAGGACCTCCTCGGGTTGGAGCATGACGAGGCGCGGCGCGTGCAAAAGGGGTATTTCCACAATCACGGCACGACGCTGTCGGGGCTGATGGCCGAGCATCAGGTCGATCCGCATGCGTTCCTGGCGCATGTCCACGACATCGAGATGGACGTGATCGAGCATGACGCACCGCTGGTCGCCGCGATCGCCAAGCTGCCGGGGCGCAAGCTCGTCTTCACCAATGGCGATACGCCGTATGCGACGCGGATCCTGGAGCGGCTCGGGCTGAGCGAGAGCTTCGAGGCGATCCACGACATCCATGCGATGAACTTGATGCCGAAGCCGCATGCGTCGGCCTATGCCGGGTTCTGCGCGGCGTTCGACATCGATCCGCGGGAGTCGCTGTTCGCGGACGACATGGCGCGCAACCTGACGCCGGCCAAGGCGATCGGGATGACCACCGTGTGGATCGACAACGGCTCCGAGCAGTCGCCCGATGCGGCGCGCGATCACATCGATTTTACCGTGCCGGTGCTTGCGCCGTGGCTCGAAACCATCCTGGAGACATCATGACCTTGCAGACCATCATCGACGCCGCCTGGGACGATCGCGCCAACCTCGGCCTGGATACCAAGGGCGAAGTGCGCGACGCCGTCGAGTCCGCGCTGGCGATGCTGGATGCCGGCACCGCGCGCGTTGCCGAGCCGACCGCGGATGGCTGGCAGGTCAACCAGTGGTTGAAGAAGGCGGTGCTGCTGTCGTTTCGCCTCAACGACAATGTCGTGATCGACGGCGGTTCGGCGGGGTCCCCGGGGTTCGACAAGGTGCCGTCGAAGTTCTCGAGCTGGGGTGAAGCGGAGTTCCGTTCGGCGGGCATCCGCGTCGTTCCCGGTGCGGTCGCTCGCCGCGGGAGCTTCATCGCCAAGGGTGCGATCCTGATGCCGAGCTTCGTCAACATCGGCGCGTATGTCGGCGAGGGGACGATGGTCGACGCCTGGGCGACGGTCGGGTCGTGCGCGCAGATCGGCAAGAACGTGCATCTGTCGGGCGGCGCCGGGATCGGTGGCGTGCTCGAGCCGTTGCAGGCCGACCCCGTCATCATCGGCGATGGCGCCTTCATCGGCGCGCGTGCGGAAGTGGCCGAGGGCGTCCGCGTCGGCGAGGGTGCAGTGCTGTCGATGGGCGTGTATCTGGGCGCCTCGACCAAGATCATCGACCGCGCGACCGGCGAAGTGTTCAAGGGCGAAGTGCCGCCCTATTCCGTCGTCGTGCCGGGCTCGATCGGTGGCGGGGACGGCAAGCCGGCCTTGTACTGCGCGGTGATCGTCAAGCGTGTCGATGCGCAAACTCGTTCCAAAACCTCGATCAACGACCTGCTGAGGGACTGATCGGGTCGACAACCGGATGGCCGCTGCCTATCCGGGATGAAACATACCGAGGAGAAATATTTTGACCGCTGCCGCCAGCCAGGTTCTCGACCGCGTTCTCGTCCTCGAAATGGTCCGCGTGACCGAAGCTGCGGCGATCGCCGCGTCCACGCTCGTCGGGCGCGGCGACGAGAAGGCAGCCGATGCAGCGGCGGTCGAGGCGATGCGCGAGGCGCTCAACTCGCTGTACATGGACGGCACCGTCGTGATCGGCGAGGGCGAGCGCGACGAGGCGCCGATGCTGTTCATCGGCGAAAAGGTCGGCTCCGCGATCGGCAAGGGCCCGAAGATCGACATCGCGCTCGATCCGCTCGAAGGCACGACGATCTGCGCGACCGCGGGGCCGAACAGCCTTGCCGTGCTGGCGATCGCTGAAGAGGGTGGGCTGCTCAACGCGCCCGACGTCTACATGGACAAGATCGCGGTCGGGCCGGGTTATCCCGAGGGCATCATCGATCTCGACAAGACGCCGACCGAGAACATCAACGCGGTCGCCGCTGCCAAGGGCGTGCCGGCGCGCGACCTGATCGTGTGCGTGCTCGATCGGCCGCGTCACGAGGCGCTGATCGCCGAACTGCGTCAGGTCGGCTGCGGGATCATGCTGATCGGTGACGGCGACGTCGCCGGCGTGATCGCGACGTCCGATCCCGAGACGACCGTCGACGTGTACATGGGTTCGGGTGGTGCTCCCGAGGGCGTGCTGGCGTGTGCGGCGCTGCGCTGCGTCGGTGGGCAGTTCAAGGGACGGTTGTTGTTCCGCAACGACGACGAGCGCGGGCGTGCGGCGAAGTGGGGGATTACGGATCTCGACAAGCAGTATGACCTTTCGGAACTGGCGAAGGGCGACTGCATCTTTGCGGCGACCGGGGTTACGGATGGGTCGCTCCTGGCTGGCGTGAAGCGGAAGAAGGGCAAGATGACGACGGAGAGCGTTGTGATGCGCGCGTCGTCGGGGACGGTGCGTTGGGTCAAGGGCGAGCATCGCACCGATTGATTCGATACTGCGCTGACCAGCAGCTCAGCACCTCCCCGGCGGAGGCCGGGGCCCAGGTGGGAAGGTCGGAGTAACGGAGCGTTGTCCGTAATCAGCAACGTCCCCCAACTGGGCCCCGGCCTTCGCCGGGGTGGAGCGCCGGGTGAGGGTGGTGAACAAACCACCATGTGTCCCCGCGAAGGCGGGGACCCAGACTGGGCTCCCGCCTTTGCGGGAGAACATAAAGGCCGAGCGGTGGAACGCAGGAGGAGCGAAGTGTCGGCATGATCCTGCCCAACGTCCTCCTCCTCGTCACGATCATGAGCCTGGTCTGGTTCCTCAAGGGCGACCTCCTCGGCTACCGCCGTATCAAGCGCCTCCCCGACACCGCGTCGCGCCAGAAGACCTACCGCCTGTGGATCGCCAAGGCCGCGATCGCCTTCGTCCTGCCGGCAGTGATCGGCCTAGCCTTGCTGGGGCGCCTCGACGCGCTCGTCACCGTGCCGCCCGAGTTCGCTGCGCTCCGCACGCTCCTTCCCAGCTTCGAAGGCTACAGCCGCGCGGAACTGCTCGGGATGATCGGCGGCAGCGCGCTCGGTGGCCTGATCATCGGCGCGGTGCTTGCGACGCGGCGTAACTGGCGTATCCTCAAGACGATCGGCAATGTCGGCTCGCTGCTCCCGCGCAACCGGCCTGAGATCGCGCACGCCGTCGCCATGTCGATCGCGGCGGGCATCTCAGAGGAGCTCGCCTTCCGCCTGTTCCTGCCGCTGCTGGTCGCGCTCGTCTCCGGTAGCGCGTTCGTCGCGTTCGGTGTCGCGGTCGCGGCTTTCGGCGCGATGCATGTGTATCAGGGGCGGGCGGGCGTGATCGCGACCACGCTCGTCGGCGCGCTGATGGCGGCAGTGTATCTGATGACCGGGGAGCTGTGGCTGGCGATGGTCCTGCACGCGCTGATCGATCTCAACTCGCTGGTATTGCGGCCGATACTGACCGGAGCGTGGCGCGCGGCTTGACTTCGCGCGTGTGGATTTGTCCAATCGCGCAAACGTTCAAGGGGAAGAAAATGTCGCGCCACGCCCTCCTGCTCGCGCTCGCGGTCATGACCACGGTCCCTGCCGCCACGCTCGCGCAGACCGCGCCGCAAACCGTTACCCAGTCGCCTTTCACGTTCGAAGAGGTGATGGTGCCAATGCGCGACGGGGCGAAGTTGCAGACGGTCATCATGCGGCCGCGCGGGATGACCGGGCCGCTGCCGATCCTGCTCCAGCGAACGCCCTACGGCGTGCCGGATGCGCCGTTTCCCACCGCCGATCGCTTCGCGCCGTTGATGAAGGACGGCTATGTCTTCGTTGTCCAATCGATGCGCGGGCGATTCAAGTCGGATGGCGTATTCACGCTCTCAACCGCAGTCCACCCGGGTGATCCTAAAGCGGTCGATGAGGCGACGGATGCGTACGACACCGTCGGCTGGCTGGTGAAGAACGTTCCTGCCAACAACGGCAAGGTCGGCATGTGGGGCGTGTCGTACCCCGGTTTCGCCGCCGCCGTCGCGCTGGCGAATCCGCATCCCGCGCTGAAGGCGGTGTCTCCGCAGGCGGCGTGGATCGATTACTGGCAGTCGGACGATCTCCACCGCAACGGCGCGCTGCGGTTGAGCTATGCGACCGACTGGGTGTCGTCGTTGCAACTCGACAAGACGAAGAATTCCGACTTCGTGTATCCGAGCGATACCTACAACTATTTCCTCAAGGCTGGCTCGGCGGAGGCGATCGACCGGACCGTGTTCAAGGGGCGGGTGCCGATGTTCACGTCGCTGCTCGATCATCCCAATCATGATGCGTTCTATACTGCGCAACGCTGGACCGATTCGCTCGGCAAGACGACGGTGCCGACGCTGAACGTCGCCGGGTTCTGGGATCAGGAGGATCCATGGGGCTCGTGGCAGATCTACGCCAAGCAAAAACGCAACGATCCGAACCATCTGGCGCAGATGGTGGCGGGGCCGTGGCGGCACGGCGGGTGGCAGGGCGTGGCGGATCATCTCGGGCCGATCCCGCTTGGCACGGCGAGTGGCACGCAGTTTCAGGAGCAGATCCAGGCGCCGTTTTTCGCATACTGGCTGCACGGCAAAGGGCCGCGGCCGGACTTTGCGGCGAAGATGTTCCAGTCGGGCTCGAACGTTTGGAAGACCTATGCTGCCTGGCCTCCGACTGGTGCGAAGGCGACCGAGCTGTATTTGCATGCGGACGGCAGCCTGTCGTTCACCGCGCCGGCGGCGGGCGAGGGGTGTCGCGATTACGTGTCCGATCCGGCGAACCCGGTGCCGTTCCGCCGGCGACCGATGTCGGCGACCTATGCCAGCCCGGACTGGGCGTGGTGGGAGGCGGACGACCAGCGCTTCGTCGATCACCGGCCCGATGTGCTGGGATATGTGTCGGAGCCTCTGACTGCCGACCTGACCGTGACGGGAGGACTGTCGGCGACGTTGCAGGCGTCGACCAGCGGGACGGACAGCGATTTCGTGGTGAAGCTGATCGATGTGCTGCCCGACGATACCGAGGCGTTCGACAAGTCTCAGGCCCGGCCTGGCGATTACGCGAAGACGTTGAACGGGTATCAGTTGCCGATTGCGATGGAGGTGCGGCGCGGACGGTTCCTCGCGAGCGATACGACGCCGCAGCCGTTGGTGCCGGGCAAGGTGGTCGCGTGGGACGTGCCGCTGCGCGACCATGACCATGTGTTCAAGGCGGGGCACCGGATCATGGTGCAGATCCAGTCGAGTTGGTTCCCGATGATCGACCGCAACCCGCAGTCGTTCGTGCCGAACATCGGGCGGACGAAACCGAGCGATTACGTGAAGGCGACGCAGAAGGTTTGTGCGGGCTCGCGGGTGACGTTGCCGGTAATGCGGTAAGAAGCTTGTTCTCCCGCGAAAGCGGGAGCCCAGACTGGGTCCCCGCCTTCGCGGGGAAACATGGTTCTTCGGTTAGTTCTTCATCCGCCAGCCGGTCTTGAAGATCCAGGCGATCGCGATCAGGCATGCCGCGAGGAAGCCGGCCGTCACCGCGAGGCTCACACCGACCGCGACGTCGCCGACCCCGAAGAAGCTCCAGCGGAAGCCGCTCACCAGGTAGACGACCGGGTTGAACAAGCTGAACGTCCGCCACGGCTGGGGCAGCATGTCGATCGAGTAGAACGCACCGCCGAGGAAGGTCAGCGGCGTGATCAGCAGCGCGGGAACGAAATTCAGCTGCTCGAAGCCGTTGGCCCACACGCCGATGATGAACCCGAACAGGCTGAACGCGACCGCGGTCAGGATCAGGAACGCGATCATCGCGAACGGGTGCTCGATCCGCAGCGGCACGAAGAACGACGCGGTGGCGAGGATGATCAGCCCGAGGATCACCGACTTGGTGGTCGCGGCGCCGACATAGCCGATCACCATCTCCATCGCCGACACGGGCGCCGACAACAGCTCGTAGATCGTGCCGGTGAACTTGGGAAAGTAGATGCCGATCGATGCGTTCGAAATGCTCTGCGTGAGCAGCGACAGCATGATCAGGCCGGGGACGATGAAGCTGCCGTAACCGACGCCGCCGACCTGCTGCATCCGGCTGCCGATCGCGCCGCCGAAGACGATGAAATACAGCGAGGTGGTGAGAACGGGCGTGACGAGGCTCTGCCACAGGGTGCGCAATGCGCGCGCCATTTCGAAGCGGTAGATCGCCCAAATACCGTGAGTGTTCATGCGCGTTCCCCCACCAGGTCGACAAAGATGTCTTCGAGGCTCGATTTGCTGGTTTCGAGGTCCTTGAAGCCGATGCCGAGCTCGCTGAGCTTGCGTAGCAGCGAGGGGATGCCGGTGTGGTCCGCCTGTGCGTCGAACACGTAGCGGAGGCGTTTGCCGTCGTCTTCCAGTGACACATCCCAGTCGGCAAGGTCCGCGGGAAGCGCCGTCATCGGGTCCTGGAGCGCGATGTCGAGTTCGCGCTTGCCGAGCTTCTTCATCAGCGACGCCTTGTCGTCGACGAGGAGCAGCTTGCCCTTGTCGATGACGCCGACGCGGTCGGCCATTTCCTCGGCTTCCTCGATGTAGTGCGTTGTCAGGATGATCGTCGTGCCGCCTTCGCGCAGGCGGTGGACGAGCTTCCACATGTCGCGGCGCAGCGCCACGTCGACGCCCGCGGTGGGTTCGTCGAGGAACAGGATTTCGGGTTCGTGCGCGAGGGCTTTCGCAATCAGCACGCGGCGCTTCATCCCACCGGAGAGTTCGCGGATCTTCGCGTCGCGCTTGTCCCAGAGCGAGAGGTCGCGGAGCACCTGTTCGATGTATGCGCTGTGGCCCGAGCGGCCGAACAGGCGGCGGCTGAAGGTGACGGTGGCGAGCACCGTCTCGAACATGTCGACGTTGAGTTCCTGCGGCACTAGTCCGATCCGACTGCGCGCCTGCTTATAGTCGCGGATCGCGTCGTAGCCGGCGACCTTGATCGTGCCGGCGGACGGCGTGACGATGCCGCAGATGATGCTGATGAGCGTCGTCTTGCCGGCGCCGTTGGGGCCGAGGAGGGCGAAGATCTCGCCTTTCTGGATGTCGAGGTCGACGGGGTGGAGGGCCGTGGTGCCGCTCTTGTAGGTCTTGGTGACGCCCGCGATGGACAGGATCGGTTCGGTCATTGGCACCCCTTTTTGTGAGGGGAAGATGGGGGTGGCGGGACGTGAATGATAGGTCTTCCCTCCTCTTCTTGTTCTCCCGCGAAGGCGGGACCCCAGACTGGGTCCCCGCCTTCGCGGGGAAACAAGGAGGGGGCGTCAACCGGCGCGGGCGGCTGCTACGGCTTTCTGGAGGTCTTCTAGCGGCAACGCACCCGACAACACGCGGTCGCCGACTACCCAGCTTGGCGTGCCGGTCATGCCGAGTTTGGCGGCGGTTTCCATGTTCTTGGCGATCTCGGCGTCGGCGGTCTTGGTGAAGTTCGCCTGCGTGGTGTCTACCCCGGCCTTGCCCGCAGCGGCGGCGATCGAGGCGTCGCTGACGGGGCCGCCGGCGTAGAGCGCGTCGTGGAAGGTGGCGAACTTGCCCTGTTGCGCGGCCGCCAGGCTGGCGCGGGCGGCGATGCGGCTTTCGGCGCTGAGGATCGGGAGTTCGCGGAAGACGACGCGGACTTTCGGGTCGGCGGCGATTAGCTTGGCGATCATCGGCAGGCTCGCGCGGCAATATCCGCAATTGTAATCGAAATACTCGACGAGCGTGACGTCGCCCTTGGGGTTGCCGGCCCAGGCGCTGCCGAACGGGGTGACGATCGCGTCGCGGTTGGCGGTGACGGTCTTGCCGGACTCGCGGTCGCGCAGTTTCTCCATCGCCTCGGGGAGGATCTCGGGGTGCGCCAGGACATAGTCGTGGACGATCGATTCGACCTGCGCGCGCTCGACGCCGCCACCCTGGCGGTCATAGCCCCAGACCGCGAGGCCTCCGATGACGGCGCCCGCGACGGCAATTGCCGGGAATGTAAGTTTGCTCATTTGCGGCGCTTATACTGCTTCGGGTTGTCGTCCATCTCGTTCTGCGCGGCCATCGCGATATCCTGTGCGCGGATCCAGTCGGTGGTGTTCGCCGGGATGTTCGCGAGCGCATATTGCGCGCTCGCCGACGCGGTCCGCATGTCGCCGCCCATGCTGGCGCGCTCGGCGGTGGCGAGCGCGGCGCGCGCGGTATCGCCGGTCAGTTCGTAGACGGTGCCGAGCTGCATCCAGGCGAACGGGTTCTGGTCGTCGCGACCTACCGCGGTGCGCAACACGCGAGTCGCCTCGGGGTAGTTCGCCTTGTTCTCGGTCGCGATCAGCGCGTGGCCGAAGGTGGTGGCGATCAGCGGGTTGTTGCGCGAGCCTTCCGTGGCTTCGCGCAGGGGGACCAGCGATTCGGTCGGCTTGCCCGCCTCGAGCAGGATCTGCCCCTTGATCTCGAGGAAATACGGGTCGGTCGGCTCGGCCTTTACCAGCGCGTTGGCTTCGGCGTCGGCTTTCTCGGGGTAGCCGGCTTTGTGATACGCGTAGGCGCGGGCGTAGTGCGCGTAGATCGACTGGTTGCTGGGCGGGAAGGCCTGCAGCGTCTGGTCGGCGGGCATGACGTAGCCGGCGAGCTTGGCCTTTACACGGCGGAAGCGTTCTTCGAGCGCGGCGTCGGGTTTGTTGGCCCAGGCGGGCGAGGCTTGCAGGTCGGCGGTGAGGGTGGCGACGCGTTCGCCCGAGAGCGGGTGCGACTGCATGAACGGATCGATGTTGGCGGTGCCGAAGCGGTATTCCTGCTGCTGCAATTTCTTGAAGAAGCTGAGCATGCCGCGGCCGGAGACGTTGGCCTCGCGCAGGAATTTCGCGCCGGTCGCGTCGGCGGTCGATTCCTGGACTCGGCTGAACGAGAGGTAGCTGCCCATCGCCGCCTGCTGGCCCGCCGCCATGATGCCTGCGCCTGCCTCGCCGCTGCCGGCCGCCATCGCGGCGAGGCCGAGGACCATCGAGAGCAGGTACATGCCCATTGCCGGCTTGGTGCCGCGGTCAGCGAGGACGACATGGCCGTCGGCGATGTGGCCGAGCTCGTGCGCGATGACGCCCTGGACTTCGTTGGCGTTGTCGGCGGCTTGGATGAGCCCTGAGTGGACGTAGACGGTCTGGCCGCCGGCGACGAACGCGTTGATCGAGTCGTCGTTGATGAGGACGACCTTCACATCGCGCGTCGAGAGCCCGGCCGCCTTGATCAGCGGGTTCGACATCTCCGCGAACATGGTTTCGGTCTCGGCGTCGCGGAGGATCGACTGGGCTTGGAGGGGCGTCGTCCCGAGGAGGAGGGCGGTGGCTGCGGCGGCTACGAAGCGCTTCATATTACGGGGTATCGTCGATTGGGGGCGGGGGGGCAATGGTCGTGCGGTCGGGCGTGCGGTGGAGTGAAGTATAGGAAGTGCAGGCGCTGGGAGCGGTTTTTGCGGTTCGTTGGGGGTGGGGGGGGCATTGGGGGAGGGGAGCAGGGTTTGGGTGTGTAGGACAGGGGTTTGAGGGGGGGGCGCCCTAAGAGGTTGCTGCGCCGGCTATCGGCCACTTACCCGGCTATTGGTTTCCTCCCTGGCTATCAGACCACCTCCCCGGCGGAGGCCGGGGTCCAATTGGGGGACCGAGCGAACTGAGGGTGGCGCTTCGTTATTGGCACCTTTCCAATTGGGCCCCGGCCTTCGCCGGGGTGGTGGTGGGTGGGGGGAGCTCGGCGTGCATCATCAGAGGAGCTAGAACACAAGCCCAGGGCCGCCCTTCTGTCGTGTTCACCCGCGAAGGCGGGTGCCCAGTCTGGGTCCCCGCCTTCGCGGGGATACAAGCTTTTCTCGTTCGCCACGTGAGGCATTGGGCGCTCACGGATATCGTGCTGCCGGAGGATCGCTTCCCACAAACGAAAACGGGCGCGGCCTTTCGGTCGCGCCCGTTCTTTGGTCTCGGCGTCCGGGTTTAGCCGAAGGTGCGCTGCCACCAGCCGCGGCGGGGGGCGCCGTCGGGGTCGTCGTTGGCGCCGTCGTTGGTGTCCGAGGTCGCGACGTCCTGGGGCTGGACTTCGGCCTTGGGCGGGGTGGTTGCGATCGGCTCGGCGAGGGGTTCGCTGGTCGGAGCGGCATCGCCTGCGTCGACCACGGCTGCCTTGCGCGGACGACCGCGGGGCTTGGCGACCTTGGCTGGCGCTTCCTCGACGACCGGCGCTTCCACCGCTGGCGCTTCGACCACCGCGTCCGACGCCTTGCGACGCGCACGCTTGGGCTTCGGCGCCGACGCTTCGATCGTCTCGGCGGGCGTTGCGCTCACCTCGTCCGTCGTCGCCTCCGCAACCGCTTCGCGACGGCGACGACCGGGCTTCGGTGCAGCCGGCTCGGCAGCGACGGGCTCCGGAGCGATCGGCTCGGGAACCACTGGCTCCGGTGCAACCGTCTCGGCTTCCGCCTCGACCGCACGTGGCTTGCGACCACGACGAGCCTTTGGTGCTGCGTCGGCCACCGCCTCGGCGATGTTCGCCGCTGCGGCTGCCGCACGGGCACGCGGACGACGGCGCATCTTCGGACCCTCGGCGACTTCCGCGACCGGGGCTTCCTCGACGACCGGTTCGAACGCCGGTTCGTAAGGCGGCTCGGCATAGGTCGACTCGACCGGCTCATACGCTTCCGGCTCGGGAGCCTCGGCGATCAGCTGGGCATCGTCGACGCTGCTGACGGCCACCGACTGGCCGTTCTCGGCGCCCTGCTCGTTGCGACGACCGCCACGACGTCCCCGACGACCGCGACGACGACGACCTTCGCCCTCTGCGCCATTGGCCTGCTCGGATGGCGCACCAGCCGAGACCATTTCGCCACCGCCGACTTCGACGATGTCGCCCTCGACCTCGTCGATCTCCTCGACGTTGGTGTCGGCGTCCTCGAACGTGCCGTCCTCGTTGACGCCCTCTGCTGCACCTTCCTCGCCGGGACGTGCACGACCGCGACGACCGCGACGACGGCGGCGCTTCTTGCCGCCTTCACCATCCGCATCGCGAGCCTCACGCGGCGCACGCTGCTCGCCATTGCCTTCGCGGGGCTCGCGACCCCCCTCACGACGACGCGGCTGCTCGGCTTCGGCCTCCTCGACTTCCTCTTCCTCGATCTCGTCCTCGATCTCCTCGGGGAGGTCGTCTTCGTCTTCCTCTATGATCTGGACGAACTTCGGCGCGTGCGCGGGCGGTGGGCCGCTGGCCTCGACCGTCATGTGCGCGCCTTCCTCGTCCTGGCCGGGGATGATCTCGACGATCACGCCGTAGCGATCTTCGATCTCGGCGATGTCGGCACGCTTGCGGTTGAGGATGTAGACCGCGGCTTCCTGGCTCGCGCGCAGGGTGAGCAGCGAACCGCGACCGCGGGCGGCCTCGTCCTCGATCAGGCGCAATGCGGAGATGCCCGACGACGATGCGGTGCGAACCAGCCCGGTGCCTTCGCAATGCGGGCAGGCGCGGGTCGACGCTTCGAGCACGCCGGTGCGCAGGCGCTGGCGGCTCATTTCCATGAGGCCGAACGACGAGATGCGGCCGATCTGGATGCGCGCGCGATCGTTCTTGAGCGCCTCCTTCATCGCCTTCTCGACCTTACGGACGTTGGAATTGTTATCCATGTCGATGAAGTCGATGACGACGAGCCCGGCCATGTCGCGCAGGCGGAGCTGGCGGCCGATTTCCTGAGCCGCCTCGAGGTTGGTCGCGGTCGCGGTCTGCTCGATGCTGTGCTCGCGCGTCGAGCGGCCCGAGTTGATGTCGATCGAGACGAGCGCTTCGGTCGGGTTGATGACCAGGTAGCCGCCCGACTTCAGCTGGACGACGGGGTGGTACATCGCGGCAAGCTGATCCTCGACGCCGGCGCGCTGGAACAGCGGCACGGGGTCGGCGTAATGCTTGATGCGCCGCGCGTGCGTCGGCATCAGCAGGCGCATGAACTCGCGCGCCTGGCGATAGCCGTCCTCGCCCTCGACGATGACCTCTTCGATTTCCTTGTTGTAGATGTCGCGGATCGCCCGCTTGATCAGGTCGCTGTCGCCGTAGACGAGCGCGGGGGCCGATGCGTTCAGCGTGGCTTCGCGGATGCCGTCCCACAGGCGGGCGAGGTAATCGAAGTCACGCTTGATCTCGACCTTCGAGCGCTGGAGGCCCGCGGTGCGGACGATGCAGCCCATCGACGGCGGCAACTGCATGTCGGCCATGATCGTCTTGAGGCGCTTACGATCGCCCGCGTTGCTGATCTTCCGCGAGATGCCGCCGCCGTGCGACGTGTTCGGCATCAGCACGCAGTAACGACCGGCGAGCGACAGGTACGTGGTCAGCGCCGCGCCCTTGTTGCCGCGCTCCTCCTTGACGACCTGGACGAGCAGCACCTGGCGGCGATGGATCACGTCCTGGATCTTGTAGCGACGGCGCAGGTTCATGCGACGCTCGCGCAGGTCCTCGACCGCGGCATCGTCGGCGCTCGGCTTGCGCTTGCGACGGGGGGCTTCGCCCGCTTCGCCGCCTTCGAGTTCCTCGGCGACGTCGGGATCTACCCCGCCATCGTCCTCGAAGCGCTCGATGTCGTCCTCGTCGTCACCCTCTTCGTCGTCCGAATCGTAGTCGGCGCGCAGGGCGGCTTCCTCGGCGGCGTGCTCGGCTTCCTCACGGAGCAGCGCGTCGCGATCTTCCTTGGGGATCTGGTAGTAATCGGGGTGGATCTCGCTGAACGCGAGGAAGCCGTGGCGATTGCCGCCGTAATCGATGAACGCCGCCTGGAGCGACGGCTCGACCCGCGTGACCTTGGCGAGGTAGATATTGCCCTTGAGCTGCTTGCGTTCGGCACTCTCGAAATCGAATTCCTCGATCCGGTTACCCTTGACGACTGCGATCCGGGTCTCTTCCCGGTGGCGTGCGTCGATCAGCATGCGCGTTGTCATTGTAAATTCTCCGCGCGCGCGCCGGGCCTGTCGGCAGCCGTCGCGCGCTTGATGGTGGTGCGGTCGGGCACGGACGCCCGGACTCGCGGATGGTGTGCGAAACTGCCTCTGCGCGAAGTGCATGCCGCGGGAACTCTCCCTGCGGCGCCCGCACGACCGCGAGTCCGTCGGCGAAGGCCGGTCGGAGTGCGGGGCGGGGGGAATGCATCATTCGAGCGTCAACCTGAATTGCCGCGCCGGCGAGAATCCGCTGGCGGGCGTCGAGACCGGCGCGTCGCTGGTAAAATCCAGGCGACACACGGCTGTACGACAGGACTAGCACTGCATACCCGATCCCGCAACTGGCCCCGGAACCGTCGCTTTCGTGGGCGTTTCGGCTCGAATTCGGGGCAGCGAGGCGCAGACTTGCCGGGGCGGCAGAGCCTTGCCGGCAAATACATGGCAAACGGCAAATTAACCGCACTGCGCAACCGCGTCTTGTGATGCGAGGCGCTATCGCTCGCTCACAGAGATCGGATGTATCGATCAAAGGGGTGTAGCATGGGTTTTCGCTGGACCGGCGGCAGGGCCGCACGGCAAGGACGCGAGGTGTTGACGGTCATCGCCCTCATCGCCGGCTGGCTGGCGAGCGTTCCCGCCTGGGCCGCGACCGTGCAGAGCGTCGCGATCCGGGACGGGCGGATCGTCATTCGCTTCGACGAGGCGGTCGGCGATGCCGCCAGCCGCGTGCTCACCGGACCGCGCCAGATCGCCGTCGACGTGTCGGGCGCTACACCGGGCCGGGAGGTGTTGGGGCGCGGTCTGGTGACTGGTGTCACGCAGATGCGCAGCGGGCGATCGGGGATGCGGATGGTGTTCGATCTGGCCGAGCCGGCGATCGTCACCGACGGCGGGTTCGACTCCGACGGGCGGGAGCTGACGCTGGCGTTGCGCACGGTCGATTACGATCAGTTCGCGGAAGCCGGGATCGCCGGGCCGCTGAATTTCTTCCCGTTCAATTTCGGCGCAGGCTCGCGGCCCAAGTACAAGGTGTCGGTGCCGGTGCCGCCCAAGGCGCGGGGCATAAAACTGCCGCGCGTGCAGGGCGACGACACGCGGCCGCTCGTGGTGATTGATGCGGGACATGGCGGTGTCGACCCGGGCGCGATCGGGCCGAACGGGCTGCGCGAGAAGGACGTGACGCTGAAGGTCGCTAAGGCGATCCGCGACGAGTTGCTGGCGTCGGGGCGGGTGCGCGTGGCGCTGACGCGGAACGACGACCGCTATTTGATCTTGCGCGAGCGGTACGGCGTTGCTCGGCGGCTCAAGGGTGACCTGTTCATCTCGATCCATTGCGACAGCACGGGTTCCGAGAACGCGACCGGGGCGACGGCGTACACGTTGTCGGAGGTGGCGTCGGACAAGGAAGCGGCGCGGCTGGCGGCGCGCGAGAACAAGGCGGACGTGATCTCCGGCGTGAACCTCGGCGAGGCGCCCGCGGACGTGTCGTCGATCCTGATCGACCTGACGCAGCGCGAGACGATGAACGCGTCGGCGACGTTCGCGCGGCTGCTCGGGCGGGAGGCCAAGCCGTTGATGCCTTTGAAGGCGAACTTCCACCGGATGGCGTCGCTGATGGTGCTGAAGGCGCCGGACATGCCGTCGATCCTGTTCGAGACGGGGTATATCTCGAACCCGCAGGACGCGGCGTTCCTGGACAGCGAAGAGGGGCGGCACCGGATCGCGGAGAGCGTGACGCGGGCGGTCGAGGTGCATTTCGCGCGGCGGATGGCAACGCGGTAGGTTTGGGTTGCGGGTTGGGCGAGGTCAGCCCGCCCTTCCTTGTTCTCCCGCGAAGGCGGGAGCCCAGTCTGGACTCCCGCCGTCGCGGGAGAACACACTAGTGACGGTCGATACGGTTTCCTCACGCCCCACATCATGTCACAAGTCGCCCGAATTGCTTTGAGGCTGACCAGATGACCGACGCGACGCGGGGCGTAACCGACACGGGCCCCGAGACCAGCATGCGCGAACTGACGTTCCGCGGGATCGTGCTCGGCGGGATCATCACGCTGCTGTTCACTGCGGCCAACGTGTATCTCGGGCTCAAGATCGGGCTGACGTTCGCGACGTCGATCCCGGCTGCGGTCATATCCATGGCGGTGCTGCGGCTGTTCAAGGATTCGACGATCCTCGAGAACAACATCGTCCAGACGATCGCGTCCGCCGCGGGCACGCTCGCGGCGATCATCTTCGTGCTGCCCGGCCTCGTGATGATCGGCTGGTGGCAGGGCTTCCCATTCTTCACCACCGCGGCGATCACGATGTTCGGCGGCGTGCTCGGCGTGCTGTTCTCGGTGCCGCTGCGTCGTGCGCTCGTCGTCGACACCGTGCTGCCGTATCCGGAAGGCCGCGCGGCGGCGGAGGTGCTGAAGGTCGGCGCAGGTAGTCGCGAAGGCGGCGAGGAGAGTGCGCGCGGGCTCGGCATCATCGTCGCCAACGCGGTCGTCTCGGCCGGGTTCGCGATCCTGACGCAGACCAAGCTCGCCGCCGCGGAGGCCGCGACGTGGTTCCGCGTCGGTGCAGGCGCGACCGGGATCTCGGGAGGGCTGTCGTTCGCGTTGCTCGGCGCAGGGCATCTGGTCGGTATCTCGGTCGGCATGGCGATGTTCGCGGGCGTGGTGATCGGCTGGTGGATATTGCTGCCGATCCTGACCTCAGGCGGCAGCGTCACTGGGACCGCGGAGGTGATCGCCAACACCGTGTTCCGCTCGGACGTCCGCTTCTTCGGCGCTGGCGTCATCGGCGTCGCGGCGATCTGGACGTTGTTGAAGATTGCCGGGCCGGTCGTCGGCGGCGTCCGTTCGGCTCTCGCGGCGTCGGCGGCGAAGCGGGGCGGCGAAGTACTGGCTCTCGAAGAGCGCGACATTCCGATCGGGATCGTCGGGATCGGCTCGCTGGCGATGCTGGTGCCGATCGGCATCCTGCTCTGGACCGTGTTGCAGGGCGGGCCGCTGGAGGCGTCGGCGATCGGGTTGATCGCGGGGAGCCTCGTGTTCATCCTCGTCATCGGCCTCGTGATCGCGGCAGTGTGCGGGTACATGGCGGGGCTGATCGGTGCATCGAACTCGCCGGTGTCGGGGATCGGCATCCTCGCCATCCTCGCGGCGTCGATTCTGCTGGTGTCGTGGTTCGGTCGCGCGGTCGAGCCGGGGACGACGCAGGCGTTGGTCGCCTACGGGCTGATCGTGACGGGCATCGTGTTCGGGATCGCGACGATCTCGAATGATAACCTGCAGGATCTGAAGACCGGGCAGCTGGTCGGCGCGACGCCGTGGAAGCAGCAGGTGGCGTTGCTGATCGGCGTGGTGTTCGGGTCGATCGTGGTGCCGCCGGTGTTGAACCTGCTGGGGAGCACGCTCGGGTTTGCCGGTGCGCCGGGGGCGGGGCCGAATGCGCTGGCGGCACCTCAGGCGGCGTTGATCTCGGCGCTGGCGAAGGGCGTGCTGGGGGGGAACCTGAACTGGGCTATGATCGGGTATGGGGCGCTGACCGGCGTGGTCGTGATCGCGGTCGACGAACTGCTGGGCAAGGCAGGGAAGCTGCGGTTGCCGCCTCTGGGGGTTGGGCTCGGGGTGTATCTGCCGATGTCGGTGACGTTGCCGGTTACGATCGGGGCGGTCGTGGGGTTTGCGTATGATCGTTGGGCGGACCGGGCTCGGGATCCTGAGCTTGCCAAGCGGATGGGGGTGCTCACTGCGACGGGGATGATCGTCGGGGAGTCGCTGTGGGGCGTTGGCTTTGCGGGGATTGTGTATCTGACCAACAAGGAGACGCCGCTGGCGCTGGTTGGCGATGGGTTCGCGAGCGTGGCGCTGGTTGGCGGGACGCTGTTGTTCGCGGTGCTGACTTGGGTGATGTACCGGCGGACGATGGCGGCTTCGCGCTAGGCACGTGCCCTCACCCTTCCCACCCGGTAAGCGCCGGGCGGGCCCCTTCCCTCTCCCCGAGGGGAGAGGGAGTAGAGAGTTTGTTTCCCCGCGAAGGCGGGGATCCAGACTGGGCTCCCGCCTTCGCGGGAGAACAAGGAGCAGGAGATGCGCTCTGTTCTAGCGTACCACCCCGGCGGAGGCCGGGGCCCAGTTGGGGGGCGTTGCTAATTGAGCAATGCGCTTCGTCACTACAGCCTTGCCAACTGGGCCCCGGCCTCCGCCGGGGTGGCGGCTTAATGCCGGGGTGGTGCTAACGCGTGGGAGAAGGATGGCGTCCGTCTTGACGCCCCGTCACTTCATCGCAGCAAGCATGTCCTTGATCGGCACGAACGCGAAGCCCACCGAACTGTCCGCGATCCCGTACGGCATGAAGATCGTGTCGCCGTGCTTCAACGCACCGCAGCTATAGACGACGTTGGGGACATACCCCTCGCGGTCCTGATCCTTCGCGGCCAGGATCGGCTGGCTCGTCCGGCCGATCACTTTCGACGGGTCGTCCTTGTCGAGCAGCACCGCGCCGATCGAATACTTCCGCATCGCGCCGACGCCGTGCGTCAGCAGCAGCCAACCCTCGTCGAGCTCGATCGGTGGGCCGCAATTGCCGATCTGCACCAGTTCCCATGGATATTCGGGCGTCAGGATCTTCTCGCCGTCGTCCCAGTCGGTCAGCGTGTCCGACTTGAGCAGGAAGAGGTTCTCACCGTCCTGCCGGCCGATCATCATGTACTGGCCGTTCACCTTGCGCGGGAACAGCGCCATGCCCTTGTTGCGCGCGGCGGGGCCGGTCATCGGCACGAGGTCGAACGCGCGGAAGTCGCGGGTGCGCATCAGTTCGGACTGGATCACCGAGCCGTTATACGCGGTGTAGGTGCCGATCCACTCGTAATCGCCGTCCTCGTGCTGGAAGCGGACGATGCGGAGATCCTCGAGGCCCTTCGACTGCGCCTGCGTGATCGGGAAGATCACCGTGCCGCTCAGCGTGCTGTCGCGGTGGCGGTAGACGGTGACGGGGCCGATCGGCATCTCGTCCTCGCCGCTGCCGACCGCATCGGTCGCGGTCGCGAACGGGGGTTCCGGCGCAAGCTTCATCTGGTTTTCGCAGGTGATGATGCCCTCGCGGAACGCCACCGACGAGATGTGACCCTCGCCGACCGCGCGCAGCGACATCAGGATACGCATCGAGCCCGGCGGCATGCCCGACTGGTCGAAATGCGGCACCGCGCTAGGGTTCATCAGCGCGGCGGCGGCATAGCTGTATTCGTGACAGAAATACGCGCCGATCAACTGGCGTTTCTCGTCGCCGATCTCCGCGCCGTTCAGCCCGAGCATGTCCTCGATCTGGTCGTAGCGCGTCATGAACACGCGGCGCGTCTGCCAGTGGCGCGCCTCGAAATCCTTCAGCACGACCTCGAGCTGCGCGCGCGCCTGTGCGGGCGACATTTCCAGCACTTCGCCGACGAGCCGCTCGGTGCGGCTCGGTGCGCCGCCATGACCGCCCCAGGCGATATGGAACGGCCGCACGACGACACGCGAAGGGTCCGCGTGCAGCCGCAGCTGGTGGTTGAACAGATCCATCGTAGCAGTGCCCCGCGTCGTTCCACTCAGCGCACCGTCGCCTGTCAGGCTGTCACTAGCGTGGCTAGGCGACGACGCGCGCCGCTCCTGCCACGCTTTGCGCTGCCTTTGATACCCCTGAAATCGCACAGCTTGCGAGTTGGAGCGCCAAAATCGACTCGGCACCCTGGTTTCGGTTGAGCCCGGTCGGCATCAGGCCGTCATAGCAACCGCCGTCCGCTACGCTCGCGAGCGGCAGGTCGAGGTCGTTGACGCCGAGGAACCAGCCGTAGGCGCGCAACGCCTCGTCACGCCAGCGCACGTCGCCGGTCGCGTCGTACGCAGCAGCGCACGCGTCGACGGTCGCCTGCGCTTCGAGCGGCTGCTGGTCGAACTGCAACGGCTCGGCATAGGGTCGGTTGAAGCTCTCCGACCCGACCGCGCGGAAACGGCCCTCGGGAGAGGTCTGCTTGGCGACGATCCAGTCGAGCGTGGCGAGGCCGCAGTCGATCAGGTCCTGACGCCCGAGCGCCTGGCCTGCCCGGATCAGCGCCTGCGGAAGGCGCGTATTGTCGTAGGCAAGGACGATCTCGAACCACTGCCACTCGGGGCGGCGCGCCTTGGCGAGCAGGTCGAGATGGACCTTGGGGAAGGCTTCGAGGATCGACAGCGACAGCTGGTGACCGGGCTTGGCTTCCAGCATCGCCGCCGCGCCGAGCATCGCGAACGCCTGCGCGCGCAAGGAGCCGAGTTCCAATGCCATCGACGCGGTCGAATCGAACATCGCGGTCGCCCAGTCGCGGTGCTTGGCGGCCTGCGCATCGCGCGCGGTGACGCCGAGCGACCAGAGCGTGCGGCCGTTCGAATCTTCCGACCCCGAATCCTCGCACCATGTGCGATCGAAGTTCATGAAGTTGCGGAACCGGCGCGTGTCCGGGTTCCAGGCGTATTGCACGAACGACGCGTAGATCGTCATCCACTTGTCGCGTGTCACGTCGTCGAGACCCGGTATCGCGCTCATCAACATCAGCGCGCGGCAGTTATCGTCGATGCAGTAGCCGTGGCGACGATCGGGAATCGAGTAGATCGAATGCTGGAGCATGCCGGTCGAATCGCTCATCCGCTCGACCGCGGCGAAATCAGGCGTCAGCTGCTTCAGCGGGGCTGGCACCTTGGCGAGGCGAAAAGGGCGCGCCGCCACGATCGCACGGATCTCCGTCATCATCGCTTCGGCGAGCTTCGGCCAGATCATCGTGCGGCCGCGCGCATAGGCACGCTCGGCCAGACGGTTGCGATCGCGGTCGTTCGACATCAGCGCATCGATCTCGCGCGCGAACGCATCGACATCGCCGAAGGGCACGAGCACACCGTGACCATCCGCGAGGATCTCGGTCGCGTGCACGTACGGCGTCGAGATGACGGGCTTGCCGACGCCGATCGCGTAGCTGAGCGTGCCCGACGTGATCTGCGCGGGGTTTGTGTACGGAGTCACATAGACGTCCGACGCCTGGAGATAATCGAGCAGTTCGCCATGCTCGAGGAAGGCATCGACGAACGAGACGTTGTCGGCGACGCCCTTCTCGGCAGTGAGCGCCTTCAGCTTGTCGCGGTACTTCTCGCCCTCGTACGCGACGAGGTTCGGGTGGGTCGCGCCGAGCACGACGTACAGCAGGTCGGGATGCTTCGCGATCACCGCAGGGAGCGCGTTGATGACCGTCTCGATCCCCTTGTTGGGCGCGAGCAGGCCGAACGTCAGCATGACTTTCCGCCCTTCCCAGCCGAACTTGTCCTTCAGCACGGCGGGATCGAGCAGGTCGCGATCGGGCACGCCGTGCGGGATCATGACGATCTGGCGCGAATTGGCACCGTAGACACGCTGGAGGATGTCGCGACCACGTTCGGCCATGACGATCACGCGAGCGGCGCGACGGAGCAGGCCCTCGAGCACGCGACGCTCGTCGGCGTTGGGCTTTTCGAGGATCGTGTGCAGCGTGACGATGACGGGCAGCGTGGTGCGATCGAGCAGTGCGAGGATGTGCTCGCCTGCCGGGCCACCGAAGATGCCGTATTCGTGCTGGAGCCAGATCGCCTGCGCGCCGCTGGCCTCGATCTTCCGTGCGGTGTCGATGTATGACGACAGATCAGGCTCGGGGATCGTCCCTGTGACTTCGGCCGGATAATCGTATTTGCCGGGGTGATCGTCCATCGCGTAGACGTCGACGGCGATCTCGGGGAAGCGCGCGCGCATGGCCGTGAAAACGTCGGTCGTGAAGGTGGCGATGCCACACTGTCTCGGCAGGAAATTACCGATCAGCGCCAGTCGCGCGATATTCCCACCGTCCGCCGGTTTCACCATACCCTGTCCCTCGTTTGAGCGCGCACTTCTGGGAAAACCCGGTCGCGCATCCATTTGAACGGTTCAGGTAGCATAAAGTTTCATCACATACTGCAGTGCAGCACGGCAATACTATCAACCCAGATCAAACCGGTTTTGCGCGTGCCTCATCCGCGACCGCGATAAGAGGCGACTCCCTGGTCCGGCAGCCACAGATCGTGCGGCGGTGCACTCGATTGCCAGAACACGTCGATCGGGATTCCGCCGCGCGGATACCAGTAACCGCCGATGCGCAGCCACACCGGCTTCATCTCGTCGAACAGGCGCTCGCCGATGCCGACGGTGCAGTCTTCGTGGAACCCGGCATGGTTGCGGAAGCTGCTCAGGAACAGCTTGAGCGACTTGGACTCGACGATCGTCTCGCCGGGGACATAGTCGATGACGAGATGCGCGAAGTCGGGCTGGCCGGTGACCGGGCACAGCGACGTGAACTCGGGCGCCGCGAACCGCACGAGATACGTCCGGCCCGGGCGCGGGTTCGGAACATAATCGAGCACGGCCTCTTCTGGAGAGGCGGGGAGGGCGCTGTTCTGGCCGAGATGCAATGGGTTCTGGGGAGCGGTCATGTGCCGCCATGTAGGATGCGATGACGCGCAAGAAAACCACACTCGTACCGATCCTCGGCGACCAGCTCACGATCGACCTCGCCTCGCTGCGGGACTGTGATCCTGAAACCGCGATCGTGCTGATGATGGAGGTCGACGGGGAGGCGACCTATGTCCGTCACCACAAGCGCAAGATCGCGTATATCCTGTCGGCGATGCGGCACCACGCCGAGGCGCTGCGCGAGGCCGGGTGGACGGTAGAATACACGCAGCTCGACGACCCCGATAATGCAGGCAGCTTCACCGGCGAGATCGCGCGCGCGGTCGAGCGGCATGACCCGGATCGGATCGTCGTCACCGAGGGCGGCGAGTGGCGCGTGATGGCGATGCTCGAAAGCTGGGAGACGCTGTTCGGCATCCCGGTCGAGATCCGCAGCGACGACCGCTTCCTCGCCAGCCATGCCGATTTCGAGACCTGGGCGGCGGAGCGCAAGTCGCTGACGAT
The DNA here is from genome assembly GCF_059691795.1 of Sphingomonas sp. 320_CC. Taxonomy (NCBI): domain Bacteria; kingdom Pseudomonadati; phylum Pseudomonadota; class Alphaproteobacteria; order Sphingomonadales; family Sphingomonadaceae; genus Sphingomonas; species Sphingomonas sp. 320_CC. The sequence continues at coordinate 123,301 of NZ_JCAWAE010000002.1, read as the reverse complement.
GGAATGGTTCTATCGCCAGATGCGGACGCGCACCGGGCTGTTGATGACCGCCGGCAAGCCCGAGGGCGACCGCTGGAACTTCGACAAGGAGAACCGCAAGCCCGCCAAGAACGACCTGCTGATGCCGCGCCCGCTAGTCTTCGCGCCGGATGCGATTACGAAGGACGTGCTGGCGCTGGTGGCGGAGCGGTTCGCCGAGCATCCGGGGAGCCTCGACGGGTTCGAATACGCCGTGACCGCGAAGGATGCGGAGCGGCAGGCGGCGAACTTCTTCAAGCACGCGCTGGCGCAGTTCGGCGATTACGAGGACGCGATGCTCACCGGCGAGCGGCACCTGTGGCACTCGATCCTGTCGCCCTACATCAATTCGGGGCTGCTCGATCCGCTCGACCTGTGCCGGCGCGCGGAAGCGGAATATCGCGCCGGTCGAGCGCCATTGAACGCGGTCGAGGGGTATATTCGCCAGATCATCGGCTGGCGTGAATACATGCGCGGGATCTACTGGCGCGAGGGGCCGGACTATGTCGAGCGCAACTTCCTCGATCACCACCGCGAGCTGCCCGGCTGGTACTGGACCGGCGAGACCGACATGCACTGCCTGCGGGAGGCGATCGGCCAGACGCTGGAGACCGCGCACGCGCACCATATCCAGCGGTTGATGGTGACGGGCAATTTTGCGCTGCTGATCGGCGCGGACCCGGCCAAGGTGCACCTCTGGTATCTGGAGGTGTATGTCGACGCGTATGAATGGGTCGAGCTGCCCAATACGCTGGGGATGAGCCAGTTCGGCGATGGCGGCTTGTTGGGGTCTAAGCCGTATATCTCGTCGGGCGCGTATATCGACCGGATGTCCGATTATTGCGGGACGTGCCGGTATAACGTGAAGCAGCGGATCGGGCCCGATGCGTGTCCGTTCAACGCGCTGTACTGGGATTTCCTCGCGCGGCACGAGGACAAGCTCGGGCGGAACAACCGGCTGGCGATGCCGTATCGGAACTGGGCGAAACAGTCCGAGGCGGACCGTGAGGCGACGCGTGCGCAGGCGGCCGGGTTCCTCGCGTCCCTCGACGCGAGCGGCCCGGCTGGCTACTGACCGATCGAGCACAAGGAGCCGCATATGGACGCGTTGGTAAGCACCGATTGGCTGGCGAACGAACTGGGCGCGAGCGATCTGAGGATCGTCGACGCGACCTACGCCGAGGGGCGCGATGCGGCGGCGGAGTATGAGGCCGCGCATATTCCCGGCGCGGTGTTCATGACTTGGGCGAACTTCGCGATACCGACAGCGACCTGCCCAACATGCTGCCCTCTGCAGATAAGTTCGCGAGCCAAATGCAGACGCTGGGGCTCGGCGATGGCAGCCGGATCGTCTTGTACGACAGCTCGCCCTGGCACACGTCGGCGCGAGCGTGGTGGATGCTGCGGCTGTTCGGCGCGCACAACGTTGCGATCCTCGATGGCGGGCTGGCCAAGTGGCCGGCCGAGGGGCGCGAGACCGCATCGGGCAAGGATACGCCGCGGCATCGTCATTTCACGACCTGGGCGGACCTGAAGGGCGTGCGCGATCTCGACCAGATGAAGGCGAACGTCGCAAGCGGGGCGGAGCAGGTACTCGACGCGCGCTCCGGGGCACGCTTCACGGGTGCGGAGGAAGATCCGAGGCCGGGGACGGCGCCGGGGCATATTCCGGGGTCGAAGAACCTGCCGCAAGGTGCGGTGTTCAACGCGGACGGGACGTGGAAGACCGGCGACGCGCTGAAGGCCGAGTTCGACAAGGCCGGCATCGACCTGGCGAAGCCGCTGGTGATGACCTGCGGCTCGGGGATCACGGCATCTGTCCTTGCGTTCGGCGCGCACCTGCTCGGTAACGACGCGGCGCTGTACGACGGCAGCTGGTCCGAATGGGGCGGCGATCCCGAGACACCCAAGGCGACAGGCACAGTATGAGCGACACGAACAAGCCGGTCGGCGACGCGACCAAGGTCGTCCTCGCCGGTCGTCGCCCGGAATGGACTCAAGGGATCGTCAGCCCGCCGGTCTGGCGCGCCTCGACCATCCTCTACGATTCGGTCGGCCACCTTCGCGACAGCGCCACGCGCGATACGCATCACCGCCTGTTCTACGGGCGCAAGGGTACGCCGACGCAGTGGAGCCTCGCCGACGCGCTGACCTCGCTCGAGCCCGGCGCGGAGGGGACGTTCCTCTATTGCTCTGGCGTCGCGGCGATCGCGGCGGCCCTGCTGTCGGTGCTGTCCCCCGGCGACGAACTGCTGCTGGTCGACAGCGCCTACGACCCGACGCGCGGCATGGCGGGCGGGCTGCTCAAGCGGTTCGGGATCACCACGCGCTATTACGACCCGATGATCGGCGCGGGCATCGCCGACCTGATCGGCGAGAAGACGCGGGCGATCTTCATGGAGAGCCCCGGCTCCTTGAGCTTCGAAGTGCAGGACGTCCCCGCGATCGTCGCCGTCGCGAAGGCGAGGGGGGTGACCACCCTGCTCGACAACACCTGGGCGACCCCGCTGTTCTTCCCCGCGATCGAACGCGGCGTCGACCTGACGATTCTCGCCGGCACCAAGTACGTCGTCGGCCATTCGGACGTCATGCTCGGCTCGGTCACCGCCGCACCCGGGCATTTCAAGAAACTGCGCGAGACGAGTTTCCAGCTCGGCCAGGTCGCCAGCCCTGACGATTGCTGGCTCGGCAGCCGCGGTCTGCGGACGATGGCGGTCCGCCTCACGCAGCATCAGTCGAGCGCGCTGACCATCGCGAAGTGGCTCCAAGGCCGCCCCGAAGTCGCGCAGGTCCTCCACCCCGCGCTTCCCGACTGCCCCGGCCACGACCTGTTCGTCCGCGACTTCAAGGGCTCCAGCGGCCTGTTTTCGTTCGTCCTGAACGGCGGTGACGAAGCGTCCCGCGCCGCCTTGATCGACACGCTGCAACTGTTCGGCATCGGCTATAGCTGGGGCGGTTTCGAAAGCCTCGCCATCCCCGCCGACCCGCAGCGCCACCGCAGCGTCACCAAGCGCGACGCCGCAGGCCCGATGGTCCGCCTCCAGATCGGCCTCGAAGACCCCGCCGACCTGATCGCCGATCTCGAAGCCGGGCTCGCGGCCTTCACCGCAGCGCGGACCTAGGCGATTTTCGACCAAGTCGCGCACGCGGGGGAGGCCACCGAAGCACCGATCTTCGCACCCGCGTTCCAAGCCGAACTCGAAACGCTGTTCCGCTGGCGCCGCGATGTCCGGCATTTTCGGCGCGACCCGCTGCCGACCGGGTTGCTCGACCGGTTGCTGGAGATCGCCAACGCCTCGCCGTCGGTCGGGCTCAGCCAGCCCTGGCGGTTCGTCACGATCGATGACCCCGCCCGCCGCGCCGCAGTCCGCGCGGACTTCGAGGCGTGCAACGCGGCGGCGTTGACGACGCAGGAGGGGGCGAGGGCAGCTAGCTACGCACGGCTCAAGCTTGCCGGGCTCGAACGGGCGCCGTGCCATGTCGCGGTGTTCGTCGAACCCGACCCGGAGCAGGGCCACGGTCTCGGCCGCCGGACCATGCCCGAAGCCGTCGCCTATTCCGCGGTGATCGCGGTCCATACGCTGTGGCTGGCCGCCCGCGCGCAAGGGATCGGCCTCGGCTGGGTCTCGATCCTCGACCCGTCGCGCATCCGTGGGATCCTCGACGTGCCCGAGACCTGGCAGCTCGTCGCATATCTCTGCATCGGCTATCCCGAGACCGACGCGGTCGTCCCTGAACTCGAGCGCGAAGGGTGGGAAAACCGAAGCCCGATTAACGCCATAGCGCGCTGAACGCGCGTTGGATGCGACGGCTGCCTTTTAAATAAGTGTGGCGGTTGCGCAACATGCGCGCTGTCAAAGCCCGGTTGTACGCAAGATTCGCTTGTGCGGCGCACCATGGGCTGTCATCGCGGTGTCACCGTTGGAAAGACCGCACTGGGGTTTGGCCCCGAAAGATGCGGCGTTCACGGATGCAGGGCGGACATCGACTTCCGGTATCGAAAGGGAAACGATGCGCTTCACCACACTTCTTCTCGGCGGCATTGCTTTGGCTGCCGCAACGCCAGCGTTCGCACAGGATGCGGCTACGGCGCCTCCCAAGGAGGTCACCGTCTCCGGCTCGGTCGGCCTCACCAACGACTATCGCTTTCGCGGCGTGTCGCAATCGGACGAGAATCTCGCCGTCCAGGGCGGCATCACGATCGCGCACAAGAGCGGCGTGTATATCGGCACCTGGGGTTCAAACCTCGCGGGCTGGGGTACGTTCGGCGGTTCCAACATGGAGCTCGATCTGATCGCCGGCTACAAGACGCCGATCGGTGGCGGCGGCGCGATCGACGTCGGCGCGACCTGGTACATGTATCCAGGCGGCTTCGACAACACCGACTTCATCGAGCCCTATGCCAAGCTGTCGGGTACCGTCGGCCCGGTCGCGTTGCTCGCGGGCGTCGCCTATGCGCCCAAGCAGCAGGCGCTCGGGCCTTGGTATGTCAACGGCACGTCGGCTGCGAACGGGGTGTACGACCGCGTCAATGCGAAGGACGACAACCTCTATCTCTGGGGCGATATCAGCAGCGGGATCCCCAACACCGGGCTGACCGTGAAGGCGCATGTCGGCCATTCGAACGGCAACAAGGGCCTCGGGCCGTTCGCGACCAGCGTGTCGCCGACCGGCGAGTATTGGGACTGGCTGTTCGGTGCGGACTACGTGATCCCGACGACCCCGCTGACGCTGGGCGTGGCGTATGTCGACACCGACATCTCGAAGCGCGAGTCGGCGTATCTCCAGCCGAGCTTCAGCCGTGGCCAGGACGGCACCGGCTCGATTGCTGGCGGCAAGGTGCTGGTGTCGCTGACCGCGGCGTTTTGAACGCCTGAGGAGAGGGCGCGGCGAGCTTTCCGCGCCCCTCAACCTGAAAGCTTGTTTCCCCGCGAAGGCGGGGACCCAGACTGGGCTCCTGCCTTCGCGGGAGAACAAGGAAGGGAAGCTAAGGCTTCCACTGGCATCTCCTGCTCTTCGAATCTTTAGGCACGAAAAAGGGCGGCCCCGCGAGGAGCCGCCCTTCTTTCGTCAGCCGCTAGGACCTACTCAGTTCGCGGTGGTCTTCGCGTCCTGGCCGTCGCCCTCCGGTGCGGCGACGATGTCGCGCGTCGTCGAACCCTTGTCGACGACCGTCGTGCCGGGATCGCCTGCGCTGGAGCGGATGCCGGGATCGTCATTGTCGGCGCCCGCATCAGCGACGACACCCGACTCGGCCGGGCTGCGCGCAGCGGCCCCACCGAACAGCGCGTCGAGCGTCTGCGCGTTGGCCGCGGTATCCTGCGGGCGGGCGGCGCCGGGCTGCGGCGGGACCAGCGCGAAGTCGGGCGGGATCACCAGCGGCGCCTGGCGCGCGACGGCGAACTCGTCCGGACGTGCGCGATCGAGGCTACGGCCTGCCCCGCAACCCGAAAGCAGCGCGACGCATGTGAGGCCGGCGGCCAGGGGTACGAACTTACGCATGGGAATTCTCCACAGGGGGCTTCTCGCGCACGAGGAGCGCCCGAACAAGCAGGACGAGCACGCCGACAGTAATCGCTGCATCGGCGACATTGAAGACCAAAAACGGACGCCACTCGCCGATATGCAGGTCGCAGAAATCGACCACGTAGCCGAGCCGGATCCGGTCAAGGATGTTGCCGACCGCGCCGCCGAGCACGAAGCCCAAGGCGACCTGATCGGCGGGGTTCTTCTCGCGCGTCATCCACACCGCGACGCCGATCGCGATCGCGCCGGTCAGCAGCACCAGCGCCCAGCGGGTCAGGTGCCCGTCGGCGGGGAGCAGGCCGAGCGAAATGCCGATGTTCGGCACGAAGCGCAGGTCGAAGAACGAGGTGATCGTCTGCGACTCGCCGAGCGAATCGATCCCGAGCGGCTTGGTGACGGCCCATTTGCTGAGCTGGTCGGCTAGGAACAGCGCGATCGCCGCGCCGAACCCGGCTTTTGGCAGGTTACGCATCGGCCACCACCTCGTCGCACCGGTTGCAGAGCTCGCCATCGACCGTCACCTCGGGGAGGTGGCGCCAGCACCGGCCGCATTTGTGGAACTCGGTGCGCGTCACGGTGACCACGTCGCCCGGCGTGACCTTGGCGACGATGAACGCTTCGGCGAGCGCGTCCGCATCGAGCAGCATCGACGGCACGGTGATTTCGGCCTCCAAGCTGGAGCGCACGGTCTTTTCGCGGCGGAGTGGTTCGATCGCCTCGGTGACTTGAACGCGTAGCTGGCGGATCTCATGCCATTTGCGGCCGACCACGTCGTCGGCGTCGAGCGACGGTAGCGTCGGCCATTCGAGGTAGTGGACCGAGCTGTCGTCGCTCGGGAAACGCGACTGCCACACTTCTTCCGCGGTAAAGCAGAGCACCGGCGCGGCGTAGCGGACCAGCGCGTGGAACAGCACGTCGAGGACGGTGCGGTACGACCGGCGCTTGATGTCGCCCGGCGCGTCGCAATAGAGCGAGTCCTTGCGGATATCGAAGAAGAACGCGGACAGGTCCTCGTTCGCGAAGTCGGTCAGCAGGCGCGTATAGCGGTTGAACTCGTAGGCTTCGGCCGCCTGGCGCAGCTCCGTGTCGATCATGCCGAGGCGGTGGAGCACGTAGCGTTCCAGCTCGGGCATGTCGGACACGGCTACGCGCTCCGACTCGTCGAAGTCTTCGAGCGCGCCGAGCATGTAGCGGAACGTGTTGCGCAGCTTCCGATACGCGTCGGAGGCGGTGGCGAGCACTTCCTTGCCGATCTTCACGTCGTCGAAATAGTCGGTCGAGGCGACCCACATGCGCAGGATGTCCGCGCCGGACTCGCCGATGATCTTCAAGGGATCGACGACGTTGCCGAGCGACTTCGACATCTTCCGCCCCTGGCCGTCGAGCGCGAAGCCGTGGGTGAGGACCGCGTCATACGGTGCGCGACCGCGCGTGCCGCAGCTTTCGAGCAGCGACGACTGGAACCAGCCGCGATGCTGGTCCGAACCTTCGAGATACAGATTGGCCCGCGTACCTTCGCCGTAGCGCGCTTCGACGGTGAAGACGTGCGTGCAGCCGGAGTCGAACCAGACGTCCAGGATGTCCTTGACGACCTCATAGTCGGCCAGGTCGTAGTCAGGGCCGAGCAGCGCCTGGTGACCGTCGGCGTACCAAGCGTCCGCGCCGTTCTGGCGGAAGGCTTCGACGATGCGGGCGTTGACGGCCGGGTCGTTGAGATACTGGCCGGTGAGGCGGTTGACGAACAACGCGATCGGCACGCCCCAGGCACGCTGGCGCGAGATGACCCAGTCGGGGCGGCCCTGCACCATCGACGTGATCCGGTTTTCGGCGCGCGCGGGGATCCAGGTGGTCGCCGCGATCGCGTCGAGCGCGATTTCGCGGAGGGTGGCGCCGTTGCCTTCTGCTTCTGCTCCCCTCCCGCTAGCGGGAGGGGTTGGGGGAGGGGAGGCGTCGAGCGCAGCATTCGCGGCACTGCCCTCCCCTAGCCCCTCCCGCAAGCGGGAGGGGGACTCGGTGTCGCTCCGGTCCATCGGGATGAACCATTGCGGGGTCGCGCGGAAGATCACTTTCGCCTTCGAGCGCCACGAATGCGGGTAGCTGTGCTTGAAGTCGTCGCTTGCCGTCAGCAGCGCACCAGCCTCGCGCAGGTCGGTGCAGATTGGGCCATCCGCGCTAACGAACTTCTTGTTGATGACGCTGCCCTGGCCACCGAGCCAGGCCCAGTCGGCACGGTACATGCCGGCGCCGTCGATCGCGAAGACCGGGTCGATGCCGTATTGCTTGCAGAGTTCGAAATCGTCCTCGCCGTGATCCGGCGCCATGTGGACGAGTCCGGTGCCCGCGTCGGTCGTGACGAACTCGCCGGGGAGGAACGGGCGCGGCTTTGCGAAGAACCCGCCGAGTGCGTGCATCGGGTGCCGCACGGTTGCGTCGGTGAGCGCAGAACCCTTCCCGCGCCAAAGGATCGCAGCGCCACCCTCCTCTCCGTCACCCCGGCGGAGGCCGGGGCCCACCTCACCGCGGTCTCCCCCGTTGGTAAGTGGGTCCCGGCCTCCGCCGGGATGACGGGAGGGGAGGGTACGGGCAAAGAAGCTGTCGATCAGCGCCTCGGCGATCAGGAAGCGACGATCGCCGTCCGCCAGCAGAACATACTCGATCTCAGGCCCATAACTCAGCGCCTGGTTCACCGGGATCGTCCACGGCGTGGTCGTCCAGATCACCGCATGCGCGCCGACCAGTTCGGGCGCGTTCGGCGCAGAGTCGATCTCGAACGCCACGTCGATCTGCGTGGAAACGATGTCCTCATACTCGACTTCGGCCTCGGCGAGCGCGGTCTTTTCAACCGGCGACCACATCACCGGCTTGGCGCCGCGGTACAGCTGGCCGCTCTCGGCGAACTTCAAAAGCTCGCCGACGATGGCGGCTTCCGCCTCGTACTTCATCGTCAGATACGGATCGGCCCAGTCGCCCATCACGCCGAGCCGTTCGAACTCGGCCTTCTGCACGGCGACCCATTTCTCGGCATAGGCGCGGCATTCGGCGCGGAACTGGTCGACGGGGACGTCGTCCTTGTTGAGCTTCTTGGCGCGATACGCTTCCTCGACCTTCCACTCGATCGGCAGGCCGTGGCAGTCCCAGCCGGGGACGTACGGCGCGTCCTTGCCCATTAGCGACTGCGAGCGGACGATGATGTCCTTCAGGACCTTGTTCATCGCGTGGCCCATGTGAATGTCGCCGTTCGCGTAGGGCGGGCCGTCATGCAGGATGAACCGCTCGCGCCCGAGCCGCTGTTCGCGCAACCGGTCGTAGATGCCGAGCTTGGCCCAGCGCTCCAGGATCGCCGGCTCCTTGGCGGCGAGGCCCGCCTTCATCGGGAAGTCGGTCTTCGGCAGGAAGACGGTGTCGCGGTAATCGCGGGCGGGCGCAGGAGTATCGGTCATAAGTGGGCCGGGCTGTAGCCGGTAGCTTGCCGCGTTGCCATCCCTGTCCCGCTCTTGCTCCCCTCCCTGGAAGGGAAGGGCTGGGGGTGGGTTGGTTCGGAATTGCCGTCACGTCCGCCAACCGGCCGACCCACCCCCGACCCCTCCCTTTCAGGGAGGGGGGAAGTCAACCGAGGATCGCCCGGGCCCGCGCGCAGTCGGCATTCATCTGCGTCGTCAGCGCTTCGAGACTGTCGAACTTCGCCTCCGGGCGGAGATACTCGACCAGCGAAACCTCGACGCGACGGCCGTACAGATCCTCCGAGAAGTCGAAGAAATACGGCTCCAGCAATTCCTTCGGCGGATCGAAGCTCGGGCGGATGCCGAGGTTGGCGGCGCCCTTCAGCACGCGGCCGTCGTCCAGCCGCCCGGTCGCCGCATAAATCCCGTACGCTGGCCGAAGGTAATTGCCCATGTCGAGATTGGCGGTCGGATAGCCGATCGTCCGGCCCAGCTTGTCGCCGTGCTGCACCACGCCCTCGATCGCGAACGGCCGGGTGAGCAGGCGCGTCGCGGTCGCCATGTCGCCGCTGCGCAAGGCGTCGCGGATGCGCGTGGACGAGACGGTCTCGCCGTTCAGCGCGACCGCGCCGACGGTCTCCGCGCGGAACCCGTGGACCGGGCCGCGCGAGGCAAGCGTGTGGACGGTGCCGGCTTTGCCCTTGCCAAAGGTGAAGTCCTCGCCGGTGACGACGCCGCCGATGCGGAGATTGTCCTCGAGCCGCTGGGCGATGAACTCCTCGGCGGTCAGCGCGGCAAGATCGCCGTCGAAATGGAACACCACCATCGCGTCGGCGCCGGCGTCCGCGAACAGCCGCTCGCGCTGGTCGAGTGTGGTGAGGCGGAATGGCGCGGTGTCGGGGCGGAAATGCCGGACCGGATGGGGATCGAACGTCGCCACCAGCGCGGGGCGGCCCTCGGCTTTGGCCCAGGCGATCGCGCGCGCGACCACCGCCTGGTGACCGAGGTGGAATCCATCGAAATTGCCCAGCGCGACGATCCCGTTCGCGAGATGCGAAGGAATGGACGCGCCGCCGTCGAGCCGCTGCATGCGCGGTTCAGTAACCAGCCGCCGCGAAAGGCGATAGTCCTTCCGTGCGGTCGTCTCCCGCAACTCCCTGTTCTCCCGCGAAGGCGGGAGTCCAGCCTGGGCTCCCGCCTTCGCGGGAGAACACGTCTTAGGCGCGGTTGAGGGTGACGAAGCTGAAAGCGGGCCGTTGCTGTTCGCCTGGGTGGTCCTCGCGGGCGATTTCGTGCCAGCCCTCAAACGCGGGGACCACAGCGTCGCCCTCGGGTTCGTCATGGACTTCGGTCAGTTCGATCCGGTCCGCATGGGGGAGCAACTGCGCATAAATCTGTGCGCCACCGATGACTGCGACGTCATCGCCCGCCATCGCCAGCGCTTCCTCGACCGAATGCGCGACCTCGGCGCCTGGAGCCGTCCAGTCGCCGCGGGTGAGAACGATATGTCGGCGGCCGGGGAGGGGGCTCGGGAAGCTCTCGAACGTCTTGCGCCCCATCACCATCGGCTTGCCCATCGTCAGCGCCTTGAAGCGCTTGAGGTCGGCGGGGATGCGCCAGGGTAGCTGGCCGTCACGGCCGATGACGCCGTTGGTAGCGCGGGCGAGGTAGAAGGTGATCATGTTTCGGTCATGCCGGAATGAGGGAAGGGGGGCTACACTTCCGTTTAAGTCGGCATACTCCGCCTAACGAGCAACCACCCCGGCGGAGGCCGGGGCCCAATTGGGAAACGCTGCTGATGGACGCCGCGCCCTGTTACTCCGACCTTTCCAATTGGGCCCCGGCCTTCGCCGGGGTGGTAGATAAACCGTGTGGCTCAACCCGGCGCGTGTTCCTTCACATACGCCTCGGGATCCTTCTCGACGACCTTCACCCCGTTCAGGTGATTCGCCTCGAACGCCGCAAACCGCACGCCGAGCTCGTGCCGTTCCTCCAGCGTCGCATGCTTGCGGAAGTCGGTCAGGCCCTGGCGCTCTTCCTCAGCCAGGTGATCGCTGTTCGCCTTGTTGCACTCGCCGACCGCTTCGAACCAGGCGTCCGAGCCGACCGGGTGCTTGTCGACCGCCTCGCCCGTCTCGCGAATGTCGTTGTGATCCTCAATCGCGTCCTCGGTCTCCTCGGCGGCCGAGTCGGCATCGTTGCCACCGGTGCCGATCTTCATCAGCCGCGGGTAGAAGAAGCGCTCCTCGGCCTCGGCATGCGCGTCGAGCAGGTTCTTGAGGCGAGTCCATAGAGCCGACAGCGCCTCGGTGTCCGTGGCGTCGATCGAATCGATCTGAGCGAACAATGCGCGCTGCTGCGCGTGTTCGTCGAGAATGAGCTGTGTGATATCCATGCGCATCTGAACCGCACAGCGGACGGGCGGTTCCTATTGCGATTCGGTCGCGCGGCGCTGCCGCGGGGTCGCTCCCTGTTCAGACCGCTACGGGGGCCTTGATGTGCGCCTGCGCGACGTAGTCGTGGAGGACGAAATCCTCATACTCGTACGCGTCGATCGAGTCCGGCTTCCGCAAAATCTCAAGGCGCGGGAGAGGCCCCGGCGAGCGGGTCAGTTGCAGTTGCGCCTGCTCCAGATGATTCGAATAGAGGTGGCAATCGCCGCCGGTCCAGATGAACTCGCCGACCTCGAGCCCGCATTGCTGCGCGAGGATGTGCGTGAGCAGCGCGTAGCTGGCGATGTTGAACGGCACGCCGAGGAAGATGTCGCCCGAGCGCTGGTAGAGCTGGAGCGAGAGCCTGCCGTTGGCGACGTGCGTCTGGAAGAGGCAGTGGCACGGCGCGAGCGCCATCGCGTGAAGGTCGCCCGGGTTCCACGCGCTGACGATCTGGCGGCGCGAGGCGGGGTTGGTCTTGATCTGGCCGATCAGCTCGGCGATCTGGTCGATGTGGCGGCCGTCCGCAGCAACCCAGTCGCGCCATTGCTTTCCGTAGACCGGGCCGAGATCGCCGTCCTCGTCCGCCCATTCGTCCCAGATCGCGACTTTACGCTCTTGCAGCCAGCGGACGTTGGTGTCGCCGCGGAGGAACCACAGAAGTTCGACGATGATCGAGCGAAGGTGAAGCTTCTTGGTGGTGAGCACGGGGAAGCCCTGCGCGAGATCGAACCGCATCTGCGCGCCGAACACGCTGAGCGTGCCGGTGCCGGTGCGGTCCATCGTCTCGACGCCGGTCGAGAGCACGCGGTCCATGAGGTCTAGATATTGGCGCATGCGGGGGGCGTAGCGGCGTAGTGGCGGCGGCTCAAGCCGATGTGGACGCGGTTGCGCGTGCAGCCGCCCGCGCGCCGACGCAGTCGGGTATGTGCCGCCGCCACCCGTACCATCCCCTCGTATCACCGACCTCAAGACGGCGCGCGCGCTGTTCGCTGGCTTACGTGATGCCACGGTAGAGACAGTCGCGGTCGCGTATCTTGATCCGAATCGGAGGCTTCTCGGGATGCGGCCTGTCGTCGGGGGGCGGGATCAGGTGGCGATCCCGATCCGGACGGTCGCGGTGGATGCGTTGGCGTTCGGGGCTTACGGGGTGATCATCGCGCACAACCATCCGAGCGGGGATGCTACGCCGAGTGCGCGCGATGTGGCGTTCACGCGGGCACTGGCCGTTGGGTTGCGGACGTTGGAAGTGGTTTTGATCGATCACCTGGTGATCGCGGGGGACGAGGTGACGAGTTTGCGAGCGATGGGGATCGTCTGACTTGTCGCATCGATTCCTATCGAACCTGTGGCGGACATCACCGAGATGGGGGGCGTCTGCTAGTTGACGACACAAAAGCTTGTTTCCCCGCGAAGGCGGGGACCCGGACTGGGCTCCCGCCTTCGCGGGAGAACAAGGAAGCGTGGGCTGCCGTCGGGTTGCGGGCGATGGCTTCTCAAGTTTGCGGGATTGGCGTGGGTGTGAGGAGCGCTTGTTCCCAATTCCACCACCCCGGCGAAGGCCGGGGCCCAATTGGGGGACGTTGCCAACGACACGCAGTTCGCTGTTACTGCGACCTTTCCAATTGGGCCCCGGCCTCCGCCGGGGTGGTGCATCTGGATCGGTAACGGCCCGAACCAAAGCTCACCCCAGCCGGCACGCCCGGATCGCTTCCGGCGCCGGCCGCGGCCCGTTAGCGCGGAACGTCGCGATGTACCCGCCCGCAGAGGGCATGTCGTCGGTATCCACCTGCGTATACCCGACCGCCGCGAACTCGCACTTCAGCAGCGCCGGCGGCGTGCCGTGGTTCTGCGTCGGCCGGTTCGCATCGACCACCACCACCAGCCCGTCGGGCTTCAGCGACGGCCGCAACCGCCAAAGGAACTCATACGGCTGCTCGATCTCGTGGTACATATGCACCATCAGCACCCGGTCGAAGCTCGCCTCGGGCAGTTTCGGATCGTTCGCCTCGCCCAGCTTCACGCTCACGTTCGCCAGATCCTCGCGCGCGACGCGTTCGGCGAGCTGGTCGCGCACCGCCGGGATGATGTCCTCGGCGAGCACGCGACCATCCTTGCCGACGCGCGCCGCGAGACGGATCGTGTAATAGCCTTCGCCCGCGCCGATATCCGCGACCGTCATACCCTTGCGGATCTCGCCCTTGTTCATGACCTCGCCGGCCTCGTTCAGCCGGTCGCGCGCTTCCTCGTTCGACCAGCGCGTCGAGACGATCGACGCGACCGGACGGTCGGCGGCGGGGAACACCGGTTCCTTGGGCTCGCGCTTGATCAGTGGCTTGCTGCCGTCACACGCGCATAGCGCAAGCATCGGCAGGACCATCAGGGCAAGGACACCCCGCAAGCTCAATCGACGTCCTCCACCTCGACGGCCTCGCCGGTCACGCGCTGCGACAGCGCCGCCGCCATGAACATCTCGAGGTCGCCGTCGAGCACGTCCGACGGGCTGGTCGAGACCACGCCGGTGCGCAGGTCCTTCACCATCTGGTACGGCTGGAGAACGTAGCTGCGGATCTGGTGACCCCAGCCGATATCGGTCTTGCCGGCATTCTCGGCATTCGCCGCAGTCTCGCGGATCGCCAGTTCACGCTCGTACAGACGCGCGCGGAGCTGGTTGTACGCCTCGGCCTTGTTCTTGTGCTGCGAACGCTGGTTCTGGCACTGCACGACGATCCCGGTCGGGATGTGCGTGATGCGCACCGCCGAATCGGTCGTGTTGATGTGCTGGCCGCCGGCGCCCGACGCGCGATACGTGTCGATGCGCAGGTCGCTCTCGTTGTATTCGACCTCGATATTGTCGTCGACGACCGGATACACCCAGACGCTGGCAAACGAGGTGTGCCGCCGCGCCGCCGAATCGTAGGGGCTGATCCGGACGAGCCGGTGCACGCCGCTTTCGGTCTTCGCGTAACCGTACGCGTTCTCGCCCTTGAGCAGCAGCGTGGCGGACTTGATCCCCGCCTGCTCGCCCGAATGCTGGTCGACCAGCTCGACCTTCAGACCGTGGCGCTCGCCCCAGCGCGAATACATCCGGCTGAGCATGCCCGCCCAGTCCTGGCTTTCGGTCCCGCCGGCGCCGGCGTTGACCTCGATATAGGTGTCGTTCGCGTCGGCTTCGCCCGCGAGCAACGCCTTGATCTTGTCCTTGTCCGCACGCGCGGCGAGTTCGGCGAGCGACGCAACGCCGTCCGCTTCCATCTCGGTATCGCCCTCGGCCTCGGCCATCTCGATCAGCTCAGACGTGTCCGACAGCTCGCTCTGGATCGCGCGCGTCGCGCTTATCGCCTCGTCGAGACGACGACGCTCGCGCATCACCTCCTGCGCGGCCTTGGGATCGGACCAGAGCGCCTGATCCTCGACGCGCGCGTTCAGCTCGTCGAGACGACGCAGCGCGCGGTCCCAGTCGAGGAAGCGGCGCAGCAGCGCCAGCGCGTCGTTGATGGTGTCTACGTGAGCCTGCGCTTCGGCGCGCATGATATTCTCCAAAAATTCCGCCGCCCCGGCGAAGGCCGGGGAAATTTCGTCGTCCCAGCGGAGGCCGGGATCACCGTCCCAAGCGAGCGGGGCGGGTCTCCGGCGGACGCCGGGATGACGTCTATATAAGCGCGCTAGTAGATTCCGCCTTGTCTTTGCAAGAAATCGCTGTCGCGCGGGGCTTCGGCCTTCTTCACCGCGGTCGTCGTGGCAGCAGTAGGAGCGGCATCCGAGCGTCGCGCGGCACGCCGCGGTTCGCTCTCGGGCTTGAACGCTTCCCAGATCACCGCGGGCTTGGGATCGCTCGTATCGGGCCACGTGCCATAGACCGGCCGGCCGCTGCCGCGATCGATCCGGACCATGCGGATCCCCGCCGGCGCGCGGAACGGCAGCTTGGGCAGATCCTCATACGCCTTGACCGCGAACTGCTTGAAGATCGGCGCGGCGAGCGTGCCGCCCTGTGCCGCGCCCCCGAGGTTCTTCGGCGTGTCGAACCCGATGTACAGCCCGCCGACGAACTGCGGCGTGCCGCCGACGAACCACACATCGGTCGGGCCATTATTGGTGCCGGTCTTGCCGAACATCGGCCGGTCGAGATCGCGCAACGTCACCGCGGTGCCGCGCTGGACGACGCCTTCTGTGATGTGGACCATCTGGTACGCCGTCATCGCGTCGAGCACCTGACGCTGGCGCGTGATCGGCCGCGGCATCGGCTTGCCGTCCCAGTCGGGCGCGTTGCAGCGATCGCACGGCCGCCAGTTCTCGGGCCAGATCACCTTGCCGTGGCGATCCTGGACAAAGTCGATCAGTGACGGCGGGCCGCCCTTGCCGTTGTTGGCCAGGATCGAATACGCGTTGACCATCCGCCCGACGGTCGTCTCGCCGGCGCCGAGCGCGTAGGAGAGATAGGGCGCGTAATCGCCGACGCCCATCTTCTTGATCGTCGCGACCACCTTGGGCATGCCGGTCTGCGCGGCGGCGCGCACCGTCATGAGGTTGCGCGACTGCTCGATACCCCAGCGCATCGTGTGGGGGCCTGACCCGCGCGAATTGCCGAAGTTGCGGAAGCATTTCTGCCCGAGCCGCGCGCCCTGATAGACGCAGAATGGCCCGTCGATGATGATCGACGCAGGCGTCATGCCATTGTCGAGCGCGGCGGAATAGACGATCGGCTTGATCGTCGAACCCGGCTGGCGCATCGCCTGAGTCGCGCGGTTGAACGCTTGCAACCGGTCGTCGAAGCCGCCCTGCATCGCCAGCACGCGGCCTGACGAGGGTTCCTCCACGACGAACGCGCCCGAGACCTTCGGGATCGCCCGCAGCGAGAATTCGCCACCGTCCGGCGCCACCGCAATGATGTCGCCGACCTTGATCGCGCCGAACGCGTTGCCGCCCTTGCCGCGCACCGGCATCTGCGCCGCATAGCGCGGCAGCGTGCCGGTCTTGCCGGTGCGGAAGCCGAGGCTCCAGGCGTTGCCGTCCTTGGCCGTCACGATCGCCGCGACCCAATCGCGGTAATCGAGCGCGATATTGCTGTTGAGCAACGGCTGGAGCCAGTTGTCGTCCTCGATCTCGACATGACGGATCGGCCCGTTCCAGCCGCGCCCGCTGTCGAACCGCACCAGACCATCACGCAAGGCTTGCTGCGCGAGATCCTGCAGCTTCGCGTCGAACGAGGTCCGCACCCACAGTCCGCCCGAATACACGCTGTACGGGCCGTCCTTCGCGTTCTCGCCGAATTTCGCCATCAGCTGGCGACGGACTTCCTCGACGAAATAGCCGCCGACGCTTTCGAACTTCGGCGTGCGGCGCATCACCGCGCCGAGCGGCTCGGCATTCGCCTGGTCATGCTGCGCGCGCGTGATGAAGCCGTTGTCGAGCATACGGTTGAGCACATAGTTGCGCCGCGTCATCGCCTTCTCGGTGTTGCGCACCGGATCGTAGTTCGACGGACCCTTGGGCAGGATCGCGAGATACGCCATCTGCGCGAGATCGAGCTGGTCGAGTTCCTTGTCGAAATACGCATGGCTCGCCGCCTCGACGCCGAACGCATTACGCCCGAGCGCGATCTGGTTGAGATACAGCTCGAGGATCTGCTCCTTGGTCAGCGTATCCTCGATCTTGTACGCCAGCACCGCCTCGCGCAGTTTGCGCGACGGCGAATAGGCGTTGCCGATCAACAGGTTCTTGGCGACCTGCTGGGTGATCGTCGAGCCGCCCTTGGCGCGCTTGCCGGTGCCGAGCTTGGTCGCATAATCGTACACCGCGCCGGCGAGGCCGGGATAATCGACGCCGTGATGCTCGAAGAACGACTTGTCCTCGGCGGCGAGGAACGCCTTCACCAGCAGCGGCGGATATTCGGCATAGCTGAGTTCCACGCGCCGTTCGCGCGCGTAGCTGTGGATCGGCGCGCCATCGATCCCGCGCACGTTGGTCGGCAGCGGTGGCTCATAGGTGCGCAACGTATCCACGGAAGGCAGGTCGCGCATAACCGCGAACCAGAATGCGAAGATCGCGACGAAGCCGAGTACCACCAGCGCCAATGCCGCCTTGGTCCACCGACTCGCCCAGGCGCGCGCTACCCTGCCGCGCAGCCGGTCGAAAGTGCGGCCTGTCGCCGTCGTCGAGGTGGGGGAGGGATAGGACGCCATGATTACTGCCGCAGCGTCTAGCAGGTTCGCGGGCGCTTGCCAGCCTTCGGTGGGATGGGGGCGGGGCGGGCTGTCGCAACGCGTTCGGCAGCGATCAACTCGTCTGGTGCCCGGCCCGTCCGGATATGCCCACCACCCCGGCGGAGGCCGGGGCCCAATCGGAGAGGCGGCAATAACGGAGCGCAACAGCAGTCAGTGCCGTTTCCCAATTAGACCCCGGCCTTCGCCGGGGCGGTGCTGTTGGCGGGTAGGTAAGCCATCGACGTCCGTGAGCTCGAACGATCCTCCCCCGCCAGGGGGAAGTGGCACCGAAGGTGACGGAGGGGGAGGACACGGAGCTGAGGTTGTCGCTTACCGCCCCCTCCGTCAGGCAAGCGCCTGCCACCTCCCCCTGGCGGGGAAGGATCGAAAGCGCGCAATCGTTGGTTTGAAATCGCACCTTCCCAAGGGACTGCCCAAGCAAAACCTGTCGCGAACTTCGCTACTGTGGCAGCAGGCGCGCATGACCCCGCCGCCGCTCCCGATCCTAGCCGTACTCCCCGATCTCCTTGCCAAGCTCCGCGATCGAACTTCGGCAGTCCTCGTCGCCCCCCCGGGCGCCGGCAAGACCACCGCGGTAGCGCCGGCCCTCCTCACCGAACCCTGGTGCACGGACGAGATTCTCCTCCTATCCCCCCGTCGCTTGGCCGCCCGCGCCGCCGCCGAACGCATGGCCTCCACCGCGGGCGAACCCGTCGGCCAGACCTTCGGTTACGCCACCCGCATGGACAGCAAGCGCTCCGCCGCCACCCGCGTCACGGTGATCACCGAAGGCATCTTCGTCGCCCGCATCCAAGCCGACCCAGAACTCGCCGGCGTGTCCGCGGTTCTTTTCGACGAAGTCCACGAACGCAGCCTCGACGGCGATTTCGGCCTCGCGCTGGCGCTGGACGTCCAAGCCGGTTTCCGCCCCGACCTCCGTATCGTCGCGATGTCCGCAACGCTCGACGGTGCGCGGTTCGCGGCATTGATGGACGGCGCCCCCGTCATCGAAAGCGAAGGCCGCAGCTACCCACTCACCCTCCGCCACATCGGTCGCCAAGC
Source organism: Sphingomonas sp. 320_CC (assembly GCF_059691795.1). NCBI lineage: Bacteria > Pseudomonadati > Pseudomonadota > Alphaproteobacteria > Sphingomonadales > Sphingomonadaceae > Sphingomonas > Sphingomonas sp. 320_CC. The sequence goes on along the minus strand of NZ_JCAWAE010000002.1, from coordinate 104,620 downwards.
CGAACTCCGCATCGAGGACTCGGTCGCCGCCGCGATCCGCCGCGCACTCGGCGAAGCGGAGGGCGGCGTGCTCGCCTTCCTCCCCGGCGTTGCGGAGATCGAACGGACCGCCGATCGCCTCGCCAACCTCCCCGACGGCATTGTCCTGCACGAACTCCACGGCAGCCTCGACCCCGCAGCGCAGCGCGCCGCGATTCTCCCCGAACCGGACGGCCGGCGGAAAGTCGTGCTCGCCACTAGCATCGCTGAGACCAGCCTGACGCTCGACGGCATCCGCATCGTCGTCGACTCCGGCCTCGCCAGACGCCCGAGGTACGACCGCGCCGCCGGCATGACACGGCTGGTAACGGAACGCGCGAGCCAAGCCGCGGTGACCCAACGCGCTGGCCGCGCCGCGCGCCTCGGGCCGGGCATAGCGTACCGCCTGTGGGAAGAGGCCGCCACCGCTGGCCTCCCGCGCTACGATCCGCCCGAAATCTTGGAGGCGGACCTGTCCGCGCTGGTGCTGGCTTGCGCACTCTGGGGCGTCGGCGATCCGCGAGACCTCCGCTGGATCGACCCGCCCCCCGCCGCCGCGATCGACGAGGCGATTGCGCGACTGACGACGCTGGAAGCGATCGAAGACGGTCGTCCGACGTCGCATGGCCGCGCGATCGCGAAACTCCTGATGCCGCCGAGACTGGCGCACATGCTCCTGCGAGCGGGGGAGCGGGGCTTGGCAAACACAGCGGCACAAATCGCGGTCCTGCTAGGCGAACGCGGTATTGGTGGACAGGACGTCGACCTGGAAACCCGCCTCCGCCGCTGGAAAACCGAACGTGGGGCCAAGGCGCAAGCGGCAAGAGCGATGGCCGATCGCTGGGCGCGCCTGGCTCCCCTCCCGCTTGCGGGAGGGGTCGGGGGAGGGCGCGACATACCCCAAGAGCACGGCAATGCTGGGTCAGCCCCTCCCCCGACCCCTCCCGCAAGCGGAAGGGGGGCAGAAATTTGTGTCGCGCTTGGCTTCCCCGACCGCGTCGCACGACGCCGCGATGCATCCGGCGAAACCTGGGCCTCGGTCGGCGGCCGCGGGTTCAAGCTCGACCCGACCTCGCCACTCGCCCGCTCGGAATGGCTCGCCGTCGCCGACACGCAAGGCTCGGCCGCCGGCGCGCGCATTCTCTCCGCCGTGGCGATCGACCAAACCACCGTCGAAACCCTCTTCGCCGACCGCATCGACTCCCGCCGCACCGTCACGTTCGACCCCATAACCGGCGGCATCCAGGCCCTCCGGGAACGTCGTCTCGGCGCGATCCGTCTTTCCAGCGGCCCCGACAGCGGCGCGGACCCTGACGCGATTCTCGCCGCGCTGATCAACGGCGTCCGCGAGCACGGCCTTGCGCTGCTACCGTGGAGCGACGGCGCCCAGGCCCTGCGCGACCGTGCCGCCTATGCCGGCGTACCGCTCGACGACGCTACCCTTCTCGACCGCGCCGACGGATGGCTAGCCCCGCTTCTGACCGGCAAACGCCGACTCGAAGCGATCGCCCCCGGCGCGCTTGCCGAAGCGCTGCGCAACCTGCTCGGCTGGGACGCGATGCAGACGATCAACCGCCTCGCGCCGCCCGATTTCACCAGCCCCGCCGGCAGCACACACGAGATCGACTACGCAGCCGAAGGTGGCCCCCGGGTCGAACTCCGCGTGCAAGCCCTGTTCGGCCTCGCGGTCCACCCGGTGATCGGCGAGGCCCGCGTACCGCTAGTGCTGAGCCTCACATCGCCCGCCGGCCGTCCGATCCAGACGACGCGAGATCTCACCGGATTCTGGGCGGGCAGCTGGACCGCGGTGGCTAAGGAAATGCGCGGGCGCTACCCCAAGCATCCGTGGCCCGACGACCCCGCCGCGGCGTCGGCGACGCTGCGCACGAAAAAGGCGGATGCAAGGGCCGCCGGTTCGCGATAAGGGGGTCTCATGCCAACCGCCCGTATCTTTCAGCGCCCCAAGAACGCCATGCAGTCCGGCAAGCACCGGACCGACGCCTGGCAGCTCGAATTCGAACCTTCGGAGCCCAAGCGCCCCGACCCGCTCACCGGATGGGCCGGCAGCGGCGACACCCGCGACCAGCTGCGCCTGCTGTTCCCGACCGCCGAGGCGGCGATCGCGCACTGCGAGCGCGAGGGGTTCGGCTACACGGTCGTGCCGGCGCCGCAGAAGACGCTGAAGCTGCAGAGCTACGCCGACAACTTCAAGTAAGCCCGCGGGAGCGGCGCTAGGCCCTCCCGCACCTCCTTGTTCTCCCGCAAAGGCGGGAGCCCAGTCTGGGTCCCCGCCTTCGCGGGGAAACAGGTCTTGGTTAGAGGATCGACCCAGCCAGGATCAGCAGCATCTTGGTATCGATCGCCACGCCCGCCTTCCGCTTCTCGGCCACGAACGCCGGCACGTCGGCAAGCGCCACGCGGTGCACGGTGATGTTCTCGTCGCCATCGCCGCCGCCATCGCTCACCTTCGTCAGCCCGGTCGCGCGGGCTAGCGTGAAGCATTCCGACGTCATCCCGGGCGACGAATAGAACACCCCCAGATCCTCGATTGCCTTCGCGCGGTAGCCGGTTTCTTCCTCCAGCTCGCGGCCGGCAGCGACCGCGACACTCTCGCCCGCGGTCTCGTCACCGACCAGCCCCGCCGGCAGCTCTAGGCACGCGCGCCCGAGCGGCACGCGGAACTGCTCCACCAGGATCACGTCGCCGTCGTCGATAGCGACGATCACCGCCGCCGCGATCTCGCCTTGGCGCGCGGCGAATTCCCACGTGCCCTCGGTCTGCACGGTCAGGAATTTCCCGGCCCATACGGTCTTGCTCATAGTTCGATCAGCCTGTCCGGAAGTTCGTTTACCGGCGCACCGGTCCGCGGGAAATGTTCGGCGAGCACCGCGCCGATCTGCGCGACTGCATCCGCCATCCCGTCGCCGGGACGATCGTCGCGCACGCCGGCGAGTACCGCTGCCATAGCTGCGCCCCAGGTTTCGTTCGGCACGCGCGAATGGATCGCATCGTCGGCGATGATCTCCGCGCGGTGCTCGGCCAGCGACAGGTACAGCAGTACGCCGGTCGAGCCCTTGGTCCGCTTCTCGGCACCCGCACGGAACAGGAGCAAAGCCCGCCGCCGCACGCGCCGCGCCTTGGTCGCACCCGGCGTCAGCGCGAGCCGCGCCGGCGTCCACGCCAGCACCAGCCGCACCGCCAGGAACACCAAGGTCACTAGCACCAGCGCGACCACGTACAGCGCACCCTGCGGTGCCGCCTGCCAGGGATCGACCAGCGCGTAGATATGGTCCGCCGCGACCGGGTGGTACGCGAGCAGCGCCAGCGTCAGCAGCATCGCCAGCACGCCCCAGTGCATCGACACGTCGTGATACGCATCCGACTGCCGCGCGACGATCGTGACGATCTCGCCGGTCGTCTCGGTTTCCGCCTGCGTGACCGCCGCGGTGACGCGGTCGTGGTCGGTGTCGCTCAATCGCATGTCACCATCCCCCCGATGCGCCGCCGCCGCCGCCGGATCCCCCGCCGCCGCCGCCGAAACCACCGCCGCCCCAGCCGCCACCACCGCTGTCGTCGCCACCGCCCCAGCTTCCGCCGCCGCCACCGCCGCCGCCACGGGTCATCGCGTCGGCGATGCTCCACAACACGATCGGCAAGGCGCCGCTGCCGCCGCTCCGGTTGCCGCCATCGACGTAATGCTTGCCGCCGGCCCGCCGCGAGATCATCGGAATGACGATCGCCGCCAGGACGATGCCAAAGAAGATCAGCCCGATCGGCACGCCGCCGCCACCCGAGTTCGAGCGACGATGCGTCTTGTCATACTCCGCCGCCGCCGCCGTAACCTTCGCGCGCGCCTCCGCATCGGGCAGCGCAAGCTGGTCTGCCACCGCGTTGGTCCCCGCGACGATCCCGCCCGGGATGTCCCCCGCCTTGAAACGCGGCAGGATCTGCTGGTTGATGACGACGCTGGAGAACGCGTCGGTCAGCACCGGCTCAAGCCCATAGCCGACCTCGATCCGCACCTTCCGGTCGTTCGGCGCGACCAGCAGGATCGCGCCGTTGTTCGCATCCTTCAGCCCGACGCCCCAGCTCCGCAGCAGGCGATTGCCGTAATCCTCGATCGGATAGCCTTCGAGATCGGACACCGTCGCGACCACCAGCTGGTTGCCGGTCGTCCTTTGCAGGTCGTCGAGCCGCTTGGTCAGCGCCGCTTCCTGATCGGGCGGGATGACGTTCGCGGCGTCGACGACGAAGCCGGTGAACTTGGGAAGCGTCTGCGCGGTCGAAGCATTGCTTCCCAGCAGCACCGCGAACGCGAGCGTCAGGAGATGGCGGAGCATGACGCGCGGATCAGCTCGCGTTGCCGAAGTTCACCGTCGGTGCGGTCTCGGCACCCGGCGTGGTCGCCGCGAACGGCACCATCGGCTTGGCGCCATAGAAGATCTTCGCGCCGACCGCGTCGGGGAAGGTGCGGATCTTGGTATTATACGCCTGCACCGCGCCGTTGTAATCGCGCCGCGCGATCGTGATGCGGTTCTCGGTGCCCTCGAGCTGGCTCATCAGCGTGGTGTAGTTGGCCTGGCTCTTCAACTCAGGATACGCTTCCTGCAAGCGCTGGAGCGATACGCCGACGGCACCCTGGACGCGCTGATACTGCTCCATCTTCGCCGGATCGGAGAGATCGGCTGCCGAAACCTGGACCGAGTTCGCAGCCGAGCGCGCCTGTGTCACCTGGACGAGGATATCCTTCTCCTGCGCGCCCGCCGCCTTCACGGTCGCGACGAGGTTGGGGATCAGGTCGGCGCGGCGTTGATAATTGTTCTGGACGTCGGCCCAGCGTGCCTTCGCGTTCTCTTCCGCGGTCGGAATGCTGTTGATCCCGCACCCGGCCAGCGCCGATGCGAGGAGGATCGCGGCGGTACCGCGGGCGATTGGGGCACGTGACATCGGGGCTCTCCTGAATACCTGTGTCACCCTCATAGGACAGTCCGCAGGGTTGGCGAAACCGAAATCGGCGGTTAGCCTTGGGCTGGCAACAGAAGGGGGCGGCATTGCTCAAGGAATTCAAGGCGTTCATCATGCGCGGCAACGTGCTCGATCTCGCCATCGCGGTGATCATCGGTGCGGCGTTCGGCAAGATCGTCACGTCGCTGACCGACGACGTGCTGATGCCGGTGATCGGCAAGATCTTCGGCGGGCTCGATTTCTCGAGCTATTTCTGGCGGATGGGGCCGGTGCCGGCGAACTATGCGGGCTCGCTGAGCGATTACGCGGCGTTGAAGAAGGCGGGCGTGCCGCTGCTCGGCTATGGCGCGTTCGCGACGCAGCTGGTCAATTTCGTGATCGTCGCGGGTATCATCTTCATGATCCTGCGCGTGGTGAACCGGACGGCGGCGCTGATCGAGCGCGAGACGGCGCGGTTGAAGCGCGAGGAAGAGGCGGTTGTCGTCGCACCTGCGCCGGAGCCGGTCGAGATCGCGCTGCTTCGCGAGATCCGCGACGAGTTGAAGGCGCGGGGGTGATCGCCTTGTCCCTCTCCCCGCCGGGGAGAGGGAGGGAGGAGCCGTAGGCGACGGAAGGGTGAGGGGCCTGAGGCTCGGGACGGGATCCCAACTCCCCCTCATCCGACGCTGCCGCGCCACCTTCTCCCCGAGGGGAGAAGGAAAGCCTAAGCCGCTACCAGATCCTCGGCGTTCGCATCCGCCAGGCTCGTCCCATCCAGAATCCGCGCAGTCTCGTCGCGCACGCGCATCATCGCATAGCGGATCGCGCAGTCGGCTTCGCTCTTGCAGTCGAGGCACGGCCGGTACGCCGTGCGGCTGACGCACGGGACAAGTGCGAGCGGGCCCTCGATGATCCGGATGATCTCGCCAAGCGAAATCAGATGGCTCGGCCGCGAGAGGCGATAGCCGCCCATCTTGCCGCGATGGCTGTGCAACAGGCCGGACTCGCGCAGGTCGGCGAGGATCAGCTCGAGGAATTTGCGCGGCACGTTCGCCTCGGCGGCGATCCGCGTCATCGGGATGGGAGGGCCACCGACGGGGGCGCCGCCAAGGAAGATCATCGCGCGGAGCGCGTAGCGGGAGCGCTGCGTCAACATAATGCAGGTTGCTATGCACGCGCTTTGTGGCGAGCGGAAGGCGGTTTGGCACGCTGTGTGCTAACCCATCGGAGATTTATCCGGGGCAGGTCGCGCCACGGCGCCAGTCTTTTCATTTGGCCGGGCTTTTCAGATCGATGCGGCCCCCCTATATCGGTCATGCCGTCGGGGGAATCTTCTCTTGGCGGCTATGGCGATAAACCGTGGCGTGTCATAGACACAGCGGACCCGGGGGCAGTACCCGGCGACTCCACCACCGCCCTCTTCGCAAGAGGGGGACGATGACGGGGTCGAACTAGGATCGACGTGTGTTCAACGACGCTATGTTTCGCTCGGAATGGGACCACCGCAACGGCCCATACACAAGTGCCAACGATAACGAAGCACTCGCAATTGCCGCATAACTGACGGTCTAACGACCTAAGTTATACGGACGAAAGCGCGGTTCGGGCCACACCGGGCAACAGAAGTGGACACCGGCGGTACGGGGGGCACCGAGCAACAGAAGCTCCCCACTAACCCGACACTTGGTCTCATCACGCAGCTCCGATCAGGCAGCAAGGCGCTCGACCAGTCGCAACACCGGCGGGCTGAAGCCGAGCGGACCGACCAGCACGTTGGTCACGACCAGCACCCCGCCACCCCAGTAATAGGCCGGATGTATCTTCCCGCGCAGGCGCAAGTCGGAGATCATCCCTGCGATGACGAACACCGCCATCGACGCGAACACCGCGAGCGGCGCGAACTGGCCAAGCAGCGGCATCGGCAGGATCCGCCCGAGCGCCGGAGACATGACCAGGATCGTGCCGCACAACATCAGTCGCTTGTGCCACGCCGCCTGTTTCCGCAGCGCTATCGCCCAGGCGGTCAGAATGCCAAACCCGATCACCCCCAGCACATCTAGCACGAGGAAGATCCCAGGCGGAAAGAATGGCGGTACGCGGTGCTGCTGGATCGCCGCGACGGTGGTGACGATGCCCAGCACGACCATCGACGCTGCGATAACGGCGCCGAGTACGCCGAGTTGTCGATGCCAAGTGATCAATCCCCGAACGACCAGCCAGTTCTGCACGACGTAGAGAATGATCCACGCCAGGAAGGCGGCGGCATGCAGATGAACTTGCAAGGGCAGTTCGAGAAACGTCCAGTTCATCCGCGCTGCATTCAGCGTGAAGCCGAAGATCACCGTGACGGCGATCGCTATCGCCATGCCGAGGAAGAAGCGACGCTCGCTCGCGACGACATTCCGTTGCGCAGGCCGTACACTATTTAACGATGCCATTGGACCGCCCCCGCGAGTCGATGCTCAAGCGACGGACGATGGCCCTAATACTGATAACGGGCAATACTCATGACGAATGAGGATTGCCTAGACTAGTAGATGTAAGATCCTGAATACTCTTCCAGTCCGTTAACTGCTCAGAGTTGCAGAAGCTTGCTGAGTTGTGCGCCGGTATAGGGCTTCTGCACGAACCGCGCGGCCTTGGGCAGCGCCTCGGTGGTGCCGTTGTCGGCACCCGACGTGACCAGGATCGCGATATCGGGGCGCTGCGCGTGAACGGCATTGGCAAGGTCGATGCCGTTCAGGTCTCCGGGCATGCGGACATCGGTAAACAGCGCGGCGATATCGGGCCGCTCTTCGAGCTTCGCCAAGGCGTCGGCCGCGTTGCTGGCTTCGACGACTTCATAGCCGGCATCCTCCAGCGCGAGGTTGGAATGGACCCGGACGAGGGCATCGTCATCGACGACGAGGATAACGGACTTCGCAATGGCGTTCATACCGGTTCGAACATCCGGCATGCCGCTCCGTTCCAATATAAGTCATGTTCTCAAGGCATAACGGGGCAAAGCGAGCCTGACATGAGAAAGGGGCCCGGTTTCCCGAGCCCCTCCATCACTGCCGTTAGGCCGTAAAGGCTTAGTCGCGATCGCCGGTCAGGAATGCCGGTGCGAACTCCGGAGCCTTGTCGCCGTCGGTGCGTGCAGCACGCTCGCCGCCGCCGTTGCCGCCGCCATCGCGACGCGGACCACGGCCACCGCCGTTGCCCCCTGCGTCACGGCCGCCATCGCCGTCGCGACGTGGGCCACGCGAGCCGCGATCGCCCCCATCACGACCGCCGCCGCCTTCGCCGCGTGGACCGCGACCGCCGCCGTTGCCGCCAGCATCACGGCCGCCATCGCCATCACGACGCGGACCGCGCGGACCACGATCGCCACCCTCGCGGGGTTCCCGGGCAGGACGCGTGTCCTCGAGCTCTTCGCCGGTCGTCTGGTCGACGACGCGCATCGACAGGCGAACCTTGCCGCGCGGATCGATCTCGAGAACCTTGACCTTGACCTCCTGGCCTTCGGTCAGGGCGTCGGAGACCTTCTCGACGCGCTCGTTCTTGATTTCGGACACGTGGACGAGACCGTCCTTGCCACCCATGAAGTTCACGAACGCCCCGAAATCGACCAGGTTGACGACCTTGCCGTCATAGACCTTGCCGACTTCGGCTTCCTCGACGAGGCCCTTGATCCACTTGATCGCGGCTTCGATCTGCGCGGGATCGGACGACGACACCTTGATCACGCCCTCGTCGTCGATGTCGACCTTGGCGCCGGTCTGCGCGACGATCTCGCGGATCACCTTGCCGCCGGTGCCGATGACTTCACGGATCTTCGACTTGTCGATCTGGAAGCTCTCGATGCGCGGTGCGTGGGCGCTGAGTTCCTCACGCGTGTGGTCGAGCGCCTTCGCCATCTCGCCCAGGATGTGCGCGCGGCCTTCCTTGGCCTGCGCCAGCGCCTTGCCCATGATCTCCTCGGTGATGCCGGCGATCTTGATGTCCATCTGCATCGTGGTGATGCCCTCGGACGTGCCAGCCACCTTGAAGTCCATGTCGCCGAGGTGATCCTCGTCGCCGAGGATGTCCGATAGAACCGCGAAGTTCTTGCCCTCGAGGATCAGGCCCATCGCGATGCCCGACACCGGACGCTTCAGCGGAACGCCCGCATCCATCATCGACAGCGAACCGCCGCAGACCGTCGCCATCGACGACGAACCGTTGCTCTCGGTGATGTCCGACAGAACGCGGATCGTGTACGGGAACTCTTCCTTGGTCGGCAGAACCGGGTGCAGCGCGCGCCATGCGAGCTTGCCGTGACCGACTTCGCGACGACCCGGCGCACCGAAGCGACCGACTTCACCAACCGAATAGGGAGGGAAGTTGTAGTGCAGCATGAAGTTTTCGTACGACAGGCCGTTCAGGCCGTCGATCATCTGCTCCGCATCGCGCGTGCCGAGCGTGGTGGTGCAGATCGACTGCGTCTCGCCGCGCGTGAACAGCGCCGAGCCATGCGTGCGCGGGAGGAAGTGGACCATCGCCTCGATCGGACGGATCTGCGTGGTGGTGCGGCCGTCGATGCGGGTGCCGTCCTTGAGGATGGCGCCGCGGACGATCTCCGCCTCCAGCTTCTTCATCAGCTTGCCGGCTGCCATCTGGTCCTGCGGCGACGCATCGGCGAACGCCGTCTTGCCCTTGGCGCGCGCCGCGTTGAGCAGGTCAGACCGCTTGGACTTGTCGGTCACCTTGTAGGCAGCCGCGATGTCCTTGCCGATCAGCTTCTTCAGCTTGTCCTTGGCGGTCGACAGGTCGGCCTGCTCGGCCATTTCCCAAGGATCCTTGGCAGCCATCTCGGCCAGATCGATGATCAGGTTGGCGGCTTCGCGGCAGGCCTTGTGGGCGAACTGCACGGCGCCGAGCATGATCTCTTCCGAAAGCTCCTTGGCTTCCGATTCCACCATCATCACGGCCTGGCCGGTGGCGGCGACGACGAGGTCGAGATCGCCAGCCTTGGCTTCTTCCAGCGTCGGGTTGAGGATGTACGCGCCATCGACGTAACCGACGCGCGCTGCGCCGATCGGGCCCATGAACGGCACGCCCGAGATCGTCAGGGCTGCCGATGCCGCGACCATCGCGAGGACGTCCGGCTCGTTCTCGCCGTCATACGACAGAACCTGGCAGATCACGTTGATCTCGTTGTAGAAACCCTCTGGGAAAAGGGGACGGATCGGGCGATCGATGAGACGGCTGGTCAGCGTCTCCTTTTCGGTCGCGCCGCGCTCACGCTTGAAGAAGCCACCGGGGATGCGGCCGCTTGCGGAGAACTTCTCCTGGTAATGGACGGTGAGCGGGAAGAAATCCTGCCCTTCCTTGACGGTCCGTGCAGCCGTCACGGCGCAAAGAACGACGGTCTCGCCGAGGGTGGCGAGCACTGCGCCGTTAGCCTGGCGCGCAACGCGGCCGGTCTCGAGCGTCAGAGTCTTGCCGCCCCACTGGGCGCTTACGGTCTTGGTATCGAACATTCTTTTTCCTTCACTCCAAACGCCAGATGCGTTTGGGGCCGTTGAGGTCTCCATGAAAGTAGTACTTTCATGGAAGCCTGGTGTGCGGGCTTAGCCGGCCCGCGGCGGTGTGGAGCGAGTTGTCGCTCCTTGCCATTGCACCGAATTGTGTCCTGGCGTTTGCCTCCGCGCGAAATGCGCGGAATCAAAACCCTATATACGAAAACGGCCCCCCGAGGGGAGCCGTTCGTGTTACTTGCGGAGACCGAGCTTCGCGATCAAATCCAGATAGCGCTGGCCGTCCTTGTGACGGAGATAATCCAACAGCGTCCGGCGCTTGTTGACCATCATGAGAAGACCACGACGCGAGTGGTTGTCCTTCTTGTGGCCCTTGAAATGCTCGGTCAGGTTCTTGATGCGCTCGGTCAGGATCGCGACCTGGACTTCCGGCGAACCGGTGTCACCCTCGGCGCGCGAATGCTCCTTGACGAGCTCGGTCTTGCGTTCAGCGGTAATCGTCATGAATTCATGTCCTCGACATCACAGATTGAAACCGCGAACGACCCGGACGTCTCCGTCCTCGACCTCGACCAGCGCGACCGGGACAGCGTCCAGTTCGGCGAAGTATTGGCCATCGTCTGCGGCAATCCCGGCCAAGATACGCCCCTGTCGGAGCGCCCCTGCCTGGTCGGGGGTGAGGGAGAGAGCCGGGATGTCGTCCAGCGCCACCCTCAAGGGCAGAAGTACATCTTCAAGCGCGGAGGCCTTAGCGAGTTCGTCCAGTTTGTCCAGCGATATCGCGGAGGAGAGGTCGAACGGGCCGGCCTTGGTGCGGCGTAACATCGTGACGTGGCCGACGGTGCCGAGGGCGATCGCGATGTCGCGCGCGAGGGAGCGGATGTAGGTGCCCTTGGACACATGCGCGGTAAGCGTGACCTCCTCCAGCGGGGAGTGGAGCAGGGGTGCATCCTGCAATTCCTCCCCGGCACGGGGAGGGGGACCGCCGTTCACTTGGACGGGGGTGGAGGGGGGCTCGTCACCAACGGTACGCTCGCGGAAGCCCCCCTCCACCAGTTGCGCTGGTCCCCCTCCCCGTACCGGGGAGGATAGCGAATAAATCGTCACGTCCCGGCTCGCGAGCACTACTTCCTGCCCAGCCCGAGCCAGATCATAAGCCCGCTCCCCGTCAATCTTCAGCGCGGAATAGGCGGGCGGCACCTGAGAAATCGGTCCGGTAAACTGCGCCAGCACCGCCTCGACCGCAGCCAGGGTCGGCCGGACGTCGGACGTAGCGATGCTCACCCCCTCAGCATCCAGCGTATCCGTCTGAACCCCGAACACAACCGTAAAATCATAGATCTTGTCGCTATCGAGCATCCGCCCAGCCAGCTTCGTCGCCTCCCCAACCGCGATCGGCAGCACCCCCGTAGCGAGCGGATCGAGCGTCCCCCCATGCCCCACCTTGAACTTCCCATACCCGCCGCTCCGCAAGGCACGCTTCACCGCCGACACCCCCTGCGTCGAGCCAAGCTCCAGCGGTTTGTCGAGAATGATCCAGCCATGCATGCGCGTAAGTCCTAGAATTCAGTTTAGGCGGGAGCGGCCGCCCATCTACTCCGTCATGCTGACGAAAGTCAGGATCCAGAGCCACAAGCGACGGTGTTTGGTACCCTGGTCCTGACTTTCGTCAGGATGACGGGGAGGGGTGAAGCCTACCCCAAAGCCTCGCAAAAATGCCGCCGGCACAGCGCGACATACCGGTCGTTCCCGCCGATCTCGGTCTGCTGCCCCTCGGCAATCGCCCGGCCGCTCCCATCGACCCGCAGGTTCATCGTCGCCTTGCGTCCGCACATGCAAACCGACTTGATCTCCACCAGCGAGTCCGCGAGCGCGAGCAACCGCGCCGACCCCGGAAACAGCGCCCCCTGGAAATCGGTCCGCAACCCGTAGGCCAGCACCGGAATCCCGACCACATCACAGATATGCGCAAGCTGATCCACCTGCGCAGACGTCAGAAACTGCGCCTCGTCCACCAGCACGCACGAAATCGCGTCCTCGCCGTGCTGTCGAACAACGCAGGCCCCGATATCCGTCCCCGCATCGAACGCGATCGCCGGTGCCTCCAGCCCGATCCGCGACGTGATCGTCCCCGCCGCGAACCGATCGTCGATCGCCGCCGTGAACAGCATCGTCCGCATCCCCCGCTCGCGATAATTGAAGTCCGCCTGCAACAGGTTCGTCGACTTCCCCGCGTTCATCGAGGCGTAGTAGAAATACAGCTTGGCCATGGGGGCAAAGAGCGGGAACGCGGGGGGATGTCCAGAGGCGTCGCAGTCTTAGGCCGGGAATTCCGCAAGCAGCAAGCTGCTCCCGTACGACCGCCGCTCATCACCCGTCCCGTGGCACCGCCCCCACCACCCGTTCGTCCTGAGTAGCTGCTGAGCTTGTCGAAGCGGCGTATCGAAGGATGGATTGGCGCGGAAGACCTGTGCTTCGATACGAGCCCTCGATACGGCTCTTCGAGCCTACTCGGTCTCTACTCAGCACGAACGGGGAGGGGGAAGGGCACGAGGAGCGCAGAAGGTTCGGAACGGGACAGGACGTAGGAGGCGTTTCATTCCAATCGCCGCAAAGCCCTTACTGACTGCGAGCGAGGTGCTCGCAGCCCTGCAAATCAATCTTCAGCCAGATCCCGCGCAACATGCGGATCCCGCAACAACTGGTCGATGTGCGTGCCTTCGTCGAAGCTCTCGTCCGCAAGAAACTTTAGTTTCGCCGCGTACCGCATCTGCACACGGTTCGCGACTTCGCGCTGAAGGTAGGCGGTGTTGGTGCGCAGCGCCTTCAGCACCTTTTCTTCGTCCTTGCCGAGCAACGGCTTCACGAAAACGGTGGCGTGTCGGAGGTCCGGGGACATGCGGACTTCGGTGATCGTCACGAGGTGCTTTTCGAGCACCGGATCGTGGACGTCTCCGCGCGCGAGGATGTCGGACAGCGCATGACGCGCCTGTTCGCCGACTCGCAACGAGCGGACGGCCTTTGCTTCTGGGGTATCGGTCTTCATTCTTCTAACTCCCTCGCCCCTCCAGGGAGAGGGTGGGGGTGAGGGGCGGCCACGAACGCTGTCGCGCGGTACTGCTCCTCACCCAACCCTCTCCCCGCAGGGGAGAGGGCTCTCGGCCTCAAAGCGTACGTTCGCGCATCTCGACTTCGAACGTCTCGAGGACGTCGCCGGCCTTGATATCCACGAAGTTCGACGTGAACGTCACGCCGCACTCGAGCCCCGCACGGACCTCGGCGACATCATCCTTGAAGCGACGCAGCGATGCGATTTCGCCCTGGTAGATGATGACGTCGTTGCGCGTGATGCGCGCCTTGAGCGCCTTGCGGATGTTGCCCTCGGTGACCAGCAGACCCGCCGCCTTGCCGTGCTTGCCCGCCGAGAAGACCTCGCGGATATCGGCACGACCGACGACCGTCTCGAACGCTTCCGGCCCAAGCTCGCCAGCCATCCCCGCCCGGATCTCGTCGATCAGGTCGTAGATCACGTCATAATACTTGAACGCGACCTTCTGGCGCTCGGCGATTTCACGCGCCTTGGCGTTCGGGCGAACGTTGAAGCCGATGATCGGAGCACCCGATGCAGCTGCCAACGTGACATCCGACTCGGTGATGCCGCCGACGCCCGAGCTCAGCACGCGCGCCTTGATCAGGTCGGTGGAGATCTTGTTGATCGCCCCGACGATCGCCTCGACCGTGCCTTGCGTATCCGCCTTCACGACCAGCGGATATTCGATCGCCTGCTTTTCCTTCAGCGCCGAGAACATGCTCTCGAGGCTGGCAGGAACCGATGCGGTCCGCTTGTCGGTCTTCACGCTGCGACGATATTCCGCGACTTCGCGGGCCCGTGCCTCGTTCTCGACGACCTGGAACGGATCGCCCGCCTGCGGAACACCCGACAGACCGAGAACCTCGACCGGCATCGCCGGACCCGCTTCCTTGATCTGCTTGCCCTTGTCGTCGACCAGCGCACGGACCTTGCCGCTCTCGCCACCGACCACGAAGATGTCGCCGACCCGCAGCGTACCGCGGTTGACGAGGATCGTCGCGACGGGCCCCCGACCCTTGTCGAGCTTGGCCTCGATCACCGTACCCTCGGCCGCGCGATCCGGATTGGCGCGCAGTTCGAGCAGTTCGGCCTGGAGCTGGATCTTCTCGATCAACGCATCGAGACCGATCTTCTTGGTCGCGGAGACTTCGACGTCCTGGACGTCGCCGCCCATGTCCTCGACCACGATCTCCTCACTCAGCAGGCGCTCGCGCACCTTCTGGGCATTGGCGCCTTCCTTGTCGATCTTGTTGATCGCGACGATCATCGGCACGCCCGCCGCCTTGGTGTGGGCGATCGCCTCCACCGTCTGCGGCATCAGGCCGTCGTCCGCCGCCACCACCAGGATGACGATGTCGGTGACGTCCGCACCGCGCGCACGCATCTGCGTGAACGCCTCGTGGCCCGGGGTGTCGAGGAAGGTGATCTTCGACTTGTCCTTCAGGGTCACCTGATACGCGCCGATATGCTGGGTGATGCCACCCGCTTCGCCGCGCACCACGTCGGTGCCGCGCAGGGCATCGAGCAGCGACGTCTTGCCGTGATCGACGTGACCCATGATCGTGACGACCGGGGCACGTGGCTTCAGCGTCTCCTCGGCATCGTCGATCGTGTCGTTGGCCAGATCCTGGTCGACATCGCTGACGCGCGTCAGGTTGTGGCCGAACTCGGTGACGAGCAACTCGGCGGTATCCTGGTCGATCGTCTGCGTCATCGTGACGGGCATGCCCATCTTGAACAACGCCTTGACGAGGTCGGCACCCTTCTCGGCCATGCGGTTGGCGAGTTCCTGCACGGTGATCGCCTCTGGAACGACGACGTCGCGGATCTGCTTGGCCTGCGCCTCGCGCGGACCACCGGTGCCACGACGCTCCTTCTCGCGCGCACGCTTCAGTGCGGCGAGCGAGCGAGCGCGTGCACCATCACCATCGCCGAGCGCGCGGTTGACGGTGAGCTTGCCCGAGGTGCGACGATCGTCACCCTTGCGGTCACGCTGCTGCGGACGCGCCGGCACTGCGTCGCGACGGACGCCACCAGCCGGAGCATTGACGCCGGTCGCGCCGGGGCGAGCCGCGGTCGTGCCGGCATTCGCAGCCGTGGTCGGCGCCGCGGCAGCGGGTGCTGCGACAGGCTTCGGCGGCGGAGGAGGACGCTCGGGACGCGCCACCGGCGAAAACCGGCGCGGTGCCGGGAACGCCGGATCGCGGGTCAGTTCGATGACGGGCGGCGGTGCCGGCGGAGCGACGGGGGCCGGCGCAGGCTTGGGAGCCGGTGCGGGAGCAGCCACGACTGGAGCTGGCTTCGGTGCAGGCGCAGGTGCCGCGGCAATCGGTGCCGGGGCAGGAGCCGCAGCAACGGGAGCTTCGACCGGGGCCGGCGCAGGCGCTGGAGCCGGTGCCGCGACCGGAGCGGGAGCCGCTTCGACCACAGGAGCGGGGGCCGGTGCGGGCGCAGGGGCCTCGACCGGCTTCGGCGCCTTAGCTTCAGCCTCGGCACGCGCACGATCGGCGACGCGATTGCGCTCGTCTTCGATCGCCTTGGCGCGTTCGGCTTCCTGGCGACGACGCCCTTCTTCCAGCGTGTTCATGCGCTGCTCTTCAGCCTCGCGGAGCAGCTTGGCCTGACGCTCCTGCGGCGACAGATTGCTCTGCTGCTGACGCACGGGGGCGGGCGCAGGCTGCGGTGCGCGCGCCTGCGGTGCCGGGGCTGCGGGGGCAGCCGCCGGGGCGGGCGCGGCAACCGGTGCGGCATCCGCGACCTGCACGTCGGGCTCGCCCGGACGGCGCAGGACGCGCGCGCGCTTGGTTTCCACGATCACCGTATTCGATCGGCCGTGGCTGAAGCTCTGCTTCACCTGGCCGGTCTCGACCGTGCGCTTCACACCCAAAGGTGCGCGCATGCCAAGTTTCGGCTTCTCGTTGTCCGTGTCGCTCACTCAAATTCCTCAGTCATGTCCACGGCCGGGCGTGTTCCGGTCGATCCGGACGCCTGTTGTATCGGTGGCGCCCCATTTTGTGGTGACGCCGATGCGCCCTGCGAGGCCGTTTCGCAAGACACGGAAGAAGGTTCGGGGCCGATAAAATGCAGCCAACGGTCGAGCGCTTCGCTCACCCGCTTTGCTGCAGCGCGGTCGGTCAGGCCAATGTGTACCACATTTTCCCGCCCCAGCGCCAACGCCAATATGGTGCGCGATACCGGGAGTGCCAACCCCCGCAAACCCGAGCCCTCGACATCGTTGCCGATGCGCCAAGCCTGATCGAGCTTGCGGTTGCCATCCTCGGCCGCATCGGACGCGTGATAGAGCGCCTTCAGCTTGCCCTGTCGCGCGTTCTGCTCGATCCGGTCGGAGCCGATCAGCACCGTCCCCGAGCGCGATTCGAGGCCGAGCCGGTCGAGCGCGTTACGCTCGAGTGCGGATTCGATCTTAGCCGGAAGCTCAGGATCGATGGTGAACTCGCCGGTCTTGAACGCGCGGGAGAGAGCGCCCTTGAGCTTGCCCTTCTTGATCGCGGCTTCGAGTTCGACTCGAGTCACCCCGATCCACGCGCCGCGGCCCGGAGCCTTGGCGCGCACGTCGGGAAGGATCTGGCCATCGGGCGACAACGCGAGTCGCACGAGGTGGGGCCTGACGTCGCGCTCGCCCGAAAGAATGCACTTGCGAACGGGCTCATTCCCCTCCCGCTCGCGGGAGGGGTCAGGGGAGGGGCCATCCGCAGGGGCAGCAGCCGTGACTGCCCTTCCCCGACCCCTCCCGCCAGCGGGAGGGGAGTTTAGCGGCGCAGTGTCATCGGGAGGGTTCCGCATGTGCGTCCTCCTGCGCCGGAGTTGCTTTCGGAGCGTCGCGGTCGACCAGCAGCTGGCCGCCCGCGCCGTAATTCTCGGTCGAGACCTCTTCGATCACGATCTGCACCGCAGCCGGGTTCTTCCCCAGCCGCTGCACGAGCGACTGGGTGACGTCGGCGACGATGCCGGACTTCTGGTCCTTGGTGGCGGACCCCGAGATGCGGATGCTGACGAAGGGCATTAGGCCTTGTCGCCCTCGCTTTTCGTGTCGGTCTTGTCCGCCGCGTCTTCAACCGAAGCGTCCTCGACCGAAGCGTCGTCCGCCGAAGCGTCCTCAGCCACGGCTTCGTCGGCCGTCGTCTCTTCAGTCGCAGCGTCCTCGACCACGGCGTCGTCAGCCGAAGCCTCGTCCACCGAAGTCTCGTCCGCCTCGACGTCGTCAGCCGAAGCCTCGGGAGCCTCGTCCTCGAACCAGTGCGCACGCGCGGCCATGATGATCTCGTTACCCTGCTCGTCGCTCAAGCCATACTCGGCAAGAATCCCGCCCTTCGGCTCAGGCCGCTTCGGTGCGTCTTCGTTGCGACGACGTGGCTCGACGCGCTTCTTCTCGACCAGTTCATCTGTCGCGAGATCGGCGAGATCGTCGAGCGTCTTGATGCCCGCCTTGCCGAGCGTCACCAGCATCGCCTCGTTGAGATACGGCATGCCGGCCAGCGCGTCCTCGACGCCGAGAGCGGTACGCTCTTCGCGGCTCGCAGCATCACGACGCTCCAAAGCCTCGGTCGCACGGTTCTGCAACTCGCCCGCCAGGTCCTCGTCGAAGCCCTCGATACCGGCGATCTCCTCGACCTCGACATAGGCGACCTCTTCGAGGTTGGTGAACCCTTCGGCCACCAGCAACTGTGCGAGCGTCTCGTCGACATCGAGCTCCTTCTCGAACATCGCCGAGCGCTCGACAAAGTCCTTCTGGCGCTTCTCCGACGCATCGGCCTCGGTGAGGATGTCGATCGCCTTGCCGGTCAGCTGCGACGCGAGCCGCACGTTCTGGCCACGACGGCCGATCGCCAGCGAAAGCTGGTCATCGGGAACGACCACCTCGATGCGCTCTTCTTCCTCGTCGATCACGACGCGCGACACGGAAGCCGGCTGCAACGCATTGACGACGAAGGTCGCGATGTCGGGCGACCAGGGGATGATGTCGATCTTCTCGCCCTGCATTTCCTGCACGACGGCCTGGACTCGCGAGCCCTTCATGCCGACGCATGCGCCAACCGGATCGATGCTCGAATCGTGCGAGATGACGCCGATCTTCGCGCGCGAACCCGGATCGCGGGCCGCGGCCTTGATCTCGATGATGCCGTCGTAGATCTCGGGCACTTCCTGCGCGAACAGCTTCTTCATGAAGTCGGGGTGCGCGCGTGACAGGAAGATCTGCGGCCCACGGTTCTCGCGGCGGACGTTCAGGATCAGCGAACGGATGCGGTCGTTGACGCGCACCACTTCGCGCGGGATCTGCGCGTCGCGACGGATGACGCCCTCGGCGCGGCCCAGGTCGACGACGACATGGCCAAACTCGACGCGCTTGACGACGCCGGTGATGATCTCGCCGGCGCGGTCCTTATACTCTTCGAACTGGCGCTCGCGCTCGGCGTCGCGGACCTTCTGGAAGATGACCTGCTTGGCGGCCTGTGCGGCGATGCGGCCGAACTCGATCGGGGGCAGCGGATCGACGATGAAGTCGCCGAGTGCGGCGTCCTTCTGGAGCTTCTGCGCGCCCTTGACGTCGACCTGCTTGAAATAATCGTCGACCGCCTCGACCACTTCGACGACGCGCCACAAGCGCAGATCGCCGGTGTTCGGATCGAGCTTCGCGCGGATGTCGTTCTCGGCGCCGTAGCGCGAGCGGGCGGCGCGCTGGATCGCGTCCTCCATCGCCTCGATCACGATCGCCTTGTCGATCATCTTCTCCGACGCGACCGAATTCGCGATCGCGATCAGTTCCGCGCGGTTTGCGGTGACTGCCGTGGCCATCAATGCTGTCCTTCTTCGGTGTCGGCCTCGTGAGCATCGGGCTCATCGGTGGGCGTATCTTGATAGAAAACCTCGTCCGCGCCTTCGGTCGAAAGCGGCGCGGTCGCGGCGATGAGACGGTCGGTCATGACGAGCTTGGCGTCGGCGACCTGCGAAAAGTCGATCGTCATGAGCTTGTGCTTGTTGACGTCGACGGTGATCTTCGTCCCCTCAACGCCCATCAAATTGCCCGAGATCTGCTTGCGGTCCTCGAACGGCTCGACGAGGCGAATGCGCGCCTCCTGGCCTTCCCAGTCGGCAAAGTCCTGGAGCCGGGTCAGCGGCCGATCGATACCGGGGCTCGACACTTCGAGACGATACGCGTCCTCGCCGACCGGGTCCTTGCCCTCGGCCTCGAGCGCATCGAACTTGTCCGAAATCCGGCGCGACAGCTCGGCGCAATCCTCGATCACCAGCTGGCGGGTGTCGGGGCGCTCGGCCATCACCTGCAACGTCGGATCGGACTTGCCGCCCTGCATGCGCACGCGCACGAGGCTGAGGCCGAGCGCGGTCGCCTCGGGTTCGATCAGGTCGGTCAGCAGGGCGATATTCGCCATCGAAATTCCAAACAGGGCCAAAGCACAGGTGATTGCCGCCGCGGAGCAAGCCCCGCAGCCTCTTCATCTGGCGATGTAGAGAAGTGGTGCCTCTATACGCGGGGTGGCGCCCGTCCGCAAGCGGGAGCAACCTTCGTTTAGTACGCTGCGTTAGCGCAGGGATTTCCGGGAGAAGATCATGATTCGCAAAACGCTGTTCGCCACTGGGTTGCTGACAACCACGCTGCTCGCCTCGACCGCCTGTTCCGCGCAACCGGCCGCGGCGGGGAAGCCGTTCAAGGAGACCGTGGTCGCCGATTTCGATTCGCCTTGGGCGATGACGTTCCTGCCCGACAAGCGCATGCTGGTGACCGAGAAGAAGGGCCAGATGCTGCTCGTCTCCGCCGACGGCAAGTCGCGCCAGACGGTCGCGACGCTCACCGTCGATTCGGCCGGGCAGGGCGGTCTGATGGATGTCGTCCTCGCGCCCGACTTCGCGACCAGCCAGCGCGTGTATTTCAGCTATTCGACTGCAGGCGAGGGCGGCAAGGGCGTCGTCCTCGCGCGTGGTCGTCTGCGTCCGGATGGTGGTGGCGGCGAGCGTCTCGGCGAGATCGAAGCGTTGTTCAGCGCGCGGCCGTTCGTCGAGGGCAACGGCCATTACTCCGGCCGCATCGCCTTCTCGCCCGACGGCAAATACCTGTTCTTCACCAATGGCGAACGCCAGAAATTCACCCCGGCGCAGGACCCGAAGATGACGCTCGGCAAGGTGCTGCGTCTCACGCTCGACGGCAAACCCGCCCCCGGCAACCCGCTCGCGGCCAAAGGCTTCGCACCCGAGATCTGGAGCTACGGCCACCGCAACCTGCTAGGCATCGCGTTCGACAAGCAGGGCAATCTCTGGGAGCAGGAGATGGGGCCAAAGGGTGGCGACGAGGTCAATCTGATCAAGCCCGGCCTCAACTATGGCTGGCCCAACGCCTCGAACGGCAGCAACTACGACGGCACCGACATTCCCGATCACAAGCCCGGCGATGGCTATGAGCCGCCCAAGGTGTTCTGGAACCCGGTTATCTCGCCCGGCGGGTTGATGATCTATTCAGGCAGTATGTTCCCGCAGTGGAAGGGCGACGCCTTCATCGGTGGGTTGTCGTCGAAGTCCCTCGTCCGCGTCCACCTCACCGGCACGAATGCTGCAAAAGGCGACCAATGGGACATGGGAGCAAGAATCCGCGAAGTAGAACAAGGCCCCGACGGCGCAATCTGGCTCCTGGAAGACGGCGGCGACTCCCAAGGCCGCCTGATAAAACTGACCGCGAAGTAAGTGAAATTCCCCTTCCGCTTGCGGGAGGGGTCAGGGGAGGGCACGACGTACGTACTGGCGTCCGGTCTTTGAGGCACACCCCTCCCCCGACCCCTCCCGCTAAGCGGAAGGGGAGTAGAAGTGCGCTAATCCCGCATGATCAGGTAGTTCATCCGCGCAGCCGCAATCGGCTTGTCGCGCTCGTCCTGCCAAGCCGTCGCCTCGACATTCGCCACCCGGTTCCCCAACCGGGTCACCACGCCCGCCGCCCGCGTAGGCTTGTCCCGACCACCCCGCATGAAATCGACCGTGACGTTCACCGGCTTGATCCGAGCTTCGGAACCAGCACCCTCAGCCTCCAACGCATGCTGCAAAGCCGCAATCGCCGCCATTTCCAGCAATCCCGAAATTGCACCCCCATGCAAAAACCCCGGCCGCCCCAGCACGTCGTCGGCAAACGGCATCAGCAATACCGGCGGCGCGCCGTCCTCGGCCTCGACCGACACGCGCAGGATCTCCGCATAGGGCGGCAGGCCGATCGTCATGCCTCGATCCTCCTGTTGAGACCCATGCCCGCGACATCGCCCACCACCATGAACGTCCCCGCGACATGCGCGAGCGGATCGCCCGGGTCGCCGTCATGCGCCTGCCCCCGCACGAACGCGATCGAGCGCGTGATCCGGTAGCACTCCCCGCGCCCGATCACCGTCTTCCCCGGCGTCGCCGGCCGCAGGTAATCCACCCGCAGGTCGAGCGTCGCATGCGGCACGAACGCGTTGCGCTTGATCCAGATCGCCAGACTCGTCGCCATGTCCATCATGGTGATGATCGGCCCCGACGCGATCACGCCACTCGCCGGATCGCCGATCAGCCGTTCGTCATAGGGCAGCGCAAGCTCCGCCCAGTCGTCGCCATGCGCGTGATAGCGCATCCCCAGCGCGGCGCCGTGCCCGCCGAACCCGCGCGTCGCAAACCATTGTGGATCAAAACCAGCCATGCGCGAGCCTCTACACGCCGCGTGAGCGCGCGCAACATTGCGGGCGCCGTTGCAGGTGGGGGCAGGGCCGGTTAGCGTCGATGCAAAGATCGAGAGGATCGCCACTATGAACGACCGGGTCACCATCACCGTCACGGACGGCATCGCCGACGTCCGCCTCGCCCGCGCCGACAAGATGAACGCGATCGACCCGGCGATGTTCGAGGGCATTGCCGCGGCGATCGACCGACTCAAGGGGATGCCCGAAGTCCGCTGCGTTGTCCTCTCCGGCGAGGGCAAGGCGTTCTGCGCCGGCCTCGACATGGCCTCGATGGCGAACGGCGGTTCCGGGCTGGCACTAGGCGACCGGACCGAAGAGGGCGCGAACCTAGTCCAACAGGTCGCCTGGGGCTGGCGCACCTTGCCGATGCCGGTGATCGCCGCGGTCCACGGCGTCGCGTTCGGCGGCGGCTTCCAGATTATGTCCGGCGCCGACATCCGCATCGCGCATCCGCAAGCCCGCTTCGCAATTCGCGAGACGTATTGGGGCCTAGTCCCCGACATGGCCGGCATCGCGCTCTGGCGTACGCTCGCCCGCGACGACGTGCTCCGCGAACTCACCTACACCGCGCGCGAGTTCGATGGCGCGGAAGCGCTGCGGCACGGCTTCGTCACGCGGCTGTCGGAAGACCCGCTCGGCGAGGCGATGATGCTCGCCCGCGAGATCGCGGCGAGGAACCCCCACGCGATCCGCGGGTCGAAAGCGCTCTATAACCTCGCGGCGGATGCGGACGCGGCGGCAGTGCTGCACGCGGAAACCGAAGAGCAGCTGAAGGTCATCCGCACGCCCAATCAGGTCGAACAGGTGCGGGCCAACATGGAGAAGCGGGCGGCGGTGTTCGAGGACTGAACCTTCCGACATCCTGACGAAAGTCAGGATCCAGAGCCACGCGCGTTGCCCTGGGTAACCCTGGATACTGACTTTCGTCAGGATGACGAGGGGGGGGGCGACGTTCGGTCCCACTTCTACCACCCCGGCGAAGGCCGGGGCCCAGTTGGAAAGGTCGTTGTAACGGAGCGCTGTCTTACGCCATCATCGTCCCTCAACTGGGCCCTGGCCTCCGCCGGGGTGGCGAATGTGTAGCGTGGATGCGTCTACTTCGCCTTGTCATAAGGCGTGAAATCCCGAAACCGGCAATAGCCCGACGGAATCGACATACCGACCGACACCGTCCGAAACCGATCGTTCCGGCACAATTGCCCGCCGTAAACATCGACAATCAACGTATCGAGTGGTCGCAACGAAGGACATTCGCCAACCGGCCCAGTCTTCCAGATCCGCTTGCCCGACTGCCGATACAGGATAGTCTGCGAATCGACGATCTCAGGCCCATTGAGCTGCTGCAGGTCGATGCACCGCACCGGCGCCCCCGCAACCCGACCCGCCAACGGGTCGGACTTGCCCGCCCCGAGCATCCCCACCGTCAGCAGCGCCACCGACGCCAAAATGGCCCCGCGCATCATGGCTTCCGATACGGCACGAAGTCGCCGAAGCTGCAACTCCCGGTCGGAAAGCGCGAGGCCTGGTCGAACGTCTGCGCAATGTCGCCGCGGCACAGCTGCCCGCTTGGCGTCCGCGTTACGAGGATATCGCCGCGCGCGATCCCCTCGCATCCGCCGACGGTATCGCTGCGGTACACCAGCCCGCTATTCACCCGGTACAGGATCGTCGCGCCGTAGCCTGAACTCTGCTTCTGGGGGAACTGGCTGATGCACGACTCGGGCTTGCCCGGCACGAGCCCAGCGAGTTCCTTCGCTAGTTTCTCCTGCACGCCAGCTTCACGAACCTGCGCGCGCTCGACCTCCGCCTGGGTCTGCGTACAGGCGCCTAATGTCATAGCGGGCAACAAAAGCGCCGGCAGCATCAAGAGTGGCAGGGTCCGCATACGCATCGAAACGCTCCTCAAAATCCCATCGTCCTCATACGCGCTTCACCCGCGAAACGCATCCTTGGCCGCACGATAGCCCGCAAACTGCTCAAGCGAGGTTGCCCGCAGGAAAGGATTGGTCGCCCGCTCCCGCCCGATCGTCGTCGGCACGGTAGGCTCACCCTTCGCGCGCGCCGCGTCAACCTCTGCCATCCGCGCGACGATGTCCGCATTGTCGGGCTCGGCGACCAGCGCATAGCGCCCGTTGCTCTGCGTATATTCATGCCCGCAGAACACCTCGGTCTCGTCCGACATCTTGGCGTACCGCTGCATGTTCGCGAACATGTCCGCCGGCGTGCCCTCGAACAGCCGCCCACAGCCCATCGCGAACAGCGTGTCGCCGGTGAAGATCGCCGCGTCGTCGGCAAAGTGAAACGCGATATGCCCCTGCGTATGCCCCGGCACCGTCATCACGGTCGCCTCGTGCGCACCAAGACGGACGACGTCGCCTTCGCCGACCTGCTCGTCGAGCGTCGGGATCTTGTCCGCTTCCGCAGCCGGTCCGACGACGGTGGCGCCATACGCCTTCATCTCGGCATTGCCGCCGGTATGATCGGGATGCCAGTGCGTCGTCCACACCCGGTCGATCCGCCAGTCGCGCATCTTGGCGGCGGCGATCACCGGCCCCGCCTCGCCTGGATCAACCACCACCGTCTCGCCCGAGACGGTGTCGTGGATCAGCCAGGCATAATTGTCGGAAAGCACCGGAACGCGGACGATATCGAGCATCAGCGTGTCACCACTTGCCGGTGTTCGGCATCGACGCCCACGGCTCGGCGGGGTCGAGCGGACGATCCGCCTGCAACAGCTCGATCGAGATGTTGTCGGGCGTCCGCACGAACGCCATGTGGCCATCGCGCGGCGGCCGGTTGATCGTCACACCCGAATCCATCAGCCGCTGGCACGTGTCGTAGATATTGTCGACGCGGTAGGCGAGGTGGCCGAAATTGCGGCCCTCGTCATACTCCTCGGGATCCCAATTGTGCGTCAGCTCGACTTCTGCGCTCTCGTCGCCGGGGACCGACAGGAAGATCAGCGTGAACCGCCCCTTCTCGTTCTCCATCCGGCGGACCTCTTTCAGGCCCAGCGTCTCGAAGAACGCGATCGTCTTCGCCGGGTCGGTCACGCGGATCATCGTGTGGAGATATTTCATGCTGGCTCCGAGGGTTGTTCGGACCAGCAGATAGGGACGGGGGCGGGGGCGTGAAAGGGTACGACCGACCGGCACAGTCCTATTCCTCCGACCGGATCAGCACCGCCTCACCGATAAAGAAGAACAGCAGGAACGGCGCCCAGGCGGCAAGGAACGGCGGGTAGGCGCCGAGATTGCCCATCGCGAGCGCGAAATTGTCCGCGACGAAGAACGCGAAACCGAGCCCCATGCCGATCACGGCGCGCACGAACAGCTTGCCCGATCGCGCGATGCCGAACGCCGCGACCGCGCCCAGCAGCGGCATCAGCACCGACGACAGCGGCCCCGACAGCTTGTGCCACAACGACCCTTCGAGCGCCTTGGTCGGTCGCCCCGCGTCGGACAGGTCGGCGATCGCCGCCTTCAACGCGCCGAACGACAGCCCGTCCGCATCGACGCTCGCCAGCGTGAACTGGTCCGGCCGTACGTCCTTTGCGATCACCACCGCGCCCAAGGGGCGGACGTTGCCGCTCTTCACGTCGAACCGGGTCGCAGGGCTTACCTCCCAGCCGCTCGCGACGCGCCTGCCATGATCCGCCCGCAGGATCGCGACGAGGTTGCCGCCGGTGCGATCATACAGCGTAATCCCGCCAAGCCGCGTCGCGTCGCCGCGCCCGCGGATCTGCGCGACCTCGATCAGGTCGTCGCCGTCGCGCACCCACACGTTGGCGCGGTCGCCGCGATCGATCGGCAGCTTGCCGTAATTCACCTTCTGCCACTGGTTCAGCGTCGCCGTCGCCCGCGCCACCACGCGGTCGTTGAACACGAAGCTGATCACCGCGACACCCAGGCTCGCGACCAGCAATGGCGCCAGCACCTGGTGCGCGGACAGGCCGGAGCCCTTCAGCGCGACGATCTCGCTGTTCTGGTTCATCGTGATCAGCGTCAGGATGGTGCCGAGCAGGACCGAGAACGGCAGGAACCGCGAGACGATCTGCGGCGCGCGCAGCGACACATATTGCCAGACCTGCGCATCGCCATTGCCCGGAAAGGCGAGGATGTCGCCGGAGTTGCTCAGCAGGTCGAGCGCCTGGAGCACCAGCACGAGCGCGGCGAGCACCGCGAACGTCCGCACCAGGAACATCCGTCCCATGTAGATCGCGACCGTCCGCGACGGGAAGAAGCTGACGATGTTCATGCGGCCTTGCTCTTGCGGAAGCCCGGGATACGCTTGGTGATCGCCTTGAACGTCTTCGAGAAGACGCGTTCGAGCGCACCGATCGGTTGCCCGCCGGGTACATAGGCGATCGTGTAGTACATCCACAGGATCAGCCCGGCGAAGATCGTGAACGGCACCCACAGCGCGATGATCGGATCGATCCGCCCGAGTTCGCCGACGTCCGCCGCGTATTGGTTCACCTTGTGATAGGTGACGATCATCACGATCGAAAGGAACACGCCGAGCGCGGACGAGGATCGTTTGGGCGGCACGCCGAGCGCGAGCGCGAGCAGCGGCAACAGGAACATCGTCGCGACTTCGGCGAGGCGGAAGTGGAATTCGGACCGGCTGCCGTCGCGCTGCTCCAGCGTCGCGCCGCGCTGGCCCTGCTTGGCGAGCTCGGGCAGCGTGTATTCGAGATTGCGCCCGCCGCGACTGCGGAAGCTTTCGAACTTCGGCAGGTTGATCGGCAGATCGTGGCTGCTGAAGGTCAGCACGCGCGGCGTCTTGAACTCGGGCCGGTTGTGGATCAGCGTCCCGTTCGCAAGGCGGAAGATGATGACGTTGGGATCGTCGGTCGCGAGGAACTTGCCCTTCTCCGCGGTCACCCCCAGCCAGTCGCCATTCTGGCTCGACGCATGGACGAAGATGCCCGACAGCTCGCGGCCCTTGTCCTTGCTCTCCTCGATCCGCAGCGTCATCCGGTCGCCGAGATTGGTGAACTCGCCGACCTTGATCGACGCGCCGAGGGCACCCGTGCGCAGCTCGAACCGCAGGCCTTCGTAATAATAACGCGCGATCGGCTGGACATAGCCGACGATCGCCAGGTTCAGCAGCGCCAGTGCGATCGTGTACATGTACGGCACGCGCAGCAGCCGATTGTAGCTCATGCCGACGCCGCGCAGGACGTCCAGCTCCGATGAGGTCGACAGCCGGCGGAACGCGAGCAGGATGCCGAGCATCAGCCCGATCGGGATACCGAGCCCGAGATATTCGGGCAGCAGATTGGCGAGCATCCGCCATACGACGCTGATCGGGCCGCCTTGCGTCGCGACGAAATTGAACAGTCCGAGCATGCGATCGAGCACGAACAGCATGACGGCGATCAGCAGCGTCGAAAATAGCGGCACCGCGATCAGCCGGGCCATGTAGCGGTCGATGGATTTCATGCGCGGGTTGGGCTCGGTATGCTGGGTCGCGCGGGTATAGGGGCGCACGCGCTAGGCGTCATCCTCAATCGCAACACGTCATTGAACGATCATTCCGCGGCGATCGGGTGGTTCGTCTCGCGGCGTTCCGCGGCCATCGCCGTCATGACCGCGCGCTCCAGCCCGTTGAGCGTGAAGGGTTTACGCAGCACCTCGTGTCCGCCGAACTGCGCGACGTTCACTTCGCCGGCAAACCCGGTAACGAACAGCACCGCGACGTGCGGATAGAGTGGCGAGAGCGCGGCGATCATCTCCGGCCCTGTCTGGCGCGGCATCAGCACGTCTGAGATGATCAGCCTGATCCCCGGATTCGCCGCCAGTATCGCAGGGGCGGCAAGCGGATCGTCGCACGCGATCGGGTGATGCCCGATCTCCTCCAGCGCGCCGGTCGTCGCGGCCAGCACGCGCGGATCGTCCTCGACCACCAGGATCTGCAACGTCTCGGGCATCGTCGGTGCGATCGGCTCGACCATCGCGATCGGGACGGTCGGCAGGGGCGTTGCGACGAGCTCGGCCGCGAGCGGGAAATACAGCGTGACGGTCGTCCCTTCGCCCGGTGCGGAAACGATGCCGACCTCGCCGTGCAACTGCTGGACCAGCGCAAAGATCTGGCTGAGCCCGAGCCCGGTGCCCTTGCCGACTTCCTTGGTGGTGAAGAACGGTTCGAACACGCGCTCGGCGACGTCGGGCGCCATTCCGCAGCCATCGTCGCCGACCATGATCGTGACGTAGTCGCCCGCCGCGCACCGCCCGACCTGCTCCGCCGCTAGCGTCGTCATGCCGGTCGCGACGGTCAGCGTGCCGCGCCCGTTCATCGCGTCGCGCGCGTTGACCGCCAGGTTCAGCACTGCGTTCTCCAGCTGGACGCGGTCGGCGCGGACGCATCCGCCCGCCGCATCGTCGCGCACGATGACGGTGATCGCGTCGCCG
This sequence comes from Sphingomonas sp. 320_CC, assembly GCF_059691795.1. Classification (NCBI taxonomy): domain Bacteria; kingdom Pseudomonadati; phylum Pseudomonadota; class Alphaproteobacteria; order Sphingomonadales; family Sphingomonadaceae; genus Sphingomonas; species Sphingomonas sp. 320_CC. The sequence continues at coordinate 75,921 of NZ_JCAWAE010000002.1, read as the reverse complement.
AGCGTGCGATCGAGCAGGTCGGACATCCCGGAGACCAGCGCGGCGGCGTCGATCGTCTCGGCCTTCAGCGAATCCTCGCGACTGAAGGCGAGCAGCCGGCGGGTCAGCGCCGCCGCGCGATTGGCGCCCTCGGTCGCGCTATCGATATGGCGACGGACGCTGGCCGGATCGCTCGCGAGATTGCGCCGCGCCAGTTCCAGGCCGCCCAAGACCACCGCCAGCATGTTGTTGAAGTCATGCGCGATCCCGCCGGTCAGCTGCCCGACCGCCTCCATCTTCTGGATCTGGCGCAGCTTGGCCTCCTGCACGCGCAGTTCGGCGGTGGCGGCAGCGACCGCGGTGGTCAGCTCGTCGGCGCGCTCGCGTTCCAGCTCCGCATCGGCCAGCGCGGTCGCCCGCTCGCCGACCGCACGGATCGTGAACCAGCCGAGCAGGATCGCGCCCAGCACGATCAGCACGCCGAATATCGCCAGCACCCCTGCGACCCAGCTCGATCGCTCGACCGACCCCAAGGCCGCCGCCGTCCGGTCGTCGAGCAACGCGCGCTCGCGTGCGATCAGCGTGTCGAGCGTCGTGTTGATCTCGATGAGCGTCGGCGCCTTTCGCCCCTGGTAATAGCGTGCGAGCGCCTGGCCGTTCTTGCCGTAGCGCGTGTTGAGCGCCGTCAGCGACAACTCCCGCCCGCGCGCGTCATAGGCGGCACGAAGCCGATCGACTCGCGGCTGCTGCTCGGGATTGTCGTTGGTGATCTGGTCGAGCCGGTCGATCTGCGTCCCCGCGAGCAGCCATTCGTCGAAATAGAGTTGCCCCAATTGCTTGTCGCCGCTGATGACGTACCGCCCGAGCGACGCCTCCGATCGCGCGATCGTCCCGGACAGCGTGCGCGCGAGGATCATCACGTCATAGCTGTGCGCCTGAAGTTCGAGCGCGCGATCGCGCTGGCGATTGGCGTGGCCGAGCGTCACGATCAGCGCAATGAGCACAGCCGCACCGAGCAGGCCCATCACGACCAGCATGGCTATGCGCCATCTCGCCCCGCCCCCCTGGGCCGCAGTTTCGACCTCGTCTTGCGTCACGGCCGGCATCCTAACGCGTCGTTGCCCACACGCAATGACTTGGAACGCCGGTACCGATCGAACATTTCACGGATGTTTCCTCCTCCCCGCGAGAGGAGGAAACCGTCAGCCGATCACGCCGACGGCGCGGCCAGCGGTCTCGAACATGCCCAGGATCGTCGTGATCTGCTCGTCGGTATGTTCCGCGCACAGCGAGCACCGCAGCAGGAATGTCCCCGCGGGCGTTGCGGGCGGACGCGCCATGTTGACGTAGAGACCACCCTCGAGGAGCGACTGCCAGATCGCGATCGCCTGTTCCTGGTCGGTCAGGATCACCGCGATGATCGCCGAATCGGACGTCTCGGTGCCGAGCTTGAAGCCCATCGCCTTCAGCCCGCCGTGTAGCCGCCGCGCGTTCTTCCAGAGCTGAGCGCGCTTGTCGTGCGCGGTCATCAGCTTGCGGATCGAGGTCGCGGCGGTGGCGACCACCGACGGCGGCAGTGAGGCGGTGAAGATGTACGGACGGCAGGCGAACCGCACCATCTCGAACTTCGGGTGGTTCGACACGACGAACCCGCCGACCGTGCCGACCGACTTCGAGAAGGTGCCGACGACGAAGTCGACCTCGTCGGTGAGGCCCATCTCCTCGTACACGCCGCGACCATTGGGGCCGAAGAACCCCATCGAATGCGCCTCGTCGACCAGCACCATGCAGCCATGCTTCTTGGCGACCGTGACCATTTCCTTCAGCGGCGCGATGTCGCCGAGCATCGAATAGACGCCTTCGAGCACCACCAGCTTGCCCGCTTCCTTCGGCAGGCGACCGAGCCGCTTGTCGAGATCGGTGACGTCGTTGTGGCGGAAGCGGACGATCTCGGCATTGCCCTGCTTGCAGCCGTCGTAGATCGACGCGTGGCTGTCGGCGTCGAGGATGACGTATTCGCCCTTGCCGGCGAGCGTCGAGATGATCCCGAGATTGGCCATGTACCCGGTCGAGAACACGATCGCGCCGGTCATGTCGTAGAATTCGCGCAGCGCCTGTTCGACGTCGATATGATCGTGGAACGTGCCGTTGAGCATCCGGCTGCCGTTGGTGCCCGACCCGAACGCGTCGAGCGCGTCCTTGCCCGCCTGGATCACGTCGGGGTCGAACGTCATGCCCATGTAATTGTAGGTGCCGAGCAGGATCGTGTCCTTGCCGCGGATCACCGCCTGCGTCGGCCCCTTCACCTCGTCCATCACGATCGCGAACGGATTGCGCACGCCACTGGCGATCAGCGCCTCGCGTTCGGCGATAAGCGCGTCGAATTTCGACATGAGGTCGCGTTCGGGGGCGACCTCGGGCGCGTCGACGGGGAGGGCGTGGGCGGTGGTGGCGGCTTCGGTCATTCTAATGATTCCATGAGGTTGGAATGTGTATCCCAACCGTTCGTCCCGAGTAGCCGTCGAGCTTGTCGAGATGGCGTATCGAAGGACATGTACCTCGATACGGGCTCTCGGCTACGCTCGATCCCTACTCGGCACGAACGGCAAGGGGGGTCAGGTCTTCAACTTCGCGACCGCGTCGACCAGCTGGCCGACCGTCTCGATCTCGGCCTGCATGTTCATCGTGATGATGATGTCGAACTCGTCCTCGATCGCGGCGACGAAATCCATGACGGTCAGGCTGTCCCACTCCAAGTCGCGCTGGAACGTCGTCGCATCGGTCAGCGGCGCGTTCTTCTTGTTGAACGGCTCGATCTGCGCGGTGACGGTGTCGTAGATCTGCTGGCGGTCGCTCATCGTAATCCTTCCGGGTGTCGGCGCAGTCCTGACAGGGAATTGCGGCGGCTTTTCGGCGCTATAGCAGCCCGGCGGCGCGATACCACGCCGCGGTTTGCGCGAGCGCCTGCGGAGTCGGGACGGACGGCGTCCACAGCGCGGGCGGCGGCGGCTTGTGCGAGACCCAGTCGGGGTGGCAGAAATAGCTCACCCGGTCGCGCGTGAGCTTCGCCTTGCGACGCCGGACGAGCCGGTCGGCGGCGGACGCGAGCTTAAGGAGCCCGCGGGGCGTCGAGAAGACCTTGACCGGCTTGCCAACGGCCACGCCGATCGCGCGCGCAAAGTCGCGGTTGTCCCAGCCGTTCGGCACCCCGTCGTCGGGCTCCATGATCGACGGCGCATCGGCGGTCTCGGCGAGCGCGAGCAGCAGCGCGGTCAGGTCCTCGACATACAGCAGCGAGACGCGCGTGCCAGCCGGAGGCATTGGGACGTAGCCGGACCGTGCCGCCTTGAAGACGTCGAGCAGCTCATGGTCGCGCGGGCCGAAAATCGCGGGCGGGCGGACGATCGTCCAGTCCAGCCCCGACGTCTGCACCCGCGTTTCCGCCTCGGCCTTCGACCAGCCATAGTTCGACAACGTCGGCTCGCGCGCGGCAAGCGAGGAGACATGGACGAAGCGGCGGATGCCGGCCGCCCGCGTCGCCTGTAGGATGCCTTCGGTGCCGGCGACATTGCCCTCGGCAAAGCCCGCGCGGTCGGCCGCGTTGACGACACCGGCGACGTGGATGACCACGTCCGCGCCTTCGACCAAGGTCGCGAGGCTCTTCGGGCGATCGAGTGCGCCTTCGATCCAGGTTACGCCGATGCGCTTGGCCTGCGGTTTCCGGGCGAGCGCACGGACAATGTGCCCGGTCTCGAGCGCGTGATCGATCAGGTGGCTGCCGACGAACCCGGTGCCGCCGGTGATGGCCAGGATCATGACCGCGCTCCCGAGGTAGCATAAGAAGTATGTTCACCCGCGAAGGCGGGTGCCCAGTCTGGGCACCCGCCTTCGCGGGTGAACATTGTTTGGCCGATCATATGAGCGCCAAGTGATTGCGGTGCACCAGCGCGGATCTTGGAGCGTAGCCGAGGATGGCCGCATGATCGTCGCTATGTCGACCAAGCAGGCGCGCGGTATCCGCCGCATCATACTCAGCCAGGCCTCGCGCGACCGTCCCGGCAGGCCCCTCGATCGTCACGAGATCGCCCCGCACGAACCCGCCATCGATTCGAGTAGCGCCAGCGGCGAGCAAACTCCGCCCCCGTCCAAGCGCAGCCGCAGCCCCCGCATCGACATGGATCGCACCCTTCGCGGTCAGCCCCCCCGCCAGCCAGGCCTTCCGTGCAGACGCCGTCCGCTCAGCTGTAAAGATCGTATGACGGGCAGGCGTAGACAGCGGATGCTCGATCCGCCCCGAAGCGATCGCCAGCGGAATACCCGCACCCGTCGCGATCCGCGCGGCCGCGATCTTCGACGCCATCCCACCCGAACCCATCCCAGAGCCCGATCCGTCGTCCGCCATCCCAGCGACCGCATCGATCCGCGGCACGCTGGCGATATGAGTCGCGGACGGATCGGTATGCGGATTGGCGGTATAGAGCCCGTCGACGTCGGACAACAGGATCACGCCCTGCGCACCCGCCGCCTGCGCCACGCGCGCGGCAAGGCGGTCATTGTCGCCGAACCGGATTTCCTCGGTCGCGACGCTGTCGTTCTCGTTGATGACGGGCACTACCTTCAGCGACAACAGCCGGTTGAGCGTCGCCGCGGCGTTGAGATAGCGGCGGCGGTCTTCGAGGTCGTCCAGCGTGACGAGGATCTGCGCCGCGTTAAGCCCCTGCGCGGCGAGGAGTTCGGCCCAGACCTGACTAAGTGCGATCTGGCCGGTCGCCGCGGCGGCCTGCGCGTCCTCGAGACTAGCTCGCCCACCCTTTGGAAGACCCAGCCGGCGCGCACCCAAGGCAATTGCGCCGGACGACACGATCGCAACCTGCTGGCCTTCATCGGTCCGAGCGGCAATGTCAGCGACGAGACCGGTCAGCCACTCCCGCCGAACGCTCCCATCAGGGTCGACAAGTAACGCCGACCCGATCTTCACGATCAGCCGCGCGCAAGACGAAGGCGGAAACATCACTGCTCCCTCTCCCCGCCGGGGAGAGGGCCGGGGTGAGGGGTAGCCAAGCAGTGCTCCACTTGGAACAACCCCTCACCCAACCCTCTCCCCGGAGGGGAGAGGGCTAAGACGGCCCCTAAAGCGGCGACCATGCGACCGGCACTTCGCCTTCTTCCAGTTCCTTCGCTGCGCCCGGCGCAGGCCCGATCGCCTCGATCAGCTGGTCCAGCACCGCCTCGATACCAGCGCCACTAGCCCCCGAAATCGCCATCACCTCGGCACCGCTAGCTTCCGCCAGCTCCGCCGACAGTGCCGCGATCAGCTCAGGATCGAGCATGTCGATCTTGTTCAGCGCGACGATCACCTTCTTGTCGGTGAGCCCCTCGCCGTAATTCTCCAGCTCGTCGCGCACGATCCGGTACGATTCGGCTACGTCACGGTCGTTCGCATCGACCAGATGCAGCAGCACCCGGCACCGCTCGATATGCCCGAGGAACCGGTCGCCGATCCCCGCACCTTCGGCCGCGCCCTGGATCAGCCCCGGAATATCCGCGACCACGAACTCGCGCTGCTTGTGGCGCACCACGCCCAGCTGCGGTCGCGTCGTCGTGAAGGCATATTCGCCGACCTTCGCCTGCGCATTCGTCACCTGGTTGATGAAGGTCGACTTGCCCGCATTCGGCAAGCCCACAAGGCCCGCATCGGCGAGCAGCTTCAGCCGCAGCCAGACCCACGCCTCGCCGAACGGCCAGCCGGTGCCGTGCTGGCGTGGCGTGCGGTTGGTCGACGTCTTGTAGCTCGCATTGCCGCGCCCGCCGTCGCCGCCGCGGAACAGCACTTCGCGCTGGCCGACCTCGGTGAAGTCGATCAGCACCTCTTCCTTGTCCTCCGAAAGCACTTGCGTGCCGAGCGGAACGCGGATCACCAGGTCCTTGCCGCCCGCGCCGGTGCGGTTCGAACCCGATCCGCCCGAGCCGCGGGGCGCGCGGAAATGCTGCGTGTAGCGGAAGTCGATCAGCGTGTTCAGGCCGGCGATGCATTCGAACACGATGTCGCCGCCCTTGCCGCCATTGCCGCCGTCGGGGCCGCCATATTCGATATATTTCTCGCGGCGGAAGCTGACGGCACCGGGGCCGCCCTCACCCGAACGTACGTAGATCTTGGCTTGGTCTAGAAAATGCATCGCCGCCCCATAGCGAAATTGGCGAAAATCTCCACCCTCTGCGATTCGTCTCGCGATTCGAGCCCCGAACGGGTGCGCTTAGCAGCGGGCAGGGGCGGCGGCGTCCTTGCTGGCGAGCAGTGCGTCGAGCGCGAGTTCGCGTGCCTTGCCGACCGGGAGGCCGAGCGCGCGCGCCATCGGTGCCCCCATCAGCGCATCGCCGAGCGCCATCAGCACCAGTGTCAGGGTCTGTTCCTGGATCGGCTGGTCGCCGGGCATGTCGCCCTCCGCCAGTTCGTCGACGAGGTCATGGATCGCGGTCAGGATCGGATCGAGCGCATTGGTATTGCCCGACAGGATCATCCAGCTCGCCAGCGCCCCCGCGCCGCCCTTGCCGAACGCGTCGAAGGTCATCTCGACGACCTCTCGCGGGTCCAACTCGCCCGCCCGCACGCGTAGAACCGCTGCGCCGATGGTGCCGACGATGTCCGCCGCCATCCGCGTGATCAGCGCGGTATGCAGCGCTTCCGCCGAGCCGAAATGGTGGAGCAGATTAGCGTGCGTCCGCCCGACGCGGCCTGCCACAGCCTTCAACGTCACAGCGCTGGGGCCGCTCTCGACAAGCAAGGCTCGCGCAGCCTCGACGGCGGCTTCACGCGATTCGGTGGGGGAGAGTCGCTTGCGCGGTGTTGACGTCACGGACCGGGAAACCTATTTACATCAATGTAAGTAACGAGTGTTCATTCCTGTTTGGAGGTTTCCGTGGCGAAAGCAACCACGCCTGCCGATCTGACGATCACCCCGCGCGACCGCCGCTTCGGCCGCGGTGCCGCGATTCGCCGCTGGTGGCTGAACGACGATCCCATCGCGACCGCGTTCTACAACGCGTTGTCGGTGACGTTCCCGAAGGGCGAGGGCTATTTCGTCGACAGCGTGCGGAAGTTCCGCGAGGGTACGCCGCCGAAACTCCACGCCGAGATCAACGCCTTCATCAAGCAGGAAGTGATCCACACCCGCGAGCACGTCGCGTTCAACCGCCACGTCACCGACCAGGGCTACGACGTCGCGCCGTTGATCGTGGATGTCGACGCGGCGCTGGCGCTGACCAAGGGGCGCCCGGAGATCGCGAGCCTCGCCGCCACCACTGCGCTCGAGCATTTCACCGCGATGCTGGCGCACGAACTGATCGCCAACCCGAAGCACCTCGCGGGTGGCGATCAGCAGGCGGCTGCGCTCTGGTTGTGGCATGCCGCCGAGGAGATCGAGCACAAGGGCGTCGCCTACGACACGTGGCTGCACGCAACGCGGGACTGGCCGCGGTTCACGCGCTGGCGGGTGAAGTCGCTGGTGATGCTGATCACGACATGGCGGTTCTTCACCGGGCGTGCGCGGGGCATGGCGGAACTGCTGCGGCAGGACGGGCTGACCGGGCCTCGCGTCTGGGCGCGAATGGCGTGGTACGCGTTCGGCAACCCGGGAATGGCGCGCAAGATCGCCGGCGTCTGGGCTGCGTATTTCCTGCCGGGCTTCCACCCGTGGAAGCACGACGATCGCGCGCTGATCGGCTTGGCAGAGAGCGAGTATGAGGCGGCGGTGCTGCCGGTTGCGAGGCGGGCGGTAGCGGTGGCCTGAGCCCCGGACTTCAGGCTTCTCCCTACTCTCCTAGTTCTCCCGCGAAGGCGGGAGCCCAGGATACCAAACGACACCGCCTGTGATTCCTGGACCCCCGCCTTCGCGGGGGAACAGTTAGTACAGAGCAACTGCTCGCCTAAACTAAGGCCCCACCCCGGCGAAGGCCAGGGCCCAGTTGGAAAGGTCGCAATAGCGAAGCAATGTCCTTCGTTAGTAACGTCTCCCAACTGGGCCCCGGCCTTCGCCGGGGTGGCGTACCTTTAGGGGGTAGCGAATCTCCGACTCACGCCGCCAAAGGCATCGGCGCACATCGGTCCTCATCCAGATCCAGCTCGAACATCACCGCAGGCGCCTCACCCCCACGCCCCCGCGAAGTCCGCGCTTCGACCCGCCCAGTCGGTCGAAACCCAAGCTTCGCCAGCACACGCCCCGACGCTGGGTTGTCTACGAAATGAAACGCATCCAGCCGCCGCAAGCCCAGCGCATGCCGCGCCATCGCCACCACCGCTTCACCAGCCTCGGTAGCATACCCGCGACCCCAGGCGTCCGGCGCCAGCCAATAGCCCAACTCGTGCCCGGCTTCCGCCGCGCGGATACCGATCCCGCCGACGAGTCGCGGCGTGCCCGCCTCCATCGTCTCGATCATGAAATGGGGGTCATGTGGCCCCCGCGGCTGTGCGAGGAACGCCTCGGCATCGCCTAGCGCATACGGCCAGGGCGCCCGCGCCAGCTTGGCGACCACCGACTCATGGCCGATCGCCCGCGCCAGTGCAGGCGCATCTTCAGGCCAACCCGGCCGCAATGTCAGTCTCTTGGTGCGCGCGAACACGGCTCTCTCCTATCGCGTCATTGGCTGCGCGCATGCCACGTCGGGATGACGGGACCGCGACAGCCGCGTGGAGGGAGCAATAAAAAAGGGAGCCGGGGTGACCCGTCTCCCTTGTTCAGGTTCGCTTTCGCGACCCGGGTCACCCTGGTGGGCAACCCGGATGGTTACCCGATGTTATTCGGCTGCTACCGGCATCTCTGCCGTGTCGTTCGCTGCCAGCTCGACCGAGCAGAACTTGCGCCCGAGTTTGCCTTGGCTGAACACAACGCGGCCATCGACCAGCGCGAACAGCGTATGGTCGGTACCGATGCCGACGTTCGTGCCGGGATAGAACTTCGTCCCGCGCTGACGCACGAGAATGTTGCCGGCGACGCACGCCTGGCCACCGAACTTCTTGACGCCGAGGCGACGACCGGCCGAATCGCGACCGTTGCGCGAAGAGCCGCCTGCTTTCTTATGTGCCATCTGAAGCTACTCCTTATGCCTGAGCGGCCGGGGCGGTGTCGCCCTCGTTGCTCTTTGCAGTCTGGCCGCCGACCGACACGATCTTCAGGATCGTATGCTGCTGGCGATGGCCGTTCTTACGACGATAGTTATGACGACGACGCTTCTTGAAGACGATGACCTTGTCCGCCTTCGCCTGCGCGATGATCTCTGCAGCGACGACGAAGCCCTCGACGGACCGCAGCTCCGAGCCTTCGCCCGCCAGCAGAACGTCACCCAGCGTCACCGACGCACCTGCATCGCCCTCGATCTTCTCGATGACGATCTTATCTCCGGCGGCGACGCGATACTGCTTGCCGCCCGTGCGCACGACTGCGAACATGGCCCTTGTCACTTTCCAAATACGTGTATCCCACGAACGCAGGGTCCGCCGGAAGAAGCCGGGCAGCTAAGCGAGGGGGGGAGGGTTGTCAACCGCGAAGGGGCGGGAAAGGGTAGTTTACCGCGAGGTGCTGCCCATAGGCGAGGCAGAGGATTGTTTCCCCGCGAAGGCGGGGACCCAGTTTGGGCTCCCGCCTTCGCGGGAGAACAAGCTTTTAAAAGCTAAGCGATTCGCCCTTAGTGCCGATGAACCTGCCGCAGCGCGTACCGACCATCCGCATACTCACTGAACAGCCCATCGATCGCCGGATGGTCGACCGGCTCGTCGCTATCGTCCGGCACCAGATTCTGCTGGCTCACATAGGCGACGTAGCTCGACTCCATGTTCTCGGCGAGCAGATGGTAGAACGGCTGGTCCTTGCGCGGACGAATGTCCTCGGGGATCGCCGCATACCATTCGTCGCTGTTCGCAAACACGGGATCCACGTCGAAGATCACCCCGCGAAAATCGAACAGCCGGTGCCGCACGACGTCGCCGATCGAGAAATTCGCATGCGAAACCGGCGGTGCGACCACCTCGGCGGGCACGATCGGGCGGGTGATGTCGTGAGCGATACTGTCGTGTCGGGGCATATCCGCCAATTTAGGGTTTGTTTTGCGCCGCACAAGGAAAACGCGTCGAGCGACGCCCGGAGCGCTCAAAACCCTCTTGCATCGCTGGGGCCCTTTCTTTAGAGGCCGCGCTTCGACCGATCGGAGGCGCTGTTCGCAGAGCTTCGGATGACCTGCGGAGAGGTGGCAGAGTGGTCGAACGTACCGCACTCGAAATGCGGCGTACCCGCGAGGGTACCGTGGGTTCGAATCCCACCCTCTCCGCCATTTACCTGTTCTAGGACGGCCCTGAAAGGGCGTAGTGCCGTGCGATCGCCAGCGGGCGTGCCGTGCAGACTGGCCCGGTCTTTCGAGTGTCGCGGTATTCGGCGTAGTGATCTGCGTGATAAAAGTGATGTTAGTACTCAACCGGTGCGCGCCGACACAGGTAGTGGGCCTACGTCATGCTGGGGACGTCCCGCTGGATCGGTTCGCGCGGCGGCGAGGTACGCGCCGGTGACAAATACGACGCCACCAACGACGTTGCCGACGGTCACCAACAGCAGGTTTCGTGCCGCGCCTACGAGGTCGATCGTGGCTGCCGGAACGAAGAGGCCAAGGCTCAAGGCCGTCATGTTCGCGACGGAATGCTCGAACCCAGCAGTAACGAACGCGAAGAGCGTCCACGACAGCGCCACCATCTTGGCTGTATCGCCCTCGACCCGCACCGCAGTCCAAAGCGCCAGGCACACGAGCCAATTGCAGAGGATGCCCCTGGCAATGAGCGCCATTGCGCTGGCTTCGACCTTGTGCGCGACATAGGCGTGCAGATTTTCCGCACCAGCCGCAAAGATCGCGCCACCGCCGCCTGCAGAGAATATGGCTGCGAGGACCAAGGCACCCGCAAGGTTCCCCATCCACACCACTATCATCAGGCGAATTGCATCATTCCAGGAAATGCTGCGTCGTGCGAGGCCGAAGCCCACATACATCACGTAACCCGTGAACAACTCGGCTCCCGCGAATACGGTGAGGATCAGGCCGATGCCGAACACCGCTCCCATCAGCAGCGGCCGGACGCCCGGCGGGACCCCGGCAGCCGCGCTGAGCGACAAGATCATGGCGATGCCGATATAGCTGCCGGCGAGCATGGCGCCGATGAAAAAGCCGACGGGCGAGCGGTTGAGGCCCGCCGCCTTTTCCTTGGCCAACTCGGCGAAATGGACGATGCTGGGCTGATACATGCTCAAAGATCCTTGCTGAGGGTGCGACCCGATACGCCGGCGTGGCCCACTATGCGGTCCGGTTCTTCGGTCCCGGCGGACCGCGTCAGGCGGACAGGCACGGATTTGTAGGACGGTGTCAGGCTTTGCGGATCGCTGTGGTCCAGCGCGATCAGCGGCTGCGTCTCGGGATAATAGGACGCGCAGCATCCGTCGGGCAGGGCATAGCGGACGATCGTGAGATTGCGCACGACCCGGTCAGGTCGGGCATGATCCAGCGCGGTCCAGAGATCGACGACGTCACCCTCGGCGAACCCCAACCGTTCGATGTCGGTCGTGCCCATGAAAAGGATATCGCGACGGCCGAACACCCCGCGATACCTGTCGTCGAGACCATAGATCGTTGTGTTGTACTGATCGTGCGATCGAAGCGTGGTCAGTCGCAGGACGTCGGGTTCCGACACCAGCGCATCTTCCTCCAGTCCGTCGAAGATCAGGAAATTGGCCTTGCCGGTCGTTGTCTTCCACACCCGCATTGCCGCCGAGTTCGGCAGTTGGAACCCACCCGGTGTCCGGATCCGATCGTTGAAGGCCTCGAATTCGGGAAAGACCTTTTCGATGTCCTCCCGGATCAAGGCGTAGTCCCCGGCCAGCGCATCCCAGTCGACCCGTGCTCGCGATCCGACCGTTGCCTTGGCAATCCCGGCGATGATCGCCGGCTCGGAGCGAAGCTGGTCGCCGGCCGGTTTCAGAAACCCGCGCGAGGCATGCACCATCGACATGGAGTCTTCCACCGTCACCGCCTGTGGCCCCGTCGCCTGGAGATCCGCCTCCGTACGACCAAGGCAGGGCAGGATGTAGGTCGCCCGCCCCGTCAGCAGGTGCGTGCGATTGAGTTTGGTCGTTATGTGGACGGACAGTTCGAGGCGCCTGAACGCCTTGAAGCAGGCTTGAGGATCGGATGCCGCCACCGCCAGATTGCCGCCGAGGCAGACGATCGCCTTGGACCGGCCATCCAGCATGGCTTGGATCGCCTCGACGACCGAATGGCCGTGCTGCCGCGGCGGTTCGAAGTCGAAGACGTCGGCCATCCGGTCCAGGAAGGCGGTCGACGGCTTTTCGGTGATGCCGACCGTACGATCGCCTTGCACGTTCGAATGTCCACGAAGCGGACAAATGCCGGCGCCTGCCCGGCCTATATTACCCTTGAGCAGCAGCAGATTAGCGATCTGCTGGACATTTTCCGTACCGGTCCGGTGTTGCGTGATCCCCATGCCGTAGCAGAGAATGGTCGCGTCAGCCTTGGCATAGGCGACGGCGACCATCTCGAGATCGGCGCGACGCAATCCGCTCGCGCGTTCGACCGCTGCCCAGTCTGTCGCCGCGAGATCCGCGGCATACGTCTCGAATCCCGCTGTATGGCCAGCGATGAAGGCGTGATCGAGAACCGGTGCGGTGTCGTTCGCCCGAGCCGCGATATCCATTGCCACCAACGCCTTGCAGACGCCCTTCAGTGCCGCGGCATCACCACCGACCTTCACCTGAAGATATGTCGTCGCGATAGGCGTCGACGAGTATGTCGCCATTTCGATCGGCGATTGCGGTGCCGCGAACCGTTCGAGCGCCCGTTCTTTGAGCGGATTGAAGACCAGAATCGTCGCACCCCTGCGGGACGCATCGCGCAGGGGTGTCATCATCCGCGGATGGTTGGTGCCAGGATTGTGGCCCATCGAGATGATCAGGTCGGCAGCGTCGAAATCCTCGAGCGTGACTGTGGCTTTGCCGATGCCGATCGACTTCGGGAGGCCGACAGACGTCGCCTCGTGACACATGTTCGAGCAGTCGGGGAAGTTGTTCGTACCGTATAGCCGGGCGAACAGCTGGAACAGGAACGCTGCTTCGTTCGATGTCCGTCCCGAGGTATAGAACTCGACTTGGTCCGGATCGCCGACCGCGCTCAGTCCGGCACCGATTTCTGCCAGCGCAGCGTCCCACGATATCGGCAGATAATGGTCGGTCGCGGCATCGTAGCGCATCGGGTGAGTGACGCGGCCCTGATCTTCTAGCCAATGGTCGGACCGCTCCCAGAGTTCGGCGACCGTATGCTCCGCGAAGAAGTCGGGACCGATGCGACGTGCGGTCGACTCCCATGTGACGGCCTTTGCGCCGTTCTCGCAGAATTCGAACGAGGACGTATGCTTGGGGTCGGGCCATGCGCAGCCGGGACAGTCGAAGCCGTTCGGCTGGTTCGCTTTCAGGAGCGTACTGATCCCCTGAACGACGACGTCCTGGTGTCGAAGCGTCTGCGCCAGCGCCCGCACCGATCCCCAGCCGCCGGCCGGCGCATCATATTCTCGGATACCCTCTGGACGGCGTTCGGTCATGGTGCATCCTCTGTTGGAAGATGACCTTGGGCCGATGATGTCGTTCAAGACACTATACGAACGTTTGGGTGGTTAGTGCGGCGCTCTTCCAATTGGATAAGGAAAACTCTCGCGGTCCACCAGTTAAATGCCAATCTCGTGCCGATCAGTTAAAGTACAGAGCATGGAATCACGCCATCGGTAATGTGCGAACATACCCGAGCGAGTGCTAGGTGAAGAGATGTTTCAGCGCTGTATGAACTAATTCAACTATACGAAAAGCTGAAGCGCGTTCCATATTTATGATGTTCGACACTGCCTATGTAGATCGATCGGGAGATAAATGAAGGAATGGAAATGCGTACATCAAATGGCCTGTTCGCCGCCTTATCCAGTTTGGCGGTTCTGATAGCAACGCCAGCGCTGGCCCAGCATGGTGGCGGTGGTTCGCACGGTGGCGGTGGTTCGCACGGTGGCGGTAGTTCGCACGGTGGCGGTGGTTCGCACGCGGGGGGAGCGCCGGATGATGGAGGATTTCACGGCGGCGGTGGTGGCGGCCATGGTGGTGGCAATCATGGCTATGGTGGACAACCCGGCGGTGGAGGATACCGCCCTGGGGGTGGCTACGGATTTGCCAACGGGGGGCATGGATATCATGGCGGGCACGGGTATCGTGGTGGCTATGGGCGCGGGTATTATCCGGGTTACGGCTATGGTGGATATTCCGGCTATCCGCTGGGTTACGGGTTTGGCGGCAACTTGCTCGGGTATGGCGGATATTATCCGTACGGCAACGATCAGAACTGCCCCTATTGGGACCCTGACGATCAGGTCTACGACGACTATTGCGATTGAGGGCCGAGGGGCGTCCGTCCTGGCTCGACATGTCGCGAGATCAACGCGATGCACGCAAAAGTAGTCAGCATGGGGATGAGCGGCGTCAGCGAGGGCGCCGCCGTCGTCACCAGAACCGCGGCGATCGCGCCGCAAGGCAAGGCGGCAAGCGGTAGCCATCGGGAGTTCGTCCAGCCAGCATTCCCGCCGACGATATCGTGTACTAGATCCGTCAGGACACCGGTTACATACGTCGTTGGAGGGCCATGCTCGACTCCGCCACGTTTCACAGCAACCGTCTGTAGGGCCATGCCAGCAGCGGACCCAGAAAGCAGAAGGCAAACGAACCCGCGAGTGTGCGGTCCAAACCACCACAACAGGGCTACCATCACATGGCATCCAGCCGCCGCCGTTAGTGCCGCATGGACAGGGTTGCCATGCGGTGAGCGGGTGAGCCGAAATCCAATGAAAAGGGCAATGGTGAAGCCAGTTATTGCCGAAAAGGCGTCGATCAAGACCGTGCCACACGTCGGTTGCTCGAACATTGCTGCCAATACGGCGTTGCCAGTCATGTTCGCGGTGAAGATTCCGCCCAACATCGAGAAAGCAAAGGCAGCTGCGGCACCCGCCCAAAACGCGAGCAGCGGTAGGACAACTCTGCTGCGACTAAGAGAGGGCCTCGCCTTGGCTGGATCAAGGGGGCGCCGGTCTGCAGCATCTGGTGGCTTCCCAGCGTTCGATCGCATTACCCGCTGAGACTTTCCTGTCATGAAGCAACGGCGTAAGTCGTGGCCGGTCTCGACCGCGTATGGTGCAGTACCAGTGTTGCTGCCTGACAAAGAGCGACTTGTACCAAGCGGAATGATGGCAACCGCCAAACTGATTTCGCGAGGAACGTTTTCTCGCTAAGCCACTTATCAAGGCCGGGCGTCGTTCGTCTTCCCTGAAGCGCCTTTCGCGGCCGCTTCGATAACCGCTGCGACTTCGTTTGGTCTAGACTCGTATACCGAGTGGCTGGCGCCCACGAGTGTCGAGGTGTGGCTGTTGGCGCGCCGATAGTAGAATGCTTCCAATTCTGGACTGATGATCTTGTCCGATCCGGCAATGATGCCCCAACTGGGCTTTGATCTCCATGCGGCGGCGGTCATCGGTGTCGTGAAGACGCTTGCCGCCGTCAGAACCTGCGATTGCGCCTCGAAAACGGCCTGTTCGCGCGGCAGGTCGGCAGCGAAGAATGCGGGGAACATCGACCGGGTCAAATACGTGAAGCCGTCCGCAGTCTTTTGCGTGGCTGCCGGCGAGTTCTTCAAGGCACTTGGCGTCTTGGCACCCATCGCGGCCTCGTTCTCGCCGACGTCGGGCGCGTGTGCCGCGACATAGACCAGGCCCACGACGTGCGAGTCCATTCCCGCGACGGTGATAACCGATCCTCCGTAGCTATGCGCGACGAGGATCGTCGGCCCGTCCTGGGCAGCCAGAATGCGCGTGGTTGCGGCGACATCCGCATGAAAGTCCGTCAGCGGTTCTTGAACGATCGTGACGTGATAGCCCTTGCGCGTCAGGATATCGAACACCGGTTTCCATCCCGAGCCATCCGCCCATGCGCCATGGACAAGAACGATGTTCTTGACGGTTTCGGCGCTAGCCACCGCTGGAGTCGTCGCCAGTAAAGCACTGGCTGCAAGCACGAGTTTGGACCGGAATTTCATGGAGGATGATCTTTCTTGGCCAAGTATCGGTTGTGGGTATCACTAGCAAGCGTGTGATTGCGTCCGTTATGCGTGCTAATAGGTTCCATCTATTAGAATGTGCGGGTGCTGCCCAAGTATACAAAGGTATATCAATCAACATATCTGAAAATCTAACCTGTATAGTGATCAGGCAAAATCTATTAATAGGCATGAAAGGGCGATCTCGTGCCGATCGTCGTCGATACGTGTCGTTCGCCTCGGAACGACGCATTTCATTATACGGTCAGCACGATCTTGTATCAGCGTAGGGTTTCCAGCAACGGAACGAGTTCGGTGGGGGTGTACATCTCTCTCGGTGCTCCGTTACTGGAACGGGGGTCAATGCTGCGGTCTCCTCACATGCATGGACTGTTCGTTCAAAGGTGATCGCCGCCGCTGTTCTTGTTGGTGCGCCAGCGCGGGGCGATTGCGGCACCGGCCAAGGCGATCGCCCCACCCAGCAACGTGGCCAGCAGCCTTTCCCGGTCTGCGCCTGGTAAGGCTCCACCCGCCAAAGCGATCATCAGAAGAACGCTGGTCGTGATGGCTGCGCTAAACACGGCATATCGTGCCTGCTGGAGACCGAATGAAACGCTCGCTGTGAGGATTGCAAAGGTTGCCGTCCAGGCGTCGGAGGGTGCGATACGCGTCAGGCCCGACGCAACGATGATCCCTGCGATTGTCCCGGCGATACGTTCCAGTCCCTGGCCGGCGGTATCACGCAGTCCCGGCTTCAGAACGAGCATCGCGGTCATGGGCGCCCAATAGCTGTGGGCGAAGCCAGCCGTTCGGCTTGCTAGGAGTGCGACCGATATGCAGATGGCCGCGCGCAACGCGTGAAATCGGACTTCGACCGTGCTCGAATGATCGGCGGGGCCGGGAATTGTCGGACGGGGTTCGCCAATGAGATGTATCATCGCCATGACGCTGACGCACTGAAGCGCCGCACCTCCGGCAACGATTGCGGCACGAAGCGCCCCATCCGTAACCGTACCTGGGAAGCTTGCGGCCAGCAGAAAGGCGATGATGATCTGCAGGCACGCCCACCAATGGTCTGCGTTACGGCGTGATAGCGCGCCGCAGCACGCGCCCAGTATAGCGGTGGCGGCAAGCTCGACGATCGGGTCATTGCCGACAAGCGTGCCAATGAACGCCACCGCCGTCATACCAGTGCCGGTAAGAACCACTGCGTAGCTACGACTTCGCCAAAATTTCTTGGTTACGCCAAGGCCGACGGAATAGGCTGCGCCCGCCGCAATTCCAGCGGCGATCTGCTCATGGAGCTGGACTCCCCCGAACAGCAGCAGCGCCATACCCGGCAAAGGGATCAAGGCGGCATACGCGTCGAATTGAAGGATCGCGCGCAACTGCGCTGGTACAGTTTTGCTGGGGGGCGGCATCCTTATATCCCGATCCTTGAACCCTGTAATGCGAGGTACGCCGCGGCGTTGTCGCTGGATCTAAACTGCGAGGTCGCAGCGTAAATGCTCCAGCGCGCGATAGCATCGGCAGAGGTGCTTCTCGACGCCGCTCACCGTGATGCCCCGTTCCCGTGCAATTTCGGCGTGGCTGGCACCTTCGATACGATAGCGCTTGAATATGGCGGATGCGCGCGCGCCCATCGTGGTCAGCCAGCCTTCGACAGCGCTGAGTTGCTCGCGGACGATCAAGGTCGTTTCGGCTGATGCTTCGAAACTGCCGATTGCTACTGGTCCAGTACACTCCACCCAGAGGCCATCACGCCGCTGCCGGCGAAGTCTAGTGCGGTAATGATCGGCAACGAGGTTGATAGCCATGCGGTAAAGGAACGCGCGGGGGTCATCGAGAAGAGGTGTCGTCTGGACCCTTGCATCCGTCCAGCGAGCCTTCAACCAGAGTTCCTGGACAATATCTTCCGCTGCTTCGCCGGTACCGCGCGAGCGTATAAATCCGAGTAGCGCTCGATAATTCTCAAGAAACAAGGTCTCCAGCCGATCGTTCGGGGTCGGTAGCGTGATGTCGGGACGGGTCATCTGTACCTCGCACTGCTGGGACGTGACGTCTCGGAATTTGGCGTTTCTAGGGGGTGGTTGTCCGCGCCCCGCGACGACGTTCTGAAAAAGGGGGGGGGCTGCGACGATCCCGATCAGGGAGCTGCGGCTTCACCAAGGAGCGCGTAAACCTGTTCCCTCAGCGCCGCGACGTGAGCAAGATCCGATGACCGGTCGGCATCGGCGCGCGCCGTGACGTTCGGGCAATCGGCGGCGATGACGACGTCGACGACATCGTCTGTGGCAATGGTCGGATCCTTCGATCGCATCTGCCGGATCGCCTCGGCGATTGTGTTCTCACGATCTGGTCCGGCAAGGCGTGAGGTCAAATCGCGTACGAATGCCTTCCCGATCGCGGGCGACGCAACGCTGTAGCCGTCACCGCAGCGCGGCAGTTTGCCACCGTCGGCGCAGGACATCAGGAGGAGGGTCGCACTGGCCGCAAAAAGGGCAATTCGCATCGTCCACCTCTTGATCTTGCTGGATATCAATGGCGCAGTCGCCGCCAGGAGGCGGGAGTCCGCTTGGAGCAAAAATCACCGTAACGCCCTCCCGCATCTACCGAGGCGGCGTTACGGTTAGTTTTGCGAGGGGTGTCGAGCAGTCCGTGGGGGGAGGGGGAAGACTGCCCGACAACCGGTAATTATCCAGTTGGGCCGAGTTGGAAAAGTATACTTAGGTGTAGCGTTACCCCGTATAATACTCAGTCGTAAGAAATAGCTTCAGTACAGATGGCGCGAAAGCGGCAGCTTATTGATGCTTTATGCCCCGTTGATAACCGAAGTCGCAGCGATATGCGTCTATGTGCATCGTTGACGTCACGATGGAGCGATCGGCATTTGTTTGATCGTCGTACGATTTGCCGCACTATTGTAAGGAGTTCGCAATGCTTGATCGCAGAACGCTTCTCGTAACAGGGGGAGCTGCAATGTTGGCGCCGATACTCGGCGGAACGAGCGCTACTGCATCCTCGGCGGCTGGCATACCGCTATGGCGTAGTCCGCCCGGAGGTGGGGGACCGAGCGGCGCTGAGTTAATCGGTGCGACGGGCGCCGTGACGAATATCGTGATGCCGACGATCGAAATGGTTGCGCCGAGCCGCCCCAACGGCGCAGCGGTGCTGGTCGCCGCCGGTGGAGGCTATAAGCGGATCGAAATGGCAAGCGAGGCAAGGCCGGCAGCAAGTTGGCTGGCAGCCCACGGCATTACCGCGTTCATTCTGCGGTATCGCCTGCCCGGGGAGGGCTGGAATGCAGGACCGTTGGCGCCGCTCCAGGATGCACAACGGGCACTACGAATGATACAGGCGAACGCTGACACGTGGAGGATCGACCCGTCCAGGCTCGGCGTGCTGGGGTTCTCTTCGGGCGGACACCTCATGGGGCTCGCGGCAACCCGCTCCGGCTTTGCCTCCTACCCGCCGGCCGACGCGATCGATGCGTTTTCGGGACGACCGCAGGATGCCGCGCTGATCTATCCGATCATCACGTTGCAACCGCCCTATGATCACACATCGTCGCGCCGCGTGCTGATCGGTTCTAGACCGAGCGCCGCCGAGAGTGCCGAATGGTCGGTCGAGACGCATGTCCGGGCGAAATGTCCGCCGATCTTCCTGGTCCAGGCGGTGGATGATCCGATCTCGAATCCGCAGAACACGATCATCATGGCAGACGCGTGTCGGGCGGCGAATATCCCCGTCGAGCTGCACCGGCTCGCGAGCGGCGGTCACGGGTTCGGTATGGGCTCGCCAAACACGTCGACGGGGGCGTGGCCTTCCTGGTATTCCGGGTGGCTCCGCACGCGAGGAATGCTCGTTTAGGGACTTACAGCATTGTCTCGGTTGTCCTCGTGGCGCTCAACGCTGCCGTAATTGTCGCCAGCAGTTCGTCCGGATCGACAGGCTTCGTCAGGAACGCGCCAATCCCATCTCTCTGCGCACGTTCGCGTAAGGCGGGGGTAGGGAAAGCGGTCATGATGATCGTCGGCGGCGGCGATCCGCGTCGTATCAATTCTTCCCGCAGGTCCAGCCCGGATATGCCGGACATGTGCACATCGGTTACCAGGCAATCGAAATGGCTATGTCCAGACGCTTCCAGAAAGGCTTCGGCGCAATCGAACACCGTGCCGGTCATACCCGCGGACCTGATCAAACTGTCGATACTGCGTAAAATGCCGGGATCGTCATCAACGATCGCGATAGTCGGTAAACCAGACACACCATGCTCCACAGTCAAGATTTTATCGTGTTAGAACATCACGGTTAGCTGACCATCGGCGTCCGTTGAATCATACTCAAGCGTTATACCTGTGAATACTGTCGTCGCGGATGCCGAGCAGCTCCGCCATTCGCACCAGATCGGCTAGGGACTGCGCGTTCATCTTGCGCATCAAACTGCCGCGGTGAATCTTTACCGTGATGTCGGACAGTGTCATACGCGCCGCGATTTGTTTGTTCATCAAGCCCGTGACGACGAAACCCATGACCTCCTGCTCCCGTGGCGTCAGCCCGCGATAAAGGTCAAGCAGCACGGCAGCGCTTGCCGCAACCAAACGACGTGAACGATCCGTTTCGATCGCCTTGGTTACGGCGACAGTCAGGTCTTCGTCCTCAAAGGGCTTTTGCAGGAAATCGATCGCGCCTGCGCGCATGCCGCGGACCGTCATCGGAATGTCGCCGTGCCCGGTGATGAGGATGACCGGAATCGTGATCCCGTCGGCGAGCAGGCGATCCTGAAAGTCCAGCCCGCTCTCGCCGCGTAGACGTATATCGAGCACCAAGCATGCGGCAACCTCAGGAACACCTGCTGCCAGAAACGCGTCGGTACTGCCATACAGCGCCACGACGAACCCGCTCGAGCGAAGAAGGCTGCCGATCGATCCGCGCAGGCCGTCGTCATCGTCGATCACGCAAACGCATCCAGGAGGAGTGTCAGACATCACGCAGCCTCCCGTCCCTCGGCTTCCGCGATCGGCAGCCGGAACCTGAAGGTGGCCCCGCGGACCAGATTATTGGTCGCCGAAAGAGAACCGCCATGATCTTCGACGATCGAACGACAGATCGAGAGACCCATGCCGAGCCCGTCCGGCTTGGTCGTAAAGAATGGCGAGAATAGATTTTGCGCTGCATCACCGCTGATACCGGCGCCGCAATCCGATACTTCTATCAGCACCTTGTCGCGCTCCACCGTGAGTTCGATGCACAAGTCGCGGTGCCCGACCGGAGTCGACCGCATCGCCTGTTCCGCATTCAGCAGGAGGTTCATCAAGACCTGTTGGATCTGAACTCGGTCACCCATTACCGCGGGTACGTACGGCGGGGCCGATATGCTGACGGTGACCCCGCTTGCTAACAGGGACCGGCCAAGCAGTGCGATTGTTTCATCCACGAGTGGTTGAAGGCTCATATGCTCGGAGTTCGGCGCGGTCTTCTGTGCAAGCGTCCTCACCCGACTGATGACGTCGGCGGCGCGCTTGCCGTCCTTGGCAATGTGGTCGAGGCAATCGAGTGCTTCTGCCGGGTCCGGTGTATCGCGGACAAGCCAGCGTCGCCCTGATTTCGCATAGTTTATGATGCCTGCCAGCGGCTGGTTGACTTCATGCGCGATCGACGCGGCAAGCTGGCCCAACGTGGTCACACGCGACACGTGCATCAGTTGGGCCTGCGATTTTTCAAACTTTGCTTGCGCAAGGTTTCGATCCGTCACGTCGATCGCCATTACCAGGATCCGCGTCCATCTTTGCTCTGCAACGGGAACCGAAACACGCAGAACGACGTCGATATGCTCCTTGCTATGCGTCCTGAACCGGACCTCCTCCTCCATCTGGTTTTGCCCGGTCATCAGGCTGCTGAAAATCCGTGCCAACGCGGCTTCCGCCTCCGGCGTGTGAAAATGCTCCATGCTGCCGCCGACGAGATCCTCTTTGCGGTCGAGACCGAACAGGCGGGCCGCAGCGTCGTTGGCGTCGGTGATCCTCGAGGTTGGCGAAATATCACGGATGAATGCAACCGTCGGTTGATCGGTACCCTTCAGCAGCGAGTGCGCGACCGACCAGTCCGCTTCCCAAATTGGAAAGCCGGCGGCGTTGAAGATTGAGCGATAGCGGGCATCGGACCGAGCACCTGCTTCGGTCATGGTTTGATGACGGGCGGATAGGACGGTTGCGATGCCGATCGCGATCAGGCTCACGCCGAGGCGCATGGCGGGGGAATCGTCGGTCGAGCCCCAATGGCTGATATAATAGCCGACAAGCGAAAGCACGAAGCAGAAGCCGCCGGCGAGGACTATCAGCCGTCGATCGTGACTGCGCGCGGCGACGAGGATGACCGTGGTGTAGAGCACGGCAGCGGCGCCTTGCAGCGGGCTCAGCACGTCGAGCGCAAATATCGCCAAGGCAAGCATCACCGCGGCAATCATGTGAAACTGGCGTGCCAGCCGCCTCGATTGGATATCTCCGCGCAAGTCAGCCTCCCGCCGCGATCAGTATCGTTTGATCGCAATCGGCAGAATGCTACGCCTCTCGACGGACCATGACCAATCATAAGATTAGCGCTCTTAACATATGGTTGGATTCAGCATCGATTGATTACTTGGCCGTGTCTTGTTGCGTTGCGATCTGCAGCGCCTGGGTCGCGTAGTGGCATCACTCATCTTCTTCCTCGATCATACACAGGTATGGATCAATGGGATTGCCGACGAGGCTATGATCATGACGCTGATCGCATCATCGAATGCACCAGCCCAACGCCATCTGATTATCGACAGCCGCGCGTCATCGCTCGGAAGCAATGGGAATAGGCCGTGTCATGACGAACAAAATCTTGATTATCGAGGATGATGACGAGACTGCGCGGTATGTGAGCAACGGACTCGATGAACAGAATTTCGTCGTTGATCGCGCTGCCAACGGCCGGGACGGACTATTTCACGCCACCGATGGTAGTTATGACTGCATTGTCCTTGATCGGCTGATGCCAGGCATGGACGGCATGGCAGTACTGGCCGCCCTGCGTGCGGCAGGGGTCGTAACGCCGGTGATCATCTTGTCCGGACGCGGCCTGCCAGAGGATCGCACCGATGGACTGACCCGAGGTTGCGATGATTATCTGGCCAAGCCATTCTCGTTCGCCGAGCTGCTCGCACGCATTAGGCTCCTGGTCCGCCGAGGTAGTGCCTCGGCGGCAAGTGTCGATACGTCGCGACGGTGCGACGATCTCGAAATCGATTTGCTCACTCGCCGCGTGAAACGCGCCGGACAAGTCGTCGACCTCCAGCCTCGCGAGTTTCGCCTGCTGGAGTTTTTGCTCCGCCACTGCGATCAGGTCGTTACGCGGACGATGCTGCTCGAAGGCGTCTGGGACTATCATTTTGACCCAGGCACGAACGTCATCGACGTCCACCTGAGCCGGCTTCGCAAGAAAGTCGATGCGGGGTCGGCCAAGCCTCTCCTGCATACCGTGCGCGGCGTCGGCTACCGGTTGAGCGCTTCGCCTTGAACTGGCGATCCACCACGATGCGGTTTGCGTCGCTGGTCTTCCTGCTTCAGGTTGCCGCGGGGGTGGGACTGCTGCTCGTGACGCGAACAGTCGTGCATCGACAAATCGAGCAGGCCGAGTCCGCACGCGCCGACGTGCTGCGTGACGATTTGCTGTTCACCTATGCACGGGGCGGGGTGCCGGCGCTTCGGGACGCGGTCCAGATGCGCGGGCGGCGCATGATCCCGACGGACGCGGTCCTGTTGCTCGCCGATGCACAGGGGCGCCCATTGGCAGGCAACCTGACGCACTGGCCTGACGCCGTCACGGTCGGCGACCGGCACGTCATGGTTGCGCTGGTGCGATCGAACCACGTTTCGGTTGAGCGAATGTGGGTTCGCGCGACGTCGCTGCCTACGGGCGAAAGGCTGCTGACGGGCGGCGTTATCGAGAACGAGACGCGCGTATTGGGTTTCCTGAAACGTGCTGCTGCGATCGGGCTGCTACTCGCAGTCCTGTTTGCCGGTGTCGCGGCCTGGCTTGCTGCCTGGATGGTCAGACGCCGGTTGAGGGGGACGGTCGCAACCTTGGTGGCGGTTCGGCAGGGGGATCTCGATCGCCGTGTTCCGGCTGGTCCTGCAAAGGATGCATTTGCCGCGCTGACGGAAGCGACCAACCAGACGCTCGACCGGGTCGCACTGCTGGTCAGGGAGTTGAAGATCGTCACGGACAGCTTGGCGCATGATCTCAAATCGCCTTTGACTCGACAGCGCGCGGCGCTCGAACGAGTTGCCATGCTCGTGGAGGAAAAGGTGCAGGGCGATGTGCGCATAGCTCTTGTCGAGGGGGAACGCGTCCTGACGATCGTCGATGCGGCACTTCGGATTGCGCGAGCCGAGGCCGGCATCGGCATGGAAACTTTCGTGGAAACCGACCTTTATGACGAACTTCAGGCCATCGCCGAAATCTATGGTCCGATCGTCGAGGAGCAAGGGCGGGTCCTGCGTGTGACGCCAGCGCCAGCGATCGTGACCCCCGTCCACCGGGAACTGCTTGCCCAGTCTGTTGGCAATCTGATCGAGAACTCGTTGAAATACGGTGCTGGGGTTATCACGCTAGCGATCGAGGCGGACGGGACCGACGTCATCCTCAGTGTTGCCGATCAGGGGCAGGGCATTCCTCCGGCAGAACGAACGCGTGCGATGCGCCGTTTCGGTCGTCTCGATCATGCGAATCCGAACAGCGGCGCCGGCCTCGGCCTGGCCTTGGTGGCTGCGGTCGCCCGACTTCATGACGGTGATGCAAGCCTGAGTGACGGAAAGCCCGGCCTGATTGCCTCGATGCGTTTGTCGATGCGGACGACTTCGGGCGGCCAACTACCGATCTGACCCCGCCGCCGGGACACTCGACGATGCGCCTTTGGCGGTGGCGTGCAAATTGACCAACCCGTGCCCCGATCGGATCGCATATGGAACATAGGCGACGGCTTGTGCTGGCTGACCGACAGGCAGCGAATCTATCAGCTTCTGCTTGACGGTATCGATCACGGCAATCGCATTGCGGTTGCCAAGACCCACGTACATCAGGCTGCCATCGCCCGACGGCCAGAGACCCTGGGGTGTTCCTGTGACCGGCAGTGTCGCGACAGTATCGAACGTGTCCGCATCGACCACCTTCACGACGCCAAGCCCGCCGACGGACACGTAGGCAAACTGCCCGTCGTCGTTGCTCACGAAGTTCACGGCGTTGCTGCGGGGACCGGTATCGACCGTGCGCAGGACCGCGAATGGCGGTTTCGTCGACAAGGCCACCGCTTGGCCCGCCTCTTTGGCCGTAAACCAGAGCTGCCGCCCATTGGGAGAGGATGCTATGCTCGAGCATGAGTTCGAATTGTTGGCTACGCGCGCGATAATCGCCCGCTTGTCGGTATCGACGACGATCAGGCGTGATCCCGTCATTGCACAAACATAGGCGTAGCGACCGTTGTTCGAAAAAGTCATCAAACCGGGGCCCTCCGGAATGGCAACCCTGGCAAGCTCATCAAGAGTTTTTGCATCGCGGACAGAAATATAGTCTCTGCCACGAACCGGAATCCACGCCTCTTTGCCGTTTGGCGTGTAGAATGCGCCTGCCGGGATGCCCGCCACGATCACGCTACGCCGCACGGTGTTCGTCCGCGTATCGAGGAATGCGACCGTGCTGGATCGCACCAGGTTTATTGCAAGCGTCCTGCCGTCTGGCGCGAAGTTCAGCGTCGGTTCGACCACGGCCGATAGACCAGCGCCCTTATCGAGCGGAATGAAACCGAGCAGTCTGCCGCGCACAGGGTCCGTCACTGCAACGAAGCTCGACGAAGCATCGACCGAGTATAGGCGATCCTTCCGACTGACATCGATATCGGATCGCCCCCAAGGCGCCTGACGCGATGTCAGATCGATGGGTTCGTCGTTCGCCGCAGGCTCTGCAAGATTGTTATCTTGCGCTTGAGTCAGGCCGGTATAGCTCGTCAATGCAACTAGTGCCGCGAATAGTTTCGTATAGCGCACAGCAGATACCTCAAAAAAACAGCAGAACTCATATTTTGAATGTTATCTCATGAGATCTCGGGGCGGCAGCCTGCATCAAGGTATGATTGAAAGCATCATCGATGGGATAAAGGATCGTTGAGGGGCGACATTGGTAAATCGTAATGTTCCCATCACGAAAGGCACCGGATCATTGCTGCATGATCACAGGGTAAAATTGCCGGAGTTGAAGCCATCTATCCTTTCCGCGAATATCTTTATCCTATTGCAACGGTCCAATGTGCGAGGCCTCGATCATGCGCGTCCTGATCGTCGAGGATTGCGTCGTGCTGGCCGAGGGCATGCGCGATGCCTTTGCGCGACGTCATATTCACGCCGATCTGGCGCATAGCGTACTGGATGCCGAAATCATGCTGCGGACGACCGGGTATGTGATGGCGATCCTGGATCTGGGGCTACCCGATGAGGACGGTTTGCACTTGCTGCGGCGACTGCGGGCGGAGCATCGGAGCGAGCCCGTCCTGATCGTCAGCGGTCGCAGTGCACTCGAAGCCCGGGTCGAGGGTCTGGCCGCGGGCGCGGATGATTATATCGTGAAGCCGTTCCACTTCGACGAGCTTCACGCGCGCGTGCAGGCGGTGCTCCGTCGGGACACGCGCTCGGATGGGCAGCGGATCGTTGCCGGCAACTTGTCGCTCGATCCAGCCACGCGCGAGTTTCGCACGGGCGACCGCATGCTCGACCTGTCGGTTCGGGAAGGAGAGCTGCTCGAGCTTTTGATGCGCCGGTTCGATCATGTCGTGCCGAAGCGGATGCTGGAGGACCAGCTGTTCGGCTCAGGCGACGTGCTGGGGTCGAATGCGGTCGAGGTGTACGTGCACCGGGTGCGTAAGCGACTGGAAACAGAAGGCGTTGCGTTAGCCGTACAGACCGTGCGCGGCGTAGGATACATGCTCGGTCGCGCATGATTGCGATGGCCGGCCTACCGGGGCGCCCCTGTATGATGCGCCCCGCTTATAGCGTTTGCCTACAGCTCGCGCAGCCGTCTTTCGTGTGAGATGGCGTAGGATGGCGAGCGGAACAGGAGGACCGGGTCGTTCGTCGCGGCGATCCCGTCGGACATCATCAACGGGTCATAGTTGATCTTATAGCTTCCTGCTTGCGGATCAGGCGTCGCGGTCTCCAGAACGAGCGTGCCGGCATTGAACTCGGATCGGCTGGCTGGCCACAGGATCGTCGGATCGTCGAGCGTGTCACCGGGCTCGCCGAGGCTGACGATCATATCCCATTTTATCGCACTGCTCTTCACGCGCTCGAACAATGCCGGGATCAGGAACTCGTCGGACGCCGAGTCGAAGGCGGCTTTGGACAGGTATTTCACGCCATCATGCGGCTGGAACCTGAATCGTACGATCGTCTCCTTGGCGTTCGCATCGATGAACCGGAACGTATGAATGCCGAAGAACGCACAGTTGGCATAGCTTGGTGGTGGGTTGTTCTGATGAAGAAACGCAAACTGAGCATCATTGTCGCGGTGGCTCATCAGGAAACTTTTGAACGCGACCTGATTGGGACCGTGCGTGGCTGGATCGACCTTGAGCGCAATAAATTTGTCGATGAACGTCTTTGGCATAAGGGCGAAGAACATCGGCGTATGCAGCATCGTCATGTGATGTAGTTCGCCGCCAGGCAGCCGGAACTCGAGCCCGATACCGCGCGGGCTCAGGTCCTTGTCTGACACGGTGGGATCCCCGCCCGCGATCGAGAACCGCGCGACGACTTCCAGCTTGCGTCCTGAGAATAGCGAGGATCGCGAATATCGTTGAGCATGGGGATTGCCGATAAAATAGCCAAGTGCGCCAACGCCTTTGGTGTGATTACGCCGCAGACCATGCTGGTGGCCATACGCCCCTTCTAGCGCGTCGATAGCGTCCACGGACATCGTTTCCGTGGCGTGATCGGCCGATTGCGACGCCGCCAAGGGGGCTGGCACCTCAGCACTGGCTGCCTCTGCGGCGAATGGGCACAGCGCAGCGCCGATCGAAGCAACACCTGCGCCGCGTAGGATATTGCGCCGGCTCAGGCCGTCAACGATGTTCGTCATGACTGTCTCCGTGTTGCCCAGGGTATTTTACTCTGGGGTAGACGATGTCATGGCCGAACGACTTGAGAGTCGTAATGCAAACCAAGGTATTATCGTACTCTTCCAGGTTGTTGAGGCGTTTCCATAGAAGTCACGACCTCGCAAATGTCGCTATGCATGAGAGACGTGGAGTACGTGTCTGGTACCCGGCTTCGCATCTTCATGGACAAGCCTGCCATCAAGCCGCACCGCCATGGTTTCAACCAGGCGCTGGCCGAGGCCGCTATTACCGAAGAACGATGCGCCCTTGCCATTGCCGCGGTCTTCGACTTCGAGGCGGTATCCGCGGGACGATCCCGCCAGGCGAACATGGACGTCACCGGGTGCGTCAGGTGCATAGGCGTGTTTGCAGGCATTGGTGACGAGCTCGGATACCAGAATGCCGACGGAGGAGGCATGATCGGGTTTCACAGAGACCGGATCGGCGATGACGCGGATCCTGCGACCCGCGCCGATATTTCCGAAGCTGCCTTCAAGATCGCCGCCTAGTTCCCTCAAGTAGATATCGAGGTTGATCGTCGCGACTGCGGACTGCTGATAGAGTTGGCGGTTGACTCGCGCGATCGCGGCGATGCGACGAACTGTCATGTCGAGGGCCGCCTGAGCTGCGGGATCGGCAACGGTGCGGGCTTCGGCGGAAACCATGGCCGCCAGCAGCTGCAGACTGTTTGCAATCCGGTGGTTGATTTCGTCCGCGGTTGTTGGCGCGCGTTGCGCGGGCAGGATCGCGGTCCTTGGCGCGATGCGGTCCGCGGCGTGCAAAGTCGAAGTCATCGTATCGCTCCTGATCCCGGCGTCTCGATACGGCGATGCCCGAAGCACGATGGGGACGGGATCATACAGAGGTTTATTCCGCGCGGACTTCGGGCGGGGGCATGAACTTTCGCTAATGTTCCGGTTAGCACGGGGTAGTGCGCGGACCCGCAAGGCAGTTCCTGTCGAAAGAAGGAATTGATCATGAGGTTGGCCGCACTGTTGTCCGTGATGCTATGCGGGCCTTGTGTCCTTGGCGCTGCCGTGGCGCAGGATCTACCTGCGCGCGCGGTGGACGATACCGACCTCGGCAAGGACCGGATCACGATCGCGGTCGGCCCGGCGATAACGCCGCGATATATCGGATCGCGCGACATGACGGTCATACCGGGCGTCGCGGTGCAGGGGCAGGTCGCGGGCTATTCCTTCAGCACGCAGGGTACCTCGCTATCGGTCGATCTCATCCCTGACGATGGCAAGCCGGGATGGAAGCTTCAGGTGGGACCGATCCTGAACGTACGGCTCGATCGAACGTCGCGGATCGGCAACCGGCAGGTCGCGGCGCTGGGCGACCTGAAGACTGCGTGGGAGCCCGGCGTCTGGGCGGGCATCCAGCGGACCGGCGTAGTTACCAGTCCCTACGACACGCTGTCGGCTAACGTCACATGGCAGCACGACATATCGGGGGCATATGGCGGGTCGGTATTCAGCCCCGCGATCAGCTACGCGACTCCACTGTCGCACAAGGACTACGTCAGTCTTTCGGCCGGCGCCGATCACGTCGGTCGTCGTTTCGGCGCCTATTATTACGACGTGACGGCGCCACAAAGCCTCGCCAGCGGGCTTAGGGCGTATGACGGCGCGGGCAAGGCAGGCTGGAAGGACTGGAACCTTGCCTTGCTCGCGGCACACACGCTGCGCGGTACTTTGACGCATGGGTTCGGTGTATTTGGCACAATAGGCTATTCCCGCTTACTCGGCAGTTATGCCCGGTCCCCGATCGTCGCCGATGTTGGCAGGGCCGACCAATGGTCCGGGGCCGTCGGCTTCAGCCTGACATTCTGAATGGAATATCTTCGTAAAGCCCCGCCGCATGCGCGGCATGTGCGCTCGCCCCGACTTGAGATCCTGTTGGATGAGGAGACGTGCCGGCTGATCTGCCCGATCGCTGCGATGATGGTCGGCGTCTGCCTGACCGGCATCGAACTGCTGCACGTGTCGATCGCGATGGGTGGCAAACAAACGATCGTTGACGATCTGCTCTCGGGCGACGCGCTGTTGTTCCTGATCACCACGCTGGCTTCGTATTTTGCGTTGCGCGTCCAGTCCCGGGTCCGATTGTACCGGCTGGAACGCTTGGCCGACGGGGCCTTCATCGTCGCGATGCTGCTGCTGACAGCAGCCTGCTTCCTCATCACCTATACCCTGAACTCTTGACCGGACGAGTATGACCGCAATGAGACGCCTTCCAGGATCCCGGTTTCGGCGTAGCGTCACAATAGTGCTGATGGCTTTTAGCCTGCTATCGATCGGCAGCGCGGGCTTCGCCTGGTATCTCGGTTATCTGCACGGCCCAATCTATCTTCTCGTGCCGGCAAGCGCGCCCGCCCCACCGTCCGAAGCCGGCACGGTTGCCGTATTCTTTTCGGGCGACACTGGACTGAACGCTGGGATGGGGCGCTCGATCATGCGGCACGTTGCAGGGCAGGGAATCACCGTGATCGGCGTCAATTCGCTTACCGCATTTTCGCACAGACGTTCACCGGATCAGGTGAGCACTATCGTCCGCCATGCCGTTGTTCGAGCGCTCGCGCTGCCCGGGGCAAGGCGGGTCGTCCTTATCGGCCATTCGTTCGGCGCGAACGCATTGTTGTTCGGTCTCCAGACATTGCCGCACCAATTGCGTGTACGGGTTCCCGTCGTCGAATTGATCGTGCCGAGCCAGACGATGCTGTTGCGCGCAACCCCGGGAGGGATCTTCGAATTCGAGAACGACGGTTCGGCGCTGCCTGCGGCCCGGCGGCTCGATTGGGTGCCAGTCCTATGTATTCGTGGCCACGCCGAAGCACAGAGTCTCTGCAAAGGCTGGGACAGCGGTAACGTTCATCAGGTCAGCCTGCCCGGGGATCATTTTCTCGATGAAGATACCACTCTTGTCGCGGCAACGTTGCTAAGGGATATCGCCGTCAATTCCTGATCCCCCGGCGTTTCATTACCAATTGTTCAGCCGCGGCAAAGGCTGGGGCAAGACGCGTCGCGGTACCATTCTTCGACAATCAGTCGAGGAGTCTCTCATGAGGTCGTGGATCGTCGTCTTAACGGCTGCTCTCGTGGTCGGCGTACCGTCAACCGCGATGGCGCAAAGCAGCGCTCCGGCTGGCAGTCCCGCCGCTGGCAATCCGTCCGTAGAGGGCATGTGGATCAATCCGATGCGGACCGTCGTGGTCCGGACCGGGCCGTGCGGTGCGAAGCTGTGTGGATGGATCGCTTGGGCCAACCCGCAGGCGCAGTCGGATGCCAGGGATGGCGGTACCGACACGCTTGTCGGAACCGAGTTGCTGGAGAATTACCAGCGGACCGAGTCCGGAGCCTGGTCAGGCACGGTCTTCGTCGTCGACATGGGCAAGCATCTATATTCGAAAATCGTCCAGACGTCGGCGAACGCGTTGCAGATCAAGGGGTGCATCCTTGGCGGGCTGCTCTGCAAATCGCAGATCTGGACGCGGGTAGATCGGATGCCGGGTGCCTGACCTCCGCGCGTGGTTCGTTCGTCACCGGCTCGCTCTGGGCATCGCAGTCGGATGCGTGCTGATCACGCTGAGCTTTGTCTCGCTCGAAAAACTGACGCGCGACATCAGTTTTGCCGACGTCCGGCATGCGGTGCACACGCTTTCGATCACGCAGATCGTTGCCGCGCTGGCCCTGTCTGCCGGCAGTTATCTGGCGCTGACGTTTTACGACGTGCTGGCGCTCCGCGTGGTAGGGCATCCGCAAAGATGGCGGACGGCAGCATTCGCGTCGTTCACCAGCTACGCGCTCAGTCACAATCTCGGAATGCCGCTTTTGACGGGTGGTGCGGTGCGATACCGCGCCTACGCAGGCGCGGGTCTGGATGGCCCCAGCATCGCCAAGGTGATCGGCATCGCGAGCGGGGCGTTCTGGGCGGGCATCGTGACCGTTGCGGCGGTTGCAGCCGCCTTCGATGCGACGCCATTCGTCGTCATAGGACATGCATTAGGCGTCACTGGCCTTCGTGGGCTTGGTATTGCGGTATTGCTGCTAGGGGTGGCGACCGTCTGGATATCAGGCAGGGTCCGGCAGCCAGTCCTCGTGTTGGACTTTGAACTGCCCGTGCCGCGGCCAGGACAGTCGGTCGCGCTGATCGGGGTGGCAGTGCTCGACGTGCTGTTCTCCAGCGCGGCATTGCTCGTCCTGATCCCGCATCTATCCCCGTCGCTGCTCCCGCTGTTTCTTCTGGCATACGCATGCGCGATCGCGGCGGCTGTAGTCGCGCATGTGCCGGGCGGGATTGGCGTGTTCGAGGCGGCGATGCTGGCGCTGTTGCCGATCGACCGGGCACCGTTGTTCGCGGCGCTGATCGCTTACCGGGTCATCTATTATCTCCTGCCGCTGGCGATCGGTATCGCGATGCTGGCGTGGAGCGAGGGGAGGCGGGTGCGGTCTTCGTTGCGCCTGCTTGGCGAAGCGCGCGACGTGGCGAGCGGGTTGGCGCCGATCGTGCTGAGCGCAGCGACGTTCGTCGGTGGCGGGATGCTGCTGTTGTCGGGATCTCTGCCGGCGTTGCGTGATCGCATGGGCGTGCTGTCGTCGCTGCTGCCGCTGCCGTTCATCGAGGCAAGCCATGTCGCGGCAAGCCTGGTGGGGACGGCGTTGTTGCTGCTGTCGCCGGGGCTGTATCGCCGGCTCGACGGGGCTTTCGTCGCGACCCGCGCGCTGCTGATAGCGGGCGCGGTGTTTTCGCTCGCGAAGGGCATAGATTACGAAGAGGCGATCATATGCCTCACGCTCGCCGGTCTGTTGCAGTGGACCCGCCACGGCTTCTACCGCCGAACGACGATGACCAGCCAACCATTTGGGTTCACCTGGTTCGGATCGGTTGCGACTGTCATCGGCCTCGCGACGTGGGCGGGGTTCTTTGCTTACCGCAAAATTCCCTATTCCAACGACCTGTGGTGGCAATTCACGCTCGACGCCGATGCACCACGGTTTCTGCGCGGCCTGCTGGGAGTATCGATCGTGCTCGGGATCGGCGTTGGCTGGAAGCTGCTGGCTCCCACGGCAGTCGGCCGCCTGGATGCTGTCCCGCTCGATGATCTGGCTGCTGCAAGGACGGTGCTCGATCAGGCCGTGCGGAGCGACGCGATGCTCGCGCTGACCGGCGACAAGCGTTTCATCTTGTCCGCGGATCGCGACGCATTCCTGATGTATCAGGTGCAAGGCGCTACCTGGATCGTGATGGGCGATCCCGTGGGACCGCGGGGAGCTTGGGACGATCTGCTATGGCAGATCAGGGACCTCGTCGATCGCGAGCAGGGCCGCCTCGTGCTCTACGAGATTTCGCCGCCGACGCTCGATCTGGCACTGTCGATGGGATTAAGCGTTGTCAAATATGGTGAGGAGGCACTGGTCCATCTCCCCGGTTTCTCACTCGATCGGCCGTGCCTTCGCGGAATACGTCGATCGGAACGCACGCTGGTCAAGAAGGGCGCGCAGTTCCGGATCGTGCCTGCGGCCGAGCTGGCGGAGATCTTACCCGAACTTTCGATCATCTCCGATGATTGGCTGCGCGCCAAGGGGCAGCAGGAGAAGGGGTTCAGCCTGGGGCGTTTCGATGCCGCGTATCTGGGCAATTTCGACGTCGGCGTAGTCGAACTCTCGGGGCGGCTCATCGCCTTTGCCAATATCTGGGCGATACCCAACAAAGCAGAAATCTCGATCGACCTCATGCGCCACCGCGATGATGCGCCCTCGGGGACGATGGACTTTCTGTTCGCCAACCTGATGCTGTGGGCGAGGGACCAGCATTATACGAGCTTCTCGCTGGGGGTGGCGCCGTTATCGGGTATCGAGGACCGTCGGCTGGCACCGGCATGGGCGCGGATCGCCGCCTTCATTTTCCGCCACGGCGAACGCTTTTACGGCTTCCGCGGGTTGCGTGCGTACAAGGACAAATTCGCGCCCGCCTGGGAACCGCGTTACATTGCCGGGCCGCATGGAATCGCCTTGCTCCAGGCCATGCGGGATCTGCTGAGCCTCGTCGGCAGTCCGGTTAACCCAGCGACGCCTAGCCGGTTTCCCGGCTGAAGTGGCGGGGCGGGGGATGTGGGCGACCCTGTTGGGCGGATCGCCCGTACCCGGTTACTGCGCGGCGAACGTTGCGTCGATCTTGCCGCCGGTTGGGGCTTCGCATTGGCCCTGACCGCCGCCAGTCATACCATCTGATGGACGTATGAGAACGAACCGACAGCGCATCCGACCGTCGCCGCCCTGCAGGTTCGCGAGCACCTTGCCCGAGTAGTGCGTGACGAACTGCTGGCTCGGTCCCCAGTCGTTGAAGCCGCCCCAACCACCCCCGCCCCAACCACCCCAATTGCCGCGGCCGCCACGGCCGCCCCAGCCGATGCCGCCCCAGCCGAGCCATAATGGCGCGAGGTCGTCGACCTGCGTTTCGCTCGTTACCTGGAAGAACGGGCCGGTGTAGCTCGTGCCGTTGGCGAGTACCGCGGTCATTGTCCCATCGCGTGGGCCTTTGGCGGTCCAGTTGAAGACCGCGGATTCACCAGGAACCTGCGAATCGCCGACACCCGACCCCATGGTCGTGCATCCTGCGAGCATCGTCGCAGCCAAGGCTGCGACGATGATAGCGTGAGACCTCACGACGCAGTCGTCGATGATGCAATGTAGGGAGCGGCCGCGTGCTGGTTCGCCGCATGGGTTGGGAGAACCCTTTGCTGGCATTCGTCGACGACCGTCTTCGAGCACGGAGGGTAGGCTCTCAGTCCTGCCGCTGAAGCAGGCGAGCCCGAACCGCCGAGCGAGGCGACCAGAATGCCGCCCGAAACCGCGGCGGCGACAATCAGCGCAGCGCTACGGGCTGCAAGTGTGGACAGGGTAACCATGACGTTTCTCTCTCTTCATGCGGGTCTTGATCGAAGGGCGATGCCCCGGCTCACGACCGTCGACGCTGCATCGTTGCAGCAATCTAGAGATGAGAAGCGATGCTGACGGATGTCTTACAAAGCCTGATTTATTTTGTGCATCCGCGAAGGAATTTCAGGGGCGGGGTGCCGCCGCCAAGCGGGATCCTCGCAACCATGTCAGTAGGAAGGGGGCATGCGGCGTGGACGTGTCGTTGGGTGTGCCGATGTTGATCTGCCGACGGTTGAACTGCCAATACAGCATCACGCTCAGGATGGCGGCGTAGAAGCACCAAACCGAGGCGAAGGCATAGCCTTTGACCAGATGGACGATCGTCAGACCGACGACGTTGACGACACCGTACGTCCTGACGACCCGGTGGCTCGACAGCAACAGCGCGCCGCACGTCGCCAGTATGTAGACCACCGATACTATCATGTTGCTGGTGATCGCGTTGCGATATGCGATCGAGAAATGTTCGACGAAGGCATGGATCGGGAACAGGATCAGCCCCGCGATATTCCAGGCGCATACGAACGCGCCGGCTAGGGTCAGTCCAACGATCGCGATACGACGCCAGCCAGGCGGTTCCATCAACGCAACCGCTGCTGGCATGAGCGTTGGCAGGACGCCCAGGGCGTACAGCATGAACAGGAGCACGGCATGGTCGAGCGCAACGCGGCCCAGAATGCCATGGAATGCCAGCCAGACGAGCCCCTCGCAGAATTGATGCCCCGCAAACAACAGCGGTACGGCTGCGAAGAGTAGCGCGCGTGGCTCGCGAACGTGGCGCAGCGTCGCCACACCGATCGTCGCCAGCACGCCGGAAGCGACGAAGCTGGCAGTAGCCGAAAAGCACATGAGCAGTCTTTCTAGCTATTGGCGAGCCAAAGGCCTGCCGTGTTTCCTGCCACAAAGCTAGGAAGGTCTGTTGCTATCAGCGTTAGACCGGCATGACGCCCGGTCCGCCGACGGGAAAATGAGCGATCGTCGACGCGGGAATGTTCAAATGTTGTGCGACGAGGCCGGGTGGCACGTGCGTCAGCCAGTTCGAGAGTGATACCTCCTCGTAGCGATCCGCACGAAATATCTCGAGAAAGACGAGGTCGCCAGTCCCGGTATTCTCGATGTAATGCCCTTGGCTTTTCTTCACATAGCCAACGTCGCCGGCATTGAAGTCCATCGTCGTCGCTTTCGGACCATTGTCGAAGATCGTCATACGTCCTTGGCCTTGCATCCAATATTGCCATTCGTCGGCATTGGGATGCCAGTGGATCTCTCGCAGGCCGCCGGGCTTCACGGTTACGAGTGCCGCTGCGACGGTCTTGGCGATCGGGAAGTTCTGGCTGTCGGCGATCTGGATCGTGCCACCCGTCGTGGAGTGGCGTGGGCTCGATCGGGAAAGGTGGAAGATGACCGGTGCGGCGCCCGGTACGACGTGCGCTGCGGCACGGTCGGCGGCGAGCGTGCCGGGTTCCTGCCCCTGGAAGATCCATTTACTGTTCAGCGGGATCGTCTTGAACGCATCTGCGGGGACGTTGAAGTTCTTGGCCAGAATGTCTGGCGGGATGTGCGCCATGAACTCGCTGAGCAACAGCGTGTTGTTCTCCGACTGCGCGCCATCGTCGAATGCCAACACGAACTCGCAACCTTCGGGGCCAAGTCCTTGGAGAGAATGCGGCAGTCCTGCGGGAAAATACCAGAGATCGCCTGCTTCGACGTCGTCGACGCTGGCCCGACCTTGCGTATCGATGGTGGTGATCCGGCATCGACCACGGGTCATGATCGACCATTCCGCGGTCAGGTGCCAGTGCAGCTCACGAATGCCACCGGCGGAGAGGTGCATGTTGACGCCGGAGATCGTCGTCGAGATCGCGAAGTCGGCTTGCGTGACCTGACGCGCCCAGCCGCCGTTCTGGATACGTTTGTGGGCGTTGTTGAACGATGCCCAGAACATCGGCAAGGTGTCCACGTCGGTCGCTGGGGGGCTCGACGACGAAGGAAACTGATCCGCTAGCGTCGGGTTCTGGGGTCCGATCACCGTATCGTGGGTCGCAGGGTTCTTGGCGGCGTTCAGGGCGCCTTCGGGTGGCAAGTCGGGATTGCCGTATGCTTGGGCCTGAGCGTGTGCAGTAGCGCCGACCGCGACGCCGAGCGCAGTAGCGGCGATCAGGAATTCACGACGTTTCGGATTGTCCATGACGGTGCTCCGGGAGGGGGATTTAACGATTGCGTTTGGTCATCCGTGAGGAACCGGCGGCGTACTGCCGGGACACAGCCGATATTCGGCCCCGTCGCGATCGTTGTGGCGTGAGAGGCTTGTCGTCGAATGAAGCGTAAAGACCTGCGTTTCGGATTGCGCGCGTGCTTCGGTCCCGTCGCCCATCGCCGCGCATGTGGTTCGGACGCGATAGGTCGCTCCGTGGCGCGAGATCAGCGTGCTGTGACACTGACTGGTATGCGGTCCCGACAGCGCATGGCCATCATAGGCAAAGATCGCGGCGAGCGATGGGTCGTTGCACGGCGTACCGGCGCGAACATAGGTTCCCGGCGTGATCGGTAGCGGCCCGCGGTGTAACCCGGTGCTGGCAAATGCAGGCGCTGCGACCAATAGCACCGTCAGGGCGAAAGACGTCGGAGTTTGCATGCTCAATTCCTTGCTGTCTAAGCGCCACCGTCGGCACCGATGAACTGGTACAGCGCGACGCGGTTTTGCAGGTCGGCGAGGGTGATCGCGATCTGCGTCTGCTGTGCGGCGTACAGCGTCCTCTGCGCGATCAGGGCAGCTAGGAACGTCGACGTGCCGATCCTGTATTGTTCGTCTGCAAGCCGATAGCTGGTCGATGCCGCTGCCACGAGCCGCGCCTGGGCCGCGCGTTGCGTGTCGATGGTGCCGCGGCGGGCTAGTTCGTCGGCGACTTCACGGAAGGCGGTCTGGATGGTGTAGCGGTACATCGCCAAGGCGTAGTCGCGTTGCGCTTTGGCGTAGTCGAGGTTGCCGCGGTTTGCCCCACCCAGAATCGGAAGCGTCGCCGCGGAGGCACCGGACGCGCCGAGCGCGCCGCCGGTGAACAACGCGCCGAGCGCGGTGCTGGCAAAACCGAGGATTCCCGTGAGCGAGATCGTCGGGAAGAACGCGGCGCGGGCGGCGCCGATGTTCGCGTTGGCGCCTTCGAGAGCGTGTTCGGCCTGCACGACGTCGGGGCGTTGCAGCAACACCGTCGAGGACAGGCCCGCAGGGACCAGCGCCACCGTCCCGTCAAGGTCGCCGAGCGACGTCGGCAGCTGTGTGTCGGTAACCGGCGTCCCGACGAGCAGCGTGAGTGCGTTGCGATCTTGGGCAAGCTGCGTCGTAAATTGCTCCACGTCCGATTGTGCCTGAGCGACGACGGTCTCCGCATCGGCGACATCGGTGCCGGCGACCAGCCCCGCGGCATGCAGCGACTGGGTCAGCGCAAGGCTGCGGTTGCCGCTTTTCAACGTCTCCTGCGCTACCCCGAGCAGGTCGCGGTCCGACGCAAAGGTCAGATAGGCGCTCGCGGTTTCGGCGATGAGCAGGATGCGGGCCGATCGCATTCCCGCATCGGTCGCGAGATATTGCTGGAACGCTGCCTTGCTGAGATTCTTAAGCCGTCCGAACAGGTCGATCTCGAAACTGCTGATGCCGACATTGGCGGCGAAGGTCTGCGTGTTGCCGGTGGTATTGGTGATCGACCGATCCACCGTCGCCCCTGCGTTCGCCGACACGGTCGGAAGCTGCGACGATCGCTGCACGCGGTATTGCGCGCGCGCCTCTGCGACGTTCGCGACGGTCGCCGCCAGATTCTGGTTGTTGGCGAGCGCTTGCTCGATCAGCGTCCGCAGTCGTGCGCCGCCCATCACGGTGCGCCAGGGAAGACCGGCGGGCTGGTTCGTCGTCGGCGCGTAGGCAGCGCCTGTCGGCCAGGTCGGCGGCGCATCGATCGCGGGACGCAGATAGTGCGGGGTGAGATCGCAACCCGTGACAAGCAACGGGAGCGCGAACAGGATACGGCGCATCAGACGGTCCTCTCGATGCTGCCGGGCCTGGGAGCGGGACCGGGACCGGGTTCGGGCGGGGTCGCTGGGTCGCCGTGGAAAATGCGTGCGACCAGGACAAAGAACAGCGGCACGTAGAAGATCGCGAGGAGCGTCGCCGTCAGGATCCCGCCGACCACCGCCGTCCCGATCGCGATGCGGCTGTTCGCGCCGGCGCCGGTGGCGATCGCAAGCGGGAACGTGCCGGCGATGAACGCGATCGAGGTCATGAGGATTGGCCGGAGTCGCATCTTCGCGGCTTCCACCGCCGCATCGCGGGCATTCCGGCCCTCGGCATGAACAGTGGCCGCGAACTCGACGATCAGGATCGCGTTCTTGGCGGCCAGGCCCATCGTCGTCAGGAGGCCGATCTGGAAATAGATGTTGTTGTCGAGCCCGCGGACCGTCACCGCCAGAACCGCGCCGATCAATCCGAGCGGAACCACGAGCAGGACGGCGAACGGGATCGTCCAGCTTTCGTACAGCGCTGCGAGTGAGAGAAACACGACGAGCAGCGAGAGGCCGTACAGCATCGGCGCTTGGCCGCTCGAGATGTTTTGCTGATACGACAGCGCGCTCCAGGCAAAGCTCGTGCCCGGCGCATATTGCCGCGAAAGCGCCGCCATCCGCAGCATCGCGGTCCCCGAACTGACACCCGCCGCCGGGCTGCCGAGGATTTCATACGAGGACAGCCCGTTGAAGCGGGTGAGCGCGGTCGGCCCCTTTTCCCAGCTGGTCGTCGCGATGCTGGAGAACGGAACCATCGTCGGCGTCGTCGCCGCGGTCGCGATACCACCGTTGCTGACCGCAGAGGTCGAGCGGACGAACCA
This sequence comes from Sphingomonas sp. 320_CC, assembly GCF_059691795.1. Taxonomy (NCBI): domain Bacteria; kingdom Pseudomonadati; phylum Pseudomonadota; class Alphaproteobacteria; order Sphingomonadales; family Sphingomonadaceae; genus Sphingomonas; species Sphingomonas sp. 320_CC. The sequence continues at coordinate 35,791 of NZ_JCAWAE010000002.1, read as the reverse complement.
GTTGGCGAGATCTCCCGGAAGCATGCGGTAGGGTGCGTCGGCCTGCATATAGACCTTCTTCACGCGGCCTCGGTCGATGAAGTCGTTGATGTAGCTGCCACCCCAAGCCGCGCTCAGCGTGGCGGTGGCATCGCTTTCCGCCAGCCCCAGCACGGCGAGCTTCGCCTCGTCGATCGTGACCTTGAGTTGCGACGTATCGGCCAAGGAGTTCGGACGAACGCCAGCGAGCAGCGGATCCTTCCGTGCGGCGCCGATCAGCCGGTCGCGCAATGCTTCGAACGTGTCGATCGGGACACCAGCGGAGTTCTGCAGCTCGAAGGTGAACCCGTTAGCCTGCCCCAAGCCGCTGATCGGCGGCGGCGTAAGCACATAGATCTGCGCATCGCGGATCTTCGCCAGTCCGGCAGTCGCCCGTGCGTTGACCGCGTCGACTGTGTTGGCGGCACCCGTGCGCTGGTCGAACGGTGCCAGCGTCACGAACCCGAGACCGGAATTCTGCGATGAACCGGAGAAATTATAGCCATCGACGGTCAGCACACCCGTCACGTCACGCTTTTCGTTCTGGAGGTAATATTTCTCGATATCCGCGCGCACGCCGTCGGTTCGCGACTGCGCAGCGCCGGTCGGCAGCGTGTATTGAAACAGCGCGATGCCCTGGTCTTCGTTGGGCAAGAAGCCGGTAGGCAGGCGGACGAACAGCAAAGCGAGCACGACGAGGATGCCGGCATAAGCCAGCAGGTACAGCATCGGCCGCGTGATCGCGGTACCGACGCCTCCGACATAGCGGTTGGTCGCACGATCGAACCACCGGTTGAAGCGGGCACCGACGCCGTTGCCGTCGGCCTTGGACTGCCCCGCGGGTCTGAGCAGCGTCGCACACAATGCCGGGGTCAGGACCAGCGCGACCAGGACGGACAGGACCATCGCGGACACGATGGTGACTGAGAACTGGCGATAGATGACGCCGGTCGAGCCACCGAAGAACGCCATCGGCAACAGCACTGCGGACAAGACCATGGCAATGCCGATCAGCGCCGAACTGATCTCGCGCATCGATTTCGACGTTGCGTCCTTCGGTGACAGCCCGTCCGCTTCCATGATGCGTTCGACGTTCTCGACGACGACGATCGCATCGTCGACGAGCAGTCCGATCGCGAGGACCATGCCGAACAAAGTCAGCGTGTTGATCGAATAGCCGAACATCGCGAGGATACCGAACGTCCCCAGCAGCACGACGGGAACCGCGATCGCCGGGATCAGCGTCGCGCGCCAATCCTGCAGGAAGACGAACATGACGATCACGACCAGCACGATCGCCTCGAACAGGGTCTTGACGACGTCTGCGACCGACAGCTTGATGAAATCCGTCGTGTCGCGCGGGTAGACGATCCTGTAGCCCGCCGGCAGATGCGTGGTGAGCTCTGCGACCCGCAGCTTGACCGCCGCCGCCGTCTTGAGCGCGTCGGCTCCAGGCGTGAGCTGGATCGACAGTCCTGCCGCCGGATGGCCGCTATACTGCGCGTCGGTGATGTAGCTGTCGCTGCCCATCTCGACGCGTGCGACGTCGGACAGTCGCACCACGGTACCGTCGATCGCCGTCTTGACGACGATATTGCGAAACTGCTCGGGGGTCTGCAGCCGCGACTTGGCATTGACGATCGCGGTCAGCTGCTGGCCGGCGACCGCAGGCAATTGGCCGAGCTGGCCCGCGGAAATGTCGACATTCTGCGCCAGGACGGCAGCGCCGATGTCGGACGGCATAAGCTCGACCGCGGCCAGCTTCTGGGGTTGCAGCCAGATCCGCATCGCATACCCCGATCCGAACAACTGGGTTTGACCGACACCGGTGACACGGGAGAGGTCATCTTGGAGGTTGCTGACCATCCAGTCGGCGACGTCGGTTTGCGTGGATTTGTTCGTCGTGTCGTACACCCCGACGATCAGCAGAAAGTCGCTGTTCGACTTGGCAACGGTTACGCCTTCCTGTTGCACGACACTGGGCAGGCGCGAGCTCGCTTGGGTCACCTTGTTCTGGACCTGGACCTGCGCAATGTCTGGATCGGTACCCTTGGCGAAGGTGACCGTGATCGCCGCAGACCCGGCCGAGCTCGACGACGAGGAGAAGTACAGCAAACCGTCGATGCCGGTCAGTTGCTGCTCGATGACTTGGGTGACGCTCGATTGTAGGGTCTGTGCACTGGCGCCGGGATAGTTTGCGCTGATGCTGATCGAGGGTGGGGCGATATCGGGATATTGCGCGATCGGCAGCGTCGTGATGCCGAGGATGCCGGCCATCATGATGCCGATCGCGACTACCCAAGCGAAAATGGGCCGATCGATGAAGAACTGGCTCATGGGTTTTGCACCAGCGTCGGCAGTCGCACCGGGACCGGCCTAACGACCGACCCCGGCACTGCGTTATCGGTGCCATCGACGATAAGTCTGTCGCCACGTTTCAGTCCGCGCGTCACCAGCCATGCCTCGCCGACCGCCTGGGCCGCGATCACGGGCGTGGCGACGACGGTATTGCCGGCGCCGAGTACGAGCGCGGTGGCATTGCCCTTGGGATCGCGCGTAATGCCTTGTTGAGGCGCGAGGATACCGTTGGGCGTCACGCCTTGCGGCGCCGCGACGCGGACGAACATGCCGGGTAACAGCAGGCCCTCCGGGTTGGGAAAGCGTGCGCGCAGCGTGACCGTGCCGGCATTCTCGTCGACTGTGACCTCGGTGAATTCCACGGTGCCGGGATGCGGATAGCTGCTGCCATCGGGCAGTTTCAGCGTCACCGTGGTGCTCGACGGCAGCACGCTTCCCTTCGCCAGCGCACGCCGCAAGGTCAGCAAGGCGTCACTCGACTGGACGAGGTCGACATAGATCGGGTCGAGTTGCTGGATCGTGGCCAAGGCGGTCGCCTGGCTCGCCGTTACGAGCGCGCCGGGCGTAACCGCCGATCGGCTTATCCGGCCGCTGATCGGTGCGCGGATCAGCGTGTAACCAAGATTGATACGTGCGGCTTCCAGCGCGGCCGCGCTCTGGTGGATCGTTGCGCGCGCTTCCCGCGCAGCAGCGACGGTGTTGTCGAACTGTTGCTTGCTAACCGCGTCGGGATCGGTGAGCGATCCGTAGCGACTGGCTTGTGCCTGTGCCGCGGCATAGGTTGCCTGCGCGTTCTCCAGCGTTGCCGCAGCCTGGTCTCGACTGGCGCGGAACTGGCTGGGATCGATCCGGTACAGCGGCTGTCCGGCGCGGACGTAAGCGCCTTCCCGAAACAAACGCGCGAGAATTATGCCGTCGACCTGCGGGCGTACGTCGGACTCGGTGGTCGGATTTGTTCGCCCCGTCAGCTCCTGCGTAGTGGTGACGGGTCCCGACGTCAGTGTGACAATGCCGACCTGGGCCGGGTCGTGGGGGGCAGCGGTCTTGGGCGCGTTCGAGCAACTCGCGAGCAACAGGCCAAAAAGGAGCTGGGCAGGGCCCGTACCGAACCGTGTCACCACGTCCGCTGCCGATCCAACGGCGTTGTGTCACCCTCTGGGTTGACGTTCCAGCAGACGGCGACCTTGTTTGATGTTTCGGTCATGTCGAGTTCCTGTCGATCGAAGGATCGGGACGCTGCATCCCGACGAAGACTGGATCGCCTGTCCAAGGCCTCGGGCAAATCATACGTTCGTATGAGTAGGTTAAACGCGGTGCTTCATGACCAATTTCAGGAATGGTTCCGCGAAATTCAGATATAGCGGCAAGACCAAAGTATGGTATCCATCCACGTATTGTCTGTGGTCATGTCTTCCGTGGGATTTGTTTACTTATACGTAGACAGCAATCCGCAAAAACCGCGCCATTGTTGTGCGAAGCCACCAGGAGGTCTTGAAATGTTTATTCAAAGATTCGCTATGAAAGCGCTTTACGCCATGCTCGCATCGGCAGCCGTGGTTCCATTGCTTACCGCGCCCGCGACAGCGGAGTCGAAGAAGTCGATCGCCAAAATGGAGAACTCGCTCTCCGCGGCCGGGTTCATCGTGAAGCCGGCGAACTCGCCCGCTCGGCTGGCCATGCTTGCGCGGCTCCCGAAGGACAAGTTCGCGCGTCGGACGAAGGGCGACATCGTCACCTACGTCTACGCCGACCCGAAGGACTGCAATTGCCTCTACGTTGGATCGCAGTCCGCGTACGGCCGATACCAGCAGGCGGACCAGGCAAAGAACATCGTCGATCAGGAACGCATCGCCGCGGAGGATTATGACGATCCGGCGTGGAACTGGGACAGCTGGGGCAGTTGGGGACCTGGGTTCGGTTTCCGGCATCACGGATGGTGATGGCATGGTCAGCGGTGCGGGGCCGTGAAGCCCCGCACCGTTACCATCGGTTTCGCCGCGTCCATTCGGAGATCAGATCATCTCAGTGCCACTGAAGTATCAGGTGCCCTCAACGGTCGTTGCAACGGATCCGGACGCAACGCTCTTCGTCGAACTTGACGGATCGGCCACCCTTGCGACCGAGCATGGAGCCGGCGTTCCGTCATCGAATGATCGAGTACGGGCGTTGCCGGGACAAGACGGTGTCGGACCTGGCGTGGACGAGAATACCGAGGCCGGCGCTTCGGCCGTGCGCAACCAGTCACTTGCCGTTTTTGGTGCTAATTCGCTGGAGTGGCCATTCGTACTGCCGGTCGTGCCATTACGCGATGCCTATTAGCTGACGCCCACCTCACGGGCGCAAAAGGCACTGTTCAGCAGGGCGGGCTCTTCTTCGATAGCCGCCTGACGCTCGGTCCTGCTTGAAAGCAATCCTTCGCAATCACTTGCCTGCCGTGACGCGGCTGAACGCGCGCCAATGGTCGGCGGCTGTCCAAACCCATCCAAGGATGTTTCATCATGCCTTCAGAGATCGCCACGGCCAGCCGCTCGACCGATCCGAACTCGACCGTTCCGCGATCGCTGGTCTGGCTTGTCATCGGGCTATTCTTCATCTGGGGCGGCGCGACCAGCCTGAACGATATCCTGATACCGAAACTGAAGGGCCTGTTCTCGCTGACCTATACCGAGGTCATGCTGACGCAGTTCGCGTTCTTCATGGCATACTTCATCGTATCGGTGCCCGCTGGAACGCTGGTCGCGCGGATCGGCTATGTTCGGGGCCTGGTCGTCGGACTGGCGGTCATGGCGCTCGGAGCGGTCCTGTTCTGGCCCGCCGCCGGATCCGGCACCTATTGGAGCTTCCTGATCGCACTGTTCGTGCTCGCGGGTGGCATCACGATCCTGCAAGTCGCTGCCAATCCGTTGATCGCAGGGCTCGGCGATCCCGCCGGTGCCAGCAGCCGTCTGACCTTTGCGCAGGCGTTCAATTCGCTCGGGACGACGATCGCACCCTATATCGGCGCGCAGTTGATCCTCGGGTCTGCCGCCAAGGTCGATCCGGCCACAATATCCGCCAGTGCGCTCCCCGCCTTCCGTGCGGCCGAAAGCGAGATCGTCGCTCACATCTATCTCGGGATCGCCGTCGTGTTGGCGGTCATTGCCGTGATATTCTGGACGCAGCGCAAGACGCTGCGTTCGGAACGGCCGGATGAAGTCGGTTTTCGCGACAGCCTCAGGCTCCTGCGCGTGCCGCGCGTACGCTTCGGCGTCATCGCTTTGTTCGCCTATGTCGGCGCCGAGGTTTCGATCGGCAGCGTCCTAGTCAATTACCTCGAGCAGCCGAGCACGCTGGCACTGAGCGCGCAGTCTGCTGGCGAACGGCTGTCCTTCTATTGGGGCGGCGCAATGGTCGGGCGGTTCATTGGCTCCTGGCTGCTCTACCGGATCGCGCCGGGTAGGCTGCTCGCGGTCTTCGCAGGTATCGCGGCGGCGCTGGTCCTGACGTCGATCGTCAGCACCGGCGGCGTCGCGGGCTGGACGCTGATCGCGGTAGGGTTGTTCAATTCGATCATGTTCCCAACGGTGTTCTCGCTGAGTTTGGAAGGGCTTGGGCGCAAGACTGCGGAGGGATCGGGATTGCTCTGCATGGCGATCGTCGGTGGCGCGATCGTGCCGCTGATCACCGGCAGCATCGCCGACGCGTCGACGATCGCGACCGCGTTGATCGTACCCGTCATCTGCTACGGATTGATCGTCGCCTTCGGGCTGTCGGCATCGCGGAAGGTGGCTCAGTGACCCGCCTCCTCACCAGTCTCCTTGCCGCCGGTACGCTGGCCTCGACCATCGGCAGCCAGGCGTATGCCCAGGAAAAGGCGCCCGTTCCCGAGGCCAGCGCCGCGACCGCACCCGCCGACACGCAGCAGGCCACGGCGCCGGTCCCATTGACGGAAGAACCGCCTGCAGCCCGCCCTTCCACGTTGACGGGGGAGTGGGGCAGATTTCGCACCAGCCTGCGTAACGACGGCGTAGACCTGACGGCGAGCTATGGATCGGAGACCGCGGCGAACGTTTCGGGCGGGGACCGCCATCTCGTGCGCGAGACCGGCCAGTTCGTCTTCGGTGCAACCTTCGACGCGGAAAAGCTGATTGGCATTAAGAGCGGCACGTTTCAGGCGACGGTGACCTATCGGCGTGGCAAGGATCTGGGCGCGGCTGCGAATCTCGGCGTCTTGCAACAGGTTCAGGAGGTGTATGGCCGCGGCCAGACCTGGCGGCTGACTCAGTTCTGGTATCAGCAGAGCTTTGCCAACGGTCATGCCGATCTCAAGCTGGGGCGACTAACTCAAGGCGGGACTTTAACGCGTTCTCGTGCGATTTCATGAACCTCAGCTTTTGCGGTTCGCCGGTCGGCAATATCGCCGGCGATTACTGGTATACCTGGCCGGTCAGTCGGTCCGCCTTCAAGCGCACCGCCATTGCGCGGTCGCGTGTGCATACGGCGATGGCAATGCCCTCCGTCGCGGCCTAGACGATAGGCGGTGCGACCGCCGCCGCGTCGCCAGGAAAGATACCGCGCCAAGCTTATGACCGACCAGACTTTGGCAGACCTTGGCTGGACTGCGCATTTTGCGGACCAGCTGACCGAGGACGAGCGTCTCCACGGCCACCCTGTCCGCGTGATGGCGGTGCACCGTGGCAAGATCGCGGTGTCCGGCGCCAAATCGGACGGTTTCGTCTCGCCCTATATCGCCGGTGCGCAGCCCGAGGACGATCACCCGACGGTCGGCGATTGGCTGCTGATCGACAATCGAACGCAGGAGGCGACGCGAGTCCTTCGCCGCATGAACCTGTTCAAGCGACGCTCGCCGGCCGATCCGCGGAAAGATCAGATGATCGCCGCCAATGTCGACACCGTCTTCATCGTCGCATCGTGCAACCAGGATTTCAGCATCGCCCGCCTCGAGCGCTATCTCGTGCTGGCGCGCGAGGTGGGGGTGCCCCCGGTCGTCGTCCTCACCAAGGCCGACCTGACCGACACGCCCGAGGAGTTCGCGGCTGCTGCGCGCGCGATCGAGCCGGGACTGCTCGTCGAAACCGTCGACGGACGCGACCGGGCGGACGTCAAGCGGCTGGCGGCATGGTGCGGCCCCGGCAAGACCGTCGCGTTCCTCGGCTCGTCCGGCGTCGGCAAATCCACGCTCGTCAACGCGTTGCGGGGATCGGACAGCATCGGAACGCAGGCGGTGCGGGTCAAGGACGGTACCGGCCGCCACACGACGACGGTGCGCGAGATGCACCGGCTCGACCAGGGCGGCTGGCTGCTCGACCTGCCCGGTATGCGCGAACTGCAATTGTCGGAGGCCGCGACCGGGCTGGCCGAGGTGTTCGACGATATCGCGCTGCTCGCGCAGGAGTGTCGGTTCGCCGACTGTTCGCACGGGGTGGAGCCGGGGTGCGCGATCCAGGCGGCGATCGCGGCCGGGACGCTGGCGCCGGACCGTTTCGAACGCTGGCGCAAGCTCAACGCGGAGGAAAACGGCGCCGCGTCACGGCTGACGAAGCGCCGGACCCGCTGACGGCCGGGATGCCGTTGGGCATCCCGGCGACGTCCACTGGATAGGAACTTGGACGGATCGACATTCGGCTTGAGGTGCTAGGTCAGCGCTTTTCCTGTCATGCCGGACTGGTTCCGGCATCCACGGTGCCGCAAAATCGATAGCATTTAGCATGCGGAACGGTGGGCCCCGGAGCGAGTCCGGGGTGACTGAGTGGTTTTAGGACCGGCGCGCCTCAAGCTGAATATCGATCAGCCCTAAAGACCGTCGCTATTGGCTCGGCGGCATAGGGCAGGCAGCAAACGAAGATGTTTCAAAGTATAGATCGCTGCGGTGAACTATGCCGGACAAGCAAACGCCCGGACCGTTGCCGATCCGGGCGCCTGCGTGACGATCGCTCGTCAGCCCCCATTTTTTTGCTCTCGCATCTCGTCTTGCGACGGAGCGGAAAAGCAGTCCCCGAACCACGGCCGTTGCCTGTGTCTCAGCGAGTTTGTTGCTAGTTATGTCCGTGGATTTTGTCACGGTCTTTGCGCGGGGCGGCTCACGATTGAACTGCGCCTGTGGCGATTACGCAACAGACCAATCTAGACACTTCCGGATCGGGACCAATTCGCCCCGATACGAGGGGCCGCCGCACCCCCACTCACAGGGCTGACGCACCTGCCCCGACAGTTGCCTCGCAACGGGCCGCGTCCTAGAGCCGCTGCACCCTATCCCTAACGATCGAACCTGGCCGCCCATGATCCTGTCCCGCTACGAACGGATGATAGCCCGCCGCTATCTGCTGCCGGGCAAGGGCGAGGCGTTCATCTTCCTCGTCGCCTCGATAAGCCTGGTCGCGGTCATGCTCGGCGTCGCCGCGCTGGTGATCGTGATGAGCGTGATGAACGGCTTCCGCGCCGAGCTTTTCGACAAGATCGTCGGGCTCAACGGCCATGCGGTGGTGCAGGGCGTCGGTAATCGGCTCCCCGACTGGCGCGAGATCGTCGCGCAGGCGCAGAAGACGCCCGGCGTCACCAGCGCGCTGCCGCTGATCGAACAGCCGCTCGCCGCCACCTATAATGGTCGCGCCGAGGCGGTGCTGGTCCGCGGCATGCGCGTCGACGATATCCGCCGCAATTCGACGATCAGCAACAAGGTCGTGATGGGCTCGCTCCAGTCGATCACGCAAGGCTCCGGCCGGATCGCGATCGGCTCACGCCTCGCCGAATCGCTCGGCGCGCAGGTCGGCTCGGAGATTTCGCTGTTCAGCCCGCAAGGCCAGACGACACCGTTCGGCACCGTCCCGCGGATTGTCAGCTATACGGTCGGCGCGATCTTCGAGATCGGCGTCTATGATTACGACAAGGCGTACATCATCATGCCGATCGAGGATGCGCAGACGCTCCTCCTGATGGGCGACGCGGCCGGCATGGTCGAGCTGAAGACGGTCGACGCGGACCGCGTCGGCGAGATTCTCAAGCCGCTCGCCGACAAGATCGGCGGCAACGCGGTGATCGCCGACTGGCGGACGATGAATGCGCAGCTGTTCGAGGCACTCGCGGTCGAGCGCGTCGCGATGTTCACCGTGCTGTCGATCATCATCCTGGTCGCGGTGTTCAACATCCTCTCGTCGCTGATCATGCTGGTCCGCGCCAAGACGCGCGACATCGCGATCCTGCGGACGATGGGCGCGACGCGTGGCTCGATGATGCGGATCTTCATCGTCGTCGGCACCACCATCGGCGCGCTCGGCACGGTCGCGGGCCTCGTGCTCGGCTTTATCTTCCTGTTCTACCGGCAGGGCGTTGTGAACTTCGTCCAGCTCCTCACCGGCCAGAACCTGTGGGATCCGTCGATCCGCTATCTGACCGAACTCCCGTCGAAGACCGACCCCGTCGAGATCGTCGTGATCGCGCTGATGGCGCTCGTTTTCAGCTTCCTCGCAACGCTCTATCCGGCCTGGAAAGCGGCGAGTACCGACCCCGTGCAGGTGCTGCGTTATGAATGAAGGCCTTCGTATCGACCGTAAGATCGAGAAGTTCGACGATTATGTCCTGCAGACCAGCGGGCTGACCAAGAGCTTCACGCAGGGCGGCGCGACCATCGACGTCCTGCGCGGCGTCGACCTCGCGATCGCACCCGGCGAGATCGTCGCGCTGCTCGGGCCATCGGGCTCGGGCAAGTCGACGCTGTTGCAGGCCGTCGGTCTGCTGGAGGGCGGTTTCCAGGGATCGATCAGGATTGCCGGCACCGAGGCCGCGAAGCTCAACGCGCATGAGCGCACCGTGGTGCGCCGCGACAGCCTCGGCTTCGTCTACCAGTTCCACCACCTGCTGCCGGACTTCAACGCGACCGAGAACGTCGTCCTCCCGCAGCTCGTCCACGGCGCGACGCGGGTCGAGGCGGACAGGCGGGCAGCGGAATTGCTGACCCAGCTAGGCCTCGGCCACCGCCTGACTCACCGCCCGAGCCAGCTTTCCGGCGGCGAGCAACAGCGCGTCGCGGTCGCCCGTGCGCTCGCCAACAAGCCTGCGCTGGTGCTGGCGGACGAGCCGACCGGCAACCTCGACGAACATACCGCCGACATCGTCTTCGCCGAGTTTATCCGGCTGGTCCGCGAACAGGGCACTGCGGCGGTGGTCGCGACGCACAACGAGCGGCTGGCAGCCCGGATGGACCGCGTGCTGCGGCTGCACGAGGGGCGGCTGGCGTGAGCTGGGGCGAGACGCCGACGCTCACCGGGCGTCACGTCACGCTCCGCCCGCTGGTCGCCGACGACATGGATGCGCTGGTCGCGGCGGCGGCGGCGGACAACCTCTGGGACACGTTCTACGCCAACGTCACGATGATGAAGGCGCCCGAACGCTGGCTGGCGGCGGCGTTGCGTGAGCAGGACTTTGGCCGTGCGCGACTGTTCGCGGTGGTGGCTGGCGGGACCGTCGTCGGCACCACGCGCTTCATGCGGATGAACGAAGGAAACAAGCGCCTGGAGATCGGCGGCACCTTCTACGCGAAGGCTGTGCAGCGCACCGGCGTCAACACCGAGGCCAAGCTGATGCTGCTAACCTACGCGTTCGACACACTCGGCTGCGAATGCGTCCAGATCCGCACCGACTCGCTCAACAAGAACTCGCAGCGCGCGATCGAACGCCTCGGCGCCAAGCGCGACGGCGTGCTGCGCGGGCATCAGGTGATGGCCGACGGTCGCTTGCGCGACACCGTCGTCTACAGCATCCTCCGCCACGAATGGCCCGGCGTACGTCAGAACTTGGCGTATCTGCTGGCCCGACACGAGGACCGCCCATGACCGCGATCACCGACTTCACCGTAAAGACCGCCGACGGCACAGCGACTTCGCTCGAACCCCACCGCGGCAAGGTGCTGTTGATCGTAAACACTGCGTCCAAATGCGGCTTCACTCCCCAATATGACGGACTCGAAGCGCTGCATCGCGATTATGCGGAGCGCGGGTTCGAAGTGCTCGCGTTCCCGTGCAACCAGTTCGGCGGGCAGGAGCCGGGTGACGCAGCCGAGATCGCCAACTTTTGCACGCTGACCTACGACGTGACGTTCCCGATCTTCGCGAAGGTGGATGTGAACGGGGCAGGGGCGGACCCGCTGTTCGAGCGGCTGAAGTCGGACGCTCCGGGGGTGCTCGGGTCGAAGGCGATCAAGTGGAACTTCACCAAGTTCCTCATCGGGCGCGCTGGGGCCGTGATGGATCGCTACGCCCCAACGACCAAGCCCGAGGACATCCGCAAGGATATCGAGAAGCTGCTCTAGAAGCAGTCACCTCACACCCAGCGCCACCCCGGCGAAGGCCGGGGCCCAGTTGGAAAGGTCAGAGTAACGAAACGCCGACCTAAGTTAGCAAGGTCCCGCGACTGGACCCCGGCCTGCGCCGGGGGGGGCAGTATGTAGGGCCGTTGCGGGTACCAAAAGTAAGCATGTTCCCCCGCGAAGGCGGGGGCCCAGACTGGACTCCCGCCTTCGCGGGAGAACAATCAGGCGGTCACACCGAAAACGCCGGCGCGCCCTTCTTATGCGCCAGCGCCGAAGCAACCGAAGTCACCCCACCAAACAGGAAACTGATCCCCAAAACATACCCCGGCAACGTCAACGCCGACCAAGGCAGTGTCGCTAACACGATCACCGCCAGCAATATGTTCACCACCCCCAGCGCAATCACCAGCCCCTTGCCACGCCGAAACCGCGCCCCAAGCCCGATCTCCAGAACGCCACGCAAACCAAGCCAAACCGCAATCAGCAACGTCAGCGAGATCGCGCCCGTCGCGGGCTCGAACGCCATGATCAGCCCGATCACCAGCGACACCAGCCCAAACCCGATCGCATAGCCGCGCCCCTCATGCCCCTTGCCGGCAAACCCCGACACGATCGACACGATCCCGGCGGCAATCAGAAACGTCCCGATCACCAAAGTCGCGGCATAGGTCGCGGAAAACGGCGACGCGAACGCCATGATCCCCAGCACCACCGACAGCACGCCATACGCCAGGATCCAGCCCCAGCCAGCGCCTGCACGAGGCGTACCCGCAGCCGTGGTTTCAGTATCGGCAAAGTGCCCGCGTGGATCGGTCATGAAGAATGCTCCCAGATGTCTCCGCCGCAACGGCTCGTCGTGTCCGGGGTTCCGATCGGACTCAACGCCGCTGGTCGAATCGTGCGTCAACGCCTACCTGAATATGATGCCTCATTCCGGTTACGTCCCCCTCCGCGTTTTCTCCTGCTACACCATGCTCGACGGCGCCATCGATCCCAAGGCGATCGCCAAGCAGGCGCGCGCGCTGGGCTTTCCCGCCGCCGCGCTGACCGATCGCAACGGGCTCTACGCAGCGATGGCCTATTCGGACGCCGCCAAGAAGGACGGCGTCCAGCCGATCATCGGCGTCATGCTCGGCGTCGGTCGCCCCGACATGCCCGACGGCGTCGCCACGCAGTTCGACTGGCTCGCGCTCTACGCTCAGAACATGACCGGCTACGACAATCTCTGTGCGCTCGTCTCGATGGCACATCTCGACCGCCCGATCGAGATGCCCGCGCATGTCGACTTCGCCGCGCTCGAACGCCACACCGACGGCCTGATCGCGCTGACCGCAGGCGGCGAGGGCGGTCTTGCGCGGCTGTTCGCGGAAGGCCAGCCCGACCGTGCCCGCGCCTATCTCGACCGCCTCCAAGGCCTGTTCGGCGACCGCCTCTACATCGAGCTCTCGCGCCGCAACGACGCGATCGAGACCGCGGCCGAAGCCGACCTCATCGACATCGCCTACGACCGCAATCTCCCGCTGGTCGCGACCAACCCGTGCTGCTTCACCGAGAGCGCATTCGGCGACGCGCACGACGCCATGCTCTGTATCGCGCATTCGACCTATGTCGAAACCGAGGACCGCATCCGCAGCTGCCCCGAGGCCTGGATGAAGCCCGCGCCGGTGATGCACGAGATGTTCGCCGATCTGCCCGAGGCGATCGCCAACACCTTGATCGTCGCCCAACGCTGCGCGGTGATGGCGCCGTACCGCAAACCGATCCTCCCCAGCCTCGCCGGCGATATCGAGGGCGAGGCAAAGTTGCTCCGCGACGACGCCGAAGCCGGTCTAGAAGCGCGTCTTGCCCGCATTACCGAACTCCACGGCGAAGGCGAGGACGGCTGGCGCGACGTGTACCGCAAGCGGCTCGCGTTCGAGGTCGACGTGATCGTCCAGATGGGCTTCCCCGGCTATTTCCTGATCGTCGCCGATTTCATCAAATGGGCGAAGGACCACGACATTCCGGTCGGCCCGGGCCGTGGTTCGGGCGCAGGCTCGGTCGTCGCCTGGTCGCTGACGATCACGGACTTGGATCCGATCAAGCTCGGCCTGCTGTTCGAGCGCTTCTTGAACCCGGAACGCGTGTCGATGCCCGATTTCGACATCGATTTTTGCGAAACCCGCCGCGTCGAGGTGATCCGCTACGTCCAGGAGAAATACGGTCGCGACCAGGTCGCGCAGATCATCACCTTCGGAAAGCTGAAGGCGCGCGCGGTGCTGAAGGACACCGGCCGCGTGCTGCAGATGAGCTACGGCCAGATTGATCGCCTCGCCAAGCTCGTGCCTAACCACCCGACCGATCCGTGGACGCTGGAGCGCGCGCTCAACGGCGTCGGCGAGTTGGCGAAGGAATACGCCAACGACAACGGCGTCCGGAAGCTGCTCGATCTGGCGATGAAGCTAGAGGGCCTGCCACGCCACTCGTCGACGCACGCTGCCGGCGTGGTGATCGGCGACCGACCGCTGGCGCAGCTCGTGCCGCTGTATCGCGATCCACGGTCCGACATGCCCGTCACCCAGTTCGACATGAAATATGTCGAGGGCGCCGGCCTCGTGAAGTTCGATTTCCTCGGGCTGAAGACGCTGTCGGTGCTCCAGAAGGCGGTGCAACTACTCGCCAAGCGCGGCGTGACGGTCGATCTCGAGGCGCTCGAATGGGACGATGCGGGCGTCTACGCGCTCCTGCAAAAGGGCGACACCGTCGGCGTATTCCAGCTCGAATCGGAGGGCATGCGCCGTACGCTGTCGGCGGTGCGCCCGTCCAATTTCGGCGACATCATCGCGCTCGTGTCGCTGTATCGACCGGGCCCGATGGACAACATCCCGTCGTTCGGCCGCCGCAAGAACGGCACCGAGGCGATCGACTATCCGCATCCGCTGCTCGAACCGATCCTGTCCGAAACCTACGGGATCTTCGTCTACCAGGAACAGGTCATGCAGGCCGCGCAGGTGCTGGCCGGCTTCTCGCTCGGCGGCGCCGATCTGCTGCGCCGCGCGATGGGCAAGAAGGTGAAGGCCGAGATGGACGCGCAGCGCGCGGGGTTCGTCGAGGGCTGTCTCACCGTCAACGGCATCAAGAAGGCCGAGGCGAACGCGCTGTTCGACTTGATCGACAAGTTCGCCGGCTACGGCTTTAACAAGAGCCACGCCGCCGCCTATGCGCTGCTCGCGTACCAGACCGCGTGGCTCAAGGCGCACCACCCGCACGAATTCTTCGCGGCCTCGATGTGCTACGATCTTCACCAGACCGACAAGCTGGCGATCTTCACCGACGACATGCGCCGTCTCGGGATCACCGCGCTGCCGCCGTGCATCAACGCGAGCCAGGCCGAGTTCGATGTCGAGGTTTTGCCGGACGTAGAACTCGGACCAGAAGATTGTTCACCCGCGAAGGCGGGTGCCCAGACTGGGTCCCCGCCTTCGCGGGGAAACAATCTCGCCGTCCGCTACGCCCTCGGCGCGCTGAAATCGGTCGGCGAAGGCGCGATGGAGAAGCTCATCGTCGAGCGCGTCCAGAACGGCCCGTTCGCCGGTCTCGACGATCTCGCCAAGCGCGTCGACCCGCGCCTGCTCAACAAGCGCCAGCTCGAAACGCTCGCCGCCGCGGGCGCCTTCGACGGCCTCGATCCGAACCGCGCCGGCATCCACGCCACCGCAGAGACGATCCTCGCGATCGCCGCGCGTACGCACGAACAGAAGACCAGCGGGCAGGGCGGCCTGTTCGGTGACGCCGAGCCCGCGGGCGATGCGATCAAGCTCCCCCCCTCGGTCCGCTGGACGCTCAGCCAGCGCATGGACCAGGAAAAGGAGGCGTTCGGCTTCTATTTCTCCGCCCACCCGGTCGACCGCCATCGTCACATCGCGGTCAGCCACGGTGCCCGCGCCTACACCGCACTGTCCGAGCTCAACATCCCCGACGACGGCAGCCGCGCCGGCGCGACGATGGCGGTGCTGGTCGAGGACGCGCGCTATCGCACGTCCGCGCGCGGCAAGCGTTTCATGATGGCGCAATGCTCCGACGCGAGCGGCCAGTTCATGGCGACCTGCTTCGACGACCAAGTCTCGAAGGACCTGGAGGAGGCGGCCAAGGCCGGCGGCTGCGGGCTGATCACCGTCGAGCTCGACCGGAAACCCGGCGAGGACACGCCGCGCGTCAGCATCAAGCGCATCCAGCCATTCGAGGGCCTCGCCAACCTCGCGCGCTTCCAGGTGGTCGTGACAATCTCCGACATGACCGCGTTCGCCGGCCTCGCGTCGCTGCTTGCCGAACACCGCGGCGCGCGCGGCGAGGTTCGCGTCCGCGCGCAATTGCCCGACGGCGAGGTCTGCATCCTGCTGGGTCGCGACTTCCTGCTCGACGGAGAGCTTGTCGAGCACATCGAGTCGTTGCACGGTGTCGCCAAGGTGGAGATGAAGACCTCGGAAACGAGGCTCGCTCTGGTCGGTTAACAGCTTGGGAGAGCATGAATGCTGGGTGGAATGCAGGATTTCGAGCTTCGTGTTCCCCGCCTGATCGACCACGCGGCCCGCGAACACGGCGCGCGGGAACTCGTCAGCTACTGGGCGGACGGCCGCGAGACGCGCAGCAACTGGGCCGGAATCTCCCGCGACGCCCGCAAACTGGCCCAAGCGCTCGAAAAACTGGGCGTAGCGCCCGGCGACCGGGTCGCGACGCTGGCTATGAACCACGCGCACCACCTCGTCGCCTGGTACGGCACGATTGGCATGGGCGGCGTGATCCACACGATCAATCCACGCCTGTTCGACGAACAACTCGTATACATCGCCAACCACGCCGAAGACCGCGTGATGCTCTACGACAAGGCGTTCCAGCCACTCGTCGATCGCCTCCGCGCGCAGTGGACCAGCATCCGCCATTTCATCTGCTTCGATGACCTGGGACCCGACGGCTTCCAGGCGCTGCTCGACGCCGAGGACGGTGACTATGAATGGGTCGAAGGCCCCGAGCGCGAGCCGTGCATGCTCTGCTACACCAGCGGCACCACCGGCAATCCGAAGGGCGTCCTCTACACTCACCGCTCGACGCTGATCCACGCGATGGCCGAGGTCGCGCCGTGGGTGTTCGATCTGTCGCCCAACGCGGTCGTGCTGCCGGTCGTGCCGATGTTCCATGCCGCCGCCTGGGGCCTGCCGTTCGCCTGCGCGCTTTCGGGGGCAAAAGTCGTCTATTCCGCCGTCAACGATCCCGCCGTGCTGTGCCGCCTAATGAACGACGAGAAGGTGACGCACTCCGCTGGCGTGCCGACCGTATGGCTCGCGATGTTCGGCCATATGGACGCGTCGGGCGATGCGCCGCGCCACCTCAAGCAGGTAACGATCGGCGGCTCGGCAGCGCCGCGCGCGATGATCGAGCGGATCATGGGCATGGGCGCCACGGTCAAGCACCTCTGGGGCATGACCGAGACCTCGCCAATCGGCACCGCCGGCTTCAACCCGCCGCACTGGGACGACATGACGCACGACGAGAAACTCGACCTCGTCGGCAAGCAGGGCAGCGTGCCGTTCGGCATCGAGCTCCGCATCATCGACGACGAGGGCGTCGTCCTCCCCCGCGACGGCTCGATCGCCGGCCGGTTGCAGGTTAGGGGCCCCTGGGTCGTCCAGCGCTATTTCGGCGCCGACGAGGACGCGGTCGATGCGGACGGCTGGTTCGACACCGGCGACGTCGCGATGCTCCACGCGGACGGCACGATGCAGATCACCGACCGCTCCAAGGACGTCATCAAGTCCGGCGGCGAATGGATCAGTTCGGTCGACCTGGAGAACGCGGCCGTCGGCTGTCCGGGCGTCGCGGAGGCGGCCGCAATCGGCGTCCACCATCCGAAATGGGACGAGCGCCCATTATTGCTGGTAGTCCGCAAGCCGGGCAGCGAGGTTACCGAACAGGCGATCCTCGATCACCTGGCCAAGCACGTCGCCAAATGGTGGCTCCCCGACGCGATCGTCTTCGTCGAAGACCTGCCGCACACCGCGACGGGCAAACTGCTCAAGACCGCGCTCCGCGAACGCTTCAAGGATTTCGCGCTAGCCGCCGCCTGATCAATCCGCTCAGGCCCGTTCAAGGCCGACGCCTCGTGCGATCTATGCCGCGCGGGGCGTCCGCTTGGCCTTCCTGATCCGCGGTTCGACGATCATGTCAGCCGCCGCCTTGATCTCTTGGCGAAGCTCGTCGCGCTTCTCGTGGATCGAGGCGATCACCGGCCCCATCGCCACGCCGAGATCGACCAGCACTGCCTCTGCCAACTGCAATGAACTCTCCAGCGTCTCCGGCACTGCGTCGGTCACACCCGCACGGTATAGTTCGGCCGCATGCGCCGTATCGCGCGCGCGCGCGACGATCGGCAGGTCCGGCGCCAAAGCTCGCACTCGCCGCGCCAGGCGCACCGTCAGCACCGGGTCGTCCATCGTCAGGATCAACGCCTTGGCGGTATGCAGCTTCAATCGTTCGACCAGTTCGGGGCGGGCGACGTCGCCAAATAATACCGGGTGGCCGAGCATGCGGGCCTCTTCCACTGAATCGATATCCGCCTCGACCGCGACGTATTTCTGCCCGTGGACGGCCAGCATGTCCGCGACCATGCGGCCAACCCGGCCGAAGCCGATGACGACCGTGCCGGGGCCGTCGTCATCGATCTCGATATCCCCAGCATCGGCCGTCGAGCGGCTTTCGAGCTGGCGCGAGACGGTGCGGCCGAGCTTGGCCAGCAACGGCGTGATCGTCAGGCCGATCGCCGTAACGGTCTGCCAGAAGGACGCCGTCGAAGGGAGGATCAGCTGCGCCTGCGCCGCCGTGGCGAGTACGATCAGCGTGGTCTCCGACGGGCTTCCCATCAGCAGGCCCGTTTCGGCCGCGACCCCGCGCCGCGAATTGGCGACGCGCAGGAACAGGAACGTGACGATCGCCTTGGTCGCAACCACGCCGCTCACCGCGAGCAGCAGCGAAGGCCAGTTCTGCCCGATCAGGCGCAGGTCGAGGCTCATGCCGACGGTAATCAGGAACACGCCGAGCGCGAGGCCCTTGAACGGCGCGGTGATGACCTCGACCTCGCTGTGATACTCGGTCTCCGCGATCAACAGCCCGGCCAGCAGCGCACCAACGATAGGCGACAGCCCCGCGGCTGTGGTCGCTACGCTAGCAACGATCACCACTAGCAGCGACGCGGCGAGGAAGAGTTCGGGACTCTTGGTTCGCGCGGCTTGGCCGAACAGCCGGGGCAGGACGATCCGACCGCCGATATACATCGCGACCACGGTCAGCCCACCGCGTAGCGCGACGCCGGCGATATTCGACCAGCCGTCCGCGCTCGCGGTCGGGGCGAGTGCACCGAGCACGAAGATGATCGGGACGAGCGCCAGATCCTCGAACAACAGCATAGCGAAGGCACCACGCCCGACCGCACCCGTCGTGCCCACAAGTGGCAGGACTAATGCTGTCGAGGAGAGCGCGAGCGCGAACCCGAGCCCCATCGCGCCCGCCCATTCCTGGCCGATGAAGTGCAGCGCCGTGCCGATGATCAGCGCCGAGCCGATGAGTTCGGCGGCGCCGGTGCCGAACACCAGTCGCTTCATCGACCATAACCGCTTGAACGAGAGTTCGAGGCCGATCGAGAACAACAGCAGGATGATCCCAAATTCGGCGAACGGTTCGATCGATTCCGGGTTGGAGATGGTCAGATAATACAACCACGGCGCGGAGCCGGTGAGCGAGCCCAGGCCTGCGGGACCGACCAGCAGGCCGACAAGGATGAAACCGATGACCGGGCTGACCCGGAACCGTGCGAATGCGGGGATTACGAGGCCCGCCGCGCCGAGGATGACGAGCGCGTCGCTGAAACCCTGATTGTCGAGCCGTAATGCCATGCGTGCGACCTTAGGGGACGCATGACGGAATTGTCACCCGTGGTGACGTGTGCAGCGGGATACGGCTTTGCGTCCGGTTGACCGCCCTCCGTCATCCTGAGTTTCGTCGGGATGACGGGAGAGAGAGAACCCCGCCCCCGTTTCCGGGAGCGGGGTGCTGGATCAGGCCCAGTTGGCCATTTCAGTCTCGAGGTTCGAGCGGACCTGCTCGAAGAACTGCTCGGTCGTCATCCAGGGCTGGTCGGGGCCGATCAGAATCGCGAGATCCTTGGTCATGTGGCCGTTCTCGACCGTCTGGACGCAGACGCGCTCGAGCGTCTCGGCGAACTTGGTGACGTCGGGCGTATCGTCGAACTTGCCACGATACTTCAGGCCACCGGTCCATGCGAAGATCGACGCGATCGGGTTGGTCGAGGTTGCCTTGCCCTGCTCGTGCATGCGGAAGTGGCGCGTGACGGTGCCGTGCGCCGCCTCGGCCTCGACGGTCTTGCCGTCCGGAGTCAGCAGGATCGAGGTCATCAGGCCGAGCGACCCGAAGCCCTGTGCGACCTGGTCCGACTGGACGTCGCCGTCATAGTTCTTGCAGGCCCAGACGAACTCGCCGTTCCACTTGAGCGCCGATGCGACCATGTCGTCGATCAGGCGGTGCTCGTAGACGATGCCGGCTTCCTTGAACTTGTCCTTGAACTCGGCCTCGAACACCTCGGCGAACAGATCCTTAAAGCGGCCGTCATAGGCCTTGAGGATGGTGTTCTTGGTCGACAGGTATACCGGCCACTTCAGGTTGAGGCCGTAATGCATCGAGGCGCGCGCGAAATCGCGGATCGAATCGTCGAGGTTGTACATCGCCATCGCGACGCCTGCCGACGGGAACTGGAACACCTCGCGGTCGATGACCGTGCCATCGTCGCCTTCGAAGACGAGGCGCAGCTTGCCGGGGCCAGGGATCAGATAATCGGTCGCGCGATACTGATCGCCGAACGCATGACGGCCGACGACGATCGGGTGCGTCCAGCCCGGGATCAGGCGGGGCACGTTCTTGATCACGATCGGCTCGCGGAAGATGGTCCCGCCGAGGATGTTGCGGATCGTGCCGTTCGGCGACTTCCACATCTTCTTGAGGCCAAACTCGGTGACACGCTGCTCGTCGGGCGTGATCGTCGCGCACTTGACCGCGACGCCGTGCTTCTGCGTGGCGAGCGCGCTGTCGATCGTGACCTGGTCGTCGGTCGCGTCGCGATGCTCGACGCCGAGATCGTAGTAATCGAGTTCGATGTCCAGATAGGGCTTAATCAGGCGTTCGCGGATCCATTCCCAGATGATCCGGGTCATCTCGTCGCCATCGATCTCCACGATCGGATTCTTTACCTTGATCTTCGCCATATCCGGGTCCTTCGGGGGAGGGGTTTGGGGAGCGTCTAGGGGAGCATGCCGCCACGATCAACCATTGGACAACCACTGGTCCTACAAGGAAAAGCCGGTTCATCGTTGTATCGCGCGTCCTGCACGGATAGACCCGCAGGTTATGGCATCGCTCGACAAGCCGCCCGTCACGACCTCCACGGTCAAATGGCGATTTCCCGCAGTCCATCCGGAGGGCCACAAATACGTCGCGATCGCGACCGGCATCACGCTGCTGCTGACGATCGTCAGTCACGTGCTGTTCTGGCCGATGGTCGGCGTCGTGATCTGGGTCGCGACGTTCTTCCGCGATCCGATCCGCACCACCCCCCAGGGCGAAGGTCTGATCGTCGCCCCCGCCGACGGGCTGATCACGATGATCCAGCGCGTGCCGATCCCGCGCGAGCTCGCCGGCGAGAACGGCCTCGGCGATGCGCCGCTGGTCCGCGTGTCGATCTTCATGTCGGTGTTCGACGTGCACATCAATCGTACGCCGATCGCGGGCACGATCCGCCAGGTCGTCTACATTTCGGGCAAGTTTCTCAACGCCGACCTCGACAAGGCGAGCGATGAGAACGAGCGCCAGCATTTCGTGGTCGAGGACCGCAACGGCATGCGGATCGGCTTCACGCAGATCGCCGGCCTGGTCGCGCGCCGCATCCTCGGCTTCGTGAAGGCCGGCGACATGGTCGCGGTCGGCCAGCGCATCGGCCTGATCCGGTTCGGTAGCCGAGTCGACGTGTACCTGCCCGATCACGTTGTGGCGCAGGTGTGTCTGGGCCAGCGTAGCATCGCGGGCGAGACCGTGCTTGGTCGCGTCGGTGGCGTTCCGGTCGGTGGTATCGCGCAGTGATGGACCGCGACGGTTCGACCGATTCGATCGAGGAGCGGGGCCGGGGGCGGTTCGGTCGCACACGTCGTGCACCGCGCGGACTTCCCCTGCGCGCCGTCGCTCCCAACGCGGTTACCGCGCTAGCCCTGTGTTCAGGCCTGAGTGGCGTGCGGTTCGCGATCGGTGGACAATGGGAAAGTGCCGTCGCGATGATCATGGTCGCGGGCGTGCTCGACGGCCTGGATGGTCGGATCGCCCGGATGCTGCACGGCGAAAGTCGGTTCGGCGCGGAACTCGATTCGCTCTCCGACGCGATCTCGTTCGGCGTTGCGCCGGCGCTGATCGTCTATCTCTGGTCGCTGACGGCTTTGCCGCGCGTCGGCTGGATCTGCTCGTTGATCCTCGCCGTGTTCTGCGCGCTGCGTCTCGCGCGCTTCAACGCCAAGATCGACGAGAGCCACCAGCCGCATAAGTCCGCGGGTTTCCTAACCGGCGTTCCGGCTCCAGCCGGCGCGGGACTCGCGCTAATGCCGATGTTCTTCTGGTTCTGGACCGATGAACCCAAGTTCGCGTCGCCGTATTTCGTGGCGCCGTGGGTCGCGTTCGTCGCGCTGCTGATGGTGTCGAGTATCGCGACCTATTCGTGGAGTTCGGTCAAGCTCCGCAGCAACATCAGGTTCGAGGCCATTGCGCTCGTCGTACTGCTCGGCGCTGCCATCGTGAGCGCGCCGTGGCATACGCTTAGCATCATCTGCGTGCTGTACCTGCTCTCGATGCCGTTCAGCATCGCGAGCTACGCCAAGATCAGGCGGCAGCGTTCCAGCGGCGGGCGGGCACCGGAGCCGACGTCGAAGCCCAGCGCCTGACCGCGATCCGACGCTCCGCAACGGCCAGCGTGCAGAGCGGCTGGAACGCGGGTTCGACGTTGCCCATCGCGAGACGGACGATACGGTCCCACTGCGGCGCGATCGACGAGACGATCATCATGCCCGCGACCGCGAATGCACCAGCAAAAACCATGAAGCTCAGAACCAACATCACGTCCGCCTTCCTATGAGTTGCGAACAAATTCCTAATATCCGCAAACACTTGGTCAGAAACATCGTTCCACTCGTCGCATTTCGAATCCCGTCCTGCCGGGGTGATTCCGCGCCGAGTCGAACATCTGTTCCCCTCTGAGCCCTTTATGTTCTCATTGCGTTCCATGAGTCAAGCGGGCCTTGTTCGATTGCTTTTCGAATAGAGCCACGCTAAGGGCCGCGCCTCTAACCCCGCATGGGAGGCATCATAGCCCGGTGCGTCACGGTCATTCGGCCACGACGTCATCCGCTTCCCAGAGGCACAACCGGAAGGATATATCCCTATGGCGGCTCCAGTCGTCTCCATGCAGCAGCTCATCGAAACGGGCGCGCATTTCGGCCACCAGACTCATCGGTGGAACCCCAAGATGAAGCCTTACATCTTCGGTGATCGTAACGGCGTCCACATCCTCGACCTTTCGCAGACCGTGCCGCTGTTCGCGCGCGCGCTCGAGTTCGTCTCGTCGGCGGTTGCCGGTGGCGGCAAGGTCCTGTTCGTCGGCACCAAGCGCCAGGCGCAGGAGCCCGTCGCGGACGCCGCGCGTCGTTCGGGCCAGCACTTCGTCAACCATCGCTGGTTGGGCGGCATGCTCACCAACTGGAAGACCATCTCGGGTTCGATCAAGCGTCTCAAGACGCTCGAGGAAATGCTGTCGGGCGACACCGTCGGCCTGACCAAGAAGGAAGTCCTTCAGCTCACCCGCGAGAAGGACAAGCTCGAGCTTTCGCTCGGCGGCATCCGCGACATGGGCGGCATTCCCGACGTGATGTTCGTGATCGACGCGAACAAGGAAGAGCTGGCGATCAAGGAGGCCAACACGCTGGGTATTCCCGTCGTCGCGATCCTCGATTCGAACGTGTCGCCGGACGGCATCGCCTTCCCGGTTCCCGCGAACGACGACGCAGCTCGCGCCATCCGCCTGTACTGCGAGGCGATCGCGATCGCAGCGACGCGCGGCGGCCAGGAGCAGCAGCGCCGCACCGGTGCCGACATCGGCGCAATGGTCGAGCCGCCGAAGGAAGAGGCATTGAGCGCAGAGCCGACCGTCGAAGCTACGGCTGACACGGCACAGGCAACCGCGAATGCCGATACCGCTGCAGAATTCGCAGCCGAGGGTGAGCGCCAGATCGACGCATAAGCGTCGTCGCCGAACCGTCATGCGGGCGGGGTAGGGCGAAAGCTCTGCCTCGCCCGCAACCATATTCAGACCTAAAAAGGATTAGAGACATGGCCGATATCACGGCAGCAATGGTCAAGGATCTGCGCGAGAAGAGCGGCGCGGGCATGATGGATTGCAAGAAGGCGCTGAGCGAGAACGGCGGCGACATGGAGCAGGCGATGGATTGGCTGCGCACCAAGGGGCTCGCAGCCGCCGCCAAGAAGTCCAGCCGTACCGCGGCCGAGGGCCTGGTCGGCGTCGCCGTGTCGGGCACCAAGGGCGCAGCGGTCGAAGTCAATTCGGAGACCGATTTTGTTGCGAAGAACGACCAGTTTCAGTCGTTCGTCCGTGACGTCACGCAGATCGCGCTCGCAACGGGTGGCGACATCGAGGCGCTGAAGTCGCAGGCGATGCCATCGGGCAAGACCGTCGAGGAAGTCCTGACGAACAACGTCGCGACGATCGGCGAGAACCAGTCGCTGCGCCGCTCGCGCACGCTGGAAGTCAGCAAGGGTGCGGTCGTTCCGTACATCCACAATGCAGCGGCCCCTGGCCTTGGCAAGATCGGCGTGCTCGTCGCGCTCGAGTCGGAGGCTTCGGACGAGGTTCTCCAGGCGCTCGGCAAGCAGCTCGCGATGCACATCGCAGCGGCCTTCCCGAAGGCGCTGAACGAAGCCGACCTCGACGAGGGCGAGATCGAGCGCGAGCGCGCGATCGCGACCGAGAAGGCCGCCGAGTCGGGCAAGCCTGCCGACATCATCGCCAAGATGGTCGAGGGCGGCATCGCCAAGTACCGCAAGGAGCACGCCCTGGTCAGCCAGCTGTTCGTGATGGACGGCAAGACCAAGATCTCCGACGTCGTTGCCAAGGCCGGCAAGGATGCCGGCGCCGAGATCAAGCTGGTGGACTATGTCCGCTTCCAGCTCGGCGAAGGCATCGAGAAGGAGCAGTCCGACTTCGCAGCCGAGGTTGCTGCTGCTTCGGGCGTGCCCCAGGCATAAGCCGACTTCCTCCCTCGCCCCTACGGGGAGAGGGAAGGGGCCCGCCGCGCTTGCGGTGGGAAGGGTGAGGGGAGTGGTAAGGTCTCGAACCTCACTCCCCCTCATCCGGCCCTGCCGGGCCACCTTCTCCCCGCGGGGAGAAGGATTACGGGGTAGCCTTCGGGCTGCCTCGTCATCCCCGCGTAGGCGCGGATCCATATACTCCGCCGCCGGTGATCCATCGAGACGCCAGCCCATATGGGTTCCCGCCTCCGCGGGAATGACGATAGTTCTCCGTTGCGCGCTTTTGCGAACGACGATTTTCCGTCTCATCTCCATCCAGTTTCGATGCACGCGCCGCACAGCGCTTCACATCCCAGGCCTCGCCGCCTAAGGTCCGCGCCGCCCCGCCAATCACAATTCGAGATTTATGACGCCTCCGCGCTACAACCGTATCCTGCTGAAACTGTCGGGCGAAGTCCTGATGGGGCCGTCGGGTCTTTCGATCGATCCGACCGTCACCGCGCGCGTCGCGCAGGAGATCGCGGACATCAAGGCCAAGGGCTACGAGATCTGCATCGTCGTCGGCGGTGGCAACATCTTCCGCGGCATGGCCGGCGCCGCCCGCGGCATGGACCGGGCGACCGGCGATTACATGGGCATGCTCGCGACCGTGATGAACGCGCTCGCGGTGCAGAACGCGCTGGAGCAGATCGGCGTGGACACGCGCGTCCAGTCGGCGATCCCGATGGCGTCGGTGTGCGAGCCGTTCATCCGCCGCCGGGCCGAGCGTCACTTGGAGAAGGGCCGCGTCGTGATCTTCGCGGCGGGCGTCGGCAGCCCCTATTTCACCACCGATTCGGGCGCCGCGCTGCGTGCTGCCGAGATGAAGTGCGATGCGCTGTTCAAGGGCACTTCGGTCGACGGCGTCTATAACGCCGACCCGAAGACGCACCCGGACGCAGTGCGCTACGAAACGGTCACGTATAGCCGCGTGCTGTCCGACGACCTCAAGGTCATGGACGCGAGCGCGATCGCGCTGTGCCGCGACAACAATATCCCGATCGTCGTCTTCAACATCCGCGAACCCGGCAATCTTGCCGCGGTGTTGGCGGGTGATGGCGTGTCGACGATCGTCCAGAACGAGCAGGAGCTTTAAGATGGCCGCATACGACAAGACCGACCTCGAACGCCGCATGGCGGGTGCCGTCGAAGCGCTGAAGAGCGATCTCGCCGGCCTGCGCACCGGCCGCGCGTCGACCGCGTTGCTCGATCCGGTGATGGTGACGGTGTACGGGTCGTCGATGCCGCTGAACC
The DNA here is from genome assembly GCF_059691795.1 of Sphingomonas sp. 320_CC. Classification (NCBI taxonomy): domain Bacteria; kingdom Pseudomonadati; phylum Pseudomonadota; class Alphaproteobacteria; order Sphingomonadales; family Sphingomonadaceae; genus Sphingomonas; species Sphingomonas sp. 320_CC. The sequence goes on along the minus strand of NZ_JCAWAE010000002.1, from coordinate 9,420 downwards.
AGGTCGCGACCGTGTCGGCGCCTGAGCCGCGCATGCTGTCGGTGCAGGTCTGGGACAAGTCGAACGTCGGCCCGACCGACAAGGCGATCCGCTCGGCGGGTCTGGGGCTCAACCCGATCGTCGACGGCCAGACGCTGCGCTTGCCGATCCCGGATCTGACCGAGGAGCGCCGCAAGGAACTCGCCAAGCTTGCCGGCCAGTATGCCGAGAAGGCCCGCATTGCGGTCCGCAACGTGCGCCGCGACGGCATGGATTCGCTCAAGGTCGACGAGAAGAAGGGCGTGTTCGGCGAGGACGAGCGCAAGCGTCACGAGACCGAAGTGCAGAAGCTGACCGACAGCATCATCGCCGAGCTCGATGCGACCGCGACCGCCAAGGAAAAGGAAATCCTGGGCAAGTGAGATTGCAGGCCTCCTCGGCCGCGCCGCTCGCTGCTGTTCCTGTGGGCGCCGTTCCTGCAGGCGGGGCGGTGCCGCGTCATGTCGCGATCATCATGGACGGCAATGGCCGCTGGGCGAAGAAGCGGTTCCTGCCGCGCTTCGCCGGGCACAAGGCTGGCGTCGAGGCGGTGCGGAAAGTGACGCGGGCGGCGCGCGCGATGGGAATCGAGGCGCTGACGCTGTACGCGTTCTCGTCCGAGAACTGGCGGCGTCCGGCCGAGGAGGTCAGCGACCTGATGGGGTTGCTGCGGCATTTCATCCGCAGCGACCTCGACGAACTCGCACGCGAGAACGTTCGGCTGCGCGTGATCGGCGACTATCACAGCTTTTCGCCCGATCTGGTGGCGATGGTCGACGATGCGATCGCGCGGACGGCGGGCAATACCGGGCCGATTCTGGCGATCGCGCTGAATTATGGCGCGCATGCCGAACTGGTGGGCGCGGCACGGCGTCTGGCGGAGCGCGCGCGCGATGGTACGCTGGATCCGGCGAGCATCGATGAGGCGACGATCGAAGCCGAGCTCGACACGCATGACCTGCCACCACTGGACCTGATGATCCGGACGTCGGGCGAGCAGCGTCTGTCGAACTTCCTGTTGTGGCAGGCGGCGTATGCGGAACTGCTGTTCGTCGACACGCTCTGGCCTGACTTCGACGCCGCCGCGCTCGCCGATGCGGTCGCGGCGTTCGGCCAACGCCAGCGCCGCTACGGTGGTCTGTGAGTCTTACCGACCCTGAAAAGGCGCCCGATCAGGCGTTACGTACGCCGTCCAATCTCCAGCTCCGGATGATCGCCAGCGTCGGCATGATCGCGGTGGCCAGCCTTGCGCTGACGCTCGGCGGGATCGCGTTCTGGGTGCTAGGCGTGGTCGCCGCGCTGTTCATGATGGCGGAATGGTCGATGCTCCAGGGCGCCGACGCGAAGACCAAGCGGATGACGCAGTTCGCGCTCTCGGTGCCGCTCGCACTGATGGCGCCGGCGTCGCTGATCCTCGTGATCCACGATTTCTTCACGCTGGGCTTGCTCGTGGGGGCGGCGTTCTTCGTCGTCATCACGACGCGCAAACCCAAGCTGGCGCTGGGCATCATCTATTGCGGTCTCCCCGTCTTCGCGCTGATGATCATCCGGCGGCAGGAGGAGGGAATCCTCTTCACGCTGTGGGCGCTGTCGCTGGTGTGGGCGTGCGATATCGGCGCGTTCTTTACCGGGCGCACGCTGGGCGGTCCCAAGCTTGCGCCGGTGATTAGTCCGAACAAGACATGGTCGGGGCTGATCGGCGGTGTCGTGCTTGCGAGCGCGGTCGCGGCGGTGCTGCACACGCAATACGGCTTGCCGATGCGGATGACGCTGGCGACACCCGTGCTCGCCGTGCTCGCGCAGATGGGCGATCTCTACGAGAGCTGGTTGAAGAGAGTGGCAGGCGTGAAGGACAGCGGCAACATCCTGCCAGGGCATGGCGGCGTGATGGATCGCCTCGACGGCCTGGTCCCGGTCGCGCCGGTCGCGGCATTCCTCGTCCTGCTGCCGCACTTCTACGCATGAAGAGCGTCACGATTTTGGGGGCTACCGGTTCGGTCGGCACCTCGACGCTCGACCTTATCGAGCGGGAGCCGGATCGGTTTCGCGTCGTCGCACTGACGGCGAATTGCGATGTGGCGAAGCTTGCTGCGGCTGCGATCCGTACCCAGGCCGAGTTCGCGGTCGTCGCGGACGAAAAATGCCTGCCGGAGTTGCGTGAGGCGCTGGCCGGCACGGGAATCCGCACGGGCGGGGGTGCCGAGGCGATCGCCGAGGCGGCGTCTTCGGGCGCGGACTGGACGATGGGAGCGATCGTCGGTTGTGCGGGACTGAAGCCGGTGATGGCGGCGATCGAGCAAGGCGGCACCGTTGTCATCGCCAACAAGGAGCCGCTGGTCTCCGCCGGTGATGTGATCCTTGCCGCTGCCGAGCGGACCGGCGCAACGCTGTTGCCGGCTGATTCAGAGCACAACGCGATCTTCCAGTGTTTCGATGCGACTCGGCCCGAGCGTGTGCGGCGGATCATCCTGACGTGCAGTGGCGGGCCGTTCCGCGACTGGACGACCGAGCAGATGCGCGGCGTGACGCTCGAACAGGCGGTGAAGCATCCCAACTGGTCGATGGGCGCGAAGATCTCAGTCGATTCGGCGACCTGCATGAACAAGGGCCTCGAGCTGATCGAGGCCGCGCGGCTGTTCCCGATTGCGCACGACCGGATCGAGATCGTCATCCATCCGCAATCGGTGATCCACAGCCTGGTCGATCATGTCGACGGGTCGGTTCTCGCGCAGCTCGGGCCGCCTGACATGCGGACGCCGATCGCGCATACGCTCGCCTGGCCGGACCGGATGGCAACGCCGATGGCGCAGCTCGACCTGGTCGCGATCGGCCGACTCGACTTCGAGGCACCCGATCCGGTGCGCTTCCCCGCGTTGCGGCTCGCTCGCGAGGCGCTCGACGCGGGTGGCGCTCGGCCGGCAATTCTCAACGCAGCCAACGAGGTAGCGGTCGAGGCATTCCTGCAACGGCGCATCGGCTTCCTCGAAATTGCCGCAATCGTCGAACATACGTTGTCGTGTTATGACCCGGCCGCGCCGGACAGCGTCGATGCCGTGCTGGCGATCGATGCCGAGGCGCGGATCTTGGCCGGCGAGCGTGTGAAGGATTACGCGGTTTGATCGAAACACCCGGTGTCCTGCTGACCATATTGTCGTTCGCCGCGGTGATCGGCCCCCTCGTGTTCGTGCACGAGATGGGACATTACCTCGCCGGACGCTTTTTCGGGATAAAGGCGGATGCCTTCGCGATCGGCTTCGGCCACGAGATTGCAGGCTTTACCGACAAGCGTGGCACGCGGTGGAAGTTCGGTTGGCTGCCTCTTGGTGGTTACGTCAAGTTTGCCGGTGATATGAACCCGGCCAGCCAGCCCTCTGCCGAGTGGCTGTCGCTACCCGCCGAAGAACGCCAGCGTACGTTCCAGTCCAAGCCGGTATGGCAGCGCGCGATCGTTGTCGCAGCCGGCCCGGTTGTGAACTTCGTCGTCGCGATCCTGATCCTCGCCGGCTTCGCGTTCGCCTATGGCGACATCCGCATGCCGCCGATCGTGGGTGGTACCGTTCCCGGCAGCGCAGCTGCAGCGGCCGGCCTTCAGGCTGGCGACCGGATCATCGGCATCGGCAGCCGCTCGGTCGAGACATTCGACGACATGGCGCGCTATGCCCGCATCCGCGCCGGCGAGCGGACCCGGATCGACGCGGTGCGCGGCGACCGGACGCTGTCGCGTGACATCGTCATCGGTACCGAACTCCAGCGCGATCGCTTCGGCAATGAATATCGAATCGGTCGCCTAGGCATCGCCGGCAGCAAGCCGATCATCGTCCCCGTCAGCTTGGTCGAGGCGCCGGTCATCGCGGTGAAGCGCACCGGCGAGATCGTGTCGATGATGGTCGAGACCCTCGGTCAGGTCATAACCGGGCGTCGCTCGGTGAAGGAACTCGGCGGACCGCTCAGCATCGCCAAGGTCTCGGGCGAGCAGATGTCGCTGGGCCTCGATGCCTATGTCTTCCTGATCGCGCTGGTGTCGATCAATCTGGGGTTCATCAATCTGCTGCCAGTGCCGATGCTCGATGGAGGCCATTTGTTCTTCTATGCGATCGAAGCGGTGCGCAGGCGCCCGGTCGAGCCGCAGGTTCAGGAATGGGCGTTTCGTGGCGGTCTTGCGGCAATCCTCGCGCTGATGTTGCTCGTGACCTTCAACGATCTCGGCAATTTTGGGCTCTGGAAGAACTTGGCCGGCTTGATCGGCTGACGACGATAGGGCAGGGCGGGCGCGCCTTGTATGTGCACGTTTTTAAGGTGGGTTTGGTGACAGCGATCAACGGTTACGATTTCGCGCGTAAGGGCGCCCTGCTGCTTGCAGGAACGATCCTGTCGGGCGTTCCCGCCTTCGCGCAGACGGCACCCGCCGCCTCGCCTTCAACTGCGCCTGTCGGAACGGCGACGCGGAACAGTGCGACGCGAGTCGCTCCGCCGGTAGTAACGCCCGTCGGCGCGCCGGTATCCGTGCGGACGATAAAGACTTTGCGCGTCGAGGGATCGCAGCGCATCGAGGGCGAGACGGTGCTCAGCTATACCAAGCTGCGCGTCGGCATCCCCTATACCGCCGAGACGCTCGATCAGGCGCTGAAGGATCTCCAGGCCAGCGATCTGTTCGCGGATTACTCGATCGCAGGTGTCGAGGACGGCAATATCGTCCTCCGCGTGCGCGAGAACCCGATCATCAACCGCGTGATCATCGAGGGCAACAAGGCTCTCAAGAGCGACAAGATCACCAAGGAGATCAAGCTCGCGCCGCGCCAGATCTTCACGCGCACCGCGGTCCGTCAGGATATCGCGCGGATCATCGAGCTGTATCGTCGCCAGGGCCGCTTCGCCGCGGTGATCGATCCGAAGATGGTCAACCTCGACCAGAACCGCGTCGACGTGGTGTTCGAGATCAGCGAAGGGCCGAAGTCGAAGGTCCGCCAGATCAACATCCTCGGCAATGAGGTGTTCTCCGACGACCAGATTCGCGGCCAGATGGCGACCAAGCAGTCGCGCCTGTTCCGCCTGCTGTCGTCGGCGACCAGCTATGATCAGGATCGCCTGTCCTACGATCAGCAGAAGCTTCGCCAGTTCTACCTGACGCAGGGCTATGCCGATTTCCGCGTGACGTCGGCGGTTGCCGAGCTGACGCCGGACAAGAAGGACTTCATCATCACGTACGTGGTGGAGGAGGGCAAGCGCTACAAGTTCGGCGACGTCACCGTCGATAGCCAGATCCGCGACTTCGACAACACCAAGCTAGCGGCCACGCTGCCACTGAAGAAGGGCGACTGGTACAACGCCAAGCTGGTCGAGGACTCGGTCGACAACCTTAGCCAGACCGCGGGCCTGTTCGGTTACGCGTTCACCGAGGTGAACCCGGAGTTCCAGAAGGACGCCGAAACGCTGACGATGGGGATTAATTTCAACATCGCCGAAGCCAAGCGTACCTATGTCGAGCGGATCGACATCAACGGCAACACCCAGACGCAGGACAAGGTCGTGCGTCGCGAGATCCGTCTGGCCGAGGGCGACGCGTTCAACAGCTTCCAGGTGAAGCGTTCGCAGGATCGCATCAACTCGCTGGGGTATTTCGCCGACAAGATGGAGATCAAGCAGCTGCCGGGCTCCGCGCCCGACCGCGTGATCCTCGAAACCAACCTCGAAGAGAAGTCCACCGGCGAGCTGCAGCTGTCGGCGGGCTATTCAAGCCTCGAGCGGTTCATTATCCAGGCGAACATCACGCAGCGCAACTTCCGCGGCAAGGGCCAGGAATTGCGCGCTGGCGTCAACTATTCGAGCTATTCGAAGTCGATCGAGCTGGGCTTCACCGAGCCGTATCTGTTCGACAAGAACATCGCAGTCGGTGGCGACATCTTCCGCCGCGACTACAACTCGTTCAACTATGTCGGTAACGATCGTCAGACCAACTATTCGCAGGTCTCGACCGGCTTCCAGCTTCGTGCCGGCGTGCCATTGACTGAATTTTGGTCGCTTTCGGCACGCTATGGTCTGTCGTACGACGAGGTTAGCCTCGATAGCCAATATCTGAACGCAAACGGTTCGTGTAACCTCGAAGTGGCGGGTCGATATCTGTGCGAAGCGATCGGTAATCGTTGGACGTCCTCGGTCGGCTACTCGATCAGCCGAGATACGTTGAACAGCCGCCTTCGTCCTACCGCTGGATCACGTTTTTCGTTCAGCCAGGATTTTGCTGGGCTGGGTGGGGACGTGAAATATCTGCGCACGCGACTCGAGGGCTCGAAATATGCGAACCTCGGGAGCGGTTTTATCGGATCGATCGTCGCAGAAGGCGGGTACATCCATCCTCTCGAGAGCAGCCCAGGCCCCGGTCGGGACCCGATCCGTATCACCGATCGCTTCTATCTCGGTGAGCCACAGTTCCGCGGCTTCGACATTCGAGGCGTAGGCCCCCGTGTGTTGCGCGCCGGCTACGTGATCGCCGCCGATGGCTCGCAGTCGGTCCAGACCGATCGCGATCAGATTCAGGACGATGCGCTCGGCGGTCGTGCCTATTACCTTGCGCGTGCGGAAATCGAGATTCCGTTGGGATCCGGTGCACGCGAACTGGGTCTCAGGCCGTCGATCTACGCACAGGTCGGTAGCCTGTTCGGTATCAAGAAGCCGCTTCCGACATTCAATTATGATCAGGCTAAAAGCGCGGCCGGTGCGTTGCTGTTCAACGCGGATGGTTCACCGACGTTGCTGCAAAACCAGTATAAGGACGGCGGGAATAATCCGCTCTACTTGACGCCGGAGGTTGCGGCGACTGCGACGACGCCGGGCATAGCATCTGTTCAGACGATCTGCCCCGTAGGCGTGATAGCCGCTGGGGCGACGACGTGTTCTGGTACGACCGCCAATGCACGGTATCTCAACCCGAACATCTATCAGGAAACGTTCCTTGGAAACTCGGCCAAGCCGCGTCTCTCGGTAGGTATCGGTGTCAACTGGAACTCGCCATTCGGTCCGCTCCGGATCGATCTCGCCAAAGCCTTGCTCACCCAGAAGGGTGACGACCCCAAGCTTATTACTTTCAACGTAGGGACACAGTTCTGATGACGACGTTCAAGACGCTTCTCCTCGCCGCAGCGCTCGTTGCGCCTGCCGCCATGACCGCGACCGCTGCCGATGCACAGGTTTCGGGCATCGCCGTCGCCGACGCGCAGGGTGCGATCGCCAACTCGAAGGCCTGGAACGCCGCGCGCGCCCAGATCGAGACGACCTACAAGGCACAGCTCGACCAGGCCGAGACGCGCCGCCAGGCCGTGGCTCGCGAGCTCCAGCCGCTGGTCACCGCGTTCCAGACCGCACAGCGTGCGCCGGGCGCGACTGACGCGTCGCTTCGTCCGCAGGCACAGGCGATCCAGACGCGTGAGACCGCGGCGAACCAGGAGCTTGCTCGCCTGACGCAGCCCGCTCAGCGCGCGCAGCAATACGCGATCGAGCAGATCCAGGCGAAGCTCAGCGACGCCGTGACGGCCGCAGTTCGTGCCAAGAACGTCAGCCTGTTGCTGCGTCCCGAGGCCGCTCTGTTCGCGCAGCCGACTGCCGACATCACGCCTGCGATCACGACCGAACTCGATCGTCTCGTACCGTCGGTCAGCACCGCCGTTCCGGCGAACTGGCAGCCGAACCAGCAGGGTGGCCAGCAGCAGCAGGGCGCTGCGCCGGCTCCAGCCGGGCGTGCACCTGCCGCCACGCGCACGCCGCAGGGTCGTTAAGTCATACCGATGAGCGAGACTGTGAACGACACGGCCAAGACGAGCTTGGGTCCGCTCGATATCGGGCGCGTCATGGCCGCGTTGCCGCATCGCTATCCGTTGCTGCTGGTCGATCGTGTCGAGGATCTGATCCTCGACACATCGATCACCGCGATCAAGGCGGTATCGATGAACGAGCAGTTCTTTCAGGGGCATTTCCCTGGGCGGCCGATCATGCCGGGCGTGCTGATCGTCGAGGCGATGGCGCAGGCGGCGGGGATTCTCGCCGTCGAATCGCTGGGTCTCGCGGGCTCGGGCAAGCTCGTCTATTTCATGGCGATCGACGGGGCCAAGTTCCGCAAGCCGGTCGAGCCGGGCGTGCTGCTCAAGCTCGAAGTGACGTTCGTCCAGAAGCGCAGTTCGGTGTGCAAGTTCGCCGGCCGCGCGCTGGTCGACGGGCAGCTGGTGGCTGAGGCGAACTTCACGGCGATGATTGCCGACCCGCCGAAAGCCTGATGCGAGGCTCTAGCCCCGCATTGTTGTAAATTCGGGCGCGTCCGTGTACGGGCGCGCCTTCCTTTTCCAGGCTGGTCGGAACCAGCCACCTACCGGAGAATACCCATGAAGGCCGACACGCACCCCGATTACCACATGATCACCGTCCAGATGACCGATGGTAGCAAGTATCAGACTCGCACCACCTGGGGTAAGGAAGGCGACGTGATGACGCTCGAGATCGATCCGCTCGCGCATCCGGCATGGACCGGCGGCCGTGGCACGATGCTCGATACGGGCGGCCAGGTCGCGCGCTTCAACAAGCGTTTCGGTGGCGGTCTCACGCTCCGTAAGTAAGCTAAAGCCCCGGAATGGATTGATACTAATTCATTCCGGGGCCTTTTATTAAGACGGCGTTAGGGATCGACGGCTAAATTTGGGCTCGCAAGGACGAGGACCCCATGTTCGCCGCCGACTTCGAACCCGCAGAGCGCAAGTCCCGGCGCAGCGCACTTCGCGCTCCCGTTTCGCTCGATGTCCGGATCGGCAAGACCGGCCGCACACTTTGCAGAGTGATCGACATCTCGGTCCACGGTGCACGACTTCAAACCTATTCGGCGCTCAAGCGCGGTACCAGCATCTGGCTCAACCTTCCGCAAATCGGGCAGGTCGTTGCCGAGGTAATGTGGGCCGATGACTACACGGCGGGTTGCAAGTTCCACACTCCCCTGCCGGCGTCCGTATTCGAGGCGCTGGTCGCTACGGCGTCCGCGCGCTGACGCGTTGCCGAGTGGACGTGCCGGCGTCCGCCGCATTTCTCCTCACGTCTCCTCACGAAATTTCCATGCGGATTGCAGCTGGACGCTCGATCGGTTTGCCCCGTCGGGGAAGGGGGCTGCCTCTACGCCCAGTTGGTCTGCATTGGCGAGGTCAGCTTTTGTCCGGAACGCGCTCGTGGCGAGCCATCGCCCATGCGGGAGGTGTGAGAGGGCACTGCTGGGTGCTTTGCCCTCATTTTTCCAAAAACTGACCTCAAACTGTAAAATAGTGTTTGACGGGTTTGTGAGGTGGCCGTAGAGGGATGTCACCGCAGCGGAGTGCCTTACCGGCTTCTGCTACGGTCGCAAAAAACCAGATGCTCCAAGCTTCTTCTACGGGA
>NZ_JCAWAE010000001.1:1236384-1464191 GCF_059691795.1 Sphingomonas sp. 320_CC | reverse complement strand
AGCCGCCGCCCACATGTCCCTTCATCTTAACCTACAATGTCAAAGAGCCGACAAAAATACCGACACTCGCATAACCCCTCCCGTAGAAGAAGCTTGGAGCATCTGGTTTTTTGCGACCGTAGCAGAAGCCGGTAAGGCACTCCGCTGCGGTGACACCCCTCTAGGGCCACCTCCCCACCCCGTCAAACACTATTTTACAGTTTGAGGTCAGTTTTTGGAAAAACCAATGTCGCGCGCCTGAGCAAGCCCTCCGTCGACCTTAGCGAGGATGCAGCCGGGCGAGCGCAATGCCGGCAAGGTTCTGGGCTCGGCCGATATGCCGGATACGGACGCGGTCAAAACGTTCGGCCAGTGCCGCGAACCTATTACGGTGCACTTCCAAGTCTGCCGAACGGCACCGCGCCTTACCGCTGGCTTGCGTCACGACCAGGGTAGAATCGCCTAGCAGCGTGATGTCGCGATCGCCTTCTAGTTGAGCGATCTCCAACGCATGGATCGCAGCTAGCCATTCGGCGTCGCTGTTTGTTCCCTCACCCAGATCGTGCCGGTAGTGGGTAACGCCCTTGCGGACGACAGCACACTCGATCGGGCCAGGGTTTGGCCGGCATCCACCATCGAAGAACAGCTTGGTCGACTGCCCGTATGTCATCAGGCCTTCGCTCGCGGCTTCGTCGTTGCTTTGCTCGATGAGTTACGCTTCCTGTGTGACAGCGCGGCGCCGATCGCGATCATGCCAAGGCCAGCGACTGGCGAACCACGACGGATCGACCGCAGACCGCCCAGCGCCAGAAGCGATGCGGGCAAGCCTGCATGCACGCCACCCAAATGGGCAACGGCTAAGACCCCTGCCCTGTCCGGCTCTGCAGCCTGAACAGCTGGCTTCGGGTCAACGTCTGTTGCAACCGTGTCAGCGACGGTCGCGCCCCGCGTTCCCATCGGGGTGGCCCCGCCGGTCGTCGTATCGCTCGTCGTCTCGTGTTCGAGTTCCGAATTCAGCTCTGCGCCGAGCAGGAACACGTAGGCCGAGAGCCACAGCCATGTCAGCAGCACGATGACCGCGCTCAGCGAGCCATAGGTCGCGCCGTAATTGCCGAAGCGCGACACGTAGACGCCGAAGCCGATCGTCGCACCAAGCCAGATGACGGTCGCGGCCAGCGATCCAGGGGTCAGCCACATCCACTTCGCCTTGTGACGGTTGGGGCCGAACCGATACAGGCAGGCCGCCGCCGTCACACCAAGCGAGGCGAGCACGGCGTAGCTTGCGAGGCGGATCGCCAGGAGCAGGATTTCCGGCGCGCCGGGTATCAGGCTGTCGAGAAGCGCGAACGACGCCGTCGAGAGCGCCGCGACAAGGGCCAGCATCACCGCACCACCGGTGATCGCAAAGGCGAGCAGGTTCAGCGTTATGAACCCGCGCGTTTCCTTTTCTTCATAGGCGATGTTGAGCGCGGTGACGATCGACGACGCACCCTTGGTGCCGCCGTACAAGGCGATGCCCAGCGCGATGAGGAGGCCGAAACCCTTTTTGCCTTCCGACGTGTTGACGACCGTCGCGAGCTGATCGCCGATTACCCTTGCCGCATCTTCGGGGAGGACGTTGAACAGCGCGCGGATGTTCGCGACCACCGTCGCGGTGTCGGCGACCAGACCGTAGATCAGTACCACCGACGCCAGCAGCGGAACGATAGCAGCGAACCCGTAGAACGCGGTACCCGCCGCGATGAGACCGATATTGTCATCGTTCCCCTCGGCCCAGGTGCGCTTCAGGACCTTCCACCATTCGCTTGCTGACATCGACCAGGGGCTGGTGGCCTGATGCTCGGATGATGTTTCGTGCGTGCTCAGCGTCTTGCCCCCTTCGGTGTATTGCGGCCCAACGCAGCACGGACGCAAACGGACCCTCAGAGTTGCCGCAACGCCTGTGCGGGCCGCGCGCCGAGAATGGGCCACGCACCGATCAACCCGATCACCATCGTCAGCCCCGCCCCGCCCAGCAACGTCGCCAAGACGGTCGCGTAATCCGGACGCCACTCGAAACTGAAAAGTTGCGTCACGACATACCAGGCACCACCGAGCCCGAGCAGCAATGCGAGTATCGACAGCACGATGCTGAGAAACGCGTATTCGAGCGCCTGCACCGCGAGCACCTGCCGCCGGGTCGCGCCGAGTGTACGCAGGATCACGCCGTCATAGGTGCGCGCCTCTCGCGCTGCGGCGATCGCGCCGATCAGCACCGCGATCCCGGCCAGGATCGCCACCGACGCCGCCGCCGTGATCGCGGTCGCCATCTGCGAGACGATATCACGGACCTGCCCGAGCACGCCGCGAACCTCGATCACCGATACAGATGGGAAGCGCGGCAGCAATGCTCGCATGACAGGCGCTTCCTGCCCTGGCGCAAGCTCGATTGTCGCCGCCAGATCATGCGGCGCGTCCTCGATCGCGTTGGGCGAGAAGACCATGACGAAGTTGAAGCCGAGCGTATCCCAGCTGATTCGTCGGAACGACGCGATATGCGCGGTCCGCTCTACGCCGAGCAAGGTGTAGGTGAGCGGATCACCGATCTTGAGGTCGAGCACCTTGGCCAGTCGCTCGTCGATCGAGACCAGCGGCTGACCCGTATAGTCACGCGGCCACCACCGACCGGCGGTGAGTTCGCTCCCCTCGGGCAAGGTCACGGAATAGGTCAGCCCGCGTTCGCCGCGCAACGCCCATGCGCCGTCGGGCAGCGTCTTGAGATCGGCGACGCGCGTGGTGCCGTAGCCGGTGATCGTGCCGCGCATTGCGGGCACGGTGCGGATCACCGGGTGGGTCGCTACGCCTTCGATCGTCCTCCGGAACTCCGCCTCGCGGTCCGGCGGAACGTCCAAGGCGAACAGTGCCGGCGCGCGCTTGGGTACGGTGAGCGCGATGTTCGCGTCGATACTGGTGCGGATGCCGGCGAGGAGGACGAACAGCGTAAGGCCGAGACCGAGCGCGACGACCAGGGTGCCGGTGCGAGCCCCAGGGCGATGGAGTCCGGCGATGGCGAGGCGGAGCAACGGCTTGCGCGAACGAGGGAGCGCCGCGGCGATCCGGCGTACGGCCCAGCCGAACCCAGCCAACACCAGCAACACGCCGGCCACTGCAGCGAGGAAGCCTGCGCTGAGACCGGGCTGGTCCGCGGTCGACAGCGCGAGTGCGACTATCGCGGCTCCTGCACCGAGAACCCAGGGCAAGGTCCGGCGCAACGGCACGGACCGATTGCCGAACACGCCGCGCAACAGGCCGGCTGCCGGAATGCTGCCAGCCTCGATCAGCGGTGGCGCGGTGAAGGCGAGCGCGATCAGCATGCCATAGGCAGCGGCGAGCGCGAGCGGCGCGAACTGGAGCGAGAATTGCGGCGCGACCGGCAGGACGTCGCCCGCGAGCCAGACGATCAGCGGCACCGTGACCGCGCCCGCGACCAACCCGGCAACGATCCCCATCGCGGCGACGACAGCGACTTCGAGAAGGTAGATTTTGGCAATCAGGCCGGACGTCGCGCCGAGCACCTTCAAGGCCGCGATGCTGCTGCGGCGTGCGGCGAGATAGGATGAGACGCCGTTGCCGACCCCGATTCCTGCGATGACGAGCGCGGACAGTCCGACCAGCAGCAGGAACTGGCCCATGCGCTCGACGAAGCGTTCGGCACCGGGCGCGGCACGATCGCGTGTCTTGGTTTCCCAGCCGCCGGTCGGGAATGCCGCCTTCAACCGATCGACCGCGGTCGTCGGCGAGGCGCCGGGTGAAAGGCGTACCCGGTATTTGCTCTCGTACAGGCTGCCGGGCTGGACCAGACCGGTCCGCGCTATACCCGCCATCGACACGATCGCGACGGGGCCAAGCGTAAAGCCCTCACCGAGCCGGTCCGGTTCGTTCGCGATCACCCCCGCGACGGTGAAGTCGGCGATCCCGAGCCGTACGCGCGCCCCGCGGCCGACGCGGAGCCTCTGCGCCAAGGCCGGGACGATCCAGATCGCCTTGGGATCGTCGACCTTCGCGACCGATCCACCCTGTACGGCCAGCGTCCCGTAGAGCGGATAGACCGCGTCGACGCCCTTGAGCTGGACCGGCACGCTGTTCGTTCCGCGGATCGCGGTCGCCTGCATGCGGACGGTCTCGGACACCGTCCCGAGCCGCGCCATCGCGGTGCGCTCGTCAGGCGTGGCGGCGCGCTGCGACGTGCCGAACTCGATGTCGCCGCCGAGGATCGCGCTACCGCGGGCCGCAAGCTCGCCGTCGATCGACTGCGTCAGGCTGCCGATCGCCGCCAGCGCGCCGACGCCGAGGAACAGGCATGCCAGCAGAAGCCGCAGCCCGCGAAACCGAAGATCGAGTTCGCGACGGGCAAGCCGCCACGCCAGCCGCCATTCGCTCACCGCAAGCGATCCGCGGCGATCCGGCCGTCGGCAAGTTCGACAATCCGATCGCAGCGCGCGGCGAGTACGGGATCGTGCGTGATGATGATCAACGTGGCGCCGGTCGCAGCGCGGCGGTCGAACAGCAGGTCCATGACCGAGGCTCCGGTGGCCGCGTCAAGGTTGCCGGTCGGTTCGTCGCCGAAGACGAGTGCTGGCCGCGGGCCGAGCGCACGGGCGATCGCCACGCGCTGCTGCTCGCCGCCGGAAAGCTGCGTGGGATAATGGCCGATCCGGTGCGACAGGCCGACCGCGGCGAGTTCCACTTCCGCGCGCTCGAAGGCGTCGGGCATCCCGGCCAGTTCCATCGGCACGGCGACGTTCTCCAGCGCGGTCATCGTCGGCAGCAGGTGGAAGGCCTGGAGGACGATCCCGATCCGCCCACGCCTCGCCCGTGCAAGGGCATCCTCGTCGAGCTTGCCGAAATCGAGGCCCGCCACCTGGACCCGGCCGCTAGTCGCCCGCTCCAGTCCTGACAGCACCGCCATCAGCGACGACTTCCCCGACCCGGACGGCCCAAGGAGCGCGACGCTGGTGCCCTGCGCGATGTCGAGATCGATGCCCTTGAGGATCGTCGTCGCGGCAGTCGAGGCGCCGAGTGTCAGCGTGACATCGCGCGCCGAGATCACCATATCGGCGGAAGCAGGTTCTGACATGGAGACCAATATCTTGGAGAAACAGATGCGATTCTGGCCTCTTTATGGGGGCGGACTGGCGCTTCTCCAAGCGGGGTTGCTGGCCGGCTGCGATCGGACACCCGAAGTCCCTGCCCCGCCGCCTGCGACGAAAGTGGTCGCGCCGGTTGTTGCGACCCCAGCCCCGCAGGGTCCCGAGCGCCTGATCCTAGCCTTCGGGGACAGCCTGTATGCCGGCTACGGCCTCGACCGCGGCCAAAGCCTGCCCGACGCCTTGCAGAACCGGTTGCGCAAGGACGGGATCAACGCGACGATCGTCAATGCCGGCGTCTCGGGCGATACCAGCGCGGCGGGACGGCAGCGGTTCGCGTTTGCGCTCGACAACATGAAGCGCAAACCAGACCTCATCCTGCTGGGCTTGGGCGGCAATGATGTTCTTCGCCAGATTTCGCCGGCCGAGACGCGCGCCAACATGACGGCGATGATGGACGAGGCGAAGCGTCGCGGCATCCCGGTGATGCTGACCGGGATGATGGCACCACCCAATCTGGGTCCGGAGTATTCGGCTCAGTTCAATGGGATATGGACCGACTTGGCCAAGACCTATCATGCGACGCTGTACCCGTTCATCCTGGATGGCGTCATTGGTAACGCCGCACTGTTGCAGGCGGATCGTGTTCATCCCAACCGGACCGGCGTCGACCGGATCACCGCCCGCGTTGCGCCACTGGTGGAAAGCGCGTTAGGACGGTCGCAATGACGGCATTGCATCGTCATCGATAGACTTACAAAGGATCGCGCGATCCACGACGCGCGGTACGATCAATTGGCGGCGGGACGGCAATAGCCGCGCGCAAGGAAAAGGGTAAAGCATGCAATTGAGCGGTTTGATCGCACGACTGGGGCGACATCTCGATCTCACCGACGCCGAACGCGAGGCGATCCTGCACGCCGAACGCGGCGAGCGGCGGTTGCGTGCGGGTGACGTGCTGGTCGCGGAAGGTGGCGAAAGCCATGCGCTGTACGTGGTCCGCCAGGGGTGGCTGCACTCCTCGACCAAGCTGGTCACCGGCGGGCGCCAGATCCTGCGCTTCCACTATGCGGGCGACCTGATCGGCACGTCGAGCATGGCGTGGTCGCAAGCGGCGGCGACGCTGACCGCGATCTCGGACTGTATCGTGATCGATTTGCCGAAGACCGAACTCGGTCTGCTCTTCCGCGCGCAACCGCGCATCGCCGGGCTGCTCTATGCGATCGCCGCCGCCGAGAACGTCGCGATGAGCGACCGGCTGACAACGATCGGGCGGATGGGGGCGAGCGAGCGGCTGTCGACGCTGTTGCTCGACATCATGGCGCGGCTGCGCGTGACGGCGGGCGGGATCGTCGATTCCTTCGACCTGCCGCTGACGCAGACCGATATCGGCGATGCGCTCGGGCTGACCAAGGTTCACGTGAACCGCACGATCCGGGCGCTGGAGAAGGCAGGCGTGATCGAGCGGAACGGGCGGCGGGTCCGGATCGTAGACGAAGCGGCGCTGGTCGAGGCGACCGGGTTTACAGACCGCTACGGCGAGATCGAAACCGGGTGGTTGCCGCCAGCGGTTTGAGGCGTCGCCTATACTCCGTCATCCTGACGAAAGTCAGGATCCAGAGCCATGATGGGCAGCGCCTGTTACTCTGGATCCTGACTTTCGTCAGGATGACGGAACGAAATCAGGCGAATAGCGCTCCGCAGGCGCCCTCGAAGACTTTTACGACCGATCGACGACGAACAGCGTGACGCGGTCGTACTTGATATCGCCGGGGTTGAAGATCGCGTCGGGTACGAACGGACGATCGGTCACTTCGATGTCCTTCAGCCCAGCGAGCTTGAACGTCCCGAGCTTGATCTCCTTGGGCGGCTGGCCGTCGCGCTCGAGCGTCACCGCATCGACGAACACATCGTCGTGCTTGGTGTACAGGATGTGCGGCGCAAGCGTGCAGACCATCCGGTTGTAGGTCGCGGTGATGCACTTGCGCAACGCGATCGCCTGGAGAAGCAGCGCGTTCGCGTTGTTCGGCGCGGAGGTGTCTGGGGTCGAAGTCATGTTGTGCATCGCAGCATAAGTTTGAGGATCGGTGCCGTTAGGCCGAACGCGACCTTACCCACAAGGGTTAAGTTTTCGCGGCCGCCGCTTCGGCTGCGCTTTTACCCGCTGGGCTGGTCGTCGGCAAAGACTTCGTCGGTATGCACGTCGAACCTTACCAACTGCGCCCGACCGAACGTCGTCGTGAGCGCGGTGTCCGTCGCATCGCGCCCCCGCGCCATCAGGATACGGCCGATCCGCGGGCGATTGTGGCGTGCGTCGAAGGTGTACCACGTGCCGCCCAGATACACGTCGAACCATGCCGAAAAGTCCATCGGCGCGTCGACCGGCGGGATGCCGATATCGCCGAGATACCCGGTGCAATAGCGCGCGGGAATGTTCATGCACCGGCACAGCGTGATCGCCAGGTGGGCGAAGTCGCGACACACGCCCTGGCGCTCCTGATGCACGTCCCACGCGGTCTTCGTCGGGCGGGCATAGTGATAGCCGAACTCGACGTGATCATGGACGAAGTCGACGATCGCCTGAACTCGCTGCCAGCCGGCCGGGACATGCCCGAACAGCGACCAGGCGGTCTCGGTCAGCCGGTCGGTCTCGCAATAGCGGCTGCCGAGCAGGTAGATCAGGACGTCGTCGGGCAGATCCTCGACCGCGTGCTGGACGGCGTCCGGCGTGATCGGATCGGGCTCGCCGCTGTCCTCGATCGTAAAGTCGCACGACAGCGTCAGGCCGCCCTTGGGCACGGTGATGCGCGTGCAGACGTTGCCGAACGCATCGAGATAGTCGTAGGTCGGCACGTCGGGGGTCGCGACGATCCGGTGCGGCGTCACGAGATCCTTGTTGCGGGACGGGTGCAGGCTCAGCATCGCCATCATCGGCGTCGCGACCTCGGTCTCGAAAACTATGTCGTATCCAGTCCGGATCAGCATGGAAGAGCCCCTTTTCACGCCTGTTTTAAAGTTTGTGCCAAGTGTTGCCCCGCCGCGTCGACGTCATCGAGCGTGATGTCGACCGACACGGTCATGTCGAGAAAGCTGCCGGGAAAGCCGCTCCAGGTGCCGGAGATCGGCACGGCCTGGTAGATGTCGCGCGCGACCGCGACACGGACGAGTCCGCGGTTGCCGACGATGCCATTGGTCGGATCGAACTCGACCCAGCCCGATCCCGGCAGGTACACGCGGACCCAGGCATGCGTGTTGCCGCCACCGGTCCGTTGCTCGC
Organism: Sphingomonas sp. 320_CC; assembly: GCF_059691795.1. Lineage (NCBI taxonomy): Bacteria > Pseudomonadati > Pseudomonadota > Alphaproteobacteria > Sphingomonadales > Sphingomonadaceae > Sphingomonas > Sphingomonas sp. 320_CC. The sequence continues at coordinate 1,455,809 of NZ_JCAWAE010000001.1, read as the reverse complement.
GAGCGCTGGGGTTGTAGACATAGCCCGAGATGAACCGTGCCGCGAAGCCGAGCGCGCGGACCGCCTCGATCATCAGCACGGCGTAATCGCGACACGTCCCCTTGCGCGTCGCGAGCGTCTCGATCGGCGACTGCGTGCCCTTTTCCGGTCGCGGGACATAGGTGAACTCACGCCGGATCGTCGCGGTCATGTCCGACAGCATCGCCAGCGTATCGGTCGGCCCGTCGGTCCGCACGAAGCGCCGTGCCCAGCTGTCGATCTGGCGCAGCGGATCGTGATGCTGACGCTCTATCGAGCGAAGCAAGTCGGGCATTTCCTCCGACGAATAGGTGAACGGATAAAGCCGCGCATACCGCTCGATATCGACGTTCTGGAGTTCGGCTGGCGTGTGCAGCAACTGCACGCGGCTGTCGAAGACGAGCTCCTTCGCGCGCTTGTCGAACGTCGCGATCGCAACCGAATTGCCGAACACGTCCTGCAGCCAGCGGACGTCCGAAGGCTCTGGACTGATCGTCAGCTGCGCATCGATCAGATGCTGGTCGAAACTCTCGCGCGGGCGAACCATGATCCGATGCTCGCCAAACGCTACCGGATGGCGGTAGGAGTATCGGGTTACATGAGAGAGAGTTAGAGATGGCATCGAGGATCCGTGTCGCATGAAGACCGCTATCAGCCAATCGCTGCTTGGGACCGAAGATGCCGCACCGGTCACATTGGTCAACCCCGAAGGCGCGTCATCGTTCCTGCTGATCGGCGATCACGCGGGGAAAGCCGTGCCGGCTGCGCTCGGCGCGCTGGGGTTGAGCGATGCCGAACTGTCGCGGCACATCGGCTGGGACATCGGCATCGCCGAGCTTGGCCTGCTGTTGGCCGAGCGGCTCGACGCGGTCTTCCTCCGCCAGACCTATTCGCGGCTGGTGATCGACTGCAACCGGAGCGCAGAGCAGCCCGATGCGATCGCCGCCGTCAGCGACGGGACCATGGTGCCCGGCAACCAGGCACTGTCGGACGCCGACGTCGCGGCGCGGTTCGCCGAGATCCACGAGCCTTATCAGGCGGCGATCGCGGCCGAACTCGCGCGCCGCGATGCGTTGGGGATCACGACGACACTCGTTGCGCTGCACAGCTTCACGCCGTCGATGCGCGGCATCGACCGGCCATGGCAGATCGGCATCCTGCATGACGGCGGCGATACCGGATTTGCGCACGCTCTGCTCGACGTCCTGCGCGAGGAGGCCGACCTGACCGTCGGGGACAACGAACCCTACCGCATGGACCAGATCGACTACACCATTCCGCGCCATGCCTACCCTGCCCGTCCCTATGCCGAGATCGAGATCCGGCAGGATTTGCTGGGCTCGACGGAAGGGTGCGCGGCGTGGGCGGATCGGCTGGCACGGTTGCTGCCGGTGGCCGCGGCACGCACCCGGGGAGCTTGAACACGCGCCAACCGGGATCGGTTTTCAGATTGGCGCGTTAGGCCGCAGGCCTTGGATTATGAGGTCGCGTCCTCCGACCCCTGAGATACGATGCAGCGACCGACGGCCCCGACCACCGATACCCCTATTTCGTCGCATGCGAGCGAGGACCGATACCGCGCCTTGGTCGACGCGATCGACGCCGGTTTCTGCATCATAGACCTGCTGTTCGACGGCGAACGCCCCGTCGACTACCGCTTTATCGAGGTCAATCCGCGGTTCGAAAGCCAGACCGGGCTGGTCGATCCGGTCGGCAGGACCGCCAGCGAACTGGTCCCCGATCTCGAAGCCTTCTGGTTCGAGACCTATGGCCGCGTGGCGACGACCGGCCAACCCGCGCGGTTCGATCATGGCTCGGAGCAGATGGGACGGTGGTTCGACGTCCACGCCTTCCGCGTCGGCGATCCCGAAGCCCGGCAGGTCGCGGTATTGTTCACCGATATCTCCGAGCGCCGCAGCATCCTCACCGCGGCGCAAGCCAGCGAGGAACGGCTCGGCCAGGCGCTGGCTGCAGGCAATGGTATCGGCACATGGGACTGGGACGTTCCAAACGACCGCGTCACCGCGGACGAGCGGTTCTCGACGTTGTACGGCGTCTCCCCCGAGCTTGGACGCGCCGGTGCACCGATCGAGCGTTTCTTCGGCAACATCCATCCCGACGATGTGCAAGCCGCGCAGTCCGCAATCGACACGGCCTTACGGACTGGAGGCGATTTCAATGCGGAATACCGTCTCGTACAGCCCGACGGCGCAATCCATTGGGTGACCGCGCAAGGTCGCTGTCGCTTGGCCGCCGATGGTACGCCGCTCCGCTTCCCCGGCATCAGCTTCGACATCACCGAGCGCAAGCAGGCCGAATTGCGACAGCGCGCGCTACTCGAGTTGAGCGACGCGATCCGCGACCTGACCGACCCCGACGAGATCGCCTATGCCGCCTCCGCGATCCTGGGCCGCGCCTTGCAGGTCAGCCGGGTAGGCTATGGCATCATCGACAAGGTGAACGAGACGATCACGGTCAAGCGCGACTGGAATGCGGAAGGCGTGACGACGCTTGCCGGTACGCTGCATTTCCGGGCGCATGGGACATATATCGAGGACCTCAAGGCCGGACGAACGGTGGCGATCGCCGATGTCGACAAGGACGACCGGACGCGCGACACCGGCGATGTCTTGAAGGCGATCGACGCGTGGTCGTTCGTCAACATGCCGCTCCTCGAACAGGACGATTTCGTCGCGTTGCTCTACGCCAACCACGGCGTCGCGCGAGTTTGGAGCGACGATGACCTGGTGCTTATGCGGGAAGTCGCGGAGCGAGTCCGTGCCGCTACCGAACGGTTGCGCGCGGAAACCGCGCGGCGTGAAAGCGAGGAACAGTTCCGGGTCTTCGCCGAAGCCGTGCCGAACCAGATCTGGGCGGCCAGGCCTGACGGGCATCTCTATTGGTTCAACCGCCAGGTCTATGACTATAACGGCCTCGAACCCGGTGCGCTCGACGGTATCGGCACCTGGAGGGACCGCGTCCATCCCGACGATTACCCAACTGCCTCCGAAGCTTGGCGGCATTCTCTTGCAACCGGTGAGCGGTACAGCGTCGAGTATAGGGCGCGGAGCAAGGATGGCGACTATCGCTGGTTCCTGGTTCGTGCGGACGCGGTCCGAGCGCCCGACGGCACGATTCTTCGCTGGGTCGGGACCAACACCGACATCGACGACAGCCGCCGCCAGACGGCCGAACTCGCGCGCTGGAACGAGACGCTGGAGGATCAGGTTGCGACCCGGACGCGCGAACTCATGGTGGCCGAGGAAGCGCTGCGACAAAGCCAGAAGATGGAGGCCGTCGGTCAGCTCACCGGCGGGATCGCGCATGATTTCAATAATTTGCTGACCGGCATTACCGGCAGCTTGGAACTGCTCGGAATCCGGATCGCGCAAGGTCGGCTGAACGATGTCGAACGCTATTCGCTGACCGCGCAAGGTGCCGCGAAACGTGCGGCGGCACTAACGCACCGGTTGCTCGCCTTCTCACGGCGACAGACGCTCGATCCCAAGCCGACCGACGTCAACCGGCTGGTCGGGGGGATCGAGGATATGGTCCGGCGCACGGTCGGTCCCGAAGTCGAGGTCGAGGTCGTCGCCTCGGTTGGGCTTTGGGCGACTCTGGTCGATCCCCACCAGCTGGAAAACGCGCTGCTCAACCTGTGCATCAACGCGCGCGATGCGATGCCGGGTGGCGGGCGACTGACGATCGAAACCGCCAATCGCTGGATCGATGCGAGGACGGCACGCGAGCGCGAACTCGATGCCGGGCAATATGTATCGCTGTGCGTGTCCGACACCGGCACGGGCATGACCCCGGAGGTGATCGCCAAGGCGTTCGATCCGTTCTTCACGACCAAGCCACTCGGGCTCGGCACGGGCCTCGGCCTGTCGATGATCTACGGCTTTGCCCGGCAATCCGGTGGACATGTCCGGATCTATTCCGAGGTGGGCGAGGGCACCAACGTTTGCATCTACCTCCCGCGACACTTCGGTGAGGTCGAGAATACCGAAACCGTCGCCGAACACACCGAGGCACCGCGTGCGAACGCGGGGGAGACGGTGCTAGTGGTCGACGACGAACCGACCGTTCGAATGCTGGTGGTGGAGGTACTCGAGGAGCTGGGCTATGCGGCGATCGAAGCGGCGGACGGGGCATCCGGGCTGAAGCTGTTGCAATCCGACATCCGCATCGACCTGCTGGTGACCGACGTCGGTCTTCCCGGCGGGATGAATGGGCGACAGATGGCCGACGCGGCGCGGATCGGGCGGCCGGAGCTCAAGATCCTCTTCATCACCGGCTATGCGGAGAATGCGGTCGTCGGTAACGGGCATCTCGATCCCGGCATGCATGTCATGACAAAGCCGTTCGCGATGGAGGCCTTGGCCACGCGCATCAAGGATTTGATCGTTGCGGGGTAATGGGGCGGGGTGTGGAGTCGGATTCTCCCCACTCCGTCATCCTGACGAAAGTCAGGATCCAGAGTAACGAACGCCCCCCGTCATGCCTTTCGATCCTGATTTTCGCCAGAATGACGGCAAGCGTTATCCCCGCTGACGACAGCAGCCATGTTGCATCGCGGTAACAGTCGCGACGCCATTCGCGTTCATGGCAACATTGTCACTTGATATGATGTATCATCAAATCTACCCGATTTGTCGTACAGGGACGACACAAGGGAATTTCATGAAGACGATGCTGTTCGGCGCCACCGCCCTGGCTGCGCTCCTCTCCTCGCAGGCGCATGCGCAAACCGTCGCCACGGATGCTCCGGCCCCTGCCCCCGCACCGACGTCGGTCGGTTCGACCAACCAGCGCGACATCATCGTCACCGCGCCGATCCAGACCAGCGAGCGCGACGTCCTGCAAGGCACGACCGTCCTCACCGGCCAGGAACTCACCCGCCAGCTGCGGCCGTCGATCGGCGAGACTCTCGCCCGCCAGCCCGGCGTATCGGCCAGTTCGTTCGGCCCGAGCGCCTCACGCCCGATCCTTCGCGGCTTCCAAGGCGACCGTATCCGCGTGCTGACCGACGGGATCGGATCGATCGACGTCTCGAACACCTCGGTCGACCATGCCGTCATCATCGACCCGCTGCTCGCCGAGCGTATCGAGATCCTCCGCGGCCCCAGCGCGCTGCTCTACGGCACGTCGGCAGTCGGCGGCGTCGTCAACGTTATCGACACGCGCATCCCGCGCACCGTGCCCGAGAACGGCTACCGCGTGAACGGCATCGCCAACTACGGCTCGGCTGCGAACGAGCGCTCCGGCGGGATGGCCGGTGACGTCGCCGTCGGCCAGCACCTCGTGCTTCATGCGGACGGCTCGTACTTGAAATCGGGCGACCTGCGCACCGGTGGCTACATCCTTTCGCGCGATGCCCGCGCCCAAGCGCAGGCTACCGCCGCCCTCCCCGTCGATCCCAACGAAGCCGACCCGATCGACTACGCCGCATCGGCACAGCTGAAGGGCAAGCTCCCCAACACGCAGGCCGAGACCTGGACCGCGGGTGCCGGCGCGTCGATCATTACCGACAACGGCAATCTCGGCATCTCGTACAGCCACTACGACAGCCTCTACGGCGTACCGATCCGCTACGCCACGCAGCCCGGCCAGGAGCAGGAAGCGCCGCGCCTCGACGTCCTCCAGAACCGCGTGGACCTGCGCGGCGAGATCGACACCGGCGGCGATTTCATCAGCAAGATCCGCGTCCGCGCCGGCCAGGCCAGCTATCGCCATTTCGAACTCGAGGAGGACAACTCCGTCGGCACCGCCTTCTACAACAAGGGTCTCGAAGGTCGTCTCGAAGTCGTCCAGGCGAACCGCGGCGGCTGGCAGGGCGCATCGGGCGTGCAGTTCTACAACCGGATCTTCAACGTGGTCGGCGACGAGGCCTTCCTGCCGAAGAACGAGACCAACCAGACCGGCCTCTTCACGCTCCAGCAATATGAGTCCGGCAAGTTCCACGCCGAGGGCGGCGTCCGCTACGAGATCACCGACCTCGCCGCGCGGACACCCGAGGATGATCTGCGCTTCTTCCGCGGCAGCCAGAGCTATCATTCAGTGTCCGGCTCACTCGGCGCATCCTACGCGCTGACCGACAGCATCCGCGTCGGCCTGAACGGCTCGCGCACCGAGCGTGCGCCATCGGCGGAAGAACTGTTCGCGAACGGCGCGCATGCTGGCACGCAGGCGTACGAACTCGGCAATCCGAACTTCCGGCTTGAAAAGTCGTGGGGCCTCGAAGGCACGCTGCACGCGCATGGCGACGGCTTCAGCTTCGACGCGTCAGCCTATTACAACTGGTTCTCGAACTACATCTCGGAGAACCAGGTCGCGTCGACGGTCTGCCAGGCGGCGGCCGATCCCTCGGGCCGCACCGTCGACCTGCCCTGCTTCCAGTATCAGCAGGCCGACGCCCGCTATTACGGGTTCGAGGCGGATGCATCGGTGAAGGTCGCGCAGATCGGCGGTTATGCGGTCAACGCCGACGTGCTGGGCGATTACGTCCACGCCAACATCGTCGACCAGGGCCCCGTCCCCCGCATTCCCCCGATGCGCGTGCTCGGCGGGATCGAGGCGCAGGGAGACCGGATCAACGGCCGCGTCGAGGTCGAGCATGTGTTCGACCAGAACCGCATCGCCGCATTCGAGACGAAGACCAACGAGTACACGATGGTCAACGCCTCGATCGGCCTGAGCCCGTTCGGCAAGGATTCAAAGACGACGTTGCTGCTGAGCGCGAACAACCTGTTCGACGTGAACGCACGCCGCGCGACGAGCTTCCTCAAGGACTTCGCCCCGCTCGCCGGTCGCGATTTCCGCGCGACGCTGCGCTTCGGTCTGTAACCTCTACCGGCCGTTCCAGCATCGAAGCGGGAACGGCCGGCTCGCGATCATTTGCCGATCAGGACGTCGCTCGCCTTGATCAGGACGGTCACGGTATCGCCGGTCGCGAGTGCGAGGTCGGCGATCGCTTCTTCGGTGATATTGGCGGTGACGACGTTGCCGCCGCCGATGTCGACCTTGATCGAACCATTGACCGCACCCGGCGTGATCGAGACGATGGTGCCGGAAATCTGGTTGCGTGCGCTGATCTTCATCGTTCTGTTCCTTCTGAAATCGTTCCCCGGCAGCGTATTGGTCACGCCGCCAGCGCTGGATCCGATGCCATGAGATCGACGCGCACGCCATCCTCGCCGAGCAGATTGCAAATCCGCTCGCCAGACGACAACGCGGTATCGCCCCACCACTCGGCCGCCGTCATCCCGTGGAGATAGCGCTCGGCACACCGCAACGCGATGATGCAGCGAAGCGTCATCCCCTCATGCTCCCGCTCGAACGCCATAACATGGTCGCGGCGCGGTCCGATGACGGCGATCGGCGCGTAGCTACCGTTCGAGAACAGCGCAGGATGCTTCCGCCGGAGATCCAGCAGATGCTTGATCGACCGCATCTTGGGTGCACCGCCAGCCCACGGCGTATCGCGCAGGAGAGCATAATCGACCGGCCGCCGGTTATCCGGATCGACTAGGCTCAAATCGGCGATCTCGGTACCCTGATACAGATCCGGCACGCCCGGCACGGTATAGCGCAATGCAACCTGCACGAGGCTGTTCTGGTCTGCGGCGGGGGCGATGCGATCGACGAATGCCGTCATGTCCTCAAGAAAGTCGGTCGACCGTTCGGGATCGAGTAACGCCCGCGCCAGATCGTGACAGCGGGTCTCGTACGCCTCGTCCGGCGCCTCCCAGGACGACCGGAGCTTGGCTTCGCGCAACGCCTTTTCCTGCCACGCGACGATTCGCTCTGCATACTCCGACAGAGCATCGGCGTCCGGCGCGCGAAGGTTCGTCGGCCAAGCGCCGAACAGCGTCTGGAGCAGCATATAGGCGTCGGCGGGATCGACGCCTTCCGCATACGGGGCAGCCTGTTCGAACCAATGCTCCGCAAGGGAACGCCAGAGATCGGGTATCTCGCTGAGCACCGCTAGCCGCGCGCGAACGTCCTCACCACGTTTGTGGTCGTGCGTCGCGGTGGCGAGCATCGCGGACGGCCAGTCGCGGGCACGCTCGATCATCGCGGCGTGGAACGCGTCGATATGAAGCGACATCCGCGCGGCGTCGAACCCGACATCGTTGCGCGAGAGCAGTCGGCCATAGCGGTAGAACGCGGTGTCCTCGACCGCCTTCGCCGCGATCGGCGCGGAGAGTTGCTGGAATTTGCGCGCCGCTTCGGCGGCGAGTGCGACGTCGCCTGGCCCCTCGCCTGCCAGCCAACCCAGGATCCGGTCCACGACCGCGCCTTCGCCGGGCGGGACGAACTCCGCAACCCGCTGGCGGACGGTATCGCGGATTCCGGCGTCAGCGAGCGGCGCAGATTCGCCCGTTCCGTAGGTCCGATACACTGGGAAGACCCAGAGCAACCGCTCGATCGCGCGGTGGAGCATGCCCCTCGTCACCCCGTCGCATTCAGGTGTCGAGCGGGCCAGCGCCACGAAAGCTTCGACGCAGCGGCGGTGCTGCGCATCGAACTGCCACGCGAGCAATTCCTGCCGCGCGCGCAGTTCCTCGGGCGCGAAGTCAGCGGAGCGGCCGCTTATGTGGGCCCAGAGTTCGGCTAGCGGTTCTGCGCCACCGGGCGCGTGGAGCAAGGCGGTGACCTGCTCCATGAAGTCGTACCCGCTGGTACCGTCGACGCCCCAGTCGGTGCTGAGTGGTTCACCGTCGGCGAGGATCTTCTCGATGACGAGATACGCCGGGCCGGGCGGCGCGTCGACGGGGCGCTCGATCGCGTCGAGCCTTGCGCGCAAGGTGCGGCAATAGCCGGCGGGGTCGGTCAGGCCGTCGACGTGATCGACGCGGACGCCGTCGATCAGGCCCTCGGCGTAAAGACGGAGATAGAGCGCATGCGTAGCCTCGAACACGACCGGGTCTTCGGCGCGTAGGCCGGCGAGGTCGTTGATCGTGAAGAACCGCCGCCAGTTGAGTTCGTCGTTCGCGACGCGCCACGAGGCGAGGCGGTAATGCTGGCGGTCGATGAGCGCGGCTATGTCGTCCGTCCCTGCGGTCGTTTGGTCCTCGTCGCGGATCGGGAGACGGTGTTCACCGTATGCTTCGAGGACGTAGCGGCCGTCGACCTGCTCGACCTTCAGCGCACCGCTGGCCAGCGTCTCGAAGAGCGGATCGCCGAGGATCGGGAGAACGAGCTTCTCGCGCCAGTCGATGTCGAAGTAGCGTGCGAATTCGCTGTCTTCCCCGTGCGTTAGAATGTGATTCCACCACGCGTTCTCACCGCCGGCGACGCCCATGTGGTTGGGGACGATGTCGATGATGACGCCCATGTTGAGGGCGCGGAGGGCTGCGACGAGGCTCCGGAAGGCATCCTCGCCGCCAAGTTCGGGGTTGATACGGGTCGGGTCGACGACGTCGTAGCCGTGGGTAGACCCGCTTGGCGCAGTGGTGATCGGCGAGGCGTAGAGGTGGCTGATCCCAAGGTCGTCGAGATAGGGCACCAGCGCTTCCGCGTCGGCGAAGGTGAAGTCCTTGTGGAACTGGAAGCGGTAGGTTGCGCGCGGCGTGGTGGGGGCGGTCATGCGGGTCTCGTGACGTTGAGCGTGTCGATGCGAGCGGCGACTTCGGGGCGGGCGAGCAGCGCCTCGGTCGTGTCGGGCATGCGGCGGCGCCAGTTGGGGTGCTCGTCGATCGTGCCGGGGAGGTTGGGTTGCTCGACCAACCCGGCGAGGTCTTCGATCGGGATAATGGCGAGCGCGCAGGGCGTGCTGGCGACATGCGCGATGGCGGCGTCGACGACAGGGTCAGTGTCTTCAGGGGTTGGCTGTTCGGTGCCGGTGTCGAATGCAGACCAGAGCGCGACGCGGTCCTTGGCGCGATCGGCAAGGTCCGTGGGCTTATCGACAGCGTCGGACTTGCGTCCGAGGTCCCACGTCCAGTCGATATCGCGGCCGCTCCACCAGCCTGCGGCGGTGGCAAGGTCGTGCGTACCGGTCATCGCCACCGCGTCGCGCGACCATTTGGTGGGCGGCACGAAGCCGTCGGCGTCGCGTTCGAACCACAACACCCGCATGCCGAGCATGGCGCGCGCGTCCATCGCCTCGCGGAAGCCATCGGGGACGGTGCCGAGGTCTTCGCCGATGACGATCGCCTTGGCACGCTGCGATTCCATCGCGACGATCCGCATCTGGTCTTCGAACGGCATGTCGAGGTACGCGCCCTCAGCGGCAGAAGCGTCTTCGGGAACGACCCAGAGGCGACGAAGGCCGAACGCGTGGTCGATGCGGATGCCACCGGCATGGGCGAGCGCAGCGCGGATGGTCGCGATGAAGGGGGCGAAGGCCGTGTCACGGAGCGCTTGCGGGTCGAAGCCAGTGATGCCCCAGCTTTGACCGTCCGGCCCCAGCGGGTCGGGTGGCGCGCCGATCGACAGGCCGGTGAGCAAGTCGCTGCGCCGGCTCCAGCCGTGGCTGCCGCCGGCGTCCATGCCGACGGCGAGATCGGCGATGAGGCCGATCGCCATGCCGGAGTCCTTGGCAGCCATCTGCGCGGCGTCGAGGTCGCGGCGGGCCAGCCATTGGAGGAAGATGTAGAACGTGACATCGTCCGCCTGCTCCGCGACGAAGCGGCGGACGGCGGGACTAGCGGGATCGTGATACTCGGCGGGCCATTGCTGCCAGCCGCGTGCGCGGGTGGTCGCGAAGAAGTGGGCGTGGAAGGCGTCGAACTCGGCATGGCGCTCGAGGTCGTCGCCGCCTTGACGCCTGAACGTTGTCAGCGTTTCCTTAATCTGTGGAAGCACTTGATCGAAGCTCTTGCGCAGTCGTGCGAGCTTTTCGGGGATCGCGGCGTGCCAGTCGATCAGTTCGGGGAGGTCGCGGCCGTCGGACTGTGCACCGAATGCAGCGGGATCGCCGTACAGGCCATTGAGGAATTGGCGGCTCGAGGGTGCGTAGGGGCCGTATCGGCCGGGGTCGGCGGGAAACAGCGCGTGCGTCGGGCTGATCGCGAGGGCATCGGCGCCGCGTTGGCCGAACGCGCGGGCGGCATCGGCTAGCGAAACGAAATCGCCGAACGCCTTCGGCGCATCGGTGCGGAGGCTCGGGATCTGGACGGCGGGCGCCCAGAGTTTACGTCCTGGTAGCGCGTCGGCGATCGTGTAGCAGCGGCGTGGTGCAACGAGAATGTCGATGACTTCGCCATTGATTTCAAGCTCGTGGTAGCCGCTTTTGCTTATCGGACTCAACTCGCCGTCATTGACTGTGACGGAGCGCATCGTACCGTCTTCGAACGTAAGTTCGGCTTTGCCCGATACCTTTGATTTCAGCCGGATCGGGTCTCCCACATCGATGGACAAGAAACGGACACCCTGCGCGTTTCGAGCTTCGATCGCGGCGAGGCTTTCGGCGATCTGCTTTTCACTTCCGGACGGATGGCCGAGACGATACAGGATCGCCTGTAACGCACCGTCGGCGACGGTCTGGCGACGACCTGCTGCGTCCTGCCATTCGGGTTGCAGGCCGGCGGCGACAGCGAGTGTTCGGAGGCTGCTCATCGATCCAGCCAGACTGCCACGCTGGCAGCCTCCCCCGGTTCGCCCTCGGCGAAGATCGGCGAAGCCTCTATTGCCGGAAAATCAACGACATCGTCGCCGAGGTTGAGCGCAATTGTCAGGATTGCGCCGTCACCCATTTTCCAGCGTGCAACGACCGCCCCCTCGCCGATCGCTTCGGCGCCGGTCGCGGTCGTGTCGCGCAGGCGGGGGATGATCTGCTCGTGGCGGATCTTGACCAGGGTGCGGTACAGGTCCTGCCACTCGGCCGCATCGGCGCCGGGCCGTGCTCCCGATTGCAGGAAGGTTTCTTGCGCGTTGGGGTCGGGGATTGCCTCGCGTGCTTCGGGATCGGCGAAGGCGGCGAACTTGGCGAATTCCTTGCGGCGGCCTTCGCGCACCGCGTCGGCGAGTTCGTCGTGGAAGTCGGTGAAGAACAGGAACGGGCTTTCGCTGCCGTGGTCGTCGCCGATGAAGAGCAAGGGTATCTGCGGGCCGAGCAGGAGCAACGCGGTGGCGGCGCGGAGCTTCTTGCGGTCCGCGAGCAGCGTCAGGCGTTCGCCCATCGCGCGGTTGCCGATCTGGTCGTGGTTCTGGAGAAACGCGACGAACGCGGTCGGCGACAGGTGGGCGCTGGGCTTGCCGCGAGTCTTGCCGTCTTGGTTTGGCGACGCCTCTCCCTGATAGATGAAGCCTTCGCCGAGGCAGCGCGCGAGGCGTTCGGCGGGGCGGTCGGCGAAGTCGGCATAATAGGCGCTGGTCTCGCCGGTGAGCAGGACGTGCAGGACGTTGTGGAAGTCGTCGTTCCACTGCGCGTCGAACGCTGCCGGGTGGAGCCGGTCGGCATCGTTGCCTTCGTTCTCGAGGACGAGGTGGACGTGGCGGCCGGCGGTCTTCTCGCGCAGTTCGGCAGCCATCGCGTCGAGAAAGGCATCGTTCTCGATCGCGTGGACCGCATCGAACCGGAGGCCGTCGAACTTGTACTCGTTCAGCCACATCAGCGCGTTATCGACGAAATAGCGGTGGACCGGCGCCTGGTCGACCGCAACTGCGCCACCCCATGGGGTATCGACTTCGGGGTGAAAGAAGCCCTTCGCATAGGCGCCGAGGTAGTTTCCGTCGGGGCCGAAGTGATTGTAGACCACGTCGAGGAACACGGCGAGACCGAGTTCGTGGGCGCGGTCGACCAGCGCTTTCAGTTCGTCGGGGGTGCCGTAGCTTTCGGCCGGGGCGTAGGGCAGCACGCCGTCATAGCCCCAGTTGCGGGTGCCGCCGAACGCGTTGACGGGCATGAGTTCGATTCCCGTGATGCCGAGCGCGGCGATTGCCGGGAGGTGGTCCGCGACGTCTGCGAAGCCGCCGAGCGTGCCGACATGGACCTCCTGGATGACCATCTCTTCCCACGGTCGGCCGCGCCAGTCGGGGGTCCGCCACGTATAGGCTTCAGGACCGACGACGACGCTCCAGCCGTGCACGCCGCCGGATTGCGCGCGCGAGGCGGGATCGGGAACCGCGAGGTCATCGGTCAGGCGGAACCGGTACCGTGTCCCTGGCCCCACCGACGCCTTCGCGCTGAACCAGCCTTCCGGTTCGCGGGTCATGACAACCGCGTCGCCTTCAGCGACCTCGAGCGTTACCGCGTCGCGATCCGGCGCCCAGAGGCGGAAGTTCGTTCCGTCGGCGGCAAGCGTCGGCCCCCAAGTCACGCTGCTTCGATCGTCCAGGAGAGCAACGCCGCGCCCTGCGGGGGAAGCTCGTAGCTGTTCTTGATCGGGGTGGCGCCCTGCTCGGGCTTGCTGCTGTCGATCAGGACGGTGCGCTCCACCTCCTCGGGCGGCGGCATGTGGAAGGTCAGCGGCCCCTCTGACGCATTGAGCAACAGCGAGATCACCTGCACCTCGCCCGACTCACGCTCGCAGGCGCGGCGCATCACCAACGCGCGGCCGTTGGTGTTCTCCCAATCTGCGGACGTGAGTTGCTGGCCACGCTCGTCCCACCATTCGATGTCCTTGAGGCCCTCGGCGGGCGTGTCCTCGCCGTAGAGGAAGTTTCCGGCGCGGAGCATGGGATAGTCGCGGCGAAGCGCGATCAGGCGCGCGGTGAAGTCGATCAGTGCGTCGCCCTCGGGGGACTTGGCCTTGTTCCAGTCGAGCCAGCTGATCTCGTTGTCCTGGCAGTACGCGTTGTTGTTGCCGTTCTGCGTGCGGCCGAACTCGTCGCCCGCGACCAGCATTGGCGTCCCGAGCGACGCGAACAGCGTGGTCAGCATCGACCGCATCACGCGCGACCGGGTTTCGAGGATTGCGGGGTCTTCCGTCGGGCCTTCCACGCCCCAGTTGCGCGAGCAGTTGTTCGAGTGGCCGTCGTTATTGTCTTCGCCGTTCGCCTCGTTGTGACGCTCCTCGTAGGCAACCGTGTCGGCAAGCGTGTAGCCGTCATGCGCGCCGAGCAGGTTGACGCTTGCCCAGGGTCGGCGTGCGCGGCGATCGAACAGGTCGGCCGAGCCGGTCAGGCGCGCGGCGAGGTCGGCACGCTGCGCATGGTCACCGCGCCAGAATTTCCGCACGGTGTCGCGGTACTTGTCGTTCCACTCGGCGAAACCGGGGGGGAAGTTGCCGAGCTGGTATCCGCCCGGGCCGATGTCCCAGGGTTCGGTGATAAGCTTCAGCCTGCCGAGCACGGGATCCTGGCGGAGCACGTCGAAGAACCCTGCGCCGGGATCGAAGCCGGTGTCCGTCCGGCCCAGCGTCAGGCCGAGATCGAAGCGGAAGCCGTCGATGCCGAAGCTGGTCGCCCAGTAACGCAGCGAATCGGCGACCATCTGGATGACGCGGGCCTTGGTGAGGTTCAGCGTGTTGCCGGTGCCGGTGTCGTTGATCGAATAGCGCGGGTCGTCTTTGACGAGGCGGTAGTAGCTCGCGTTGTCGAGGCCGCGCCAGGACAGCGTCGGACCTTGCTCGGAGCCTTCGCAGGTGTGGTTATAGACAACGTCGAGGATCACCTCGATCCCGGCCGCGTGGAGGCGGCGGATGGAGCGGCGGAGTTCGTCGTGGCTGTCTGTCGCGAAGAACGAACGCTCGGGCGTGAAGAAGTTGAGGGTGTTGTAGCCCCAGTAGTTGCGCAAGCCCTTTTCCTGGAGGAAGCGGTCCTGAATGTAGGTGTGGATCGGCAGCAGCTCGATCGCGGTAACGCCAAGGCGCTTGAGGTGATCGATGACCTTGGGATTGCCGAGCGCTGCGAAGGTGCCGCGTTCGGAGGGCTGGACCTCCTCGAACAGCTTGGTCAGGCCCTTGGTGTGCGCCTCGTAGATCACCGTCTCGGACCAGGGCGTGTTCGGGCGCACGTCGCGCGACCAGTCGAAATGGCTGTCGGTCACGACGCCCTTCGGCATCGTCAGCGCGCTGTCGCGCTTATCGAAGCTCAGGTCCGCGCGCGGCGACTTCACCTGGTAGCCGTACATCGCGTCGGTCCAGCGGAGTTCGCCGATCATCTGCTTGGCGTACGGATCGAGCAGCAGCTTGTTGGGGTTGAAGCGGTGGCCTTCCTCGGGCGCGTATCGGCCATGTGCGCGATAGCCGTAGACGAGGCCCGGCTGCGCGTCGGGGAGGTAGCCGTGCCAGACTTCGTCGGTCCATTCGGGGAGCGGATAGCGCTTTAGTTCGCGGCGGCCGGTCTCGTCATAGACGCAGAGTTCGATCTTCTCGGCATTGGCGGAATAGACCGCGAAGTTGACGCCGAGGCCGTCGAAGGTCGCGCCGAGGGGATAGGCCGAGCCGGCGTCGAGCGTGTCGGGCAGTAGATGCAATGCGAGGACCCTTTTCGTGTCGTAATCATCGCTGCGGGCACGACTTTATCGCGGTGCAGCATTCCTTGCCGTGAAACCCGCCCGCCCGTTCCTATGTTCCGCAGGCAGCAGCGAGTTTTCGCGGCACTTTTCTACGTATCAAGGACATGCACATGCCTTACACCATCCGATCGATCGCCGCATGAGCGGGCCGAAACTGTTCGAGCCTCTTCAGGTCGGCAACCTGACGCTCGCGAACCGGATCGTGATCGCGCCGATGTGCCAGTATTCCGCGACCAACGGTTGCATGAACGACTGGCACCAGATCCACCTGGGCCAGCTCGCGCTGTCGGGTGCGGCGCTGCTGACGATCGAAGCGAGCGCGGTGCTGCCCGAGGGGCGGATCACGCATGGCGACGTCGGGCTGTACGACGACGCGACCGAGGCGGCGATGGCGGGCGTGATCGAGAGCGTGCGGCGCTGGTCCGACATGCCGATCGCAATCCAGTTGTCGCATGCCGGGCGCAAGGCGTCGTGCGAGGTGCCTTGGAAGGGTGGGCTGCAGATCGCGCCGGGCGAGCCGAACGGGTGGCAGACCGAGGGGCCCTCCACAGTGCCGTTCCTGCCGGAGGAGAATGCTCCGGTCGCGCTCGACGCCGAGGGTTTGGCGCGGGTCCGCGATGCGTTCGTGGCAGCGACGGTGCGTGCGGCGCGGCTCGGGATCGACGCGGTACAGTTGCATGCGGCGCATGGGTATCTGCTGCACGAGTTTCTGTCGCCGCTGTCGAACCGGCGCGAGGACGAGTATGGTGGCAGTCTCGAGAACCGGATGCGGTTCCCGCTCGAGGTGTTTGACGCGGTACGGGCTGCGTTTCCGGCCGAGCGCGCGGTGACGATGCGCGTGTCGGGGACAGACTGGGCCGAGGGCGGTTGGGATTCCGATCAGACCGTGGCGTTCGCGAAGGTTCTGGAGGCGCGCGGTTGCAGTGCCATCCACGTGTCGAGCGGTGGGATCACGCCCGCGCAGCAGATCCCGGTCGGGCCGAGCTATCAGGTGCCGCTCGCGCGGGCGGTGAAGCAGGCGGTGTCGATCCCGGTCGTCGCGGTCGGGCTGATCACCGATTTCGAGCAGGCTGAGGCGATCGTCGGGACGGGCGATGCGGACATGATCGCGCTAGCTCGGACGATCCTCTACGATCCGCGCTGGCCCTGGCATGCGGCGGCGCATCTTGGGGGTAAGGTGAAGGCGCCGAAGCAGTATCTCCGGTCGCAGCCGCGGCAGTTTAAGGACTTGTTCGAGGGGTAAGGCCCACTTTTGCAATCCTCCCCCACCAGGGGGAGGTGGCGCGGAGCGACGGAGGGGGAGGACACGGAACAAAGGTTTCGCCTGCCTCCCCCTCCGTCAGGCTGCGCCTGCCACCCCCCCTGGCGGGAGAGGATTTCTTATTTACGTTCTAGCGATGCCTGAGCGTTCACCCCGCGACGGTCATCACCGAGCCCGAATCCACCCGGATATCCGCACCGTTGATGAAGCTCGCCCGCTCCGAGCACAGGAACACGATCGCCGATGCGACCTCTTCCGACGTCCCGCGGCGCTTCAAGGTCATCCCCGGGCGCTCCTCCTCGAGGAACGTCTCGATCGCCTCGTCGAAGCTCACCCCCTTCTCGTCGGCACGCTTCTGCATCATCTTGTCGGTCATCGGCGTCGCGATGAACGCGGGCGAGACGGTGTTCACCAAGACGTTGTCGCAGCCGTAAGCCTTTGACAGCCCCTTCGACAGGCTCGAAATCCCCGCCTTCGACGCACAATAGGCGAGCTCGTCGACATAGGGCTGCACCGCATCCTCCGAACTCATCAGCACGATGCGGCCCCATTTGGCGGCGCGCATCGCCGGAATCGCCTCGCGGCACACCCGCACGGCGCCCATCAGGTTGATGTCGATCGTCGACTGCCAGCCGGCATCGTCAACGTCGAGGAAGTCGCCGGTCGCGCCGGTCACGCCCGCGCAGTTGACCAGGATGTCCGGCTCACCGAGCTGCTCGCGGACCTTCGCGAACAGCGCCTTCACGTCGTCGAGCTTGGTCAGATCCGCCTCGACCGCGATCACCTCGCCGTGCGCCTTCAGCTCTTCGACACTCGCGTCGAGGTCGCCGCCGGGCTGGTCGGTGATCGCGACGCGGACGCCTTCCTGGAGCAGCATCCGGGCGGTTTCCTTGCCCATGCCGCTGTCCGCGCCGGTGATGAGTGCGATCTTGCCCGTGATATCGAGGTTCATGCTGTCGTCCTTGCGTCAGTGAAAATTGTCATGCCCATTCGCGCGGACCGTCACTGTCGAGCGCGCGGTCGAGGTAGAAGGCCGCGCTGATCAGCGCCAAGTGGCTGAAGCCTTGCGGAAAATTGCCGAGGAAGCTGCCGTCCTGCGCGATCTCCTCGGCGAACAGGCCGAGATGGTTGCCGTGCGCGAGCAGCTTCTCGAAGTTCAGCCGCGCCTCATCAAGGCGCCCTGCCCGCGCGAGGCATTCGACGTACCAGAACGAGCAGGCGACGAACGTCCCTTCCTGCCCCGGCAAGCCGTCGTCGATCCGGTAGCGGTAGACCTGCCCGTCGTCGGACAGGTCCTCGCCGATCGCCTCCAGCGTCGCGAGCCACTTCGGATCGGTCGCGCCGACGAAGCGGACCAACGGCATCATCAGCAGCGCGCCGTCGACCGCCAAATCCTCTGGCGCATCGCCGATCGCGCGGACGAAGCGGCCGAGATCGTCGTTCCAGAAGTTCGCCCAGATATCGTCGTGGATCGCCGTCCGCGTCTCCGACCAGCGGACCAGCGGCGCGGGGAGCGAACGCTTCTGCGCCAGCCGCACCGCGCGGTCGACCGCGACCCAGCTCATCAGGCGTGAATGAAGATAATGCTTCTTCGGCCCGCGGACCTCCCAAATACCAGAATCCGGCGTGTCCCACGTCTCGCAGACCTGATCGACGATCCGGCCGATCGCGACCCAGGAGTCATGCGCGATCGGCTCGCCGTATTTGCTGCCGAGATAGGTCGCATCGAGCAGCGCGCCGTAGATGTCGTGCTGCGTCTGGTCCTTCGCCTCATTGCCGACGACGATCGGGGTCGCGCCCTCGAACCCGGCAAGGTCGAGCTTGCGTTCGTCGGCGATCTCGCCGCCGTCGAGCGCGTACATGACGCCGAGATGACCCTTCGAACACGCCTGCGCGCGGTCCATCGCCCAGTGGAGGAAGCCGACCGCCTCGCCCTGATAGCCGAGCCGGAGCAAGGCATAGACGATGAAGGATGAGTCGCGGACCCACGTCGCGCGGTAATCCCAGTTTCGCACGCCGCCATGCGCTTCCGGCAAGCCGAAGGTCGCGGCGGCGGCGATCGAGCCGTGCTTGCGCGAGGTGAGCAGCTTCAGTGCCATCGCCGAGCGCTCGACCGTCTCGCGCCAGCGGCCGCGGTAGCGCGACTTGCGGCTCCAGGTCCGCCAATAGTTTAGGTCCTTCTCGACGATCGCGTCGAGCGCTTCGGTGTCGAGTGAGACGTCGTCGGGGTTGCTGAGGATCAGCGAGACGGTGTCGCCTTCGGTCAGGTGTATCTCGGCGGTCAGATCGCAGTCGTCCGCGACCAACGTCGTGGCACCGTGAACCGCGAGCGCGAGGCCGCTCTCGTGGTCGAACCGACCGCGCGATACGTCCGCGCCCGACGTCGTGACGGAAGCCGTGCGGCCCATCACGCCATAGTCGAACCGCGGGGCGCAGCGGACGCGGACCGTCGCCGATCCGCGCGTGCAGGTCAGCCGCCGGACCAACCGCGACGGCGCGTCGTCCTTGTCGTTGCCGACCGGCATGAGGTCGACCAGATCGACGCTCGCCGCGTTCGCCATCCATCGGGTCAGCAGGATGTTGGTCTCGGGCAGGTACATCTGGACGATGTTCGCGTCGGGCAGGCCGGGCTCGATCGAGAAATGCCCGCCCGTGTCTCCGTCGAGCAGCCTCGCGAACACCGACGCGCTGTCGAGGCACGGCCAGCAGAGATAATCGATCGTGCCGGCCGTATCGACCAGCGCGATCGTCTCCAAATTACCGATCGCGCCGTGGTCCGCGATCGATATGCCAGGCTTATCCATTATCGCGGAAGCCGGGATACAGGCTCATGCCACCATCGATGGTGAGCGTCGATCCGACGATATAGTCCGCTGCGTCCGACACCAGGAACAGGGCCGCCCGGGCGACGTCCTCGGGGTCGCCGATCCGGCCATAGGGGATCAGTTCGAGCAGCTTGTCCTGGTCGGCGGTCGCGTCCTCGTTGATCTCGGTCGCGATCGCGCCGGGGGCGATGCCGTTCACGCGGATGCGGTCGCCGGCGATCTCCTGCGCGAGCGTGCGCATCAGCATCCCGCTGCCGCCCTTCGACGCGGCGTAATTGGCGTGGCCCGCCCAAGGGATCACCTCGTGCACCGAACTCATGAACAGGATCTTCCCGATCGAGCGGCTGAACCCGCGGTCGCCCTGCTTGCGGAACCGACGGACGGCCTCGCGCGAGACGAGGAACTGGCCGGTCAAATTGACGTCGATGACGCGCTTCCAGTCCTCCAGCGTCAGATCGGCATAGGCCGCATCCTTCTGCATGCCAGCGTTGGCGAAGACGATGTCGACGCCGCCGAAACGCTGGACCGTCTCGTCGAACAGCTTCAAAACCGCCGCCTCGTCCGACGTATCCGCTTCGCAGGCGAACGCCTCGCCGCCGGCCTGCTCGATCGCCTCGACCACCTCGCGCGCCTTGTCCGCGCTGCTGTTGTAGTTGACCGCGATCTTCGCGCCGGCCTTGGCAAAGGCGATGGCGGAGGCGCGGCCGAGACCGGAACTCGCGCCGGTAACGATCGCGGCCTGGCCTGTCAGGTCGATGTGCATGGCTGGTCTTTCGCTGGGGATTATCGCGGCTTAACGCGCGCCCTCCGGCATTTCTCCCTGCTCACGCCCTCCCCCCGCAATCTTGCTGATCTGCATTAAGTCACCGTTTCCGGTGCAACTCTTAGCCCGTCCCGCGCGCTGTGGGTCCTGAGAAGCTACGAGGACGGCACATGACCAAGACCATCGCCAAGGATACCGGCACGCCACCGCAGGGCGCCAAGTTCGAAACGCAGGTCGGCGAAGGCGGCGAACTCCACCAGATCGCCAGCGGCGATGGCGACGTGCTGACGACGCAGCAGGGAATCCCGGTATTCGACGACCAGAATTCGCTCAAGGTCGGTGAACGCGGGCCGACTCTGCTCGAGGATTTCCACTTCCGCGAGAAGATCTTCCACTTCGATCACGAGCGTATCCCCGAGCGCGTTGTCCACGCGCGCGGCTATGGCGCGCACGGCACGTTCACGCTGACCGAGAGCCTGGAAGAGTTCACCAGCGCCGGCATCCTGACCGAAGTCGGCGAGCAGACGCCGATGTTCCTTCGTTTCTCGACGGTCGCGGGCAACAAGGGCTCGGCCGATCTCGCACGCGACGTACGCGGCTTCGCGGTCAAGTTCTACACCAAGGAGGGTAACTGGGACGTCGTCGGGAACAACATCCCGGTGTTCTTCATCCAGGACGCGATCAAGTTCCCCGACCTGATCCATGCCGCCAAGCAGGAGCCCGACCGCGGCTTCCCGCAGGCGCAGACCGCGCATGACAATTTCTGGGACTTCATCAGCCTGACCCCGGAATCGATGCACATGGTCATGTGGATCATGTCCGACCGCACCATCCCGCGCGGCTTCCGCTTCGTCGAGGGTTTCGGCGTGCACACGTTCCGCCTCGTCAATGCCGAGGGCAAGGGCACTTACGTCAAGTTCCACTTCAAGCCGAAGCTGGGCCTTCAGTCGGTCGCGTGGAACGAGGCGGTCAAGATCAACGGCGCCGACCCCGACTTCCATCGTCGCGATCTTTGGGACTCGATCGACCAGGGCAATTTCCCCGAGTGGGACATGGGCGTCCAACTGTTCGACGACGAGTTCGCCGACAATTTCGAATTCGACGTGCTCGATGCGACCAAGGTCATTCCCGAGGAGCAGATCCCGGTCCGCATCATCGGCAGCTTCAAGCTCGATCGCCTGGTCGACAATTTCTTCGCCGAGACCGAGCAGGTCGCGTTCTGCACGCAGAACATCGTGCGAGGGATCGGCTTTACCAACGATCCGCTGCTGCAGGGCCGCAACTTCTCGTATCTCGATACGCAGCTGAAGCGCCTCGGCAGCCCCAACTTCACGCATATCCCGATCAACGCGCCGAAGATCCCGGTGAACAATTACCAGCAGGACGGCCACATGGCGATGCATGCCCGCAAGGGTCGTGCGAACTATGAACCGAACAGCTGGGCCGGCACGCCGCGCGAGAGCCCATCGAAGGGCTACAAGCATTTCCCGTCGCAGGAGACGGGGCGCAAGGCACAGGTGCGGTCTGCCACGTTTGCCGATCACTACAGCCAGGCGCGGCAGTTCTTCATCAGCCAGACCGCAATCGAGCAGAAGCACATCGGCGATGCGCTGACGTTCGAGCTGTCGAAGGTCGAGCGAGTCGATATCCGCGAACTGATGGTCGGGCATCTGCTCAACATCGACGAGAAGCTCGCGAAGACGGTCGCGACCGGTCTTGGGCTCAAGGCGATGCCGCCAAAGGCCAAGGCTGCGGTCGAGACGCGGACCGACCTGCCCGCTTCGGATGCCCTCAGCATCCTGAAGAACACCAGCGGCAGTTTCGAGGGTCGCAAGCTTGGCATTCTCGTCACCGACGGTGCTCCGGCAGCAATCGTGCAGGCCCTGGTCGACGGGATCGTTGCGGCGAAGGCCACGTACGAGATCATCGCACCGAAGGTTGCCGGCGCAACGCTCGACGACGGGACGCTCGCGGAGGGCAAGCAGAAGATCGATGGTGCGCCTTCGGTGCTCTACGATGCGGTCGCGATCGTCGTGTCGGCGGACGGGGCCAAGAAGCTCGGCAAGGACAAGACCGCCAAGGACTTCGTCAGCGACGCGTTCGGGCATGCCAAGTTCATCGGCTTCAACGCCGACGCGAAGCCGTTCCTCGAAAAGGCCGGCATCGAGGACGAGGACATGGACGACGGCGTGATCGCGCTGGGCGGCAAGGGCGATGTCGATGCGTTCCTCAAGACGCTCGGCAAGCTCCGCATCTGGGAGCGCGAACTGAACGTCGACCTCGACGCGCCGGCGTTTGAAAACCCCGAGGCGGCTTGATCTCTTCGTTCAAACCCGGGTCGTCGCCACCGTACGCGCAGCGTGCGGTGGCGATCGCCATTCCGGTAAAGAACGAAGACCAGTATCTGCTTGGCTGCCTCGACGCGCTGGATCGTGCCGCGGGGCGCTACGGCGGCAAGGTGGTCATCGTCGCGATGGCGAACGACTGCACCGACGGCACGATCGATATCCTGACGAACTGGCGGCCGACGCATGCGACGCTTGCATGGTCGGCCGTTTCGCTTCTGCCAGGCGCGCGTCATGCCGGATGGGCCCGGCGGCTAGCGCTCGACGCTGGTGCCGCGCTGCTTACGCGTCATACCGATCTGCTGCTGTCGACCGATGCGGACACGAACGTCTCCGCGGACTGGATCGTGCGGATCGCCGCGCATGTCTATGCGGGCAACGACGCCGTGGCGGGTCGCGCGCTGACGCTTCGGTCCGACCGTGCGAGCCTTGGCGCCGCGGCACGACGGCGGCTCGATCAGCTCGGGCGTTATTACACCGCTCTGGATTATCTCCGCGCGCGCGCCGAGACCGAAGCGCATGATCCCTGGCCCCGCCATTTCTATGAAGGCGGCGCGAGTATCGCGGTGACCCATGCGATGTACCGCCGGATCGGTGGCGCCCCTACCCCGCCCGTTGCCGAGGACCGCGCGCTGTTCGATCGGATCCGGGCGCATGGCGGGCAGGTTCGACACCCGCTAGACGTTCGCGTCTTCACCTCATGCAGGATTTCGGGCCGTGCGCCAGGCGGCATGGCGGACGCGGTCGCGCGGTGGATCGACCAGCCGGTCGACGCACCGCTGCACGAGACCTACGCGGTGACGGCGGCGCTAAACCCCGCCTCCGCGAACCCCGGCGACCAGCTCAGCTTCGCAACGTTGCCCGCTGCGATCCACGAGGCGCAGGCGCTCATCCGTCTAACGCGCGTCTTCCAGCCGCCAGAGGTCGAGCCGATACGCTTCGTGCCGATCGCTGCGAACGACCGTGACGCGGTCGCCGAGCGCAGCGTGCAGTTCGGCAACGGCATCGTCCCCGCTTTTGGGATAGTCGGTCTCGCCGATCCAGTGGACCAGCATCACATACCCGCCTGACGCTGCCGCCGAGCGGACGTACGCGGCCAGCCGGACGATGTCGGCGCTGTCCCAGTAATACACCACCTCCGACAGCAGGATCAGGTCGAACGTCCCTGCGGGAGCGTCTTCGGGAAGTCGGCGCTGCTCGATGCGGATATGCGGTTGGTCTGCACACCGCGCCCGTGCAGCCGCGACCGCGGTTTCCGACACGTCGAGCGCGAGCAACGCGTCGCAGCGTGCACCGAGCCGCGCGGTCAGGACGCCGTTCGCGCAACCGACCTCCAACGCGCTCTCGAACCGCTCCTTCGGCAACGCGGCCAAGGTCTCGTCATACTTCGCCGCCTCGTACGGACTGGTCTCGAACTCCCACGGGTCGCCCTTGTCCTTGTAGAGCGCCTCGAAATATTCGGGCTCGATCGAGTGTTCACGGCGCATCGCGGGTCTCCAGCAACAGGGTGTTCGGCCGGTCCATCAGCCGCATCATCGCGTCGGGCAGCCGGAAGTTCTCGCGCGCGCCTACGATCCGCCCGCCCCGCTGGCTGCGATGGTACGCCATCGCGCGACGCTGTCTGGGCCGACCGGATGCCGTGGCGATCGAGACCGTGCGGGCGCTACGCAGGCGCTCGGTCAGGTCGGGGACGGTCCAGCCCCAGACGAGATACTGCCAGAGACGGCAATGCGCGCGCCGTGCCACCGCCTCGGCGAGTGCGGCGGCGGCCTCGTGGTCGCAATGCGGTTCGCCGGACCATGTCACGGCGATCTGGCGGACACCGCGGGCTTTGCACCACGTGGCCAGTCGATCGACGCTGCGCACGAACAGCAGATCGCCCTTCGAAGCCGGCGACGCGTCGGGCCAATCGAGATAAAGCGCGTCCTGCTGACCACCCAAGGCCGTCAACGCCGCCCGCGCCTCACCGCGCCGTAGCCCCGCGATTCGCTTCCCCGTCCAGCCAGGCGCATCAGGATGCGATCCCGCGCCATCGGTCAGGAACGCGGTATGAACCCGGCCGCCTGCCGCGGTTACCGAGGCGATGAACGCGCCGCAGCCGAGCGTCTCGTCATCGGGATGCGGCGCCAGCACGAGCCAGGGCCCCTGCCCCGCCGCCGTCCTGGCCGACATCCGCCGTGCCCGCCGCGTGAAGTTGCTCCAGGCCTTGCCGCCCGGTGCTACCACCACCGATCGTCGCCCCAGCAATCATCCTCAAGCCACGCCGCCGCCGCCCGGTCGCGCGCCTGGTCCGGGACCGGCTGGCGCAGGTAGAGCCCCAGATCGCGCGTGATCCGGTCGATCCGGCTGGCCGCGAAGAACGACGCGGTGCCGACCGAGCGCGCCGCCGCCTCCATCGTCTTCAAGCCCGCCTCTTCGACCACGCCGCGTGTCATCAACACCAGCGGGATGGCGTCGCTCGCCTGCGCCTCGGCCAGATGCGCCGCCTGGCGCACCCACAAGCCTGCGCTCCGCGTCTCGGTCAGGCAGGCGGCAAACCGCGCGCGCTGGATCGGGTCCGCCCCCTTGCCGGTCGCGACGAGGTGATCGCGCAGATGCCGGACGAGTGCCTCGACCGCGCCGAGCTGGACCGCCGTGAACCGCCACGCGCCCGCGCTGAAGCGTGGCTCGCGTTCATAGTCGTTCGGCGCACCGATCACGCCTTCGCGACCGATCTCCATACCCGTGAAGTCGAACCGCCCACTGCACGTGCCTCGCATCCCGCGCACCTGCCATCCGGAATTGTCGGTCCGTGTAGTCTCGCCCGCGATCGGGACCAGCACGAGCTGCTTGTCGCCGTTCGCATCGCGCGCCGTCACCAGGATGCGATCGAGATGCCCGGCCCCGGTCGCAAAGCTCTTCGCACCGTCAAGCGTCCAGCGACCGTCGCCAGCAGCGTGGATCGCGAGTCCCGGCGCCGGTTCGGTATTCCAGACTCCGAAGACCTTGCGCGCCGCGAGATCCGCATCGAGCGCCTTGCGCTGCGCGTCGTTGCCGTAGGTCGCGACGAGCTGGACGGCATTCACATGCCCTTCGAACACGCGCCCAAGGCTGAGATCGGCGCCCCCGATCGCGCGCAGAACGTCGAGCAGCGCGTCGGTCTGCACGCCCGTGCCAAGCGTCTTGAACGCGGCCAGCGCGCCCGCGCCGTGGAGGTCGGCTATCCGCTCCGCCGGGAATGTCTCGTGCGAATTGTCCTGATCCCATGCCGCGGCGAGGTGCCGGACGGTCTCCAGGACGGTCCAGCCGGTTGGATATGTGGTCAGTGGCCGACTCCCCGTGAAACCCATGGCGGTACGCCAGCTTCGTCACACAGAACGCGGGACAGGCGCCAGCGTTGCGTATCGCCATCATGGAGCGCGGAACTAATTTACGCGTCCGACACCGCAGCCGAACCTTTGGTTAACGCTTGGCCGGCATACTCCCATCCAACGGAAAGGATCGGACTCGATGGCACGCAAACAGGATGTCTTCACGCTGCTCGGCAAGCGTATGCAGATCGACCAGCCGTCGCTTCGCGGGCGTCGTTGCGATAGCGACATGCCGCCGATCGCGGACCTGATCCGGCGGATCGACCGTGCGCTGCTGGAACGCCGCGCGGCCTGACCATTAGTCGTCCGCGCCGGCTGCCCCGATTGCGGAGGCATACATCTGTGCCGCCCGCTGTTCCCGCGGATCCTTGAACGCCCGCATAGGGTCGGGCGCATCGCCGGTCGCGCGCAACACGGCCCAAAGCGCGAACCGCCGCCCAGCATCCCGCTCGGTGCCGAACGCGATCGACACGCGCTCGCGACCGGCCTCCAGAGCCCCCGAGCTCAGCGTATCGATGTCGGTCGTGCCGAAGAAGTGGTGCGAAATAGCGTCTAGGTCCATGCCAACAGCCTAGCGGACCACCTGCTCTCCGCGCAATCTGATGCAACCGTACAGACGGCGTATCGCAACGGTTGCGATCCCGACGCTCTCCGCTTAGACGCCGTCCTCCCGGCTCGCCGGGTACAGGTTGGAAGAGTGTCCGAGTGGTTTAAGGAACTGGTCTTGAAAACCAGCGATGGGGTAACTCATCCGTGGGTTCGAATCCCACCTCTTCCGCCAAGGCGCGGTTAGCCGCGGATCAGTTCACTTTTCCCGGTGGAACGATTGGCAGGGGAAGCGGGGCAACCGGAACGCCTTCGTCGACAAGGGCCTTCGCCTCAGCAAGGCTCGCCTGACCGTGGATGGTCGCGTGTTTCTCTTCCCCGAGGTGCATCGCGCGGGCGCGGTCGGCGAAGGCGGTGCCGACCCATTCCGAGGACTCGAGCGCCTTTGCCTGCCGGGTGGCAAGCATCTTCATCGCGACCTTGACCGCGTCCGGGGTCGGTGGTGCCGCCTTGCTGTTGCTCTTTGCCGAGATCGCGGGCGCCATCACCGCCTTGGTGATCGTGCCATCGTCGCAAACCGGACAGCGGACATGGCCCGCCGAGCGTTGCTCTTCATAGGAGCCGCTCGATCCGAACCACGCCTCGAACACATGGCCGCCACCGCACTTCAAGTCGAATACGATCAACCGACGGTCGATACGGGAGGAATCGTCCGGCGGTGCGCAAGGACTGGCATACGCGACCGCACCTGCTTAATCCGAGCGAGATCGATCTCCGCGAACGCCAGCCCTGCGCCCTCACCCATGTCGAGCAGCACATCGCCCCATGGATCGATCACAAGCGAATGGCCGTGGGTTTCGCGTCCGTCCTCGTGAACGCCAGTCTGCGCCGATGCAACGACGAACGCGCCCGCTTCGATCGCCCGCGCGCGCAGGAGGATTTCCCAATGCGCTGCGCCAGTCGGTCGCGTGAACGCGGCTGGGACCGACAGGATAGTCGCGCCCGCATCGCTCAATGCGCGATAGAGGTCGGCAAACCGGAGATCGTAGCAGATCGACGTACCGAGCTTGCCCGCGGGCGTGTCGACGACCGTCGCCGTCTCGCCCGCGACATAGGCTGAGGATTCCCGCCAGCTCTCACCGGACGGGAGGTCGACGTCGAACAGATGAAGCTTGTCGTAGCGTGCGCGGATCGCGCCGCTCGGGTCGATCACGAACCCACGGTTAGCGAATTTACCGTCCGCGCGTCGTACCGCAAGCGATCCCAGGTGGACCCAAATGCCGGCCGATGCCGCACCGTCACGGACGGCCGCCAGCACCGGGTCATTATCCTCGGCGACGATCGAGTTGGCAGCGCGGGCCCGATCGCGATCGACCAGACCCGACATTTCGGGCGTAAACAGCATCTCCGCCCCCGCTTCCGCAGCCATCCCAATCGCTTCGACAAGCGTCGCGGCGTTGACGGCGGGATCGATCCCGCTCGTCATCTGGAGGACGCCGATCTTCGCCATCAGGCGAGCAGTGCGTCGAGGCCGCCCTTCGCATCGAGCGCGGCCAGATCGTCGGATCCGCCGATATGCTTACCGTCGATGAAGACCTGCGGCATGGTCATGCGACCGCCAGACCGCTCGACCATCTCGGCCTTTTTCGGGCCCCCCATCGTGACGTCGAACTGCTCGGGCTCGACCCCCTTCGATGCGAGGAGCTTCAGCGCGCGCGTGCAATACGGACAGAACGCCTTGGTGTAGATTTCGACTTTAGCCATGAAGCGGGAAATGTGGTCTCGGTTTGCCGTTGTCAATCGTCAGACGCCGGCAAGACCCGCGCCCAGCACAGGATCATGACCGATCGCGCGCCCGCCTTGAGCAGCGCGCGGGTGCACGCGTCGGCAGTCGCTCCGCTGGTGTAGACGTCGTCCACCAACGCGATCGCCCTGCCCCGCACGCGGCCCGGCGCCGTAACCGCGAACGCGCCCGACACCGCCTTTGCCCGCTGTCGTCCGCCGAGCCCGCGCAACAGGATCGTCCGCCTGGGCCGCGTCAGAACGGTGCGATCGTGCCCTACCCCCGACAGCTTCGCGATGGCGTCGGCGATCAGCGCTGCCTGGTTGAAGCCGCGCGACCATATTCGCCAGCGGTGCAGCGGCACTGGCACCAGCAAGTCGACCTCGTCCGGCAGCAAGCGCCGCATCTGTCGCGCCATGGTCTCCGCAAAGGCGATACGCCCGCCATATTTCAGGCGCAGCGCCAGCGTCCGCGCGATCGGACCGTACGCGACGGCCGCACGGACGCCGGCATGACGCGGCGGATCCTCGAGGCATGCCGCACACCGTGCGTCGTCACCGCGATCGAACGCGAAGGGTCGGTTGCAGCTGGCGCACCACGGCGGTCCCAGGAAGCGCAACCCTGTCCAGCAGATCGCGCAGAACCGGTGATCCTCGGCAACCGGGGTGCCGCAACCGGCGCACCGCGGCGGCAAGGCGATCCCGGCGATGAAGCGGAACGGGGCGAGTATCTTCATCCAGCCCCCCCATGAGTGCCAGCCCTTGTCGGAGGCACGCGACCACGGCACAAGCGAAGACGTGTCCGATATCGTTTCAGAAAACTCCGCCCCAGAAATCTTCGACCGCGCCGCGCGCCGTGTCCGCCGGGACCGCGCCGCGCCCGGCTATGCCGAGCACGACTTCCTGCGGGCCACGATGCTCGACGGAATCGCCGAACGGCTGGATGCAGTGACCCGCGACTTTACCGACATCCTCGATCTCGGCTGCTTCGACGGCGCCTTCGCCCCGCCGCCGGGCGCTCGCGTGGCACGCTGCGATGCGGGGTTCGCGTTCGCTGCCAAGCCGGGCGGCGTGCAAGCCGACGAGGATCGCCTCCCGTTCGCCAATGCGTCGTTCGATCTCGTCGTAAGCGCCGGCGTACTCGATCAGGTCAACGACCTGCCCGGCGCGCTAGCCTTGATCCGCCGCGTGCTGCGTCCTGACGGCCTGTTTCTCGGTGCATTCGTTGGTGCGGGGAGTTTGCCGGCACTTCGCAGTGCGCTGAGGTCCGCGGAAAGCGAACGGCCCGCCGCGCGTCTCCATCCGCAGATCGACGTGCGATCCGCCGGCGACCTGCTGATGCGTGCGGGATTTGCCCTACCCGTGGCCGATGTGGAGACGCTCGACGTCGGGTACCGCGATCTCGGCCGGCTGCTCGGCGACCTGCGCGGAATGGGGGCGGGTAACATCCTGGCCCAGCGCCAGCCTCTCGTGTCGGCGACGGTGGGACGGACCGCTGCGGCTTTCGCAAGCGCATCGGACGATCGTGGCCGGACCCACGAGACATTCCAGATCGTGTTCCTGACCGGCTGGTCGCCAGACCCGTCTCAGCCCAAGCCAGCGAGACGCGGCAGCGCGACTGCATCGCTCGGCGCGGCGCTCGGGCGCCACGGTCAAAGCGACGCCTAGACGATTAGGCCGTCGCCGTCGGCGCCCCGTGCCAGGATCATACCCATCGCGTCGAACAGCGAATCCATCGCGACCGGTTTGAAAATAACGTCGTCTGCACCCGCCGTCAGACAACGCTCCCGCAGATCTGGCGCGATATCAGCGGTCACGACGATGATCGGCACCTTGGCTTTGGCGTCGCCCCGAGCACGGATATGCTGGATCGCGGTGATGCCATCCATGCCCGGCATCCGCAGATCGACAAGGATCATCGCGAAGTCCTGCTCGTCGAGGATCTCAAGACCGCGTTCCGCACTTTCCGCCTCGACCATAGCGACGCCTGCGACGTCGAGCATATCCTTGACGACGCGGCGGTTCATCCGGTCGTCCTCGATGAACAAAACGTTCACCGCACCCCCCGCTTAACATAGATCAAAGGAGGATATATCGTGGCCATATGGCCGCCTCTACGCCTCATGCAGCATGCGATACAAGGTCGGGATTCACGCCGTCGGTCGATACCGATCCATCGAACATTCTCGCAATCAGCGCCCCCCCGCTCACCGGCTTCGCAACGACCCGCGTGATCCCCGTACCCAGCAGTTCCTCACGCTCATCCTCTGCGGCAACGGGCCACAGCAACGTCGTTTCGGCACCCGAAATATACGCCGCCTCGGCAACCCGCGACAGTCCGCCCAGCGCGTCGTCGCCGACACGCACCGTCGCATCGTCGATCAACACGCGTGCGATGTCGCCATCGGCAAGACGCGTGACCGCTTCGTCGACCGAGGCTGCGAAGGTGATCGGGCCGCCGTGCGGTGCAAGCAACGTCCTGAACATGCTGCGCGTGATCGGGTTGCGATCGACGATCAGCGTACCCGGTCGCGTATCCGTCTCAACGATATCGACCGCCTTCGAGTCGGCACGGACCAACGGCAGGACCAGCGTGAAGGTCGCCCCCTGCCCCACGATGCTGCTGACGGACACGTCACCGCCCATGGCGCGCGCCAGATTGCGACAGATGGACAGTCCCAAACCAGTACCACCGAATTGCCGTGTCGTCCCGGCATCGGCTTGGCGGAACGATTCGAAGATTTCCTCGATCTTGTCGGCGGGAATACCGATACCGGAATCGGTGACGCCAACACGCAACCGGTCGTCGTCGCCAACCTGGATGCTCAGCGCGACATGGCCCGTCTTGGTGAACTTCAGCGCGTTCGACAGGAGATTGAAGACGATCTGCCGAACCCGTGCGGCGTCGCCCATGATCATTGCAGGGCAACCGCCGACATCGACGGTGAAGGAGAGGCCTTTCGCGCGCGCCTGCTCTTCCCACATCCGCGCCGCGTCCTTCACTGTCGCGCAGACGTCGAACGCAGCAGCCTCGATCGTCAGGTTGCCGGTTTCCATCTTGGCGATGTCGAGGATGTCGTTGACGAGCGCCCGCATCGTGATCCCGGCGCCATGTACCACGCCAAGCCGGTCGCGCATGTCCGCCGGAAGCGTCGGGTCCGCCAGCATCACCTGAGTCATGCCCAGAATACCGTTCAGCGGCGTCCGGATCTCGTGACTGGTCGTGGCCAGGAACTCGGTCTTCGCGGCCAGTGCCTTGCCCAATGCGCTGTTCGTCGTCGCAAGGTCGTCGTTGGCAGCACGTACCTGATCCCGGCTGCGACGGATCGTAACCAGCCCGATCGCCAGCAGAACGATAACGACCGCGACCGCAGCCCCCGTCGCGATAAAGATATTCCGCTGGGTCCGCGCCTGTGTGCGCTCGAACGCAATGCTGCGCTGCAATTCGCTGGCCTTGAGTTGGCTGATCCGTAACTCCTGATTGGCGAAATCGAATCGCGCCGCCATCAGCGCGGTCTTCGTGTCGGTGGCGAGCTTGGTGCCAGCGTCGTCGAGGCGCTTGAGAGCTTGCAGATGCACCAGCGCCGAAGTGGTGTCGCCCGTTGCCGTGAAGACATTGTACGCGGTCTGATGAAAATCGCGGTACGAAATGCCCGTGGTTTTCGGATCGATCCCGACCAGCGCACTTTCGATCAATCGATTAGCGCGCGGCAGGTCACCGTGTTGCAACGCCGCCTGCGCTGCCGTTGCCGTCAGGCGCCCTGCGAGACTCGGGTCACTGGGATCGGCCATCGCCCGCCCGTTCGCGATAGCCCGGTCCGCCAGCGTCAGGTTACCAAGTTCGAGCTGCACGCGCGCGATGTTCATATAGATCAGCTCGAGCAGGTTCCTGCTGTTAAGCTGCTTCGCGAGATCGAGCGCGTTCTTGAACTGCTCCGCGGCCTTCTTGTATTGTTTGTCCTCGGCGAACACCAAGGCACGGTTGTTGTAAACGGAGACGGCGATATTCACGTCCCCCCGATAGATATCGAGCGCCTGCTGATAATAGCGATCGGACGTCTCGGGGTCCTTAGCCTGCGTATAGAGCAACGCGATAAAGACCAGCGCCCGCGACTGCCCCCGAGCATCGCCAAGCTTTCGGTAGATACCGAATGCCAGTTGATAGTCGATAAGCGCATTGCCGACATGGCCCTGATAGCTGTCGAGCCACCCCATCGATATGAGCAGGTCGGCATGAAGCTTCGACTTTGGCTGATACCGTTTCACCGCCGCAAGTGCCCCCCGGATAAGCACATCCGCCTTGTCGGGGGTATTGATCCGGAGATACGCCTCGCCTTGGAGCCATTGTGCGGTGGCGATCGCAATGCCGCGAGCTTTCTCGTCGGCGATTTGTGCACCAAGGCGTTCGGCGACGATCGCTTTGGGCAACGCCTTGGCCGGATCGACCAGCATCGTCGCATTGGCATCCGCAACCGTCGTCTCGTATCGGTCGGCAGCAACGTCCTCTGCCTGGACGATAGCCGGTTGCGCCGACACGGCCGGGCCGATGAATGTCAGGGCTACGGCGGCGGCCGCTACGATCCAGCGCTGCGCCATTGCGATCAGGCGCGCTTCCAGACGGTCGCAAGACGATTGAACGGCGCGCGCATATCGGCTGCCAAAGCCTGATACTTTCCATCATCGAGAAAATGGATCAGCGCATCGAGGTTGATCGGTCGGCTAATGAGGAAGCCCTGGATCATGTCGCAGCCCATCACCGACAACAGTGCCATCGCCGCCTGGGTCTCGACACCCTCTGCGACCACCTCCATCTCGAGCGCGTGCGCGAGGTCGATCGTCGAGCGGACGATCAGCGGGTCGCGATTCGAACTCGTGAGCTGCGTCACGAAAAGCTTGTCAATCTTCAGTTCGCGTGCCGGCAACTGCTTCAGATACGCCAGCGATGACAGGCCGGCTCCGTAATCGTCAATCGCGATGACGATCCCAATATCCGCGAATATCTTGAGGTTTGCGATCGCGCTTTCCGGGTCACGGATGACCGACGTCTCCGTGATCTCAAACCCGAGTTGCGCCCCGCTCGCCTGCACCAACTCGCAGGCGCGACGAACGAAGCGCTTGTCGGCGAGCAATGCCCCCGCGATGTTGATGAAAATCCGGAGGTCGTGACCACTGGCAGCCAGTGCCTTCTGATCGGCAATCGAACGGCGGATCGTCCACAACGTAAGTGCGACGATATCCCGCGACTCCTCGGCCAGAGGAATGAAGTCGTTGGGCAGCACGAGCCCACGTGTCGGGTGGTTCCAGCGGACCAGGGCCTCGACGCTCGTGACCTGCTGGCGACGGAGGTGAACCTTTGGCTGGTATTGGAGGAACAGTTCCTCCTTTTCGATCGCACGCGTCAGGTCCAGCGATAGCTCGGCACGATCCATTGCCGCAGGGTTGCCGGTGACATCCCGCGCGATCGTGATTCGTTCGGCCCGAGCTTCGCGCAACGCGTGCTCGGCCTCTTCTATGAGCAGGACCTCGTCGCGGTGCGCCGAGGCGGCGGCAGCCCCCAACTGGATATGGATCACATACGACTCACCGTCGATGTCGAACGGGTCCTCGAACGCGATTTCCAGCGCGGCGATCGCAACGTCCAAGGCTAGCCGTGCCTCGCTCTCGAAGACGATTTCCGCCGTGTCGCGTCCCGCGACCATGACCCTGGCGTCGGGCAGCGTATTGGCGATCCGCGCCGCGACATCGACTATCACGGTGTCCGCCCTCGATCGCCCGAGATGACGCCGCAACACCGCAAAATTCGCAACCTCGGCAAGCACGAGAAACCGCCAAGAACCTTGTGAAGCCTGGCATATCGCATCCCGCGTGCGCTTTATCGACAGGTCGGCGTCCAACAGCCGAATGCCCCCTAAATGCGGGCTGCCTTCGACCTGACCGTGCGGAATGTGGCTCATCCCAACCCGCATAGCTCGGACGCATAAATATACCCTTAAGCACTTAGCACGCCCGGACGCCAAGAAGATGGTTAA
Organism: Sphingomonas sp. 320_CC; assembly: GCF_059691795.1. NCBI lineage: Bacteria > Pseudomonadati > Pseudomonadota > Alphaproteobacteria > Sphingomonadales > Sphingomonadaceae > Sphingomonas > Sphingomonas sp. 320_CC. The sequence continues at coordinate 1,421,481 of NZ_JCAWAE010000001.1, read as the reverse complement.
CAAATTACAAATGTTATTGTTTAACGCTTCATTAACCGATATTCGGAACCGGCACCTTCTCGGTGCCAATTAGGGAGCAAAACATGCTGAAGCTCATTATCGCGCTCGTTTACGGCGAAGGCATTCGCCCCTGGTGAATGCCGGTCGGCTCGAACATTGCGGAGGCGTCGAATAAGGGCGCGCCTCGGTGTTCGGGCCGACATTTTAAAGTGGCTGCTGTCTGGACCGAGGCACTTCGGCGCAACTGCCCGCCCGCTAAGTGCTGATTTTGCTTTATAGTCTTTCCATCGGCGAAGTGTGAACCTGCTTAGGCAAACCCCGCGCCGATCCTGGATGCCCCGACTGCTAGTCGGGACTCAAAACGGTACCCTCAGGCGGTAACGTGCTCGCGCCGCGCACGAGCCTGCATCGGGTTCGAGAACCGCATCGCATCATCGATTGAACCGAACTTGAGCGCGAGCACGTCCAGGGCGTAATTCTGGTTCAGCTTCCACGGCTTGCGCTCTCCCTGCGTCGGCAAAGCCGCGGCGGCGCGCTGCACGTACCCCGATGTGAAATCGAGGAACGACTCGCTCTTCATCGTCGGATCGTCATTGAACGGCGTCGCCTGACGCAGGCCGCGCTTCTTCATCGTATTCAACAGTCGGCACATGTAGATCGCCGTCAGGTCCGCCTTCAGCGTCCACGACGCATTGGTGTAGCCGAAGGTCGAGGACAGGTTCGGCACACCGTCAAACATCATACCCTTATATTGCAGCCGTCCGGCGAGCTCGATCGGCTTGCCGTCGAGGCTGAACGCGACACCGCTCATCAGTTGCAGTTCGAGGCCAGTGGCAGTGACGATCACGTCGGCGGGCAGGTCCTTGCCCGAATCGAGGCGGATGCCGTCGGGCGTGATCCGTGCAATCGTGTCGGTGACGATCGAGGCTGTGCCGGCGTTGATCGCGGTGAACAGGTCGCCATCGGGCACGAGGCAGACGCGCTGGTCCCACGGATTGTAGCGCGGGGTGAAGTGCGTCGCGACGTCGTAGTCCGGGCCGAGCTGATCGCGGACCATGCCGATCATCCGCTCCTTGACGACCGCCGGCTTCTTTCGCGCCATCCGGTAAAAGAACATCCCCATCAGCACGTTCTTCCACCGCGTGATGCCGTACGCTGCCTTTGCCGGCAGTTTCCCACGAAGCCAGTTCGCCACGCCGTCCTCGCCCGGCCGCGCGACGATGTAAGTCGGCGAGCGCTGGAGCATGGTTACGTGCGCCGCGGTCTTCGCCATCGACGGGACCAGCGTCACGGCAGTCGCGCCGCTGCCGATCACGACGACTCGCTTGCCGCTATAGTCGAGGTCTTCGGGCCAGAATTGCGGGTGGACGATCTGTCCGGCGAAACTGTCCGCTCCCTCGAACTCGGGCGAATAGGCCTTGGCGTAATTATAATAGCCCGCGCACATCGAGAGGAAGTTGCAGGTCAGCGTTACCGGGCCATCGGGGCCGGTGGCTTCGACGGTCCAGCGCGCGTCCTCGGTCGACCACGCCGCGGCCTTGACGTGGTGGCCGTAGCGAATCTTCCGATCGATTCCGTACGCTTGCGCCGTCTCCTCGACATAAGCACGGATCGAGGGGCCATCGGCGATCGACTTGGCCGCCGTCCACGGGTGGAAGACGAATCCCAGCGTATGCATGTCCGAATCGGAGCGAATGCCGGGATAGCGGAACAGGTCCCACGTCCCGCCCATCGACTGCCGACCCTCGAGGATCATGTAGCTGCGGTCGGGGCAGCGCGTCTGGAGGTGGTAGCCGGTGCCGATCCCGGAAATGCCGGCGCCCACCACGATCACGTCGACATGTTCGGTCATGCTGCATCCTCGCGCCCCGGCGTTACGCCGTAGGTTTCATAACCGAACCTATCCTGTTGTGATCTTTACTCAATAGTCCTTCGTATATTTCACGCTCGCGCTCTGCCCGCCGCTTGATCCCGCGGCCGACAACAGGCTTAGCGCCTTGGTCAGCGCGATCTCGAGCTGCGTCGAGGTGAAGCCCTTCGCGTCGGTCACGATCTCCACATAGATGTTCTTCGTGATGTACTTGCCCGCCGCGAGGCTCGTCCCGCGGCCGGTCGCTTGGTCGGCACCGAGCACGCGCAACCGGTCGAACCCGGTCGCCGAGCGGAGCTTGCCGAGCGGGTTCAGACCGCCGCCGCCCGATCCGCGCAGCGAGTTAAGCGCGGACGCCAGCTGAATCGCCTCGGTCGCCGACAAATTGGCCGGGCTCGACCCGAACAACAGGCGGCTGAGCACCTCGTCCTGCGGCAGGACCGGCGTCGACGTGAACGCGATCTGCGGCTTCTGGCCGGTCCCAGTGACGTTGATGACGACGGTGATGTCGCTAGTGGTCGTGGTCGCCTGGATGTTGATGTCCGGATCGGTCAGCGCACCGCCGCGGAAGCGGATCTGACCCTTGTTCACCTCGAACCGCTTGCCCGAGAACGAATAGGTGCCGCGGACCACGTCCATGCCGCCGGTGACGATCGGCGCGGCGGAGGTGCCGCCGATGTGCATGTCCATCTCCCATTCGGACTCGAGGCCCATGCCCGAGACGAACAGCTGGTTCGGCGCACGGACGCGAAGGTCGAGCTTGAACTTGCCGATAGCAGGCACGTCCGAGCGATCGGTCGAGACCGGCGTTCGGATGTCGCTCTTGCGGCGCACGCCCGTCAGTTCGGGAACCTCGGCCTGCCCTTGGCGGATGATCTGGTAGCGCGCCTCGGGGATCTGGAGATCACCCTGGATCAGGCCACCGTCGCGCCCGTTCGTCAGGTGGACCGTGCCCGTCGTAGTGGCGCTGATCGCGTCGCTCTTGGCGAGCTGCGCATTGTTCAGCGTCGCGCGGATGTCGATCGGGAAGCCGCTGTCCGCCGCAAACCCGATCCTGCCCTGCGCCTGCACGGTGCCGTCGCCGGCCTTCGCGTTGAGCTGCGTCAATTGCAGGTCGGTGTTCGAGAACCGCCCGGCGATCCGCATCTGCGACAGCCGCGTGCCATAGGTCTCGTTGTCGTAAGTCAGGTTGTCGGCGCGGACGACGCCGTTCAGCTGCGGTGCGGACAGGCGCCCGGAGAAGTCTGCCGCGACCGCGATCGGGCCCGACAGCTGCTGGTTCGGGATCGCGGCAAAGCTGAACAGCACCGCGGACGGACCGTTATAGCGGATCCCGCCCGACAGCGGCGCGGCCATCAGACGCGTGCTCCAAGAGCCGTTGCCGGCCGGCAGCGGCCGGAGGTTGGCGACCATGCGGCCGATGACCGACGTCCCGCGACGCACCAGGGCACGACCGGTCGCGCCGTCGCCGCCGAGCGTCCCGGCGAACACGATGTCGACGGGGTCGGAGACGGCAGCGAGACCCGAGCGCGTGAAGTTGGTGACGGTCACGCGTGCGTCTGCGGTCGGCAGTGCGGCCGAATTCGCCTGCGCAAAATCGAGGCTGCCGGTCGCCTTGCCGCCGATCCCGAGGTTGGGGACGAGAGCGGAGAGCGTCGACAGGTCGAGGCGATCGAGCCGGACCTGCGCGTTCGTGCCGCGGCCGTAGCTGCCAGCCAGGCGCGCCGAGCCACCGCCTGCGCCACCGAAGTCGATCCGGGTCGGCGACAGGCGATATTCGCCCTTTACCGCCTGGATGCGCGCCGGGTTGACGGTGCGGAAATCGATGCCGTTCGCTTGGCCCTGTGCGGCGACGAGGTAGGTGTTGGGGCTGAGCTTCGCGTTGACGGCGAGGCGGAACGGCACGCCGTTCGAGCCGGTCAGCAGCGCCTGCGCGGTGCCGTTGCCGCCGACATAGTTCACCTTCGCACGTGCCGCCGAGAGGACGATCGCGCCGTAACGCATGTCCGCGACCTGCGCGTCGGCGACGATCTGCGGCGTCGGCGTCAGCACCGCGGTGGCGTTGACGATCGCGCGGCCGATGGTGAAGTCGACCATGCCGGGGATCTTGGCGCCGTTGGCGCGCGCCGCGACATCGGCGCGCTGGTAGCCGCCCTGGTTGGCGAGACGGACATTGCCCGACAGGCCCTGGCCAGCGAACTGGAGCGCGCCCGCGAATGGGCCGGCCGCCGTCTGAACGATCCGGCCGCTGCCGACGATCCCGGCGAACACCACGCGGCGCACGTCGACCGCGAGCTGCGCCCCCGGCTTGACCAGCACGTCGGCGGTGAACGGCCCGTAATTGGTGCTGCCGCTCGCGGTGACGGCATAGGCGCCGCCGCGGCCGACGATCCGCGCGTTAAGGTTCACCAACCCGACGCCGACGCCCGGACGCGGTGCGCGCAGGACGACGACCGGCGCCGTTGCGCTGCCCGTCACGCGGGCGAACAAGGGACCGTAGGCGGTCGAATACGCGTCGGCATTCACCAGCACCGCACCGGTCGCCGGATCAAACCGGCCTTCGCCGCTGGTCACACGGAACTGTGGCGCGTTCATCCGGAGATTGCGGAAGGTGACGATGCCTTCGGGGCTGTAGCCGATGTCCGAGCGGACGATCGCGTTGCCGCCGAGGAAGCTGCGCGCACCTTCGTTGAAGATCTGCGAAGTCTGCGCGACGACGCGGCCGGTGATCCCGAAACCGCCGTTCGGGCCCGGTACCAGCTTGGCGTCGGTCGTCAGGTTGACGATGCCAATGCCGTCGACGCGGTAATTGTTGATCCGCCCCTTGAGCGCGCCGGTATAGCGCCCGGTCGCCATGTTCGCGACGACGACCGCGGTCGCGTCGATCTTGTCCGAACGGATCTTGAGGTTGTCGGAGAGGACGTTGACGCCCGAGATCGCGAAGTCGCCGTCGATCGCGACGTTAGTCGCGAGCCCGCCGACCGCGGCATTGAGCCCCGTCACGCGACGCGCGCGCGCCTTGATCGGTACGAGGATACGGTCCGAGTTCACGCGTGCGAGCCCCTCGGCGTAGAGGTTCTCGACGCCCATGTCGCCGAACGCGATCGTGGTGGCGCGGACCTTGTAGTCGACCGTCGGCGTCGCGAACGCACCGTCGAGGACGACCCGCGCCGTCACGTCACGACCGCGCAGGTTCGGCAAGATCGCGCCGGGCGTCAGGAGCTTCGCGTTCACCGCGAAATTGCCGAACCGGCTGTTGGCGAGATCGATCAGGCCGCCGGCGTCGACCGCGAGCGCGTCCGACTTCAGCGTCATCCGCGTGTCGGCCTTGCGGTCGTTCAGCGTCGTGTCGATCGCGACGTCGAGCTGCGGCGACGTCAGGCGCTCGACCGGCCCTTCGAGATACAGGCCGGGACGCGTCGAACCGCGCACTTCGATATGGCCGTTCTTCGCAGTCAGCCCGAGGTTGGCGAGTTGCCCGCCGCCGAGCGTTGCGACGGCGCGCCCCTGCCACGAGGCCCAGCTGCCGCGGCCATCGACGGTCGCGGTCAACGGTGCCTTGAACGACCCCATCGTCGACACGACGCCGCCGACCGGAGCGGTCAGCTTCAAATTCACGTCGAGCTTGTTCTGCTCGGGCACCGCGTCGAGCTTCAGTACGAGGCGGTCGCCGCCGGCGATGCCGGGGCCGGTCAGCGCGGTCGCGTTGGTGGTCAGCTGCGCGCGCTTGTCGGCGATGTGGACCGCGCCGTCGATCTTGACGATATGCGTCTGGCCGGTGACCGGCTTGGCGATCAGGAAGCGATCGATAACCAGGCGGTTCACGTCGATGTCGAGATCGGGGAGCAACGGCGCGTTGGGATCGGTCGGCGTCGCGTTGAGCACCGGGCGGCGCTGCAGCGTGACCAGCGGCGTGGTCAGCGAACGCACATCGACATGGTTCTTGGCAAACGCGAACGGACGCCAGTCAACGGCGAGCTTCGGGCTGGTCAGGAAGACGCCCTTGGGATCGGACACGCGCACGTCGCTGAGCGTCATCGCGCCGTAGATCGAGCCATCGATCCGGCCGACCTTGATGTTCAGCCCGGATGCGGTGGTGTAGCCGCCGATCTGGTCAGCGACGAGGCGCCGGCCCGGATCGGTGTTGATCCCGAACAGCACGATCAGGACGAGCGCGATCAGGCCGACGACCAGGATCGCCAGCCATTTCAGGATGCGCTGCCACAGGGGGCGACGTTCGACGATCACCGTTTCGGTCTGCTCGAACTGGTCCCGCTCAGTAGGGCCCTGTTCAACAGGTGGAGTGCCGTTTTCGGCCATCAGAATGCCTGCCCGATCGAGATGTAGAGGGCGATCTTGCCGTCGCCCTCGCGTGGGTTCAGCGGCGTCGCGACATCGAAACGCATCGGGCCGAAGCTGGTATAGAATCGCCCGCCGATGCCCGCGCCGTAGCGCAGGGACGACAGGTTCGGCGTGCTGCTCTCATAGCTGTTGCCGGCGTCGATGAACGGCACGATGCCGAAATCGCCGAACCGGTAGCGGGCTTCGAGCGCGAATTCGTTGAGCGAGCGCCCGCCGACCGGATCGCCGTTCGGATCGAACGGCCCGAGCCGCTGGTATCCGTAACCGCGCACCGATCCGCCGCCGCCGCCGTAATAGCGCCGCGAGGGGGCGAGGTCGTCACGGGAAACGCCTTGGATCGAGCCCGCCTTGGCGCGCCCGGCGATGACGATGCTACTGGAGACGGGGTAGTAGAACGTCCCCTCGATCATCGTCCGGATGTAAGGCTTTACCGACCCCTGCACCGACGTCTCGGGGCTGAGGTTGAGCGTCAGGCGATAGCCCTTGGTCGGGTTGAGCAAGCTGTCCGAGCGATCGAACTTCACCTGGCCCGGCAACGCGACGATGCCGTAGGTGCGGCGCACGTTCTCGCCGCGACCGAAATCATAGACGCTTTCGTTCGTGCCGACGAGTTCGCCGCCGTAATAATAGGTCAGCGGCTTCTGCCAGATCGGCGTGGAGTCGTAGCTCCAGCGGACGCCGACACTGGTCGTGAACGCGTCGTACGCATCGTAATTCGAATGGTTCGCGCCTGCGGTCAGGCTGAACGTCTTGTCGCGCTTGCCCGCATTGGCACGGCGGAACGTGCCCGACAGGCCCTGCTCCTGCGTACCCGCGATTACCGATCCGATCAGCGCGCCCTCGTACGGGAACAGGTTGCGGTGCTGCCACGTGCCTTCCGCGCGGAAGCCCTGCCCGGTCGAGAACCCGACATTGCCGCCGAGCGACCGCGGCTTGCCCTCGCTCTGGCGGACCAGCAGGTCGACCTGCTCGGTGCCGTCGGGGTTGATCGTGCCGGTGCGGACCGGTTCGACCGACACGGTAGAGAACAGCGACGTCGCGACCAGCGCATCGCGCAGGTCGTCGGTCATCCGGTTGTCGTAGAGTTCGCCCGCCTTGAACCGGGGGAACAGGTTCAGATGCTCGAGGTTGAAGACCGGATCGCCCTCGGTGCGAAGCTGCCCGAACGACGAGCGCGGTCCGGTATCGACGGGCAGCGTGTACGCGCCGGTCGGGGTCCGGTCGTCGAGCAGGATGTCGCGCTCGCCGACCTTGACGAATGGATAGCCCTGCTGCGGCAGCGTCAGGCTGACATTCGCCTCCGCGCCCTGAATGCGTGCGGCCTCGATCGGATCGCCGACCTTGAGCGGCAATTGCGTGCGGACGAGATCGGGCGGGGTCGTCGCGTCCGCTTTCACGGTGATCGACGACAGCGAATAGAGCCGGCCGGGTTGCGCGCTGACGGTCGCCTTCAGCCGCGCGGGCTTGGTCTTGTCGGCGTCGGGGATCGTCTCGATCGTCGAGATCGCCGTCGCATCGTAATAGCCGAGCGACTTCAGCAGCCGCACCGCCAGCGCCTCGTCCTCGCGGGCACGCGCCGCGACCTGCGTGGCGTTCGCCGCTTTGCCCTTGCCCTCGGCGAGCGCGGACAGCGCCTTGTATTCGCCTTCGAGCCCGTCGCCCGCCTTGTCGAGACCTTTGGTGGCGGTCTCGTAGCGGATTTCGGGCGCGTCCTTGTCCTTGATATCCGCCGCGGTCTGAAGCGGGGTCGTGTCGAAGCTCGACAGCGGCGTCAGCGGTTGCGCGAGCTGCGGATCGCTGGGGCCGGTCGGGGGCAGGACGTCGCCGGCCAGCGTGGTCGCGGGGGTCGTTGCGGTGGCGGGTGTCGCGGGTGTTTGCGTCGAGGGAGCGGGCAACGGTGCCATCGCTTCCAACGGCGCGTTGAGGTCGCCGCTCAACGGCGGCAAAGCGCTGTCGAACTCGGCGTCGGGCACGATCGGCGCGTCGGAACGCGGGTCGTTCGACTGCGACTGGTCGCTGGGCTTCGGCGCGTCGGGACCTTTGGCTGGGGCGGTGCCCGGCTTCACCAACTGCGCGGAACCGACGCCCGCGAATCCCGTTGTCGACGCTACCAACGCCAAAGCGAGCCAATGATGCCGGCTGTTAGAAGCTGTCACACGATCCCCTTTACAGGCAGCGATCGTGCTCGATTCACCCCCATCTTCGTCCTCGTAACGCACATAGGACGGCTTGGTTTCACAAAAATTAACCTCAGACACAGCCGATTAGGCCACCGACCGGTATGACGACAGTATCCCGTCCGGGGCGGTCGATCCGTAGCGTCGCGGACGTCACGGTCGCGCCTGCGGAGATGTCGGCGCGGACCGCGACCGCCATATCGAGCGTCGCGGTCACGTCGCCGCCGCGATATTGCGTGACGCCGCCGAAGCCGAAGCCGATCGCGGGCGACTGGGTCGTCATCGCGTAGTCATTGGTCTTGCCGTCGATCGCGAGACGGATCTGCGCGGGGTCGGCGGTGGCCATCGCGACGAGTTGCCGACCGGCGTCCATGCTCCAGAGATACGCGGCGCATCCCTTCGCGGGGAGCTTCTGCTGGCCGATCGCGCCGAGGGGGCCCGGACCTGAATTGGCAGCTGGCGCAGGCGTCGCGGCTTGCAGCGCGAGCATAAGAGCGAGCGATATCATGGCGTCACGCCTATCATGAACAGCCACGCGGGATAAGCCGCGATCGCCAGCAACGCGCCGAATGGAAGCGCCGTGTCCGCTGCCATGCTGCGTCCCTTGAGGTGTGCGGCAAGGACGACGCCGAGCCCAATCATGCTCGCGATCAGCAATACGGCGGGCAACATCTGCCACCCGAGCCACAGTCCGATCGCTCCGAACAGCTTGGGATCGCCGCCGCCCATCCCGTCGCGGCCACGTATGCGCCGATAGCCGACCGCGACCAGCCACAGCGTCCCGAACCCGGCGAGTCCGCCAATCAGCCGTTCCTGAAGCGGCGGGTCGATACCAAGCGCGGCGCCAATGAGCCCGGTCGCAGCCAGCAGGATCGTCAGCCGATCGGGCAGCCAGAATGCGACGAGGTCGAGGCTTGCCAACGCCAGCAACAGCCATCCGAACACCGCGCCGGCGATGCCGACCGTCCCCGGTGCGACGATCCCCGCTGCCAAGCCGATCGCCAACCCCGCCAACTCGATCCGCCAGTGCACCGGACTGATCGCAACGCCGCATCCTTGGCACCGACCGCGCAGGACGAGCGCACTCACCAACGGCACCAGCTCGACCGCGCGGAGTGTCCGCCCGCAGCCATCGCACGCCGAGCGCCCCTGCATCACCGATCGCCCGTCGGGCCAGCGCGTCACCAGCGCCGCGACGAAGCTGCCGATGATCGCCCCGAGCACGCCCAGCAGCACCGCCCAGAACGCAGCCTCAGACACCTGTTTTCCGCACTAGGTAGCGATACACGCCGAGGAGGTTGATCCCGAACAACACGATGTTCTGCGTGCCCAGCGCCCAGTCCCCGGTCAAGGCCGCACCGCTCAGCCACGCGATCGACGAGGCAACGAACAGCACGAACCCCCACCCCGTCACGCGCCGCCCGAAATCGAGCGACACCATGAAGGCGGCGATCACCCCCGACCCTGCTGCACACCATTTGAGCGTCGTGATGAGTGTTTCCATGACGGGAGGTCTAGGCGCATCCCGCGGTGCTTTGTATTGCCGCACATCAACCCCAGATACGGGGGCAGAAGAATATATGGAGAGTGAAGTGGCCGCCGATCGAGATCCTATCGTCATCCTGTCCTACGCACGTACGCCAATGGGGTCGTTCCAGGGTGCGCTTGCCGGCGCGACCGCGACGCAGCTTGGCGCCGATGCGGTGCGCGGTGCGGTCGAGCGCTCGGGCGTTTCGGCGGCCGAGATCGAGCGGATCTACATGGGCTGCGTGCTCCCCGCCGGGCTCGGCCAGGCGCCGGCGCGACAGGCTGCGATCAACGCCGGGCTCGGCGATCACGTCGAGGCGACGACGGTCAACAAGATGTGCGGTTCGGGGATGCAGGCGGCGATCCTAGCCGCCGATGCGCTCGCGGCTGGGTCGGTCGACCTGCTCGTCGCGGGCGGCATGGAGAGCATGACCAACGCGCCGTACCTTTCCAAGAGCCACCGAGGCGGCGCGCGGATCGGGCATGACCGGATGTACGACCACATGTATCTCGACGGGCTCGAGGATGCGTACGAACCCGGCAAGCTGATGGGCAATTTCGCCGAGGACACCGCGCACGAATACCAGTTCACGCGCCAGCAGATGGACGACTACGCGATCGAGTCGCTGCACCGGGCACAAGCCGCGCAGAAGTCCGGCGCTTTCGACCGCGAGATCGTCTCCGTCGATATTGCGGGGCGGAAGGGCACTACCACGGTCTCGCTCGACGAGCAGCCGGCGAAGGGCGACGTCGCCAAGATCCCGACGTTGAAGCCTGCCTTCTCGAAGGAGGGCACGATCACCGCCGCCAATGCCTCGTCGATTTCCGACGGTGCTGCCGCCTTGGTGATGACGCGTGCGAGCGTTGCAGAGCGCCTTGGCATTACTCCGATCGCGCGCGTCGTTGCACACGCCGCGCATGCCCACGCCCCGGCCCTGTTCACGACCGCGCCGGTGTTCGCGATGCGGAAGGCTATGGAAAAGGCCGGCTGGTCGGCGTCGGACATCGACCTGTTCGAGGTCAACGAAGCCTTCGCCGTCGTCGCGATGATCGCGATGCGCGACCTTGGCTTGCCGCACGACAAGGTGAACATCCACGGCGGCGCGTGCGCGCTAGGCCATCCGATCGGTGCAAGCGGCGCGCGGATTTTGGCGACGTTGCTTTCGGCGTTGGAGACGACTGGCCAAAAACGCGGGCTTGCCTCGCTCTGCATCGGCGGCGGAGAGGCGACTGCGATGGCGGTGGAATTGATGAACTGATCCGCTGACCTCCCCCTCCCTAAAAGGGGGGGCGGGGGTTGGTCGGTGTCCACATTACGCCATCATCAAGCCCCCTCAAACACTCACGGCAGAGCCTCACCGGCCTCGACACCCCAGAGACCACCGATCTGCACAAACCCCGCCTGCCCCTTCACGTCCATTCTACACCAGCCATTGCCGCACTGGCTCAGCCGCCCGACCACGCCCGGCGCTGCGCGCCAAAGCAATTTGGCGGACGAGACGGGCTTCTCGCGCATCTCCACCGGCCCCGCGCCGTGGACGATCGCGGTGCGCGTGCCGCTGAGCAGGTTCGCCTGCATCCAGCCTTCCGTGCCATCGGGATCAGCGACCTTGCGCCATTCCTTGAAGATCGCGACCACCTTGATCGGGAGATCCTGGCGTTGATACAGCCAGCTCGCCGGATACGTCCGCGCCGGCCCGGTCCGCATCCGCGCGCGCGACGCCGAGATCGACGCGTAATAGGGCACGCTCTTCTTCGTCGCGTCGGCAGCCGCCACGGGGTCGGGCACCAGCGCAGCGGCAACAAGAGCGGAAAGCGCGGCGGCGAGAATGCGCATGGTCATGTCCTAACTGGCGAGCCGAACTCCTATCGCGACCAACCGCTTTCCTCAACCGAAGTTGCGGCCCCGACGTTGACGGAACGTTGACGGGCACGAGCGCCTTCGCCAAGCCGGTCGCATGATCGACACACGCCGCTGTCCGAACCCCAAGGTCGTCGTCACCCGCGAGCTGGCCGATACGCTGATGGATCGGATGGAGGCGCTGTTCGACACGCAGAACAACCGCGCCGATGTGAAGCTCGACCGCGACCAGCTCGCCGCGGCGATGGCCGATTGCGACGTGTTCGTGCCGACCGTGACCGACGACATCGACGCCGCACTGATCGCCGGCGCGGGCGACCGTCTGAAGCTGATCGCGAACTACGGTGCGGGCGTGAACCACATCGACCTGAAGGCGGCACGCGCACGCGGGATCATCGTCACCAACACGCCGGGAGTGCTCACCGAGGACACCGCCGATATGACGATGGCGCTAATCCTGTCGGTACCGCGGCGGCTGGCCGAGGGCGAGAAGCTGGTACGGTCCGGCCAGTGGAACGGCTGGAGCCCGGGCGGCATGCTGGGCCATCGAATCGGCGGCAAGGCGCTCGGGATCGTTGGGATGGGACGGATCGGCCAGGCGGTCGCGCTGAGGGCGCGCGCGTTCGGGCTGACGATCCATTATCATAACCGCACCCGCCTGCCCGCGGTCCGCGAGGCGCAACTGGTCGCCACCTTCCACGCATCGCTCGACGACATGCTCGGGGCGGTCGACATCGTCACGATCCACACGCCCTTGAATGCCGATAGCCGCGACCTGATCGACGCCCGCCGGATCGGCCTTATGCAGCCGCACGTGTACCTCATCAACGCGGCGCGCGGCGGGATCGTCGACGAAGGTGCGCTGGTCGATGCACTGGAGGCGGGCAAGCTGGCGGGCGCAGGTCTCGACGTCTGGGCACACGAGCCGGTGATCGATCCGCGATTGCTTGCTCTGCCCAACGTCGTGATGCTGCCGCACATGGGCTCCGCAACGCTCGAGGGGCGAATGGCATCGGGCGAGCGCGTCATCCAGAATATCCGGATGTGGGCCGATGGCCATCGCCCGCCGGATCAGGTGCTCGACGGGTGGGTCTGAACCCGTCGATACAATCTAAATCAAGATTTGGAACCGATGCCGCGGTGCAGCATTTGTTGGATACCCCCGGAGAGACAGGAGTATCCAAGATGAAGAAGTTTGCCGTTTCCGCCCTGCTGGTCGCATCCGCCGTCTCGATGAGCGCATGCTCGACGCTCAAGGGCGCGGGCATCGGTGCAGCCGGTGGCGCAGGCGTTGCCGCCGCGACCGGTGGTAGCGTCGAGAAGGGCGCAGCCGTTGGCGGCGCTGGTGGCGCGGTCGTCGGCACTGTCGCCGACTGATCGATGGACGATCCCCCCCCGCCAGGGGAGGTGTCAGCGAAGGTGACGGAGGAGGAGGACGCGGAACAAAGGTTGTCCTTTCCTCCCCCTCCGTCTGGCAAGGGCCAGCCACCTCCCCCTGCGGGGGAGGATCGCAGCGATCTTAAACCGCGCGCATCCAATGTGTTCGCGCGACGTTCCCGGTCAGAACCTTCGACCCGAACGCCTTGATGATCTTCGCGGCATCGGCACTGTTCATCAGCACGACGCGCGTGCCACCTGATGGCAGCGTCTCGATCGCACTGATGATCGCGTCATGCTTCTTGCACATCGCAACGACCTGAGGCTGTTCAACGCTGACGTTGACGGCGCGCGAGATCGGCACGACCGTTTCGGTGCCCGTCGTCACGATGCGGCCCCTGAGATCACGAAGAAAGAATAGATCGTCATGCGGCATTCCCGGCTCGGAGCGGGAGCGCAAAGCATCTCTCAGTCGCAGCCTGCCCGTACGAAGCGCCGCGATGCCTCCACTATGCGCGCTATCGCTCCGAACGGCAATGGCGCGGCATGCTTTGGCTATGCTCGCACCCGCAGCAAAGCAAGACCGAACCCGACGAAGATCGCCCCCGTCACACGGTCGAAGGCGCGCCGCAACGCCGGGCGCGTCAGATAGCGCGCGAGCGTCCGCCCACCGGCTGCATACACGCCGTACCAAAAGCTCTCGACCACCGCGAAAGTCACGACGAGTATCGCGAACTGCGGCGCCTGCGGTGACGCGCGGTCGACGAACTGCGGCAGGAAGGCGGCGGCGAACAACAGCAGCTTGGGATTGCTGATCCCGATCACGAACCCGCCGCGATACAGCCGCCACGCCGATACGGTCGGGGGAAGTGCCACCGGCGACGTATCGTCGCCGACGTCGATCGGAGACCCCGCCCCGCGCCACGCCTTAATCCCGAGGAATATCAGATACGCAACGCCGCCATAGCGCAGCGCATCGAACACCCGCGGCCACGCCGCCAGCAACGCGGACACGCCTGCTGCCGACGCCGCCAGCACGAGCACCAGCGCGGTCAGGCACCCCGCCATCGCCGCGACGCTCCGCCGCGCACCGAAGGCAATGCTGCGCGTCATGACGTGCAGCATGTTTGGTCCGGGCGTCCCGCATAACAGGAACACCGCGACTACGAACAACCACCAGGCGTGTAGAGCCATTGTTGTTTCTACTCGCTCAGCTACTGAAAAACGCAAGCTAGCGCCACAACTCGGCAGTTCCGGCTCAGGACCTCGGTAGACTTAAAGTGTCTATCGAGACGTTGTCAGCAGTTGCTTCACCTCCCCGGCGCAGGCCGGGGTCCAGTTAGGGGACGCTGCTATGTCACGCAGAGCTCCGTTACTGCGACCTCTCCACCTGGACCCCGGCCTTCGCCGGGGAGGTGCACCGCTGGACAGAACGGTGCCCGGACAAGTCGAGCGACCCTGAGGCCCGGCCTGATGGAAAGGCCTCAATCCCCCGTCAAAATCCGGTCGACCAGCTGCCCGACGCTTGGCACGAACCCGTTCGAATAGAACGGATCCTTCTTGAAATTATACGCCGCATGGCCCGCGAACATCAGATTCTGGTCGATGTCCCCGCCGTGCGCGATGTCCTGCAACGTCTTCTGAATGCAGAAGCTGCGTGGGTCGGCGAGGCGTCCGGTCGAGTTAGTCTCGGTATCCGCCCAGCTCGAGAACGAGCATTGCGACAGGCAGCCCATGCAGTCGGCCTGGTCCTTGCGGATCATGCCCTTCTCGGTCGGGCTGACGAACACCAGCGTGTTGTCCGGCGTCTTCAGCGCATCTGTGTAGCCCTCGCCGAACCACTGCCGCGCACGCAGCAAATCGTTGCGCGTCACCCAGAAGTTCTTGCCCTTCACGCCGACGTCGAGCTGGAACACATGATCGCCAGCCTCCTGCGTCGAGAACGCGATCTGGCGCTCGGAGCGTGCTTCCAGCGAGCGCAGGAACGGATTGCGCACTGCCGACGAATAGAACCCAGTCGGCGAGAACTTATGCAGCAGCACATCGCCTTCCTCGATCTGCGTCAACGCGTCCTTCCACCCCTGCGGGATCGGGCTCTCGCGCGTCAGCAAGGGCCGCGTGCCGAACTGGAACGCGATCGTGCCGAGCTCGGGATTGTCGATCCAGTCGTTCCAGTCGCGCAGATACCAGACGCCGCCCGCCATCACGATCGGCACGTCGTCGCTGATGCCGCCTTCGCGCATCACGTCGCGCAGTTCCTTCACGCGCGGATACGGGTCCTGCGGCTTCAACGGGTCCTCGGCATTCGACAGGCCGTTATGCCCGCCTGCAAGCCACGGATCCTCGTACACCACCGCGGCAAGCCACTCGGCTGCCTTCGAATAGGCGCGCTTCCACAGCGCGCGGAAGGCACGGCCGGAGCTGACGATCGGCAGGTAGCTGACGCCGTAGGACGCAGTGATCTCGGACAGCTTGTACGGCATGCCCGCACCGCAGGTGACGCCGGCCACCTTGCCGCGGGTGCGTTCGAGCACGCCGTGCAGGATCCGCTGCGCGCCGCCCATTTCCCACAGCACGTTGATGTTGATCGCGCCCTTGCCGTCAGCGATCTCGTACGCGCGCTCGACCTGCTGGACCGCGCCCTCGATCGCGTACTGAACGAGCTCCTCGTGCCGGTCGCGTCGTGTCAGCGCCGCATAGACCTGCGGGATGATCTTGCCTTCGGGATCGTAGCTGTCGGCGTTGACTGCCGAGACGGTGCCGATGCCCCCGGCCGCAGCCCAGGCGCCGGCCGACGCGTGGTTGGTCGCGGCGACGCCCTTGCCGCCCTCAACCAGAGGCCAGACTTCCCGACCGTTATAGACGATAGGCTTCAGGCCCTTGAACACGACGTCACCTCTCCCGGAAAATACGGCCCCCTATATCGCAAGGACGCAACGCGCGAGCAATATTACGACCTAGGTTAGTAGTTCGCCTAGTACGCCAGGCCGTCCGAGTGCGTCTTCGTACAACGCACGATAGCGAGCGATCATAACCGCTTCGTCGAATTCAGCCCGCGCCTTGGCCTGGTTCGCGGCGCCGACCGAGGCGCGCAACACGGGATCGGCGACCAGCGCCTGCAACGCGTCGCGCAATCGCACTTCGCCGGGGAGTTCGGTCACGAACGGCAAATTCTCCGGCGAGACCATTCGCCTGATATCGCCGACCGGGTAGCTCGCGATCGGCAAGCCGGCCGCCATCGCCTCGACCACCGAGATCGGAAACTGCTCGCTCCGCGACGACAGCGCCAGCATGTCGAAATGGCCAATATAGCGGTACGGCCGATCGAGGAATCCGGGCAGTACCAGCTTGTCCGCCATCCCCATCGCCGCAGCGGCCTGCAGTATGTTCGCGCGCTCCGGCCCCTCCCCGACGATCACGAGGCGAACCCGCCCGGAAACGCCACCGACCGCACGCACCAGCGCAGTCAGGTCCTTCACGTCTCGAAGGCCCGCCAGCGCGCCGATCACGACTTCCTTTGCGTTGGGCGTAAATCCCGGAATCGCCTTGGGTTCGGGCTTCTGCGCGTAATAGGCGGTGCCGATTCCGTTGACGATCCGGTGGACCCGCTCGCGCGGCTGCTTCCACGTCTTCAGCGCGATGCCTTCCAGCACCTCGGACGGCACCGCCAGCGCATGCGCCGCGCCCAGCGCGAGCCGCCGGTAGATGTTGCGCTCGATCTTGAGCCCGTTCGCCTCGTCGGCGTTAAACCCATCCTCGTGATGCACCAGCGGCGGCGCGCCTTTGGCGAACGCCCGTCGCGCCATTGCCCCGTCGATCGCGCCCCAGTTGTACGTCAGCACCAGATCGAACCGCCGCATATACTGCGCTATCGCCTCGTAGCGCGCGACCGAAGGCTTGCCCGTCAGCGGCGGCGGGTTCTGCGCGATCTCGTAGCGCACCCCCTTCGCGATCGAGTCCCGCGCGCTCAGCGCATCGGGCACGCCCGACACGATGGTGTGTTTCGCGCGATCGCCGAACGCATTCATCAGCCGAACCGCGCGCGCTTCCTTCCCTCCTAGGTCGAACGAGGAGTGGAGGTGGAGGATGTTGACGGGAGCGGCCATGGCCGACGCGATGCCGATTTTCGCGAGCGCTTTCAAGGGCGCGTGCGGACTTACCGTGCGCGAGCGCTGGCAACACAATCTGCATCGGTACAGTATTGCCGTCGAATCGGACCATTCATCCAAGTCTTTGCATCGATAGCCAAGCGAAACGGACAATGTTCGCGTTGAGCCTTATGCGACCTAGCCCGTAAAACAGCTGAACCGGAATACCGGCAATAAAAGGATGACCGTCATGGCTGCCTATGATTTCGACCCAAAACAGATCCAGAGTGCTCTCGACGCCGCTGCGCAACATGCAAAGTCGGCCAATATTGCTTCGGTTAGTGCGGAGACCGACGTTTCCAATGGCGGCGCCTTGGTACTAGCCGGCGGGTGTATCAGCGTCACGGTTAACAACGGACAGGTCTGCGTCAATCTGCCACTAGGGTTCGGCTCGATCTGCCTGCCCATTCCGTCGATCTTCCCCAGCGGAACCGCAGCGCAGGCTTGCCTCGACATCTGCACGACATGGGGCATCCCTACCGGCGTGAAGGTCACGATCTCGGTCGCCGGCCATGTCGTCGTTTCGAAGTCGTTCGGCCGCTGCTGACCCGACTTTCCAGGAGGGAGGCTGCGCACCGCGTCCTCCCTCCGGGCTAGCGCTCAGCCTGCGAACACTTCCTTGGCGATGTGCGTGATCCGGCATGCCAGATCCGCCTCACCACTGACCACCACGTAGAAGTCGCCCGCGTCGGCGATGCCCGTCGTGAAGACGACGTTGTCGAGGTACATGCTGTCCTTCAACGGCTCGGTCAGCGCCGGGTTCGGCTCCAGCAGTGCGGCATGCTCGGTCGCCACCGTGATCGAGGGATCGTCCTTGTCGAGGATCGACCAGTACGTCCGGTAAATCCCGACCACGCCCGATGGCTCCACCCCGTGCCACAGCGTCAGCCACCCGCGATCGGTCAGGATCGGAGGCGCGCCGCCGCCCATCCGCGCGGTCGAGACGGTGGCCGCATGCGGCCGGATGCCGAGCTTGTCATGCGGCTTCCAATGGAGCGCGTCCGGAGACCGGGACAGGTTGATCGACGGTCCGCTGCGCCACTCGCTGCCCGGCGGATAGGCGAAATACAGGTCGCCGAGCGGGCGGGTCTGCGCCCAGTACTGCCCGTCAATCAGCCCTTCGAAGATCAGCATGTCCTTGTTCTGGTGATCGAGCACGATCCCCTCGAGCTGCCAGTCGAGCGCATCAGCGGACGAATATAGCGTCGTCGAATGCCGCTCCGGGCTGACCGAGCAGGTGGTCATCAGATAGCGGTCGCCGACCTTCGAGATCCGCGCATCCTCGACGCCGTAGCATTGGTATGACGTCCGCGGCGCGATCGCCTTGTCGTAATGCACCGCGACCACCGAGCGGCCCTCAGGCTCGAGCTCGACCGGCAGCAGCCACGACAGCGACGTCAGCGCCATCACCTTCCACCCGCCGCCGGGGATCAGGAATTTGCGTGGATCCTTGGTATCCACCATCGTCAGCGGCCAAGCGTCGAGCACATACGCGCCGTCTTCCCAGCGGATCGCATGGACGTTGCCGTTCTTGACCGGCTGCTTAAGCGCCTCCGCCACGCGCACCATCAACAGCAAATTGCCATTCGCCAGCCGCGTCATCCCGGGATTGAACGCACCGAGCACATAGGTCTCCGCGCCGACCTTCCCCGCCAGTGGCGAGCGCGACAGATCGATGTCGGCGGGGGTGAAGACGAGCTGGTCGAACATGGAAGCCTCCTAAGTGGTTACCTCAGCGCTCTGGCTGTTCCCCCGCGAAGGCGGGGGCCCAGGAGCCACAAACGCCGTTCCCAGTGACCCTGGGCTCCCGCCTTCGCGGGAGAACAGAAGGGATTACTCCCCCTCGAGCGCCCGCGGGACGATCACGATCTGCTGGATCACGGTCCGGGTCGGCTGCGTCAGCACGAACTCGACCCCCGCCGCGATGTCCTCGCCGCGCAGCATCTGCTCCGCCTCGATCATCTGGCGCTGCTTGTCGTCGGGCACGTCGGGATACTGCATGTCCGACCCGACCTTGCCCGGCTCGACCAGAGACACACGAATACCCTTCGGCCCCAGTTCGCGCCGCAACGCTTCGGAAAAACCCGCGATACCCGACTTGATCCCGGCATACACCGTTGAGCTTGGCCCAAGTATATGCGCGCTGAGCGAGCCGATGATGACCATGTCGCCGATCGGCGTCATCCGGTGCGCCGCATGATGCGCGCTGAGCAGGTACGCGGTAAAATCGACCGCGATCGCGTAGCGCAATTCGTCCTCGCTCATCTGCGTAAGGCCACCGGCCGCTACCGCGGCGTTGATGACGGTGATGTCGAACCCGCCTAGATACGCCTCGCCCGCATCGAAGAACGCGCGGACCTTGTCGGGGTCGGCGAGTTCGGTGATCATCCCGTCGCCTTCGCCGACTTCGCGGATGTGCGTCAGCGCATCGGCCAGGAACCGCTCGTCGCGCCCACAGATATAGACCTTGGCACCGTTCGCCGCGAGCATCACCGCGATCGCCCGGCCGATCCCGGTCGTGCCCCCGGTAATGATCGCGCGACGGCCCTTCAGCGGGCGGGCGGTCGTGTGGAGGTCGGCGCGTTCGGTCATCGAGTTTCCCGGCTTGTCAGTAAGGTCGACGCCAAACGCGCAGTCCCAGCCGGATGTCCCTAAGCGCGGATCGCCGCCCCCTCAAGCGCGCGCGCCAGCAACCGGTCGATCGGCTCCTGCAGCATCGTCTCGCTCAGAGTCGGCGCGTGGCCGACGCCCGGCACCGTCACCAGTTCGGCCTGATCGAGCGATGCCGCCATCCGCTCCGCCGTCGCCGCCGAGAGCAGGTCCGAGCGTCCACCGCGGACGATCAGCGTCGGCACGTCGCGCAACGACGCCAGCGCCGGCCACATATCCGGCCCCGCCTCGTTCCCCGGCACGCGGAACGGCTCGGCGATCTTCAGGTCGTAATCGAGCACGATCCGCCCCGAAC
The DNA here is from genome assembly GCF_059691795.1 of Sphingomonas sp. 320_CC. Lineage (NCBI taxonomy): Bacteria > Pseudomonadati > Pseudomonadota > Alphaproteobacteria > Sphingomonadales > Sphingomonadaceae > Sphingomonas > Sphingomonas sp. 320_CC. The sequence goes on along the minus strand of NZ_JCAWAE010000001.1, from coordinate 1,401,194 downwards.
TGTTGAGTCGGTACAGCCGCTTGGCCATCGCCAGCCAATCCTCGATCTGCCAGTCGGGATAGACGTCGGCGTTGTTCTCCGAAACGCAGCGCGCGGCGTGCATCCAGGTCGGGAAGACGCTCGCCTTGCCGACATAGCCGCGGATCCGCGACAGCCCCTGCGCATCGATCTCCGGCCCGACGTCGTTGAGCAGCGCCGCCACCATCCGGCCCCGCGATGGCCCAGCCATCAGCATCGTTACGATACCGCCCAGCGACGTCCCGAACGCGATGTACCGATCGATACCCTGGTCGGTCAGCAATGCCTCGACGTCCTGCACGTACGTCAGCGGGACGTACGACATCGGGTCTTTCGCATACGCGCTCTCGCCGCGCCCACGAAAGTCCACCGCGATCAGGCGCCAGCGCCCTGCCAGCCTGGCCGCGAGCGCATCGAAATCGCGCGCATTCCGCGTCAGGCCGGGCATGCAAATGATTGGCGGCTGGCCTTCCGCGCCGCCCGGATAGTCCCTCGCGTGCAGTCTCAGCCCGTCGTTGGACCACCAATAGAGGTTTTCGTAAGCGGCCATGGTTGCGTCCTTCGGGTAGCGGCCACCATATCGCCGCATGCCCATCTCCCCGCAAGCCTATCGCCCCGAAGCAAAGCTCCTCGACCTCGGCGACGGCTTCTTCGACCCCGTCGCGCCCGCCGACTTCCCCGAGACGCGAACCCGTTTCCGCAACGATCGCGCCGCCGCGCAGATCGGGGTCGACACGCTCACCGACGACGAATGGACGCGTCATTTCGGCCGGTTCGAGCCGCTCCCCGGCACGCTCCCCCAGCCGGTCGCGCTCCGCTACCACGGCCATCAGTTTCGCAACTACAATCCGGATCTCGGCGACGGCCGCGGCTTCACCTTTGCGCAGATGCGGGATGACCGAGGCCGGTTGATGGACCTAGGTACCAAGGGATCCGGCCAGACGCCGTGGAGCCGCGCGGGCGACGGCCGCCTCACACTCAAGGGCGGTGTCCGCGAAATCCTCGCGACGGAGCTGCTCGAAGCGCTCAACGTCCCCACCTCGCGGACGCTGTCGCTGATCGAGACCGGCGAGGAACTCCAACGCGGCGACGAACCAAGCCCGACGCGCTCGGCGGTTCTCGTCCGCCTCAATCACAGCCACGTCCGCATCGGCAGCTTCCAGCGTCTCGCCTACCACCGCGACGAAGCCGCCTTACGCAAGCTCGTCGGCTACACGCTGCGCAACCTCTACGACGAGGACAGCGACGATCCGGTCCGCCTGCTCGGCCTCGTCGTCGGCCGCACCGCGCGTCTCGCCGCACGCTATATGGCGGCAGGGTTCGTCCACGGCGTGCTCAATTCCGACAACATCAACGTCACTGGGGAGAGCTTCGACTACGGCCCGTGGCGCTTCGCCCCGACCTGGGACCCGGCGTTCACCGCCGCCTATTTCGACCATCAAGGACTCTACGCGTTCGGTCGCCAGCCCGAGGCGATCCACTGGGACGTGATGCAACTCGCCGTTGCGCTCCGCCAGATAGCCGAGAGCGACCCGCTGGTGGCGGCGCTCGACCAGTTCGGTCCGCGCTATCAATCGGAAGTCACGGAGGCGATCCTCTGGCGCCTCGGCGTCCGCCCGCGCGATCCCGATACCGACCGCGACCTCGTCCAGGCCACCGAACGCGCGCTCCGCACCTCCGGCGTCGGGATCGACCGGTTCTTCTTCGACGCATTCGGTGGGGATCTGCCCGGCACCTACGACGAACCCTGGGCCGAAGTCCGCGCCGCACTCGCGTCCTACGAACCCCGGAAAGACCGCTCGCACCCCTATTGGTCGGGCGAGCCCTGCAGCATGCTCATCGACGAGGTCGAAGCGATTTGGGTCCCGATCGCCGAGCACGACGATTGGACAGCACTAAATGCAAAAGTGGCCGTGATCCGCGGCATGAGCCAGGCACTGGCCGATTAATTGGAATCAAACCCGATTTGGGGCAAGAGCGGCACCATGTCCGACGAGATCATCTCCTACGAGCCAGCCACCGGCGCGGTCCTCTGGCGCCATCCGATCGGCGACGTCGATGCCGAGGTCGCCTGCGCGCGCGCCGGCTGGTCGAGTTGGGCGTCGAAACCACTCGCCTTCCGGATCGAGACGATGCGGCGTTTCGCGAACATCGTCCGCCAGCGCAACGACGCGTTCACCGACCTGATCGCGCGCGAAACCGGCAAGCCGATCTGGGAAGCACGGGGCGAGGTCGAGACGGTCATCGCCAAGGTCGACATCTCGGTCAGCGCCTATGCTGACCGCACGGCGCAACGCCGCCTCGAAGCGACGATGGGATCGCGGATCGCCGTCCGCCACAAGCCGCACGGCGTGCTGGCCGTGCTCGGGCCGTACAACTTCCCCGCACATCTGCCCAACGGCCACATCGTCCCCGCGCTGATCGCCGGCAACGCAGTCGTCTTCAAGCCATCCGAAAAGACCCCTGCCGTCGGCGCGTTCCTCGTCGAATGCTTCCGCGCCGCCGGCGTACCGCCCGAATGCATCCGTCTCGTGATCGGTGGCCCGAACGAGGGCAAGGCACTCGCCGCACATCCAGATATCGATGGCCTGTTGTTTACCGGCTCGGCACGCACCGGCCTCGCGCTCAATCGCGCGTTCGCCGACAAGCCCGAGAAGATCCTCGCGCTCGAGATGGGCGGCAACAACCCGATCGTGGTCTGGGACACGCCCGATCTGCACACCGCGGCGATCCTGATCATCCAGTCGGCCTTCACCACCGCCGGTCAGCGCTGCACCGCGGCGCGGCGACTGATCGTCGACACCAAGCTCTATGACCCGCTGATCGCGACCGTCGACAAGATGGTCGGCCGGATCATCGTCGGCGAACCGCACGCCAACCCCGCCCCGTTCATGGGCCCGGTGATCGACAACGAAGCCGCCGAGCAGCTGACCGAGAGCTTCCTCGAACTGCTCACGCGCGGTGGCCGCCCGATCCGCCATCTCGAACGCCCGGTCGGGGACCTGCCGTTCCTGAAACCCGCGTTGATCGACGTCACCGATATCGCAGACCGCCCCGATATCGAGCTGTTCGGCCCGATCCTGCAAGTCGTCCGCGTCGACGATTTCGACGCCGCGATCGCCGAGGCGAACAACACGCGCTACGGCCTGTCAGCCTCGCTGATCAGCCAGACTCCCGCGCTCTACGACCGCTTCTGGGCGAACATCCGCGCCGGCATCGTCAACTGGAACAAGCCCACCAATGGTGCCTCGAGCGGCGCGCCGTTCGGCGGCATCGGCTGGTCGGGCAACCACCGCCCAAGCGCCTATTATGCAGCCGACTACTGCGCGTATCCGGTGGTCAGCAGCGAGTCCGAAAGCGCGCGTGCGTCGATTGGGATCGGACTTGCCGACGGCTGATCACCTCATAATCTGATCCTCCCCCGCCAGGGGGAGGTGGCTGGCACTTGCCAGACGGAGGGGGAGGTAAGCGATTACGCCTCTTCCGTGTCCTCCCCCTCCGTCGCTACGCGCCACCTCCCCCTGGCGGGTGAGGATCGTCCGGTTCGCCGACAGCCACCTTGATCTACCAGCGCAAAAGCAATCCTACCTCCCGCCAAAGCATCATTCGGTTGCAGCGCAGCGCCCATCCGCCCATCTCCGGTCGCATGGCAAGCCTCCTAGACCCCACCGCCCGCGGGCGCGTCATCCTCGTCGGGGCGGGCCCGGGCGATCCCGGACTCCTCACCGTTCGCGCTGTCGAGGCGCTGAAGACTGCCGACGTCGTCGTGCATGACGGGCTGATCGATCCGCGCGTGCTCGACATCGCGCCGCCGGGGGCTCAGCGCATCTCGGTCGCCAAGCAGCGCGCGCGCCACACGCTGCCGCAGGAGGCGATCAACGCGCTGATCATCGCGCACGTGAAGACCGGCGCGATCGTCATCCGGCTCAAGGGTGGCGACCCGTTCGTGTTCGGCCGCGGCGGCGAGGAGGTCGAGGCGGTTCGCGCTGCCGGTCTCCCCGTCGAAGTCATTCCCGGCGTCTCGGCTGCACTAGGTTGCGCTGCGGAAGCCATGCTGCCGCTCACCCACCGCGATCATTCCAGCGCAGTCAGCTTCGTCGCGGGCCAGTGCAAGGGGCTGACCGAGCAGGACTGGTCCGGGCTCGCCGGCCAGGGCCGCACGCTCGTGATCTACATGGGCATCGCCACCGCGACCGAGATTGCCGACAAGCTGATGGCCGACGGCGTCGCACCAGACATGCCCGTTGCCGTGCTCGAACGCGGCACGTTGCAGGGCAGCCGTGCGATCCGGACGCTACTCGCCGATCTCGGCGCCATGGTAGCGCGCGAGGCGGTGAAAAGCCCCGCGATCATCGTCGTCGGCGAGGTCGTCGAACTGTCGGACGCCAAAGACAAACTCGCCCGCTGGGCCCGCGTAGCAGAGGACGCCGCCGCATGAAGCTGCTGACCGGAAACGACCTTCCCACCGGCGATGTTGTCTGGTGGACCGGCAATGGCTGGTCGCGCCACATCGAGGACGCTGCCGATGTCGGCGTCGCGGGTGAGGCCATCCTCCAGGCGGAGGAAGGCGCGCGCCGCGTCAACGTGCCGTATCTGATCGAGGCCACGCTGACCGACGACGGCCCCCGCCCCGCCCACATCAAGGACCGCATCCGCGCTCTCGGGCCCACGATGCGGCCCGACCTGACTCTCAAACCCGCCGACCCCAACGCCGGCAGCTGGGTAATCTGACATGTATAAATACGACGAATACGACCAGGCGATCGTCGACCAGCGCGTCGACGAGTTCCGCGACCAGGTCCGCCGCCGCCTTTCGGGCGAGCTGACCGAGGACCAGTTCAAGCCGTTGCGGCTGATGAACGGGCTTTACCTGCAATTGCACGCGTACATGCTGCGCGTTGCGGTGCCGTACGGGACGCTTGACGGGCGGCAGATGCGGATGCTCGGCCACATCGCGCGGAAGTATGATCGCGGGTACGGCCACTTCACCACGCGGCAGAACATCCAGTTCAACTGGATCCAGCTCGACCAGACCCCGGACATCCTCCAAGAATTGGCGACGGTCGAGATGCACGCCATTCAGACCTCGGGCAATTGTATCCGCAACATCAGCTCGGATCAGTTCGCCGGTGCTGCCGCGGACGAGGTCGCCGACCCGCGACCCTGGGCAGAGCTGATCCGCCAATGGTCGACGTTCCACCCGGAATTCACGTACCTGCCGCGCAAATTCAAGATCTGCGTGATCGCGGCGAACGAGGATCGCGCGGCGATGCGGCTCCATGACATCGGCATCGGGCTGCACGTCCGCGACGGTGAGCTCGGCGCGAAGATCTTCGTCGGCGGCGGCATGGGCCGCACGCCGATGATCAGCCACGAAATCCGCGACTTTGTCCCCGCCGACGATCTGATGAGCTATCTCGAGGCGTGCCTGCGCGTCTACAATCGCTATGGCCGGCGCGACAACATCTACAAGGCGCGGATCAAGATCCTGCTCCACGAGATCGGCCCCGACGAATATCGCCGCCAGGTCGAGGAGGAGTTCACCGCTGTGAAGGGCCTTGGGCTCGATCCCCCGCGGGCTGAGTTGGAGCGCATCACGAGCCACTTCGGTGCGCCAGCGTTCGACACGGACGCTGGCACGGACATCGATCGCAGCGACCCCGATTTCGCCGTCTGGCTCGACCAGAACGTCCGCACCCACAAGCAGGATGGTTACGCTATCGTAACGATCAGCTTGAAGCCGGTCGGTGGCATCCCCGGCGACGCCTCGGCCGACCAGATCGACCTGATGGCCGACCTCGCCGAGCGCTACAGCTTCGACGAACTGCGCGTCACGCACGCCCAGAACATCGTCCTGCCACACGTTCATAGGCGTAACCTTCATAACCTTTGGACCGCGCTGAACGAGGCAGGGCTCGCCGAAGCCAATCTCGACCTGATCAGCGACATCATCGCCTGCCCCGGCCTCGACTATTGCAGCCTCGCCAACGCGCGATCGATCCCGCTCGCGCAGAAGATCGCGACTCGCTTCGGCAGCCTCGATCGGCAGCGCGATCTCGGCGAACTGAAGCTCAAGATCAGCGGCTGCATCAACGCGTGCGGGCATCACCATGCCGGTCACATCGGCATCCTCGGCGTCGACAAGAAGGGTACCGAGAATTACCAGCTCTCGCTCGGCGGCTCGGGCGCGGAGGACGTCAGCCTCGCCAAGATCACCGGGCCCGGTTTCTCCGAGGATGGCGTGGTCGACGCGATCGAGCGCGTCACCGATCGGTACCTTCAGGTCCGCGATCCCGGCGAGCGCTTCCTCGACACCTACCGCCGCGTCGGCTTCGAGACGTTCAAGGAGGCGATCTATGGTTGAGTATCCGGACCAGACGCTGCTCCGCTTCCGCGACGACGAGCCGCATGACGAGCCTGCGGTGACGCTCGATTCGTTCATCGGGCAGAGCAACGCGGCCGCCGTTCGCCTGGAAGCGGGCGACGACGCACGTGCGTTGTTGCCGCAGATCGACCAGCTTGCGCTGATCGAGGTGAGCTTCCCCGGCTACCGCGATGGGCGTGGCTATTCGTCCGCCCGGATCCTGCGCGAGGCGGGCTATACCGGCGAACTGCGTGCGCAGGGTGACGTGCTGGTCGACCAGATTCCGCTGATGCGGCGGTGCGGGTTCGACAGCTTCGCACCGCAGGCGCCGATCGATATCGACGTGCTGCGCGCGAGTCTGGAGCGCTACGATACGCCGTACCAGAAGGCGGCGGACGGCGCGGTGCCGGTGTGGAAGCTGCGCCATGGGTGAGCCCGCGCGCCAACTCGACATGATCGACGTCACGCCGGCGTTCACGCGCGCCGATGCGATGGCGATGCAGGAGCGGTTCGAAGGCGTCTCCGCACAGGAGATGCTGTTCGAACTGCTGGTCGACGAGTTGCGCGGGCGGATCGCGGCGGTGTCTTCGTTTGGCGCGGAGTCGGCCGTGCTGCTGCACATGGTCGCGCAGGTCGATGTCGATGTGCCGGTGGTGTTCACGAATACGCAGAAGATGTTTGGGGAGACCTTGGCGTACCGTGACGAACTGGCGGAGAGACTAGGGTTCACGGACCTGCGCGTGTTCCGGCCCGATCCGCGGTTGCTGGCGATCAAGGACAAGACGGGGTTGCGGTGGTCGTACGATCCAGATGGCTGCTGCGATCTGCGGAAAGTCGAGCCGCTGCGGCGGGCGCTGGCGCCGTTCGATGCCTGGATTTCGGGGCGGAAGGGGTTTCAGTCGGGGACCCGTACTGCCTTGCCGCGGTTCGAGGAGGACGAGGGCCGCCTGAAGATCAACCCGCTGGCGGATTGGGACAAGGCCAAGCTCGACGCGTATTTCGCGGAGCATGAATTGCCGCGGCATCCGTTGGAGGCTCAGGGCTATCTCTCGATCGGTTGCGCGCCTTGCACGACCAAAGTCGCCCCCGGCGAGGACCCGCGCGCTGGTCGGTGGCGCAGTTTCGACAAGGTCGAATGCGGCATCCACGCCCCCACCGACTACGATCCGATGATTTGATCCAATTCCCTCGCCCCTACGGGGAGAGGGAGGGAGGAGCCACTTGGCGACGGAAGGGAGAGGGGAGTTGGGATGCGACGTCCCCAGCCACACTCCCCTCTCCCTTCCCACGGCAAGAGCCGCGGGCCCCTTCCCTCTCCCCGAAGGGGCGAGGGACTCAGACACTCAATACTCCGCTAGATCCGAGAACTTCGTAATCGTCGGATCGAACTTCATCCGAACCTTGCCGGTCGCACCGTGGCGCTGTTTGGCGATGATCAACTCCGCCAAGCCGTAGACCCGCTCCATCTCCGCCGCCCACGACGCATGGTCCTCGAAGATCTTCGAGCTATCCCCTTCCGCCGGTCGCTTCGGCTCCTTCGACGCGACGTAGTAATCCTCGCGGTACACGAACCAGACCATGTCGGCGTCCTGCTCGATCGACCCCGACTCGCGAAGATCCGACAGCATCGGCGTCTTGTCCTCGCGCGATTCCACCGCACGCGAAAGCTGCGACAGCGCCAGCACGGGCACGTTGAGGTCCTTCGCCAGCGTCTTCAGCCCACGCGAAATCTCGGAGATTTCCTGGACGCGGTTGCCGTCCTTGCTCTTGCCCGAGCCCGACAGCAGCTGGAGGTAGTCGACCACCACCAGCCCGATCTCGTTGTTATGCCGACGCTGCAACCGGCGCACGCGCGTGTGCAACGCACCGATCGACAGACCGCCGGTATCGTCGATGAACAGCGGCAAATTCTCCAGCTCGGCAGCGGCAGCGGCGAGCTGCGCGAACTCGGTACGGCTGATCTTACCCATGCGGAGCGATTCGGAACTGATCTGCGACTGCTCGGCGAGAATACGCGTCGCGAGCTGATCGGCGGACATTTCCAGCGAGAAGAATGCGACCTTCGCGCCGACCGAATCCTTCGGCGCGATCCCGTCGGCCATGTCGCGCATCCAGCGCCGCGCCGCATTGAACGCGATGTTGGTGGCGAGCGACGTCTTGCCCATGCCCGGGCGGCCGGCGAGGATCATGAGATCGCTGTGATGCATGCCGCCGATCTTCGCGTTGATCGAATCGATGCCGGTGGTGACACCCGACAGATTGCCGCCAGAGTTCAGTGCGCGCTCGGCCATCTTGACCGCCGCGGTCGTCGCCTGCGCGAACGATTTCACCGTGTTCTCGGAACCGCCATCCGCCGCGACCTTGAACAGCTCCTCCTCGGCCAGTTCGATCTGCGCGCGCGGATTGACCTCCTCGGAGGTATCCATCGCGCGATCGACCAGCGTGCGGCCGACCGACACGAGCGCACGCAACATCGCGAGGTCATAGATCTGCTGCGCGAACTGGCGCGCGCCGATCAGGCCTGCACCGCTGCCCGTCAGCCCAGCCAGATACGCCGGCCCGCCCAACTCGCGCATACCCTCGTCCGCATCGAACATCGGCCGCAGCGTCACCGGCGTCACCAGCATGTCGTTGCCGCGCAGCGTCTTGATCGCCGCGAATATCCGGCCGTGGACGGGTTCGAAGAAATGCCCCGGTTCGAGCTTGTCGACGAGATCGTCGGCAAGCCGGTTGTCGATCATCATCGCACCGAGCATCGCGGCCTCGGCCTCGACGTTGCGGGGAAGCTGCTGCGGTTCGGGGACCGCGGGAACGGGGAATGCGAGAGTTGCCATCCCCTGCACCTACGCGATGGACGGGTCCTCGTCCAAGCCGCTCGCGCCGGAATGCTGGGGATAAGTGACAGGGCGAATGTCCGCCGCTATCGAACCGGTATGGCCGACCCGCGGATCATCGACGTGCAACTCGACGAGACCAGTCTCGGCTGGCGTTCGCCTGACGTCGAGCAGGAGCGGCGGATCGCGATCTTCGACCTGATCGAGGGCAATCACTTCGCCCCGCAGCGTGCCTATGCCGACGGCTATACGGGGCCGTACAAGATCAAGCTCCAGTCGGAGGAAGGACGCCTCGGCATCCATATCCACCGCGAGGACGACACGCATCTCGAGACGCTGGTGCTCGCGCTGGGTCGGTTCCGCCGGCCGATCCGCGATTATTTCGCGATCTGCGACAGCTATTACCAGGCGATCCGGCAATCCTCCCCGGCGCAGATCGAGACGGTCGACATGGCCCGCCGCGGCGTCCACAACGAAGCCGCCGAGCTGCTCAAGGAGCGTCTCGACGGCAAGATCGAGGTCGATTTCGACACTGCGCGACGGCTGTTCACGCTGATCTGCGTCCTCCACATTCGCAACTAGAAGACCCATGGCTCACGCACTTTTGAAATTCGCGGCTGCGCTGGCCGCGACCGGCTTCGTCGGTATCTGCGGCTGGACCGCCGCGACCGGCTGGCACCCCGACGTCAAGCAATACCCGCTGCAGGGCATCGACCTCGCCGAGAACCCCGGTCCGGTCGAATGGGGCACCGTGCGCGCGAGCGGCGCCGACTTCGCCTACATCGTCGCGACGTCGGGCACCGACCGCCGCGATGCGGCGTTCGAGGCGAACTGGGCGGCGTTGCCCGACGCCGGCCTGCGCCGCGGCGCGGTCCATGTCTATTCCTTGTGCCAGCGCGCGGACGAGCAGGCGAACGCGTTCAACACCTTCGTGCCCCGGACGTCCGATGCCTTGCCGACCGCGGTCGACATCGCGTTCCACGATGATTGTAACGCGCGGCCGGATCGCGCGACGCTGATCGCCGACATCGCGCAGTTCGTGACGATGGTCGAGACGCACACCCGGCAACCGGTGATGCTGCGGATCAGCAAGGCGGTGGACTCGAAATATACGCTGTCGGACGCCGTCCCGCGGCCGCTATGGGCGGTGGAGAATATCCTCAAGCCCGACTACACCGCGCGACCGTGGCGGATGTGGCGGGCAAGCGATTTCCGCCGCATCGACGGGATCGAGGGACCGGTGAATTGGGACGTGGTGGCATCATGACTGAACAAGCAATTCAACTCGTGGCCGCAGCACGCGACGCAGCGCGCAACGCCCACGCGCCCTATTCGCGGTTCGCGGTCGGTGCTGCGGTACTGCTCGACGACGGTACGGTGATCACCGGCGCAAACTTCGAGAACGCTAGCTACGGCCTGTCGCTGTGTGCGGAAACAGTCGCGATCGCCACCGCGAGCGCCGCAGGTCGGCTCCGCGATATCGTCGCGATCGGCGTGATCGGCGGGGCGATGGATGCCGAGGGCCGCGCGACCGGCACGTCCCCCGTCAGTCCCTGTGGGCGCTGTCGCCAGGTCATCAACGAAGCGGCGCAGATGGGCCGCCGCGACCTGCCGGTGCATTGCGGCGCGGCGGAAGGCGATGCGATCCGCACCTACATGGTTTCGGAATTGCTGCCTGATGCGTTCGGCCCGGCGGACCTGGGGGTCAGCTAAGCCGCGCGTCCCACGGGGCCGCCGCCAGTCATGCGCGTACGCCGTTGGGCTGCGTGGTATTCGACACGACCAAACAACAGGTCGAGGTCCTCACGGCTGACGTCGAGCGTTTCGCCGAGATCGGCGAGCGCCTTGTCGAGATCCTCGGCCCGGAGCGCGGCTTCGATCGGCGCTGGTACCGCAACGGGCACCTTGTGCGGATAACTATGCCCTGAAAACCGGTGGAACAGGATTCCGCACGCCGTCAGTATCATGGCGTTCAGCGCGATCGGGACGAGGACGAACGCGAAGCCCGCGTCGACAACGGCCGGGCCCCCGACGACTGCGGTCAACGCGACCGCACCAGCGGGCGGATGCAGCGACCGGGTCAGCGACATCATCAGGATCGCCGCGCCGACCGCGATCGGCGCCGCGAGTTCGGGCGCCGGTACGAGCATTCTGACGGTGACCCCGACCAGCGCGGCGATGATATTGCCGCCGATGACCGACCAGGGCTGTGCCAGCGGGCTCGCCGGTACCACGAACACGAGGACGGCCGCGGCGCCCATCGGCGCGGCGATCAGCAGGAACGCGCCGTACGGGTGAACCACACCCGCGCTGATCGCGCTGGTCAGGCCGATGCCGAGCAGAGCGCCCAGGCACGCCCGGAGTCGATCCCTCAGGTTTCCCCCTGCGAGAATAGGAACGAAGAATTTGCGCATGCGAGACACCCGGTGAACGATGCCTGGTCCATATGGCGCGCACGCCGGCAAGTCACGGCGGCCGGCCCGTCGCGAGGTGGACCGATTACCCCTGTGCGGGCATTTCGTAGAAGCCGCGGAACCGCTTGCTCGGCGCGAACGCGCTTGTCTGGCCGATCACGGTTTCGCCCGCCCCCATGACCAGCACGCCGCCGGGCTTCATCGCCTTGGCGATCTTCGGGAACACCTCGGCCTTGGTGTCGGTCGACAGGTACAGCAGCACGTTGCGGCACAGGACGACATCGAAATGTCCTGGCGGCGCTGGGTCTGATACCAGGTTCATCCGGCGGAACGCGACCATGCCCAGCAGATCGGGCTTCGCCACCCAGTCGCTGCCGGTCGTGTCGAACCAGCGAACCATGCGACGCACCGGCAGGCCGCGCTGGATCTCGAATTGCGAGAAGCGACCGGATCGCGCGCGGGCGACAGCCGCATCGGACACGTCGGTGGCGACGATCTCGGGCATGGGCACGCCACTCGTCTCGCGCCGTTCGGCGAACTGCATTGCGAGCGAGAGCGGCTCCTGTCCGGTCGAACAGCCTGCGCACCAGATCCGCGCGCGACGACCGTCACGCTCGGCGTCGGCGACCGCCTCGGCGAGCATCTCGAATACCTGCGCGTCGCGGAAGAACGAGGTCTCCTGGTTGACGAGGGCGTCGACGATCGAGTCGCCGATCGAACGGTCGCTTCCCTGCAGCAACTGGGTCACCAACTGGTCGAGCGTATCGAGCTTGCGCGCGCGCAGCAGGGGCTTCAGCGCGGTGTCGAGCCGCCATGAGCGATAGGCGGCGATCTGTTGACCGGTACGTGCCTCGAGCAACGCGGTGAGGACGTTGATCGTGGCCTGCGACGCGGCAGGTGCGGGAGCGGCGCGCGACGTCATGGTCGGCGTCGCGTCGCCGCGAGGCGACCGATCGCGTCGGGGGCCAGCACGGCGTCGGCAATGCCCGAGGCGGCGATCGCACCCGGCATGCCCCACACCACCGAGCTTTGCTGATCCTGCACGACGACGCACCCGCCGCCGTCGTGGACGCGCCGTGCCCCCTCCGCACCGTCGCGCCCCATCCCGCTGAGCACGACCGCGAGCAGACGCGGGCCATAGACGTCCGCGAGCGAGGCCAGCATCGGGTCGACCGACGGCATGCACCCGCTAAGCGCGGCCTCGTGCGTCAGACGAAAGGCCGCGCCACCTTCGGACAGCTTCACAGCTTTAAGATGCGCGTCGCCGGGTGCGATGGTGATCCGGCCCGGTCGAATCCGCATCCGGTCGACTGCGACATCGCACGGGCGTCCGGCAAGCACTGCGATCTGCGCGGCGAAATAGGGCATGAACGACGCGGGCAGATGTTGGGTGATGACGATTGGCAGGCGGAACCCAGCGGGAATCTGACCGAACATCTGGCTCAGCGCATGGATGCCGCCGGTCGAGGCACCGATCGCAACGATGTCATAGTCGTCGCTGGTCGAGACCGGGCGGATCGGCAGCGGCGGGTCCGCGGGCGGCGTCGGCAAGACGGGCGCGCGCACGACCAGCGCAGGCGGCACCTGCGCCGAATACTCGCACAGCGCCTCGAGCTTGTTGACCAGTACCGACCCGAACCGCGTCGACAGGGCACTCGTGGACGGCTTGATCAGCGTCTCGGCCGCGCCGAGTGCCATCGCCCGCAAGGCGGTAGCCCCGCCTTCGTCCGCGCTCGACGACACGATCAGGACCTTCGCGCCCTGCCCCGCCGCGATCAGGTCGGGCAATGCGCTGAGCCCGTCGATCCCCGGCATCTCGATATCGAGCAGGATGAAGTCGACCATCGCGCGATCCAGGAATGCCAAGGCCGCAGCGACGTTGCCGACCGCGCCGACGACCGAGAACCGGTCGCTCGCATCGATCAGCCGCGCGATCACCGCGCGGACGACCACCGAGTCATCGACGATCAAGACCCTTGCGCTGTCGAGCCCGTCGCGGTCCGCATGCCGCTCGGCAGAGTGGGTCCGGGTCGTCACGGCCAGGCCTGGATCAGGCCATGCCGACGATCTGGAGTTTCGATTCCAGCGTGTCGCGGTCGAACGGCTTCATGACATACTCGTCTGCGCCTGCCTCGATCGCCGCACGGATATACGCCATGCCGTTCTCCGTGGTGCAGAACACGACCTTGGGGCGGCGCGGCACGTCCGCCTCGCGCAACGCGCGGAGGAAATCCATCCCGCTCATCACGGGCATGTTCCAGTCGAGCAGGATCACGTCAGGGATCGACGCCATGCAGGACGCCAACGCCTCGCGGCCATCGCACGCTTCGGTGACGGTAAAGTCAAGTGTCTCGAGGATGTGACGCGCGACTTTTCGGATCACTTTCGAATCGTCGACGACAAGACAGGTCTTCATGGAAAGCCTTCCGGGAAATCGTGCGACCGTCCTAGATCGCAAACAGTAAGGAGGGAGTTAAGCGTTGGAACGTCGGCGTAAAACGTCACGCCGCGAGCGGCGACGTCGGCAGGACGACAGCGAGATCGATGATCAGCAAGGGCTCGCCGTCGCGCTCGACAAGTCCCGTACCAACCGACGCCCAGCCGCCACGTAGCGCCAAGCCCGATGACAGCGGCAGCCGGACGAACGGCGCGACGTCCTCGACCGAATCGACCAGGATCGCGTAATGATGCCCATCGACGATCGTGATGACCGCGCGGCGCATCGCATCGGGGGTAGGTGCAAGTCCAAGCGCAATCCCCGTGTCGATCACGGTCACGACCCGGCTGCGCAACGCGGCCAGTCCGCGCACGAACGCCTCGGCGCGAGGCACCGCGACGATCTCGCCGATATCGACCACCGAATCGACCTGCGCCGCGTCGATCGCGACCCCGCGACCGGCGATATGCGCGATCAGGAACAGGTCGCTCACAATCCCCTCCGTGCGGCGATCGCCGCAATGAGCGCGGGGCGGTCATAGCGGTAGACGCTCGGGTCATCGTCGCCGTCCGCGACCCGCGATCGCCGCAGCGTCACCACCGGCGCGTGCGCGGCGGAGACCGGCGCATCCTCCATCGCCAGCGCGACCGCCGCCGTCTCGCCCACCGCCAACGCCGTTACGCAGCGATAGCCCGATGCCTCCAGCGCAGGTTTCAGGAAGGTTTCCATCCAGCCCGACCCGTCGACCTGCAACAGGCATAGCGGCGGCGTCGCGATCTTGACCGGCTCACCCGCGAACAACGCATGCGGATCGACCACTTCGACCTGCTCGCCGGCGATCAGCACGACACCCGCGATCGGAGCGCCTGCATCCGTTCCGCCACGCCGCGCCGGCGCCATTTCCGCGGGCAACGCCACGATTTCGATCGCTTCGGCGATCGCATAGGCCATCTCGCTCTCGCCATCGGTGAGCCGAAGCATCGCGATCTCGGTCCGATCGCCGAACCCGCCGACCGCATGGACCGGGATGATCGCGTCGCCGATCGTCAGTCTCATCGCCCCCGCGGTCCGGCGGATCGCGTCCACCGGTACGGGCTCGACGCGGTCGATCACCGCCAGCGCGATCGCGCGACGCTGCCCATCGAGATCGTCGAACAGCAATGCCGGGATGCCGGGAGCAGCGACCTCCTCGATCGCGTCGTTCACCACCACCGGCGCGAACCGCAGGCCAGCGACGGTCGCGATCCCCGCCGCATCGAGCAGCAGCATCGGCAAGCCGTTGTCGGGCAAGGTCATGCCGGCATACACGCCCGTCGCCATTATCGCGGGCGACGCCGGCTTTACGACCAGTTCCTCGGTATCGATCACGGTGTCGACGCCCAGCGCGTAATCGCCCTCGCGGGTCGATACGATCACCAGCGTCGGCGGCGGTTCCGACCCGAGCCCGAACAGTCCGGCAAGCGCCACCAAAGGCATGCGACGCCCCCGCACCAGCACCGCCGCCGCATCGCCGATCGTCTCGATCCGCACCTGATCGCCGCGCACCAGCACGATCTCCTCGACCGATTGGCGCGCGAGCGCGAAACGCTGAGTCCCGACTTCGACGATCAGCGTCGTGAGGATCGACAGCGTCAGTGGGACGCGCGCGATAATTCGCAGCCCCCTCCCCGGATCGTTGACGAGGACGATGCGGCCGCCGATCTGCTCGATATTGGCGCGGACCACGTCCATGCCGACGCCGCGTCCCGACGTCGCGGTGACGACATCGCGGCTCGAAAGCCCGGGCGCAAAGATCAGGTCGAGCTTCGCCGTATCGCTCATCGCCGCCAGTTCGGTCGCGGAGTGGAGCTTCTGCTCGGCCGCCTTGGCGACGATCCGCGCTAAGTCGATGCCCCGGCCGTCGTCGCTGATCTCGATGAGGATCTGGTTCCCCGATTGCCGCGCGGAGACGATCAGTCGCCCCGCCTCCGGCTTGCCGGCAGCCCGACGCGCCTCCGGCGTCTCGATACCGTGGTCGATCGCGTTGCGGATAACGTGGAGCAACGGATCGCGCATCAGCTCGATCATCTCGCGATCGAGTTCGACATCGGCACCGTCGATGACGAGGTTGACCGACTTCCCCAGTTCCGCGCTGGTATCGCGCACCATCCGGGGCAGCGCGGAGAACAGCGCGTCGACCTTCTGCATGCGCGTCCGCGTGACCGTGTCACGCATGTCAGCAACCGTCAGCGACAACCGCTCCAGCGCAGCCTCGACCTGCGGATCGGCGTCGCCATCGCGCAACCGCCGCGCGAGATCGTTCCGCGCGAGGACCATGTCGGACATACCGCTCATCATCCGATCGAGCAGATCGACGTTCAGCCGGACGCTGCGGCTGGTCGCCCGCCCCATCGGTACCACGGCCACTGCGGCCTTGGGTTTGGCATCCGGCGCCAGCGCGGCGATCAGTGAGTCTTCGGTCGAATCGTCCAGCGTTGCGCCCGCGTCGATCGCCTCGACGATCTCGCCGATACGGTCGACGATGCCGAGCACGGCGTCGACCAGCGCGGTATCGGGCGTCCGCTTGCCGTCGCGCACCGCCGCCAACACGTCCTCCGCCGCGTGACTGAGCCGGGCCAGCCGCGGCAAATCCAGGAACCCGCAGCTGCCCTTCACGGTATGCACGAAGCGGAAGATCGCATCGAGACGCGCACGATCGGTCGGATCGGACTCCCACGCGACGATCTCGCCGGCAATCGCTTCCAGCGTTTCGCGCGTCTCGGCAATGAATTCCTGTAACAGATCGTCCATGCGGCCCCGCGTTCGAGCCCGTCATGCATGCTTCAGGTTAAGGCGAGGTTGATTGTCCTGCCCGCCTCTACGGGATCAACGCGCGTTGAAGACTGCGCCGAAGATCATGATGCCCTCGGCAGGCTCCGATACGATGACCTTCCCGCCGGCTTCCGCGACGACGGTGTTGATCATGTACGCCGCCGCCGCACGCGGCGTGACAGTGTGCGCGCCCTCCCCCTCGACCAATGTTCGGCGAATCTCCGGGTCGAGCACGATCCGGGTGCCCTCGATCTTCACGACGATCTCCAGCTGACCGTCATTATCCTCGCCCCCGACCTCCATCGTGCCGCCGCGTACAAGCGACTCGGTTGCCACGAGGACTAGGTTGAGCAGTATTTTCACCGCGGACTTCGGCATTGCCGGCGTCTCGACAGCCCAGACGAAGGTGATCCGCTTGTTCTCGGCAACTAGACCTTCGATCGCGTTCCTGGCCTCGTGCGTATCGACCAGCTCGCCGAACCCGCCCGCCGCACCGAACGCCAGACGGAAGAACTTCAGCTTGCTGGCGGACGCGCGCGCGCTGTCCGCAAGCAGTTCCATGACGCGCTCGCGCATCGCCGGATCGGTCTCGTCGGCGAGCAGTTCTAGCCCGTTGTTGAGCGCGCCAACCGGCGACAGCAGGTCGTGACACAGGCGCGAACAGAGCAGGCTCGCGAAATCGACCGGGCTGACCGTCATGAAAATCCCCTAATTCTGGAAGGTCTTGTGGCTGGCGGGCGGCCGCTACGCAATGCCAACTTGCGGTACCCTATACAGTAGAAGCCGCCACCCTTCTTCCCCCCTCCCTTCCAGGGAGGGGGGAAGAAGGGTGGCGCTACTCAACGACCTCGATCGCCTCCTCGACAAACGCCCCCACCTCGGCCGACCGCCACGCCCGCGCCACACCGCCGCCGAGGATAACCCAAACCGCGCCATCCCCCATCGCCTGCGCCGCGTCCCGAGGAGACGGAACCGGAAGCCCGGAGGGATGCGAATGATAATGCCCGATCACTGCCAGCCCGCCTCCCCGAGCCCGCCGATGGGCCGCAAACAAAGCAGCCGGGTCGATCTCGAAAGCCCGCGCAGTATTCGCCGCCACGTTCGCGCACGCCTCCGCCGCCTCGATCCGTAGGGTTGTCCCGAACAGCAACCCACAGACCTCGGCATCCGGCGACTCAGCCGCTTCTGCGACCAACTGCTGCAGCAGTTCGCTTGAAATCGTCACGCTCATCGCCACATCAGTATGACATGGACCGGGGGGTTTCCATCATCGAAGCATCGATCACGCCGGCCACGGATGGCTGGAGACTCGATCGTGCGCTTGCCGAAGTGCTTCCCGACATGTCGCGCGAGCGGTTGAAGGGGCTGATCGCCACGGGTCAGGTTACCCTCCACGGTCGCGAATGGCGTGATTCGGCGAAGAAGGCGGCGGCCGGTCAGGTGTTCGCCGTCGCGATCCCGCCGCCGACCCCGCTGCACAACGAAGCGCAGGACATCCCGCTCGTCGTCGCGTACGAAGACGAGGACCTGATCGTGATCGACAAGCCCGCGGGCTTAGTCGTCCACCCCGCTGCGGGCAATTTCGACGGCACGCTCGTCAATGCGCTGCTCCACCATTGCGCCGGAAATTTGTCGGGTATTGGCGGCGTCGCGCGACCGGGCATCGTCCACCGCATCGACAAGGACACTTCGGGGCTGATGATCGCCGCCAAGACCGACCGCGCGCACGAAGGCTTGGCGAAGCAGTTCCACGACCACAGCATCGACCGCCGCTACAAGGCGATCGTCGGCGGCATCCCGCGGCCGCCAAGCGGCACGGTCAATGCGCCGCTCGCGCGGAGTCCGCAGAACCGCAAGAAGATCGCGATCGTCGAGGGCGGCAAGCGTGCGGTGACCCATTTTTCGACGATCGAAACTTTACGCGGTGCGGCGCTGATCGAGTGTCGACTAGAGACGGGCCGCACGCACCAGGTGCGCGTCCACATGGCGTCGATCGGCCATGCCTTGTTGGGGGACCCGGTCTATGGTAGAACAAAGCAAGCTCAGAAGTCGCTGCTCGAAACGCTCGGTTTCCGCCGGCAGGCCTTGCACGCGGCGCATCTGGGGTTCATCCATCCGGTGAAAAGCATCGCTTTGGCGTTCGAAAGCGAAATGCCCGCAGACATGCAGGAACTGTTCACCCAGCTTCACGTATAGGTAATCGAGCCCATGCCGCATTGCGGCAATCGGGGTCATCAGAAAGGGATTACGACCATGGCAGCCCGCTCCAACGTTCCAGCGACGATACCTGCGCTCGGCAGCGAGGCGGGTCTCAATCGTTATCTTGCCGAGATCAAAAAATTTCCGCTCCTGAAACCCGAGCAGGAATACATGCTCGCCAAGCGTTTCCAGGAACATGGCGACACCGAGGCTGCGGCGCAGCTGGTGACCTCGCATCTCCGCCTCGTGGCGAAGATCGCGATGGGCTATCGCGGCTACGGCCTGCCGACGTCGGAACTGATCTCCGAGGGCAATATCGGCCTGATGCAGGGCGTGAAGAAGTTCGAGCCCGAGCGTGGTTTCCGTCTCGCCACCTATGCGATGTGGTGGATCCGCGCTTCGATCCAGGAGTACATCCTGCGCTCGTGGAGCCTCGTGAAGATGGGCACCACCGCGGCGCAGAAGAAGCTGTTCTTCAACCTGCGCCGGATGAAGAGCCGTCTCGATGCGTTCGAGGATGGCGATCTGCGTCCCGAGCACGTCACCAAGATCGCGACCGACCTCGGTGTCGCGGAAACCGACGTCGTCAGCATGAACCGCCGCATGGCGATGGGTGGCGATACGTCGCTCAACGTGCCCATGCGCGAGGACGGCGAAGGCCAGTGGCAGGATTGGCTGCAGGACGATGCGCCGCTGCAGGACAAGATCGTTGCCGATGCGCAGGAGGCGGACGTTCGTCACTCGATGCTGGTGTCGGCGATGGACGACCTCAACGAGCGCGAGCAGCACATCCTGACCGAGCGTCGCCTGACGGATGATCCCAAGACACTTGAGGAATTGTCTCAGGTCTACGGCGTGTCGCGCGAACGCGTGCGGCAGATCGAGGTGCGTGCGTTCGAGAAGCTGCAGAAGGCGATGATGCGGATTGCCGGCGAGAAGCGCCTACTGGCAGCATAACATGGCGCGCACCGTCGTCATCGGCGGCGGTGCGGCCGGTATTGCGGCGGCAAGAATGCTGCACGACGCGGGGCAAGAGGTGCTGTTGGTCGAGGCCAATGACCGCCTAGGTGGCCGTGCGCACAGCCTGTCCCTCGCCTCCTTGTTCCCCCGCGAAGGCGGGGGCCCAGACTGGACTCCCGCCTTCGCGGGGGAACATGTAGACGCTGGTTGCGGCTGGCTACACTCCGCCCAGCGCAATCCTTGGACTCAAATTGCCGAGGCAACGGGCTTTACGGTAGACCGCTCCGACGCGAATTGGCGCACCCAGTGGCGGGACCTCGGCTTCCCACCCGAAGACCAGTCAGCCTCTGCCACAGCTTACCAAGATTGGAACGAGCGCGCCCTAGCCGCCCTTGAAGGCCCCGACCGCCCGCTGTCCGACTTCATCGCCCCCAACGACAAATGGCGCCCGAAGATCGACGCGATCTCCGGCTACGCAAACGGTGCGAACCTTACCCAAGTATCGCTCCACGACTGGGCCGCATACGAAGAGGCTGCTACCGACGACAACTGGACGGTCAAGGAAGGCTACGGCACACTCGTCTCCAGCCACGCCGGCGGCCTGAACATCCGCCTCTCCACCCCGGTAACGCGCATCGACCACAGCGGTCGCCGCATCAAACTCCACACCCCGGCTGGAACGATCGAGGCGGACCACGTGATCGTCTGCGTCCCCACTACCGTCCTCGCCAAGTCGCAGATCGTCTTCGATCCGCCGCTCCCCGATAAGCACGCCGCCGCCGCGGACCTCCCGCTCGGCCTAGCGGACAAGGTGTTCCTCCACGTCGACCGCCCCGAATGGCCGACCAACGCGCACCTGGTCGGCAACCCGTACAGCGCTTGCACCGCCAGCCACCGCCTTTCTCCGTTCAGCTGGCCGATCGTCGAGAGCTTCTTCGGCGGCGACTGCGCGGAGATGCTGGAGGACGGCGATGCGGCACAGTTCGCGATCGACGAACTGGTAGGGTTGCTCGGCAGCGACTGGCGCAAGC
This sequence comes from Sphingomonas sp. 320_CC, assembly GCF_059691795.1. Lineage (NCBI taxonomy): Bacteria > Pseudomonadati > Pseudomonadota > Alphaproteobacteria > Sphingomonadales > Sphingomonadaceae > Sphingomonas > Sphingomonas sp. 320_CC. Next base: position 1,380,126 of record NZ_JCAWAE010000001.1, on the reverse strand, counting down.
GCTTCACGCCGCTTGTCGCAACCCGCTGGCGCCACGAACCCTATATCGGCGGAAGCTATAGCCACGCGCTGATCGGCCGGGCCGATCAGCGCGCCATCCTCGCCGCCTCGGTCGACGACCGCATCCACTTCGCGGGCGAGGCCTGCCACCCATTCGATTTCTCGACAGCACACGGCGCGTACGAAACCGGCGTGACGGCCGCCAGTGCAGTCATTGGCGAGGCCGCGACGATCGCATAAGGAGCGGCGATGGGCCCTATCCGCATCGCTGCAAAGATCGTCTTCGCCTTCGTCCTGATCACGGTCGCGTGGGTCGGCATCTACCGCTTCGTGCCGGTGCCGTTCACCTGGACGATGATGGGCGACCTGCTGTCGGGCCACACCATCACCAAGGACTGGATGCCATTGTCGGAGATGGACCCGGACATGGCGCGTGCGGCGATCGCTGGCGAGGACTCGCGGTTCTGTTCGCATCATGGCTTCGATTTCAAGGCGATGGCGGGGGCGGCGGCGCGCAATGCACAGGGCGGACGCATTCGCGGCGGCTCGACGATCAGCCAGCAGACCGCGAAGAACGCGTTCCTGTTCCAGGGCGGCGGGTATGTGCGGAAAGCGTTCGAGGCGTATTTCACCGTGCTGATCGAGACGCTGTGGGGGAAGCGGCGGATCATGGAGGTGTATCTCAACATCGCCGAGACCGGGATCGGGACGTACGGCGCGAACGCCGGGGCGATCCGGTATTTCAATCACGATGCGTCGCGACTGTCGCCGACCGAGGCGGGGCGGATTGCTGCGGTGCTACCGTTGCCGAAGAAGCGGGCTGCGATCGATCCGCATGGTTTCGTGCGAAAACATGGGAATACGCTGTCGCGGCGGGTTTCTGTTGTGCGGAACGATGGGTTGGACAGCTGCTTGCGAACCTGACCCGTTCCGCCACCCCGGATCAATTCCGGGGTGGCGGAGTGGGAGGCAGCTGAACTCACCGTCAGCTTCCGTTCTGCTCACGAACCCGCCCCCTCACCCGTCACCCCAGTGAAAGCTGGGGTATCCTCGTGGCGAAGGGTGCGCGTCACCGAGGGATATCCTAGCTTTCGCCGGGATGACGGGCTCGTGAAGCTCGGGCGTGCGATTTGTAATGAGACAGTTGCAGGTATCAGAACGGCAGCTTGAACCCGGGCGGCAGTTGCAGGCCGCTCGTCATCTTCGACATCTCAGTGCCAGACACCGCATCCGCCTTGGCGCGCGCGTCGTTAAATGCGGCGGTGAGAAGGTCCTCGAGCATCTGCTTCTCGCTCACCTGCATCAGCGAATCGTCGATCGCGATGTTGATGATGCGGCCCTTGGCGGAGGCCTTGATCTTGACGAGTCCGCCGCCGGACGCGCCCTCGACCTCGATCGTGTCGAGATTGGCCTGCGCCTTTTCCATCTCGCTCTGGACGTTCTGCGCCATGGCGAGAATTTCATCGATATTCTTCATGCGTTGCTCCTTTGACCTGGCCACGATTCGAGCTGGGCGTCGGGAAACGCTGCCACCGCGGCCTTCATGATGGGGGATTCAAGAATGGCTTGCCGCACCGCCGCGTCGGCGGCGTCCTGCGCCTCGCGCAACGTGGGCTCACCGGGGGCGTCGACGATCGACACTTTCCACGCGGTCCGCGTCACGCTTTTCAACAGCGTGTTCAGTTCGGCGAGCGTGTCGGCCGAGACCGGGCGGCTGCCGCTGAGGACGAATTCGGGCGGCGAGTAACTGACGATCCGTGCGCCGTGACGAAGACGTGCGGCGATCGCGAGGCCGCCCGATTCGTCGAGCAGATCGACCAGCGCTTCGAACGTCGGCGGCAGGATCGGTCCGGTCGCGACGGGTTCGGGCGCCTTCGCAGCGGATCCAGCGTTCCAGGGCGGCGCTTCGCCGGAAGGAGGTGTAGGTGGTGGCGGCGCCGTTGGTGCAGCCGCGGGGGTCGCACCGCTGGCGATCTGCCGGGCAAGCTCGCCGGGATCCGGCAGCGTCGAGGCGTAGATCGCGCGCAACAACGCCATTTCCGCGGCCTCGATCGGCAGCGCGGCCTTGGCGACTTCGTCATGGCCCTTGAGGAACAGCTGCCACAGACGGTGGAGCGCGGGATAGCCGAGCGATGCCGCCCATTCCTCGCGCGCTGCACGCTCTTCCATCGGTTGCGCCGCGTCAGGGGGCGTGCCGACCTTGGTCAGCGTGATGCCGTGGACGGTTTCGAGCAGCGAGCGCAGCACCGACAGCGGATCGACGCCGTAATCATATTGCCGGCGCATCGAGGCGAGCGCCCCTGCCCCGTCGCCGGCGAGGATCAGCGTCAGCAGATCGCGCACCGCGCCCCGGTCCGACAAACCGAGCATCTGGCGCACAGCATCCGCGGTCACGCCGCCGCCTTCGAGCCCGGCATGCGCGATAGCCTGGTCGAGGATCGACAGGCCGTCGCGGGCCGAGCCTTCCGCGGCGCGCGCGATCAGCATCAGCGCTTCAGGATCGGCGACGACGCCTTCTTGCTCAGAAACCCACGCGAAATGCTTCGAAAGCTGTTCGGCGGAAATGCGGCGCAGATCGAAGCGCTGGCAGCGCGAGAGGACCGTCACCGGGACCTTGTTCACTTCGGTCGTCGCGAACAGGAATTTCACATGGGGAGGTGGCTCCTCCAGCGTCTTCAGCAGCGCGTTGAACGCGTTCTTCGACAGCATGTGGACTTCGTCGATGATGTAGATCTTGAAGCGCGCGGTGACCGCCGAATAGCGCGACGCGTCGATGATCTCGCGGACGTCGTCGACGCCGGTATGGCTCGCGGCGTCCATCTCGATCACGTCGATATGGCGGCCCTCGGCGATCGCTCGGCAGGGTTCGCAGACGCCGCAGGGGTCGATCGTCGGGCCACCGTCGCCGTCGGGGCCGATGCAGTTGAGCGCCTTCGCGATCAGGCGGGCGGTCGACGTTTTCCCGACGCCGCGGACGCCGGTCATCAGGAAGGCGTGGGCGAGCCGGTCGCGCTTGATCGCGTTGCCGAGCGTCTGGACCATCGCGTCCTGCCCGATCAGCTCGGAAAAGGTCTGCGGACGGTATTTGCGCGCAAGCACGCGGTAGGCGGGGGCATCCGGTGTTTTAGCCGGCTGCGGGGGTTCGCCCAGGTCGAAGGAATCTGACATTGCGGTCGTCATAGCGGGTGCTGCGCGTGCTGTCGAAGGGGTCGGAAGTTCACAAAGTTCACACGCTGGGAAGGGTCTGCACTTCGACGTACCCGGAGGCTGGCGAGTGGATTGTCGGAACCTGTGATGTGGGCAGTGCCGGTCATGCGCGGCTTATGCCACAACACTGCGGCGTAGGATAATTGTTTGGAACGTTGTGGGAACATCGGGGGTGGTTTCTACCCGGTTGCGCTTGGGTAACTGGTTCGCTGAGAAGTTTAGAAGTGCGCTGCGGCTTAGCCGCATCGTCAGACGGCGCTTTGCGCCGCTGGCCGCGCTCATATGTCGGAACGACATGTTCGCGGTGGGAGCCGGGACGACCCGGGGCTTAGTCGTTGTGGCTGCTTCCTTCCGGATCTGACCAAGTTGGCGACGACCACGTCCGCCCGACTCCCGCGGCGCATATGGCGGGGTCGGGCGGGATGATCAAGCCGCTTTAGCTTGAAGCGGGTTCAGCGCCCCGGCTCAGCGGTTGTAGCGGACCGTGCGGCAGATGCGCTGGCGATGATGGTTGCGATAGACGTTGCGGCAGACCTGACGCGTGCGGACGACATGGCGACGGTAGCCAGGGCGACGGTCGTCATGGCGAACGACGGTGCGCTCATGGACGACGGTACGCTGCGCCGAGGCTTCGGCCGCGATGCCGACGGGGGCAAGGCCGGTCAATGCGACGAGACCGGCGGCGGCGATGGTGAACAACTTCATGATACTCTCCTTTTGGGTGCGGGGCCTCCCGACCCCGGCAACCTATGTTATCAAACTAAAGGGGTTCGTTACGGTTCCGTACTAGCGGCGGAAGCAGCGACGAACCGGGCCATAATAGCCACGCTCTATCCGGCAGACGACGCGCGAGCGGCCGTATCCGCGAGGTCCGCGATAGCCGTAGCCGCCGCGATAGCCGTAGTCGCCACGATACCCGCCGCCATAGCCACGATAGCCGCGATCCCTGCCGCGCCAGCCACGGTCGCCGTGCCAGCCGCGATTGCCATGCCAGCCACGATCGCCGTGCCAGCCACCACCGTGGCGGGGGCCGTCCCAGCCGTGGCGTTGCGCATCGGCGGGGGCCGAGGCGAACAGCGTTCCGGCGGCCAGCGCGCCGGCGGCGAACATTGCGATGATCTTCATGTTCGGTACTCCTCTCAAGACCTCGTACATTGAGGCGATGAGGGGATAATCCGCTCCCGGCCGTGCACGTTCCCTGAACCGGCCGTTGTCTTCCTGTAAGCTTTGCTGTCGTTTATTCCGGGATGCGGACGGTCAAGCCGTCGAGCGCTTCGGTCAGGCGGATCTGGCAGGCGAGACGACTGGTGCGCGTCGCATTGTGCGCGAGATCGAGCATGTCCTCCTCGTCCTCGCTCGCCGGCGGTAGGCTGGCGAAGTCGGCGGGGTCGACGATGACGTGGCAGGTCGCGCAGGCGAGCTGGCCTTCGCAGGTGCCTTCGAGCGGCTGGTTATGCGCCTGTGCGGCGTCCAGCAGGCGGTCGCCGGGGGTTGCGGAGGTCGTCGTTGCGGTGCCGTCGCGGGCGATGAAGCGGACGATCATGGCCATTGCGCCTCGGCGGCGGCAACGATCGTATCGATCGCGTCGCGGAGTTCGGTTTCGGTGGTATAGCGGCCGAAGCCGAGGCGGATGCTGGACCGCGCCTGCGCTTCGGTAAGGCCGATCGCGCGGAGGACGTGGCTGGAGCGGCCAGACCCGCTGGCGCAGGCGGACCCGGCGGAGAAGGCGATCTCGCGAAGGTCGGACATCAGGCGGTTTACGTCGAGATTTGCACGGTGGACGTTTAGGTTGCCGTGGTAGCGATGTTCGGTCGAGCCGTTGATGGTCCATTGGGGGCCTAGGCGGTCGAGCGCGAGCGACCAGAGACGGTGGATGTGCGCGACGTCCTCGTCCTTGCGGTCGGCCATGAGTTGTGCGGCGATGCCGAAACCTGCGCAGAGTGCCGGTGACAGCGTGCCCGAGCGGCCGGGGGCTTCCTGCCCGCCGCCGTGCATCAGCGGCGCGAGGTCGATGCCGTCGCGGATCCAGAGTGCGCCGATGCCTTTGGGGCCGTGGATCTTGTGCGCGGAGATCGTGATCAGGTCGACGGTGTCGGGGATCGGAACGCGGCCATAGCCTTGTACCGTGTCGCAGAGCATCAGCGCGCCGGCTGCGTGGGCGATCTCGGCGAGCGCGGCGATCGGCTGGATGACGCCGATCTCGTTGTTGACGAGCATCGCGGCGACGAGCCCGGTGCCGGGTTGGATCACGGCGCGGGCTTGGTCGAGGTCGACCACGCCATCGGGGCCGACGGGAATAACCGTGACGGGGCGTTTCTTCACCGCTTCGGCTGCGACCGTGTCGAGGACGGCGGCGTGTTCGGTGGCGAGCGTCGTGACGGCGCCGGTCGTGCCCTTGATCGCCCAGTTGAGCGCTTCGGTTGCGCCGCTGGTGAAGGCGACGCGGCCACCGGGGGGGAGCAGCGCGGCGACATGGTCGCGGGCGACTTCGACGGCTGCTTTGGCGCGGCGACCTTCGCGGTGGGGGGAGTGCGGGTTGGCGTGTTGCGAATCGAGCCAGGGAAGCATGGCGGCGAGCGCTTCAGGCGCGAGCGGGGTAGTTGCCTGGTAGTCGAGGTACGTCATGCCCCCAGTCTCCCAGGGCGCTTTATGTCCTGGGCGATCCGCGTCCAGGCTTCGGCGAACTTCGCGACGTCTTCGGGTGTCGTGGTCCAGCCGAAGCTGACGCGGACGACTTCGGCGGCGGCTTCGGGGGGATAGCCCATCGCGGCGAGGACGTGGCTTGGGCGCATGCTGCCCGACGAGCACGCGCTGCCCGCGGAGACGGCGAACCCGGCCATGTCGAGGCGGATCAGCTGCGCGGCGGAACTGACGCCGGGCATGCGGTAGGAGGCGATCGTGGGGATGCGGGGGGAGTTTTGCGCGACGATCTCGCCGCCGCTCGCGAGGATGGCTTCGTCGAGTTCGGCGCGAAGATCGGCCATGCCCGGGAACCAGTCGCAAGGGGCTTCGAGTGCGGCGGCGAACCCGAGCGCGCCGGGGAGGTTTTCGGTGCCGCCGCGGTAACCGCGCTCCTGCCCGCCGGTCGGGTCGAGCATCCCGAGATCGCGGATCAGCAGCGCGCCGATGCCGGGAGGGCCGCCGAGCTTGTGTGCGGAGACGATGATAAGGTCGGCTTCGGGGAGCGGGAGCTTGCCGGCGGTTTGGGAGCAATCGGCTATCCAGAGACCGGTGGGGCGATCCTGGAGAACACCTGTTTCGCTGTTGGCGGACTGGAGTGCGATCGTCTGGGTTCCCTCCCCGTTCGTGACGGTACCGCCGGCATCGACCTCCAGCATCACCGGCTGTTCGGCCGCGCGGAGGACCGCATCATGCTCGACCGCCGCCACCGCGACACCCGGGCGGCCACGCAGCGCCAGCGCTGCGGACTCGCTCGCGCCGCTGGTGAGGATCACGTGCTGCGGCCAGTCCAGCGCCTGCGCGATCCGCTTCCGCGCATCCTCCAGCGCAGCCCGCGCCGCGCGTCCCTCGGCATGCGGCGAGGACGGGTTCGCCCAGCGCGCCATGCCTTCCGTCACCGCCGCGATGGCCTCTGGGCGCATCGGCGTGGTGGCGGCGTGATCGAGGTAGATACGCGAGTCGTTACGGGCCAGGGTCGGTTCCAATTGCGAAAAGGGGCTCGTTCCCTATATAGCGTCGATAATCCGGCACTCCACCCGAGTGCGTATCCCAGCTCGCGAGTGCCTATGCCAGAAGTCATTTTTCCCGGTCCCGAAGGCCGTCTCGAAGGTCGTTTTGCGCCGGGGCCACGTCCGCGCGCACCCGTCGCGATGATCCTGCACCCGCATCCGTCGGCCGGTGGCACGATGAACAACGCGATCGTGCAGCAGCTCTACAAGACCTTCCAGCGGCGCGGCTTCGCGACGTTGCGGTTCAACTTCCGCGGTGTCGGCAAGAGCCAGGGCGTGTTCGACAATGGCGTCGGCGAACTGAGCGATGCGGCGAGCGCGCTCGACTGGGTGCAGAGCTTCCACCCCGAGGCGCAGACGACTTGGATCGCGGGCGTCAGCTTCGGCGCGTGGATCGGCATGCAGCTGCTGATGCGTCGGCCTGAGATCCGCGGGTTCATCTCGGTCGCACCACCGGCGAATTTGTACGACTTCACGTTCCTCGCGCCTTGCCCGTCGAGCGGGATCATCATCCAGGGCGAGGCCGACGAGGTCGCGACGCCTGGGGCTACGCAGAAGCTGGTGGATAAGCTGCGGACGCAGAAGCACATCACGATCCATCACGACACGATCCCGAAGGCTAACCACTTCTTCGAGCATGAGATGCCGGAGTTGATGGGGAGCGTGGACAAGTATCTGGATATGCGTCTCGACCCGAACTCTCCGATCCGGTAATTTTCCTTCTCCCCTCGGGGAGAAGGTGGCGCGCTAGCGTCGGATGAGGGGGAGTTGGGATGGGCGATCGCTCGCCAACTCCCCTCTCCCTTCCCACCGCAAGCGCGGCGGGCCCCTTCCCTCTCCCCACAGGGGCGAGGGAGTTAGAGGGTCCAGATTGCTACGTTGGCTAGCAGGACTGCGGCCATTATCAGCATCAGGACGCCCTTCTTTGTATCGCGCTTCTTCGCGATCAGCGCGATGCCGCCGATCAGGCAGGCGAACATGCCCAGCATTGCTATGGCGGGAGCCGCAGCGGCGATCGAGGTCAGTGCGGGGTTCATGCTGCCATCGCCTTCGCGTAGGCGGCGAGGTCGACGTTGCCGCCGGACAGGATGACGAGCAGGCCGGGTTCGAGCTTCACCTTGCTGGAAAGGACCGCCGCCAGCCCAACTGCGCCGCCGGGTTCGATGACCAGCCGCAGTTTCTCCGCGGCCCATCGCTGCGCTGCGGCGATCTCCGACTCGCTGACCGCTACGCCGGTCGCGTCGCGGCGGGAGAGGACGTCGAAGGTCAGCGGCGATACGCGTAGGGTCTGGAGCGAGTCGCAGGCGGTCGGCGGGGGGTTGGGGCCGACGGGTTCGATCCATGACGCCTCCAGGGAGCGGCGCATGTCGTCCCAGCCCTCGGGTTCGACGACGGTGATCGCGCTGTCCTTCAAGGCCAGCGCGATGCCTGCCGACAGGCCGCCGCCCCCGCAGGGGATGACGACGCGGCTTGGTACGCCCATGCCTAGCGCTGCCATCTGTGCTGCTGCCTCGATCCCAGCGCTCCCCTGCCCCTCGATGATCCACGGGTCGTCGAAGCTCGGCACCAGCGTTGCGCCCCGCGCTTCGGCCAGCCCTGCGGCGATCGTTTCGCGGCTTTCGGTGGCGCGGTCGTAGGTCACTACCTCCGCGCCCAGTGCCAGGGTCGACTCGCGCTTCAGGCGTGGCGCATCCGACGGCATCACGATCGTCGCTGCGATGCCGAGGCGTTTCGCCGCCCAGGCAACACCCTGCGCGTGATTGCCCGAGGAGAACGCGACGACGCCTTTTTGTCGTGTCACGTCGTCCAATGCGGTGAGCCGATGCCACGCGCCGCGAATCTTGAAGGCGCCGATTGGTTGCAACGACTCGGCCTTGAAAGCGACCGGTACACCCTTGATTTCACTGATAAACAGTGGCGTCGGCGGGAGTATCCGGGCGATCTTCTCCGCGGCGTCGCGGACGCCCGCCCGCGTCGGTTGTCGCAAAATCGTCACACACCGTCTCCTATCCGCCAAACGCTATTTACATGGGGGGCGCGTAACCCTAGATCGCGCTTCCGCTGCCCCATGGGACTTCCAACCGCAAGGCAGTGTTTTTGTAATTTGTCTCAGGACATTGGAGGTCCCTTGAATTGGTCAAGCATCATATCGCGCTGGGGTTAGCGAAAGCCCATTCGACCGCCGACACCTCCCACATCGGGAGCGGCATCGACATCGCTAAAGGGCGTCCGGTCAATCCGGTCACGCTCGTTCGTCCGCACGCTGCTGCGCGCGCCGCTCGGTTCTTCGTCGAGAAGTTCCCGGGTCGCTCGATGTATGCGGTGAAGGCGAACCCGTCTCCCGAACTCCTGCAGATCCTGTGGGACAATGGCATCACGCATTACGACGTGGCGTCGATCGCCGAAGTGCGCCTGGTCGCACGGACGCTTCCCAAGGCTACGCTGTGCTTCATGCACCCGGTCAAGGCCGAGGAAGCGATCGCCGAGGCGTATTTCACGCACGGCGTCCGCACCTTCAGCCTCGACAGCCTGGAAGAGCTCGACAAGGTCGTTCGCGCTACGAAAGCCGCCGCCGACCTGACGTTGTGTGTGCGCCTGCGCGTGTCGTCGGAGCATTCGAAGCTGTCGCTGGCGTCGAAGTTCGGTGCAGCCCCGCATGAAGCCAAGGAACTGCTGTTCGCGGCCCGCCAGGCTGCGGACGCGCTCGGCATCTGCTTCCATGTCGGTTCGCAGGCGATGACCCCCGAGGCCTATTCGAACGCGATGGAGCGCGTCCGTGCGGCGATCGTCGAGGCGGCGGTCACGGTCGACGTCATCGACGTCGGCGGCGGCTTCCCGTCCTCGTATCCCGGCATGGAGCCCCCGCCGCTCGAGCATTTCTTCGAGACGATCCACCGTGCGTTCGAATCGCTGCCCGTCAGCTATTCGTCCGAGCTGTGGTGCGAGCCGGGCCGGGCGCTGTGCGCGGAATATTCGTCGATCATCGTGCGCGTCGAAAAGCGTCGCGGGACCGAGCTGTACATCAACGACGGTGCGTATGGCGCGCTGTTCGACGCGGCGCATATCGGCTGGCGTTTCCCGACCGAGCTGCTTCGTGAGCCGGACAGCCGTGCGAAGGACATGGAGTTCAGCTTCTATGGTCCGACGTGCGACGACATGGATTACATGGTCGGCCCGTTCATGCTGCCCGCGGACACGCAGGCCGGCGATTATATCGAGATCGGCATGCTCGGCGCGTATGGCTCGGCGATGCGGACCGCGTTCAACGGGTTCGGATCGGACGAGACGGTGATCGTGACGGACGAGCCGATGGTCTCGCTGTATGACGAGCGCTTCCAGGACCTCGCGTCGAACGTCGTCAAGCTGTAACCAAGCTTTAGTACCGCGCCCTTCTTCCTCCCCTCCCGTTTACGGGAGGGGTCGGGGGAGGGCTTGTCCGCGAGCGTGGCGTTCGCGGATATTTCAGTCCCTCCCCTAACCCCTCCCGCAAGCGGAAGGGGGATTTATGGAGCATGTTATGACCGAAGACACCCGCATCGACGCGCAGCGCAAGGCGGAACTCCTTTCCACCACCGTCGAGCATATCGACATCACCAGCTTCGACGCGCGGCCGATCGTCGACGCGATGAAGAAGATGTCGTTCACCAGCCGCGATCTGGGCCGTGCGACCGACATCTACAACCAGATGCTGGCCGACAAGGACTGCACGATCTTTCTCGTGATCGCGGGCTCGACGAGCGCTGGCGGTTGCATGGACCTGTATGCCGAGCTGCTGCGCAACAACATGATCGACGGCATCGTCGCGACCGGCGCGACCATCGTCGACATGGATTTCTTCGAGGGCCTCGGCCACAAGCATTATCAGGCGCTCGAAGTGCCGCACGACGACGTGCTGCGTTCGCTGATGATCGACCGGATCTACGACACCTATATCGACGAGGAAGAGCTTCAGCACGTCGACCACACGATCTTCGAGATCGCCGAGACGCTCGAACCACGCGCCTATTCGAGCCGTGAGTTCATCCGCGAGATGGGCAAGTACCTCGTCGAGCACGGCAAGAAGGATAACAGCCTCGTCAAGCTCGCTTACGAGCATGACGTGCCGATCTTCTGCCCGGCGTTCGTCGATTCGTCGGCGGGCTTCGGTCTGGTCAAGCACCAGGTCGACGCGGTGAAGGCGGGCAAGCCGTACATGGTCCTCGACGCGATCGCCGATTTCCGCGAACTCACCGAGATCAAGATCAAGGCGGGCACCACCGGGCTCCTCATGATCGGCGGCGGCGTGCCGAAGAACTTCATCCAGGACACCGTCGTCTGCGCCGAGATCCTCGGTCACGACGACGTCCAGGTGCACAAGTACGCGGTGCAGATCACGGTCGCCGACGTGCGCGACGGTGCTTGCTCGTCGTCGACGCTGCAGGAAGCGGCATCGTGGGGCAAGGTGAATACGGGGATCGAGCAGATGGTGTTCGCTGAAGCCGGTTCGGTCATGCCGCTGCTGGCGTCGGACGCGTATCATCGTGGGCTTTGGAAGGACCGTCCGGTCCGCAAGTGGGGCGCGAGCTTCGACAAGGCCTGAGGCTAGCTGATCCTCCTTGCAAGGTGGCGCTGGCGCGAAGCGGCGGAGGGGGAGGCGGCGATAACGCTGGTTGCCCTCTCCTCCCCCTCCGTCAGGCAAGCGCCTGCCACCTCCCCCTGGCGGGGGAGGATTAGAGATACCGTTGCCCCCTCCGGGCAATTGATGCAGCCTCCTCCGGATAACCGGGGGAGGCTTTTTCATGCACAGCGAGATCCTGCGACCGATGGTCGTGCTGATCGCGTGGACGCTCGTGATGCTGGGCTGGACGCTCGCGACGCGGTTGCCGGCGATGAAGGCGGCCGGCGTCGATATGGGCAAGCTCGTCGGCACCAAGGCGTCCGACGCGGATCGATCGCTGCCTCCGCAGGTGCAATGGAAGGCGCACAACTACAATCACCTGATGGAGCAGCCGACGTTGTTCTACGCGGTGTGTGCCGTGCTCGCGCTGAGCGGCACGGGCAGCGGCGTCAATGCCTGGATCGCCTGGGCCTATGTCGGGCTGCGGATCGCCCACAGCCTCGTCCAGGCGACTAGCAACCGCGTCAGGGCCCGCTTTCTCTTCTTCATGCTATCGAGTCTGATGCTCGTCGCACTCACGCTGCATGCCGCGCTCGCCGTGTTTTGATAAAGACCGCGAATAATCGCCGATCGCAGCGCCCGCCTCTCCCCGAACGCGATCCGATCGTCTAGGAGTTTGCCATGACCTTCGATCGCCGTTCGCTGCTCACCCTCCCCCTCGCCGCCGGGCTGGCGCTTCCTGCATTCGCGCGGAGCGGTGCGCAGTTCACTGCTGCTCAGCCTCGCGCGACGGACGTGCCGATGTGGCCGCCCGCAGAACGGTTTGCGCTTTGGCCCGGTATTCCGCCAGGCGCGCCGAACCCGCTGCCGGTGCCGCAGCCGCGGATGCCGCGCTACCCCGATGGTTATCGCGATTTCCAGATGCGCGGCGTGGTGCGGCCCGAGGTCGGCGTCTTCCGCCCGGCTCGGCCCGACGGTCGCGCGGTCCTGATCGTGCCCGGCGGCGGCTATTCGATCACCTCGCTGCGCAACGAGGGCATCGACGTCGCGCGCGTCCTGAACGGTTTCGGCATCACCGCGTTCGTGCTGAGCTACCGGCTGCCGGGCGAAGGCTGGGCCGATCGCGCCGACGTCCCGCTATCGGATGCGCAGCGTGCGATGCGGCTGATCCGGGCGAACGCTCGCGCCTACGAGATCAGGGCGGAGAAGCTCGGCGTGCTCGGTTTCTCGGCCGGCGGGCACCTTGCCGGGTCCGTGGCGGTCCTACACGAGTTCAAGGCGTATCGTCCGGTCGATGCCGCCGACCGGCACTCTGCGCGTCCTGCTTGGGCGGGACTCATGTACGCGGTCTCGAACATGGACCCCGGCCGCAGCCACGGCGGATCGCGCGCGAATCTGCTCGGTCCTGATCCGCTGCCTGCGGTCCAGGCGCGCTATGCGATCGACCGACAGTTGAAGGCTGGCGACCCGCCACTGTTCCTCGTGCATGCCGACGACGACAACACGGTCCCAGTCGCCAACAGCGTCGATACGCTCGCCGCCGCCCGCCGCGCCGGCATCCCCGCCGAAGCGCATTTCCTCCAGCATGGCGGGCACGGCTTCGGCACGCGCCTATCGCCTCGGTCGCCTGGGTCGCTGTGGCCGCAATTGTTCGATCGGTGGATGGGCGAACTGGTCGCTGGCTGACCATGGTCGGTCAGTATCGCGGACCTATCCGTCCTCACCGACGTTTGTCCTGAAAGATCAGGAGAGCGCGATGACTAGTCCGCATGCCGAGCCCCGCGACGTCTTCCATGAAAATGGCGAGGTCGTGATCGACGGGCCGGATGGCGCAGTCATCGCAATGACCCCCGAAGCGGCGTTGCGCACGGCGGGTCGGCTGGATGAGGCAGCGCTCGACGAACTGGTCGCGCGCGCTCAACTAGCCGGCAATGCTGATTAATTATACCTCTCGCCCATCTCGGCGGAGCGCTATCATCAGTTGACCATCGGACGAGACCGTCGCCGTAACGTCCAAATAGTCGCGGATGCGCAGATGACGAGCATCGAGCGCGTGGCTGGTCCCATGGGTCGCAGTGATCACCAGAACATCTGCGCCTGCCGCCTCGCCTGCCGTGATCCCGGCAAGAGCATCTTCGAAGATCAGGCAATCGCTGGCCATGACGCCGAGTCGTTCCGCCGCGACAAGGAAACAGTCCGGTGCGGGCTTGCCGTTGGGGATATCGTCCGCGGCGATCATCGTTGCGGGAACCGGCAGGCCGGCGGCCTTGAGGCGAACCTCGGCGAGAGCGCGGGGGGCAGAGGTGACGATCGTCCAGCGTTCGGATGGCAGGCTGGCCAGGAATGCGGCGGCACCCGCGATCGGTTCGATATCGCCAACGTCGAGCATTTCGGCGGCAGTGATCGCGGCTGCCTCGGCGACCGGGTCGACGCCGGGGAGGTTCAGGCGGCGGACCGTCTCGACCGATTGCACGCCGTGGATCGTCGGCACGAACGTCGCCGCGTCGAGACCGTGGGCGATTGCCCATTTGGTCCAGGTCCGCTCGGCGGAGGCGATCGAGGTGAGGATCGTGCCGTCCATGTCGAACAGGAATGCGGCGTAGCTGCGGGTCAGGAGAGTCATTCGGGTGCTCGTGATGGGAATTGGTGGGTTGGGCAAGTGAGTTTGGCCTAGCCCGCTACACCACCCCGGCGAAGGCCGGGGCCCAATTGGCATGTCCGAGCTAACTACGCGATACCGCTAGTCAGCTTCGTTCCCCAATTGGGCCCCGGCCTTCGCCGGGGTGGTAGCGGTCGGTATTGGCCACACAAAGAAAAGGCCGCTCCGGTTTCCCGAAGCGGCCTGTATTCCTGCACCAAGCTAAAGCTTAGATGTCGTCGCCGAGTGCGCCCTTGACGCTGCCCTTGACGTTCTGCGCAGTGCCCTTGGCCTGCTGCGCTTCGCCTTCGGCTACCAGCTTCTCGTTGTCCGTCGCCTTGCCGACGGCTTCCTTGACGTTGCCTGCAACCTTGTTGCCTGCTGCTGCGACCTTGTCGGTGAACTCGCCCATCAGAGCCTCCACTTGTTATGCGGGCCCGCCAACCGGGCCGCTTGAACTTGCAAAGGTATAACGGCCGTCTTTACCGTGGGTTCCGTGACGTTTGCGTCATGACCTATGTTTCAGATCAGTCCCGCCAGCGGGCTAGACGGATCGGCATAACGACGCTGCCCCATCCGCCCGGCACGGTACGCCAGACGCCCCGATTCGACCGCGGCCTTCATTGCGGCGGCCATCATCAGCGGGTCCTTCGCCTCGGCAATGGCCGTGTTCATCAGCACGCCATCGCAACCGAGCTCCATTGCCACCGCCGCATCGGACGCGGTGCCGACGCCGGCATCGACCAGCACCGGCACCCCTGCCCCCTCGACGATCAGCCGGATCGTCACGCGGTTCTGGATGCCAAGGCCCGAGCCGATCGGTGCGCCGAGCGGCATGATCGCGACCGCGCCTGCGTTCTCGAGGCGTTTGGTGGCGATCGGATCGTCGACGCAATAGACCATCGGCTTGAAACCCTCGTTGGCGAGAATCTCGGTCGCGCGCAGCGTCTCGACCATGTCCGGATAGAGCGTCTTCGCCTCGCCGAGCACTTCGAGCTTCACCAATTCCCAGCCGCCCGCCTCGCGCGCCAGTCGCAGCGTGCGAATCGCCGACTCGGCATCGAAGCAGCCCGCGGTGTTGGGCAGGTAGGTGATCTTCTTCGGATCGATGAAGTCGGTCAGCATCGGCGCGTTGCGATCGGACACGTTGACGCGGCGCACGGCGACGGTGACGATCTCCGCGCCCGATGCCTCGACCGCGGCAGCGTTCTGCGCGAAGTCCTTGTACTTGCCCGTGCCGACGATCAGCCGCGACTTGAAGGTCTGGCCTGCGACCGTCCAGCTGTCCTCATGATCGCCACCACCGACAAAATGCACGATCTCGAGGTCGTCGCCGTCCTCGACCATGACGTCTGCCAGCGTCGAACGCGGCACGACCTCCATGTTGCGCTCGACCGCGATCTTCTCGGGCACGAGGCCGAGTTCGGTCGCGAGTCCAGCCAGCGAAAGACCGGCAGAGACGCGCTTGTGCTCGCCGTTGACGGTGATCGAGACGGTGCCATCGGAATGGGGCATGGGTACAGGGTCCACTATATAGCGACGGCGCGGCTCGACTTGACGCGAGACGAACCTGTAAGGAATGGCGTGACGCGCATATAGAGACCGCTCCGCAGCACCCGCAACCGAAAGGCCGCCCTTGCCCGATACGATATTCGTCCTGAACGGCCCCAACCTCAATCTGCTGGGAACGCGCGAGCCGGAAATCTATGGCGACGAGACGCTCGACGACATCGCCGGGATGCTGGAGGACCGCGCCCGCGAGCTCGACCTGGAGATCGACATGCGCCAGTCGAATCACGAGGGGCACCTCGTCGACTGGATCCAGGAGGCGCAGGCGCGCGGTGCCAAGGCGGTGATCCTCAACGCGGGTGCGTTCACGCACACCTCGGTCGCGGTGCACGACGCGATCAAGGGCGTGAAGACTCTAGTGATCGAGGTGCATCTTTCCAATCCCCACAAGCGTGAATCGTTCAGGCATGTGAGCCTGGTCGGGCAAGCGGCGAAGGGCACGATCGCGGGTTTCGGCGCGCTTTCGTATCTGCTCGCGCTTGAAGCCGTCGCACGGTTCTGACAGGAGGCCCCGCCATGAACGATACAACTGAAAACACGGGCGCAATGCAGGTCGACGTGACCCTGGTGCGCCAGCTCGCCGAACTGCTAGACACCACGCAGCTGACCGAGATCGAGGTCGAGGACGGCTCGCGCCGGATTCGCGTCGCACGCAAGGCGGCCCCAGCGGCCCCAGCGGCACCCGTCGCGCATTATGCGCCAGCGCCCGCCCCGGCCCCCGTCTCGGCACCGCTGTCGATCCCGCAGGCCGAGGTCGGCGCGTCCGCCCCCGCGATCAGCGCTAGCGCGGTCAAGTCGCCGATGGTCGGCACCGTCTATCTCGCCGCCAACCCCGAGGCGAAGCCGTTCTCGACCGTCGGCCAGAAGGTCAATGCGGGCGACACGCTGCTGATAATCGAGGCGATGAAGGTGATGAACACGATCGTCGCGCCGTCGGCCGGCACCGTGACCGCGATCCTGGTCGAAAACGGCCAGCCGGTCGAGTTCGACCAGCCGCTGGTCGTGGTCGAATAATGCCGCAAATCAAGAAGCTGCTCATTGCGAATCGCGGCGAGATCGCGCTGCGAATCCACCGTGCCTGTCACGAGATGGGCATCAAGACGGTCGCGGTGCACTCGACCGCCGACGCCGACGCCATGCACGTCCGGCTCGCGGACGAGGCGATCTGCATCGGACCGCCGTCCGCCGCCGACAGCTATCTGAACATTCCGAACATCATCTCGGCCGCCGAAATCTCGGGCGCGGACGCGATCCATCCCGGCTACGGCTTCCTCAGCGAGAACGCGCAGTTCGCCGAGATCGTCGAGCTGCACAACATCCTGTTCGTCGGGCCCAAGCCCGAGCACATCCGCACGATGGGCGACAAGGTCCAGGCGAAGCGCACCGCGGGCGCACTCGGGCTGCCGCTCGTCCCCGGGTCTGACGGCGCGATCAGCGACATCGCCGAAGCGAAGCGGATCGCCGAGAACATCGGCTATCCGGTGATCATCAAGGCGGCGTCAGGCGGCGGTGGTCGCGGGATGAAGGTCGTCAACGACCCCGACGATCTCGAAACGCAGATGCAGCAGGCCGGCAGCGAGGCGAAGGCCGCGTTCGGCGACGCCACCGTCTACATGGAAAAATACCTCGGCAATCCGCGGCATATCGAATTCCAGATCTTCGGCGACGGCAACGGCAACGCGATCCACCTCGGCGAGCGCGACTGCTCGCTCCAGCGCCGTCACCAGAAGGTGCTCGAGGAAGCCCCCTCGCCGATCATCACCGCCGAAGAGCGCGAGCGGATGGGCGGGATCGTCGCCAAGGCGATGGCCGACATGGGCTATCGCGGCGCGGGGACGATCGAGTTCCTGTGGGAAGCGGGCGAATTCTACTTCATCGAGATGAACACCCGGCTCCAGGTCGAGCATCCGGTGACCGAGATGATCACCGGGTTGGACCTGGTGCGCGAGCAGATTCGGGTGGCCGAGGGCCATCCGCTGACGCTCCGCCAGGAAGACGTTCAGTTCCGCGGTCACGCGATCGAATGCCGCATCAACGCCGAGGACCCGCGCACGTTCGCGCCGTCGCCGGGGCTGGTGAAGGTGTATCACGCGCCGGGCGGGATGCATGTGCGCGTCGATAGCGGGCTGTATGCCGGGTATCGCGTGCCGCCTTATTACGACTCGATGATCGCCAAGCTGATCGTCTACGGGACGACTCGGCAGGGTGCGTTGCGGCGGTTGCGGCGGGCGTTGGAGGAGATGGTGATCGAGGGCGTCACGACGACGATTCCACTGCACCGTGCGCTGCTCGACGATCCCGAGTTCCAGGAGGGTGCGTACACGATCAAGTGGCTGGAAGAGTGGTTGGCCAAGCAGGGGGCGTAACGCCTGACTTCCCCCCTCCCTGAAAGGGAGGGGCCGGGGGTGGGTCGGCCTGGGGCTGGCCGGAAATTCCCTCGAAACCGACCCACCCCCTACCCCTCCCTTCCAGGGAGGGGAGTTTTGACGGAGCATTCGTGAAGGCGACGATCTACCACAACCCGCGTTGCTCCAAGTCCCGCGAGGCGCTCGCGCTGCTGCAAGAGGCAGGAGCGGACGTCACGATCGTCGAATACCTCAAGACCCCGCCCTCCCGCGCGGAACTCGTCCGCCTCTACGACCGCGCCGGCATGACGCCGCGCCAAGGGCTCCGCATGGCCGAGGACGGCGCCAAGGCGGTCAAGCATGGCGACGCCGAGGCGATCCTCGACGCGATGATGATCGATCCGCTGCTGATCGAGCGCCCGCTGGTCGAGACCGACAAGGGCGTCCGGCTCGGCCGCCCGATCGCGCGGCTGCACGAGATCCTGTGATCGAGTCCCCTGCCCTTACATTGCACACGCACTCCCTAAGTGCCGCAATTTCGGGCAGTGATATCAACGATATTCCGCGGTTGCCCGAGGGCGCTGCGGCTGGCACGCTTGGTGCAAGGCGCCCTTCAGGGCGGACGGCTCGCTCGCAAGAGCGAGGGTTTCAACAATCGGGGGCGTACCTGTGAAAAAGATCGAAGCCATCATCAAGCCGTTCAAGCTGGATGAGGTGAAGGAAGCGCTGCACGAGATCGGCGTGAGCGGCATCACCGTGACCGAGGCCAAGGGTTTCGGCCGGCAGAAGGGCCACACCGAGCTGTACCGCGGCGCGGAATATGTCGTCGACTTCCTGCCGAAGGTGAAGCTCGAGGTCGTCGTCGAGGACGGTCTCGCGCAACGCGTCGTCGAGGCGATCGCCGCAGCCGCGCAGACCGGCCGGATCGGCGACGGCAAGATCTTCGTTATCCCGGTCGAGAGCGCGCTCCGCATCCGCACCGGCGAGCGCGACGACGACGCAATCTAGTTCCTAGCCATGCATATTGCGTTGACGACGAGTGACGACATCGTCATTTGACGCGACGCAACATTGTGTGGAAATTCCGTTCCATACCGCAATTAGATTCCCCGCATGATGCGGCGGAAATCTCAAAACGAAGGGCAAGCATCATGGCGAATTCGGCCTCCGACGTTCTCAATATGATCAAGGACCAGGAGATCGAGTGGGTCGATCTGCGGTTCACCGATCCCAAGGGCAAGTGGCAGCATCTGACGATGGTCGCGAGCCTAATCGGCGAAGACGAGCTGACCGACGGCCTGATGTTCGACGGCTCGTCGATCGAGGGCTGGAAGGCGATCAACGAGAGCGACATGACGCTCAAGCCCGATCTCGACGCGGTCTATGTCGATCCGTTCTCGGCGACGCCGATGATGATCCTGATCTGCGACATCAGCGATCCGTCGACCGGCGAGCTGTACGCGCGCGATCCGCGCTCGACCGCCAAGCGCGCCGAGGCGTATCTGCTGACCACCGGCGTCGGCGACACCGTGTATGTCGGCCCCGAAGCCGAATTCTTCATGTTCGACGACGTCCGCTTCGAGAACAGCTATTCGACCAGCTACTACAAGATCGACGACATCGAGCTGCCGGGCAATTCGGGTCGCGAATATGAGGGCGGCAACCTCGGCCACCGTCCGCGCGCCAAGGGCGGCTATTTCCCGGTCGCACCGGTCGACAGCGCCGTCGACATCCGCGGCGAGATGGTCTCGACGATGATCGAGATGGGCCTGCCCTGCGACAAGCATCACCACGAAGTCGCGGCCGCACAGCATGAGCTGGGCCTGACGTTCGGCACGCTGACGCAGACGGCGGATCGCATGCAGATCTACAAGTATGTCGTCCACCAGGTCGCGCATGCGTACGGCAAGACCGCGACGTTCATGCCGAAGCCTATCAAGGAGGACAACGGTTCGGGGATGCACACGCACTTCTCGATCTGGGAAGGCAAGACCCCGCTGTTCGCCGGCAACGGCTATGCGGGCCTGAGCGACATGTGCCTGTATTTCATCGGCGGCATCATCAAGCACGCCAAGGCGGTCAACGCGTTCACCAACCCGTCGACCAACAGCTACAAGCGCCTCGTCCCCGGTTACGAAGCGCCGGTGCTGCTCGCCTATTCGGCACGCAACCGCTCGGCATCGTGCCGCATTCCGTACGGCACCGGCCCCAAGGCGAAGCGCGTCGAAGTGCGCTTCCCGGACGCGCTGGCCAACCCGTATCTCGCCTATGCGGCGCTGATGATGGCGGGCATGGACGGCATCCTCAACAAGATCCATCCGGGCGAAGCGATGGACAAGAACCTGTACGACCTGCCGCCCGCAGAGCTCGCGCAGGTCCCGACTGTCGCGGGTTCGCTCCGCGAGGCGCTCGAATGCCTGCTCGCGGATCACGACTTCCTGCTGAAGGGCGACGTGTTCTCGAAGGACCAGATCGAGAGCTATGTCGAGATCAAGTACGCCGAGGTTGCGCGTTGGGAGATGACGCCTAGCCCGGTCGAGTATGACATGTACTATAGCGGCTGAGCCGTGCGGGCCGCACGGCGGTGCGCGAAAGCGCACAGCCGCTGTCGGCCGGCGTCGCGGGTAGCGACGACCGACGGCGTGGCTTTGCCACGTCGCTGATTTGGAAGAGGGCGCCCGGAGCAATCCGGGCGCCCTTTTTGTTTCAGGCCAGTCTCAATCCTGTCCTCACCCTTCCCACCCGGCAAGAGCCGCGCGGGCCCCTTCCCTCTCCCAATTGGGAGAGGGAGAGACGCCGAAGGCGGCGATGGGTGAGGACGGTTCCCCCGAAGCTTGTCTGCCCGCGAAGGCGGGGACCCAGTCTGGGCTCCCGCCTTCGCGGGAGAACGAGAAGGGGTAGCCTCGGTTAACTTCGCGCGTTGGGTCCGATTGATCGACTGCTTCCGCAACCCATATCCCAATCGCAACGCACCGCCCCCAAAACCCAAGGAACACCCGTGACCGAAGACAGCGGCAACAGCGCCGGACGCGCTATCCCCAGCGGCCGCCTCGCCCGTCTCGGCGTCTTCGGCAAACTCGCTGGCGGCGTCGCCGGCGGAGTCGTCGCAGAAGGCGCCCGCCGTCTAGCAAACGGAGAGCGCCCCAAGATCGGCGACCTCCTCCTCACCCCCGCCAACGCCACCCGCGTCGCCGATCAGCTCTCTCACCTCCGCGGCGCCGCGATGAAGTTGGGGCAAATGATCTCGATGGACGCGGGCGACATGCTCCCGCCCGAACTCGCGACCATCCTCGCGCGCCTGCGCAACAATGCGAACCACATGCCGCCGCAGCAGCTCGACCGCGTGCTCGCCGCCGAATGGGGCAAGGACTGGCGCCGCAAATTCGCACATTTCCAGGCGCACCCGGTTGCCGCCGCCTCGATTGGCCAGGTCCA
Organism: Sphingomonas sp. 320_CC; assembly: GCF_059691795.1. Lineage (NCBI taxonomy): Bacteria > Pseudomonadati > Pseudomonadota > Alphaproteobacteria > Sphingomonadales > Sphingomonadaceae > Sphingomonas > Sphingomonas sp. 320_CC. The sequence continues at coordinate 1,358,647 of NZ_JCAWAE010000001.1, read as the reverse complement.
TCGCGCGCGCCTGCCCGACGGCACCGAACTGGCGATCAAGGTCCAGTATCCCGGCGTGAAGGAAAGCATCGACGCCGACGTCGACAACGTCGCGACGCTGCTGCGCGTGTCGGGCATGCTCCCCAAGTCGCTCGACATCGCGCCGTTGCTCGACGAGGCGAAGAAACAGCTTCACGAGGAAGCCGATTACCTCCGCGAAGCGCAGATGCTGGCGCGCTACGGCGAGTTGCTTGCCGACCAGCCGCAATTCGTCGTGCCCGCGCTTTATTCCGAGCTCACCACGCCCCGCGTCCTCGCGATGAGCTTCGTCACCGGCGTGCCCGTCGAGACGCTGGAGACCGCGCCGCAAGACGTCCGCGACCGCGTGATGCACGACCTGATCTCGGTCGTCCTGCGCGAACTGTTCGACTGGCGGCTGATGCAAACCGATCCGAACTTCGCCAACTATCGCTGGCAGCCCGAGACGGAAAAGCTCGTCCTGCTCGATTTCGGCGCCGCCCGCCCCCTCCCCGCCGAGACCGGCGAAGGCTATCGCCGCTTGCTCACCGCAGCCCTCGCCGGCGACCGCGACGCGGTGCGCGAAGCCGCGATCGCTGCGGGGTTCCTCGGCGAGGCGGCCGTACTCCAGCACCCCGCGCTGGTCGACCGGATGATCGACGTCATCCTCGTCGAACTCGCCAAGCCCGGCCCGTTCGATTTCGGTGATCGCGCGTTCGTCGGCGTGCTGCGCGAACAGGGCACCGAGATCGCGCGCGACCGCGATACCTGGTACCTGCCGCCGATCGACACGCTGTTCGTCCAGCGCAAGATCAGCGGCACCGCCCTGCTCGCCGCTCGCCTCAAGGCGCGGGTCGATATCCGCACGATGGTCGCCGCCTATTGCGACGGCGCGCCGTCGTGAGGATCAGCGCAGTTTGAGCGCGCGCTTCACCCCGGCCCAGCTGACGTATTTGAAGTTCTGCGTGGCCGGCGCATTGTCGCCATCCTGTGCGACCAACAGGCCTTGGGGGTAGGCAGGGCCGAAGTTGCCGAGCATCAGTTCGATCCCGTCGGTATCGCTCGTCCCGTCGATCGCGCCCCCGCCGATCCGGAAGCGACCGGCATAGGTGACGCCCGGCAGGCGGTAGAGCGTGTAGGCGTTATCGCCCTGGCTCGACACGACGAGATAGCCGCCGTTCCTGCCCGATGGGGCGAGCGCGAGGCCCTCCGCGTCGGCGACCAGCGTCTTGCCGTCGACCTTGGCGATCGGGGTTGCCGTGACCGGTACCGATGGGTCTGCGTCGAAGCGCCAAAGGCCGACATCTTCCTCGGCGACGTAGAGCTGCCCGGTGCGATCGTCGACGACGCAGCCTTCGGACTGGGTGCCGAGCTTCATCGAGCGGACCGTCGTGACCTTGGGCGCTGCGCCGGAGACGTCGATTGCGACCTGGTCGATGCGGCCGTCCTTGAGCACGACGAAGCCGAACAGCGCGTGATCGCGCGCGCGGGTCCAGAGGCACATGCCATACGCCTCGCCCGGACCGACCGGGAATCGGCCGATGGGCACGAGCTTTGCCGCCGCCGTGTCGAGCTTAAACAGCGAAACGTGCGCAGTGGCGATGTCGGCCCGGTCGCTGGCAGCGGCGATGACTCGTCCCCCGAGGTCGCGCAGGTCGACATTGTTGAGCCGCGCGGCCGGGGTAAAGCTGAGGCGCTTGCCCGCCAGGCTGTAGACGTGGATGCCGGCTTTCTTGTCGGTGCCGATGACGAGGCTCTTCGCCGGATTGCTCGCGTTACGCCAGATCGCGGGATCGTCCGCGGCATCGGCGGCGGTGTCGACCGGGTCGGTCTCGGCGGTTGCAGCGACTGTCGGCGCCTCGACCGCCACGGGGGTCGAGGTCGTTACACATCCCGCTAGCAACACCGCGATGAGGGGCAGCGCGCGCATCAGAACGTCACTCGCACGCCGCCGGTGTATCGCCGGCCGAACGTCTCATGCTCGATCGTGTAGGCCGAGGAACCGACATAGCGGCGGCCTGGGCCGTTCAGCAGATTGGCGAAATCGCCGTAAATCTCGACATTGCCGTTGATCGCATAGCGGACGGACGCGTCGAGTTCGTTGTCCTTGGCCCAGTAGAAATCGCCGCCATCGACACCGCGGACGACGCCACCGATCGTGTCGACCGCACCGATCGCATCGAGCCACGCCGACCGGTTCTGATAGGAAACGCGGGCCGAGAAGCCGTATTTTTCGTAATAGGCGATCAGATTGTAGATCGCGTCCGATGCGCCGGGCAGCCGTACTTTGCGCGACGGGATCGCGCCGGTTGCCGGCGTATCGGCACGGCTCTTATTGATCGTTGCATTGAGCTGCACGCCGAAGCCGCCCATCCAGTCGGGCAGGCCGAGATCGGCGGTGAAGGGGTCGAGCTGCTGCTGGATCGCGCCCTCTATCCCCATGATGTAGCCTTTGCCGCCATTGATGATCGTCGAGTAGACATAGCCCGACCGATCGACGCCGGCGGCGTTCAGGTTCGTCTGGCCGTAGGTCCGGGTCGAGTCGAACAGGACATCGGTGACGTCCTTGTAGTACGCGCCGATCGACAGGAAGCCGCGCGGCATCGTGTAATATTCGACGTAGAGATCGACGCCCTTGGCCTTTTCGGGCTTCGCGTCGGGGTTGCCGCCGGAGATGGTCGCGTTCGCGTCGTTGATGCTGAGATTGGGGCGCAACTGATCGTAGTCGGGACGTGCGGCGCCGGTGTTGAATGACAGCCGCGCCTTCATCCGGTCGTTGACGTCCCAGTTCACGTGCAAGCTTGGGTAGACGAGCGTCTGGCTCGACTTCACGTCGATCAAGCCGAGCGACGAGAACGCACGGGCATCGTTGCGGATATGCTCGACGCGCGCGCCACCGATGACGCTGCCCCAGTTGGTGGTCGTCGTCGCCATCGCATAGGCGGAATAGACCTTCTCGCCGACATCGTAGAAATTGGCGTCGGTGGACACGAACGGGCTGACCGCCTTGGCTTGCTCGACCAGCCCTAGGATTTTGTCCCGATCGAAATACTGGAAGGTGTAGCCGAGCGGGATCTCGCCCTGGAACCCGCCCGGCTTGGCGATGGCGGCGTACCCCGTCGGAATGCCCGCCGCGGCGAACTGTGCCGGCGTACTCAGCTCGAGCAGATACTCATTCGCGGTCTTGGTGCGATCGTCGTAGCGAAGGCCAGCCGCGAACACCGTCTGCGCGCCGAACACCGAGGCCTCGCGGCTGATGTCGAGCTTGGCGGTATAGGCTTCGGTCACGTCCTGCGCCTTCAGCGACCGCAAGCGGGCCAGCGTGCGCGGGAAGTCCTCGATCGACGTGACCTGAGCGCCGCGCGAGAAGGTGCCGTCGGCGTTGCGGATCGTGCGGAACAGCTGGACCTTGGCGAGCTGCGGGTCGGTCAAATTGTAGCCGACGGTCAAACGGTTGGCGGCGTTCGCGCCGTTGGTGCCGAACGACGGGCTGTCATAGTTCAGCTGCGCAGGCTGCGAGCGGTCGTCGATCGAGCGGGTGAAATTACCGCGCCATTTGACGTTCCAGGCGCCGAGTTCGTGATCGCCGCCGATAGTGTTCGTGAACACCGACTGCTTGTATTTGCGCACGGTGAAGTTCGAGTTGAGATCGATGCCGTAGACAGTGCCGAGCAGCGGCGTGTTGCCGGTGCAGACGTCGGCATAGCCGGTCGTGCCGGTCGCGGGGCGCGCGTTGACGGTGCAGGCGGCGGTGCCGTTGGGCGTGCGCGACTGCTGATCGTCGAGGTCGAAGATGTAGTTGTTGCGCTGTTCGTCGTCCTGGAACGCCGAGTAGATCGATTCCGCGAACAGCTTGTGGCCGGGCGCCGGGCGCCAGTCTAGCCGGGTCGACAGCGAGTAGTTCTTTCGCGTCAGGCGATACAGCTTGTTCTCGGTCTCGCGCGCCCAGTTGCGCGTCTCGAAGCCGGGGCGGCGATCGCGGTCGACCGCCTCGAAATCGGTCTCGAAATTGTCGGTGACCATGCCGCGACGATACAGGCTGGCGGACGAGACGATGCCGAACTCACCGATGCCGGTGTCGATCCGGTCGGAGATGACGAGCGAGCCCTCATATTCGGTCTTCTTGCCGAGTTCGACATGGCCGAGGCCGCCCTTGGCCTGCACCTTCATGCCCGGATAATCGAACGCGGATCGCGTGATGATGTCGACGTTGCCTGCGATCGTCTCGCCGGTCATGTCGGGGGTGACGGCCTTCCGCACGATGATCTGCGAGGCGATCGCGGAAGGGATCGAATCGAAGCGGGCGTCGCGGCCTTCGGGGCTGACGACGTTGATGCCGTCGATCGACAACGTAGTCCAGTTGATCGGTGCACCGCGCAGCGTGATGTAGCGTGCCTGGCCCTGGTCGCGCTGGACGCCGACGCCGGGAAGGCGGCTGACCGCCTGCGCGATATTCTGGTCGGGGAGGCGACCGATCGAATCGGAGGCGATGACCGAGACGAGCGAGGGGCTGGTCCGCTGGATCTGGAGCGCGGCGGCTTCGGACTCTGCGATCGGCCGCGAGCCGGAAACGACGATCTCGTCGCCCTCGCCCGCGTTCGCACCGACTTCGGTGGTCATCGCAACGTCGAGCGTCACTACGGCATCTGCGACCGTCACGGTCCGGTGCGCGTCGGGGAAGCCGACATAGCGGATCACGAGTTCGTGCGTGCCGGCGGGAACACCGACCAGCGAGAACCGCCCGGTGCGATCGACAACGGTCGACAGTTCGAGCGTCGGGATCGAGACCGATGCACCGTCGAGATAGTCGCCGCTGCCTGCCTGCGACACGGTACCGGTGATGCTCCCAAGTGCCCGCGGCGCGCTGACCGGGGTCGCGGCATCGGGACGCGCATAGGCGCTGGTGGCGGTCAGCGAAGTCAGCGCGCAGCCAGTCAGCAGCGCATGCGCGAGGACGCGACCGCGGACGCGGGTCGACAGGTTCGATTTCATGGTATTCCCCCGGGTGGTCCCGACTTCTTCAGCCGGCTTGGGAGGCGCGGTAGCGGCCGTGCATGGCACCGACGTTACTTTTGCATGACATTCACATGACAGCGGCGTCATCTGGAATAGGCTCACGTACGCGCGAGGATAAACCTACATTAAACCAACGTTAAAATCGCCGGACACGCGATTCTTATATTCGTAACGGACGTGCCACGACCGCCGCCTATCGCGCCCTTCAAGGCAAAGACTGCCGAAAAAGGGAAACTCTCGATGTTGAATTCAGCAAGCCTGCGCTTGCGGCTGCTGGCCGGCGCCGCCCTGACGGTCGCGATCGCGTCGCCAGCGTTCGCGGCCCCCGCGCCGACCGCCGCCAAGGATGCGGCGCCCGCTGCCGCTGCCGCGGACCCCGTGATCGATCCGGCCCCCGCAGCTGTGGAACCGGCCGACCAGACCGGTCTTGGCGAGATCGTCGTCACCGCGACCAAGCGCGAGACGAACCTCCAGAAGACGCCGATCGCGATCAACGTCCTGAGCAGCCAGGCGCTGACCGACCGTCACGTCCAGAGCCTGTACGATCTCGCCGACGGCGCCGTGCCGTCGTTGCGCGTTGCGACGTTCGAGGCGCGCCAGTCCGCGCTGACGATCGGTATCCGCGGCATCGTTCCGCTCGATGCCAACCAGCCCGCACGCGAGCAGGGCGTCGGCGTCTACATCGACGGTGTCTATCTCGGTCGCCAGCACGGCCTGAACGCCGCGCTGTTCGACGTCGACCGGATCGAAGTGCTCAAGGGCCCGCAGGGCACGCTGTTCGGTCGCAACACCGAAGGCGGCGCGCTCAGCATCGTCACCAAGGGCCCGAGCGGCAAATGGGGCGGCAGCGCAACCGGCGGGATCGCGAATTATGGCAGCTATAACGGTACGCTGCATGTCGACCTGCCCGAAACGTACGGCGTATCGCTGAAGCTCGACGGCGTCATCCAGCATCAGGACGCGACCACCAAGAACCCGCTCGCGGACCAGACCGGCTTCAATTATTATCATCGCCGCGGCTTCAAGGCGACCGCACGCGTCCGCCCGATTTCGGGCATGACCGCCGATTTCAGCTACGATAACGGCTACGACTCGAACAGCCCGTTCTACAGCCAGTTGCTCAACGTGAACCCGAACGGGTGCAAGGCCGGTGCGCAATCCGCGTCCCCTGCTTGCGCGCTGCCCGGCACCAACTACACGACGCTAACCGGCAGCGTGAAGCCGCTCCCGAGCCAGGTCGTCGTCAATGGCGACAGCCGCATGAAGGTCGCAGACATCGGCGTCCCTCAGCAGCCGAGCATCGACAAGACGCACGGTTTCACCTCGAACATTCGCTGGGACGTCGCGCCCGAGATCGAACTCCGCTCGATCACCGCATGGCGCGGCGTGAACGCGACGCAGTACGACAATAGCGGCGGCTATCACCGCGTCCCCGTCGTTGCCGCTGGCTGCGTCGGCAGTGCGTGCAACTTCAGCCGCTACAGCCTCGCCGACCTGCATCAGAACCAGTTCAGCCAGGAATTCCAGGCGGTCGGTACGGTCGGCCAGTTCGACTACGTCGCCGGGCTGTATTACTTCAACGAGCACATCAGCGACGACGCGGCGACGCCGAACTCGCTGGCGTTCAATTCGGCGCTGACGACGATCTCGGTGCTCGATCCCTGCACCGGGTCGGGCGGGTTCGGCTCGCTCGTGGGCTGTCGCTCGATCGATCGTGCCTCGGAAGTGCATTCGAAGAGCTATGCCGGCTATGGCCAAGTCACCTGGAACGCGACCGACCGCGTTCACCTGACCGCCGGTGGCCGCTACACGCGCGACGAGAAGCAGGGCGTGCTGCATTTCTCGCGTAACTTGAACTACGACACGGCGACCCAGGCCCAGTTGACCGCGGCCGGCTATGCGCCGCTCGACGCCACTTGGAACCGGTTCAATCCGATGGCGACGCTCGCCTATGACGCCAGTGACACGGTCCACGTCTATGCAAAATACGCAACCGGCTACCGTGCCGGCGGTGCCAGCTCGCGGACGTCCAACTACCAGACGTTCAACCCCGAGGACGTGAAGTCGTACGAGATCGGCGCCAAGACCGATTTCTGGAACCACCGCGCCCGCCTGAACCTTGCCGGCTACATCATGGATCGCAAGAACAGCCAGGTCGACATCAGCTCGATCCAGACGACCGCGTCGGGCAGCTTCAACAACCTCGTGACGATCAATGCGCCCGGCATCACCAAGATCCGCGGGATCGAGGCCGACCTGACCGTGCAGCCGGTCGACGGCCTGACGCTGACCGCGGGCTATGCCTACACCTACACGAAGATCCCGCCGGTGCTGATCACGTCGACCGGCGTGTATCAGAACTTCTACATCGTGTTCACGCCGCGCAACGCCGCCAACGGATCGGTCGACTACACGATGCCGATCGGCGCCATGGACCTGAAGTTCCACCTCGACGGCAACTACTCGCAGGCGACGCAGACCTTCGATCAGTTCGCGACCAAGAACGATCCGGCGTTCATCGCCAACGCCCGCCTCGCCTTGGCGAACATCCACGTCGGCGGCAGCAACGCGGTGACGATCTCCGCCTGGGTCCGCAACCTGTTCGACAAGCAGTATGTCTTCCGCCGCGACCCGTCGAACAGCCTGCCGGGCGCTCCGACGACCAACCTCACGTCGGGCAGCGTCAACAACGTGCTGGGCGACTACGGCAATTTCAACGCGCCGCGCACCTACGGCATGGAGGCTTCGGTCAAGTTCTGATCGGGCTTGCCGCGTAAAAATGGAAACCCGGGCAGGCGCTCAGCCTGTCCGGGTTTCGTCGTTTCAGCCCTTGGGCAGCGCAATGACGACGCGCAGTCCGGGGGCCGCGTCTTCGAGTGCGATCGTGCCGCGGTGAAGACGGACTATCGCCTGGATCAGCGGCAGCCCGAGACCGTGCCCTTCGTCGTGGCGGCTGGCATCGAGCCGCCCGAACCGCCGCAACGCCAGCTTGCGCTGATCCACCGGAATGCCGGGGCCGGTATCGGTCACCGTGAGCGTGGCAGTCTTGCCGGTGTTCGTGACGCCGATCTCGATGCGGGTGCCGGGTGGGGTGTGGCGGAGCGCATTCTCGATGAGGTTCACGAGCATCTGGCCGAGCAGTTGGCGATCGCCGACGATCTCCGCCTCTGGCGATGTTTCCAGCGTCAGCGTGCGGTCGCCATCGGCGACTACCGGTTGCATCATCGTCGCGATCTCTTCGGCCAGCGCCGCCAGATCGAGCGCCGCGAACGCCGCGCGCCGATCGCCGCCTTCGATCTCGGCGATCCGCAGCATCGCCGCGAACATCTCGAGCAGTTCGTCGCTCATCGCGATCGCGGTTTCGAGACCGTCGCGTTGGCTGTCCGTCTGCGCCCGACGCAACGCCAGCGCCAACTGGCTGCGCAGGCGCGCCAAGGGCGTGCGAAGATCGTGCGCGATATCGTTGGAGACGTTGCTGATACCGGCCATCAGCTCCGCAATACGGTCGAGCATGCGGTTGAACGCCATCGCCTGATGCGCGAACTCGCCGCCCGATCGATCGACCGGTACGCGCCGCGACATGTCACCATCGATGATCGCGTCGACCGTCCGCCGGGTCTCGCCGATCCTCCGTCCGATCGTGATGACGAAGAACAGCAGGCCACCGATGACGACCAGCAGGATCGATCCGAAACCAATGAGGTAAATCCGGACACGTGCCGCATTATAGTCGTCGAACGGTTCGGTCTCGGCGATCGTCACCAGCGTCATGCCGTGCCCGACGTCGCGGACCAGCGCACGCCCGGCGGACAGCCCGGCGATCTGGTCCTTTAACGCGACCGTCGAGAACCCGATCGGCAGGCGGCGCGGCAAGGCGATGTTGCCGCCGAGCCTGCGACCGGTCGCATCCAGCAGCAGGAAGCCTATGTCGCCGGTATCACGCTCGCGGGACGCGGCGTTGATCCGCCGGACGAGCTCTTCGGGGCTGCGGTCGCCGGAGATGCCGGCGGCGGCATCGCTCACGACCAGGATGCGGCGATCGACCAGTCGCTCGATCGTGCGCTGCGTCGCGGTGTAGATCGCGAACCCGGTGCCGAGCGTCGCGACGAGGAACGCGATCAGGAACGCCAGCGTCAACGCGCGCAGCGATCGCAGGCGCGTCATCCGCGCAGCATGTATCCGACGCCGCGCACCGTGCGGATGGGATCGTCGCCGCCCGCCGCGGTCAATTTGACGCGCAGGTGGCGGACATAGACGTCGACGATGTTGGTGGTCGGTGCGAAGTCGTACCCCCAGACCCGCTCGACCAGCATCGCGCGGGTCAGCACTGCGTCGGCATTGGCGACGAACTCGGCGAGCAGCTTGAACTCGAGCTTGCCGAGATCGAGCGCGATGCCGTCGCGCCACGCGCGGAACTTGGTCGGGCTGACGACGATATCGCCGGCGTGGATCGTGTCGCCGGCGCTACCGGTCCAGCCGCGCCCGCGCATCAGCGCGAGCAGGCGTGCGTTCAGTTCGACCGCCGCGATCGGCTTGACCACATAGTCGTCCGCACCGGCCTCCAGCCCCTCGACTTTCTCGACCGAGCGGCCGAGAGCGCTGAGCATGATGACCGGCATCGTGATGTTCGCGCTCCGCAGCCGCTCAAGCACGAAGATGCCGTCGATCTTCGGGAGCATCCGGTCGAGGATCACCGCGTCGAACGCCTGGCTGTCGACCGCGGCAAGTGCGTCGCGGCCATCCGGCGCGATGGTCACCCCATGATCGAACCCGCGCAGTTCCTCGGCCATCGCCTGCGCGAACACGGCATCGTCCTCGACCAGCAGAATGTTAAGGCTCATCACGGTCTCACTCGGGCAAGCCTCCGTCCTATCGTGGATCGTCGCGCGTACAAGCGTCTTGCGGGCTCAGCCGGAGGTTACAACGCCGTCCGTCGCCTAGCGAGAGCGTCGCATTGGTTCACGCGAAGGCACGAAGGCGCGAAGAGATGAGAAGAATGGGTTCACGCGGAGACGCGGAGACGCGGAGAGTTCTCCCGGACCAACGGTCCCCTATCATCGCCGCAAGATGATGAACGACACGCCCGTACCGCCCGCAACACCTCCGCGTCTCCGCGTCTCCGCGTCTCCGCGCGAACAAACCTTCTCCACGCCTTCGCGCCTTCGCGTGAACACACCTTCTTAAACCCGCCCACCCGTTACGGCAGCAGGATCGTGCTCCCCGAAGTCTCACCCGCCTCGATCGCGCGATGGGCGGCGGCAGCCTCTTCGAGCGGAAAGGTCCGGCCGATCTCCGGCGTGACCGCGCCGTTGTCGAGCATCGCGAACAGGCGGGCGATGCCGGCCTGCCTTTCCTCAGACGTGACGTAATAATCGAACAGCGTCGGCCGCGTTACGAAAAGCGAGCCTTTCCGCGCGAGGACGCCGATGTTGACACCGTCGACCACGCCGCCTGCATTGCCGTAGCTGACGATCAGGCCACGCTTCGCCGCGCTGTCGAGCGACGCCTCCCAAGTCGCGCGACCGACACCATCGAGGACAACCGGCACGCCCTTGCCATCGGTGATCTCGCGAACGCGCGCGGCAATGTCGTCGGACTTGTGGAGGATGACGTGATCGGCGCCAGCCTTGCGGGTGCGTGCCGCCTTATCCTCGCTGCCAACGCTGGCGATGACGGTCGCGCCGATCGCCTTCAGCCAGCCGACCAGGATGTGGCCGACTCCGCCCGCCGCCGCGTGGACGAGGACGGTCTGGCCCGCCTGGACCTTGGCGCAGCGCTCGACCAGGAACTCGGCGGTGCAGCCCTTGAGCAGGATCGCCGCGGCGGTCTGGTCGTCGAGCGTATCGGGCAGCTTGAACAGCTGGTTCGCGGGTACGTTGCGCTCGGTCGCGTAGGCGCCGCGCGAGGGGCCGAAGGTGCCGACCCGATCGCCGGGCGCGAAATCGGTGACGCCCTCGCCGACCGCCATCACCACGCCCGCCGCCTCGCTGCCGAGCCCCGAGGGCAGGTCGACCGGGTACACGCCGCTGCGGTGGTACGTGTCGATATAGTTCAGCCCGACCGCGGTGTTGCGCATCCACACCTCGCCCTTGCCCGGCGGCGGCAATTCGACGTCGCGCCACTGGATGACCTCGGGGCCGCCGGTCTTCTCGATGAATGCCACTCTCGCCATGCCGGCCTCCTGATGAATTTCCCGGTCAACCTACGGCATGCGTTTCGGGTTGCAACCGATCTCCGGCGAGCCCATTCCTTGGCAAGACAAGATGCGGAGAGGCACGATGAAAAGCTATTTGCAGCAGTATATTGACGGCGCTTGGGTCGATAGCGAGGGCGGCACCGTCTATCAGGTGATCGACCCGTCGACGGAGCAGCCCTGTACCGAGATCACGCTGGGCACCGCCGCCGACGTCGACAAGGCCGTAGCTGCAGCCCGCTCGGCGTTCGAGAACTGGAGCCAGACGAGCGTGCAGGAGCGGCTCGACGTGCTCGGCCGGATCATGACCGAATACAAGGCGCGGATGCCGGATCTCGCCAAGGCGATGTCGCAGGAAATGGGCGCACCGATGGCACTCGCCTCAATGGCGCAGGCACCGACCGGGCTCGCGCACTTCTCGGCGACCGCGAAGGCGCTGGCGGCGTTCGAGTTCTCGGAGGTCATCGGCAAGGCGACCGTCGTGCACGAGCCGCTCGGCGTCGTCGCGATGATCACGCCGTGGAACTGGCCACTGAACCAGATTTGCGCGAAGGTCGCCCCTGCCCTCGCGGCGGGCGACACGATGATCCTGAAGCCGTCCGAGGAAGCGCCGTCGTGCGCGGTGATCCTCGCGGAGATCATGGATGCGGCGGGCGTTCCGGCGGGGGTGTTCAACCTCGTTAACGGTGACGGTCCAGGCGTCGGCGCGGCGCTGTGCGCGCACCGCGACGTCGACATGGTGAGCTTCACCGGCTCGACGCGCGCCGGGATCGCGGTCGCGTTGGCGGCGGCCCCTACCGTGAAGCGCGTGCATCAGGAGCTTGGCGGCAAGGCGGCGAACCTCGTGCTCGAAGGCTCCGACCTCGCGACCGTCCTGCCACCGACAGTGGCGGGCGTACTCGCCAATTCCGGCCAGAGCTGCATCGCGCCGACCCGACTGCTCGTGCATGCGAGCCAGGTCGCGGAGGCGACGGCGATCGTGAAGTCGATGATGGAGCAGACCAAGGTCGGCGATCCCGCCGAGATGGGCCAGCACATCGGCCCGGTCGTCAACAAGGCGCAGTTCGACAAGATCCAGGGGCTGATCCAGTCCGCGATCGACGAAGGCGCGACGCTGGTGACGGGTGGTGTCGGGCGGCCCGACGGACGCAACGCTGGCTATTACATTCAGCCGACGCTGTTCACCGACGTGCGGCCCGACATGCGGATCGCGCAGGAGGAAACGTTCGGGCCTGTCGCGACGATTACGTCGTACGCCGATCAGGACGAGGGCATCCGCATCGCCAACGCGACCGAATACGGGCTGTCGGCGACGATCTCGGGTGATCCGGCAGCGGCAGCGAAGGTCGCACCGAGATTGCGCGCGGGGCTGGTGACGATCAACTCGTGGAGCCCGGACATCGGCGCGCCGTTCGGGGGGTACAAGCATTCGGGGAATGGTCGTGAGAACGGGCGCTATGGGCTGACCGACTTCATGGAGGTGAAGACGATCACCGGCCTGCCGGGTGACACCCGCCAAGGGAAGCCGGCCGAAGCTGGGGCTTAAGGATCAGGAGGGGAATGCCAGCTCCTGGGGGCTCGTCAGGCACGAGCCCCTCCCCGTCATCCTGACGAAAGTCAGGACCCAGAGCCACGAAGGTTGCCTGTCGTAACCCTGGGTCCTGACGTTCGTCAGGATGACGGACGGGGTGACGGGCGCGCCAGCCTAGTCGAGGTTCGGCCGAAGCCAGCGTTCGGCGGTCTTTAGGTCCGCACCACGTCGTGCCGCGTAGTCCTCGAGCTGATCTCGACCAACGCGCGCTACACCGAAATACTCCGCCTGCGGGTGGCCGAAATAGAACCCCGACACCGCTGCGGTCGGGAACATAGCGAAACTCTCCGTCAGTTCGAGGCCGGTCGCAGTCTCGGCATCGAGCAGGTCGAACAGGATCGGCTTGAGGCTGTGGTCGGGGCATGCGGGGTAGCCCGGCGCGGGGCGGATGCCGCGATACTGCTCCTTGATCATCGCTTCGTTGGTGAGTTGCTCGTCCGGCGCATAGCCCCAGAGATCGGTGCGGACATGCTTGTGGAGGCGTTCGGCGAAGGCTTCGGCGAAGCGGTCGGCGAGCGCCTTCAGCAGGATGTCGTTGTAATCGTCGTTGTCCGCCTTGAAGCGCGCGATGTGCGGGTCGATGCCGTGGATGCCGACCGCGAAGCCGCCGAACCAGTCGTTCTCAGTATCGACGAAATCGGCGAGACACATGTTCGCGCGCCCCTCGCGCTTGGCGATCTGCTGACGCAGCATGGGGAGCCTTACCTCCTTCTGCTCCCTCTCCCCTGCGGGGAGAGGGTCGGGGTGAGGGGCTGTTCCGGGCGCTGCACTGCTTGGCTGCCCCTCACCCCAGCCCTCTCCCCGCAGGGGAGAGGGAGCAGTCACGACCACATCATCACCCTCGCGCCGCGCGGGCCACAACCCAGCTACCCCGCGCGGGGTCAGCCACTTCTTCGCGACGATCGTGTCGAGCATCGCCTGCGCATCCGCATACAGCGAACTCGCGCTCTCGCCGACGACCTCGTCGGTCAGGATCGCCGGGAAATTCCCTGCCAGTTCCCACGCGCGGAAGAACGGCGTCCAGTCGATATAGTCGCGCAGGTCCGACAGGTCCCAGTCCGCGAACACATGCACGCCCGGCTTCACCGGCGCAGGCGGCTTCATCGCGAAGTCCGCCACGAACCCGCGAGCGCGAGCCGTCTCCAGCGGCAAAAGCTCACTCTGTCCCTTGTTCGCGCGCGAGATCCGTACCGCCTCATATTCGTCCGCGGTCTTCGTCACGAACTCGTCGCGGATCGTGTCCGACACCAGCGTCGACGCAACACCCACCGCACGGCTCGCATCGAGCACATGCACGACTGGCCCGTCATACGCCGGCGCAATCCGTAGCGCGGTATGCACCTTCGAGGTCGTCGCGCCGCCGATCAGCAGCGGCATCGTCATGCCCGCGCGCTTCATCTCCTCGGCGACCGTCACCATCTCGTCGAGGCTCGGCGTGATGAGCCCGGACAGCCCGATCATGTCCGCGTCGTTCTCGTTTGCGGATTCGAGGATCTTCGACCACGGCACCATCACGCCGAGATCGACCACGTCGAAGCCGTTGCACTGGAGCACCACGCCGACGATGTTCTTGCCGATGTCATGCACGTCGCCCTTGACGGTCGCCATGATGATCTTGCCCTTGCCGCGCGCGCCGGGCTCCTTCGCCGCCTCGATATACGGCAGCAGATGCGCGACCGCCTTCTTCATCACGCGCGCCGACTTCACGACCTGCGGCAGGAACATCTTGCCCGATCCGAACAGGTCGCCGACCACGTTCATGCCGTCCATCAGCGGTCCTTCGATGACCTCGATCGGGCGGCCGCCATTGCCCGCGATGATCAGCCGTGCTTCCTCGGTATCCTCGACGACGTGGAGGTCGATGCCTTTCACGAGCGCATATTCGAGCCGCTTGTTGACGCCCAGCGAGCGCCATTCCGCCGCCGCCTTCTCCGCGACCACGTCGGTGCCGCGATAGCGTTCGGCGAGCGCAACCAGCCGATCGCCCGCCTCGGGATCGGTGTTGAGCACGACGTCCTCGACCGCCTGGCGCAGCTCGGGATCGATGTCGTCGTAGATGTCGAGCTGGCCGGCGTTGACGATCGCCATGTCCATGCCCGCGGGGATCGCGTAATACAGGAACACGCTGTGCATCGCGCGCCGCACCGGCTCGTTGCCGCGGAACGAGAAGCTGAAGTTCGAGAGCCCGCCCGAGATATGGACGTGCGGGCAGCGTGCCTTGATCTCCTTGCACGCCTCGATGAAGTCGACGCCGTAGTTGTTGTGCTCCTCGATCCCCGTCGCGACCGCGAACACGTTGGGATCGAAGATGATGTCCTCGGGCGGGAAGCCGATCCCGACGAGCAGCTTGTACGCGCGCTCGCAGATCTCGACCTTCCGGTCCTTGGTATCCGCCTGCCCGACCTCGTCGAACGCCATCACGACGACGGCCGCACCGTACGCCATGCACTTGCGTGCCTGCGCCAGGAACTGCTCCTCGCCCTCCTTCATGCTGATCGAATTGACGATCGGCTTGCCGCTGACGCACTTCAGCCCGGCCTCGATCACGCTCCATTTCGAGCTGTCGACCATGAACGGGATGCGCGCGATGTCGGGTTCGGCGGCGATCAGTTTCAGGAACGTCGTCATCGCGTGATGCGCGTCGAGCAGCCCCTCGTCCATGTTGACGTCGAGCACCTGCGCGCCGCTCTCGACCTGCTGGCGTGCGACCTCGACCGCGGCGGGATAGTCGCCCGCCATGATCAGCTTCTTGAAGCGCGCCGAGCCGGTGACGTTGGTGCGCTCTCCGATGTTGACGAAAGAGGTGGAGGAGGAGGTGGTCATCGGATTCACTTTTTGAGAAGCTTTGCAAGGAGATCTATTCGCGATGGTCCGCTACTCACAAACGACTCACGGACTGCTGCCAATGCCGCAGTATCGCGCATGGCATCCAGCAGTTCGAGCAACCTTAACTCGGCGGCAGGATCTTCGTGGTTGACGGCGTCGACAAAGCTTTCGATCGCGACATAAAGATCACGATTTCCGTCAATTACGAGTTTGGTGATCTCACTGAAAATCTCATGCTTCTTTGGAGATCCCGTCCGCCAGAATTCGACCAACCTGCCCGCGATAGCTGCATAGCTAACACGACGTGCAGCAGCGATCGTCGCAATGCGTGCCAGCATCATTGCCAAGAGTGCGACGCCAATTGCAGCAAGAATTTTCCAGAAAACGTCCTCCACGGTCAGGCGGCCATCGTGAACGGTTCGAGACCAGCGAGCTTGGTCCGCACTTCAGGCCGCGCCACCGCACGCGGCTCAAGCCCGCGCACACCATCCGCCATCGCCTTGATATGCGCTGGGGTCGACCCGCAGCAGCCGCCGAGCACGTTGACCTGCTTGGCCACCGCCCACTCGCCGACCAACCCGGCCGTCGTCGCCGGCTGCTCGTCATACTCGCCGAGTTCATTCGGAAGCCCCGCGTTCGGATACACCATGATCAACGTGTCCGCGATCGCCGACAACGTCTTAACGTGCGGCCGCAACTGCTCCGCACCGAACGAGCAGTTGAGCCCGATCGTGATCGGTTTGGCGTGCCGCACCGCATGCCAGAACGCCTCGACCGTATGCCCCGACAGGTTGCGCCCGCTGAGATCGGTCAACGTCATCGACATCATGATCGGCACGTCGCGCCCGAGCGCGTCGCCCGCCTCGATCGCTGCCATGATCCCCGCCTTGGCGTTGAGCGTATCGAATACCGTCTCGATCAGGATGAAGTCGACGCCGACCCCCTCGCCGCCTTCGAGCAGCGCATCGATCTGCTCGCGGTACACGCCCTTGAGATAATCGAAGTCGATCTCGCGGAAGCCCGGATCGTTGACGTCGGGCGACAGCGACAGCGTCTTGTTGGTAGGCCCGATCGCGCCAGCGACGAAGCGCGGGCGGCCGTCTTTCGCCTGATATTCATTGGCGAGCGCGCGCGCGATCCGCGCGGACTCGACGTTGATCTCGCGCACGAGATGCTCGGCGCCATAGTCCGCCTGCGAAATGACGTTCGCGCTGAAGGTGTTGGTCGAGACGATGTCCGACCCCGCCTCGAGATATTCGCGCGTGATCGTCTCGGGGACGTCCGGCTTGGTGATCGCCAGGATGTCGTTGTTGCCCTTCTGGTCGTGGCTCAGGCCGAGCGACCCTGCATAGGCGGCCTCGTCGAGCTTCCAGTTCTGGATCTCGGTGCCGAACGCGCCGTCGGTGATCAGGATGCGCTTGGCGGCTTCCGCGTTGAAACGTTCACGTGGTGTCATCATCAATCTCCTCCCCTCCCGCTCGCGGGAGGGGTCGGGGGAGGGAAGTGCCGCAAACGAGACGGTCGGGTTGGGCCAGCCCCTCCCCTAACCCCTCCCGCAGGCGGGAGGGGAATTACGCCGCGGCGACCCTGTCGACCGGCTTCGCCCGCACGCCGAGCATGTGGCAGATCGCGTAGGCCAGTTCCGCGCGGTTGAGCGTGTAGAAGTGGAAATCCTTCACGCCGCCCGCGTACAGCCGCCGGCACATCTCGGCCGCGATCGTCGCCGCGACGAGCTGCCGTGCCGAGGGGTGATCGTCGAGCCCCTCGAACAGCCGGTCCATCCACGCCGGGATCTCAGCGCCACACAGCCCCGCGAATTTCCGCGTCTGCGCGACGTTCGACACCGGCAGGATCCCCGGCAGGATCTGCGCGGTGATGCCAGCCGCCGCAACCCGGTCGCGGAACCGGAAATACGCTTCGGGCGAGAAGAAGAACTGCGTGATCGCGCGGGTCGCACCGGCATCGATCTTGCGCTTCAGATTGTCGATGTCGGCATCATGCCCACCCGATTCCGGATGGCATTCGGGATACGCCGCGACCGAAATCTCGAACGGGTGCAGTTTCCGCAAACCAGCGACCAGGGCCGCCGCGTTCTCATAACCGCCGGGATGCGCCTGATACGGCTGGCCCAGCGTCGGCATGTCGCCGCGTAGCGCAACGATGTGCCGCACGCCCGCCGCCCAATATTCCTCGGCGACCTGGTCGATCTCCGCCTTGGTCGCCTCGACGCAGGTCAGGTGCGCGGCGGCGTTCATCGACGTCTCGCGCTGGATTCGCGCCACCGTCGCATGCGTCCGCTCCCGCGTCGATCCGCCAGCGCCGTACGTCACCGACACGAAATCGGGGCCGAGCGGCTCCAGCGTGCGGATCGCGTCCCAGAGCTGCGCATCCATCTTCTCGCTCTTCGGCGGGAAGAACTCGAAGCTGATGCCGACATCGCCCGCCAGATCCGCGAAGAGCGGTTCTTCGAGCGCGCAGCGCGCTTCGGCCAGTTGGGGGATCGAAATGTTCGTCATGCCGCCTTCACCTCACGCAAGCTCGTGCCGATCTTCCGACCGAGCCATAATTTCACCGTCAACTCACCGCCCTCGAGCGTTTCCACGCGCGCCGTCTGCAGGCCCGCCGCCTCGAACCACGCCGCCATCTGCTCGTCCGCGAACCCGAGACGCGTATGCGCATCGCGCAACCGCAGTTCCTCGCGGTCGTGACTCGCAAAGTCGGCGATCAGCAACCGTCCGCCGGGCGCGAGCACCCGCGCCGCCTCGCTCACCGCAGCGCCAGGCTGCTGCGCGAAGTGCAACACGTGATGCAGGATCGCGACGTCCGCTGCGGCATCCGCCATCGGCAGCGCGTACAGATCGGCCTGCCGGAGTTCGGCGTGAGTCATGTCGTGCAGCTTGGCACGCGCGAGCCGCAGCATCTCCGAACTGCGATCGATCCCGAGCGCGACCGTAGCGCGACCGCCGAACAGTTCGAGCATCCGCCCGGTGCCCGTACCGATGTCGATCAGTGTGCCGACCGGCGCATCGCCGAGCACGGCCGCCATAGCCGCCTCGACCTCGCTGTCGGCGACGTGAAGCGACCGGATCGCGTCCCATTCGTCGGCATGCCCTTCGAACCACGCCGCTGCACTCGCCGCCCGGTCCGCACGCACCGCCGCAAGCCGTGCCGCATCCGCGACCGCCCAATGGTCCGGCTCGGCCTTCGCCCATACATCGAGCGCACCCGCGACCGGCTCGACCACGTCCGGAGACCCGAGCGCGACGAACACCCAGCTGCCTTCCTTGCGACGTTCGGCAAGGCCGGCATCGCACAGGATCTTCACATGGCGCGAAACGCGAGGCTGGCTCTGGCCGAGCACCTGCGCGAGCTCGCCGACCGACAGCTCCATCCGCCGCAACAGCGCAAGGATCCGCAACCGGGTCGCGTCCGCCAAAGCACGGAAGATTTCGAGCGCCATCGTCATACGAGGACATATAAAGAATTCTTTATATGAGGTCAACGCGGGCGTGTGCGTCTCGAACATTACCGATCGGCACCCGCGACTTATCGCATCGCGGCCGATCGTGACGGATCGGAAACGCTTCGTCCGCGTTCGATTGCGCTATGGGCTGGGCATTCCCCGGTCCACAAGACGACATCCACGGGAGTAGATACCTATGAAGAAGTTCCTGATCCCCGCCCTGGCGCTTACCGCCGGTCTCGCCGCCTGCAGCAACAATGCGCAGGACCAGACCGCACAGGCTGCCAACGCAATCGCCGCCGATGCGAGCGCGACCACCGCCAATGCCGTCGACGACGTCAGCGCCGCCAGCGATCGCGCGCTGGGTTCTGCCGAGCGCTCGCTCGACAACGCCGGTGCCCGCATCGACAACTCGACCGACCATCTCGACGCCAAGGCCGACCACGCCGGCGACCGGATCGAAGCCGGTGCAGACCGGGCAGGCGCGTCGATCAGCAACGGTGCGGACCGTGCGGCCGACGCGACCGGTAACGCGCTGACCCGCGCCGGCAATGCGATCAAGGACTAACATCTGAATGGACCGCCGCCCGCCTCCCCTCGTCATCTCAGTGAAAGCTGGGATCTCCCGCTTCGTTTCCCAGCGACCTAAGCGGACAGATGCCAGCATTCGCCGGCATGGCGTGCTAGGTTTGGCGGCGGTCCTGCTCCCTGCTTTGCTCGCGGCGTGTTCGCCCGCGAGCGAACCCGGCGCGGTCACCGCCGACGAAGCGCACCAGTTGAACGAAGCCGCCGCGATGCTCGATGCGAACAGCGTCGACCTGAATGCGGTCGCCGCCGCTCCTGAAGATACCGAACTCCCCTCGAATCAAAGCGATCAGACCCGATGACCCTCCGCCGCCTCGGCTCGACCGATCTAAAGATCGCCCCCCTCGTCCTCGGCGGCAACGTGTTCGGCTGGACTGCCGACCGCGCCGCCAGCTTCGCCGTGCTCGATGCATTCGTCGCGGGCGGCGGCACGATGATCGACACCGCGGACGTGTATTCGGCTTGGGTCGATGGCCATCAGGGCGGCGAATCCGAGAGCATGATCGGCGAATGGCTGAAGGCCAGCGGCAAGCGCGACGGCGTGTTGATCGCGACCAAGGTCGGCATGCTCCCCGGCGAAGGCGGCGAGAAGCTCGCCCCCGCGCGCATCGCCGCCGCTGCCGAAGCCTCGCTCAAGCGTCTCGGGACCGATCGCATCGACCTGTATTATGCGCACCAGGACGACGACACGCAGACGCAGGAGGCTGTCCTCGAAGCATTCGGCAAACTGGTCGATGCGGGGAAAGTCCGCGTGATCGGCGCGTCGAACTTCCACGCCGCTCGCCTCAAGTCCGCGGTCGAGGCTGCCAAGACGTCGGACCTGCCACGCTATCATGTGCTCCAGCCCGAATATAACCTCGTCAGCCGCACCAAGTTCGAGGGCGAATTGCAGGATTACTGTGTCACCGAGAACATCGGCGTGCTGCCTTATTACGGGCTCGCCTCGGGTTTCCTCACCGGCAAGTACCGGACGAAGGACGACCTGGGCCAGAGCGTTCGCGGTGGTCGGATGGGCGAATTGCTCGAAGGTACCGGCAAGGCTGTCCTCGATGCGATGGACTCGGTCGTCGAGGCTACTGGCGCGACCCACGCGCAGGTCGCGCTGGCGTGGCTGATCGCGCAGCCGGGCGTCACCGCGCCGATTGCGAGCGCCACCAGCGTGAAGCAGGTCGAAGACCTGTTGCCTGCGATGACGCTGGAACTGTCGAAGGATCAGCTGGACGCGCTGATGGTCGCTGGCGCCTGACCACTTGATGCTCCCCCGCCAGGGGGAGGTGTCGCCGAAGGTGACGGAGGGGGAGGACCGGGGAACAGCGGTTTCGCCTTCCTCCCCCTCCGTCAGGCAAGCGCCTGCCACCTCCCCCTTGCGGGGGAGGATTGTTTAATCCCCGGCGAACGTAAGCGCGGACGTCTTTCGCTCCCGCTCGTTGATCAGCAGCGCCCGCCCGGCCGGCGCGACCGACCGTTGCGGGCAATCGTTGCGGAAACAGGCGCGGCAGCCGAGCCCGATCGGCATCGCCCTCCCCGCCAGATCGAAGCCGCTCGCCGCCGCCAGCACACCCGCCTGCGCCGCCGCGACGCCGAGGCCGATCGCGAACTCCGCGTGCACTGCGCCAAAGCGGCTGCCCTGCGGCGTCACGGTGCGCGCCATCGTCAGCCAGCGCGCGCCGTCCTCCAGTTCGACGAGCTGCACCATCAGGCTGCCGGGCCGGTCGAATGCATGATGCAACCGCCACAATGGGCAGCGCCCATCCGCCTCGACTAGCGCCGCGCCGCTGGCGCCGGGATAGCGCTTCGATGCCTGCCCCGCCCGATCGATGCGGATCATGAAGAAGGGCAAGCCGCGCGCGCCGACGCGCTGCAACGTCGTCAGCCGGTGCGCGACCTGTTCGAAGCCAGCGCCGAACCGGCGTTGCAGCAACTCGATATCGTACCCCGTCGTCTCGCATCCACGGAGGAACCGGGCGTAGGGCATCATCAGCGCGGCGGCGAAATAGCCGAGAAGGTGGCGGCGATAGAGCCGTTCCGCCGCGCGATCGGTGAACCCGGCGCCTTTCGCCAGCGCATCGATCTCCGCCTTCGCCTCGATCTGCCCGAGCTGAAACGCGACCGCGAACGTGCGCGAGGCCGGGTCGAGCATCTCGCTCAACTGCAACTGCCGCGCGTGCAGGTCGAGGCGGCGCAGCGTGTCGGGCAGCACGTCGGCAGGCAGCACCCGGATCGTCAGGCCGTGTTTGGCGCGCAACCGCTCGGCAATCGCGCCGTAAAGGTCGCCCGCACCGAGCCGCAATTCATCCGCGAGCGCTTCGGCCGCCGCATCAAGATCGGCGAAATGATTGCGCCAACGCTCGATCTCGCGACGGACGAGCGTGACCGGATCGTCGCCCGCCTCGATCACCGCGCCGCCGCCGATCCGATCGAACACGCGGGCGAACGCCGCCGCGCCGCCGGGCGCACTGGCGAGCCACTCCTCGACTTCGTTGCGGTCGATCTCGAGGTCGGCGAACATCGGATCGGCCAGCCGCCGCCGGATCGCATCCGCACCGCCGCCCGGTTCACCCGCCGCCAGCGAGCGCGGATCGAAGTCGAAGCTCTCGGCGAGCTTGATCAGCAACGTCGCGGAGATCGGCCTCTGGTTGCGCTCGACGAGGTTGAGATAGCTCGGGCTGATCGCGAGCATGTCGGCCATCGCCGCCTGCGTCAGCCCCGCCCCGCGCCGCAAGCGACGGATCGCATGCCCCGCCAGCAATTTCCGTTCCGCCACCAGCAAACCCTCCTGTCACGATGTTTACAGAACGACACGTGTTCCACAAGCTGGACGGACACCGCGACGTTGCGGCGGCGTGGGACGGTCTTCCAACGTGCCGGCTTCGAACGCTATTGCCTGTGCATCGCCTCTCTCGGCGCACGATCGGTGTAAAGAGAGAGACAGACGATCATCGAAGGAGGCAAGCCATGCAGACGACTACCGAACAACCCCGCGCCCGCGCCGTCTTCTCGACCAACGATTTCGCGCTGATGAAGGAGGTGCTCGGGGAGATGATCAGCAAGACGTCGATCGACGACGAGCGGCTGACGCGGATGAGTGCGCTGTACCACCGCCTCGGCCGGCTCGGCTAAACCGCTTCACACAGTTTCCTGGGGAGGAAAGGATCCCGCTGGTGGCTCGTCCATCGGCGGGTATTCCTGTTTAAAAGGACGGTGCGCTCCCGAAGCCCGTCATCCTGACGAAAGTCAGGATCCAGGGTAACGGGCGCTGGAGCTTGTGGCTCTGGATCCTGACTTTCGTCAGGATGACGGAGTGGGGGTGGCGGGTGCGTCCGCCTACCAGGGCACCGTCGAGTTCACGCCGGACTAAGCATCCCCTTGCGAAAGCCGCCCTTTCCAACCCAGTCCCCTCGTGTAGGACGGCGGGATGGCCAAGACACTGACCGCTCGCATCAAGGACGACATCGTCCTCTACGGCGCCCTCGCCGCCAATCTCGGGATCGGCGTGGCCAAATTCGTCGCGGCCGGAATGACCGGATCGTCGTCGATGCTGACCGAGGGCTTCCACTCGGTGGTCGACAGTGGCAACCAGGTGTTGCTGCTCTACGGCCAGAAAAAGGCCAAGCGCCCCGCCGACGAAGCGCACCCGTTCGGCTATGGTCGCGAGCTGTATTTCTGGGCGTTCGTCGTCGCGATCCTGATCTTCGCGATCGGCGCTGGCGTGTCGATCTTCGAGGGCTGGCGACATATCCGGCAGCCCGAACCGCTTACCAGCCCGACCATCAACTACGTCGTCCTCGCGATCTCGTTCGCGCTCGAGGGCAGCAGCTGGACGATCGCGGTGCGCGAATTCTCGAAGGCCAAGGGTGACATGGGCTGGTGGGCGGCAATCCACCGGTCGAAGGACCCCGCCGGTTTCATCGTGCTGTTCGAAGATTCCGCGGCGCTGGCGGGTCTCGTCATTGCCGGGATCGGCATCTGGGCGAGCCATGCGTTCAACGATCCGCGGATCGACGGCGCCGCCTCGATCGCGATCGGCCTGATCCTCGCGCTGGTCGCGGTGCTGCTCGCGCGCGAATCGAAGGGCCTCTTGATCGGCGAGCGTGCCGATCCGGCGGTGATCGCGACGATCCGCAAGATCGTGTCCGCGCATCCGGCGATCGTCTCGGTCAATCACGTCCGCACGATCCACACCGCGCCCGAGAGCATCTTCGCGGCGATCAGCGCGGACTTCGACGATTCGGTGACGATGGGCGACGGCGAGACGGTGATCGAGGCGATGGAGAGCGAATTGCGGGTGGCTATCCCGATGCTCTCGTCGATCTATATCCGTCCGGAGAAGCGCGAGAATGCGACGCTGACGTCGTCCGCTTCGCCTGCCCCGGCGACCGTACAAAATACCACGCAAATCTGATCTAAATCAGACTCATCACACTGGTAAGGCTCGACATTCCAAAATAATATTGGGGGATGAGACCGCTACTTCGGCTGATCGCCCTGTTCTGCCTGTGCCTGGGATACGCGCTTCCCGCACAGGCGGCCGTCACCATCACCTTCTGGAGCCACGAGCTTGGCAACAGCTTCCCGCACGCGTTCTTCACGTTGCGGGGCATACCCGACGCCGGCGGCCCGCCGGTCGACGCCAACGCCGGCTTCACCGCAAAATCGGTTTCGCCGGCGCTGTTGATGGGGCCCGTGCCAGGCAAGCTCGACATCGCCAGGCCGGGATATGTCGCGAGCAGCGATGCGCAATTCTCGGTCGTGATGAGCGACACGCAATACAACGCGGTACTGCGGCTGGTCGACGCCTGGAGCGAGGGCAAGCCCGACAGCGTCTACCGCCTTTCGGATCACAATTGCGTGACGTTCGTGAAGGAAGCAGCGCGGATCGTCGGGCTGTCGGGGCTCGACCAGCCCAAGCTGATGAAGAAGCCACGTTCGTACCTGAAGGCCGTTGGCGCCGCGAATGCCGGTCGCGTCATTCCGGTCGGGCTGCACGGGAAGGACTATCTCGCTAGCCTGCCGCCGATCTCACCGTCACAAGCAACCGCCTCCAACACAACGGCGGTCGTTGCCACGGCGGCACCAGTACCCGCCCACTAAGGCGCGGGTATCAGTTCGACCACGTCGAGGACCGACTCAAAATGCGGATAGGGGAGGACGACGCGCCACCGCCGCGTGCCGATCCGTTCGATCAAGCCGGCCATGTCGCGATTGGCGTCTCGACCATAGCGCATCGGGCGCTTTTCATCGCCAAGCTCCATCGTCCCCAGGAATATCGCGCGCGACGCGGTGTCGACGAAGACCGTGCCGACAGGGCGTTGCGATCCATCGACCTTGACCAGGCTGACGACATCGGTGTCGCCGTTCGAGTCTATCCGGCAAGCGAACCAGGCGGATGCGCTGTATGTCGGGCCGATCCCACCACGCGCGCCGAGCTTGAACGTGCGGCACTGATAACTTCCGGCGGGCGGCAGGGCGTCGGCGAGCGCATGGTCCGGATCGAACAATATCGGCTCGGCAGCAAGGTCCTTCGCGTCGACCTGTGCCAGCGCGTCCATCCATGCACCACGCCAGCCCCGCAAACGCGCGCGATCAGCGACCGTGGCGACACGCCGCCAGTCGGAGTCGCGATCGGTATCGAGCGGCGACACGGCGCCCGAGCCGATCAACGCCGCGCGCGATGCGCTCGAACAGTATCCGGCCAGTATGAGACAGGCCCCGGTGGCCAACCATGTCCGCTTCGTCGTCGACCGCGTGTGCATATCCGAAGCTAACCCTCTAACATGCCGTATTACAATCATATTCTCGCACCACGGGGCACCATCACGCTGCCGTCCAGCCGCCGTCCATCGACAAATTCGCGCCGGTGATAGCCTTGGCCTCGTCGCGACACAGGAACAGCGCGAACGCCGCGACCTGCTCGGGGGTGACGAACTCCTTGGTCGGTTGCGCGGCGAGCAGCACGTCGTTCATCACCTGGTCGCGCGTCAGCCCGCGGGCCGCCATCGTGTCGGGGATCTGGTTCTCGACCAGCGGCGTCCAGACATAGCCCGGCGAGATGCAGTTGACGGTGATGCCGTCGGTCGCGGTCTCCAGCGCGATCGTCTTGGTGAGCCCTGCGATCGCGTGCTTCGCCATCACGTAAGCCGACTTGTTCGGGCTCGCGACCAGCGAGTGCGCGGACGCGGTCGAGATGATCCGCCCCCAGCCCTTGGCGCGCATGTGCGGCACCGCGGCGCGCATCATGTGCCAGGCGGACGACAGGTTGATCGCGATAATCGCGTCGAACTTGTCGACCGGGAAATCGGCGATGCCCGCGACATGCTGGATGCCCGCGTTGTTGACGACGATGTCGAGGCTGCCGGTCTCGGCCGCTGCCCGCTCGACCATTGCGGCGATCTGGTCGGGCTTGGTCATGTCCGCCGGGTCGTAGAGCGCGATCGCGCCGCTGGTCTGCGCCAACGCCGCCCGCTCACGTTCGATCGCATCGGCATCGCCGAACCCGTTGAGCACCACTGCTGCGCCTTCGGCTGCAAACGCCTTGGCGTAGGCGAGCCCGATCCCCGACGTGGATCCGGTGATGACCGCGGTCTTGCCCTTCAGGAACATGCATACTCCCCCATCTTGGCGCAGCGTATTCTGCGGCCGTGCAACCCTAGCGCCACCTTGCGCATTTCGTTCCCGAGAAGAAACGAAAAGGGGCATATCCATGCGGCTCGACGATTACGATCCGAACATCAACGTCGAGGACCAGCGCGGGTCGGGCGGCGGAGGCGGCGGCTTTGGCGGCGGCGGTGGCGGCCTGCTGATGGGGCTGTTGCCGATGATCGGCAGCCGCTTCGGGTGCGGCGGGATAGTCGTGGTGCTGATCCTGATGGCAGTGTTTGGCGGCATGGGTGGCCTCGGCGGACTGCTCGGTGGCGGACAGACGTCGACACCGACAACGCAGAGCGGACCGCGCTCGGGCACCGATACCAAGTCGAGCTGTTCGCTGAACGCCGAAAGCAAGGCTGCCTGCAACGCCTTCAGCTCGGCCGACAATACCTGGGAGGCCATCTTCCAGAAGAACGGCCAGCGGTTCGAAGCACCGAAGCTGGTGTTCTTCGACGGCAATGGCCGCTCGGGTTGCGGTGCGGCGCAGTCGGCGATGGGGCCATTCTATTGCCCGACCGACCAGGGCATCTATCTCGACACCAGCTTTTTTAACGAACTGTCGACTCGCTTCAAGGCGAACGGCGACTTCGCGCAGGATTACGTGATCGCGCACGAGTTCGGCCATCACATCCAGAAGCTGCTCGGTACCAACGCGCAGGTCCAGCAGGCGCAGCGCCAGGCGAGCGAGACCGAGGGCAATGCGCTGTCGGTGCGGCTCGAACTGCAGGCGGATTGCTACGCCGGTGTGTGGGCGGCGGCGAACAAGACGCGGCTCGAGGCCGGGGATATCCAGGAGGGCATGACCGCGGCGCAGGCGATCGGCGACGATACGTTGCAGAAGCAGTCGCAGGGTCGCGTGGTACCGGACAGCTTTACGCACGGCACCTCGGCACAGCGCCAGTCGTGGCTGAAGCGCGGGTTGGACAGCGGCGATCCGCAGCAGTGCGACACGTTTTCGGGCGCGATCTGAGCTGACGCCGACTCGTTCCTTCCCCGCCAGGGGGAGGACTTCGGTAGGCGGCGCGCATTTGTAAAAGCCGTCACCCCAGCGAAAGCTGGGGTATACCTCGTGGTTCGCGACGCCCGCCCAACAGGGAGATCCCAGCTTTCGCTGGGATGACGGCGCGTTGTGACGGCAATCGCGAGCGTCGCGCCGACTTACTCCACCGTCACGCCCTTCCAGAACGCATAGCGATCCTTGATCTCGGCGGCCGCGGACTTGGGATCGGGATAATACCAGACCGCATCGACGTTCCGCTTCCCCTCGACGACGAGAGTCTTGTAGCTCGCCACACCTTTCCACGGGCAGTTCGAGTGCGTCGCGCTATCCTCCAGCAACGCCGGATCGACGCTGTCGGCGGGAAAATAATGATTGCCCTCGACGACGACGGTATCGTCCGCTCGTGCGATCTCGTGGCCATTCCAACTTGCAACCGGCATACTGATCTCCTTCAGGCGTGCCCCAGCCCCACCGCCTCATACGCCTCGGGCTTGAACCCGACCAGCAGCGTCTTGCCGGTATCGAGCACAGGCCGCTTGATCATCGACGGTTGCGTCAGCATCAGCGCGGTGGCCTTCCCGGCATCGAGATCCGCTCGGTCCGCTTCGGTAAGTTTGCGGAACGTCGTCCCCGCACGATTGAGCAGCACCTCCCAGCCAACCCGGCCGATCCAGTCGTCCAGATGCGCAGCGTCTATTCCGGCGGTCTTATAGTCGTGGAACGCATAGTACACGTCGTGCGCATCCAACCACGTCCGCGCCTTCTTGATCGTGTCGCAATTCTTGATGCCGAACATCGTGATCGTCAAAATAGCCTCCGAAGCAAAATTGGAATCAGTCCAGGCGCATCCGTTTGATAGCAAGCTACGGGACGCACATGCACCCGGTCCAGGACATGAAGCTCGCTCATACCCAAGAGGAGCGATCATGTCCTTCCGCGTTCAGGGGCTCGACCCCAACCAGTTCCGACACCTTTTCGGCGCCTCCGATGCAAGCCTCGCGCTTGTCGGCGCACGGCGATACGTGGTCGACGCCGAGCCCGGCTTTCCCGATCGCATCGCGGTGCGCGATCTGGAGATCGGCGAGACGGCGATCCTGATCAACTACGAACATCAGCCGGCCGACACGCCCTACCGCTCACGCCACGCGATCTTCGTGTCCGAGACCGAGACGGAACCGCTGGACCTGCTCGACGCGCTCCCCGAGGCGATCCGCATCCGGCCGATATCCCTGCGCGCCTTCGGATCCTACGACGAGATGATCGACGCAGACCTGGTCGCCGGCACGGACCTGATCCCGCTGATCGAGCGGTTCCTCGCGGTGCCGGACGTGGCGTATCTCCAGGCCCACTACGCCAAGCGCGGATGTTATGCGGCGCGCATCGTTCGCGCCTGACCTGCGCAAGCCGGTGGCGTGACCGGCTCGGGGCGTTTATCGGTGCGCCATGACGCATCCATTCTACGCGATCCATAGTCACGGGCTGATCCGGGTCGCCTCCGCTACGCCGCGCGCCTCGGTAGGGGATACCGGCGCCAATGCCGAGGCTACGATCGCCTTGGCACGCGAGGCAGATGCGAAGGGCGTCGACCTCGTCGTGTTCCCGGAGCTGAACCTCACCTCCTACGCGATCGACGATCTGCATCTCCAGACCGCGCAGCAACGCGCGACGCTGACCGCGATCGCGACGGTGGTCGAGGCGAGTGTTACCTTGCGGCCGGCGCTGCTGGTCGGCGCAGCGCTGGTGCGGAACGGGCGGCTGTATAACTGCGCGCTGGCGATCGCGCGCGGGCGCGTGCTCGGCGTGGTCCCGAAGACGTTCCTGCCGAATTACCGCGAGTTCTACGAGAAGCGGTGGTTCGCGAGTGGCGTGGGAATGACCGGACTGACGATCGACCTAAACGGTGAGGGCGTGCCGTTCGGGACCGACCTGATCTTCGCCGCGCGCGATCTGCCCGGCTTCGTGTTCCATGCCGAGATTTGCGAGGATTACTGGGCCCCTACCCCGCCCTCGACCGCGGGCGCGCTCGCGGGCGCGCTGATCTGCTGCAACCTGTCGGCGTCGAACATCGTCATCGGCAAGGCGCGCGATCGGGCGATGCTGGCGGCGGCGCAATCGGCCCGAGCGGTCTGCGCCTATGTCTATTCCGCCGCGGGGCCGGGTGAAAGCACTACAGAGGTTGCCTGGGACGGCCAGGGACTGGTTCACGAACTTGGCGAACAGATCGCGGAGTCGGCGCGGTTCTCGACCGAGCCCGAACTGGTCGTCGCCGACGTCGACTGCGAACGGATCACGCAGGAACGCCTACGGACCGGCACGTTCAACGATGCGGCCATGTTCGCCGGTAATCCCGAGACACGCTTCCGACGGATCGCGTTCGATCACGCGCCGGTAGTTGAGGACACTGGCCTCGAACGCGCCATTCGCCGCTTCCCGTTCGTGCCGAATGATCCGGCGCGGCGCGACGACGATTGCTACGAAGCGTTCAACATCCAGGTAGAGGCGCTGTCGAAGCGCCTCGTCTCAGCACACGCCGAGACGGTCGTGATCGGCGTATCCGGCGGGCTCGACTCGACCCACGCGCTGATCGTGGCGGCGAAGGCGATGGACCGCCTCGGCCGCCCCCGCAGCGCGATCCTCGGCTTCACGATGCCCGGCTTCGCAACTGGCGAAGGCACCAAGGCGAACGCGTGGGCGCTCATGCGCGCGCTCGGCATCACCGCCGAAGAGATCGACATCCGCCCCGCCGCCACGCGCATGCTGGAGGACATCGGCCACCCGTTCAGCGAAGGCGAGCCCGTCTACGACATCACCTTCGAGAACGTGCAGGCGGGTCTGCGCACCGACTATCTCTTCCGCCTCGCCAACCAGCGGCGCGGGATCGTACTTGGCACCGGCGATCTCAGCGAGATGGCACTCGGCTGGTGCACCTACGGGGTCGGCGACCAGATGAGCCACTATGCCGTGAACAGCGGCGTGCCGAAGACGCTGATCCAGTTCCTGATCCGCTGGTGCATCCGCACCGATCAGTATGATGCGGCGACCGACGCGATCCTCTCGACGATCCTGGCGCAAGAGATTTCGCCCGAGCTCGTTCCGGCGGGCGCGGATGGCGCGTTGCAGAGCACCGAGTCGATGATCGGGCCCTATGCGCTGAACGATTTCTTCGCGCATTACGTGATCCGTTATGGTCTCGCGCCATCGAAGATCGCCTTTCTCGCCTGGCACGCATGGCGCGATGCGAGCGTCGGCGCGTGGCCGGAGGACCTGCCGGCGGACGCGCACGTCGCCTACGACCTGCCGACGATCCGCCATTGGCTGGAGAAATTCCTCTTCCGCTTCTTCACGACCAGCCAGTTCAAGCGGTCGGCGATGCCCAACGGGCCGAAGGTCTCGGCAGGCGGCGCGCTATCGCCGCGTGGCGACTGGCGTGCGCCGTCGGATGGAACTGCCGAGATCTGGCTCGAGGAATTGCGGTCAAGCGTTCCGTAAGGTCAGCCGCGCCGCCTTGCATAAATCGCCCATCCGGCGCATTATGAAAATCCTATGACAGTGGCTCCACCGGATGGATCGCGCGATCGCCGGATCGAGATCCCATCTAATCTTTGGCTGATTCACCCGGCAGGCCGTGCGCTTTTGCCGATCGCGTTGTCGCGTGGAATCTCGGCCAATTCGGTGTCGGTGGCGGGGCTTTGCCTCGGCGGAGCAGCGGCGCTCGCCTACACGCAATGGGGAAACTGGGCGCTCGCGCTGGTCGGCCTGGTGCTGTCGATGGGATGGCTGATCGCCGACGGACTCGACGGCATGGTCGCCCGCGCGACCAAGACTGCGAGCCCACTCGGTCGCATGCTCGACGGATTGTGCGATCACGGCGTCTTCGCGCTGATCTACATCTCGCTCGCGCTGACGATCGACACGCCCGAGGCCTGGGTCCTCGCAGTCGCGGCTGGTGGCGCGCATGCCGTTCAGTCGAACATGTACGAAGGCGAGCGCTCGCGCTTCCATCGCCGGATCAAAGGCGTGGCGCTCGAAGCGCTCCCCGTTCCGACCGGCAACGCGCTCGTCCGCTTCTATGATGGCGTCGCGAGCAGCATCGACCGGATTGCCATGCCGTTCGAACGCACGCTCGGTCAGTCCGCGGATCCGGTCGCGCTCGGGGCCCTGTACGGTGCCCGCGCCGTCGCACCGTTGCGCTTCATGGCCTTGCTTACCGCGAATGTCCGGGTATGGGCGATCTTCGTCGCCTGCTTCGCGGGCAACCCACGCATCTTCTGGTGGTTCGAAATCGTCCCTTTGACGCTCGTGGCCATCGTCGGGCTCGTCTGGCACCGTCGTGTCGAGCGGGCTTTCGTTCGTAATACTTCCGCAACGCGACCAAAGACCGCGTCGCGCATGCATCTTTCGTAAGGAACAGGGTCAGTAATGAATAGCATTCGGATCGCCGTGGTCGGCATCGGCAACTGCGCGAGCTCGCTCGTCCAGGGCCTCGAGCATTATCGCGAGGGGGCAAACGACCAGGTTGGCCTGATGCATTTCGACATGGGTGGCTACAAGCCGAGCGACATCAAGGTCGTCGCGGCCTGGGACGTCGATCGCCGCAAGGTCGGCAAGGACGTCGCCGAGGCGATCTTCGCCAAGCCGAACTGCACCGCTGTGTTCGCACCCAATGTCGGCAACACCGGCACGATCGTGAAGATGGGCAAGAAGCTGGACGGCGTCGCGGACCACATGGCCGACTTCAAGGACGACCGTACGTTCCTGGTCTCCGACGCCGCCGAGCCGACGCGTGAAGAGGTCATCGCCGAGCTGAAGGCATCGGGCGCCGATGTGCTGATGAACTACCTGCCGGTCGGTTCGCAGGAAGCGACCGAATTCTACGCCGAATGCGCGATTGAAGCAGGCGTTGCGTTCGTCAACAACATCCCCGTGTTCATCGCATCGAACCCGGTCTGGGCGAAGAAGTTCGAAGACGCAGGCGTCGCGATCATCGGCGACGACATCAAGGCACAGCTCGGCGCGACGATCGTCCACCGCGTGCTGACCGACCTGTTCGCCAAGCGCGGCGTGAAGCTGGATCGCACCTACCAGCTCAACACCGGCGGCAACACCGACTTCCTTAACATGTCGAACCATCGCCGGCTCGAGTCGAAGAAGATCTCGAAGACCGAAGCCGTCCAGTCGGTTGCGGCCGAGCGGATGGACGACGACAACGTCCATATCGGCCCGTCGGACTATGTGCCCTGGCAGAACGACAACAAGGTCTGCTTCCTGCGCATGGAAGGCCAGCTGTTCGGCGGCGTGCCGATGAACATCGAGCTGCGTCTCTCGGTCGAGGACAGTCCCAACTCGGCGGGTGTCGCGATCGACATGATCCGCTGCGCCAAGATCGCCAAGGATCGCGGCATCGCCGGCGTGATCGACCCTGCATCGGCCTATTTCTGCAAGCACCCGCGCACGCAGATGACCGACGATCTCGCGCAGATCGAAGTCGAGCGGTTCATCAAGGCCGCCTGACATGATCGATACGCCCCGGATTCAAACGGCGATCATCCTCGCCGCCGGGGAAGGCAGCCGCCTCCGCACCTCCGCCCCGTACAAGCCGCTCTGCGCGGTCGCGGGGCGGCCGTTGATCGCTCACGCGCTCGAAGGACTGGCCGAGGCCGGCTTTGCGCGCGCGATCGTGACGGTGAGTTACGGGCGTGAGGCGATCGAGGCGTATCTCGCGAGCCGGCGTTGGCCGTTGAAGGTCGAGACGGTTCTCGCCGATCACCGCGAACCGAACGGCGTTTCGGTACTGGCGGCGCGCGATGCGCTGGCGGGCAGCGACGCGATCCTCGCGATGTGCGATCACCTCGTCAGCCCCGAACTCTACGCCCGCATGGCGAAAGCCGGCGCTGGCGGTGGTCTGCGCCTCGGCATCGACCGGCGCCTCGGCCACGATTGGGTCGATCCCGAGGACGTCACCTGCGTCGCCACCGAAGGCGACCGCATCGTCGCGATCGGCAAGGGCCTCGAACCACACGACTGCTACGACACCGGCGTCTTCGCGATCGGCCCTGCGCTGTCGGACGCGCTGGTCACGCTCGTGAGCCCCTCGCTCACCGAAGGCGTCCGCCTGCTTGCCGCGCAAGGCTTGGCCCGGATCGTGGACTGCAGCGACATCGACTGGATCGACGTTGACGACGCCCCCGCCCTGGCAAAGGCCGAAGCGTGGATGGCGACCAAGGCAGATGCCGTCGCGGCGTAAGCCACCGTTCTCCTGCGAACGCAGGAGCCCAGGGTCACGATCGTCACGCTTCATTACCCTGGACTCCTGCGTTCGCAGGAGAACGATAAACCCCGTCATCCTGACGAAAGTCAGGATCCAGTGTTACGAGTGGAGCTCTCTGGGCTCTGGGTCCTGACTTTCGTCAGGATGACGGAGTATCGTTAGGACGCCGAGGCTTCCTCGACCCGAGGATCAGGCACGTCCAGCGTCGCGCATGTCCCCAGCTCAGCATTCTCGATCGTCACCGTCCCGCGCAACTGCCGCGCGAGGCTGCCGATCATCCGCATTCCGAGGCTTTTCCGCGATGCCGTCTTCAAGTCGAAGTCGGCCGGCAACCCATCGCCCTCGTCGGACACGGTCAACACGATCCGCCCGTCCGCACTGCGCACCGTGACCAGGATCACGCCGCCGTCGTCGCCATACGCGTACTTGATCGCGTTGGTGACCAGTTCGGTGACCAGCAACCCCATCGGGATCGCCACGTCCGCGCTGATAAGGATCGCCTCGATATCGCAGTCGATCCGGTGGGTGAGCGATTGCTCGCCCAGCCCCGTCGCGATCCCGCAGACCAGATCGTTGAGCGCGACGATGCCGACCTGATCGCCACGCCAGAGCTGGTCGTGCGTCTGTGCGATCGCAGTGATCCGCGCCTGCGCATCGCCCAGCAGCCGCCGGATCCGCGGATCGTCGTCCTCCTGCATCTGGAGGTTGAGCATCGCCGACACCAGAGCCAGGCTGTTCTTCACCCGGTGGCTAGCCTCCCGCGTGAGAAGCTCCTGATGCTCCATCGCCTCGCTCAGCCGCTGCTCCGCCTGCTGCCGCTCGATCGCCACGCCTATGAGGTTCGCAAACCCCTGCATGAACGCGAAGTCGGCGGGCTCGAACTTGCCCTCGTCGGGGCTGTCGACCTCGAGCACGCCGAAGCGCTTGCCCGAGGTCTCGACCAGCACATTGATCGCGCGGCGGATATTGTGCTGCGCCATGAACTCCGGCGTCCGGAAGCGCTGTTCGTTCTCAAGGTGGTTCGAGATCACCGGCAGCCCGGTCTCCAGCGCGAACCCCGCCGGCGAGCCGAGGTCGGTACGCATTTCGGTCGATCCGACCACCCCCGGCGCCCAGCCGATCCCGGCGCGGACCAACAAGGTGTTCTGTTCGGGACGGTATTCGAGGAACTTGCAGTATTTCGACCGCATCCCCTCGCCGCACAACTCGGTCGCGCGCTGCAACATCGGCTGCAGATCCCGCGCCCGCAGCGCCTCGATCCCGAAGTCGGCCAGGATCGACTGCTGGCGAAGACGATATTCGAGTTCGCCTGCGCCAGGGGGCCGATCGCCGCCGGGAGATTGTTCGATAACCGTCATACTCACTCGATGTTACTGGCAATAAGTCTCGTCACGCCTGCCGCATCCAGCAGGCTCAATCGCCCACCCTGGAATCGCGGATCATGCGTGACTTCCGCGATTGCCCATTCGGGGCTGACGATCGACGTCAAAGTGGCCGCGTCGTCCTGCTCGATCTCGGCGCGTTCGAGCCCGGCGAGCGCTCCTTCGAACAGGTCGATGCCGAAATCAGCACCCACCCGATACCGGCGTTTCCTCAACGATCGTGCCGGCAGTTTCGCCAGCAGGTCATACTCGTCCCGATCAAGATACG
Organism: Sphingomonas sp. 320_CC; assembly: GCF_059691795.1. Classification (NCBI taxonomy): domain Bacteria; kingdom Pseudomonadati; phylum Pseudomonadota; class Alphaproteobacteria; order Sphingomonadales; family Sphingomonadaceae; genus Sphingomonas; species Sphingomonas sp. 320_CC. The sequence continues at coordinate 1,323,413 of NZ_JCAWAE010000001.1, read as the reverse complement.
TCGTGACCGTCGGCCTGCTCAGCACGTCGGCAACGTCGTGTTTCTTGCCGATCTTCAGGACCACACGCCCCGAGCCGCTATCGGTCATGGCGCGCAGCCTTAGCCGCGTGCCCTCAATGTACCGGTCCTCGATCAGGATATACGGCGCGTCGGCAAGATCGGGCCGACGCGCCGGATCGACGGGAAACCGGCGCTCGCGCTCTACCTGCGCGTATTTGTGAGCGACCAGTTCCTCGTCGAGCCCCCGCAACATCGGGTCAGCGCGTCAGCTTCTTATAGGACAGCGCGGTAGGACGATCCGCCGCATCGCCCAGACGGCGGCGCTTGTCCTCTTCGTAGGATTCGAAATTGCCCTCGAACCATTCGACATGGCTGTTGCCCTCGAACGCCAGGATGTGCGTGGCGAGACGATCCAGGAAGAAGCGGTCGTGGCTGATCACCACCGCGCACCCGGCGAAGTTCTCGATCGCTTCCTCGAGCGCGCCCAAGGTCTCGACATCGAGATCGTTGGTGGGCTCGTCGAGCAGCAGCACGTTGCCGCCGCGCTTCAACATCTTGGCGATGTTGACGCGGTTGCGCTCGCCGCCCGACAGCTTGCCGACGTTCTTCTGCTGGTCCTGGCCCTTGAAGTTGAACGCCCCGACATAGGCGCGCGTCGACTGGTCGAACCCGTTCACCTTCATCGAATCGAGACCGTCGGAAATCTCCTCCCAGACGTTCTTCTTGTCGTCGAGATGGTCGCGGCTCTGGTCGACATAGCCGAGCCGCACGGTCGAACCCTTGTCGATCGTGCCGCTGTCCGGCGTCTCCTGCCCAGTGATCAGCTTGAACAGCGTCGACTTGCCGGCGCCGTTGGGACCGATGACACCAACGATACCGCCCGCGGGCAGCGTGAACGAGAGGTTCTCGAACAGCAGCTTGTCGCCGTAAGCCTTGGAGACGTTGTCGAGCTCGATGACCTTGCCGCCGAGACGCTCGGGCACCTGGATGACAATCTGCGCCTTGCCCGGCGAGCGGTTCTCCTGTGCGGAGACGAGGCGTTCGAAGTTGGCGATACGCGCCTTGGACTTGGTCTGGCGCGCCTTGGCACCCTGACGAATCCATTCGAGCTCGTTCTTGATCGCGGTCTGACGACCGGATTCCTCGCGATCCTCCTGCTCAAGGCGCTTGGCCTTCTTCTCGAGATAGGTCGAGTAATTGCCCTCGTACGGGAAATACTTGCCACGATCGAGTTCGAGCACCCAGCCGACGACGTTGTCGAGGAAATAGCGGTCATGGGTGATCATCAGCACCGCGCCCGCATAATCCTTCAGATGGTTCTCCAGCCACTGGACGCTTTCCGCGTCGAGATGGTTGGTGGGCTCGTCCAGCAACAGGATACCCGGCTTCTGGATCAGCAGGCGGGTCAGCGCGACGCGGCGCTTCTCACCACCCGACAGCTTGTCGACCGGCCAGTCGCCCGGCGGGCAACGCAGCGCCTCCATCGCGACCTCGAGCTGGTTGTCGAGCGTCCAGCCGTCGATCGCGTCGATCTGCTCCTGAAGCGTCCCCATCTCCTCGAGCAGCGCGTCGAAGTCGGTGTCGTCCTGGGGATCGCCCATCTCGGCGGAGATTGCGTTGAAGCGATCGACCATGTCCGCGACACCGCGCGCGCCGTCCTTGACGTTCTCCAGCACGGTCTTGGTGGCGTCGAGCTGCGGCTCCTGCTCCAGATAGCCGACGGTAACGTTCTCGCCCGGCCAGGCTTCGCCGGTATAGTCCTTGTCGATGCCGGCCATGATCTTGATCAGCGTCGACTTGCCCGCGCCGTTGGGGCCGACGATGCCGATCTTGGCGCCATGATAGAATTGCAGATTGATGTTCGACAGCACCGGCTTGGGCGCGCCGGGGAAGGTCTTCGTCATGTCCTTCATGACATAGGCGTATTGGCCGGCCACGGGGGTCTCCGTTCGGGTGTTCGTGAGGGAGGGATTGATCTGCGCATGTAAGGGCAGCCGCGAAGGTTGGCAACGCGCGAGCTGGGACCTAACGAAGGAGGCCGACACCAAGGGGAATTGCTGATGACGCGTATCGCACCATTTCTGGCGGCCTGTGCCGCAATCACCGCCGTTCCTCTTGCGGCGCAGCGTACCGCCGCCCCGGCAACCGCGGTCGACGCGAGGGTTGCAGCACTTCGTGACAAGGCGCTGACCGACGATACGGCGTACAAGATCGTCGAGGGCATCACGACCGAGGTCGGCCCGCGGATGACCGGCACCGAGGCGGCACCGCGGGCGCGCGCCTGGTCGGTCGCCAAGCTGAAGGCGCTCGGGTTCAAGAACGTGCGGATCGAGCCATACCAGCTGCCGGTCTGGTCGCGCGGCACGGAGAGTGGTGAGCTGGTCGCGCCCTATGCGCAGAAGCTGCATCTGGTCGGCCTCGGCAATTCGGGCGCGACGCCGCCGGGCGGGCTGACCCTGCCGATCGTGTATTTCCCGACGTACAACGACCTCGCGCTCGCCGCCGACGGTAGCCTGAAGGGCAAGATCGCCTTCGTGTCGAACGCGATGCAGCCGACCCAAGACGGGTCGAGCTATGGATCGCAGGGCACCGCGCGCTTCGTCGGACCGAACGTCGCCGCCAAGAAGGGCGCGGCGGCGATCGTGATCCGGTCGATCGGTACCGATCACGGCCGCGGGCCGCACGCGGGCAACACCAATTTCGATGCGGGCGTGACGCCGATCCCCGCGGCCGCGCTGTCGGTCGCGGACGCCGAGCATGTCGAGCGGCTGGTGAAGCTCGGCAAGCCGGTGACGCTGAAACTGGTGCTCGAAGACAAGCAGGTCGGCATGCGCGAATCGGGCAACGTCGTCGCCGAAGTCCCCGGCACCGACCCCAAGGCCGGGATCGTGCTGGTCGGTGGCCATCTCGACAGCTGGGACCTCGGCACCGGCGCGATCGATGACGGCGCGGGCATCGCGATCACCGCGGCGGCCGCCAAGATCGTCATGGACGGCGGCCAGCGCCCACGCCGCACCATCCGCGTCGTCTGGTTCGGCGACGAGGAGAGCGGCGGCTTCGGCGGAGCCGCCTACGCCAAGGCGCACGCCGGCGAACGCCATGCGACTGCCGCCGAATCGGATTTCGGTGCCGATCGCGTCTGGCGGTTCGAGAGCAGCCTGCCCGACGCTGCCAAGCCGATCGAGGATCGCCTGGCGGTCGCGCTCGCCCCGCTCGGGATCGTTCGCGGCGCCGATGCCCCGCATGGCGGCACCGATGTCGGCCCGGTGATCGCCACGGGGGTCGCGGGAATCGACCTCAACCAGTCGGGCCTGCGCTACTTCGACTACCACCATACGCCCGAGGACACGCTGGATCTGATAGACCCCGAACAGCTCCGCCAGAACGTCGCGGCTTGGACCACGGTGATCGCGACAGTGGCCAATGCGCCCGAGGAAATCGGGTCAATTGTGCCCCAGAAGTGACGAATTGCATGAACCAATCTGTCATCGTTCTGCCGCAAACCTTGCGGACAGATGAATTTAGCGGATTGACCGCCCGCCGGGGGCCGCTATTTGACGTGACTTCGCGACGGCAATCGGGTCGGCCGCGAGTGAAACTATGCTTGGGAGCATTCGAATGAAGAAGATCGTTCTGATCGCTGCTGCCGCCGGCCTGATGTCCGTCGCAGCCTGCAGCAAGTCGCCAGAAGCCGCCGCAGTTGAGAACAACGCGGACATGCTGGCTGACAACATGGAAATGCAGGCTGACAACATGGACGCCATGGCGGACAACACCTCGAACGCAGTCGCTACCGACGTGCTCGAGAACGCTGCTGACAACATGAACGCAGCTGCCGACAACGTCCGTGACGCTGCCGACGAGAAGACCGACAACATGAACTAAGACCCTGTCGGGCGTTCGCGCTCGATAGAGTATTAGTGTCGGAAAGGGCGTTCCTTCGGGAGCGCCCTTTTTCTTTGCCGTTTTGCTTGTGCGCCCTTTTGCGGGCCGATCGCTTGCGCTAACGCAGGCGCCGGTGGGGCCTGTAGCTCAACGGTTAGAGCTGGCCGCTCATAACGGCTAGGTTGCGGGTTCGATTCCTGCCGGGCCCACCAACCTCTCGCCCTGTCATCGAGCCAAGCGCTTGAAAGCCGATGTCGGGTTCGAGCGCTTCACGACGTGCAGTGCATGACGACGTTGCCGAAACCGCAGAGCGCCGGTGTCCCGGTAAATCAGATTTCCGTCATCACGCCCTGATAGACAGGCTCTTCCATCGCGCGGCCCGCACCGATCGCGACGCAGGTCAGCGCGTTCTCGGCGACCGTGACGGGCAGCCCCGTCGCGTCCGACAACACTTCGTCGATCCGCGCGAGCAGCGATCCGCCGCCCGTCATGACGATGCCCTGATCACAGATATCGGCGGCCAGTTCGGGTTCGGTCTTTTCCAGCGCAGTCAGCACGGTTTCGACGATCTGGCCGATCAGATCCGCCAACGACGCCGCGATATCAGCCTGCGTCACCTCGATCTCGCGTGGCACCCCTGCACGCAAGTCGCGTCCCTTGACGCGCATGACCTCGCCGATTCCATCCTCCGGCATTCGCGCCATGCCGACCGCCAGCTTGACGCGTTCTGCGGTGGCTTCGCCGATCATCAGATTGTGCTTGCGACGAATCATCGAACTGATCGCCTCGTCCATCTTGTCGCCGCCGACCCGCGCCGACGTGCTGTAGGCAAGTCCTCGCAGCGACAGCACCGCCACTTCGGTCGTGCCACCGCCGATATCGACGACCATCGCCCCGACCGGTTCGGTCACCGGCAGTCCGGCACCGATCGCCGCCGCCATCGGCTCTTCGATCAGATATACCTTGCGCGCGCCGGCATTGGATGCCGCCTGGCGTATCGCGCGACGCTCGACCAGGGTCGCGCCGGACGGGATGCAGATCGCGATCTCGGGATGGCGTGGCAGTCGGCTGGGCCCGCCGTGCGCCTTTTCGATGAAGAACTTGATCATCTGCTCGGCGACGTCGAGATCGGCGATCACGCCGTCACGCATCGGCCGGATGGTCTCGATCCCGTCGGGCGTCTTGCCCATCATCAATTTCGCTTCGGCACCGACCGCGCGCACCTGCTGGACGCCATTGCGCGTTTCGATCGCCACCACCGACGGTTCGTTCAGGACGATGCCCTGACCGCGCAGGTAGACGACGGTGTTCACCGTTCCGAGATCGATCGCCATGTCGTTCGACGGGCGGCTGAACAGGCGAGGAAGACGCATGGGCTATGACAATCTGAAAGCGTGCGCCCGTTACCGTGGCCACTGTATGAAACCATACGCTGTCGGCGTAGTGCGATCCGCGTCAATCGCTCTGCGCCCGGACGGGCGAACCCAACGACGATCACGACGGTGTTCTCCGTACGGTGTCGTCGAATAGTGTCGCGAGGGCCGCGAACGGCGTACTGCGCCGGGCGAGACATGCCCCTCGCCGCCCGTGCCGATGAACGGATCGACCACGGGATATGCGTTACGTGCACCCGCCTGCCGTCATCCGATCGGCAGGTCGAACAGCAGTTCGCGGACGTAGCGCACTGGCGGCGAACCATGGGCGAGCAACGCGTCGTTGTAGCGCTTGAGATCGAACGCCGCGCCCTGCCGCTTCTTGGCCTCTTCCCGCAACGCCATGTGCTCCGAATAGCCGGTGAAATAGCTCAGCAGCTGAGTCGAACCCAGCGAGGCGCGGACCCATTTGCCCGCCGCCTCGCGCTCCTGCTGGAACGCGGTGTGCGTCATCAGCTGCATCGCCTGCTCGCGAGTCATGCCCTCGGTGTGGATACCGATGTCGAGCAGCGAGTTCGAGATCGAGCGCAGCCGCATCTTGAGCACCGTCAGCTTGAACAGCGGATCGCCATTCAGATAGCCCTCGTCCGCCATCATGCCCTCCGCATACACCGCCCAGCCCTCGACGAACGGCCCCGAGCCGAGCACCGCGCGCAACGTCGACTGAGTCGCGTTGGCGTGCGCGAGCTGGAGGTAATGCCCCGGCATCGCCTCGTGCACCGCGAGGTCGTGGATCATGTAGTCGTTATATTCACTCAGGAACGAGGTCGCCTGCGCCTCGGTCCAGTCGTCGGGGATCGGCGAGACGGCGAAGAACGTGCCGAGGTTCTTTTCCAGCGGGCCGGGGGAATCGCAGTAGGCAACCGCGACGCCCTGCTGGAACTTGGGCATGGTGATGATCTTCACCGGGCTGTCGGGCATGCCGACCAGCCCCTTGTCGCGGACAAAGGCGGTCGCCTGCGCCAGAGCCTTGGTCGAGGCGTCAATCATGCCGTCGCGTGCTGGGCGCTTGGCGTAGGTGAGTTCGAGTGCGAGCTGGATCGCGGCCTGTTGCTGCGCTTCGGACGGCTTGTCGGGAAGCAGCAGCGCGCCCTTCTTGGCGCCAAATATCTGGCGTGCGATCGCGTACATCTGCGCGCGCGTGTCGACGATCGCGGCCTGCGCGCGGCGCTTGATCTCGGCCCGGGTGAGGTCGGATTGCAGCGCGAAGCCGAGCTTCTTGTCGTAGAGCGCCGCGCCGAGGCGGAAGTCGCCCTTCGCACCGGGCACGAGCGTCTTGTCGAGCCAGACCTGATGCTCGGCAACCGCCGCCTTCAGTCTCGCGAGCGCGGCGTCGAACCGCTTGGCGTCCGCTGCGGACAATTCGCCCTTGTGTGGCGCGAGCATGCTTTCGGCGATGTCGACGATGCCGCTGTTCTGCTTGGCCACGGTCGTCGCGTAGATCGACGGTACGCGGGCCACCACGATGTTGGCGCGCGCCTGCGCCAGCAACGCGGGGAGCGCCGCCATCCGCGCGGTCGCCGCGTTCAGCCGCTGCGGCCACGGCGCGAAGTCCCGCGCGGCGAGCGAATAGAGCGAGCTGCCGGCGATGTCGTTATAGACCTGCGGATCCCACGCCCACCCGCCGAGCGTCTCGGTATCCCAGATGTCGTAGCGCAGCGCATTGTCGAGCAGCGCCGCATCGACCTGCTCCTCGCGCGACAGGGCTTTGCGGTCGATCCGCTGGAGATCGACGAGCATCGCCTTCGAGAACGCCTCACGCTTGGCACGCCCTGCGGCGGACATGTCGGTGACCTGTGCGTCGAAGCGGTGATCGCCGAGCGATGTCGCCGACGACGGATTGAGGCGGGCGAGGCCATCGACGTAGCGCTTCGAGAGCGACGCGAACGCCGAATTCTCGTTCGCTTGCGCGGCCAGTACGGGCGCAGGGATAGATGAAACCGGCAGCGCGAGCATCGCGGCGCTGAGCAACAGACGGAAATTACGCATCATGGATTCCTGACGATCAGCGCTGTGGCGCGAGTTGCGCGTTCAGATAGACGGTGACGAGCGCGGCGCGCTTGGCGTCCTCGATCTTGTCGGCGCCCGCCGCATGGCCGCCTTCCGGGTTCTCGTAATAAAAGAACGGATCGCCATACGCCTCCAGCCGCGCGGCGAATTTGCGCGCGTGGCCGGGGTGGACGCGGTCGTCTTCGGTCGAGGTGTAGATGAACGGCGTCGGGTATTGCACGCCGCGTTTCAGGTTCTGGTACGGCGAATATTTCGAGATGAACGCCCAGTCCGCAGGCTTGTCCGGGTCGCCATATTCGCCGATCCACGACGCGCCCGCCGACAGATGCGAATAGCGCTGCATGTCGAGCAGCGGCGATCCCATCACGATCGCGCCGTAAAGGTCGGGACGTTGCTCCATCGCGACGCCGACCAGCAGGCCACCGTTCGACCGGCCGGATACCGCGATCTTGCGCTTGGCACTGACCCCGGTCCGGACAAGATCGTCGCCGACCGCGTGGAGATCATCATACGCCTTTTGCCGGTTCTCGCGCAGCGGCATCTGGTGCCAGCGCGGCCCGTATTCGCCACCGCCACGGATGTTGGCGAGCACGAACGCGTTGCCCTCCTCGACCCAGAACAGCCCGGCCGGGCCCGAACGATAGGGCTGGTCAACGAGGTAGGTCGGCGTCTGCGCATTGCGGAACCCGCCGTACGCGTGGACCAGCGCGGGCACTGGCCCGGTCGTGCCTTTCTTCCGAACCAGGAAATACGGGATCTTCGTCCCGTCCTTCGACGTCGCGAACCGCTGTTCGACCTGCATCGTCGAGGCATCGAACCGCGCGGGCAGTGTGTCGACCGCCACCGGCTTCGCATTGGGGCGGACGGCATAAAGCGCGGGCGGGCTGAGGAAGCTTTCGACAACCGCGAACGCGACGTCGTCCTTGCCCGCGGTCGCATCGAGGTGGATCGTCGACGCGGTCGGCAGCGTCGCGACGCCTTGCGTCCAGATGCCATCCGCACCGCGCGTCAGCGACACGAGCCGGCCAGAGACGTCGTCGAGCATTTTCACCCACAGCACCGACTTGCTCGAATCGACCTGCTCCACCGCCTGCGTCGCGGTCGGTACCAGCACGCGCTCGATCGTCGGCGCGTGGCCTGCCAGCACGTCGGCAATCGAATACGCCACGACCGACCCGCTCGGAATCCCCTTCCAGTCGGACGCCAGTGTCGCGATCAACCGGCCATCGAGGACGGCGTTGATCTCGGCATCATCTGGCAACGGCGACGGCACCAGCCGGCCATTCTCGGCGATGTGACTACGCTTCGAATGGAAGAAATCGACGTTGCGCGACACTAGCGGATAGCGCCGGTCGCCATCGGTGAAGACGCTGGTTTCGATCCCGACATCGTCCGGCGTCGCGCTCGTCACGGTGGCCGCGGCCGAGAGCGGCGTGCCGCGCTGCCACCGCTTCACGGTCCGCGGATAGCCCGACTTTGTAAGGCTGCCAGCGCCGAAATTCGTCGCCACGTACAGCGCGTTCGGGCCCGCCCAGTTCAGCCCGGTCTTGAAGCTCGGCACGACGAAACCGTCCGCGACGAACTTGCCCGTGGGGATGTCGAACTCACGCTCGTCGACCGCATCGCCGCCGCCGTTCGACAGCGCGACCATGCAGCGATCGTAGGACGGCGAGCGGCAGGTCGCGCCCTTCCACACCCAGCTCTTGCCCTCCGCCTTGCCGAGCGCATCGACGTCGATCAGCGTCCGCCACACCGGCTTGCCGCTGGTGAACGAGGCCAGCGACGCGACCCGCCAAAGCCCGCGCACGTTCGTCTTGTCCTGCCACAGGTTCAGCACCTGATCGCCGAGGATCTGGTCGGGCGTCGCGATCTGGCGGTCCGCCTGCAACAGGTCGAGCGCGCGCTGGCGGTAGCGGGCATAGCCGGGCTTTGCTTCGAGCGCGGCCAGCGACTGCGTGTTCCACCGCTTGACCGTATCGAGCGCACGCGTGCCGTGGATGTCCTCGAGATACGCATTCGGATCGGCGGCGGGCGGCGGAGCCGACGTCTGGGCCAACGCAGTCGTGGAAAGGGCCAGCAAGGCCAGGAACGGCAGGCGTCTTTGCATCATCACTCTCTTATCGTTCAGTGATGCGACTTTAGGCAGCGCAGTTCGCTACGCCAGCCCCTCTCTTCAGATCATTCAGTCTCCAGCGCGAGGAGTGCGAACGTCGCCAGCCAATGCTCGCCCATGTAATCGTCCGCGAGATGCGGCAGCGCTTCGGCGAGGTGCGCATCGGCGATCGCGCGCGCGGCGGCAGGATCGGGCAGCGCGTCGGCTATCGTCCGCCAGCACCACGCGCGCGACAGGTTGACCCCGTCGAGATGCGCGAGCCGGCCGTCCGACCGGTCGCTGACGATCGCGGGGGAGCGCAGGCACGCCGTCACGGCACCGAACGGATCGGGCAGGAACCCCGCCAGCCACGGCGCGAACTCGGCCCCGAGCACGTCCTTCATCAACGCCGCCTCGCACAGCGTTGCCGACAGGAAATCCTCCCCGCTCGGCTCGAACGGCCGGCAGTCGCGGTCGTCCCCGTACCAGTCCCGCGTGCGCGCCTCGATCAGTGCGGCGAGCGACTCGTCATGCGTCCGCGCCCAGCGCAGCGCGTGGACGAGCGCGAACGCGGTGCAGTCATGCTTCCCGCTACGCACCGGGTAGATCAGTTTTGGCAGATACGCCGCGAACCGGGCTGCGAAAGCCCACGCTAACGGCTCGACCGCCGCCGCCCAAGGCCGATCGGGACGCAGCGCGAGTTCGTCATGCAGCGCCAGCAGCCACCCCCAGCCATAGGGCCGCTCGAACCCGCCCGTGCCCGGTCGGTCGAGATACGCCACCTCGCCCGCGATCAGCGCGGGCACCAGCATCCGGTCCGCCAGCGCTTCGACAGCGGCGGCCTCCGCCATGCCGGGAAAAAGTCGCGCGAGGCGCATCACCTGCCACCAGCCATGGACGCAGCTATGCCAGTCGAAACTGCCGTGAAACACCGGATGCAGCGTCTTCGGCAGCGCCAGGTCACCGGGCCCGTCGAGCACCTGGTCGAGCTTGTACGGCCATTCGCGGGTCAGATGCCCGAGCGTCAGCCCGGCAAATCGTGCCGCGGTCGCGTGGTCGAGCCGCTGTGTCATCGTGTCATCCCACATCGTTCGTTGGACATTCAGCTGCTGTGATCCGAAATGATCTTCCACGCTGTACCCCGCCGTTCGAACACCAAAGTCGTCATGCCCGATTCGCTGGTCGACGCCCCGGTCAGCGTCCACCGTGCGAACAGCATCGCATGCGCCGGATCCAGGCCGCGCATCTCCAGGAACGCGAACGACAGCTTGCCTCGCACATTGCCCGTGCCGCTGAAGCTGGCCCGGTATTTGTCCGCAATCGCCGGTTTGCCGCGAAGCAGTCCCTTCGGCGTCACGAACACCGCGTCCTCGGCATAGATGTCCATGAACCGCGCGAGATCGCCCGCGTTCCAGCCCGCCGCGCTCGCTTCCATGCCCTTGCGGATCGCGATTTCGGCGGGCGTCTGCGCGATTGCGGGTGCTGCGATCGCGACGATCGCGAGGGGTATCATCACGGTACGCATCATTCTCTCGCCATCAGTTCGAGCAAAGCCGCCTCGCCGACCGGTTCGGACAGCAGGAAGCCCTGGTACAGGCTGCATCCACCCGCGGCGAGCAGTTCGAGCTGCGACGGCCGTTCGACCCCCTCGGCGATCACCGCGAGCCCCAGCGAACGCGCCATCGTTATCGCGCCGGCGACCACCACGCGGTCGCGCGCGCTGCCGTCGATGTCCCGGACCAGCGACTTGTCGATCTTCACGTAATCGAGCGGCAGCGACTTCAGATAGGCGAGACTGGAATACCCCGTCCCGAAATCGTCGATCGCCACCCGGCACCCCGCCCCGCGCAGTTCCGCCAACAACGCCGATGCCGCCGCCAGATCCTCGATCAACCCCGTCTCGGTAATCTCGACCGTCAGCCGCCCGCGGGGGAAGCCACTCTCGTCGATTCGCGCCAGGAACAGCGCGGCAAACCCCGGCCGCGTGATATCCGCCGCCGTCAGGTTCAGCGACACGCGCAACGTCCCCAAAACCTCCGGCCATGCGACCGCACGCGCCAGCACCAGCCGCTGGATATGGTCCGACAACGCGATGCCCAGGTCGGCCCGGTCGGCGGCATCGAACAGCGTGTCCGCTCCGAGCGGCCCCAACGCCCTGTGGTTCCAGCGTGCCAGCGCCTCGACCCCCGTGATCTTGCCGCTCGCGATCTCGACCTGTGGCTGCCAGCGCAGGTCGATCTCGTCGCGCTCGATCGCATGGTGCAGGTCGATCGCCAGCGCATCGATCGGCGCGACCCCGTCGGGCAGCGCGACGTGCAGCACCGATCCGTCGCTCGCCTTCGCCTCGGCCAGCGCCTCGCTCGCGCGGCGCAACAATGCCGCCGCGTCGTCGCCGGGCTGGCGCTGCGCCACGCCGAAGCGACAGCCGAGCACGGCACGCGTATCCGCCACCGCGAACGGCCGCGCGAGGGCGGCATCCAACGCGGTGATCGCCGCCGTCACCGCGGCCCCGGCCGCCTCGATCACCAGCACGAACTCCGACCCGCCGAGCCGCGCGACCATCGCATCCACGCCGATCGCCTGGCGCGCGACCGTCTCCGCGCGCAACACGGCCGCTTCGATCAGGCCATCAACCGCGGGACGGCCATGCGCCGCATTGACGATGTCGAGGCGCGACAGCGCGACCAGCACCACCGCCACCGGCCGCTCCTCCGCGATACGGCTGACGATCCAGCGCCGCGCTTCGCCGGTCTCCCTGTCATAGTGCGACGCGCCCGGTATCCCGCGCCGATCGATCGCGCCGCCGGATGCGCGTGCGGCATGGCGCCCCGCGAACCGCAGCGCCTGGACCAGTTCGCCTTCGCTCGCCGGACTGGCGAGGAATTGCGTCGCACCGGCATCGAAGAACTCGCCGATCGCCTCGACATCGCCGCGCGACACCAGCACCAGCAACGCCGCACCGTTGGTGGCGACCAACCCGCCCAGCCTGCGCGTCGCCGATAGTCCGTCGTCGAGCGCACCGCGCGCATCGATCAACGCGACCGCGGCACCACTCCCCAGGAACCGGCTTTCCAACCCTTCGGCATCGCCCACGACCGCCGCCTGCCACCCCGCACCGGCGCCTGCGCTTGCCAAAATCTCCGCGATCTCATCACGTTGACGGAACGATACCGCGAACAGCGTCGTTGCGATCTGCATGTCTTCCATATCCGTCGCACCTCGCTCGATCGGTGCGAGCCTAGCCGCCGTATCGCCGCGCGCCAATCCAATACCAGCCGATCCGGCCTTGTTAGTGGGACAGTCAGGTCTTAGCTCGGAGGAGATGACGATCGCGCCCACCCTCGAGCAAAAGCCGCTGCGCGATACGCATGGTCGCACGATCAAGTATCTGCGGATTTCGGTGACCGATCGCTGCGACCTGCGCTGCCGGTACTGCATGTCCGAAAAGATGACGTTCCTGCCGCGCAGCAAGCTGCTGAGCCTCGAAGAGATCGCGATCATCGCCGAGCGCTTCATCGCGCGCGGCGTGACAAAGATCCGTCTTTCGGGTGGCGAGCCGCTCGTGCGTCGCGACGTTGCCGAACTGGTACAGCGCTTGGGTCACAACATCGGCGCCAATGGACGAGGGGGTGGCCTGGAAGAGCTGACGATGACGACCAACGGCACGCGCCTAGCGCAGCATGCCGAGGCGATGGTCGACGCTGGCATCCGCCGCGTCAACGTCAGCATGGACAGCCGCGATCCCGAGCGGTTCCGCTACATCACCCGCCACGGCGACGTGTCGCAGGTGATCGGCGGGATCTACGCCGCACGCGACGCGGGGCTCGCGATCAAGATTAACATGGTCGCGCTGAAGGGTTTCAACGAGGACGAGATCGCACCGATGCTCGCCTGGTGTCGCGACGAGGGCTTCGACCTGTCGCTGATCGAGACGATGCCGCTCGGCGCGATCGATGAGGACCGTACTGATCGCTTCCTACCCCTCACCAAGGTGTTCGACGACCTCGGACAGCAGTTCACGCTTGCCCGCGACGCGCACAAGACCGGCGGCCCCGCACGCTATTGGAACGTCGATGGCACGCGCACGCGTCTTGGCCTGATCTCGCCGCTGACCGCCAATTTCTGCGAAGGTTGCAACCGGGTGCGCCTGACCACCGAGGGCAAGCTGTACATGTGCCTGGGCCATGACGATCAGGTCGACCTGAAGGCGGCATTGCGCGAAGGTGGCACCGCTGGTCTCGACGAAGCGATCGACGCTGGTCTGTTCGCCAAGCCGAAGGCGCATGACTTCCGCATCGGCCAGGGCGAAGGACCCGCGGTCGCACGCCACATGAGCGTCACCGGCGGATGAGCCTGTACGAGCGGCGGGCGCTGGTCGCGTCCAATACCCCGCCTGCTCGTGCCGCCGAAGCGGAACTTGCCGACATGGGCGAGTGGGTGCCTGTCGAGGAGGCGGACGTCATCATCGCGCTCGGCGGCGACGGGTTCATGCTGCAGACGCTGCACACGATGCTGGAGCGCCGCAAGCCGCCCGTCCCCGTGTTCGGCATGAACCTGGGCACCGTCGGCTTCCTGATGAACGAATGGCGCCACCACGGCCTTACCGACCGGCTGGAGCGGGCGAAACCGTTCAAGGTCATCCCGCTCAGTATGACCGCGATCGGCGTCGATGGCCGGACGCACACGCTGCCCGCGATCAACGAAGTCTCGTTCCTGCGCGAGACCCGCCAGACGGCCAATCTCGAAGTGACGGTGAACGACCGCGTCGTCCTCGCCGAACTCGCCTGCGACGGTATCCTCGTCGCGACACCGGCCGGCTCGACCGCATACAACCTCTCCGCGCATGGCCCGATCCTGCCGCTCGGCTCGGGCATGGTCGCACTGACCCCGATCAGCCCGTTCCGCCCCCGGCGCTGGCGTGGCGCGATCCTGCCAGACAAGGCACGCATTCGCATCCGCGTGCTCGACCCCGGCAAACGCCCCGTCTCCGCAGTCGCCGACCAGCGCGAGATCCGCGACGTGGCGCAGGTCGACATCTGCATGGACCGCGCCCGCGAGCTCACGCTGCTGTTCGATCCCGAGCACGCGCTCGACGACCGCATCACCATGGAACAGTTCGTCGCCTGAACACGGTTTATCGCCGACTTTGCATTTTTGCGGCGAAACCCGCTTGCATCGTCCGACCGGCCGTTTATAGAGCCGCCTCCGGCAACGTTCCCTGATAGCTCAGCGGTAGAGCTCTCGACTGTTAATCGAGTGGCCGTAGGTTCGAATCCTACTCAGGGAGCCATTTTCCAGCCGGACAAGTCCTCGCTTACCTGCGAGATGCCGGTAGGCCGGACCTCTCTTCGTCGACCTGCCCAGCGCTTCGCACTCATCCTGCGACAGTGTCGGACCTGCCCTTCCCCAGAGGTCCAGGACTTCGAGCTCAACACCAAAGCTAGGTGAGACACGTTCGCGATAATCGCGATTTGGCGAGGTATTTTCGGAACTTCTCCGGTGCGATCGACACCGAGACATAACGAACATTTATTACTTTATGAAAGTTATGTCATGTTAAGACACTTTATGGTCTAAGATGAAGCTTCCCTCAAACATTGGAGATTTCATGTTTCTTAAGTCACTTGCCACGGCATCGGCTGGCCTCATGCTGCTCGCCGCACCGGTTGCAGCGAACGCGGCTTCGGCCAACCCGGCATCGAGTCTCTCGACGATCAAGTCGGCACGCGCCGGCACGCCGACCGTCAAGAAGTCCAAGGTCGCCGACGGTGGCTTCATCATCATCGCTCTTGCCGCCGTTGCGGTCGGTGGTGGTCTGTATCTCGCGATCGACGATGGCGACGATTCCGACAGCAACTAATCTGTTGGACCGGTGTCATGCACCGGTCCAATCGACTTGGGCTCGGCTGAAGCCACATCGAAACGCACGCTTGAGTGTCGCTGGTTCTTAAATGCACTGAACTACCGATAATCGTCGCCGACTTACCGCGCTCCCTGCTCAATCCGATGACGCTCCCCGATAGCTTTATTCGTGCGTCGCGCGCCGATTTGAGACTATGCGATCCTGCACGCGAAAATGGAGCGGAGGGTTCGGAATGGTCGATGCAGTGATAGTCCGCGCAGGCGACGGCGTCGCGACCCTGCTACGCGACGGCGATATCGGCGACCGGATCGATACCGGCGACACCATGCTCACCCTGTCTCAAGCTATTCCGCGCAACCTGCCGCGGCACTCGCCCGGCTTCCCCGTGCCGACGATCAAGATCGCGTCGAACAGTAACCTTGCCCAGCGCAAGCAAAGCTGGATCGATTTCGACGCCGGACGGGTGCTCGACCAGGGGTTCGCCTCGGCCGAAGCTGCGTTGCTCGACTGCATCGCCGCGATCGCATCGGGCCGCGAGACTGCCGCCGAGCGCAATGGCGAACGCGAGATCGCGATCTGGAAACGTGGAGTAACGCTTTGACACGACTGACCCATGCGACGCTCGACCAGCTTGCAGCGACGATCGAGAGCCCGCGAGGCCGCCCCCTCCCCTCGATCGGCATCGTCCATTTCGGGCCTGGCGCATTCCACCGCGCGCATCAGGCGGCGTATATCGACGCGCTGCTGGACCATGATCCACGCTGGGGCATCGCGGCGGTCTCGATGCGCAGCAAGCGAACGGTCGCAGCACTTGCCGAGCAGGACGGGCTCTACACGCTCGCGATCCGCGACGCCGAATCGTCGAACCGCGTGATCGGTGCGCATCGCCGGTTCCTCGGGCCCGACGACGCGACCGAAACGCACGCACTGCTCGCCGATCCCGCGGTCCGACTGGTGACGTCGACCGTGACCGAGAAGGGCTATTGCCTCGCCGCCGACGGCACGCTCGACCTGTCGCATGCCGATATCGTCCATGATCTTGCTGGGACTGACACCCCGCGCAGCCTGGTGGGATGGCTGGTCGCAGGCCTCGCCGCGCGCCGGAATGCGGGCGTCGCCCCGTTCGTGCCGATGCCGTGCGACAATCTCGCCAGCAACGGCGCCAAGCTCCACGCGGCCCTGGTCGCCTTCGCCCGCGTGGGCGACACGGATCTGGCGGACTGGATCGCCGGCGAAGTGCGGGTGCCGTCGACGATGGTCGATTCGATCACGCCGGCGTCCGACGCCGCTCTATACGACGACGTCGCCGAAGCGATCGGGCTCGAAGACCTTGCCGCCGTCCAGCGTGAATCCTTCGTGCAGTGGGTGATCGAGGACATCGGCACGCCGCTCGGCCCCGATCTCGCGTCGGTCGGCGCCACGATCACGACCGACGTCGCCAGCTACGAGAAGGCGAAGCTGCGGATCCTCAACGGGGCGCATTCGACGCTCGCTTATATCGGCCTGCTCCGTGGCGCAGCGAGCGTGGCGGCCGCAATGAACGACGTGGCGCTCGCCGGGTTCGTCGATGCGATGATTCGCGACGACATCATCCCGATGCTAGCCCACACCCCCGGCCTCGACCTGGATGCCTATCGCGCCGCCGTGCTCCAGCGGTTCCGCAACCCGGTCATCGTCCACCGGCTCGACCAGATCGCGCAGGACGGATCGCAGAAGCTGCCCTACCGGCTGGGCGATACACTTGTCGCAAACCGCCGCGCGGGTCGCATGCCCACCGGCGTCGTCACCGCGCTCGGCGCATGGGTAACGTTCCTGATGCAACGTGCCCGCGACGATATTTCGATCGTCGATCCCGCCGGCGATCGCCTGGCGGACGCGGCACGCCACGGAACGCCCGCCGAGGTCGTCGCGCGCCTGATCGACGCCGGACTGGGCTTCCCACCCGAACTCCGCGAGGACGCAGCCGCCCGGTCCGCGATCGCCGAAGCAGCCGAACGGATCAGCCGCGGCGACTGGTCAGGCGTGAACCTCTAGACCCTGTACGCCGCCCGAGCATTGCCGCCGAAGATCGCGTCCCGCGCCTCCGGGCAAGCGCGCGTGACGAACCCGTCGATCAGGTCGACGATCTGGCGATACTCGGCGGCAAGGCGGCAGACCGGCCAGTCGGAGCCGAAGATCAGGCGGTCAGGGCCGAAGCACGCAAGCAGGTGATCGAGATACCGCGCGATTTGGTCCGCCGTCCACGTCGCGTGATCCGCCTCCGTGACGAGCCCGGATATCTTGCAATAAAGCGACGGCACCTGCGCCATCTCGACGATCGCATCCGCCCAACGCTGCCAGCCACCATGCGCGATCTCGGGCTTCGCGCCATGATCGAGGATCAGCCGCGGTGCCGTCGAACGCCCCGCCGCGACCAGATCGCAGAATCGACGAACATGAATCGCCTGATGAGGTTTGACGAGAATGTCGTAGCTGAAACCGCGCTCGACCGTCGCCCGGACCCCGCGCACGAACTCGGGTGTCAGCAGGAAATCGTCGTCCGGCTCGTCCTGAACGATATGCCGAAAGCCAACCAGCTTGGACGATCCCGACCAGGTCTTCAGCCGCTCGGCAATGTCGCCGGCCCGCAGATCGATCCAGCCGACCACACCGATGATCCGCGGATGCGCAGCCGCGAGCTCCAGCAGCCAGTCGGTCTCGGCTTCGGTCTGCCGCGCCTGCACCGCGATACAGCCATCGATCGCGGCGCCGTCCAACAATGGCATTAGATCGGGAGGCAAAAAGTCCTGGGCGAGCACGCTGTCGCGATCGATCCAGTCGAACACAGACGTCGAATAGGACCAGAAATGCTGGTGCGCGTCGATACGAGTCACGCCGCGATTCTCTCTCGGCTGGTCGGCTGTGTCTGCATCCAAAGAACGTACCGCGTGCTCGCCAGCGCGGCAATCGGATCGACCTGTCGCCGTGACCGAACGCTGTTTCGCGACGACCGCCGGCATGAAGATATAACCGTTGCTGCGGACCGTCCGGATGATCTCCGTTTTTTAAATACCACCACCATCGAAGCCTTTCCCGGCACGATGGTTGTACCGGACATCAGTCGGCGCTAGCGGCATTCCCCATGTCGACGCCCGCCAAACCGCACGTTAAACCCTTGAACTGGCTCCAGCCTTTGGAGGGCCTGCGGATACTGAAGCGGGGCGACGTGCCGATCACGCGAGTCCAGGTTTACGGCCAGCGATGCAGCGGTACCAACCTCGTCACGCGCGCGATCGAGGCGAACATGCCGAGCGTGACGATCACCGAGGATTTCGGCTTCAAGCACTGGTTCGTGCCGCCGCAAACGTTGTTCGTGAAGGATACGCTGGTGCTGGTCATCGCGCGCGATGCGTTCGACTGGACCCGTAGCCTTCACCGCCAGCCCTGGCACGCGCACCCGGACCTCAAGGCACAGCCGTTCGACGAGTTCATCCGCAGCCAGTGGCACAGTTATTGGGACGATCATTTCGGCCCCATCGAGCCGGGGCATCCGATGCAGGGCGACGAGATGCTGCACGAGCGCGATCCGGAAACCGGCGAACGCTTCGCCAATTGCATCGCCAAGCGTACCGCGAAGCTGCGCCACTGGGCGTCGTTGACCAACCGGACGCACAACGTTGCGTTGCTCGGCTATGATGCGTTCGCGCGTGCGCCGTCGGCGTTCGTCGAGGCGTTGTCCGAGGCGACCGGGATTGCACGGCGCAAAGAATATGTGCCGATCACCAGCTACAAGGGGCAAGGCTATGCGCCCTATGTTCCGACGGCTTATCCCGAACTCGCGCCTGCTGATGCCGAACACATCACCGCGTGGCTCGATCCCGAGGTCGAGGCGGCATTCGGGTTGAGCGCCGACTATGCTGATCGATATCAATCGCCATCGGAGGCCGAATCGGTACAACGTTCGGCATGACCAAGCCGATCACGTTCTTCATCCATCACCAGGGTCGCGGCCACGCCAACCGTGCGATGGCGATCATCCGCGAGCTGCCGGCCGAGCGCGCGGTGACGATCCTGACCGCCAAGCCTTCGCTGTTCGACGGGTTCGAGCGGCCGATCACGATCGCCGCGCTGCCCGACATGATTGGCGCGCCGGTGCCGACGCCGGGCCTGTTCGCGCAGGCGACGCCCGAGGTGATGCACTGCGTTCCGCTCGGTGTCGCGAAGACCCGCGCGACGATGCGGACGATCATCGACCATCTCGACGACGTCGATCCGGCGCTGTTCGTGGTCGACGTCTCCGCCGAGATCGCATTGCTCGCCCGGATCGCGAGCGTGCCCGCGATCAGCATCCGAATGCACGGCGACCGGCTCGATCCGGGTCATCTGGGCGCATATCAGGCAAGCGTCGGCCTGCTCGCACCGTTCGGCGAGGCGCTCGAGCAGGCGGATACGCCGGACTGGGTACGCGCCAACACGTGCTACGCCGGCGGCCTGTGCACCACCGTCGACCCCGTCCCGACCAGGGCCGAGGCGCGCGCGAAACTCGGCCTCGATCCGACCAAGGAAATCATCGTGGTCCTCACCGGTGGCGGCGGCGCGGGCACGCCCTACGCGCCGCTGACGATGGCAGCGCGCGCGGTGCCGGATGCGCTGTGGCTGGTGCTCGGGCCGGTCCACCGCGAGGGGCATGAGACCGATTTCGGCAATCTCGTCGAGCTCGGCTGGGTCCCCGGCGTCACCGACCACATCGCCGCCGCCGACGTCGTCATCGCATCGGCCGGTGACAATACCGTACACGAGATCGCACGCGTCGGCCGGCCTTATGTCTGCGCACCCGAATGGCGGTATTTCGGTGAGCAGACCCGGAAGGCGGAGCGTCTCGCGGAGCTTGGCGCTGCGGTCGCGCTGCCGTCATGGCCCGGCGCGTTGGCACCGTGGCGCGGTATCCTCGACGCGGCGAAGGCGCTCGGTCCGGCCGCGCTCGCCGACCTGTACGACGCGGATGCGGCCAAGGTTGCCGCTGACTATCTGGAAGGACTGGCGGTCTCGCTTTGGGCGCCCGCTTCGAAATAGAGCGCTAGTCGATCCTCCCCCGCCAGGGGAGGATCGACACGTTGCGCAGCATCTCAGCTGAACAAAACCTCCGGCGGCATCTTTGACGCGGCCACCTCTTCCGCAGTCGGACCTCGCAACACCGTAATCGTTTCCGCATCCCAGGCGATCAACCCGCGCTCGGCGAAATGCCCCAGCCAATAGTCCATGCACCACCGCCCCCACGTTGTGCGAAACAACCGCGCGTTGCGAATGATCGCGTCGAAATGCTGATAGGCCGGCGTGTGGACGACATGATGCTGGTGATACGCCCGCGCACCACCGACCCACCACATCGGCACCCCGGCGTGCTCGAGCCGCGCGGCAAAGTCGGTTTCCTCGCCGCCATAGCCGACATAGCGCTCGTCCATCCCCCCTGCCCGCGCCCAGTCCGCAGCGGAGATCGCGAACGACAGGCCCCAAAGCTCACCATGGCTAGGTGTCGGCCGTATTTCATCAGATGCGATCGGCGGCTTGGCCGGGTGACGCACGCCGACCCGGTCGAGCATGTCCCAGTCCAGCCCGGCATCCAGCGCGCCGGCGGGGAGATACAGCACCTCGCCCAAGCGAATACCGCCCGGCTCGACCGCCGTAGCCGCATAGCGCTCGACCAACGTCGGCGCAGGGACGCAATCGACGTCCAGGAAAATCAACTGATCCCCACGCGCAGCCGCCGCCGCGCGGTTACGCGCCGCCGTCAACGGCATCGCCTCCCCCTCGACCAACACCGCGCGCACCGGAAAGTCGGTCGGCGGGAGATCGGCGTGCGGCGCATCCTGCATGTACGCGATCACCAATTCGTCAGGCTTGCGCGTCGATGCGTTGAGGCCGGCGATCAGGTTCACCAGATGCGCGCGGCGACCGCGTACCAGCGTCAGGACGCTGACCATCGAGGACGTCACGATGCCTTCCTGATACCCTCGACGTCGATCCCGGCCGCGGCATCGCGGAAGAACGCGACGCCTTCGATCACACCGCGCGCGTGATGGCCGATTGCGACATAGCCGTGCGCCAAGTCCGCCCGCGATCCCAGGCCGTCCGAATAATTGCCGACGATGATCGCGTGGCGTGACGATCGCAGCATCTCGATATCGTTGCCGCTGTCGCCAGCGACGATCACCTGTCGCGGTTCGAGACCGAGGCGGCGGCGGACATGCTCGACCGCGGTACCCTTCGACGCGGCATGCGGCAGGATGTCGAGATAGCGGCCGTGGCTCTGAATGATCGAACAGCTGTGACCGTGTTCCGCGAGCAAAGCCCGCACCCGCTCGGCCGCCGCCATGTCGCCATCCGCGAAATAGCTGAGCTTGAACCGGCGCTGCTCGAGCGGACTCTGCGGCGTCAGTCCGGCATGTTGACCGATCAGTGCAGCAACCGCCTCGCGGTCCCAACCGGCGGCGATGATCCCGTCCCATTCGGTATCGCGGTCGTACACCGCCCCGCGCACCGTCCGGTAATAGATCTCCGAGCCGACCGAGGTGATCAGGATTTCGGGGCGCGGTGCATCATGCTGCCCGAGCACCGCCATCGCGCTGTGGAAGCTGCGCCCGGTGGCGATAGCGAACGCGACATCGGTCTGCGCGTCGTGCCACGCGGTGAAATCGTCGACGCCTTTTGCACAGCCGATCAACGTTCCGTCGATATCCGACACCAGCAACAATTCCGGCTTCCGATCCGTGACCACAGGCGCGGCGTTCACGACCTCTGCGAGCAACCCGGTATAAAGCTGTACGTGCCGGTCCCAGTCATAGGCGCGGATCGCTACCGACCCCGCCGCTGAGTAGCGCGACCACAGCGCCGGATCGTCTAGTATCTTCAGGATCGCATCGGTGATGGCGCTAGGCGAACGCGGATCGACGAGAATGCCGTTGCCGCAGGTCTCGACGATATCGTTCGGACCACCGCTGTCGGTCGCAACCACGGGCAGGCCGCTCGCCGCCGCTTCGAGCAAGGTCAGCCCGAACGGTTCGTTGAGCGCCGGATTAACGAAGACGCCGCGCCGGGTACGGGCATGGGCATAGACGGCGGCGATATCGTCCGGTCGGTGCTGCTTCGGATAGGCGACCTTGCCGTACAGGTCATAACGGTCGATCAACTGGAGCAGTTCGGCGATGTTGTCGCGAATCTCGGGCTCCAGCGTCGCACTGTCGTCACGCGTGCCCGCCAGGATCACGAGGTTCGCCGCGGCCTGAAGCGCGGGTGACCGGCCGTACGCGTGGACAAGTGCCGCAAGGTTCTTCTTGGTCACCGGGCGCGCAATCGCGAGGATTACCGGCTTGGCGGGATCGTCGAGGAACCGGTTTATCAGCGCATCAACGCGAGCATCGGTGCCACAGTTCGCGAACTGCTTGAGATCGCTACCCGGCGCGAACACGCGAATGCGGCCGGGATCATATGCATCATAGTCGGCATACTGGACTTCGGCCTCGTCACGCGACGACGCGATGATCGCAGCCGCCCCGGCGATGGCTTCTTCCTCGATCGCGATCCGGCGATCGAGACCCGCGGTTTCCGCGCACTCACGATCGAACGCGGCCAGCTTCACCCGACCGAGCGAATGTGCGGTGAACACATAGGGGATGCCGGTGCGCGCGGACACACGCGCCGCGATCAGTCCGGCATCGGCATAATGCGCGTGCATGACGTCGGGCGTGCGATCGAGCGTCGCGATATGCGCCACCAAAGCCTCGACCAGGCTGCCATGCTCGGTCCACAGGTCTTCCTTGACGAGATACGCATCGGACGCGGTCAGCAATCGGACGATACGCGTTGTGCCGTCGATCGTCTCGATCGGCTCGGCATAGCATTCCGCATACGCCGCATGATGGAATGCCCGGGTAACGATTTCCATCCGGTCGATCGCCGAATTGCGGCCGCTGGCAGCGACGAGATCGAGAAGGTACCGGATATGGCCCCCGGTATCCGCGGTGATTCCGTATTCGACGTCGGTTGCGCGTAAACACCCCTGCAACGCGATATGTAGTACGAACACCCTTCCCCCGTTCATCTGCAATTCACGTAAGGAACCGCTCACGGGGTTGCCGAGTTCCGGGCCGATGATACTTTACATGCCGGTATTGACGCAGGTTATTACGTTCCCTGCGACGCCTCGTTCGCTCGGTGATCGATCGCTGTGAGAATCGCTCTACTCACCTGGGCCTATCCTCCTGAAAAGAGCGGACTTACTCGCGCCGCGCGCGAAATCGCGCAGTCATTGGCACAGTCTGGCAACGACGTCCGTGTCTTCACTATGGACCGTCGCGAAGACAGCCACGACGGCCGGGTTACGGTCATCGGTTGCGGTCTGCGCGAGGGATCGTTCGCCGCGCGCCTCCGGAAGATTGCGGGTATCGGGCACCTCGTCGCGCCGTTCGCGTTCCGCCGAGCGGTTGCTCGCGAGCACCGACGCGAGCCGTTCGACGTGGTCGAGGCGACCAACTGGTATGCGCCAGGACTGGCGATCGCACTTACCGGCCCCGCGCCGTTGGTGACGCGAAACTCGACCCCGGCAGCGACCTCGGCCGAAACGGTAACGAGTCTGCGCGACCGGTTGGATCGGCGCGCGGCGATGCTTGCGGAGCGGGTCGCAGCGCGCTTCAGCAAGGCACTGATCTCGAACACGCAGCTTCACGGCGAGAAGATCGCCCGGTTGTATGGCGTCGAAGCGCCGGGACCAACCGGGCATCACGCGGTCATCGGCCTCAGCCTGCCGCCGGAGATCGTGGCCCGAGGAACGGCCGCAGCCTATCCCGACGATATCCCCGAGGACCAGTCGATCGAACTGCTGTTCGTCGGGCGGGACGAACATCGGAAGGGATTCGATGCGCTCATCATGGCGCTGCGGATCCTCGCCCGGCGCGCAGATGCCGGGATGCGCAATTTCCGCCTCACGATCGTTGGTGTCCACGCGGACGATTTGAAGGCGCTTCCGTCCACCGCACGCACCAGGCTGCGCTGCCATCACCGTGTCGACGAACCGACGTTGCACGACCTGATGAGTGCGGCCCACGTCATCGTCGCACCCTCGCGCTACGAGAGCTTCGGGCTGGTGTACCAGGAGGCGATGATGTTCGGCCGACCGGTCGTCGCCTGCGCCGAGGACCCGAGCGCGCGGCTGTTCATTGGCGAGAGCGGTGCCGGATTACTGGCCAAGGCCTGCACCGGCGACGACCTCGCCACGCAGATCCAGCGGCTGATCGAGGACCCGGCCTTGCGCGCGCATTACGCCGCGGCGAGCCGGCGTGCGTCGGGGATGTTCACGCGCGATACCCTGTCCGCGCAGACGAGCGCGGTCTATCGCACCGCGATCGGATCGAAGGGGGCGAGCAGCAACGCCTCGTCCTCCGGCCTGCCCGCGCCGGTCGACATCGCCTCGTAGATCCGCGTCCGCTCGCGCACCCGCTCGCCATCAAGCCGGTGTTCGAGCACACCGGCCAGTGCCAGCGAACTCTCGACGAACGGCACGACCGGGCGCTCGTGGACGCGGCCGGCAAAGCGGATATCGCTGCGATTGAGGCGGTACTGGATGTCCGGATAGGACGCGGACTGCACCCCGTCGACGAGGTTGCGGCGCGACACGCCGAGCGAGCGCAACTCGTCGCGATCCGCCGCCGCGACCAGCCAGCCAAGCGCGTCGAGCAAAGCGCCGTCGAGGCGCTCGTCGGTATCGATCTGCAACACCCAGCGGGTCTGCAACGCGTCCTGGAGCCTGTTCCGCTGTGCGGCAAAATTGTCGGCGAGAGGGTGATGGGCGACCTCCACCCAAGGAATACGCGCTGCGAGATCGCTTGCTTCGTTTGCCGAGCCGTCGAGCAGGACGACGATCTGGGCAAACGCGGTGCGATAATCGGTCGCGATCTCGACGATGTCGTTGGCGTCGGCGGGCCGCGCCATGATGCCGAGCCCTATCGCGTGCGGCACAGTCGTCGCGGGAGCCGAATGCGCTTGGGCAGGACGGTAATCGGGGGGAAAGCGCACGTCGCCCTTCGCAACAGCGACCGGCTCCACCTCGAACCCGAACCGCCACGCCGCGTTCCGCAAACCGGCTGGGTCGAGCATCCAGCGCTCCGCAGGATCGCGCTGTAGGTCGACAAGCCCGCTTCCCAACCGCGCGACGATCTCGTCGGCAACCGCACCGACCTCGCTCACGTCGCGGACAAGCAGGCGGCAGTGGCTACACTCGAACCAATCCTCGCGCACGAGCCAGTCCCAGTTCCCACAGATCGAGCATCGCAATCGCATGGCTCCGGCAACCCGCGGCGCCAAGGACCGGTTCCCCCGCTGCGACCGGCACCCTTCCGATCTAACCTACCGCCGTCATCCCGACTTTCGTCAGGATGACGGCCGAGCCGCTCAATACCCGAACGTATGCGCCAGCGTCAGCAGCAGCCAATACAGCCCACCCGACAGCAGCATCGCCACCGGCAGCGTCATCACCCATGCAAGCGCCATGTTCATGACCGTGCGACGCTGCAGCCCGGCGCCATTCGCAACGCTCGCGCCCGCGACACCCGACGACAGGATGTGCGTGGTCGACACCGGCATGCCGTATTTCACCGCCAGCAGGATCGTCGCCGCCGCGACCAGTTCGGCCGACGCGCCCATGCCGTAGGTCAAATGCGTCTTGCCGATCCGCTCACCCACAGTGACGACGATCCGCTTCCACCCGACCATCGTCCCGAGCCCGAGCGCCAGCGCGACGGTCACCTTCACCCAGGTCGGGATATAGCGAGTGCCCTGTTCGAGCCCGCTATTATAGCTCTTGAGCGTCGTGATCTCCTGCGCGGTGAAGCGGCTCTGCGCGGACTTGTCCTCGGCGATCAGCTTGGTCGTATCGAGCACGAGGTACATGTCGTTGCGCAGGTTCGGCGTCGCGGCAGCCGGCACCTTGCCCAGCGACCCATAGCTTTCGATCCGGCTCGACACGTCGTCCGACAGCGTCGCCAGCGCGCCATAGATGACCGGGTCGGCGACATGCTTACTCTTCAGCGCCTTGGTGACCTGCGCACGCGAAGTCGCAACGTCGGCGGGCGCGCCGTCGGCATGCGCGCGGTAGGCGGCCGATGCAGCCTGCGCCGACTGCACGAATGCGGGCATCGCGCTCTCGGGCATCGTCCGGTTCAGTGCATATGCGGTCGGTGCGCAGCCGATCAGGATGAGCATGATCAGCCCCATCCCCTTCTGCCCGTCATTGCTGCCATGCGCGAAGCTGACCGCTGTGCAGGTGCCGATCAGCAGCGCGCGGATGCCGCGCGGTGGCGGCGTCTGGCCCTCGGGCGCCTCGTACAGCTTCTTGTCGCGCAGGAACCGCTTCATCACGAGCAGCAGCAACAGCGCGCCGACGAACCCGACGATCGGGCTGAACGCGAGTGCGGAGAGCACCTTCCAGACCTGCACCATGTCGACGCCCGACGTGCCGTCCGCGCCGCCGCCATTGATGATCTGGTTGGCAAGGCCGACGCCGAGGATCGAGCCGATCAGCGCATGGCTCGACGAATTGGGCAGCCCGACCGCCCAGGTCGCGAGGTTCCACAGGATCGCCGCGAGCAGCAGCGCGAAGATCATCGCGAACCCGCCGACGCTGCCGACGTTCAGGATCAGGTCGACCGGCAACAACGTGACGATCGAATACGCCACCGCGCCCGACGACAGCATCACGCCGAGGAAGTTGAAGAACCCCGACCACACGACCGCGAGCGGCGCGGGCATCGAATGCGTGTAGATGACGGTGGCGACCGCGTTGGCGGTGTCGTGGAACCCGTTCACGAACTCGAACCCGAGCGCGATCAGCAGCGCGAGCGCGAGAAACGCGAACGCCCCGCCCGCCAGGCTCTCGCCGACCTGCGCGGTATCGAAGGCGATGCTGAACCCGGCATAGGCAAGCCCGCCGATCAGCACGGCGAGGAATATCCAGCGCCCGGACGGATGCAGCGCATGATCGAGCTTGGGACCGGTATGCGGCGCAGCGGTAGCGCTCGAATCAGCCGTCACCGCATCGGGTGCAAATGTGGAGGTTGCCATAGGAATGTGCAGTCGGCCCTTACGATGACAATCTTATGACAGATGTAAATCAAGCGATCGTTCGACCCTATTTGGGACGTCGCTCTCTACAATCCTCCCCCGCCAGGGGGAGGTGGCTGGCCCTCGCCAGACGGAGGGGGAGGCAGAGGACAACGTGCGTTCCGTGTCCTCCCCCTCCGTCGCTTCGCGCCACCTCCCCCTTGCGGGGGAGGATGTTCGGAACCGACTTCGTCGGACGTGAGTAAGTTAATTCACCGAGCTTCACCGATGCTCGCGAGCTGCATGCCATTGCGGCCGAACAAAGTGACCATCTTCACGTCCGCATCCGCGGTCATCTCCTTGCGGCATTGCTGCGCGTCGGCGAGCGCCGCGAGGCCAACACCGTGCGATTGGCAGGCGCCGACGATTGCCGAACGCAGCCGGCGCTGGAACGCGGTGCGCCCGACATCGCTGGTCAGGTCGAGCCCGGCGCGCGACACGCGCACCGATACCGGGTCGCGCCCGGAACTCGCGGAAGCACCCGTGGAAAACAGGCAAGCGCCGACGATCGCCGCCGAAGCGACGCTGATGAAAAGCTTCATGATGATGTTCCTCAAATGGTCCTGCGGTCCGCAAGGCTATGCCTGCGGGCGACGGCGCCAGCGCGTCGGGACACCTTTCTGGGTGCGGCATCTCCGACGACGAACCACGTCGCTGCGCATCCCCTACCCGTGATTCGTTACGCTCGCGCGACGGTTTGGCGACGGTCCGACGACGCGCCGAAACTCTAGATGAGGCGTTAGGTCACATCCCCGGATATCGCTCGAACGCAGGCAGAGCGGCCACATCCGCCATCCACGCCAATCGGTCGGCCACCTGGATATGCGCACCCGGCGCGACCGCCTCGGGATCGTCCAGCGTACAGGATTGCACGTCAATGATCCCCGGCAGATACGCCGCATTGGTATAGAATAGTCCCGTCCCGCACCGTCCGCAGAATTGACGCCGACCGCTTGCCGACGATTCATACGTCACCGGATCGCCCGAGATGGTCACCTGTTCGGATCTGAATGCGATCCAGCCTACCATCGGCGCTCCCGCGCTTCGCCGGCAATCGCCGCAATGGCACAGCGCGTGATGCTCGGGCTCGCCCTCCGCGACATAGCTGATCGATCCGCAATGACATCGTCCCGCCAGCATGCCCGCCTCCCTCTATGTTCTCAACTTGTTCCACGTATCGTCGAACCGCGCAAGTCATACCCGCTTGCCCCATCGCCCCCCGTTCCCTACCTGTTCACCGGTGAACCAGATCGCCCAAACGTCCGCGCCGCAAGCAGAGCCTCCCTATCTGCGCGGTCTCAACCCGCCGCAGCGCGAGGCGGTGCTGACCACCGACGGGCCCGTCCTGATCATCGCCGGCGCCGGCACGGGCAAGACCGCGGCGCTGACCGCACGGCTCGCGCACTTGATCTTCACCAAGAAGGCGTGGCCGTCGGAGATCCTCAGCGTCACCTTCACCAACAAGGCCGCGCGCGAGATGCGCGAGCGCGTCGGTCGCCTGGTCGGCGATGCGGTCGAAGGGATGCCGTGGCTCGGTACCTTCCACGCGATCGCGGCCAAGATGCTGCGCCGCCATGCGGAACTGGTCGGGCTCCAATCGAACTTCACGATCCTCGATACCGACGACCAGCTGCGGTTGTTAAAGCAACTGATCCTCGCCGCCGACATCGACGAGAAGCGCTTTCCGACGCGCAGCCTCGCCGGGCTGATCGACCAGTGGAAGAACAAGGGCCTCGTCCCCGCGGACATCGATGCGGGCGAGAGCGAACGCTATGCCAACGGTCGCGGCGGCGAACTGTACCAGCAATACCAGGCGCGGCTGATCGCGCTCAACGCGTGCGATTTTGGCGACCTGCTGCTCCACATGCTGGTGATCCTGAAGACGCACCGCGACGTGCTCGCGCAGTATCAGCAGCGCTTCAAATACATCATGGTTGACGAGTATCAGGACACCAACTCGTCGCAGTATCTCTGGCTGCGGTTGCTCGCGCAAGAACGCAAGAACATCGCCTGCGTCGGCGACGACGACCAGTCGATCTACTCGTGGCGCGGTGCGCAGGTCGAGAACATCCTGAAGTTCGAACGCGACTTCCCGGGCGCGAAGGTGATCCGCCTCGAACAGAATTACCGCAGCACGCCGCACATCCTCGGCGCCGCGTCGGGCGTGATCGCCAACAATGGCGGACGGCTCGGCAAGCAGCTCTGGACCGAGCGCGACGTCGGCGAGAAGGTCAAGGTCATTGGCGTCTGGGACGGCCCCGAGGAAGCGCGGCGGGTCGGCGAGGAGATCGACATCGTCCGCCGCTCCGGCAAGTCCTTGGACGAGGTCGCGATTCTGGTCCGCGCGCAGCACCAGACGCGCGAGTTCGAGGACCGCTTCATCGCGATCGGCATGCCGTACAAGATCGTCGGCGGCTTCCGCTTCTACGAACGCGCCGAAATTCGCGATGCACTGGCGTACCTCCGCGTGGTCAACCAGCCCGCGGACGACCTCGCCTTCGAACGCATCGTCAACGTTCCCAAGCGCGGCCTCGGCGACAAGGCGGTCGCGCGCATCCATCAGCTCGCCCGCGCCACCGGCACGCCGCTCACGACCGCCGCCGCGCGCATCCTCGACACCGACGAATTGACCGGCGCGGCGAAGAAGTCGCTCGGCCGACTGGTCGGCGACATCGCCCGCTGGCGCGACATGGCGACCAGCCTGCCGCACGCCGAACTCGCCCGCCAGTTGCTCGACGAGAGCGGCTACACCGCGATGTACCAGGCCGAGAAGTCGGTCGAGGCGACCGGCCGCCTGGAGAACCTCAGCGAGCTCGTCCGCGCGATGGAGGAGTACGACTCGCTCGGCGCTTTCCTAGAGCATGTCAGCCTCGTGATGGACAACGAGGGCGGCGCGCAGGACCCGCAGGTCACGATCATGACGATTCACGCCGCCAAGGGCCTCGAATACGACACGGTCTTCCTGGTCGGCTGGGAGGAAGGCCTGTTCCCGTCGCAGCGCTCTTTGGACGAAGGCGGCGTGAAGAGCCTCGAGGAGGAACGTCGTCTCGCCTATGTCGCGATCACGCGTGCACGCCGACTTGCGGTGATCATCCACGCTGCCAATCGCCGCATCTACGGCCAGTGGAACTCGTCGATCCCCTCGCGTTTCGTCGCCGAACTCCCCGCCGAACACATCGACACGGAAACCACGATGTCCGGCGGCGCGAGCCTCTGGCAGGCCAATTGGTCCGACCGCGCCGATCCGTTCGCGGACGTCGCGCGCGGCACCGGTCGCGGTCCCGGCTGGCAGCGCGCATCAGGCACCGGCAGCACCTTCTCCACCAAACCCGCACGCGTCGTCGAAAGCCGCTCCAGCGCGATCAGCCTCGGCAACAAGGGCCGCGACGACCTGTCGCTCGGCATGCGCGTGTTCCACCAGAAGTTCGGCTACGGGCTGATCGCCGAGATCGAAGGCAACAAGCTGGAGATCGATTTCGAACAGTCGGGCCGCAAGCGCGTAATGGACAGCTTCGTGACGCTCACGCCCTAACGACCTGAGGAGAAGGACGGATCAGCCGGCGGTCTGATCGGCGAGCGAGAATATCCGCTCCATCACCGCCCATTTCGGCCCGGTCGCGTCGATCGGCTTCTGATACACGTCCATCGCCGTCTCCCAGGACGCGACGACCGGCTGCAACGCCGGGTCGGCCGCGCATGGAAAATCGTCTTCGACCTCGGCGATCATCACGAGCCGGTCGGCGATCTGCCAGATCTCCATCTCTCGATACCCCCGCTGGACGATGTCGCGCACGACCTCGGGCCACACGGCGCCCGGCGCGTGGCGTTCGCGATAGGCGGCGATCAGGGCTGCGTCGTCGACGAGGTCCAGCGCGGTCACGATGCGATACGTCACGGAAACTCCTTCGATACGGCGTACTCCCGCGACAATAGCGTCGCCGCCCCTTTTCAAAAGTCACTTTGACTAATAAAACCAACAAAACGCACAACGACGCGCAGGAGATGGAATGAGACTGTCCGGCAAGACCGCGGTAGTGACCGCGGCGGCACAAGGCATCGGCCGCGCCACCGCAGAACGCTTCCGTGACGAGGGCGCACGGGTCTTTGCGCTCGATCGTGATGGCGATACGCTGCAGGCGATCGACGGCGTCGAACGTCTGGTCGTCGACCTGCTCGACGCCAGCGCGATTGCCGCGCTGCCTGCCGCGATCGGCGATATCGACATTCTGGCCAACGTCGCCGGCTTCGTCGCGGCGGGCGATATTCTCCAGGGCAGCGACGACGACTGGATGCTGTCGTTCGACCTCAACGTCCACGCGATGCACCGCATGACCCGCGCGTTCCTGCCCGGCATGCTCGCGCGCGGCGGCGGTGCGATCGTCAACATGAGCAGCATCGCGTCGAGCGTGAAGGGCATCCCCAACCGCTACGCCTACGGCGCATCGAAGGCGGCGGTGGTCGGGCTGACCAAGGCCGTGGCAGCCGATTTCGTCGGCCGCGGGATCCGCTGCAACTGCGTGTGCCCGGGCACGATCGAGACCCCGTCCCTGCGCGAACGCATCGTTTCGCAGGCAGGGACGCAGGGCATTTCCGTGAGCGAGGCCGACGCCGCGTTCGTCGCGCGCCAGCCGATGGGCCGGCTGGGCCGCGCCGAAGAGATCGCCGCGCTGTTCCTGTACCTTGCCAGCGACGAATCGAGCTTCACCACCGGCGCGGTCCACGTGATCGACGGCGGTTGGGTCAACTAAGGATCATTTGATGAAATTACTGCGTTACGGCCCCCGCGGCGAGGAAAAGCCCGGCATCCTCGACCAGGACGGTGCGATCCGCGCGCTGCCCGCCGAGCTCGGCGATATCGCCGGTGAATTGCTGTCGCCCGCGGGGCTCGCGAAGATCGCCGCGCTCGACGTGATGACCTTGCCCAAGGTCGACGGCGCGCCGCGGATTGGGCCGTGCGTCACGCGCACCGGCAAGTTCATCTGCATCGGCCTGAATTATTCGGACCACGCCGCCGAGAGCAACATGGACCTCCCCGCCGAGCCGGTCGTGTTCGGCAAGTGGACCAGCGCGATCCAGGGTCCGAACGACGATGTCGAGATCCCGCGCGGCTCGGAAAAGACCGACTGGGAGGTCGAACTCGGCGTCGTCATCGGCACGCCCGGCCGCCACATCGCCAAGGAAGACGCGCTGTCGCACGTCGCCGGATACTGCGTCGTCCACGACGTGTCTGAGCGCGCGTTCCAGCTCGAGCGCAGCGGTACGTGGGACAAGGGCAAGGGCTGCGATACGTTCGGCCCGATCGGTCCCTGGCTCGTAACCGCGGACGAGGTCGGCGATCCCCAAAAGCTGGGTCTGTGGCTCGAAGTCGACGGCCATCGCTATCAGGACGGCACCACCGCCAACATGATCTTCGACGTCGCGACGATCGTTTCCTACCTCAGCGATTTCTGCACGCTCGAAGCCGGCGACATCATCTCGACCGGTACGCCGAAGGGCGTCGGTCTGGGCCAGAAGCCGCCGGTCTATCTGCGTGCGGGCCAGACGGTCCGCCTCGGTATCGATGGCCTCGGCGAACAGACACAGACGATGGTCGCCGCCGCGTGACGACCATCACCGGCCTGCGCACGATCGACCTTCGTTTCCCGACCAGCGCGGGACTCGACGGGTCCGACGCGATGAACCCCGATCCGGACTACTCGGCCGCCTATGTCGTGCTGGACACGGATACGGACGGGCTCGAAGGTCACGGCCTGACCTTCACGATCGGCCGCGGCAACGACATCTGCGTCGCGGCGATCGAGGCGATGCGGCATCTCGTCATCGGGCTCGACCTCGACTGGATCATCGAGAATCCGGGGCGAATGTGGCGGCACCTGACCGGCGACAGCCAGTTGCGCTGGATCGGCCCCGACAAGGGCGCGATCCACCTCGCGACCGGCGCGGTGGTCAACGCGATCTGGGACCTTTGGGCGAAGGCGGTCGGCAAGCCCGTCTGGCGCCTCGTCGCCGACATGACCCCGGAGGAACTGGTCCGGACGATCGACTTCCGGTATCTGACCGACGCGATCACGCCGGAGGACGCGCTCACGCTGCTGACCAAGCGGGCGGAAGGTAAGGACGAGCGGATCGCCGATCTCGAGGCGACCGGTTTCCCTTGCTACACCACGTCGGCCGGCTGGCTCGGCTATCCCGACGAGAAGCTGCGGCGGCTCGCGCAGGAAGCGGTCGATGCCGGCTTCGACTATATCAAGCTCAAGGTCGGTCGCGATCTGGAGGACGATATCCGTCGCCTGACGATCGCACGCGAAGTGCTCGGCCCCGACCGCAAGTTGATGATCGACGCGAACCAGGTGTGGGACGTCCCGCAGGCGATTGAATGGGTGAACGCACTCGCCTTCGCGAAGCCCTGGTTCATCGAGGAACCGACCAGCCCCGACGATATCCTGGGCCACCAGGCGATCCGCAACGCGATCGGCGAGGTGAAGGTCGCGACTGGCGAGATGTGCCAGAACCGCATCATGTTCAAACAGTTCATGGCGGCGGGTGCGATCGACGTCGTGCAGATCGATAGTTGCCGCCTGGGCGGCGTCAACGAGGTGCTGGCGGTGCTGTTGCTGGCGGCGAAGTTCGACCTGCCGGTGTGTCCGCATGCCGGCGGCGTGGGGCTGTGCGAATATGTCCAGCACCTGTCGATGATCGACTATCTCTGCTTCTCCGGGACCAAGGAGGGGCGCGTGATCGAGTATGTCGATCATCTCCACGAGCATTTCATCGATCCCTGCGTGATCCGTGACGCAGCCTACATGCCGCCGACGCTGCCGGGCTATTCGATCGAGATGAAGCCGCAGTCGCTGATCGACTATCGGTTCGCCGGATGAAGCTCGGGCTCGCCGGCAAGGTCGTGATCGTCACGGGTGGCGGGGCCGGGATCGGCCTCGCCATCGCCCGCGGGCTGGCCGAGGAAGGCGCGATCCCGGTGATCGTGTCGCGGAGCGCGCCCGAGGACTTCACGGCCGAGCATCTGTTCGTCGCGACCGAATTGTCCGACGACGCTGCGTGCGCGGCGGCGGTCGAGGCGGCGGTCGCGCGCTATGGCCTGATCGACGGGCTGGTGAACAACGCTGGCGCCAACGACAATATCGGGCTCGGCCGGACGCCGGCTGAGTTTCGCGCCTCGCTCGACCAGAACCTCGTCCATTATTTCGCGATGGCGCATCACGCGGTGCCGCATCTGCGCAAGACCGGCGGCGCGATCGTCAACATCTCGTCGAAGACCGCGGTTACCGGGCAAGGCGACACCAGCGCGTATGCCGCCGCCAAGGGCGCGCAACTCGCGCTCACCCGCGAATGGGCGGTGGCGCTGCGCGGCGATGGAATCCGCGTCAACGCGGTGATCCCCGCCGAGGTGATGACGCCGCTGTACCAGCGCTGGGTCGACAGTTTCGACGATCCGCAAGCGAAGCTCGACGGCATCGTCGCGCGCATACCGCTCGGCCACCGCATGACCGAGGATCGCGAGATCGCGGACACGGTGGTGTTCCTGCTGTCCGACCGGGCAAGCCACACGACCGGCCAGTGGCTCTACGTCGATGGCGGCTACACCCATCTCGACCGCGCGATAGACTGACAAACATAAACATAATCAGGAGTGGATCATGAGCGGAACGACCGCCGACAGGAAATATGTGCCGGCGATCGTGCTGACAGTCGCGCTGTTCTTCCTCTGGGGGATGGCGAACAACCTCAACGACATCCTGATCGCGCAGTTCAAGAAGGCGTTCACGCTTTCCGACTTCCAGACCAGCTTCGTCCAGCAGGCCTTCTACATGGGCTATTTCCTGCTCGCGGTGCCGGCGGCGCTGGTGACGCGCGCGAAGGGCTACAAGACCGCGATCGTCACCGGACTGGTGCTGTATGCGGCGGGGGCGCTGCTCTTCTATCCCGCCGCGCATTACGGGGAGTATCTGTATTTCCTCGCCGCGCTGTTCGTGATCGCGTGTGGGCTCGCGTTCCTGGAGACGTCGGCGAACCCGCTGATGACCGAACTCGGCGACCCGACGACCGCGGCCAAGCGGTTGAACTGGGCGCAGGCCGCGAACCCGGTCGGCACCGTCGCGGGCGTGCTGATCGGCAAGTATTTCATCCTGTCGGCGATCGTCCACGACGAGAACGCGGTCGCGGCGATGAGCCCGGCGGCGCGCGAGGCCTTCTATCGCAGCGAAGTCGTCGCGGTGCAGACGCCCTATCTCGTGATCGGCCTCGTCGCGCTGCTGTTCGCGGTCGCCGCCGCGGTGATCCGCTTTCCAGAGCATCGCGCGGAAGAAACCGTCGGCGCACCGTCGCGGTTCGTCGACGTGTTCCGCCACCCGCGGCTGATCTTCGCGACGGTGACGCAGTTCTTCTACGTGGGCGCGCAGGTCGGCATCTGGAGCTATACGATCCGCTATGCGCAGGCGAACGTGCCCGGCATGGCCGAGCATGATGCCGCGGATTACCTCTTCGCCAGCCTCGTGCTGTTCGGGATCGGCCGGTTCGCCGGCACCGCGCTGATGGGCCGGATCGCGCCCCCTCGCCTGCTGGCGATCTTCGCGGTGGTAAGTGCCGTGCTGGCAGGCATCGCGGGCCTCGCCGGCGGGCAAATCGGGCTGTACGCGCTGGTGCTTGCCAGCCTGTTCATGTCGATCCAGTTCCCGACGATCTTCGCGCTCGGCATGGACGGGCTGGGCCCGCTCCGTCGCGCGGGCGCCTCGCTGATCATCATGGCGATCATCGGCGGCGCGGTGCTGACCGGGCTGATGGGGCATATCTCCGATCTTGCCGGGATCGATACCGCGATGCTGGTGCCGGCGGCGTGCTTCCTGGTGGTGCTGGCGTTTGCGGTAAAGGCCGGACGGACGCTGTCGGGTGAGGCGCTAGAGCCGACGATCCACTGAGCTCTGTATCGAGGCACTGGAAAACTCGCAGGACCTCCCGATGTTGCCACCACCCCGGCGAAGGCCGGGGCCCAGTTGGGGGACGGAGGTAACCAGGGACCGCCCTACGTTATGACGACCTTTCCAACTGGGCCCCGGCCTTCGCCGGGGTGGTTAACTTAAGCAGCGTGCGTGAGCGTGAAGCGAGCGTTAGGAG
This sequence comes from Sphingomonas sp. 320_CC, assembly GCF_059691795.1. NCBI lineage: Bacteria > Pseudomonadati > Pseudomonadota > Alphaproteobacteria > Sphingomonadales > Sphingomonadaceae > Sphingomonas > Sphingomonas sp. 320_CC. The sequence continues at coordinate 1,286,872 of NZ_JCAWAE010000001.1, read as the reverse complement.
GCCCTGCCCTCAGACCAGAATACCCCGATCGATCTCCGCAATCGACCGCACCCCCGTCAGCGCCATCGCCACGCGCATCTCGCGCTCGATCAGCGTCAGCAACTGGGTCACCCCCGCCTCGCCCCGCGCCGCCAGCGCATACAGCCACGCCCGGCCGAGCAGCACGCCGTCCGCCCCCAGCGCCAGCATCCGCACCACGTCGAGCCCCGACCGCACGCCCGAATCCGCCAGCACCGTCAGCTGCCCCTTCACCGCCTCCGCGATCGCCGGCAGCGCCGCCGCGCTCGACAACACGCCGTCGAGCTGCCGCCCGCCATGGTTCGACACGACGATCCCATCCGCACCGATCGCCGCCGCCTCGCGCGCGTCATCCGGATCTAGGATGCCCTTGATGATCAGCGGCCCGTCCCAGCCGTCGCGGATCCATTCGAGGTCTTTCCACGCGATCGACGGATCGAAATTGTTGCCAAGCCAGCCCATGTAATCGTTCAGCCCGCTCGCCTTGCCCAGCACCGGCTCCAGATTGCCGAGCTGGTGCGGCCGCCCGTGCAAGCCCACGTCCCACGCCCAGCCGGGACGCCCCATCGCCTGCAACATCCGGCGCAGCGGCGCGCGCGGCCCCGACATTCCCGAATGCTGATCGCGGTAGCGCGCGCCCGGCACCGGCATGTCGACCGTGAACACCAGTGCCTTCGCGCCTTCCGCCTTAGCCGTGGCGAGCAGATCACGCATGAACGCCCGGTCGCGAATGACGTAGAGCTGAAACCAGGTCGGCCCGGTCGGCGCCGCTTTCACCACCTCGCCGAGCGAGCACAGCGACACCGTCGACAGGCAGAACGGTACCCCCGCGGCATGCGCGGCGCGTGCCGCCTGCGTCTCGCCGCGGCGATGGTACATGCCCGCGATCCCGACCGGCCCGAGCCCGACCGGCAGCGCCTGGTGCTGGCCGAACAGCGTCGTCGACAGATCGATATCGGACACGTCGCGCAACACGCGCTGGCGCAGCGCGATGCCCGACAGGTCGCTGACGTTGCGCGCGAGCGTCGCCTCCGCATAGGAACCGCCATCGGCATAGTCGAACAGGAACCGCGGCAGTCGCTTGCGTGCAGCCTCGCGGAAATCGAGAGTCGAGGCGATCGTCATGCGGCGTCTCCTATGGTCTGCGCATCGATCCTCAGGTCGCCGCGTACGGCGTTCCCTAGCAAGCCAACGCCTCCGCCAGCAACTTTCAGATATGAAAGATTGTTGTTCCGCGTCCGCGCGTCTGCGGCATAAGGATCGCGCCTGCCATCACGATAGCTTCAACCATGCCGCTTCCCTCGCCGCCGCCAGACATCAATAGCGCCAGTCCGCGCGTCTATACGGCGCCCGCGCTGGAAAAGGCGATCGACATCGTCGAACTCCTCGCACGCGAACCGAACGGCCTTACGGTCAGGGAAATCGCCACTCGCCTCGCGCGGTCGATCAGCGAACTCTTCCGCGTGATCGTCGTGCTCGACCGGCGCGGCTGGCTACACAAGGATCCCGGCAGCGATCGCTACCGCGTGACCTACAAGCTCCTCGAAACCGCGCACCGCGCGACCCCCGCGCAGGAACTGACGCACGTCGCCGCGCCGCTGATGCAGGCGCTTTCCGCGATCGCGGTGCAATCCTGCCATCTCGTCGTCGTCAACGGCACGTCCGGGCTGATCATTCTTCGACAGGAAAGCCCCGGCCCGACCGGTTTCGCCGTCCGGCTGGGTACCAGCATAGCCTTGGCGACAAACTGCTCGGGTCACGTCCTGCTCGCCTTCATGGCCGACGATGCCCGATCCGCGATCCTCGACCAAACAATGGACCCGGCGGCCCGCGACACGCTCGATGCCGCCTTTACCGAAATCCGCGAACGCGGCTATGAATCGATCCGCAGCGCACGGATGGGCGGCGTGTCCGACATCAGTTGCCCGATCTTCGGCTTTGACGGCCACGTCGTTGCCGCGCTGACCATCCCGTTCCTCGAGGTCATCGACGAGACCCCGCATATCTCCGCCGACGAAGCACTGGTTGCACTGAAGCGTACCGCAACGCAGATTTCGCAAGCGCTAGGCTGGTACGCGCCGGGCGCGGCGTCCGCCTGAGGTCTGAGGCTATTGTTATAAGCCGCATCCTCCTGTCGCTTGCCACCCTGATCCGTGGCTGAATGCGTCGAACGTAGGGCCATATCGACCAGTCAGACGGCGTTGGCGGGGCCGCATGGAACATCGTTCTGAACAGTTTCTCTGCTCTAATCCGGTGTCCACCCATCCGGGTAGAATAGTATTTATCTACCCGACGGCTGGCTAACAATACTAGAAACTTTTAAATGAATTGAAGGGTTTGGCGCTCGGGATCATCGGATCGCGGGCCACTCCGGCCTGATGTCATGGCCCCGACAAGAGGGGCTTTTCATGACTCGGCATCCTAGTTTTTCACGCGTCGCGGCGCTTGCTGCTGTCGGCATCACCACGCTGTCGCTCGCTGCGTGCGTCAATCCGTCGGCGAAGATCGCCACCTCGCTCGAGGGGTATGGCTTCCAGCCTGCGCAGTCGCAGTGCGTCGGCGACCGGCTCGAGGCGAACCTGTCGCTTGGCCAGCTCCAGCAGCTCGGTCGCGCAGCCAAGGCGTCGCGCGAAGGCGACACCACGCCGGGCCGCCTGACGGCCAGCGACTTCGTTCGCGTGTCGGGTCAGGTCAAGGATCCCAAGGTACCACTCGAGGTCGGCAAGGCCGCTGCTGCGTGCGGCATCCTGACCGACCCCGCATCACCACTCTAATCCGGAACCGCGGCATCGAGGCCAAGGCACACCCAAGGCGCACGATGCCGCGAACGGCAGACGTCAGGCCCCGTAGAGGGTTTCAAGGGACACACACATGCAAGACGTAACCTATGCGGGCGATACGGTCGTATCGAACACCCGCGATTTCGGGGCGCAAGCCTGGAGCTATGTCGAGATCTGGACACCCCGGATCATCGCGGCGCTGATCATCCTCGTCATTGGCTGGGCGATCGCGCGTGCCGTGAAATGGGGCGTCGCCAAGCTCGTCAACAAGACGCCGCTCGCGATCCACGCCAACGAGCCGAATGCCAACCCGCGCAACCCGACCACGATCGGCGCGCAGGTCGGTGATGCCGCCTATTGGGTGGTCCTCCTGATCGCGCTGTTCCTCGCCACGCAGCCACTGGGCCTCGCCGGCGCAACCGGCCCGCTCGGCGACATGTTGCAGGGCTTCGGCACGGCCATCCCGCGGATCATCGGCGCAGCGCTGATCTTCTTCCTCGGCTATGTCCTCGCCAAGGTCGCCAAGAAGGCGGTCGAGGCGGTCATCACGGCCAGCCATGTCGAGCGTTTCTCGACGCATGTCGGCGCGACCACGCCGACCGACCCGACGATGCTGCCGCGTACCATCGGTGGCATCGTGTTCGCCTTGATCATCATCCCGGTCTCGATCGCGGCGCTCGACACGCTGAACATCGCGGCGATCTCGCAGCCGGCAACCGCCATGCTGCGCATCATCCTCGACGCCATCCCGCACGTCATCGCCGCCGGCATGATCCTCGCCGTCGCCTATGTCATCGCCAAGTTCGCGTCGCGTCTGTTGACGCAGTTCCTGGCAACGACCGGCTTCGACCGGACGATCGGGTCGATCGGCATCTTCGGCAACACGGAGAACCGCGAGCTCGGCACCACCGGCCAGTCGACCGGTCCGTCGTTCGTGCCATCGAAGACGGTCGGCACCGGCGCGTTCGTCGCGATCCTGATCTTCGGCCTGATGGAAGCGTTCCGCCAGCTGAACTTCGCCTATGGCTCGCAGATCATGGCCGAGGTGCTGACGCTGTTCGGGCAGGTCGTGTTCGGGGCGATCATCATCTTCGCATCGGTCGTCATCGCCCGCTTCGTGGCGCACGCCATCGAGCGCAACGGCGACCAGGGCACGCGCGTTGCCGCCCCCGTCGTACGGATCGCGATCATCGTGCTCGGCACCGCGATCGGCCTGCGCTTCATGGGTCTGGCCGACGACATCATCAACCTGGCGTTCGGGTTGCTGCTCGGTGCGATCGCAGTCGCCTTTGCCCTGGCGTTCGGCCTGGGTGGTCGCGATGCAGCCGGGAATGCCGTGAAGCGGATGCTCGACGGTGCCAAGTCGACCGATAACCCCGCCGATCGGGCGATCGACGGCGACCGCACGACGCCACCCTCAGGGATGGATCGTCAGACGGACGGCGATCTCGCCCGTCAGGATGACCGTGGCGACATGCGGGACCTTACCGACCGCCCCTGATCTGACCGTCCTTCCCTAGACAATCAAAGGAGATTCTCATGAACACCGATACCCTCAACGGCGCAGCCACCAACGTCGGCGGCAAGCTCAAGGAAACGCTCGGCGGCGTGATCGGCGACACGTCGTTGCAGAGCGAAGGCACCGCGGATCAGCTTGGCGGCACGATCCAGAAGACCGTCGGCCAGGCGAAGGACGTCGTCCAGGACAATATCCGCCCGCTGCTCGACTATGTTCGCCAGTTCTCGAAGGAGCGCCCCTTCACCGCGGCCGCCGTGGCCGGCGTGCTCGGCATCGCGGTCATCAACACCCTGCGCGGCAAGTAAGCCGCCAGACGGAAACGCTCTGATCGGCGGGCGGGGCAGCGATCGCTGTGCTCTGCCCGCCACCCCAAAGACCGACGGGCGCTCATCGATGCACCCCAGTTAGGCACGAACGACATGGCCGACAGTCCACACCTTCAGCGCACGTCGACCATCGGTACGCCCGCTGGTCAGGCAGCCCGACCCCGCCGTATCGCTACCGCGCGACGGCTGGCCGCCGAAGTCATCGGCACGTTCTGGCTGGTCCTGGGTGGTTGCGGCGCTGCGGTTCTTGCCGCGGGCACGGGCGTCCCCGGCACGATCGGCATGGCGGGCGTGGCACTGGCGTTCGGCCTTACCGTCTTCACGATGGCGTTTGCCGTCGGCTTCATTTCGGGCGGCCACTTCAACCCAGCCGTCAGTGTCGGCTTGACGGTCGCCGGCCGCTTTCCCGCTCGCGACCTGCCGGGCTATGTCATCGCGCAGGTCATCGGCGGCATATTGGGCAGCGCGGCACTCGCTGCACTGGCATCGGGGACCGCAGGGTTCGACCTGGTCGCCAGCGGGTTCGCCGCGAATGGTTACGGCGTGCATTCGCCGGGCGGATACGGCGCCGCAACCGCGTTCCTTTCGGAGGCACTGCTGACCGCCGGTTTCCTGACGGTAATCCTCGGCGCGACCGACGAGCGCTCTCCGGCAGCGTTCGCCCCGCTGTCGATCGGTCTGGCGTTGACGCTGATCCATCTCATCTCGATCCCGATCGACAATACGTCGGTGAACCCGGCGCGCAGCACGGGTCCGGCGCTGTTCGTCGGCGGGTGGGCGCTGTCGCAGCTCTGGCTGTTCTGGATTGCACCGCTGAGCGGCGCCGCCGTGGCTGGCCTTCTCGGTCGCTGGCTGTTCGCGCATACCGATGAAGATCAATCGCCAGGCCCGATCGGCGATACCCCGGTCGAACTGATGGTCGGCGACGACCGCAATACTGCGCCGCGTGAAGGATAATCAGTTCGGCAGCCGCCAGAATGGGAAGCAATAGTTCACCTGGTCAACAACAACACAACACCTGAAGCAGCAATACAAGAACCGGTCTGAGATAATATCATAGTTAATACCATCGGGATCGACTTAAGTAACCGACACTGACCTTTCGACTCATCTGTCATACAGATTGCGCGCCAATATACAGATCTCCTTAGTATCGAAATGGGGCATTCTTGGTATAACGGATTTTTCACTCCATCTATGGATCAACTTAAGTGTATCTTCGTGACGACGAGGAACGACCATGACGAACGACTGCCTGGATATCTTCACACGGCCTCACCACTCGCTCGCGGGCACCGTGTGGCATGCGCCAGATCGCATGACGCGGCTCGAATGCTCGATCGAGTCGCACCCCGCCCCCGCCATCGTCTGCGGCTTGCGGGACCTGCGCTACGTCATGGTCAGTCGTAGTTTCCTCGCGCTCACTGATAGCACGGACGAGGATTGGCTGAGCCGCTCGATGTACGAGCGCAACATCCTCGAGGGCGTCGCGAACTACGCGGCGGTGAAGCGCGCGCTCGTCAACGCGCAGACGATCCCGCAGACCCGGGCCAGCCTGGCGATGCCTGACGGCACAAGCCGGCCCGTGATCGTTACCGGCCAGCCCGTCACCTTCGGCGGCCAGCCGTGCATGCTGTTTACGCTGACGGATATCGAAGCGTGGCAGCAGACCGAACGCCATTACGATCAACTCCGAACAAGCGTCGAAACCGCGTTCGCGACGTCGACGGCCTGCATGATGATCGTCGATCCGGCCGACAATTTCGTGACCGTCGCGAATGACAGTCTCTGTTCTCTGATCGGGTATTCGCGAAGTGACCTGTCCGGTCGATCGACCGATGACATCGAGATTTGGCCATCGGGAATTGCATCTGGGGCCGTCCGTACCAAGTGCGGGCAGCGTCTCGAATGCCAGATATCGGAGGCCACGATCATGATCGCCGACAAGGCCTACGCGCTTTGGACCTTTCAGGACGTCACCAATCGTCGGATCGACGAACGCAATCTGGCCGCCGCGATCGAGGCGACGATCTCGGAATCGAAATGGCTCAGCCACGCCATTCTGGACAATCTGGTACTGCAGTCCGAACCACCGCGAGCCGTTACGCCATCGGGCCTGAACGACCTGACCGCGCGCGAACGCGATGTGCTCGCGCTGATTTGCGAGGGCATGGACGACAAGACGATGGCGCGCACATTGAACGTCAGCGGCAACACCGTCCGCAACCATGTCGCACGCGTCTACAGCAAGATCGGCGTCAATCGCAGGGTGGCGGCGGCGGCCTGGGCGCGTGCCCGCGGGTTCGGCGATGGGGCCGATCGCAAGACGCTGCTGCCAAGCCCCGTCCCGGTCGTGACGCTACAGCCCTGATGGACACTGGCCTGATCGATGACGCCGCTGATATTGATCGAACCAAGCAGGCGCCGCCTGCCCGATAGTATCCGTGCGAGATGTCGAAAATACTATCGGGTTGATACAACCCGATCTGTTGCCGTCATTCGGATCACGCTAAATCACGGGACTTGACCAAACCCGGATGGAGAATGGGTGCTCATGAGTGATGATACCGATGATTTTGCCGACAAGGCCAGAGTCTCGGTTGCGGAGGCGATCTTCAAGCTCACCGGGGCAGCCCCGTCCGAAACTGACGTCGATGCCAAGGCCGCTCGTATCCCGAAAACTTCACTTGCGGTCGGCCGCACTCGTCGCACCGGCACCATCCACCTCAAACACTGAACATGAGAGAGACCAAGTATGAAGAACGTATTTGCACTGGCACTACTTGCTGCAGGCCTGGCGTTGACGGGATGTCACACGGTTAACGGCGTCGGCAAGGATGTGAAGTCCGCTGGAACGGCCGTCTCGAGCGCCTCGGGTGAGAGCGGCAAGAAGAAGTAACGGACATGGCACCGTCCGCAATTTGAATCGACTTTCGCCAGGACTTTCAGTGCTGGCACGAACATCCGGCGATATTCGCGACGGACGGTGAAACCTCGGAATGCCCTGCCGATCCTTGATCCGGCAGGGCATCTTTTTATCTGGAGCCGGGAATCGTTGAGAGTGTCGAACAGGCCCGTTTGAGCTCTGTTAACCGTTCGGCTGTAAAGACTCGGTGCTGCAATGAGAGGCCGAACGTGCGCATCGATCAACTTCAGCCTACCCCCACCGTGGCGGAACCGCTCGAGATCCCCGCGGAGTTGTTGGCGAGCGTACAGCGCCACCAGGCACATCTTGCCGAACTGATCGTCAGCCTGCGGGCGGCGGGACTCGGCGAGGACGTCGTCGATGCGAGCATCCGCACTCTGGTCGACAGCTATGCCGACGATCTCACCGTAGCAATCCGCGCGATGATGAAGGCACCGGATCATGGATAACGCCCTGCTGCTCGACGACGACGATGGCCGGGTCGCAGCCTTGCGTCGCCTCGACGTGCTCGACACCGCGGTCGAAGAGCCGTTCGAGAAGATCGTCACGCTCGTCCGCACGGTGCTCGCGGTACCCGTGGCGACCGTGACGCTCGTCGATCGCGATCGGCAATGGTTCAAGGCGCGACGCGGTTTGGAGCAGAGCGAAACGCCCCGCGCGGTATCGTTCTGCACGCATACGATCCAGCAACGCGACCCGTTGATCATCGAAAACGCGCTGGCCGACCCGAGGTTCGCCGATAGTCCGCTCGTCGTCGGCCCGCCCTATGTGCGGAGCTACGCGGGCATCCCCCTGCGCACGCCCGAAGGATATAACGTCGGGGCGCTGTGCGCGATGGATACCCGGCCCAGACGGTTCAGCCCCGCGGACATCGCCATCCTCAGCAATTTCGCCAACATCGTTTGCGACGAGCTCGAACTGCGGCTGATCGCACAGGTCGATCATCTGACTGGCGCGCTGACCCGGCGTGGCTTCGTCGATCAGGCGCAACGGGAAATGGAGCGTACGCTTCGCTACGGGCGGGCAAGTTCGCTGATCATGATCGACGTCGACCATTTCAAGCGGGTGAACGATACTTACGGCCACTCGATCGGCGATCAGGTCCTGAAGCAGATCGCCAGCCTTGCCGAAACCACGTTACGCCCTTGCGACCTGTTCGGTCGTCTCGGCGGCGAGGAATTTGCCCTCCTGATGCCGGAAACCAGCGGCGCGGCGGCTCTCGTCGTCGCGGAGCGCCTTCGGAATACCATCGCCGAACATCCGATGACGCTCCATGGCGGCGGTACGATCCACGTAACCGCGAGCTTCGGCGTGGCTGAGCTGTCCGCATCCTTCAACACGCTAACCGCCTGGCTCGAACGTGCCGACACGATGCTCTACGCAGCGAAATCCGGCGGCAGGAACCGTACGCAACTCGCGGAGCCGATGTAGAACGGCGGACGCGGAACGGCGACGTTCATAATTTTAGCGAAAACGTGGAGCGGGTGAAGGGAATCGAACCCTCGTCACTTGCTTGGGAAGCAAAAGCTCTACCATTGAGCTACACCCGCTAACGGCGATCTACGCCTGTCGGTCCGGGTCTTGCACCGGCTCTCGATGACCGGCCGAGTGCCACAGTCCTTGCAGCGACGTCAACGCCAAATCGTCCCGCGTGAGCCGACTTGCCCTGCGTGAACCGACTAGCCGCGGAGACCGAACACCTGCGAACGGTCCGCCTCCGGCACCAGTCCTTCGAGCACCGCCCAGAACCCCGATACCGCGCTTTGCCCGGCGCTCGCATACGCCTCGGCCATCCGGATCCGCGCAGCCTCGAACAGTTCGCGCTCCATCTTCGAACCCTCGGCCGTCAACCGCAGCAGCCGCTGCCGCCGGTCGCGCTCGCCCGGCCGCGTCTCGACCAGCTTGCGGTCCGCCAGTTCGTTCAGCACGCGTCCCAGCGACTGCTTGGTGATCGCCAGCAGCGACAGCAGTTCGCTCACCGTCATGTCGGGCTTTCGCGCGATGAAATACAGTGCGCGGTGGTGCGCGCGGCCCAGCCCCTCTTCGGCAAGACCCTGGTCGATCGACCGCGTCAGGTGGCTATAACCGAAGTACAGCAGCTCCATGCCGCGGCGGAGTTCGGGTTCGCGAAGGAACAGGGGTGAGGCAGAAGACGGAGTGGCAGGCATGTTGACCGGTTTAGACATCGCCCGTAGTCGTCGGCAACCCGCAACGAGAGAGATTTTCGATGTCCGTTCCAGCTTTTACGCCGTCTTCCGCCTTCCGCCATGAGCCGAACGCGACTCCGGTCGAGGCGAACGAGCGGGCGAAGCGGCTGATCGATCCCGGATTCGGGCGAGTCTTCACCGATCACATGGCGATGATCCGCTACAGCGAGACCGAGGGCTGGCATGACGCGCGGATCACCGCGCGCGCGCCGCTGACGATCGATCCGGCGTCGTCGGTGCTGCATTATGCGCAGGAGATCTTCGAGGGGATGAAGGCGTATCGACTCGCCGATGGCGGCACCGCGCTGTTCCGCCCCGAGGCGAATGCACGCCGTTTCCAGGATTCGGCACGGCGCCTCGCGATGCCCGAGCTGCCGGCCGAGCTGTTCCTCGAGTCGGTCGAACGCCTCGTGAAGACCGATGCGAACTGGATCCCGGAGAGCGATGGCGGCGCGCTGTACCTGCGCCCGTTCATGTTCGCGAGCGAAGTGTTCCTCGGCGTGAAGCCGTCAGCCGAATATCTCTACATGGTGCTCGCCTCATCGGTCGGCGCCTATTTCAAGGGCGGCGCCCCCACCGTGTCGATCTGGGTGAGCCAGCAATACACGCGCGCTGCTCAGGGCGGCACCGGCGCGGCGAAGTGCGGCGGCAACTACGCCGCCAGCCTGCTCGCGCAGTCCGAGGCGATCCGCAACGGCTGCGACCAGGTGGTCTTCCTCGATGCGGCCGAGCGGCGCTGGGTCGAGGAACTCGGCGGCATGAACATCTTCTTCGTGTTCGACGACGGCAGCATGGCGACCCCTGCCCTCACCGGCACGATCCTGCCCGGCATCACCCGCGACTCGATCCTGACGCTCGCCCGCGCGAACGGCATTGCGGTCCGCGAGGAAGGCTACACCATCGACCAGTGGCGCGCCGACGCGGCCAGCGGTCGCCTGGTCGAAGCATTCGCCTGCGGTACCGCGGCGGTCGTCACGCCGATCGGCACCGTCGCCAGTCCCGAGGGCCGCTTCACGATCGGCGACGGCGCTCCGGGCGCACTGACGATGCGGATGCGCAACGCGCTCGTCTCGATCCAGCGCGGCACCGCGCCGGACGAGAACAACTGGCTGCACCATCTCGCGGATTGACGTCCGCAAGGGCTTTTCACACGCCGCTGCCCCGCTATAAGGCCGCCTCTGTTGGGGCGTCGCCAAGTGGTAAGGCAGCGGCTTTTGATGCCGCCATGCGCAGGTTCGAACCCTGCCGCCCCAGCCAATTCTTTCCATATTCCGGATCTGCCGTATTTATCGGCAAGCCGCCGCCAGTAGCACGGCCGACTGTGCCAACGGCGTGGCCGCGGACTGGTCACCGCCTTGGCTGCGCTCCCGGTCGCTTATCGTCGCGTCGCCTGATCGACTATCTCCACTTCGAAATGCGGCTAACGTGGTCACATCGCATTCCCGCGCCGAAGCATGCCTCGCCTCAAGCCAGGTGAGACCCGCACACTTGGCATCCGCCTCCACATCGTTACGCTGGAGGAATGCAACTCACCCGGCCTCAAGCAGAAAATCTCGCGCGCGACGGGATGGCCGCGCTCCGCAACGGTAACGCGGCACGCGCCTATGAAATGCTGTCCCTTCTACGCGACGGGGCACCGGGCATGCCCGCGCCGTGGTTCCTGATCGCACAAGCCGCGCAGTCGCTCGGCCGCGACGACGAGGCGGAAACCGCGCTGGTGCATTTCCTGGCAGCAGAACCACGCCACCTGGCTGCGCTGTTGACGATGGCCGCGCTGAAGGTCCGACGCGGCGACGAGCGCGCGGCGCAATCCTTTTATCGCACCGCGCTGAACGTCGCCACGCTGCCGAATGCCACGATAGCGCCCGTCCTGGTGCCGATGCTGAAGGCCGGTGAAGCGTTCCTGGCGGATTGCGCGAAACGGTTTGCCGCACATCTCGGCGATGCGCTGGCGGGGACTGGTCTTGCCGCTGGCGTATCAGGAGGGCGTACGCGGTACGCGCTCGACCTGCTGCTCGGACGGCGCGAACTGTATCTGCAACAGCCTTCGATGTTCTATTTTCCCGGGCTTGCGCAGCGTGCGTTCTTCGAGCGCGACGAGTTCGCGTGGGTTGCCGCCATCGAGGCCGCGACCGCAGACATGCGTGCCGAACTCGAAAGCGTCGTCGCGGCCGAGAAGGGCTTTGCGCCCTATGTCCAATCGACGCCAGACCGCCCCGCGCCGGCCAACCCGTTGCTCGACGATCCAAGCTGGAGCGCGTTCCAGTTATGGCGCGGTGGCGAGCGCGTGGAACCCAACGCATCCTCCTGTCCGCATACCATGGCCGCACTCGAGCAAGCACCGATCCCGATCATCGCGGGTCGCTCGCCGATGGCGATCTTCTCGCTGCTGAAGCCGGGCACGCACATTCGGCCGCATCACGGGATGCTCAACACGCGGCTGATCTGTCATCTGCCGCTGATCGCACCCGAAGGATGCGCGCTGCGGGTCGGGGCCGAAACGCGCGCGTGGCGGGCCGGCGAGATGCTGATTTTCGACGATTCGTTCGAGCATGAGGCGTGGAACCGCGGCACGGAAACCCGGATCGTCCTGCTGTTCGAGGTTTGGCGGCCCGAACTGACCGCCGACGAACGCGCCGCGCTGACAGATATCTTCGAGGCCATCGACACCTATCAAGGCGTGGCGATCGACACGGGCTGAGCATATCCCTGCGGGCCGCCCGTCGGCACCGGCTTCAGTCTGCAACGTCTCCGCTATTGCCGAGCTTGTTGCCGAGAGAACCGAACAGGCGGCGCAGCATGGCCGTCTCGTCAGCCGTCAGATGGGGATTCCAGACATCGACGATCAGGACGGCCCGGATAGTGTCGCTGTCGTTCCAGGCCTCGTGCTCGATCGTATCGTCGAAAACGAACGCCTCGCCGACGCGCCATTCGCGGGTCTCGCCGCCGACGCGGAAACCGCATTTGTCGGGGACGATCAGCGGCAGGTGCACGACCGAACGAATGTTGCTGACCCCCGTGTGCGGCGGCAAATGCGTGCCAGGTTTGAGGACCGAAAAGAATGCGGTCGGTGCGCGGCCGGGAATATCCGCCAGCGGCAACGCATCGAGAATCGCCGCGGTCTGCGGACACCGCGCGCAGACCGCGTCGTCGCGGACCCCGTAGCGCCACAGATAGCGTGCGCTCCACTGGTCCGAGCGATCGAACGGACTCCACAGATTGGCCGGCGTGCCGAGCGGCATCGTCACGTAAGGTGAGAAGCCCGCCGACGGTTCGGCGAGCAGCGCGTCCAGTTCGGCGCGAATAACGGGTGTCGCCGCCTCGAAATCCGCCAACCAGGCGAAATGGTCGCGCGCGAAGAACTCGTCGGCCGGGAGGAACGGGAAATGCATCCCGTGCGGTGCGGGTGCGTAGATCGTCCGACGCCCCAGCATCGCATCGACGCAGGCATCGAACCGGCGGCGCTGTGCGGGGCTCACACCCGCCCGCAATGGCTGCATCGCGGCATCGACATCGTCCGACAGCGCGCGCGCGTGGAAGGCGATCCGCTCCGATGCACGCGCCAGCAGTTGATCGAGCGGTGGCGATCGATCGGCTATCGATTGGACGATCGTCGCCACCCCGCCCCAGCGAAACGCCGCCTGCGCCGCATCGCCGGTCCGGTCGTGCAGTTCGGCAAGGCGCACGTTCGCCATCAGGTTGCGCTGGTCGAGCGCCAGCGCGCGCTCCAGCGCAGTCCGCTCCGCCGTCGCATCGCCCAACCCGCGATGCGCGCTCGCCAGGTTCATCCACAGCGGCGCGGCGGCGGGATCGGCATTTGCCGCACGTGCGAAAAACTCGGCGGCGGCCTGGTCGTCCCGCCCCAGCGCGGCCATTCCCAGCGCGTTGAGCGCGACGGGATGATCTGGCGCGATCGCCAGGATCTCCCGGTACGCCGCCCCCGACCGCGCGGCATCGCCCGACCGGTGTGCCTGGTCGCCGTCACGCAGCAGCGCGTCGACCCGTTGTGCCAGTTGACTGCTCACGCCGATCGCCAAGCGCGCTTATTGACCGCCCATCGCCGCGCGATCGACCACATCCTGGCCCGCCGCGCGCCCCTCCTGGGCGAGCCGGTTCCATTCGGCACGCGTATGGCATTCGCGTCGGGTCTCGACCAGCGAGCCTGACGGTGCGGAGCGTTTGCAGATCGGCCGCTCCGGCTTGGCAACCGCCTTCGCCGGTGCCGCCGGTTCGGGTTGCTGCGCGACTACAGAGGATGTCGCGATGACAATCGTCGCCAGACCAAACGCAATCCGCTTCATCATCGCATAACCTCCCGGGCATCGTGTTCTTCGCAGTATCATGCCGCATTCGCCCGCGGGCACAATCGGAAATCGCACGATCGCGCCTCGCAGGTGGCGATCAGCGCCGTGATATGCGATCCCTTTGCCGCATGAGCATCTCTGCGCCATATCCTTCGACTAATAACATAGGCGCCGGCACGCTCCCCGCCGCTCGGATCGCCGACCCGCAATGGCTCGCGCATCGCTACGATCCCGGTCACGACGCAGTTCACCTGATCGCCGCGGACCGCACCATGCGAAGTGCTGCGACGTTCCTGACCGATGAATTCCTGCCGACTGCGGCAGCGCCGGTCGTGGTCCCCCGCCAGCAGGCGATCGCCATGATCCCGCGGATCGATCCGGTTCATTTCATCTTCCACTCGGCCTATTGCTGTTCGACCCTACTCGCGCAGGTCCTCGACCGTGCAGGACTTGCGTCGACGCTGAAGGAACCGCTGATTCTCAACGACCTTGTCGGCTGGCGCCACCGCGGCGGCAACCCGGCACAGGTCGCCGACCGGCTCGACAGCGCACTCACGCTGCTGTCGCGCGCATTCGTGCCGGGCGAGGCGGTGATCGTGAAGCCGTCCAACGTGGTCAATGCACTGGCTCCGACGATGATGACGCTTCGTCCAGAGGCACAGGCGGTGCTCCTGTACGCGCCACTGCGGGTCTTCCTCACGTCGATCGCGCGCAAGGGCATGTGGGGGCGTTTGTGGGTACGCGAGTTGCTTGCCAAACAGCTGGCGGACGGCATGGTCGACCTTGGATTCACGCCGGAGGATTATTTCAGGCTGACCGACCTGCAGGTCGCGGCGGTCGGCTGGATCGCGCAGGCCGACCTGTTCGCCGCGCTCGCGTCGCGGTTTCCGGGACGCGTGCGATCGTTGCAGAGCGAGACACTGCTTGCCGCGCCCCGCCCGGCGCTGGCCGCGCTCTGTACCCTGTTCGGCTTGGCCGACGATCCCGCGACGATCGACGCGTTGGCGGCAAGCGAGGCGTTCGGGCGCAACGCCAAGGACGGCAAGGCGTACCGTGCTGCCGACCGCACGCGCGAACAGATCGACGGTGCGGCATTCCATGCCGAGGAAATCGACAAGGTGCTGGCCTGGGCCGAAGCGGTCGCCCGCGGGGCCGGCGTAGCACTCGATCCACCCGCGCCGCAGCTCGACTGAGCACAAATCGGCGCGGAAGGTGTACGCCGCCGATGGCCGGGATCCTGCGTACCCCGTCACGTCAAACTGACGCAGCGTCCTCCTTCGCGCCAACCAGCCGACCCCGCGGCACGAAGGTTGCGACCCCATTCACGACCCCCACAGGCAAAAAGGGCGACTCCGAAGAGCCGCCCCAAGATCGGATCGTCGCGATCCTAGAAGTGCAGTCGTGCCCCGACCGCAAACCGACGGCCCAGCGCGTCGTACGTCGACGGATAGGTGTTGCCGCTGTTGTACGAGGTCGAACCAACAGTCGAACCAACGATCGGCGGCTCCTTGTCGAGCAGGTTCTGAACCGTGACGGTGAAGTCGAAGTTCTCTGCAACGGCGATACGCGTGGTCAGATCGAAATAGTCGTGCGCCTTGATGCGACCGAAGTTGACCGTGTCGCCGCCGAACGTACCTGCGAATGCAGGACCGCTACCGTCCGTCACGTCGTAAGGCTCTTGCTTAACACCTTCGATATGGCGCCACATGAGCGATACATCGACGCTGTCGGCAAACGTGAAGGTCGCCCGGGTATTCCAATAGAACTCCGGCTGGATCGATGCGCAGCTGACCGAATAATAGCCGGTGCATTCGCGGTTGATCGAGGTTGGCGTTGCTTGGAACTTGGAGTCATGCGTCCAGTTGCCTTGGAACGACAATGCCATCTTCGCAAATCCGATATCGCGACGATAATTGATGCCGAGATCGATACCGTCCGTCTTGATCTGGCCAAGGTTGGACAGCGGCGAGAACAGGCCGGGAGTAGTGGCGCTATCGCCGTAGAGATTGCCCGTCGCCGGATTACGGCGAATGACAGTGCAGGCAGCTGAAGTTGCGCTAGCCGCGCTCAAGGAAGGACCAAAGCAGGCGTTGATCGCATCGTCAGGCGTCTGGCTCGAAATCGCGCCCTTCACCTTGATGTTGTAGTAATCGACCGTGACCGAGAAACCCGGGATCAGCTGAGTAGGCTGGAGAACAACACCAAACGTGTACGAGTCGGACTTTTCCGGCCGGACGTTGAGGTTTCCGCCGGTCGTGACGTTCGGCTGACCAGCAGGATCCGCTTGGATCGTCCCGATCGTGCTGACCGGTGCGCCCTGCGCTACGCAGACGTTGCGCAACACGACGTTCGAAACAGGCGCGGTCCCAGCGCATGGATCGGTCGCCAGATTGGTCAGTCCGGTGGTCAGCGGTGAGAACAGTTCGCTGATGTTCGGAGCGCGAACCGCACGCTGATAGTTCCCACGCAGCTTTACGCCGACAACTGGCTCCCAGCTACCACCAGCCTTGTAGGTCGTCGTATTGTAGGTCGGCGAGGTGGGAACGAGCACCTTATAGTGCGAATAGCGCCCACCGACTTCCAACGTCAAACTTTGGAAGAAAGGCTTATCCTGGACGAGCGGCGCAATGATTTCGCCGAAACCCTCGACAACCTCATACCCGCCATCGACATTCGGAGCAGCACCACCGGCGCCACCGAGTTCGCCAGCCGTTTGAGCCAGCGTATCCGAGCGCTGCGACGCACGATATTTACGATATTCGGAACCGGCCGCGAAACCGACCGAGTCGGTTGCGAACGGCGATGCGAAGCCGAAGTCGCCGTTCAATACTGCACGAGCCTGAGCAAGCGATGTCTTGATCGTCGTGGTGCTCTCGCCGAGCAGGTAGGGAACCTGCGCTGGCGTGAGCGTCCCCTCCGCGCCGAACAGGTTAACGGGAACGCAACCCGTCCCTGCACCGAGCGCAGCACCCCCGGGAGCGCCAGCCAGGCAGGTCGTGGTGTTTGTAGCATACGCTGCCGAGCGCAAGCGCGACGTCAGGACGTAGCCCTGCAGCGTCTGCGTGTTCTCGGATTCACCGTAACCACCCGACACGTCCAGCTTGATGCCCTCGGTGATGCCCAGCTTAACGCCGGCTCGATAATCGAAAATCGTGGTTTGGAAGTTTGAGATACGCGGACCGACTTCTGGAGTACGACGCGACAGGGTCGTCGTCGCAGTCCGGAAGTTTGGATCCGTCGGGCTTGTCGCGATCGCGGCGGCCGCGCATTCCGTTGGTGTAAAGCGCGGCGTATAAGTAGTTTGAGCGGCAACCGAAGCACCAGCTGCAGTTACGCCGAGCGTTGTCGGTGCAATGTTGGCAGCGCAGAGCTGAGTACGGAGCGCGGCAGGCAGGTACGGATTGCTGAGGGGCACAACCAGCTGCGAGCCGAACGAACCCGATGGCGCCACGATGGTCTGCACGGTGTTCTTCGAGAACAGGCCGCGCGTATAGACCTCAATGTTGTCGGAAACGTCGTAGTGCGCCGCACCGTACATGTTGAAACGCTCGAACGGCGTCTGGAAGATGTTGTACGGGTTGAAATTGAACGGCGCATAAGCTGCAACGGCCTGCCCGTTCGAGCCAATCTGGCTGTTTCCACGATTGGCCATGCCGCCTGGGTTCAACGCGAGAATGGGAACGCCTGCTGCCGTCGTTCCGGTCTGGACATATAGCGGCGCCGTGTTGGCGATGCCGTTCACCAGCGTCCGAGTACCGGTAAGGCTTGCGGGGACCGAAGTACCCGAACCGCCGAGTGCACCGCTGAACGAGTTCACGTTGTTGATCGAGTAGTCACGATCGCCTTGATAGACGGGGTCTGACTGTTGATAGCCGACCGAGAATACCGCGTTGCCGCGACCGTCGTCGAAGTTCGCTCCGATCGTGATGTCGCCGCGGAAGTACGAACCGTCGCCACGCTCGGTGATCTGGTTCGAGACCGATGCGTCAAGGCCCGAGAAGTCCGAGCGGGTGATGAAGTTGACGACGCCTGCAACTGCGTCGGCGCCGTATGTTGTCGCTGCGCCGCCGGTCAGCGTGTCGACACGCTCGACGAGTGCGAGCGGGATGTTGTTGAGATCGACGCGACCGACCAAGCCCGATGGTGCCAGACGGTTGCCATCGAGCAGCACGACGTTACGGAACGAACCAAGGCCGCGAAGATCGACGTAGGATGCGCCGCCGTTGCCGTTGTTCACGGCCGAACCGATGCTCGGCACGGCACCTGGAAGGGTGCGCAGGATGTCTTCGGCAGTGTTCGACTGGCGAAGCTGGATTTCCTCCTGGCCGATGACCTGAACCGGCGCCGATGCGATCAGCGCCGGATTCTTGATCAGCGAGCCGGTGACGACGATGTCGCCCTGGCTGTTCTCGGTGGTCGGCGCCGCTTCGGACGTCGTCATGCCGACTTCGCCCTGGGCATTCGCGCCCGGCGTGGTTGCTTGGGTCGCGGTCGCGCCCCCAGCGCGAATCCCCGAATTGTCACCCTGGACTTGCGCGAACGCTGGCGTGGCAAGCGTCGCCGCTCCCATGAGCAGCGTGGTCGCAAGCAGGTGTGCACGAGCAGCAGATGTCATATTAGCCCCCTTGTTGCCGGCGTATCGCCGTGCATTTGCCCCCGGAAAAAGAACCGGCTCTGGGAGGGGTGTATCGATCGCTATTACCGCACCGCAATGAATATCGTCGATTCGGACCTTTTGAGTTCCGTTTGCGACATTAGCGTGACATAAGCGCAACATAGTGTCCCCCGCCGGTCTCGGCCGATAGATTCTTTCCTTTATTCGTCTCGAGGTAGTCCAATGCGTGATTTGCGTGCCTATTGCGTTCCGTTTGCACTCCTCGCTCTGGCGGGCGTCTCCTGCGGTGAACCGGCAACCGCCGCCCCCGATCGGACCTCGTCGCGAACATTGGACGTTCTTGCGGAATGCCAGCAGGTTGCGACCGATGCTGCTCGGCTGTCGTGCTTCGACGCAGCCGCTCGCGAGATAGCGAGCGCGCGCAAGTCCGGCAGTTTGCTGGCGCTGGACCGCGCGGCCGTCGTCGAGCGTAAACAGCAGCGGTTCGGGCTCGCAGATGCGGCAAAAAACCCCCTTGGCGGCGGCGAGGCCGACCGGCTCACGAGGGTTACCGAGGTGAAGACGACGATCACCGGTGTAAGGGCGTCAAGTTACGCGCGTTTCCTAATCCAGCTGGCCAACAATACGGCGTGGGAGACGATCGAGCCTCTGACGCTCGCACCGCGCCCCGGCACCGCGGTCATCATCAAGCAGTCTGGTTTCGGCGGGTTCAAAGCGTTGATCGACGGCGAACGACCGGTTTTGGTGAAGCGTCAGCGCTAGTGACTGTGGCAAAATAAGCCCAAGCGCGTCTCTTGGATTTCACTGCCCGAGCTAGCAGGTACGAACCCGCGATCACGGACGATTTCGGCCCGCTACGGAAGCCGGGCGGCCGCGGCGCGAGGTCTTTGAACGGCGTAGTCACGACACCGGCTTGCCGCAGGACAGCCACGCGTTAAGCAGGGGCAACCGCTGTTCTGCCGGAGCCCCCGATGCGTCTTACCGTCACCGCCGCCCTTCTCCTCGCGACCGCCGTGCCTGCGTCCGCGCAGACGCTTCACCAATATGGCGGGCTCGCGCTGTCCCCCGCCGGCGATCGCACCGCGACCATTGAAAGCAGCGGCGCGCACGGTGTCATAACCCTCCGCAGCGTCGCCGACGGGCACGTGCTGCGGACGATCGATCCTTGTGCGACGTGCAGCTATGCGGGGCTGACCTTCGCGCCCAACGGCGACCTGATATTCCTGGTCCGCGACACCGCGGCGGGTAACGTCAGGCTCACCTATGCCGACGCCAAGGCGACGCGCACCGTCGCGACCATCGCCGGTATCGCGCAGACGCCGCGCGTGTCGCCCGACGGCAAGCGGATCGCGCTGCTGGTGACGCTCGGCGCGGCCAAGGAATCGGGCGCGACGCAGGCCGGCGTCAGGATGATCGGCGAGATCGACGAGAAGAGCGACGAGCAACGCCTCGCCGTGTTCGATATCGCCAAGGCGACGACGACGGTGACGCCACTGTCGCCTGCGGGTCGCTACGTCTACGAATATGACTGGACGCCCGATGGCCGCGGGTTCGTCGCGACGACCGCGCTCGGCAATGGCGACAACAATTGGTGGGTGGCGACGCTCGACGCGATCGACGCGCAGACCGGCGCGGTCCGATCGATCGCCAAGCCGACGACGCAGATCAACCAGCCGCGTGTGTCCCCCGACGGCCGCACCGTCGCCTATGTGGGCGGCCTGATGAGCGATTTCGGCTCGATCGGCGGCGACGTCTTCACGGTCGGGCTGGAGGGCGGCACGCCGCGCAACGTCACCGGCGGCGCCAAGTCGACGGTGACGACGATCGCCTGGACCCGCGGTGGCCTGCGCACGGTGACGCTGGCCGGCGACCAGATGCAGTTCGGCACGCTCACCCCCGGCCAACCGGTGGTGCCGGGCTTTGCCAAGCCGGCAAGCTCGAGCGCAGGCGATGGCCGTGCCGTGTTCTCCGCGGACGGGCGGATTGCTGCCGGCGTGGTCCAGGATTACGAGCACGCACCGGCGATCTACGCAGGTCCGCTCGCCCCTCAGGGACAGGGCGTGAAGCAGATCACGCACGACAACGACGCGATGCCCGCGCTTGCCACAGCACGTAGCATCAGCTGGAAGAACGAAGGCTTCGACGTTCAGGGCTGGCTCCTCGCGCCCCGCCCAACCTCGGGCACCGCGCCGGCCGGCAAGGCGCCGATGATCACGATCGTCCACGGCGGCCCATCGGCGGCCTCGACGCCCGGCTATCTCTACCCGACCTCGCTCAACGCCGCTTTGGTCAAGGCGGGCTATTACGTCTTCCTGCCCAATCCGCGCGGCAGTTACGGCCAAGGCGAGGCATTCACCGCCGCGAACAAGCGCGACTTCGGCGGTGGCGACCTGCGCGACGTACTGGCCGGCGTCGATGCGGTCGAACGCGTCGCCCCGGTCGACGACAAGCGCCTCGGCCTTGGCGGGTGCAGCTATGGCGGGTTCATGGCGATGTGGGCCAACACGCAGACCAACCGCTTCAAGGGCATCGTCGCGGGCGCCGGCCTGTCGAACTGGGTCAGCTATTACGGCACCAACGGCATCGACCAGTGGCTGCTGCCGTTCTTCGGCAAGTCGATGTACGACGACATGAAGGCGTATGAGGACGTCTCCGCGATCTATCACGCGAAGACCGCCCGGACGCCGACGTTCATCTATGTCGGCGAGCGCGATATCGAGGTGCCGCCGACCCAGTCGATCGAATGGTGGCACGCGCTGAAGGATCGCAACGTCCCCGTAAGCCTCGTGATCTATCCCGACGCCGGCCACTGCGTGACGGGCCCCGAACAGTCCGCGGACGTCCGCCAGCGGTCGATAGCGTGGTTCGACAAATACGTGAAGAACGCAAAGTAGCGTCTGGGCGGCCGGGGGGCTTCGGGCTAGGCAGGCGCATGCCGCAGAACCGTTATTACCAGGGTCCCCCGTCCGACCATTTCGATGGTCTCCGGTTCTTCAATCCGGGGCAGGCGCCGACCGATCGCGGCCTGAAAGACGTGCTGCGGTGGAAGCTGGCGCCCGGTGTTGCGAAATGGCCGCGCTCGGTGCCGGTCACGCCGGCCAATCCCGACGCGCGCGTCGACGGGATCCGCGTCACGATGATCGGGCACGCCTCGATGCTGATCCAGGTGGCCGGGCTCAACATCCTGACCGACCCGATCTGGTCGGAGCGCGCGAGCCCCGTCTCGTTCGCCGGGCCAAAGCGCGTCGCGGCGCCCGGTGTCGCCTTCGACGACCTGCCGCCGATCGACGTCGTCCTCATCAGCCACTGCCATTACGATCATTTCGACGTCACCACTTTGCGCAGGCTCCAGGTGGCGCATACGCCCCTGTTCGTACTCCCACTCGGCAACGATACGATCCTGCGCGCCGCGGTGCCCGACGCCCGTTGCATCGTCGGCGACTGGTGGGACCGCCTGACGATCGGCGAGGGCATCACCACCACGATCACCCCCGCCTATCACTGGGCGAACCGCTGGCCGAGCGACGTCCGGATGGCTTTATGGGCCGGACACTGGCTCGACACACCCACCGGTGCGATCTGGTTTGCAGGCGATACCGCGTACGGTAATGGCGCGATCTTCGGCCAGATTCGCGAGCGCCTCGGCGCGCCCGACGTCGCGCTGATCCCGATCGGCGCCTACGCCCCGCGCTGGTTCATGGCCGGGCAGCATGTCGATCCCACCGAGGCGGTGCGGATCTTCGACGAGGTCGACGCGAAACAGGCGCTGGGCATTCACTGGGGGACGTTCCAGCTGACCGACGAAGCACGGGACGCGCCGCAAATCGCGCTGGGCGAGGCGCTGGACGCAGCGACGATACCCCGCGAGAAGTTTGTCGCGGCACCACCCGGCGGCGTCTTCGATTTCGGCTGATCGACGGGAGCCGAACCCAGGAACCGAGAAATCTGCCGCTAATGTGAGCCCATCGAACGGTCCAAACGTTATCCACCGATGACAGTACGAACTTTGCGGATGCAGCTCGCTCTGGGTTGCATGCCGGTCCTGGCTCTGGCGCTCGGTGGATTTGCTCCCGCGCCGAAGCCCATCGTCCCAACAAAGGCCGTCGCGGAAGGCCAGCCCCGCTCCGCATCGAAGTCGGCACCAAGGGCAGTTGGCAAGGCCACTCCGACCAAGGCCGCTTGGACTGCGGCAAACATCGCGGCCTTCGATCAAATCCTTGCCGACCGTGCGCGCCACGGCCTCGATCGGGTCGAGTTCCTTCCCGCCCCCGCTGACGGCGCCGCGCCGATCGACGATAGCGCGCGAACCAAGGCGGCACTCGACTATGCCGGCGCACTCGCACAGGGCCGCGTCGACCCCGCCTCGCTGCATCAGGTCTACACGCTGCCCCGCCCCAAGGTCGACCTTACCACCGGGCTGTCGCGGGCGCTGGCCAAGGGCGATCTCGTCGCATGGTTCGACGGTCTCCCACCGCAGGATGCCGAGTATAAACAACTCTCCGACGCGTATCTCGCGTTCAGCGCCAAGGCGTCGACCGCAACGCCGGTCCAGGCGATCCCCTCCGGCGTCATCCGCGTCGGCAACCGCGACGCGCGTGTCGCCACGATCGTCGAGCAGCTCGCGGAGAGCGGATATCTTCCCTCGTCGACCGACCCGCTCGCCGTAGCGCCCGTACCGACGCCATTTTCGCCGACAGCGACCATGCCGACGACCCCGGCACCAATGATCTACACGCAGGCAATGGCCGAGGCGCTGAAAGGGCTCCAGACCGACTACGGCATCGCCGCAGACGGCGTGGTCGGACCCGAGACGTTGAAGGTGCTGAACCTGGGTGCGGGCGACCGTGCGCGCGCGCTCGCGGTCGGGCTCGAACGGCGGCGGTGGCTGGCGCGAACGCCGCCGCCCACGCGGATCGACGTCAACACCGCCGCCGCACAGCTTCGCTATTACCGCGACGGCACGATGATCGATCGGCGCAAGGTGATCGTCGGCGAACCCGGCCGCGAGACGCCGGCGCTGTCGTCGCCAATCTATCGTCTGGTTGCCAATCCCACCTGGACCGTGCCCAAATCGATCCAGAACGGCGAGATGGCCAATGTCGGCGAGGAGTATCTGACCGCGCACAACATGGTCGTCCGCGATGGCTGGATCGTCCAGCAGCCGGGGCCGAGTAACGCGTTAGGCATGGTCAAGTTCGACATGGCGAACGATCAGGCGATCTATCTTCACGACACCTCCGCGCCGGGCTTGTTCGATCGCAGCCAGCGTCACCTGAGCCATGGTTGCGTCCGCGTCGAGGATGCGTTGGGGTTCGCGCGGATCCTCGCGGAGGACGAAGGCGTCGGCGAGGCATGGCAGACGGCGCAGGATTCGGGCGAGACGAGCTTCGTGCCCCTGCCCCGCCGCATCCCGGTCCGGCTGCTCTACCACAACGTCTATGTCGACGATGCCGGCAAGATCGCGTTTCGGACCGATCCTTACGGTTGGAACGATCCGATCGCGGAGCAACTCGGCTTCGCCAAGGCATCCGCCAAACGCGCCGAGGCGCAGGCGATCGATATCGGGCCCTAAGGGACTTTCGGCGTTGCGGGCATCGCGAACGTCTTCGACAACCCGTGGTACAGCTTCTCGCGGCAGACCCATTGGCTGGCCGCATCGGCGATGAACGCGGTTGCGAACATCGGCAGCATCAGCCCGCGGCTGGCGGTCGTCTCCGACAGGATGATGACCGCAGTCAGCGGCGCGCGGACGACACCCGCGAAATACGCGACCATCCCCAGGATCACGATCGCGCTTGCGGGTTCGCCGGGAAACACTTCGCGGAGCAAGTTGCCGACCCCGGCCCCGACGGCGAGCGACGGCGCGAAGATTCCGCCGGGCAACCCCGCGATCGCGGTCGCGGCGGTCGCGACGAACTTCGCGGGTCCGAACCACAAGGGTGCATCGACACCGACGATCATCGCGCGCGCCGCGGAATAGCCCGTTCCCCAGGTCAGGCCGGTGAACACGCCCAGCACCGCGACGACCGCACCGCACGCTCCCGCGAACTTGACCGGGTTGGCGCGGGTCCAGGTCGTCATGCGGTTGCGGCTCTGCGCCATTGCCAGCAACGTGTGGGAAAACAGGCCGCCCGCCATCCCGCCGGCGATTCCCGCAACCGGCGCTACCAGCAGCGCCGACAGCAACGGCATATGCGCGCCGATCGCACCGAAATAGATGTAGTCGCCCTGCACCGACTGCGCGACCATCCCGGCGATGACGATCGCGGCGAGGACCAGCAGCGTCACGCGCTGCTCATACGCCGACGCCAGTTCCTCGATCGCGAACAACAGCCCGGCGAGCGGTGTGTTGAACGCGGCTGCGACCCCCGCCGCGCCACCGGCGATCAGCACGCCGCCCCGCAACGGCACGCGGACCAGCCGGTGCGTCGCGCCCATCACCGCCGCGGCAAGCTGGACGGTCGGCCCCTCGCGCCCGACCGACGCGCCGCCCAGCACCGCGCCGATCGTCAGCACGGCCTTGGCGGCGACGGTCCGCGGCGAGATCAGCGTCCGCGTCGCCTCGTTCGGATCGGCCTGTGCCGCGATCACCTGCGGAATACCTGATCCCCGCGCGAACGGCGCGTACCGCCGGGTCAGCCAGACCAGTGCCATGAACGTCAGCGGCGTCGTCAACAGCGGCAGCCAGTGCCAGCTCTGCGCGTACCCGGCGAACACCCCCGCCGCCCAATCCGCCGCTTCGGCGAACAGCGTCGCGACGACGCCGATCAGGATCGCGCCCGTCAGGATCGCCGCACGAGTGCGGAACTGCACGGACCGTGGCCCCCGTGCACGCAGCAACGCACGGTACCGCGACGGCGTCCAGCGTTTCGCCGGCATAAGATGATCGAAGAGCCCAGGCATGATGTCGATCTAGTTCATGCCGCCCGCCACGTCACCCGCCCCATCACCCGCCTGCGTCACCCGCCTGCAACCTGGCGGCGCGCAGGCCTTGGCGGCCCGGTAAGCGATTGACATCGTCCCGATATCTAACAACGATAGCGCTATCACAAAAATATAATGAGGATGCTTCGTGGACATTACACGGCGGGACGGACTGGGCATGCTGGCGGGACTCGCGGCTGCTGGCGCTACGGCGAATGCTCAGGCGCGATCGATCCTGCGCCCGACGGGCGCCGACGGGAGCTTGCAGTCGCTCGCAGCAGCCAAGGGCATGCGCCTCGGCTCCTGTTTCGCGTGGAGCGAACCCGGCGCGGACCGCGGCTCGTTCGCCAATCCGGCTTATGCGAGACTGCTGAAGCGCGACTGCGGGCTGCTGGTGCCTGAAAACGAGATGAAGTGGCAGGCCCTCCGCCCCAGCGCCACGACCTTCGACTTCACGCGATTCGACGCGATGATGGCATGGGCCGATGCCAACGCGCTGCCCGTCCGCGGCCACAACCTCCTATGGCACCAGCCGAAATGGATGCCGAAATGGGAAGAGAGTCACGACTTCGGCGCGACGCCCGCGCGTGCGGCGGAACAGTTGCTCGTCCGGCACATCACCACGGTATGCCAGCGCTACGGTACGCGCATCCGCAGCTACGACGTGGTCAACGAGGCCGTCACTCCCGCCGACGGCACGCTGTACACGACCGCCCTGTCCCGCGCCCTCAGCAGCCCCGAGGCGACGCTCGACCTTGCCTTCCACACGGCGCGCACCGCAGCACCGCACGCGCAACTCGTCTATAACGACTATATGAGCTGGGAGCCGGGCAACGCACAGCACCGTGCCGGCGTCCTCAAACTGCTGGAGGGGTTCAAGGCCCGCGGCGTTCCGGTCAACGCGCTCGGCGTCCAGTCGCACCTCGTCACGCAAGGCACCGACACGCGCGCCACGATCGCCGCGCTCGAAGGCGAATGGCGTCGTTTCATCGATGCCGTCACCGCGATGGGCTATGCCATCGTCATCACCGAACTCGACGTCCGCGACAACAATCTCCCCGCCGACGTCGCCGCACGCGACCAGGGAGTGGCCGACTTCACGCGCGGCTATCTAGACCTGATGTTCGCCTACCCGGCGCTGAAGGACGTGCTGTTGTGGGGCATGACCGACCGCTACAGCTGGATCGAGGGTTTCGAGCCGCGCAAGGACAAGGCTCGCCGCCGCCCCTGCCCATACGACGCCGCATTCTCCGCCAAGCCGATGCACGCAGCAATCGCCGCGGCCTTCACCGCGGCAGCACCGCGCGGCTAGCAAGTCCCACGACATTCCACGCCGCCTCTAACGCGCCGCAGCCGCCATTTCAGCGTTGCGCCGTTCGGAGGCGGCAAGCGTCGCGGTAAGCAGCGCGACCAGGGCGTCGTCGCGGTCGAGGACGTTCAATCCCTCGCGGGTCGATCCACCGGGGCTGGCGACGCGGTCGGCGAGTATGGCGGGCGATACGTCCGCCTCGGCCGCCATGATCGCGGAACCCTCCAGCGTGGCGATAGCGAGACGCGCCGCCTGGTCTACCGGCAGCCCGAGCGCTGCACCCGCCCTGGCGAGCGCGTCGGCGAATCGGAACACGAACCCGGGGCCCGATCCGGCAAGCGCAGTCACGGCATCGAAATGCGCTTCGTCGGCGATCCATTCGTAATGACCGAGCGGCGCTGCGAACGCTTCCGCCGCCGCGATCGCCTCTTCCGACGCACCAGCGGTGTAGAGCGACGTCACGCCCTTGCCGATCGCGACCGGAAGGTTGGGCATCGCACGAACGATCGTGTCAGCCGCGAACCGCTGGGAGAGTGCCGCGTGGTCGACACCGGCGAGGATCGACAGGAGCAGCTTCGGCTTACCTCGCATGGGCGCCAGCAAAGCCTGCGCCGCATCGATCTGCTGCGGCTTCAGCGCGAGCATCACGGTCGCGGGCGCCTCTTCGTCGGGAAGCGCGGTCAGCGACCGGACGCCTTGAGGCGCGCCCTGCCCGCTCCGCGTGATTACCGTAACAGTCGCCGGGTCGAGCCCCGCGGCGATCCACCGCCGGAGCATCGCCCCGCCCATGTTGCCGCAACCGATCAGCCACAGCGGACCTGCCGGAAAGCTCATGCCTCGCCGTGCGTTTCGATCAGTGCCGCGGCGATCGCTTCCTTGGGGCTCTTTCCGCCCCACAGCACGAACTGGAACACCGGATAGAAGCGCTCGCATTCCTCGATTGCCGATTCGACGAGCAGTTCCGCCGCGTCGAGCGACATCGTGCCGTCGTCACCCCCGTCGACCATCGCCGCGTGCCGGAACAGCAGGATGCCGCTCGACGACCAGAGTTCGAAATGCCCGATCCAGAGCTGTTCGTTGACCAGCCCGATCGTCTCGTAGACCGCCTGGCGCCGCTCGTCGGGCACTTTGATGTCGGGAAAAGCGAGGAATTGCAGGACGCTATCGTCTTCGCGCCACAGCGCGCGCAGTTCGTAGGTCGCCCAGCTTCCCTTGACGGTCGCGACGATCTCATCGTCGTGACGCTCATGCTCCCAGCCATGCGCAGCGTAATAGCTCTCGAGCATGTCGATCGGGGCGGCGTCTTCATGGTCGTGGTCGGCGTGTTCAAGCATCATAGGGTCCTGGCGGTCCTTATCGCACGACAAAGGGTGCCGAGGCAAAAACGCCCCGACAACCCCATCGGCCCCAATTCTGCGGAAAACTGTGGAAAAGTCAGTCGACCGACGCCCCGAGCGGTGCATTTACCGTCGATTGTGCGGCAAACTTGGCTTCGAGCGCATCGAGGCGCGCCTTCAACGCATCGTTCTCGTCGCGGGCAGTCGAAGCCATCGCCTTCACAGCGTCGAACTCTTCGCGGCTGACGAAGTCGAGCCCGCCGAGCCATTCGCGCGCGCGTTCCCGTGCGCCGGAACCGGCTTCGCGACCGACGCCCGCAAGCGTACCGGCAGCACCGTTCAAGACCTTGACGATATCGTCGAACACGCGGTTTTCGGACTGCATTGCTTCAAAATCCCAAAGACTGTCGCAGTGACTGTGACAGTGACTGCTGCGTCACAGCATTTGGGACGTATGCGGCGCGGGTGCAAGGGTTTCGGCACTGGGGTTCAACTGCCCGATGCTGAACGCGAGCACGCCGGCAAAGCTGATCCACACCATATACGGCACCATCAGCCACGCCGCGGCGGGCCGGATGCGCGCGAATACGAAGGTCGCGGCGATCGACAGCACCAGCATCGCGACGATCACGAGTACCGACAGTCCGATCCTGTGCGCGCCGAAGAACATCGGCGTCCAGGCGAGGTTGAGCAGGAACTGGCCGACGAACAGCACGACGGCGACCCCTCGCAGCCGAGCGCCACGCGCGTTGAGGATCATCGCGAGCGCCAGCCCGATCAGGATGTAGAGCGTCGTCCAGACGACTGGGAACACCCAGCCCGGCGGGTTAAGCGCAGGCTTCGCGAGCGCCATGTACCAGGCATTCTCGCTGCCGACGCTGACCGATCGGCCGGACAGGAAGCCCAGCAACAGGATCAGGGGCACGGTCACGACCGCCCAGCGGAGGAACGACATCCTCAACTGGCCCTTCGAAGCGATACCGCCCACACAAATCCTTCCGCCTCTACGCGCGCTCGTCCTGGCGCGCATTTTGCGATCGGTAAACCGAGTTTGGTGGAGAATCGTTCCGCTAGTGGTTCATTCCGGCACGCTACCTCCCCACGCCGTCATCCTGACGAAAGTCAGGATCCAGGATACCGAGCGCACCCCGCGTGGCTCTGGGGCCTGACTGTCGTCAGGATGACGGCGATGTTTGGGTCTCGCTTGCCGCTTCCTGTAGCCGTTGCTCAGAAGCCGGCCGCCTATGCAAAGCAGCAATCAGGAACTCAACGTTACCCTCGGGCCCCGTGATCGGGCTCTCGACCACGCCGACCACGCTCCACCCCTGCCCGGTCAGCCACGCGGCAACCTCGTCGCAGACGCGCTGGTGGATCGCGGTATCGCGGACGACCCCACCCTTCCCCACTTCGCCGCGCCCCGCCTCGAACTGCGGCTTCACCAGCGCCATCAGCCTCGCGTCGGGCTTGGCAAAGGACATCGGCCGCTCCAGCACCTTGGCCAAGCCGATAAAGCTCGCATCGCAGACGATCAGGTCGATCGGCTCCGGGATATGCGCGGGCGTGAGGATCCGTGCGCTGATTTGCTCGTGGACGATGACGCGCTCGTCCTGCCGGAGCGACCAGGCAAGCTGGTTGGTGCCACTATCGACCGCGTAGACCTTCGCCGCGCCGTTCTTCAGCATGACGTCGGTAAAGCCGCCGGTCGACGAGCCAACGTCGATCGCGACCGCGCCGGCCACGTCCCAGCCGAAATGCGCCAGGCCGTGCGCCAGCTTGATCCCGCCGCGCGAGACCCAGGGGTGATCGCGACCGCGCACATCGAGTTGCACGTCGTCCGCGAGCGTCTGCCCCGGCTTGTCGACCTTCTTCGTCCCCGCGAACACGAGGCCCGCCATGATCAGCGCCTGCGCGCGCGTCCTCGACTCGACCAGCCCCCTGTCGACCAGCATTTGGTCCGCGCGTATCTTCACCATCCGCACGCTATCGCCGCCCAATCCGATTGCCGCAAGCTGCCTTCCTTTCGCCGCAATGCCATTGCCTACCGATCGAGTAGGATTATCTTGAGCGCATGGGATCGTGACCGGATGGCGTGCCCTAGAGCGTCCTTCGGCCACGCTCCCGACCTCGAAGAACGAGGTTTTGGAGAAGGAGAAGCGCTGTGGGTAGTTTCGCACCGTATGATTCCGTCCAGCCGACGATCCTGACCGTGCCCGGCCTTGGTGGATCGGGTCCTTCGCACTGGCAGACGTTATGGGAAGAGGCGCGGCCCGACACGGTGCGCGTCGAGCTCGGCATGTGGAACACGCCGCACCGCAATGCCTGGGTGACGCGTCTGGACGAGGCGATCCGGCAGGCACAGGCACCGGTGATTCTCGCCGCGCACAGCCTCGGGTGCCTCGCGGTGGCATGGTGGGCCGAACTGAGCCCGCAGCCTTATGGCTGGCCGGTAGCGGGCGCGCTTCTCGTGGCACCGGCGGACGTCGATCGCGGCGGCGCGCAGGCCGAACTGAAGGGCTTCTCGCCGACTCCGCGCACGCCCCTGCCGTTCCCGTCGATCGTGGTGGCGAGCAGCGACGACCCCTGGGTTACTCCGGAACGTGCGCACAGCATGGCGGCGGACTGGGGCAGCCACTTCGTCGATGCCGGGCCGCAAGGGCATTTGAATGCCGCGAGCGGGATCGGCTGGTGGCGTGAAGGGCAAGACTTGCTGGAGCGGGTGATTGCGGCGAGTGGCGATGGGCGCGGGCAGGCTTTGCCGCCAAGCAAAGCGCGGTCGATCCTTGCGGTGAGCGCTACAGACGCCGCGCAAACGCACTACTTGGGCGGCTGATTGCTCGCTTGAGGCTGCACCACCCCGGCGGAGGCCGGGGCCCAGTTGGGAAACGTCGCTAACTGAGCGCGATCGCCCATTACTGCGACCTCTCCAACTGGGCCCCGGCCTTCGCCGGGGTGGGGTGGTGGAGTTGGCTGCTCACGAAATCCGCGTACCATCCTCATCGAACAGTTCGGGATTAGCCGCCTGCTCGGCCTTCGCCGCTGCGAGCCCACCCCGCATCCGCCGCCACATCGCGATGTTGAGCGAAACCATCACGACCACCGCCAGCGCAATGATCACGAGCCCCTTGGTCGGCCCGGTCATGCGCGCGCTTCGGCAACCCCGCCCGAATTGTGGCGGAGCGCCTTGAGCACGGTATCCACCAGCGCGGTCGCATCGAGCCCGGCTTCGGCATACTGGACTTCGGGCTTGTCCTGATCCTGATACACGTCGGGCAGGCGCAGCGTGCGCAGCTTAAGCCCACCGTCGATCAGCCCCTCATCCGAAGCCATCGTCAGTACGTGCGCGCCGAAGCCACCGACCGAATTCTCCTCGATCGTCACCGCGACTTCGTGCGTCGTGAGCAGCTTGCGGATCAGGTCGACGTCGAGCGGCTTGGCGAAACGGAGATCCGCTACCGTCGTGCTCAGCCCCTTGGCTTCGAGAACCTCGGCAGCCTTGAGCGCTTCCTCGAGACGCGTGCCGAGCGACAGGATCGCGATCTTCTTGCCCTCGCGCACAACACGCCCCTTGCCGATCTCCAGCAGTTGCGGAGTCTCGGGCAGCGCGACGCCGGTGCCGTTGCCGCGCGGATAGCGCACAGCGATCGGGCCGGTGTCGTACTGCGCCGCGGTGTGCGTCATGTGGACGAGTTCAGCCTCGTCAGCCGCCGCCATCACGACGAAGTTCGGCAGCGTCGCGAGGTAGGTAACATCGAACGACCCAGCGTGAGTCGCCCCATCCGCACCGACCAGCCCAGCGCGGTCGATCGCGAAACGGACCGGCAGGTTCTGGATCGCGACGTCGTGCACGACCTGATCGTACGCACGCTGAAGGAACGTCGAGTAGATCGCGCAGAACGGGCGCATCCCCTGCGCGGCAAGGCCGGCGGCGAAAGTGACGCCGTGCTGCTCGGCGATACCGACGTCGAAGAACCGGTCGGGATACGCCTTGGCGAACGCGTCGAGCCCGGTGCCCGACGGCATCGCCGCGGTGATCGCGCAGATCCGCGGGTCGTTCGCAGCCTCAGCGACGAGCTGCGCGCCGAACACGTTCTGGTACTGCGGCGGGCCCGGTGGCGCCTTGGTCTGCACGCCCGAGATCACGTCGAATTTCTGGACGCCGTGATACTTGTCCGCGGCAGCCTCGGCGGGGCCGTAGCCCTTGCCCTTCTTGGTGACGACGTGGACGAGGATCGGGCCCTCCTCGGCATCGCGGACATTCTCGAGCACCGGGATCAAGTGTTCGAGATTGTGCCCGTCGATCGGGCCGACATAATAGAAGCCGAGTTCCTCGAACAGCGTCCCGCCCATCGTCATGCCGCGCGCGAATTCGTCGGTCTTGCGCATGCCGCTGGCGATCGGCCGTGGCAGACGCTTGGCGAGCTTCCGGGCAAGATCGCGGAAGCCAAGGAACTCGCGACTCGACACGATGCGGCTGAGATATGCCGACAATCCACCGACCGGCGGCGCGATCGACATGTCGTTGTCGTTGAGGATCACGACGAGGCGGTTGCCCGCCTGAGCGGCGTTGTTCATCGCCTCGTAAGCCATGCCCGCCGACATCGCGCCGTCGCCGATCACCGCGATGCCCTTGCCGGGCGTCCCCGCGATCTTGTTGGCGATCGCAAAGCCCAGCGCCGCCGAGATCGAGGTCGATGAATGCGCCGCGCCGAACGGGTCGTATTCGCTCTCGCTACGCTTGGTGAAGCCGCTGAGGCCGCCGCCCTGGCGCAGCGTGCGGATCCGATCGCGGCGTCCGGTGAGGATCTTGTGCGGATAACATTGGTGACCGACGTCCCAGACGAGGCGGTCGCGCGGGGTGTCGAAGACATAGTGGATCGCGGTCGTCAGCTCGACCACGCCGAGGCCCGAGCCGAGATGCCCGCCGGTGGTGCCGACCGCGGAAATCGTCTCGGTACGCAGTTCGTCGGCGAGTTGGCGGAGCTGGTCCGGGCGCAGCTTGCGGAGGTCGTCGGGCGTCGAAACGGTGTCGAGCAGCGGTGTCGAGGGAAGGTCGGCCATCGGACGGGCTTAATGCAGCGCGCGTATCGTGTCGATTGTTACCGTGTCTTGACGTAGCATTCGCGCTGGAATCGCTCGGAAAGTGCACAATTATGAACTTTACGCACCGTGTTGCCGTGGCTGCAGATATTCCGGCGATTTCCGCACTGATGGCCCGCGCAATCGGCGCGTTGCAGGGGGACTTCCTCACGCCAGCACAAGTCGAGGCAAGCCGCGCGGTGATGGGGCTCGATACGCAGCTGATCGCGGACGGGACGTATCTGCTAGTCGAGGCGGGGGGTCGGCTGGCCGGATGTGGCGGCTGGAGTCGGCGCGCGACGCTCTATGGGGGCGATCACAGCACGGCGTTGCGCGATGCGGCGTTGCTCGATCCGGTGCGCGACGCGGCACGGATTCGCGCGATGTACACCGATCCGGATTTTACGCGGCGGGGTGTCGGGCGGCTGGTGTTATCGGTCTGCGAGGCGGCAGCGCGAGAGGCCGGGTTTGCGCGGGCGGAGATGATGGCGACGCTAGCGGGGGAACCGCTGTACCGGGCCTGCGGGTATCTACCGATCGAGCGGATCGAGACGCCGGGCGAGGTCCCGGTGCCGATGATCCGGATGG
Organism: Sphingomonas sp. 320_CC; assembly: GCF_059691795.1. NCBI lineage: Bacteria > Pseudomonadati > Pseudomonadota > Alphaproteobacteria > Sphingomonadales > Sphingomonadaceae > Sphingomonas > Sphingomonas sp. 320_CC. Next base: position 1,252,943 of record NZ_JCAWAE010000001.1, on the reverse strand, counting down.
GGAAGGATTTGACCTAAATCCGATCCTCCCCCGCCAGGGGGAGGTGGCGCCGTAGGCGACGGAGGGGGAGGACACGGAACAGAGTTTGCCCTTCCCTCCCCCTCCGTCTGGCTAGCGCCAGCCACCTCCCCCTGACGGGGGAGGATCAAGCGGTGCCGAAGCTACTTCGCCTCGCACTCCGCGCAGCGCCCGCGGACTTCGATCACCGGGCGGACCGGGGAGAAGCCCGCTGCCTGCGCCGCGTTCCGCACACCCTTGGTGATCGTGTCGTTATCGAGATGCGTCGTCTGGCCGCACGAGTCGCAGACCAGGAAGATACAATCGTGCAGACAATCGGGATGCGCATTGGCGACATAGGCATTCGCGCTCTCTACCCGCCGAGCGAGGTTCGCGCCGACGAAAAGGTCGAGGATGCGGTACACGCTGTTCGCGGCGACCCGGCGACCTTCGGCTTTCGAGACCGCCTCGGCGATATCGTACGCCGACGCCGGCTTCTCGAAGCTGGCAAGTGCGGCAAACACGCTGGCACGCATCGTCGTCCATTGCTCGCCAGCCTTTTCGAGCGTCGTCTGTGCTGCGACGGTGAGATCGGCGCCCTGCGGTTCGGTGTGGGTGTGAGCGTGCGCCATGCTGGATGAAGTAGGATGCCGGAACAGTTCCAGCAACCCGCTCAGCTTTCCGCGCGACGGTTGAGATCGTGGCCGAATGCGAGCAGCCCGACGCCGACGATCGTCCACAACGTCTCGCCGCCACCGCTGTCGTGCGGCAACGTCATCGCGCCCGCCATGATGCCGAGCCCGAGCGCGCCCATCGCGGCGGGCATCATATAGCCGTGATTGAGCACGCCGCGGCCGAGCGCGAGTGCGCCGAGGCCGATCGCGATCGTCAAGCCGACCTCGTGGAAGATCGGGTCGAGCAGGAACCCGCCGGCCGTCGACATCAGCGCGACCAGCACAGAGGTCGCGAGGCAATGCACCATGCACAGGCCCGAGAGTCCGATCGCATAGCGATCGAGCCCGGCGAAGCGGTGGGTATGCGTGGCCGAGGGCGTCATCGTCAGTCGGATATAGATGGGCCGCTGAAAGGATACAACATTACATTGCAGATTTTCTTGGGTGATGGGGTGGTTTTTCGTCGCCGTGCCGCAAGACCCTGACCATGCAACGTCGCGCCATCCTCACTTGTTTCCCCGCGAAGGCGGGGACCCAGCCTGGGCTCCCGCCTTCGCGGGAGAACAATGAAGCAGAGCGCTGTGGCTACTGGGGTATTGGCCCTCGATCGCCCCCAGCAACATGAAGCAACGGCGCACCACGAACCGATGGCGCCCCGCCGCGCAAACCACTATCTCCTCATCATGCTTCAACCCAGCGTCGCCTTCCTCAGCAAAGCCCGTCCTCGTTCCGTCGCCCTGTGGCTGTTCACGGTCGCCGGTCTGATCGTCGCGATGGTCGTCATCGGCGGGATCACGCGGCTGACCGAGTCGGGGCTGTCGATCACGCAGTGGAAGCCGATCAGCGGAATCATCCCGCCACTCAACGACGCGCAGTGGCAGGCCGAGTTCGACGCCTACAAGCGCATCCCCGAATACGCCGCGTTCAACGCCGACATGACGGTCGGCGGGTTCAAGGCGATCTTCTTCTGGGAATACCTCCACCGGCTATGGGGCCGCGTGATCGGGCTCGTGTTCGCGGTGCCGCTGATCTGGTTCGCGGTGCGCAAGCGTATCCCGGTCGGCTATGGCTGGCGGCTGTCGGCGCTGCTGGCGCTCGGTGCGTTCCAGGGCGCGATCGGCTGGTGGATGGTCGCCTCAGGTCTGTCGGTGCGAACCGATGTGAGCCACATTCGACTTGCGGTCCACCTGTTGACCGCACTGACGATCCTCGCCGGGATCGTGTGGACGGCGCTCGACCTGATGGCGCTGCACCGCAATCCGCTCGCCGCCCCTGCACGCCTCGCGCCGGTAGCGATCCTCGCGCTGGCGCTGCTGTTCGTGCAATTGGTCTATGGCGCGTTCACCGCCGGGCTCGATGCGGGCTATGCGTTTGCGAGCTGGCCGCTGATGGGCGACGGGCTGTTCCCCGCCGACGTGCCGATGGTCAATCCCGCCTGGAGCAACGCGGTCGACAACCCGATCGTCGTGCAGTTCATCCACCGCTGGTTCGCGTTCGCCGCCGCCGCCGGGCTGATCTGGCTGGCGATCAAGGCGACCAAGACGGGCAGCAGCGCGGGGTTCTTCGTCGTCGGCCTCGTCACGCTCCAGATCATGCTCGGCATCGCCACGCTGATGACCGGCGTGCAGATCGATGTCGCGGTCGCGCACCAGGGCAACGCCGCGCTCCTCCTGATCGCCGCGATGTTCGCCGCCCACGCAGTCGGCACGGCACCTCGCGTAAAGCAGCGGGTATGATAATACCCGTCAGGAAACCGGCGGAAAGCTTGACTTGAAGCCCCCCTTTCAGCATTAGGCCGGCATTCGCGCTGTGGGGCCTCCCCTTGGTGCGCTTGCATTCAATCTGGAAGGTCTAACGCCCATGAAGGCGCTCATGAAGACCACCAAGTCGGCAAAGCCGGCTGAGGTGGAGAAGCAGTGGCATATCGTCGACGCGGAAGGTCTCGTTGTCGGCCGTGCCGCATCGATCATCGCCAACGTCCTGCGCGGCAAGCACAAGGTGTCGTTCACCCCGCATGTCGATTGCGGTGACAACGTCGTAGTGATCAACGCCGACAAGATCCGCTTCACCGGCAACAAGGCCGCGAAGAAGATCTATTACAAGCACACCGGTTACGCCGGCGGCATCAAGGGCATCACTGCCGCCAAGGTCCTCGACGGCCGCTTCCCGGAGCGCGTTCTCGAAAAGGCTGTCGAGCGCATGATCCCGCGCGGCCCGCTGGGTCGTGAGCAGATGCGCAACCTGCGTATCTTCAAGGGTACCGAGCATCCGCACGAGGCACAGAACCCTGCCGTGCTCGACATCGGCAGCATGAACCGCAAGAACAAGGTGGGCGCATAATGTCCGACAACCGCCAGTCGCTCGCCGATCTCGCGAGCCTGACCAACCAGCCCGCGCCGGCTGCCCCCGCCGAGCAGGCTCTGCCGACCAGCGAAGGCGATATCGCAGCGCCGGTCTCGAACGAGCCCGTCCGCGAGCCTATGCCGCTGCGCGAGCAGATCCTCGACAAGCAGGGCCGCGCCTACGCGACCGGCCGTCGCAAGGACGCCGTCGCACGCGTCTGGGTCAAGCCCGGCACTGGCAAGATCACGATCAACGGTCGTGACCAGGAAGTGTATTTCGCACGTCCGACGCTGCGTCTCGTCATCAACCAGGTGTTCGGCATCACCGAGCGCGAAGGTCAGTACGACGTCGTCTGCACCGTCAAGGGTGGTGGTCTTTCGGGCCAGGCCGGCGCGGTCAAGCACGGCATCAGCCAGGCGCTGACCCGTTTCGAGCCGGTGCTGCGCGCATCGGTGAAGGCAGCAGGCTTCCTGACCCGCGACAGCCGCGTCGTCGAGCGCAAGAAGTACGGCAAGGCGAAGGCTCGTCGTAGCTTCCAGTTCTCGAAGCGCTAATCTCGCTTTCAGTATCTGCGTATCAGAAGGGCGGTCCGGCAACGGGCCGCCCTTTCTGGTTTGGGGGTACAGCGTGATGACGCCAGGGTGAGAGCTGCAACGTAGCCCAAACCCCAACGATCTCCCCTCCCTTCCAGGGAGGGGAGCCTGTTGGAGTTGGCGCGCAGCGTGCCTATTGCAGATGCCACGGCGGTCGAACTTGTCGAACGTTGATGGTCCCGCCAGATACGAAAGCGCGCCAAAGCCGCAGCGGCGCGGCCGTTTCTTGTTCTCCCGCGAAGGCGGGAGCCCAGTCTGGGTCCCCGCCTTCGCGGGGAAACAATCGACGCCTTACCCCAACGCCGAAATGATCTCGTCAAGCGAGGCATTGTGAATCCCACGCCGCTCGAACTCGTCGAGCATCGCGGTCCACCAGTCGTGGAAACGCTTCAAATCCGCCGCGTCGCGAACATAAGGCGTGTGACCCGGGACCAAGGACGGCGAGTGGAAGGACAGGTTGAGCAACCGCAGCCCTTCGCCATCCGCCACCGCGACGGCCTCCAGAGCGTCAGCGATCGGCATGTCCTCGGGCGTCAGCGCGATCCGGGACAACAGGTGCGCGCGCGCGAAGAGGCCCCTGCCCTTCGGAATTCGCCCGAGCGCCCGGTACAGCTGCGCGCCGCCCCGTCGCGCACCGCCCGTGAAGACAGTGGTCAGCGGCAACGCGACGATGCCCTCCGCGCGATAGGCGCCGGCGTCGGCCATCGAGAAATCTGGACCTCCGTCAGCACTGTAATCATAGCCGGGACGAACCGAGCTATCGATCCGGTAACCGAGCCTAGCGAGCAGCGCGAAACTGTTTGGACCGATACCGTAGCGGCCGGCCCGATAGGCACGCGGGGCGCGGCCGAACGCATTCGTGATGGCCCGCGTCAGCGTTTCGAGCTTGGCGGCTTCCGATGCACGCGGCAGGTTGCCGGCGTAACTCGATCCCGGCGGCGCGCTGTCCGGGAACGGCGGATTGACCCAGGCATGAAGCTGCGTGCCGATCTCCGACCGTCCATCTTCGAGGACACGTCCGAGTATCGCGACGGCCACCGGATCGGTGGCGACTGGGTAATCGACCATGCAGGCCAGCGCGACGCCCCGTTCAGCGAACCGGCGATGCGCGTCAGGAAAGGCCACCATCGCGGTCGTCGCGCGGTTGCGGCGATTCAGCGGGGCGTTCCAGTCGAATTCCTCTTCGACGTCCGCGAAGACGGTGAAGCGCGTGCCGAATGCCTCGGGCCATACCACGCGTTGTGCGTCGGTCGGGCGCGGGGGGCGATACGTCACCGCTGTTCGTCGGCGGTCCGCTCCGCATCGACAGTATCAGCAGCCGGAAGCTGAAGGGTCAGGCGGTCGGCGCCGATCGTCAGCACGCCGCCCAGTTCGACCGCGAGGTTCTGCGCCAGCCGCAACGCGAAACCAGTCCCGAGCAAGGGCGCGCCATCGCCGTCGCTCTCATGTTCGGCATCGATGCTCAGCAGGCCATCGGTGGCATGCGCGGCGAGCGCAGCGGGTCGGTCGAACTCGATCATCACGGTATCGGCGACCGGCCGCACGACCACGCCGAGCTGCTCGCCCTTCCGCCCCGCCGAAACCAGCGCGGCGAGCAACCGGCCGATCAGCCGCTCGACCGCACGATCGTCGCCGAGGATGTCACAGTCGCCCGCCAGCATCGCCACGACCAGGCTCGTACCACGCAGCGTCGCGAGCGGCTGAAGATCCCGCACGACCCGGTCGAGTAACGGACGAACCGGCACCGTCGTCGGGCGCAGGTCGAGCGCACGCCCTTCGATCCGTGCGGCAGTATCGAGATCGTCGATCGCCGCGAGCAGGTCGCCCGCCTGCGTGCGGATCGTGGTCGCACGGTCGCGGTAGGTCGGCGAGACCGGACCCAGCAACTGCGTCTCGATCAGCTCCGCGAACCCGGCGATCGCATTGGTGGGCGTGCGCAGTTCGTGAACAAGCTGGCGGAGCGAATCGGACACTGGCGACGAGACGCGAACCGGCTCGGCCGTCTCGTCGCGACGCGGGCGACGCCCCGTTCCGCGGAAACCGATAAATCGGCCCGACGCGTGCTCGAACGCCGGCACGCCCGAAAGCCGCCACGATCCGAACGCATCGGACAGGCCGCCTACTTCGAGCCGCGCATCGCTGAACCGCGAGCGGCGGCGGAACGCGCCCGCCGCGACTCCGTCGAGATGCGCCTCGCCCTGTTGCGCGGCATAGGCGAGCGACACGCCGACCAGTGCCGAGCGCGCGACGCCGTCGACCATCCGAATGATCCCTTGCGCATCGGTCTCGAAACGGAAGCCCTCGATCTCGGCCGCTACGGGCGCTGGCGTAGCAGCATCGACGGTGCGGTCGCGATTGAACGCTTCGATACGCGCGACGAGGTCGGAAATTTCGAACCGATCCGCCGGGGCTGCATCCTCGGGTGCCGGAACGGGCGGTTCGGTTTCGGCTAGCTTGGCGTGGCGAAACGCCTCGGCGACGAACGGCAGCCCGCGTGCGACCGCGCCGAGCGCCATGAACGGGGTTTCGCTGAGCGGCGCTGCGTAGAGGGACAGCTCGGGAATGTCGGCGGGAGCCGGTTCGGAAAGCTTCGCGATCTGTTCATCGCGGACTGGCGCCTTTTTGCTCAGCGCCGGCTCGAGGGCGATGGGCTCGGGCGCAACCGGTTCCGCCTCGGCCACCTCGATCTCGACTGGCGCTTCGGGTTGCGGCAACACGAAGTCGGTCGGACCGAAGCTCTGCAACCCACGCTGGACCTCGCCGGGCAGGTCACGACGATGGCGCAGCACGGATCGGCTCGGCGGGGTCAGTCGCGGAAGAAGCGCGAGCCAATCGTCCGGCTCCAGCGTCGCCGTCCGCAACACCGGCGCGGCGATCGCCAGCACGTCTTCCGCGAAGAACCCGACGAGCCGAGCATCGGGCTTGGCAAACGCCAGCGCCCGCGCACTCGCAGCCCGGACCTCGACCGGCACCGCCTGCCGCAACAGCCGCAACCGCGCGATCGCCGGCTCGTCGACGACCGCACGACCGCGTCCCATCAGGTCGACCAACTGCCGCCACGCCGATTGCGCACCGAAATCGGTGGCCATGTCGGCGGCAAGGATCGTCTTCAGGCTATCGTCGAACCGCACATCGTTCCCCGGCTTCAGCGGGCTTAGCACGCTCTCCGTACCGATTCCTTAACGCGCGCGGCGATGCGAAGGAACAACCCATTTCGGTAGGCAATGGCCTTCGTCGCATTGTGGGACAATTGCGTTTCGCCGCAACAATCTTATCGCTATGAGGAATGAATCGCTTGGTTTGCGATGCCCATCAGGAGTTGCGTGTAATGAGTTTTGACCGGATCGATCGGCAGATCCTGTCGCTGTTGCAGGCCGACGGTCGGATGACCAATGTCGATCTGGCCGACCAGGTGGGGCTCACTGCGCCGCCGTGCCTCCGCCGCGTCCGCGCACTTGAGGAAGCGGGTGCCATTCGTGGCTATCACGCCGATCTCGATGCCAGCCGCCTGGGCTTCCCGATCACCGTGTTCGCGATGGTGTCGCTACGCAGCCAGGCCGAGCACGACCTCGCCGCGTTCGAACATCACATCGCCGACATTCCCGAAATCCGCGAATGCCACATGCTCAACGGCGAGATCGACTTCATCCTGAAGATCGTCGCCGCCGACCTGAAGAGCTTCCAGGAAATCCTGACGACGCACCTGACGCCTGCGCCCAACGTGGCCAGCGTGAAGACGTCGCTGACGATCCGGACGGCGAAGGCGCTGTCGGGGATCCCGGTGGTGGTCGACTAGCATCTAGTCTTCGCCCCTCCCTGGAAGGGAGGGGTTGGGGGTGGGTCGGGCTCCGCTTGGTTCGGACCTTCGTAACACAAGCAGGCCAACCCACCCCCTGCCCCCCCCCTTTCAAGGAGGGGAGTTCGGACTTTGTGATGGGCCGGCCATACCCACAAACGAAAACGGGGTGGCATTGCTGCCACCCCGCTTCCTTGTTCAAGACGCCTTAGCTTAGGCAGCCGGTGCGCCGAGCCAGGTCGTCCACAGGCCAGCAACGTCCGCCTTCGGCGAAGCCTTGACCGCCGAGAACGCCGTCGCAGCACCCGCCTTGTCACCCGACCGCGCGAGCGCGATGCCCATATGCAGGTTGACGTCGTCGGCATCGACGCCGCCCTTGGTCAGCGCCAGGCGGTACAACTCGATCGACTTGGCGTAGTTGTTCTGGCCGAGATAGGCATCGGCCGTACCCGCGGCGAGCTTGCCGTTGGGCGCCGCCGCAGCGCGCTTCTCGAGGCCCGACAACGGACCATCGTTGGCGATGTTCTTGCTCGCATCCGCCAGCAGGCCCTTGGCCATCGTGTTCGACGCCGGGATCTTGCCCGACGCAAGACCTTCCTTGATCACCGCCTGCGCTTCGCTCGGCAAGCCGCGACGGTTTACGCTGTCGGCATACTGGAGATAGTCGGTCTGATCGGCGAGCGAATTGGTCGCACGCATCAGGCGGAACACGTCGACCTTCTGTGCCTCGTCGAGCGGGATCAGCGCGTTTGCCTGGATGCCAGACAGGATCAGCACGTCGCGCCAGTTCTTCGCCGACGGGTATGCCGTGATCCACTTCTTCAGCCACGCCATCGTATCGGCGTTGCGCTTGGCAGCGTAGGACTTGGCGATCGCGTACCGGTAATATTCCTCCGGCGCCTTCTGGCCCGATGCCGTCATCTGCGCGATGCTGGCCTCCAGATCGGCGGTCGCACCGGCGACGTCGCCGCTGTCCATCTTCGCCTTGATGACCTGCAGCGGCAGGTTCGGATCGGTGTAGCCGAGCTCCTTCGCCTTGGCGAAATACTGGAGCGCGATCGGGTACTGCTTGCCGTTGAACGCGAGTGCACCGCGGCGATAGGCATAGCGACCGCGGTCGGCGGCCGGCGTCGCCGGGTTGGCGATCAGCGCGTCGAGCGGCTTTGCCAGCGTCGTCTCGTTCATCGGCGCGTTCGGGTTGGCGGTCTGCGCGGCGACCAGCTTCTCGTTCTCGAGCTGATAGCGGAGCGCGGCGCCGATATACTTCTCGTAGTCGGTCTTGGCGGCGGCATCGACCTGGTCGATCGCGGTCTGCGCGCCGGCGTAATCCTTGGCGGTCAGCGCGGTCTGCGCGGCAATGCCGGGCTTCTGGACTTCGGGGCTCAGCTTCATGGCCGGTGCCTCTTCGGCCTTCTTGTCCTTGGCGAACGCAGGCGCCGACAGCGCGAGGCCGCTCGTGCCGGTGGCAAACGCCGCAATCAGTGCAAGCTTGGAAATGGTCTTCATGCGGAAACTCTCCCTCTGCGTCGGCCCGCTTACGTAAGTGGCGCGCGACGACGCTATATGATCCGCCATGCATACGTTCAAGCGAGCGGCTTGGATCCCGCGGATGTAAGATTGCGCGTGAACGTCGATTGAACGCGCCCCCGGCCGTCGCTAGATCGCGGCCATGATCGCTGTCCTATCGCCCGCCAAGACGCTCGATTACGAGAGCGCGCTGCCCAAGCTCGACCCGACCGCACCGCGCTTCGCCGATGAGGCGAAGACGCTGGCGCATGCCGCAGAGCATCTGACGCAGAAGAAGCTGTCGGAACTGATGCATATCTCACCCGCACTGGCGAAGCTGAACGCGGACCGATTCCGCGATTTCGACACGCTGCCCGAGCGGCCGGCGATGTTCGCGTTCGCGGGCGACGTCTATACCGGGCTGGAGGCGAAGACCCTCGACGAGGCGGCGGTGGACTACGCGCAGGACCACGTGCGCATGCTGTCTGGGCTGTACGGGTTGCTGCGGCCGCTCGACCTGATGCGACCCTACCGGTTGGAGATGGGCACGCGCTGGGCGCCCCGGAAGACGAAGCTGACCGACTGGTGGGGAGACAGGATCGCCAAGCTGCTCGCGGACGACGTCGAGGCGGAGGGATCGCAGACGATCCTCAACCTCGCGAGCCAGGAATATTGGGCGGCGGCGGATGGAAAATTACCTTCGTCCATACGCGTCGTAGCGATCGATTTCCGCGAAGGCGAGGCACAGAAGTTCGTCAGCTTCCATGCGAAGAAGGCGCGCGGCATGGTCGCGCGGTGGCTGGTCGAGCACCGCGTCGACACGGTCGAGGGGATCAAGGGGTTCGACAGCGACGGCTATGCGTATGACGCGGCGGGCAGCAGCGACGCGCAGTTCCGGTTCGTGCGCAAGTGAGCAGCGCGGTCGTCATCGGCGTGTCGGGTGGCATCGGCAAGGCGCTTGAGGAGGCGCTGATCGAGGAAGGGGCTTTCGATAAGGTCTACGGGTTCGCGCGATCGGATAGCGGCGATCGGCATCTCGATTTGGAAGACGAGGCTAGCATTGCGGCGGCGGCCTTGCGGGTCGGGTCCCCGACGCTGGTGATCGTCGCGACGGGCTTGCTGCACGACGGTGACAAGGGTCCCGAGAAGACGATGCGCGAGCTCGATCCGGTGTGGATGGCGCGCAACTTCGCGATCAACGCGATCGGCCCGGCGCTGGTGGCGAAGTACTTTTTGCCGACGATGCCCAAAGCGGGGCGGATCGTGTTCGCTGTGCTCTCGGCGCGCGTGGGGAGCATCGGCGATAACAAGCTCGGTGGCTGGTATGGCTATCGCGCGTCGAAGGCAGCGCTGAACCAACTGGTGAAGACGATCTCGATCGAGGACAAACGGCGAAACTCCAGCGGGATCGTCGTGGGTCTGCATCCGGGCACGGTCGACACCGGTCTGTCGAAGCCGTTCCAGGGCAACGTCACCCCCGGCAATTTGTTCAAGCCTGACCGCGCGGCGGTGCAGTTGCTCGACGTCATCGACGGCCTGCGCGCGCCGGACAGCGGCAAGCTGTTCGCCTGGGACGGCGCCGAGGTCACGCCTTAGTCGCTGTTCTCCTGCGCACGCAGGAGCCCAGGATACCAAACGATACCGCCCGTAACCCTGGGCTCCTGCTTGCGCAGGAGAACCGAATTCGCACCCCACCTCGCCCCGCTCATGACGCAGATTTCACCTATCTGCCACACTCCGTTCAGGTCCCTCGGCGCAGTCTCTCCGCATCGTCCACCAAGGCCGAAACGAGAGGATACCCGCATGAAGAAGTCTCTCCCCCTCGCGATCCTCGCCGCCGCTACGCTGCTGTCCGGCACCGCAGCCGTCGCCGCGACCCAGGCTCAGACCAGCGTCAAGCCGAAGACCGTCGCGACGCACACCACCACGACCAAGACGACCACGCCGATGGGCAACACCAAGGTCGCCAAGCACACCACGACCGTCGCCAAGGGCCGCATGGTCACCGCCAAACTCGCGAACGGCAAGACCGTCACGTACAATTGCTCGCTCGCCGGCAACAAGACCAAGACCGCGTGCAAATAAGCCTCAAATTAACGATGAAACCCTTCTCCCTCGCGTGCGTACGCGTGCGCGGGGGTAGTAAGGTGCCCCCCCCTCGGCTAAGGTGTGTCACAACACCGCAACAAGCCGAAAGCGTTCAGATTTGACCGACGAGACCATACTCGCCGAACCACAGGGCGGCGAGCCCGCCGGCATCGCCACGATCTCGATCGTCGACGAGATGAAGTCGAGCTATCTCGACTATGCGATGAGCGTCATCGTCGCGCGCGCGCTGCCCGACGTCCGCGACGGCCTGAAGCCCGTCCACCGCCGCATCCTGTACGGCGCGCACGAAAGCGGCTTCGTCGCCGGCAAGCCGTACCGCAAGTCCGCGCGCGTCGTCGGTGACGTGATGGGTAAATACCATCCGCACGGCGACAGCTCGATCTACGACGCCTTGGCCCGCATGACCCAGGACTGGTCGATGCGCGTGCCGCTGATCGACGGCCAGGGCAACTTCGGCTCGATGGATCCCGATCCGCCCGCGGCGATGCGCTACACCGAGGCACGCCTGGGCAAGGTCGCGAACGCGCTGCTCGGCGATCTTGACAAGGACACGGTCGACTTCACGCCCAACTATGACGGCTCGGAGCGCGAGCCTTCGGTGTTGCCGGCGCGCTTCCCGAACCTGCTGGTCAACGGCGCGGGCGGCATCGCGGTCGGCATGGCGACCAACATCCCGCCGCACAATCTCGGCGAAGTCATCGCCGCGTGCCTCGCGTACATGGACAATGGCGCGATCACGACCGAGGAACTGTTCGAGATCGTACCCGGTCCCGACTTCCCGACCGGCGCGATCATCCTCGGCCGCGCGGGCGCCAAGTCCGCCTACGAAACCGGCCGCGGCTCGATCATCGTCCGCTCGCGCCATATCGTCGAGGAGGGCAAGGGCGACCGTCGCTCCATCGTGCTCACCGAAATCCCGTTCCAGACCGGCAAGAACGGCCTGGTCGAGAAGATCGCCGAAGCCGCCAAGGACAAGCGGATCGAAGGCGTCAGCGACATCCGCGACGAATCGAGCCGCATGGGCGTCCGCATCGTCATCGACCTGAAGCGCGACGCGACCGTCGACGTGGTGCTCAACCAGCTCTGGCGCCACACGCCCGCGCAGTCGAGCTTCCCCGCCAACATGCTGGCGATCCGCGGCGGCCGTCCCGAACTGCTCAACCTGCGCGACATCATCGGCGCGTTCATCACGTTCCGCGAGCAGGTCATCACCCGCCGCTCGAAATTCGAACTGGCGAAGGCCCGCGAGCGCGCGCATCTGTTGCTCGGCCTCGTCATCGCGGTCACCAACCTCGACGAAGTCGTCAAGATCATCCGCGGCTCGTCGAGCCCCGCCGAAGCGCGCGGCAAGCTGCTCGCCCGCGAATGGCCGGTCGAGGAGATCGCGCCGTACATCGCGCTGGTCGAGGCGGTCGAGGACAAGCAGGCCGACGGCATCTACAAGCTGTCCGAGCCGCAGGTCCGCGCGATCCTCGATCTCCGCCTGCACCGCCTCACGCTGCTGGGCCGAGACGAGATCGGCGACGAGCTGAAGGCGCTGGCCGCGACGATCGGCGAGTTGCTCCACATCCTCGGCGACCGTGCGAAGCTGTACGAAGTGATGCGCGGCGAGCTGATCGCGATCCGCGACGAATTCGCCACGCCGCGCCGCTCCGAGATCGCCGCCGCCGCCAACGGCATCGACGACGAGGACCTGATCGAGCGCGAGGACATGGTCGTCACGGTGACCATGCAGGGCTATATCAAGCGCACCAGCCTCGACACGTTCCGCGCGCAGGCCCGCGGCGGCAAGGGTCGCGCGGGCATGTCGACGAAGGACGAGGACGTCGTCACCGAGCTGTTCGTCACCTCGACGCACACCCCGGTGCTGTTCTTCTCGAACCTCGGCAAGGTCTATCGCTACAAGGTCTGGCGCCTGCCCGAGGGTGGTCCCGCGACGCGTGGTCGGCCAATGATCAACCTGCTGCCGCTGGCGCCGGGCGAGACGATCTCGACCGTGCTCCCGCTGCCGGAGGATCTGAGCGAGTGGAGCCGTCTGCACGTGATGTTCGCGACGCAGCGCGGACTCGTGCGCCGCAACGCGATGGATGCGTTCACCAACGTGCCGTCGAACGGCAAGATCGCGATGCGCTTCGAAGAAGGGTCCGAGGACAAGCTGATCGGCGTCGCGCTGCTCAGCGAGCATGACGACGTGCTGCTCGCGACCAAGCTCGGCAAGGCGATCCGCTTTGCCGGCGACGACGTCCGCGAGTTCCAGAGCCGGACGTCGACCGGCGTACGCGGCGTCACGCTGAAGGGCGACGACGAGGTCATCTCGCTGTCGGTCCTCCACCGTGTCGGCGCGACGCCCGAGGAGCGCGAGACGTATCTCAAGTTCGCCCCGTGGAAGGGCGAACGCGAGGGCGATCACGGCATGGGCGCCGACCGTTACAACGACCTCAAGGACCGCGAGCAGTTCATCCTGACGGTCTGCGAGAACGGCTATGGCAAGCTGTCGAGCGCCTATGACTACCGCCGCACCGGCCGCGGTGGCCAGGGCATCACCAACATCGACAACATCGCGCGCAACGGCCCCGTCGTCGCGAGCTTCGCCGCGGCGAAGGGCCATCAGCTGATGCTGGTGACCAACCAGGCGAAACTGATCCGCACGACGCTCGCGTCGCTCCGCGTCATCAGCCGCAACTCGGCCGGCGTGAAGCTGTTCGACGTGGCGAAGGGCGAACACGTCGTCTCCGCCGCACGGATCGAGGAAACCGAGGAAGACGCCGAGATCAACCTGGCGGACGCCGTGCCCGAGGTCGCGCCTGATACCGGCGCGACGATCGGCGAGGACGACGCAGCAGGTCCGGAGGACGGCGAATGAGCCGCGATCCGATCGCGTACAAGGTGCTGACGGGGGAGCAGCTGGCGACCCTGGAAAGCGGGAGCTTTGCAGGCGCGCCGGTGGATGTAGCCGATGGCTATATCCACCTCTCGACCGCCGAGCAGCTGACGGAGACGGTGGACAAGCACTTCGCTGGCCAGTCGGACCTGCATGTGGCTGCGATCGATCTCGAAGCGCTCGACGACGACGTGAAGTGGGAAGAGTCGCGCGGCGGACAACTGTTCCCGCATATCTATGGCGGGCCGCTGCTGCTCGAGGTCGTACTGTCCTACGGTCCGTTGGAACGAGACGACAAGGGCAAGGTAAAACTCCCCGTCGCCGGCTGACCGGTACTCAAACGCAAGCTTGTTCTCCCGCGAAGGCGGGAGCCCAGACTGGGCTCCCGCCTTCGCGGGAGAACAAGAAGCGGGAGATGGCGTTCGTTGCCGTCTCTCGGACAGCTATCGGCATTGCATCAACACGAGCATCGGCAACTTCCAACGCCGCGAGTGCTTGTTGTCGAGAACGCGCTCCCTACCAAAGCACCACCCCGGCGAAGGCCGGGGCCCAATTGGGGAAGCTAGCTAACGGAGCGCAAACCTCAGTTACGTCGACCTTTCCAATTGGACCCCGGCCTGCGCCGGGGTGGACAAACTACTAGGGTAAACCCTCACCCAGCCGCAAACGCAGCCCTCACAAACCGCGCACAAGCCTCAGGCGCCGTAATCGGGATCATGTGCCCGCCCTCGATCGTGTCGATCTTCGCTCCCGGAATAACCGCAGCAGTCCGGTGACCATTCCAGGCCGGATCAAGAATAGCATCCTGCCGCCCGAACAAGATCCGCACCGGCAAACCGATCTCCGCATACCGCCCGACCATCGCCGTCACATCGTCGTTCGCCCCGGCAAGATCCGCCGCCGCCGCCGCGATCGCGATCGGCCGTGCCGACAGCGCACCACCGCCCCGCGTTATGAAATCCTCCGGCACAGCCTCGGGCGCAAACACGCCTTCCAGTGTCTTCTTCGCGGTCAACCGGCTGAGCGGCGTCCCCAACACCTGCGCGAACGCCAGACGCGCACCCGACGGAATCCGGGCGAGCCCGCGGAAGCTCTCGGGCACCTGCTCCAACGGCTGCGTCAGCGGCGCGATCAACGCCAGCGCGCGGACCAGATGCGGATGGTCGAGCCCGACCGCGAGGCTCAGCGCACCGCCCAACGAATGCCCGACCAGCAAAGGCCGATCGAGCCCGAGCTTCTGGATGAAGTCGGCGATGATCGCGCCCTGCCCGATGATCCCCGGCATCGCCCCCGTCGCGGTCGAATAGCCCGACCCCGGCCGATCGACGACGATCACGCGGTAGTCGTCCTTCAGCAGGTCGACGAGCGCATAGCTGAAGTTGCGCAACTGCCCGGCGAGCCCGTGGACCATGACGATCGTCGGCCCGCTGCCGACATCGATATAATGCAGCCGAGCACCCGCGACGTCGAGAAAACGCCCTTCCGCCGGCACCAAATCCTCGGCAAGCCGCGCGACGCGGCTCGAATAGAGCGACAGCCCGATCCCCGATACCGCCGCCAGCAGCGCCCCGCCGATCAATCGCTTGCCCGTCCGCTTCATAGCCATCTCCTCAAATCCTTAGTGCGCTGAACGCCCGGCCTTGTCCAAAGTCGCAGCTGCCCGCGCAGGGAACTCGTCGTGGCCACCAAACGTCCGACCCGCGAAGGAGATGCGCCGGTGGATCCACAGGCTCGAACGATACTCGACACGGTAAAGACACTCGCCCCGGGCGCCGATCCGCACGCCGACGATGCGCAGTGGCTCGCCGACTTCCGCTACCAGACGGCGCTGCTGAAGACCTTCTCCGGCGATCCGGAACCGGTCCATGCGATCACGCACCTCATGCTGCCGTCCGAGTCCGGCCCGCTGACCGTGCGGCTATATCGCCCGAAACCCGGTCCGTTGCCGCTGCTGCTGCACATCCACGGCGGCGGCGCGATCGCTGGGTCGATCGACGGCCATGATCCTGCATTGCGCGCGCTGGCGAACCGGACCGGCTGGCTGGTCGCCGCCCCCGCCTATCGCCTAGCGCCCGAACACCGCTTCCCCGCGCAACTCGACGATAGCTGGACGGCGCTGCAACGCCTCATCGCGCAAGCCGACGCGCTGGACATCGACCGATCGCGCATCGTCATATCCGGGGACAGCATAGGCGGTACGCTCGCGACCGCGCTCGCCTCCCGCGCAGCATCCGAAGGCGGACCAGCGCTACAGGGCCAGATCCTGCTCTACCCGAACACCGACCTGCGCCGCGACACCGCCTACCCATCGCGGCAAAGCGAAGACGGCAACATCATCGATGCGAAGTCGCTGGAGCGGCAGATCGACCTGTACCTAGCCTCGGACGCAGACCGCACCGACCCCCACGCGTCGCCCATCCTGGCAGATGACCTCGCCACCCTGCCCCAGACGCTGCTGATAACCTGCGAGAACGACCCGCTACGCGACGAAGGCGAAGCCTATGGCCAGCGCCTGCGCGACGCAGGCGTCACGGTCGACCACGACCGGTTCGACGGCATGATCCACGCCTTCCTGCAAACGGGCGGAAAGCTGGACGCGACCGACAGGCTGCTCGATCGCATCGCCCGCTGGCTCGACGCCCGATGATAGGAAAAATGGT